>NZ_CAAF010000001.1 GCF_000359125.1 Mesorhizobium sp. STM 4661 | reverse complement strand
AAAGCAAAGGTGACCCGAGCCTTGGTTTCCACGGCTTTTGATCCCGATTCCGCGAATTCCTCGGCTAAGGACATGCATTCCCGCGAAAGTTGAGGGGCGTTTGCGGTATGCTAATTGCTAAGGAGGCGGCTGACCGAGTGCCCTCCGCCAGTCCATCGCGAGGAGAGGGACCATGCGCTTGAGCAATCTGGGAACCGAGCAACTTAGAGAGAAGGATCGAAGCTTCGTCTTTCATCCGTCTACGCATCTGGCCAAGCACAGCCGAGGTGAGACGCCAAACCGGATTATGGCCGGTGCGGAAGGCGTCTATATCTGGGACACCGAGGGCCGAAAGAGCCTCGACGGTTTCGGCGGGCTCTACTGCGTCAATATGGGATATGGCTGCACGGAAATCGCCGATGCCATTGCCCGGCAAGCGCACGAATTGCCGTTCGCCCATATCTATGCAAGTCAAGGTACGGAGCCAGTCGCCCTCTTGGCAGAGACGGTGGTCGAGTATTTTGGTCAGAACATGCGAAGGGTCTTTTTCGGCCTTTCCGGCTCCGACGCCAACGAAACCAACATCAAGCTGGTCTGGTACTACAACAACATTCTGGGCCGCCCTGAAAAGAAGAAGATCATCTCGCGACATCGTGGTTATCACGGGTCTGGCTTGGTCACCGGGAGCCTGACAGGCCTTGCCTTCTTCCATAATTTCTTCGACCTGCCGCTGGACTTGGTACGCCATACCACAACGCCGCACCACTATCGTCAGGCGCATGACGACGAAAGTGAGCAAGCGTTCTCGAAACGCTGCGCGGATGAACTTGAAGCGCTTATCCTCGCTGAAGGCCCCGAGACCGTCGCAGCTTTTATCGGAGAGCCGGTGCTTGGGACAGGCGGTATCATTCCACCCCCAAAAGGATACTGGACCGCTATCCAAGGCGTGCTCGACAAGTACGATATCCTGCTGATCGCCGACGAAGTGGTCTGCGGGTTTGGACGAACCGGTGAGAAATTCGGTTCCCACCTCTATGGCATGCGGCCGGACTTCGTGACCATCGCCAAGGGGTTGAGTTCCGCCTACCTGCCCATCTCCGGGTCAATCATCGGCGACCGCGTCTGGTCGGTCTTGGAACAAGGAACAGAGAAGCATGGCGCCCTCGGCCATGGCTGGACATATTCGGGTCACACGCTTTGCGCTGCGGCCGCGCTCGCCAATATTCGACTCCTAAAGGAAAGAAACATCTTGGAGCATGTCCGCGATGTCGGACCGTATTGGCACGCCCGCATGAATGCCGAACTGGTGGGACACCCCATCGTCGGCGAGGTTCGTGGTGTCGGAATCCTCGCCGCCGTAGAGCTGATGCGAGATCCAAAACAAAGGATACCGTTTGAATCCGATCTTCAGGTCGGCGTTCGCGTCGCCGCTGCTCTGTTCGAGAACGGTGTCATCGGCCGCGCCATGCCGCACGGCGATATCCTCGGCTTTGCTCCGCCTTTGATCATCACCCGGAAAGAAATCGACATAATCGTCGACGCAACCGCGAAATCAGTCGAGACGACCTATCGCGCGCTGAAGTCCGAGGGTGCGATATGAAACGTGAGAGCGCCGACGGAAGCGAGCCCCGAGTTCAACGACATCCCGGTAACCAATGTGGTGGTCACTGGGAGGAACTTTCCCACGGACCAGACGCTTTGACGCCAGCCTGTCGTTAGGACAGGTCACCATTGGTGTCCCATTGATGAGGACGGGTTGACAGCGCATTTCGCGCCGAGCCGACTGAAACTGCTAAACTTCAAGCCGTCAGATTCTAAGCATGCTTCGGATGACTTTGATCGCAACCGGTAACCAAATCAGTTCTGCCGCCGCTGTCGTGTTGCCCAACGACCAGGACGTTTGTGCGGCGCGCCCTGCCGGTGTACCTCCCCGCCGGCAGGGCGCCTTTTTTGACCCGCTGGATCAGGGTGATTGTAGCGCGTCCGCAATCGAGAGTTCGAGAAGGAGGTCATCTGCATATCCGGATGGCACATCGAGCGTCGATATTTCTAGTACACCATGGCAACCGCCCACAATCGCAGTTTCCGACGAGCGGCTGACGGCAGCCGGCGTGGAGGTCGCACTCATCTCCTTTCACATGACCCAAGGTCCGGGGAGTAGTTACCGCCGTGAATTCTCTCCAGCATCGAATATCTCGGGGGCGAGTCTCCCCGCCGTAGCTGCCAAGAAGCCAGAAAGCCTCAGGTTTAATTGAAAACAGCCGCAGGAGAAAATGCAGCTCGTCTTCG
>NZ_CAAF010000002.1 GCF_000359125.1 Mesorhizobium sp. STM 4661 | reverse complement strand
CCCCTTCTCCCCGTCACTATACGGGGAGAAGGTCCCGGCAGGGGATGAGGGGCAGCACCGTCGCCTGAATTTGATGAGCCTGACAGATCAGGACAGCCCATGATATCAGCCGTTTCCTTCCAGAAAGTCTCGCGCCATTTCGGCAGCGTTCGCGCCGTCGATGCGGTCGATCTCGATATCGTGCCGGGTGAATTCTTCGCCATGCTCGGCCCGTCGGGCTCCGGCAAGACGACCTGCCTGCGCCTGATCGCCGGCTTCGAGCAGCCGACGTCAGGCTCGATCTCGATCTTCGGCGAACGCGCCGAAGGCGTCCCGCCCTATCGCCGCAATGTCAACACCGTGTTCCAGGACTATGCGCTGTTCCCGCACCTCAACGTGCTCGACAACGTCGCCTACGGTTTGATGGTCAGGGGCGTCGGCAAGCCCGAGCGGCGGAAGGCGGCGGAAGAGGCGCTGTCGCTGGTCAGGCTTCCCGGCTATGGCGCGCGTCGACCGGGTCAGCTCTCCGGCGGCCAGCGTCAGCGCGTCGCGCTTGCCCGCGCGCTGGTCAATCAGCCCAGGGTGCTTTTGCTCGACGAGCCGCTCGGGGCCCTCGACCTCAAGCTGCGCGAGAACATGCAGGAAGAGCTGAAATCGCTGCAGAAGGCGCTCGGTATCACCTTCGTCTTCGTCACCCACGACCAGGGCGAGGCGCTGTCGATGGCCGACCGGGTCGCCGTCTTCAACGACGGCAGGATCATGCAGATCGGCACGCCGGAAGACATCTACCAGCGGCCGAAGACCCGCTTCGTCGCCGATTTCGTCGGCTCCTCCAATGTCCTGCCGCCGGATTTCGTCCAGCGTTATTCCGGCCAGCATCGCTGGGGCAGCCTGCGCCCCGAATCCATCCGCGTCGGCCGGGCTGCGAAGGGTGACGGCGTTTCCGCCCGCCTGGTCTCGACCAACTATCTCGGCGCCACGACAAGACTGGCGCTCGATGCCGATGGGTTGAGGCTGCACGCCATCGTGCCGGCCGGTGCGAAATTGCCCAGGGAAGGCGAGGCGGTCACGCTCACCTTCAACCGCGAGCATTTGCACCTGATGGACGAGCCGGCATGATGGCGCCCGAAGCAGGTGTGGCCAACCGGGCTGACAAGGCGCTCTACGGCGCCCCCCTCTGTCCTGCCGGACATCTCCCCCTCAAGGGGGGAGATCGGCGGTTTCAGCCGCACCGAGCATCCTGCAACGTTGGCGATTGGCGAAAGTCGAGGCGAAAGCCAATCTCCCCCCTCGTGGGGGAGATGTCCGGTAGGACAGAGGGGGGCGCGAAGGAACGCGACCTGTCGAAGAAACCATGACTCTGACCGCGACCCAGGCAAATCCCGCTCCCGCCATCCTGCCGGGCAGCGGCGGCCTGCGCGGCGCGCTGTCGGATCTTTTCTGGCGCCGGCCGCAATTCCTGCTGTTGCTGATGCTGGTGCCGCCGGTTCTGTGGCTCGGCATCGTCTATATCGGCTCGCTGTTCGCGCTGCTTTTGCAGAGCTTCTTTTCGATCGACGAGTTCTCCGGCCTCATCAACCGCGAGTTCACGCTGAAGACCTATGGCGACCTGTTGCAGGCCGCCAATCTCGACATCATCCTGCGCACGGTGACGATGGCCGCCCTGGTCACGCTGGCCTCTGCGATCATCGCCTTCCCCATCGCCTACTACGCGGCGCGCTATGCGCGCGGCCGCTGGAAGGCGCTGTTCTATCTCGGCGTCATGTTGCCGCTATGGTCGAGCTATCTGGTCAAGATCTATGCCTGGAAGCTGATCCTTGCCAAGGAAGGCATCCTCACCTGGTTGCTCGCCAAGCTGCACCTTCTGTGGCTGCTCGATGGCTGGCTGTCGCTGCCGGTTGTCGGCGGCAACTCGCTCTCGGTCTCTGCCACCGGCACCTTCATCGTCTTCGTCTATGTCTGGCTGCCCTTCATGATCCTGCCGGTGCAGGCCGCCCTTGAGCGCGTGCCCGGCAATCTGGTCGAGGCCTCGTCCGACCTCGGCGCTTCGCCCGGCCAGACCTTCCGCAACGTGCTGTTCCCGCTGGCGCTGCCTGGCATCGTCGCCGGCTCGATCTTCACCTTCTCGCTGACGCTCGGCGATTACATCATCCCGCAGATCATCGGCACCTCGCGCCTGTTCATCGGTCAGGCCGTCTATTCGCAGCAAGGTACCGCCGGCAACATCCCGCTCGCCGCCGCCTTCACCGTGGTGCCCATCGTCATCATGGGCTTCTACCTCTGGGGCGCCAAGCGCATGGGGGCCTTCGATGCGCTCTGACCGCGGTCAATCCGCTCCCCTCGGCCTGAAGATCGCCGCCACCGTCGGCCTGCTGTTCCTGCATTTGCCGATCCTGCTGATCTTCGTCTACGCCTTCACCACGGAGGAGAAGAGCTTCGTCTGGCCGCCGCCCGGGCTGACCACGCAATGGTTCGCCGTCACCTGGAACCGGCCGGACGTATGGCAAGCGCTGTCGCTGTCGGTCCGCGTCGCCGCCATCTCGACCGCGATCGCCCTGGTGCTCGGCACGCTCTGCGCGGCCGCCGTGTCGCGGACAAGATTCTTCGGCCGCGAAACCATTTCGCTGCTGGTCATCCTGCCGATCGCGCTGCCCGGCATCATCACCGGCATCGCGCTGCGCTCGGCCTTTTCGCTGGCCGACATTCCGTTCTCGTTCTGGACGATCGTGCTCGGCCACGCCACCTTCTGCGTGGTCGTCGTCTACAACAATGCGGTCGCCCGTTTCCGCCGCACCACCGGCTCGATGATCGAGGCCTCGATGGATCTTGGCGCCGACGGCTTCCAGACCTTCCGGCATGTCGTGCTGCCCAACATCGCCACGGCACTTCTTGCCGGCGGCATGCTGGCTTTTGCTCTTTCCTTTGATGAAGTCATCGTCACCACCTTCACCGCCGGCCAGCAGCAGACTGTGCCGATCTGGATGCTGGAGGAACTGATCCGTCCGCGTCAGCGTCCGGTCACCAACGTCGTCGCCATGGTCGTGGTGCTGGTGACGCTGCTGCCCATCCTTCTTGCCTATTACCTGACCCGCGACGGCGACCAGATCGCCGGTTCGGGCAAATAACCCAAGCAATGAACAAGAGAGTTCATAAAGGGAGAGATGTCCATGGACACGAAGATGCTGATCGGCTCGAAATTCGAGAAGGGCACCGAAACCGAGGAGCCGATCCTCAATCCGAAGACCGGGGCGACCATCCTCAACCTGCCGGAGGCCAGCCAGGCGCAGATCGAGGCGGCGGTGCTGGCGGCGGAAAAGGCCTTCGTCACCTGGTCGCGCACCACGCCGGCGCAGCGTTCGGGCTACCTGCTGAAGATCGCCGACCGCATCGAGGCCGAGGCCCAGGAATTTGCAGCACTCGAAGCGCTGAACTGCGGCAAGCCGATCAATGCCGTGCTCAATGACGAGATCCCGGCGATCGTCGACTGCTATCGCTTCTTTGCCGGCGCCGTCCGCTCTATGCCAGGTGTGGCCGCCGGCGAATATCTGCCCGGTCACACCTCGATGGTCCGTCGTGACGCCATCGGCATCGTCGCCTCGATCGCGCCCTGGAACTATCCGCTGATGATGATGGCCTGGAAGCTGGCGCCGGCCATCGGCGGCGGCAACACCGTCGTCTTCAAGCCGTCCGAGCAGACGCCCCTGACGGCGCTGAAGCTGGCGAAGATCCTGGCGGAAATCCTGCCCGAAGGCGTCGTCAATGTCGTGCTCGGCCGTGGTGACAGCGTCGGCAACACGCTGATCAACCACGCCAAGGTCAACATGATCTCGATCACTGGCGACGTCGCCACCGGCAAGAAAGTGCTGCAGGCCGCCGCCAAATCGGTCAAGCGCACGCATCTCGAGCTTGGCGGCAAGGCCCCGGTCATCGTCTTCGACGACGCAGATCTCGGCGCGGTCGTCAACGGCCTGCGCGCCTTTGGTTACTACAATGCCGGCCAGGATTGCACCGCCGCCTGCCGCATCTATGCCGGCAAGAAGATCTACGACAGGCTGGTCGCCGATCTCTCCTCGGCCGTCTCGACCATCAAGTATAACCGCCCGGACGACACCGAAAACGAGATCGGGCCGCTGATTTCCCGCCGCCAGCGCGACCGTGTGTCGAGCTTCGTCGAGCGCGCCTCCGAGCTGAAGCACATCGAGATCACCACCGGCGGCAAGCCGGGCGAGGGCTCCGGCTTCTTCTACCAGCCGACCGTCGTCGCCGGCGCCTTGCAGGAAGACGAGATCGTGCGCCGCGAAGTGTTCGGGCCGGTCGTCTCGGTCACCCGCTTCTCGGAAGTCGACGAAGCCGTGAACTGGGCCAATGACAGCGACTACGGCCTGGCGTCATCGGTGTGGACGAAGGACGTTTCGCGCGCCATGGCGACCGCCGCCCGCCTGCAATATGGCTGCACCTGGATCAACACCCATTTCATGCTGACCAACGAGATGCCGCATGGCGGGCTGAAACAGTCCGGCTACGGCAAGGACATGTCGCTCTATGCACTCGAGGACTACACCGCCGTGCGGCATGTGATGGTTGCGCACGGGTGAGGAGTGGTCCGCGTAGCGGATGAAAAGCCAACGATTTGGCTTTTCAAACGACGAACGCCCGGAACCATAGCGGAAGGCCGGGCGCCGGTCGTGGCGCTACTCCACAATGCGATAGATGTTCCACAGGCTGGTGCCCGACACGACATAGGGCTCCATCTCCTTGCCCCATTTGGCGTGCGCGTCGATCTTGCCGATCTTGGCGAAGAACTCTTCCAACTGCGCCAGGCTTTCGACCTGGTGATGCGACTCGACCGTCGCCTCCCGCGCGCCGATCGATCCGGTCATGATCTGGAACTCCAGCTCGGCGATGCCGACTTGCGAGCCGATCTCGCGCTCCCATTTTTTCAACAGCTCGAGCACGGTCTGCTTGTGTCCGAACTTGGCGTCGATCTGCCATCTGGCGCTGAACATGTTGGTTCTCCTCCCTTGTTGCGGCCAGAGCCTGATTCCGAACCGAAGGTCAGCGAAGTAAAAAGTGGAATGCGGTTTTCGGGAAGATCATGCTCCAACACTGAATGGGCCCCCATCCCGATTCGATCGGGATGGAAGGCTCCGTGGTTGATCTACTCGTCCCAGGCCTGCACGACAGTCTGCCGCGCAATCCGTCCGCCCTTGAGCTCGAGCATCGCGGCGGCGAACACCTTCGTGCCGTCCGGATAGGCGCAGGCCTGGGTGAAGGCCAGGCTGTCGCCGTTGGCGATGGTGGTGTCGACCTTGTGGGTCATCGCCCGGCTGCAGATGTCATCCCAGAACGTGCTGATCGCCGCACGTCCGCGGATTTCGCGCGGCTTGCTCGGCGGGTTGTTGCGGTCGATCACCCGCACCAGCGCGTCGTCGGCATAGAAGCTCGCCAGCATCTTTCCATCACGGCCTTCGATCGCCTTCTTGATCGCCGCGCCATCCACTGCTTGAGTCTTGGTCAGCATTTTCTCCTCCATGTGCCCGCCTTCAGTGTCGGGCGATTGATGATCAAAAGCGCCGCTTCAACAACCGGCTGTAGCCCTCGTCTTCCCAGTGCAGATCGAGATTGGAGATGAAGCCCGGCACGAGAACGAGATCGAACGAGCCCTGGCCGACCACCTGATAGGCGATCCGCACGTCACCGCTACGGGCATATCTGGTCTCGATCGGCCTCACGCAACCACCCCGCCCGGCCAGACGATTTCTTGTCGTCAACCATAGCAGAGCCAAGCCGTTTGCGGCAGCCAAACTTTAGAGGGCTGGAATATAAGACCTCTGGCGGCCGGGAGGGGGTTTCAAGGCTATTTCAGTGGGGCCGCGCTCTCGGCCTGCGTAGGCTGGGTGTAGCCGAGGCTCATGTCGGCCTGTTCGGGCGTCTTGGGCCGCTTGATCCTGGTCGAAGCGGCCACCACGAGCTCATCGAAATTCTCGTTGCCGCTGTCCAGCATCTCGAACAACTGCCGCCGCATCCTCGGCTCCCAGAACTTGTTGATATGCTCGGCCACGCCGGCCATGCCTTCCTCGCGCGGTTTGGAATGGAAAAAGGCCGCGATCTGGTTGGCCATGCGCACCAGCTTTTCCCTGGTGCTGGTGATGTGGTCCTCGTCATGCGACATGCTTGGCAACTCCGCAAACCACCCGGTTCGGGTGGGTGAAAATATCGAAATCATCGCCTCGCACCAGCGCCACCAGTGTCATCCCGGCGGCCTCGGCCGTGCGGATGGCAAGGGCGGTCGGCGCCGAAACGGCAATGATGATGGCGGCGCCGATGGCGGCCGTCTTCTGCACCATCTCCACCGACACGCGCGACGTCACCACGACCGCGCCCGACACGCCGGCGATGTCGGCCTTCGCCAGCGCTCCGGCCAGCTTGTCCAGCGCATTATGGCGGCCGACATCCTCGCGCGCCATCACGATGCCCTTGCCGGGTACGTAGAAGCCGGCGGCATGCACGGCTCCCGTCTCCGTGTGCAGCGGCTGCACTTTCGACAAGAGCTTGACCGAACGCACGATATCGTTGGCTTCGAGCGTAAGCTTCGACGCACCGACCGCATCGACCGAACGCATCGCTTCCTCGATCGATTCGATGCCGCATAGCCCGCAGCCGACGGGGCCGGCGAGCCGTCTGCGCCGCGCCTCGAAGCGCGTGTTGGCCTTGTCCCTCAAGCGGATCTGGATATCGATGCCGGCGCCGAGATATTCGACCTCGATCGCTTCGATCTCCTCCGGAGCGGCGATAATGCCTTCGGTGAGCGAGAAGCCGAGCGCGAAATCCTCGAAATCGGCCGGGCTCGCCATCATCACCGCATGCGTCGTGCCGGCAAAGGAGAACGCCACCGGCGTCTCCTCCGGCACCATGCGGTTCGCGGCCGTGGTGCCGCTGGCGCGGTGTGCCAGCCGCGATATCTGCGTCGTTGCTTTGCGGCGCGCGGCCAAGACTACTCCGCCGCTTCCAGCGGGGCGATGCGCCGGCTCTGGCGGGCCTGCTCGTTATAGTCCCTCTGCCAGTCGGTCGGACCGTTGGACGGCGTCACCTGCACGGCGGTGACCTTGTATTCCGGGCAGTTGGTTGCCCAGTCCGAGAAGTCGGTCGTGATCACATTCGCCTGCGTGTCGGGGTGATGGAACGTCGTGTAGACGACGCCCGGTGACACCCGGTCGGTGATCAGCGCGCGCAGCGTCGTCTCGCCGGAACGGCTCGCCAGCCGCACCCAGTCGCCTTCGCGGATGCCGCGGTTCTCGGCGTCGTGCGGATGGATCTCCAGCCGGTCCTCGGCGTGCCACATCACATTCTCGGTGCGCCTCGTCTGCGCGCCGACATTGTACTGCGACAGGATCCGGCCGGTGGTGAGCAGCAGCGGATAGCGCGGCCCGGTCCGTTCGTCCGTCGCCACATATTCGGTGCGGATGAACTTGCCCTTGCCGCGCACGAAACCATCGACATGCATGATCGGGGTGCCGAGCGGCGCCTTTTCGTTGCAGGGCCACTGCACCGATCCGACACGGTCGAGCAGATCGAAGGAGACGTTGGCGAAGCTCGGCGTCGTCTTGGCGATTTCGTCCATGATCTCGGAAGGATGCTGGTAGTTCCAGTCCAGTCCGATCGCGCGGGCAAGCTCCTGCGTCGCCTCCCAGTCGGCGTAGCGCGCCTTCGGCGCCAGAACCTTGCGCACCATGTTGATGCGGCGCTCGGCATTGGTGAAGGTGCCGTCCTTCTCGAGGAAGGTCGAGCCCGGCAGGAACACATGCGCGTAGTTCGCGGTCTCGTTGAGGAAGAGATCATGCACGACGACGCATTCCATCGCCGCAAGACCGCCCGCGACATGCTTGGTATCGGGGTCGGACTGCAGAATGTCCTCGCCCTGGATGTAGAGGCCCTTGAAGGTCCCGTCGACGGCGGCATCCAGCATGTTGGGGATGCGCAGGCCCGGCTCGTCGTCGAGTTTCACCCCCCACAGGCTCTCATAGATGTCGCGCACGGCTTCGCCGGAGATGTGGCGATAGCCCGGCAATTCATGCGGGAAGGAGCCCATGTCGCATGAGCCCTGCACGTTGTTCTGGCCGCGCAGCGGGTTCACGCCGACGCCCGGCCGGCCGATATTGCCGGTGGCCATGGCCAGGTTGGCGATCGCCATCACCGTGGTCGAACCCTGGCTGTGTTCCGTCACGCCGAGGCCGTAATAGATCGCGCCGTTGCCGCCGGTGGCGTAGAGACGCGCCGCGCCCCGGATCAGTTCGGGATCGACGCCCGACAGCTTGCCGACGGTCTCGGGGCTGTTTTCCGGCAGGGCGACGAAAGAGGCCCAGTCCTGGAACTCCGCCCAGTCGCAGCGCTCGCGGATGAAGGCTTCGTTGAACAGACCCTCGGTGACGATGACATGCGCCAGCGCCGTCAGCACCGACACATTGGTGCCGGGCTTCAGCGGCAGGTGATAGGCGGCTTCGATATGCGCCGACTTGACCATCTCGGTGCGGCGCGGATCGAGCACGATCAGCTTGGCGCCCTGGCGCAGCCGCTTCTTCAGCCGCGAGGCGAACACCGGATGGGCCGAAACCGGATTGGCGCCGATGACCACGGCGACGTCGGTATAGTCGACGGAGTCGAAATCCTGCGTGCCGGCCGAAGTGCCATAGGTCTGGCCGAGCCCGTAGCCGGTCGGCGAATGGCAGACGCGCGCGCAGGTGTCGACATTGTTGTTGCGGAAGCCCTGCCGCACCAGCTTCTGGACGAGATAGGTCTCCTCGTTCGTGCAGCGCGAGGAGGTGATGCCGCCGATCGCGGTGCGTCCGTACTGATACTGGATACGGCGGAATTCCTTGGCCGTATAAGCGATCGCCTCTTCCCAGCTTACCTCCCGCCAGGGATCGCTGATCTTTTCCCGGATCATCGGCGACAGGATGCGGTCCTTGTGGGTGGCATAGCCGTAAGCGAAACGGCCCTTCACACAGGAATGACCGTGGTTCGCCTTGCCCTCCTTGTAGGGCAGCATGCGGATGACCTCGTCGTCCTTCACCTCGGCCTTGAACGAGCAGCCGACGCCGCAATAGGCGCAGGTGGTGACGGCCGAGCGCTCCGGCAGGCCCTTGGCAAGGACCGTTTTCTCGCGCAGCGCATCGGTCGGGCAGGCCTGCACGCAGGCGCCGCAGGACACGCATTCGGAAGCGATGAAATCCTCGTGCATGCCGGCGACCATGCGCGATTCGAAACCGCGGCCCTCGATGGTCAGCGCGAAGGTGCCCTGCACCTCCTCGCAGGCCCGCACGCAACGCGAGCAGACAATGCATTGCGCCGGATCATAGGTGAAATAGGGATTGGATTCGTCGCGGGCGATATAGTCGACCGCCAGCGAGCCATGGCCGGGCGCGACCCCATTCTCCTGCTTGACGTGGTTGCGGCCCTCGACGCCGAAACGGTTCTCGGTCAGGCCGACCGACTTGGCCACCGCGTCGAACTCGCTGGCGCCGGTTCCGGCCGTCTCGTTCCAGCCGGTCGGATGGTCGGAGACGTAAAGCTCCATGACGCCGCGGCGAATGGCATCGAGCCGTTCGGACTGCGTGCGCACCACCATGCCGTCGCCAACCGGCGTCGTGCAGGACGCCGGCGTACCGCCGCGCCCGTCGATCTCGACGAGGCAGACACGGCACGAACCGAACGAATCCAGCATGTCGGTGGCGCAGAGCTTCGGGATTTCGACCCCGCCTTCCATCGCCGCACGCATGATCGACGTGCCTTCCGGGACGGTGATGCTGCGGCCGTCGACGGTCAGCGTGACCTGCCTTTCCGCATTGGATTGCGGGGTCCCGAAGTCGATCTCTTCGATGAGTGATGGGAAGTCGGCCTTGATGTTCATCTGCCAGTTCCTATTCAGCAGCCACGCGCGTCGGCGCCGGCTTGAAATCCTCGGGGAAATGGGTGATCGAGCTCATCACCGGGTAGGGCGTGAAGCCGCCCAGCGCGCACAGCGATCCGAACTTCATCGTGTTGCAGAGGTCGGTGACCAGAGCGAGGTTCTTCTCCGGCTCGATGCCGGCTGCAAGCCTGTCGATGGTCTCGACGCCGCGTGTCGAACCGATGCGGCAAGGCGTGCACTTGCCGCAGCTTTCGATGGCGCAGAACTCCATGGCGAAGCGCGCCTGCTTCAACATGTCGGCGGTGTCGTCGAACACGGTGATGCCGGCATGGCCGATCAGCCCGTCCTTGGCGGCGAAGGCCTCGTAGTCGAACGGCGTGTCGAACAGCGCGCGCGGGAAATAGGCGCCGAGCGGTCCGCCGACCTGCACCGCCTTGACCGGGCGACCGGTCGCCGTGCCGCCGCCGATGTCGTCGACGATCTCGCCCAGCGTCATGCCGAAGGCCGCCTCGAACAGGCCGCCATGCTTGACGTTGCCGGCGATCTGGATCGGGATCGTGCCGCGCGAGCGGCCCATGCCGTAATCCTTGTAGAAGGCCGCACCCTTGTCCATGATAACAGGCACCGAGGCCAGCGAGATGACGTTGTTGATCACCGTCGGCTTGCCGAAAAGCCCCTGAATGGCCGGCAGCGGCGGTTTGGCGCGCACCACACCGCGCTTGCCTTCCAGGCTGTTGAGCAGCGAGGTTTCCTCGCCGCAGACATAGGCGCCGGCACCGACGCGGATTTCCATGTCGAAGGCGTTGGGCGAGCCCAGCACATTGACGCCGAGCACGCCTGCCTTGCGGGCGATCGCGACGGCCTTGTTCATCGTCGCCACGGCATGCGGATATTCCGAGCGGATATAGACGAAACCCTTGGTCGCGCCGGTGGCGATACCGGCGATTGCCATGCCCTCGATCAGCACGAAGGGATCGCCCTCCATGATCATGCGGTCGGCGAATGTGGCGCTGTCGCCTTCGTCGGCGTTGCAGACGATGTATTTGCGGTCGCCCGCCGTATCGAGCACCGTCTTCCATTTGATGCCGGTCGGGAAGCCGGCGCCGCCACGGCCGCGCAGGCCGGATGCGGTGACTTGGCTGACGATGTCGGCTGGCGCCATGGCCACCGCGTTCTGCAGCCCCTTCAACCCGCCATGCGATTTGTAGGCATCGAGCGACAGCGGGTCGTTGATGCCGCAGCGCGCGAAGGTCAGCCGCGTTTGCTTGGCCAGGAACGGGATTTTGTCCGGGGCGCCCAGCCAGCGCTTGTGATGGCCGCCGGTGAGGAAGCCGCTGTCGAACAGGCTTTTCACATCGGTGGGTTTCACCGGTCCATAAGCGACGCGGCCATTGGCGGTCGCCACTTCCACCATCGGCTCGAGGAAATAGGCGCCGCGCGAACCGTTGCGCACGATCTTGGCCTCGACACCGCGTTCGGCGAGTTCCCTGGCGATCGCCTTGGCGACCTTTTCCGCGCCGAGCGCCAGCGCGCCGGAATCGCCGGGAATATAGATGCGCGGGATCATGAGCGTACCTCCGCGACGATCTCGTCGAGCTTTTCGTCATCGAGCCGCCCGATCACCTCGCCGTCCAGCATCGCCGACGGCGCGCAGGCGCAAAGCCCGAGGCAATAGACCGGTTCCAGCGTCACCGAACCGTCGCGGGTGGTCTCGTGGAAACCGATGCCGAGCAACTGCTTGAGCTTGGCGGCGACGGCGTCGGAACCCATCGACTGGCAGGCTTCCGCCTGGCAGAGCTTGAGCACGTGCCGGCCGGCCGGACGAGCGCGGAAATCATGATAGAAGCTGACGACGCCGTGCACCTCGGCCCTGGAGATGTTCAGCGCCTCGGCGATGACAGGCAACACATCCTGCGGCACATGGCCGAACTCTTCCTGGATGCCGTGGAGGATCGGCAGCAGCGGGCCTTCGAAACCTTTCAGCTCCTGGATGATCGCCGCCGTGCGCGACGCGATCTCGGTACTTGCAAGCTGCATCGTCATGCAGCGCCCTCCCTGGTCGATAGCGATTTATCGCTAAGTCGTTACAAAATCAGAGGAAACCCGCGGAATCAATAAAGCTGTTTCGTCGCTCGATAGAAATCTTCTATCAAGCCGTCTCAGCACACATTGTGTAGCCTAGCGCTGGGCGCGGAAATCGTCCGCCAGCGCCATCGCCTCGTCCAGCAGCGCCGAAACCAGCGGCGTGTGCGGTTCGCGCGGCGTGGCCACCAGCCCGACTGTGTGGCTGGCATCCGGCTCGACGATTGGAATGGCCCGGATCGGCTCGGAAAAACCGAATGTTTCGGCAAGGTTGAGCGGCATGATCGACGACCATTTGCCGGTCCGGATATGGGAAAACAAAACGATCATCGAATTGGATTCGAGCGTCGGCCGCACCTGAACGCCGGCTTCGGCCAGATGCTGGTCGATGATGCGGCGGTTCTGCATGTCCGGCGTCAAAAGGCAGAGCGGCAACTGGCTGATCTCGGCCCATGTCACTTTGTCGCGGTCGGAATAGGGGTTTCCGACGGCGGTGATCAGTTGATAGCGCTCGTCATAGAGCGGCACGCTGGTCACCCGGCCCAGTGGCTCGTTGTCGAGATAGGTGATGCCGGCGTCGATGTCGAAATTGCCGAGCAGCGACAGCACCTCGATCGAGGTCCGCGACAGCACCGAGAAGGTGACGCCCGGATGCTTTTCGCGAAACGGCGTCGTCAGCCGCGCCACCATGGCAAGTGCGGTCGGGATAGCGGCGATGCGGATGCGGCCGGAAAGGCCGTGGCGCGCCGCCCGCATTTCTTCCTTCATGGTACGGCTGTCGCCGACGATGCGGCGCGCCCACACCAGCACCTGTTTGCCTTCCGGCGTCAGCCCCTGGAAGCGCGAGCCGCGCAGCACCAGCATCACGCCGAGCTGGCCTTCCAACTGTTTGATCCCGGCCGAAAGGGTCGGCTGGGTAACGCCGCACAGCTCCGCCGCTCGCCCGAAATGCTCCTCCCTGGCCAGCGCGATGAAGAATTCCAGCTTGTCGATCATGACCGCAAGCTAGAGCATTTTGCAGCCAAATGGAATCATTGGCGTCCGCATAAATGCGCCAAAACAAATGGTTAGAGCGAGTCACCGGTTTCGAGAAAAACCGGTGACTCGCTCTAACCGGCGTGGCGTGACTGCGCCAGACGATGCCGGCGCCGCCTGCAAGATCACGATGCAATCTACCTGTCCACGAGGTTCAGGATGTTGCCGTCCGGGTCCTTGAACCATGCGACCTTCATGCCGTAGCCGACGTGGATATCGCCTTCCATCGTCAGACCCGGCATCTCATAGTGCTCGAAAACAACACCCTTTGATTTCAGGGCCTTGACGACCTCGCCAATCTCGTCGCCGACCATCCAGGTCACTGCCGTCGCCTTGTTCGTGCCGGCGAATTCCGAATGGTACACATTGATGCTGGTATCGCCGCTTTTGTAGACGATCAGTTCGCCACCCTCATTGTGAACCTCCGTCAAACCCAGAATGTCCTGGTAGAAGGCCTTGGCCTTTGCCAGGTCCTTCACCGCGAGGTTGGCCGTTGCGTTGCTGTTTGCGAGCATGACAGTCTCCTTCCTTGCCGAGGCACGTCCGAAAGCCATGCAGGAAATAGGGCCGCATCGTCTTCTGGCGACCGCTGCCTGCATGATCGGCGTGCGTCTTTCCCAAGGACGTTCGGTTTCCGCAAAACCCTACAAGCCAATGCAGGTTTTTGGGCGCACGCTACCCGGCGTGTCGTTCCGCCGCTTGGTTCTGCTCGGGAACTGCATTATCTCATGCGCAAAAGCAGAGGAAAAAGCTGATGCCTGCCCTCCAGGAAAACGTCACCAAGGAAATCGTCACCGAGCGCCTGAAGACGGTCAACGGGCCGGACTTCACCGGCAATATCGTCGACCTTGGCATGGTTTCCGAGATTTTCATCGCCGACGCCAAGGTCTTTTTCTCCATTACCGTCCCTGCTGCCCGCGCCCAGGAAATGGAGCCGCTGCGCGCCGCCGCCGAACGGGTGGTGAAAGCGATTCCCGGTGTCGCGGGCGCCGTGGTCGCGCTGACGGCGGAAAAGAAGGGTGGCGGCATGGAGGCCCCTGTTCCATCGCGGCCCGCACCGAGGCCCGTGCCGCCGGCCGCACCCACGCGGCCGGCGCCTCAGGCGCCCGCCTCGCACAGCCACGGCAAGCGCGGCGTGCCCGGCATCGAGGCGATCATTGCGGTGGCCTCCGGCAAGGGCGGCGTCGGCAAATCGACCACCGCCGTCAATATCGCGCTCGGACTCGCCGCCAACGGCCTGAGGGTCGGCGTGCTCGATGCCGACATCTACGGCCCATCCATGCCGCGGCTGCTCAACATCCACGGCCGGCCGCAGACCGTCGACGGCAAGATCCTGAAACCCATGCAGAATTACGGCCTGAAGGTGATGTCGATGGGCTTCCTCGTCGACGAGGAAACGCCGATGATCTGGCGTGGGCCGATGGTGATGTCGGCGCTGACGCAGATGCTGCGCGAGGTCGAGTGGGGACCGCTCGACGTGCTCGTCGTCGACATGCCGCCCGGCACCGGCGACGCTCAGCTCACCATGGCCCAGCAGGTGCCGCTGGCCGGCGCCGTCATCGTTTCGACGCCGCAAGACCTGGCGCTGATCGACGCGCGCAAAGGTCTCAACATGTTCAAGAAGGTCGACGTGCCGCTGCTGGGCATCGTCGAGAACATGAGCTATTTCATCGCCCCCGACACCGGCAAGCGCTACGACATTTTCGGCCATGGCGGCGCCCGCCGCGAGGCCGAGCGTCTCGGCGTCACCTTCCTCGGCGAAGTGCCGCTCGAAATGGGCATCCGCGAGAGTTCGGATGCCGGCACACCAGTGGTCGTCTCGAAACCGGATGGCGCCGAAGCAAAAATCTACCGCGACATCGCCAGCAAAGTCTGGGATCGGGTCAACGAAGAGCGCGGCGCTGCGGAAGCCGCGGTGCCGAGCATCGTATTTGAGTAATTTTTCGTTCGTTCGGCGCCGCCCCTCATTGTCCTGCCGGACATTTCTCCCCGTATAGTGACGGGGAGAAAGAAGCCGTTACTGACGGTTTCGCCAATTGTCAGCGGTGCAGGAGAAGCGCCAAGGTTGCGGCCAGTTCCCTTCTCCCCGTCACTATACGGGGAGAAGGTGCCGGCAGGCGGATGAGGGGCAGCGCCGCCCTGAATAAACCAAGCGTCGTTCTAGCGAAGCGCAACCTAAGCCGCGCCCACCTTCTCGCCAAACGCCGAAAAGAACTGACCCGCCAGTTTCTTCGAGGTCGATTCGATCAGCCGGCTGCCGAGTTGCGCGATCTTGCCGCCGACATCGGCCTTGGCCGCGTATTTGAGCACCGTCGTCTCCGGTCCGTCCGGTGTCAGCGTCACGTCGGCGCCGCCCTTGGCGAAGCCGGCGATGCCGCCCTTGCCCTCGCCCTGGATCGTGTAGGAGTGCGGCGGCTTGAGGTTCTTCAAGGTCACTTCGCCGTTGAATGTCGCCTTGATCGGCCCGATCTTCAGCACCACCGTCGCCGCCATCTCGGTGTTCGACTTCATCTCGAGGCTCTGGCAGCCGGGAATGGTTTGCCGCAGAATGTCCGGATCGTTCAGCGCTTCCCACACTTTCTGCAGGGGCGCGGCGATGCGTTCCTCGCCTTCGATCACCAAAGCCATTGAAAAATCTCCCGGACAAGATAGGCCCGAAGCCGTATCGCAGGGCTGGCTGCGTGTCCATCGCACCAAAGTCCGGGTCCGGGCAGCACGTGCCTCTTGCTTGCTCCCGCGTGTTGCCATATCGATTTGTCATACAAATACGGAGACCATGATGGCCGGCGCCCTCACCAGAAAGAAGAAATTTCGCTCGCAGGAGTGGTTCGACAACCCCGACAATCCGGGCATGACGGCGCTCTATCTCGAGCGCTATTTGAACTACGGGCTGACGCGCGCCGAACTGATGTCGGGCAAGCCGTTGATCGGCATCGCCCAGACCGGCTCGGATCTGTCGCCCTGCAATCGCCATCATATCGAACTGGCCAAGCGCGTGCGCGAGGGCATCGTGTCGATGGGCGGCATCCCCTTCGAATTCCCGTGCCATCCGATCCAGGAAACCGGCAAGCGTCCGACCGCGGCACTCGACCGCAACCTTGCCTATCTCGGCCTGGTCGAGGTGCTCTATGGCTATCCGCTCGACGGCGTCGTGCTCACCATCGGTTGCGACAAGACCACGCCGGCGCTGCTCATGGCCGCCGCCACGGTCAACATTCCGGCCATCGCGCTCTCGGTCGGTCCAATGCTCAATGGCTGGCACAAGGGCAAGCGTACCGGCTCCGGCACCATCGTCTGGGAGTCGCGCCAGCGCCTGTCGGCCGGCGAGATCGGCTATGACGAGTTCATGGACATCGTCGCCTCCTCGGCGCCGTCCACCGGCTATTGCAACACCATGGGCACCGCCACCACCATGAATTCGCTGGCCGAGGCGCTCGGCATGCAACTGCCGGGCTCGGCGGCCATTCCGGCGCCCTACCGTGAGCGCGGCCAGATTTCCTACGAGACGGGAAAACGCATCGTCGAGATGGTGCATGAGGACCTGAAGCCGTCCGATATCATGACGCGGAAGGCCTTCGAGAACGCCATCGTCGTCAACTCGGCCATTGGCGGCTCGACCAATGCGCCGATCCATCTCAACGCCATTGCCCGCCATCTCGGCGTGCCGCTCGACAATGACGACTGGCAGAAGGTCGGCCTCAAGATCCCGCTTATCGTCAACCTGCAGCCGTCGGGCGAATATCTCGGTGAGGACTATCACCATGCCGGTGGCGTGCCGGCGGTAGTCGCCGAACTGATGAAGGCCGGATTGCTGCCTCATCCCGATGCCATGACCGCCAACGGCAAGACCATGGGCGACAATTGCAAGGGCGCGGTCAACGAGAATGCCGATGTCATCCGCACCGTCGCGGAGCCATTGAAAGCCAATGCCGGCTTCATCAATCTCAGGGGTAATCTGTTCGATTCGGCGATCATGAAGACCAGCGGCATCTCGCCGGAATTCCGCGAGCGCTATCTGTCCAATCCGAAGGACCCCGAGGCCTTCGAGGGCAACGCCATGGTCTTCGATGGGCCCGAGGATTACCACGCCCGCATCGACGATCCGGCGCAAGGCATCGACGAGCACACCATCCTGTTCATGCGCGGCGCCGGCCCGATCGGCTATCCCGGTGGCGCCGAGGTCGTCAACATGCAGCCGCCGGCCTATCTCATCAAGAAGGGCATCCACGCGCTGGCCTGCATTGGCGACGGCCGCCAGTCGGGTACGTCAGGCTCGCCATCGATCCTCAACGCTTCGCCCGAAGCGGCAATAGGCGGCGGGCTTGCGCTGCTCAAGACCGGCGACCGCGTCCGCATCGATTTGCGCAAGGGCACCGCCGATATCCTCGTCACCGACGACGAGATCACGCGGCGCCGGGCCGAACTGCAGAATAATGGCGGCTATCACTATCCCAGGCACCAGACGCCCTGGCAGGAGATCCAGCGCGGCATGGTCGACCAGTTTTCGGCCGGCATGGTGCTGAAGCCGGCGGTGAAATACCAGGATGTCGCGCACACCAGCGGTGTGCCGAGGGACAATCATTGAGCGCTTCTTCGCCCCGCCTTCCGCAGACAGCGACGACAGCTTGACCGGACCAAGCGTCGTCTTCATGCCTGACGGCAGGTATTCAGGCTGATCCGCCGAGGTCGCTGCTCAGAGATAAGCGGCGATCGTTTGCTCCAGGCATGACGCTTGACAAGCGCGCGCGACAAATCCACCATCATGGCAAGGGGTGCATCGCGACGACCCCGTGAGGCGTCAGCCCAACGTTCGCGTCCAAGCTTCTCTTTCAGGAGGTGGACGCCATGCCGTCAACAACCGCTATCACCGTATCGCAATTGTCCCGTTTGATCGGTCTGCCGGGTGCGCCCGCAATCATCGATGTTCGCGTCGACGATGATTACAACGCCGATCCGCGCCTGTTGCCGGCCTCAAGCCGGCGTGATTTCAAAACCGTCCCGGCCTGGGCGGCCGACTTCGCCGGCAGCCGAGTGGCGGTCGTCTGCCAAAAAGGCCAAAAGCTCTCGCAAGGCGTGGCGGCGTGGCTGCGGCACGAGGGCATTGCCGCCGAATCCCTCGAAGGCGGGTTCGAGGCCTGGCGCGATGCCAAGGGGCTCCTGGTCCGCACCGACAAGATGCCGCCGCGCGACGAAAAGGGCCGCACCGTATGGGTGACGCGGGCACGCCCGAAGGTCGATCGCATCGCCTGTCCCTGGCTGATCCGGCGTTTCATCGATCCGGGCGCGGTCTTTCTCTTTGTCGAGGCCGCCGAAGTGGCGGCCGCCGCTGATCGCTTTCAGGCCGTGCCTTTCGACATCGACGATGTGTTCTGGTCGCACCGGGGCGGACGCTGCACCTTCGACACGATGATCGAGGAGTTCGGGCTCGAATCCGAGCCGCTCGACCGTCTCGCCATGATTGTGCGCGCGGCCGATACGGCGAACCTCGATCTGGCTCCCCAGGCAGCCGGCTTCCTGGCTGCCTCGCTAGGCTTGTCACGGATGTTTCGCGACGATCTGGAACAGTTGCAGGCAGGCATGCTGCTTTACGATGCGTTTTTCCGCTGGTGCCGCGACGCCTCCGAGGAGACGCACAACTGGCCAAGCGCGGGCAAACCATCATGAGCGCCCTTACTTCTGACAAGACGGGGACTTCTGACAAAAGGGGGGCTTCTGGCAAAATCGGGACTTCCGAAAATACGGGCGAGACCGCCCTGGCGCCGGCGGTGCCGACGTTCAGCGAGGCCGTGAAGGTCTGGGCGAGAATCGGCTTGCTCTCCTTCGGCGGGCCGGCCGGGCAGATCGCGCTCATGCACAGGGAACTGGTGGAGGAGCGGCGCTGGATCGGCGAACAGCGTTTCCTGCATGCATTGAATTACTGCATGCTGCTGCCCGGTCCGGAAGCCCAGCAGCTTGCCGTCTATATCGGCTGGCTGCTGCACCGGACGCTCGGCGGCCTGGTCGCCGGCATCCTGTTCGTCGTGCCGGGCGCGGTTGTGATGCTCGCCCTGAGCACCCTTTATGCGCTGTATGGCGACGCGCCGCTTGTGGAAGCGCTGTTTTTCGGGGTGAAGGCGGCCGTGCTCGCGATCGTCATCGAGGCGATGATCCGGATCGGACGACGTGCCCTGAAGAACCGGGCAATGCTGTCGATCGCACTCGCCGCCTTCATCGCTATCTACGCATTGAATGTGCCGTTTCCGCTCATCATCCTGCTTGCGGGCCTGACAGGTTGGATCGGCAACCGCTTTGCGCCGGACCTTTTTTCCGGTTCTGCACACGGCAAGGGCGATGCTCCCGATATCAAGGGCGCGGTCGACCTGATGTTCGTGCGCGGTGAACTGACCCATACCAGGCCGACGAGATGGCATGCGCCGCGCACTTTGGCGATCTGGCTGCCGATCTGGCTCGGGCCTGTGCTTCTGATCTGGGCGCTCACCGGATCCGCCAGCGTGTGGAGTGAGATCGGCAGGTTCTTCAGCATCATGGCGGTCGTCACCTTCGGCGGCGCCTACGCAGTCCTTGCCTATGTTGCGCAGGCAGCGGTCGGCTCCTTTGGCTGGCTCGCGCCCGGTGAGATGGTCGATGGTCTTGGGCTTGCAGAAACCACGCCCGGCCCGCTCATTCTGGTTCTGCAGTTTGTCGGCTTTCTTGCGGCGTTCCGCGACTCGGGTTCGCTGAGCCCGCTGCTTGCTGGGTCGCTTGGGGCATTGCTCACGCTGTGGGTCACATTCACCCCGTGCTTCCTCTGGATATTCCTCGGTGCGCCCTACATCGAAGCGCTGCGCGGCAACAAGGCGCTGTCGGCGGCGCTCGGTGCGATCACCGCCGCCGTCGTCGGCGTCATCATGAATCTCGCTCTATGGTTCGCCTTGCACGTCATCTTCGGCGACGTGCGCAACATGGGTCTCGGAATGGACGTGCCGGTGCTGGCATCAATCGACTGGCGCGCGGCGCTGCTGTCGTGCGCCGCCATGATCGCCATCCTGAAGCTGAAGATCGGCATGCTGCCGACGCTGGCGGGATCGGTCCTCGCCGGTGTCTTGTTGCTGGCCGTGAGCGGATAGAGGCGGCGAGCAGCCGGCGCTTCGCCGCGCCCAGCCTGCGCGTGTACAAGGGCGCGCGCGATACCATATTGGCTGGAAACGGATAAAACATCATGGCCCGACGGCGCTCTTCCCCAGGCTTCCTCGGAATGTTCGGACGCTCGAGCGACCTCAGGCAACTCGATGCCGCGTTGCGCGGCGTCGACCTCCATCCCGCTCTTGTGCCGGAGGGCGTAAAACTCACCATCGTCAATCTGATGAAGGATCAATGGTCCGACGAGCCGCCACCGCAGGCCTATCCATCGGTGGCGCGGCTGTTTGGCTATTGTATTGCCGGACCGGAAGCGTTCGAACGGTCCAATGGTCGTGAAAACATGCTGGACGCGGAGCGCCGGATCGAGGCGGCACTGGAGGCCGGCGACAGCTTCGATGCGCAAATCGTGCTGATGACGCTGCATGCCAAGCTGATCAGCGCCGAAGTCGTCGAACGCTATGGGCTGAGCGCGGATTGACTGTCTCGGGGAGGTGGGCTCACCCGCCCATATTGCCGCGCGGCAGCTTGATCATGTCGCCGAAGCGGGCGCGCAACTTGTCGTCGATCATCTTCGGCACATGGCGGGGGAAGCGCTCGGCGAGGATGCGCTTCTTCTCGATGATCGCCCGCTGCAGGATGTCGGGCCTGCCTTTCTCGTTCCATTCCTTCGGCGAAAAGCGATCACCGACGGCTGGATAGAAATATTCGGTCTGCATCAGCTTCAGCGTCTGCTCGTTGCCGAGA
Source organism: Mesorhizobium sp. STM 4661 (assembly GCF_000359125.1). Taxonomy (GTDB): domain Bacteria; phylum Pseudomonadota; class Alphaproteobacteria; order Rhizobiales; family Rhizobiaceae; genus Mesorhizobium. Next base: position 19,581 of record NZ_CAAF010000002.1, on the reverse strand, counting down.
TAGTGACCCGGTCCATTCAGGCAAACCTCGGCGATCGTGTCGATCGAAAGCGCTTCGTCGGTCACCTCGATGCCGCGCACGCAGCGCAGGCAATGGCCGAGCATGTCATTGTCGATGATCAGGCTTTCCAGGCAGAAGCCGAGCAGCGAGGCATGCATGCCGGCCGATTCATAGACAAGGTTGAGGCCGGCAAGACCGGCCATCACGTCGGTGATGCCCTTCTCGTAGCCGGACTGGATATCGGGCAGTTTCGAATCCGTCATGCCTGCGGCCGAACCGCCGGGCAGGTCGTAGAATTGCGCCATCTGCGCGCAGGCCGCGGTCAGCACCGCCTGCTCGGCCGATCCGCCCGACATGGCGCCGGTCCTGAGATCCGACACGAACGGCCAGGTGCCGAAGATCGCCGGATGCCCCGGCTTGATGGCGTTGACATAGACGAGGCCGACCAGCACTTCGGCCACCGCCTGCACCACCGCACCGGCAATAGCCGCAGGAGCGGTGGCACCGGCCTGGCCGGCGGAGAGCAAAAGAATCGGAATACCGCCTTCGACACAGGCTTCGAGCACGCCGCAGGCGTCCTCGGCGAATTTCATCGGCGGCACCACGAAGCAATTCGAATTCGACACGAACGGCCGCGCCCGGAAATTCTCCTCGCCGCCGGCGATCGCGTAAAGCATGTCGAGCGCCGGCTTGACGTTCTCGCGCACCGTGAACGAGGTGCCGACATGTTTCGACGTTCCCATCACGCAGGCGTAGAGCGTGTTGAAATCCATATCGAGCGGATCGGGAATATCGCGCGGCACCATCGGCCGCTGGAAGAAATGGATGTTGTCCAGTCCTTCGACGATACGGGCGGCGTCATAGATGTCCTGCAGCAGCGACTCGCGGTATTCGCGCTTCTCGACATCGACCAGGTGCACGGCGGCCCCTGCCGTGCCGTAATGCACGCGCTTGCCCTTGATCAGCATGTCGTGCTTCGGATCCTGGCCGTGCAGGGTGAAATGCCGTGCCGCCTTCTTGATGGTGTCGAGGACGAGCGCGCGGGGGAAGCGGATGCGGCCGTCGTCGCCATGGGTGGCGCCGGCCGTGGTCAGCGCCTCGATGCAGGAGGGGATGGCGTTGGCGAAGCCGACCGTCTCGAGCAGCGTCAGCACTGCCTCATGGATGCGCTCGCGGTCGTTTTCGCTGAGTGGCCCATAGCTGCCGCCTTCGAGGCCGGCGCGCACCGGCTTGATGTCGTCGGCAAGGGGTGCCGCCCGCATGGCGCGGCGCGCTTCGCGCCCGCCGGACCGCCGCGAACGCTGATCTGCAGGCGAATCCGGCTTCTCAAGAGCCACTGACATCGAGGCACTCCACCTTTAGCTGCGAAGCGGGAGGCGGCGGTTGGTCCACCATCGGCCTGCTTCGTCCCCTTTATCCTTCGACTATGCCGCCGGCATTGGCACAGCCTATGGGCCAGCCGACCTGGTCGCATATGCCAGAGTGCTAAAGGACCTCTCCAAAGGAACGGAGCCGGTTACGGCTCCGTTCGGGAGAAGGGTCAGGCCGCCGCTGGCCTGCGGCCCGCCGCCGTCGCCAGTTCGCGGATGCCGGGCTCGATGTGCTGCAGCGCGATCGAGGAAATGCCCAAGCGCATGAAACGCGAAGGCTTTTCGGTGCGGTCGAAGAAACGGTCGCCGGGCTCGATGATGACGCTGCGCGAGGCGGCGGCCTCGGCCAGGCCGCGCGAATCGGTGCCGCGTGGCCCCTCGAGCCAGAGCGATGTGCCGCCGGCCGAGTCGGTCGAACGCCACTCCGGCAGGAAAGCGGAAATCGCATGGACCAGACGCTTGCGGCGCTCGTCGAAGGCGGAGGACAGCCGCCGCACCAGCGCCTCGTGATGGCCAAGCGACAGGAACAGCGCCACCGCGCGCTGGTTGTTGGCCGGCGGATGCCGCAGTATGAAGCGACGCAGCGCACGGAGCTCTGAGATCAATCCGGCGGAGGCGACGATGTAACCGAGCCGCAGGCCCGGAGCCAGCGTCTTCGACATCGAGCCGACATAGACGACGCGGCCTGAACGATCGAGGCTCTTCAGCGCCTGCTGCGGCGCCTCGTCCAGGAGCTGGCTGTCATAGCCGTCCTCGATGATGATCTGGTTGTAGCGGTTGGCCCGCGAAAGCAGGTCCTGCCGGCGTTCCCCCGACAGCGGCACCATGGTCGGGCAATGATGGCTGGGCGTTACGAAGACGAAACCGGAATCATTGGGGATTGAAGTGGTTACGATGCCCGACTGGTCGACCGGAACCGGTTGGATATCGGCGCCCGCCAGCCGGAAGATCGAGCGCGCGTCGGGATAGCCCGGATCCTCCATCGCCACCTTCGAGCCCTTGGTCATCAGCAGCGTGGCCAGCATATAGAGCGCGTTCTGGGCGCCGAGCGTCACGATGATCTCGTCCGGATTGGCGAAGATGCCGCGCCGTGGCAACAGCCGCGCCTGGATCTGCTCGATCAGCAGCGGATCGTCGCGGTCGACCATGTCGGAGGCCCAGTTGCGGATTTCGAGCACGGCCAGCGCCATCCGGTTGCATTCGCGCCATTCGGCGGTCGGGAACAGCGCCGGGTCGAACTGGCCGTAGACGAAGGGGTAGGACGACTTGATCCAGTTGTCGTGCTTGGCCGGCGGTGGCATGTCGCTGGCGGCTATCTGCCGGCGCGCCTTCCAGTCGATCTCGTTGGCCTGGTCGGGCGCCTTCTGATGCGGCTTGGCTGGGGTCGCCAGCACGTCGGGATTGACGAAATGGCCGCGCCGTTCGCGCGCCACCAGGAAACCCTGGTCGACCAGCTGCTGGAAAGCCAGCACCACGGTGCCGCGGGCAACGCCGAGCTTTTCAGCCAGGATCCGGCAGGACGGCAGCGGCATCGAAGCGGCGATCTGCCGGTCCAGGATGGCGGCGACGATCGCCTGACGGATCTGTGCCTGCAAGGTCTGGCCGGATTCCGCCGAAATCCGGAACAGGCCAGACCATATGGCCGTATCGTTTCGCTGTGGCATGGAAGATGTTTCCTCGATGGCCAGCTTTTTTTGCTTGGCTGGACCAGTCGAATGTAACGGTGGCACAAGGGGTTGCGCCAATCAATTTTTCTGATCGCTGGGATTTATGCCAGTGATCCATCCCAGCGTGACGCAACGCGTCATCCCGGCGTGACGTATGCGTCATCGCCCCGTGATGCGGTGCGGCATCCCCGCGCATTGAAACGAACGGATTTCGGCTCGATACAGTATCGCGACGACATGCGCCGGAAACATCCGGTCATTAGTGATGACATGTTAAGGCTCGGAGTTTGGCAGTGGATCAATCGTCCTTTCAAAAACAGCTCGCCGCGTTGCGCGATCACCGCGCGACCCTGTCCGGCAGCATGCGCGAGGTTTTCGCCGCCGATCCCAAGCGCTTCGAGACGTTCTCCGTCACCGACGGTGACCTGCTGCTCGACTGGTCGAAATGCGCGGTCGATGCCGGGACGATGGACCTGCTGGAGAAGCTGGCGGGAGCGGCCGACCTCGAGGGCCGGCGTGCCGCGATGTTCGAGGGCAAGAAGATCAACATCACCGAGGGCCGCGCCGTGCTGCACACGGCGCTGCGCAATCTCAGCGGCGAGGGCGTGGTACTCGACGGGCAGGATGTGAAAAAAGAGGTCCTCGCGGTGCTCGACGCCATGGGCGCCTTCGCCGACGCCGTGCGTTCGGGCAAGGCGGCCGGCGCCACCGGCAAGGCAATCACCGACATCGTCAATATCGGCATCGGCGGTTCCGACCTTGGCCCGGCCATGGCGACGCTGGCGTTGGCACCCTATCATGACGGGCCGCGCGCGCACTACGTGTCCAACATCGACGGTGCCCACATCCACGACACGCTGAAGGGCCTCTCCGCCGAAACCACCTTGTTCATCATCGCTTCGAAGACCTTCACCACGGTCGAGACGATGACCAATGCCGAGACGGCGCGCAGATGGATAGAGAAGGCGCTCGGCAAGAAAGCCGTCGGCAAGCACTTCGCCGCCGTCTCGACCGCTCTCGATCTGGTGGCGAAGTTCGGTATCGAGGCCGACCGCGTCTTCGGCTTCTGGGATTGGGTCGGCGGCCGCTATTCGGTCTGGGGCGCGATCGGCCTGCCGGTCATGATCGCCGTCGGCCCGAGGAATTTTCGCGCCTTCCTCGATGGCGCCCACGAAATGGACGAACATTTTCGCACCGCGCCGCTGGGCAAGAACCTGCCGGCGCTGTTGGGGCTGATCGGCTGGTGGCATCGGGTGATCTGCAAATATCCCGCTCGCGCGGTCATTCCCTACGACCAGCGGCTGTCCAGGCTGCCGGCCTATTTGCAGCAGCTCGACATGGAATCGAACGGCAAGAGCGTCACCCTCGACGGTGGCGCGGTGACGACGCCGACCGGCCCGCTGGTCTGGGGCGAGCCCGGCACCAACGGCCAGCATGCCTTCTTCCAGTTGCTGCACCAGGGCACCGATTTCATTCCGGTCGAATTCCTCGCCGCGGCGATCGGCCACGAGCCCGATCTCAAGCATCACCACGATCTGTTGCTCGCCAACTGCCTGGCGCAGTCGGAAGCCTTCATGAAGGGCCGCACGCTTGAGGAAGCGCGCTCGCAGATGCTGGCCAAGGGCATGAAGCCTGCCGATGTCGACAGGATCGCTCCGCACCGTGTCTTCTCCGGCAACCGTCCTTCGGTGACGATCCTCTACAAGAAGCTTGATCCGCATACGTTCGGGCGGCTGATCGCGCTTTATGAGCACCGCGTCTTCGTTGAAGGCACGCTGTTCAACATCAATTCCTTCGACCAGTGGGGCGTCGAGCTCGGCAAGGAACTGGCGACCGGACTGCTGCCTGTCGTGGAAGGCAAGGAGAGTGCCGCAAAGCGGGACGCTTCGACGGCTGGCCTAGTGGGGCATATCCACCATTTGCGTGCATCGGAGTAAAAGCTTGGGCGACATCAAGGGAATTTTGTTCGACAAGGATGGAACGCTTGTCGACTTCAACGCGACTTGGCTGGGCATCGCCGATTTCATGGCGATGGAAGCGGCCGAGGGCGACCGCTGGAAGGCCGACAGGCTGCTCGCCGCGGCGGGCTTCGATTTCGCCGCCAAGCGCTTCAAGCCCGACTCGATCTTCGCGTCCGGCTCAAACCTCGACGTCGTCGAATTGTGGTTTCCACGGCTGTCCGACGAAGACCAGATGAGCGCCGTCGCGCATTTCAACGAGATTACCTCGATGAAGGGTTCGGCAATGGCCGTGGCGCTGCCAGGCATTGTCGAGACGCTTCGCGTCCTTCACAAGAAAGCCTACCGGCTCGGCGTCGCCACCAACGATTCGACCAGCGGCGCGGAAAAGACGCTGGTTACGCTGGGCGTCGCACAGCTTTTCGACGCCGCCTATGGCTATGACGCGGTGGCCAATCCGAAACCGGCGCCGGATGCGATCCTCGCCTTTTGTGACCTGACCGGCCTGAGGCCGGCCGAGATCGCCATGATCGGCGACAACCGTCACGATCTGGAGATGGCACGGGCCGGCGGCTGCGGGTTGGCTGTCGGCGTACTCTCCGGCACCGGCACGCGCGCATCGCTGTCGCAGATCGCCGATGTCATTCTGGATTCGGTGGCCGATCTTCCCGATTTTCTTTCGGCGAGGGTCAAGGAGACGATTTGATCTGGCCGGCAGATGCGGGCGCCTTATGAGCCTTCGAAACGAAAGACACCGCTTGGCGTCAGGGCGCTGCCTTTCGTCTGGCCGAAATCCGGCACGTTGTATTCGGCAAGCAGGCGGAGCCGTGATCGCGGCAGGTAGGCGCGGCCCGGGTCACCGACAATCACCTCGATCCCGGTGCCAAGGCAGCGATCGAGGAAAGGGATGACGCGGTCGGCGACGTCTTGTCCATAAAATACATCGCCGACGGTCACGACATCGACTGCCGGCGGTGATCCAGCGGTGATATCCTGCGCCATCACCGTCATCGCGACGCCGTTCGCCGCTGCGTTGAGACCAAGCGCGGCAACGCCGTTGCGATCGATCTCGGCGGCGATCACCTCGCTGGCGCCGGCCTTTGCCGCGGCGATGCCGACGAGCCCGGAACCGGCGCCGAGGTCGAGCACGCGGCGACCCGCCACCGTCCGCGGCCGGTCGATTATGTAGCGGGCGAGCACCGCGCCGCCGGCCCAGGCATAGGCCCAATAGGGTGGCTGCGGCTCATTCCCATCGGCCTCGGTTTCTTCTTCCGGCTCGAACCCCTTTCCTTCCGGACTGGTGAGCCCTTCCGGATCAGTAAGCCCTTCCGGATCGGTGAGCCGTCTGAGACCGCTTCCCGGATGGGCCGTGTAAAGCCGGATTTCGGGAAGCGACGGCACCGGCATCAGGCGCATGTTCGCCCTGATGAACGCGACCGGGTCAGGACCACAACGCGGGTCGACCGCTTCACCATCGGCAAGGCAATCGTTCAAAATCGCGCCTATCCCCGCAACGCCCGCCGCAGGATCTTGCCCACCGGCGTCTTCGGCAATTCGGCGCGGAACTCGATATATTTGGGCCGCTTGTAGCCGGTCAGGTTCTCGCGGCAATAGGCGCTTAGTGCTTCGGCGGTCAGCGCCGGATCCTTCTTGACCACGAACAGCTTCGGCGCTTCGCCTGAATGCTCGTCCGGCACGCCGATCGCCGCCACTTCGAGCACGCCCGGATGCATAGCCACGACCTCCTCGAGCTCGTTCGGATAGACGTTGAAGCCGGACACCAGGATCATGTCCTTCTTGCGGTCGACGATCTTGGTGTAGCCGCCCTCGTTCATGAAGCCCATATCGCCCGATTTGAAGAAACCGTCCTTGGTCATCACCTTGGCGGTCTCGTCCGGCCGATTCCAGTAACCGGCCATCACTTGCGGTCCGCGAATGCAGATCTCGCCGACTTCGCCGAGCGGCATATTGTTGCCGTCGTCGTCGCGGATGGCGATCTCGGTCGAGGGCAGCGGCAGGCCGATCGTGCCGGTGAAATTGCCGTCGCTGAATTTGTTGGCCGTGGCCACCGGCGAGGTTTCCGAAAGTCCGTAGCCCTCGGTGACAGGGCAGCCGGTCAGCGCCTTCCAGCGCTCCGCAACCCCGTTCTGCACCGCCATGCCGCCGCCCAGCGTCAGGATCAGCGGCTTGAAGTCGAGCTTGCGGAAATCCTCATTGTTGAGCAGCGCGTTGAACAGCGTGTTGAGGCCCGGAAAGATGTGGACCGGGTATTTCTGCAGTTCCTTGACGAAGCCGGGAATGTCGCGCGGGTTGGGGATGAGAATGTTCTGGCCACCCATTTGCATACCCATCAGCGCGTTCACCGTCAGCGCGAAGATGTGATAGAGCGGCAGTGCGCAGACCAGGTTGAGATGCGCCGGTTTCGGCTTGACCGAGTAGGCGTCCTCGATCCAGAGCGCATTCTGCGCCACATTGGCAAGCACATTGCTGTGCAGCAGCGTGGCGCCCTTCGAGATGCCGGTGGTGCCGCCAGTATATTGCAGGAAGGCGACATCGTCGGCCGCGACCTTGGCGGGCTTGAAGCTTGTACCGGCGCCTGCCTTCAGTGCCGCGTTGAACTTGACATGGCCGGGCAGCGACCATGCCGGCACCATCTTCTTCACCCGGCGCACGACGAAATTGACGATCGTCCCTTTCAGGCCGCCAAGCATGTCGCCCATCGCGGCGACCACGACATGCTTGACCGCCGTCCTGGCGATCACCGCTTGCAAGGTGTTGGCGAAGTTCTCGAGAATGACGATGGCTTGCGCGCCGGAATCCTTGAGCTGGTGTTCCAGTTCGCGTGGTGTGTAGAGCGGGTTGACGTTCACCACCGTATAGCCGGCGCGCAGCACGGCCATCATCGCCACCGGATATTGCAGCACGTTCGGCATCATCAGCGCCACGCGTGCGCCCTTCTGCAATCCCGTCGACTGCAGGTAGGCGCCGAAGGCCGCCGATTGCCGTTCGAGCTCAGCGTAGGTGATGGCCTTGCCCATGCAGATGAAGGCCGGCTGGCCGGCAAATTGTTTGCAGGCGGCGACAAGAAAGTCACCGATCGAACTATGGGGCAGCGGGCCGATCTCGGCCGGAACGACTTTCGGGTAGTTTTTTGAGCCATGGTTTTTCCGGCAGCCCGGCGGCGAGCGCCGTCAGCGCCTTCGGCAATCTCCTGACCGACGCTGGTTTTGTTGCCGCCGCTTGTTTGGCGGCGGCGGGCTTTGCCGCCGGCGGTGTCTTGCCAGCCGCAGCCCTGACCGCTGTTTTCGCGGCGGGCTTTGCGACTGTTTTGGCAGTCCCCTTGGCGGCGGCTTTGGCAGGTGGCGCTTTTGGCGTGTCGGCGCCGGCCCGTTTTGCTCCGGCTTTGGCCTTCGCCGGAGTTGGCGTCTTTGCGGATTTTGCCATCTGTCCCTCCCTTGTCGTTCTTCTTATTGTCTCTGCTTGCTTCATGCCGCGTCACCTCCCGGATGACTAGAGACAGCGGCGTTGCGGATTCCCCAAGAAATCCAGTGTGTCATCTATGTATTGCGACTATCGGCGGCCGTGCAAGTCTTGCCCTGGGGCAAGACGGGAAAGATTTGCCGTCGAAATCTTTTCGACGCCGCGCCCTGGGAACCCGCTTCCCGTCATGCCGGCGGCGAACGCGAGGCCTGCGGGTTATTGTATTCGCGAGATCGACGATCAATAAAAAAATGCGGTCGTTAATAATAGCGTGATTAGCAGGTTTTGCTATTTTTTTCTGAAATTAGGCAAAACCCAAGAATTATTTTCTGCTTACGGTGGGGTAGGCAAACAGGGAGTTCCAAAGCTGGAAAAACGGTGCTTATATGCGCGCTTCGCGAGCCTGATAGAGGGGCTTGGAAGAACATCAGGGAGTGCTCAATGAAAAAGAAACTGACTTTTGCGGCCGCGTTGCTGGCCGCAAGCGTCATCGGCGGCATGGCCAACGCCAAGCAGCTGGTCTACTGCTCGGAGGCGTCGCCGGCCGGTTTCGACCCGTCGCCGTGGAGCGGTGGCAACGACTTCGACGCGTCGTCACGCACCATCTATTCGCGCCTGGTCGAGTTCGAGCATGGCAAGACCACCATCTCGCCCGGCCTTGCCGAGAGCTGGACGGTTTCAGACGACGGTCTCGAATACACGTTCAAGCTTCGGCCAGGCGTGAAATTCCAGACCACCGACTATTTTACACCGACGCGCGATCTCAACGCCGACGACGTGATCTTCTCCTTCGAACGCCAGTGGAAGAAGGAAAACCCGTGGTTCAGCTATCTGGAAGGCACCGGCTGGGAATATTTTGCCGGCATGGGCTTCCCGGATCTCCTCAAGGAAATCGTCAAGGTCGACGACCTGACGGTGAAATTCGTGCTGAACAAGCCTGAAGTCGCCTTCCTGCCGGACCTCGGCATGGATTTCGCCTCGATCGTCTCCAAGGAATATGCCGACCAGCTTGACAAGGCTGGCACCAGGCAGCAGTTCACCCAGAAGCCGATCGGCACCGGTCCGTTCCAGTTCGTCGACTATCAGGTCGATGCGGTCATCCGCTACGCGGCATGGGACGGCTACTATGGCGGACGCCAGAAGATCGACGATTTGATCTTCGCCATCACGACCGATCCGGCCGTGCGGGCGCAGAAGCTGAAGGCAGGCGAGTGCGATATCATGTCATACCCGGCACCGGCCGACATTGCCGGCCTGCAGGCTGACACGAACCTCAAGGTCGACGAGCAGGAAGGCCTGAACATCGGCTACCTCGCCTACAACACGACGCTGCCGCCCTTCGACAAGGTCGAGGTCCGCAAGGCCCTCAACATGGCGGTCAACAAGAAGGCGATCATCGACGCGGTCTATCAGGGTGCCGGCCAGCCGGCCGTCAACCCGATCCCGCCGACCATGTGGTCCTACAACAAGGACATCAAGGACGATCCCTATGATCCCGAAGCGGCCAAGAAGATGCTGGCCGACGCAGGCGTCAAGGATCTCTCGATGAAGATCTGGGCAATGCCCGTCAGCCGTCCGTACAACCCGAACGCCCAGCGCGTGGCTGAGATGATCCAGGCCGACTACGCCGCCGTCGGCGTCAAGGCCGAGATCGTCAGCTACGAATGGACGGAGTATCGCGAACGTGGCAAGCAGAAGGATCGTGACGGCGCCTTCCAGCTCGGCTGGACCGGCGACAATGGCGATCCGGACAACTTCCTGTTCCTGCTCGGCTGCGACGCGGTTGGCCAGTCCAACTACGCGATCTGGTGCAACCAGGAGTTCGAAGGTCTGCTGAAGAAGGGCAAGGCGACCACCGACGTCGCCGAGCGCACCAAGATCTACGAGGAAGCTCAGGTCGTGTTCAAGCGTGAGGCCCCGTGGCTGACCATCGCCCACTCCAAGGTCTTCATGCCGATGAACAAGAAAGTCTCGGGCTTCGTCATGGACCCGCTCGGCATTCATCGGTTTGACGGCGTCGACGTCACCGAATAGGTCCACGAGAAATTGGACGACGGCGCTGGACTTCCAGCGCCGCCGTTCTATGAAGTAAGATGCTCCGCTATCTCCTCCATAAGCTCGCCTTGATCGTTCCGACCGTGTTCGGCATATCGCTGGCGGCGTTTGCTTTCGTTCGGCTTCTGCCGGGCGACCCGATCCTTGCTTTGGCCGGCGAGCGCGGCGTCAGCCCCGAGCGCTATGCACAGCTTGTCGAGCAATTTGGCTACAACCGGCCCTATGTCATCCAGTATTTCGAATATATCGGCAGGGTCCTGACCGGCGACTTCGGCATATCGATCGCCACCAAGCGGCCGGTGCTCGGCGAGTTCCAGGCGCTGTTTCCGGCAACGCTGGAACTGGCGACGATCGCATTGATCATCGCCGTCCTCCTCGGCATTCCCGCCGGTATCTTCGCCGCGATCAAGCGCGGATCATGGTTCGACCAGGCGACGATGGGCGTGGCGCTGACCGGCTACTCGATGCCGATCTTCTGGTGGGGGCTGCTGCTGATCATCTTTTTTTCCGGCTATCTCGGCTGGACGCCGGTTTCCGGCCGCATCGGCCTGCAGTATTTCTTCAAGCCGACCACGGGTTTCATGCTGATAGACAGCCTGATCTCCGGCAAGAGCGGCGCTTTCAGGTCCGCCGCCAGTCACCTGATCCTGCCGTCGATCGTGCTGGCGACGATTCCGCTCGCCGTCATAGCGCGCCAGACGCGGTCGGCGATGCTGGAGGTGCTGGGCGAGGACTATGTCCGCACCGCGCGTGCCAAGGGCCTGGCGCCGCGCCGCGTCATTGGGCTCCACGCTTTTCGCAATGCGCTGATCCCGGTCGTCACCACCATCGGCCTGCAGGTCGGCACGCTGATGGCGGGCGCCATCCTCACCGAAACGATCTTTTCCTGGCCCGGCATCGGCAAGTGGATGATCGACGCGATCGGCAAGCGGGACTATGTCGTCGTCCAGAGCGGTTTGCTGATCATCGCGCTGATCGTCATGGCGGTGAACCTGATCGTCGACGTGCTCTACGCCGTCATCAACCCACGCATCCGGGTGCAGTGAGATGACCGACCAGTCCGCGGCTGAAGCCACTGCTGCATCCGTTCCGCCCGGCGGCCGGCAACGCGCCTTTGCCGAGTTCTGGCACTATTTCTCAATGAACACCGGCGCCGTCATCGGCCTTGTCGTGTTCTCGGCTCTGGTGCTGGTGGCGATCTTCGCGCCGCTGGTCGCGCCGCATTCTCCCGACGAACAGTTTCGCGATGCGCTGCTGGCGCCCCCGGTCTGGCAGGAGGGCGGCAAATCGATGTTCCTGCTCGGCACCGATGCGGTCGGCCGCGACATGCTTTCGCGGCTGATTTTCGGCGCGCGTTTCTCGCTGTTCATCGGCCTGGTGGTCGTCGTCTTCTCGCTGACCAGCGGCATCATCCTCGGTGTGCTCGCCGGCTATTTCCGCGGCTGGGTCGATACGCTGATCATGCGCGTCATGGACATCATCCTGGCCTTCCCGTCGCTGCTGCTAGCCCTGGTGCTTGTGGCGATCCTCGGACCCGGCCTGTTCAACGCCATGCTGGCGATCGCGCTGGTGCTGCAGCCGCATTTCGCCCGGCTCACCCGTGCGGCGGTGATGGCCGAAAAGAACCGCGAATATGTGGTCTCCGCCAAGGTCGCCGGCGCCGGTCATATCAGGCTGATGCTGGTGACGATCCTGCCGAACTGCATGGCGCCGCTGATCGTCCAGGCGACGCTGTCCTTCTCCAACGCCATTCTCGAGGCCGCGGCGCTCGGCTTCCTTGGCGTTGGCGCGCAGCCGCCGACGCCGGAATGGGGCACCATGCTCGCCTCGGCGCGCGAGTTCATCCTGCGCGCGCCCTGGGTGGTGACCTTCCCCGGCCTTGCGATCCTCATCACGGTGCTGGCCATCAACCTGATCGGCGACGGCCTGCGCGACGCCTTCGACCCCAAGCTGAAGAGGTCGTGAGCACCATGCCTCTTCTCGAGATCAAAAACCTGACCGTCTCCTTCGATACCGCCGCCGGTCCGTTCATGGCCGTGCAGGGCATCGATCTGTCGATCGAGCCGCGCGAGGTGCTGGCGATCGTCGGCGAATCCGGCTCCGGCAAGTCGGTGGCGATGCTGGCGGTGATGGGGCTGTTGCCGAACACGGCGACGGTGAAGGCCGACCGCATGGCCTTCGGCGGCGTCGACCTGCTCGGGCTCAGCCCGTCCGAGCGGCGCAAGATCGTCGGCAAGGACATCTCGATGATCTTCCAGGAACCGATCGCCAGCCTCAATCCATGCTTCACCGTCGGCTTCCAGATCGAGGAGGTGCTGCGCTTTCACATGGGCATGGACCGCGCCCAGCGCCGGGCGCGGGCCATCGAACTGATGAAACTGGTCGGCATCGCCGATCCGGAGGAACGGCTGAGCTCGTTCCCGCACCAGATGTCGGGCGGCCAGTGCCAGCGCGTCATGATCGCCATTGCCATCGCTTGCAATCCGAAGCTGTTGATCGCCGACGAGCCGACCACCGCGCTCGACGTCACCATCCAGAAGCAGATCCTCGATCTGCTGGTCTCCCTGCAAGCCAAATACGGCATGGGGCTGATCATGATCACCCACAATATGGGCGTGGTGGCCGAGACCGCGGACCGCGTCATCGTCCAGTACAAGGGCCGCAAGATGGAAGAGGCCGACGTGCTTTCGCTCTTCGAATCTCCAAAGAGCAACTACACGCGCGCGCTGCTGTCGGCGCTGCCGGAAAACGCCGTCGGCGACCGGCTGCCGACCATTTCCGACATGCTGTTCGAGCCGGCCCCTTCTGCCGCGGGAGCCGTCTCATGAGTGTGACGGTTCTCGAAGGCAAGAACATCGTGCGCGACTATCATGTCGGCGGCGGCCTGTTTCGTCCGGCTCGCACCGTTCATGCGGTCAAGGGTGTTTCCTTCACTGTGCGGAAGGGCAAGACGCTGGCCATCGTCGGCGAAAGCGGCTGCGGCAAGTCCACGCTCGCCCGCATCATCACCCTGATCGATCCAGCGACTTCCGGAGAGCTCTTCATCGACGGCAACAAGGTCGACATCGCCAAGGACGGCCTGTCGAAGGAGATGCGCCGCAAGGTGCAGATCGTCTTCCAGAACCCCTATGGCTCGCTCAACCCGCGCCAGAAGATCGGCGATGTCCTGGGCGAGCCGCTGCTCATCAACACAGACAAGCCTGCCGAGGAACGGCGCGACCTCGCCATGAAGATGCTGAAGAAGGTCGGCCTCGGCCCCGAGCACTACAACCGCTACCCGCACATGTTCTCCGGCGGCCAGCGCCAGCGCATCGCCATTGCCCGCGCGCTGATGCTCAATCCGAGCCTTTTGGTGCTGGACGAACCGGTCTCCGCGCTCGACCTGTCGGTGCAGGCACAGGTGCTCAACCTGCTCGCCGACCTGCAGGACGAGTTCCAGCTGACCTATGTCTTCATCAGCCACGATCTGTCGGTGGTGCGCTACATCGCCGACGACGTGATGGTGATGTATTTCGGCGAGGCGGTCGAATACGGCTCGCGCGCCGAGGTCTTTGCCGATCCCAAGCACAACTATACCAGGACGCTGTTCGCCGCGACGCCGCGCGCCGATGTCGCCAGCATCAAGGCCAGGTTGGCGAGGAAGAAGGCAGCTTGACGCTGCGACCGTCAGGCAGGCGCCGGAATGATCAGGACAGCCGGGCGATAATGGCGCGCAGCGCCTCGCCGAAGCGGTGCACTTCCTCGACCGTGTTGTAGTGCACCAGCGAAGCGCGGATGGCGCCGCTGTCCATCGAGAGGTTGAGGCGCTTCATCAGCCGCGGCGCATACATGTGGCCATCGCGAATGCCGATCTGCATCTCGGCCATCTCCTCGACGATCCGTTGTGGCGACAGCTTGCCGATGTTGAAGCAGAAGGTCGGCACGCGTTCGTTGATGCGGGCCTCGTCGGCGACGCCGTAGATCGTCGCCCCGCAATCCTTGAGCACGGCCAGCATCTCGCGCGCCAGCACCAGTTCGTAATCACGGATGGCGCCCATGCCGGCGACGATGTTGTCGCGCCGCGAGCGGTTGTTTGAAGGCGCGAGATTGCGGCCGATCAATTCCAGATACCGCACCGCGGCATCCATGCCTGAAACATTCTCGTAGATGAAGGTGCCGGCCTCGACCTTGTAGGGCGGCTCGTCGGGGATGAAATCCTCGCGGAAGGTCGGCAGCCGCGTCAGCGTTTCGAAACGCCCCCACAGGAAGCCCATATGCGGCGAGAAATTCTTGTAGCCGGAACAGACGAGGTAGTCGCAGTCCCAGGCCTGCACGTCGATCAAGCCATGCGGTCCGTAATGCACGCAATCGAGGAACACTTCGGCGCCGGCCGCATGCGCGATCTTGGCAACGGAAGCGACGTCGACGATCGAGCCGATCGAATGCGCCGTCACCGTGCAGGCGACGAGCCTTGTGCGATCCGAGACCAGCGGCCTGAGGTCGTCGACATGGAGATTGCCGTCCTCGCGCATGCGCCACCATTTGAACTTCGCGCCGGCCTGCTCCAGCGCCAGCCAGGTGGCGATGTTGGCGTCATGGTCCATGTCGGTGATGACGATCTCGTCTCGCTCCTGCAGCATCTGACCGATGCCGAGGCTGACCAGGCGGATGAACGAGGTGGCGTTCATGCCGAAGCAGATTTCCGCGGGGCTGGAGGCATTGATCAGCAAAGCCACGCTTTCGCGCGCGTCGGCTATCGCCTGGTCGACCATGACGCTGCGGCCGTAGCGGCCGCCGCGCTGCACATTGTGCGCCACAAGATGGTTGGTCACCGCGTCGAGAACGCTTTGTGGGATTTGCGCCCCGGCGGCATTGTCCATGAAGATGAAGTCGCCGGCCTGCTGCAAGGCGGGGAACATGGAGCGGATCGTATCGACCGGGAACGATGCGGCGCTGTCCGCCTTCGGGGCCTGGTGCTGGTTCACGGACGTCTCCTTCAATTCAATGGGATGGCAGAGATGGTGGTGCCGGGCTCAGTGCGCGCCGGACTGTCTCTTGCTGCGTTCTTCGAGATAGCCGACCAGGCGTACCAGCGGCCAAAGGAAGGCGAGATAGATGATCGCGGCGCCGATCAGCGGCGTCGGATTGGCCATCAGCGCCTGCGCATCGGTCGCCTGCTTCAACAGGTCCGGCATGGCCACGACCGAGGCAAGCGCGGTGTCCTTGAACACCGAGACGCAGTTGCTGGTCAGCGGCGGCACGACGATGCGGAACGCCTGCGGCAGGATCACCTTGCGCATGGCGGTCCAGAACGGCAGGCCAAGCGTCGCCGCCGCCTCGAACTGGCCTTTCGGGATGTTCTGGATGCCGGCACGGCAGACCTCGGCCGTGAAGGCGGCAAGCACCAGCGACAGCGCCAGCGCCGCCGAAACGAAGGACGACAGGCGGATGCCGACAAAGGGCAGCGCGTAGTAGATCAGGATCAGCACCACCAGGATCGGCAGCGCCCGGAAGATGTCGATATAGCCGATGGCCAGCCGCCTCAGCACCTTCGGCGCATAGAGGCGCACCAGGCAGATCGCCAGCCCGGCGATGGTGCCGAACACGATGGCGGCCAAGCCAAGAAGGATGGTGTTGCCGAGCCCGCGAAGGAGGATCGGAAACGACCTGACCAGAATGCCCCAGTTGAAGAACGTGTCGATCAGTTCCATGGCAACGCCCGATAGCGTGGACAAGCCCGCCGCCGGCAGCGGGCTTGTCAGGGAATGGAAGATGAGGCGTGCCTTAGTCTGTGGCCGGCACGCCCTGTCGAGAGGCCTGGCTTACTGAGCCTGCGGGATTGGTCCCGGGGTCACCGTGCTGGTGCCGGCTTCCGGATCGACGCCGAACCACTTCTTGTGGATCGAAGCCATCGTGCCGTCCTTCTTCATTGCGGTGATGGCGTCGTTGACCTTCTCCAGCAGCGGATGGCTCTTCTTCGTCATCATGGCGAAACGCTCGCCGGTCGGGATGCGTACCAGGATCTTGAGCGCGGGCATCTGCTTGATGGCGAACAGGAAGCCGGCGAGCTCGCCGGCGCCGCCGTCGATGCGGCCGTTCTGCACGTCGAGCAGCAGATCCTGCTGGGCGTTGTAGCTCTTGGTCTCGGCGACACCGAGCTTTTCGGCATTCTCCTTCATATAGGCTTCGCCGGTCGAGCCGGCGATGACGCCGATGGTTTTGCCCTTGAGGTCGTCGAGCGCCTTGATGGTCGAGTCGGACTTGCCGACGATGGTGCCGTCACTGTCGTAATAGGCCTGTGTGAAGCCCTGGTTCTGCAGCCGCTCATTGGTGATCGAGATCGACGAGACGGCGAAATCGATGCGGCCCGACGCGGTCGCCGCGAACAGCGCCTGGAAACCGAGATCCTGGAATTCGGCCTCGGCGCCGATGCGCTTGGCGACATCGTTGGCGACGTCGATCTCGAAGCCCTCGAAGGAGCCGGATTCGGTCTTGTATTCCCATGGTGGGTTCGCCGGATAGGCGCCCACCACGATCTTGTCGGCAGAGGCAGGTGCCGCGAAGGCGACGCCCGCGGCGATGATCACGCCAATCAATCCTAGACGATGCAACATGGTGCTTCCCTCTGGTTCGGCCACTCCCTGTGGCGCTTTTCCACTTCCGCCCCTTTCAGCGCCGTGACGCTGCAGGCGAGGCGGCGCCTGAAATCAGGATGCGCGGCGCTGCCGCGAACCGATAAGGTTTTGCAGACGCGCAAGCAGCGCATCGACCGCGTCGTCCGTGGTGACCATGCCGGGCGACAGCCTGAGCGTCGCGCCGCGCGCGTCGCAGTAAAGCCGCTCGGAACGCAGTGTGGAGACGAGTTTCGCCGGGTCGACGCCTTGCGGCAAGGTCAGCATGACGCTGCCTCCGCGCTCGTTTGGATCGAGCGGCGAACGGACCGCCCAGCCATTGTCCAGCGCGCAACCGATGATGCGCTCCGCGAGCGCCGTGTTTTGGGCGCGGATAGCGTCGACGCCTGTCTCGGCCACCCATTCCAGGCCGGGCAGCGATGCGACGCTGGCAAGGATCGCCGGCGTGCCATGGTCGAAACGGCGGGCATCGCTTGCATAGGAAAAACTGTCGAGATCCCATGAGAACGGGTTCGGCTGGCTGAACCAGCCGCGCAGCTCCGGCCGGCATGTTGCCAGAAGATCGGGCGTCACTTGCAGGATGCCGGCGCCTGACGTGCCGCCCAGCCATTTCAGCGAGGTCGACACGACGAAATCGACCGGCGTCCTCGCAACCGAGAACGGCGCGACGCCGACGCCTTGCGTGATGTCGACGCCGACGATGCTGCCCATAGCGCTTCCATGAGCGGCAAGCCGCGCCACGTCGCAGCGGTGCGAGGCCGTCGAGGTGACGAAGGTCAGCAAGGCGAGGCCGACATCATCCTGCCAGCGGACGATGAAATCCTCGTCGCGGACCCAGCTTTCGCCGGGCCGCGGCGGCACGGTATCGAGCGTGAAGCCGAAACGCTCGGCGAGACCCGCAAGCAGGAAATGCAGGCTCGGAAAGCAGTCGGCGGCGATCAGCAGGCGCTTGCCCGCCAGCCGCTTCGATGGCAAGGCCCCGATCAGGCTGTAAAGCGCCGAAGTGACGTTCTCGGCGGTGGTCAGCGTGCCCTGTGGCGCCTCGATCAGCCGGCTCCAGGCATCGATGAAACGCTGCCGCGCGCCAAGCGCCGCCGGCCATTGGCCATCGTCCTCCGCCGACCAGACGCCGGAGAATTCCGCCAAGGCAGCAGCCATGCGCTCCGCCTTGCCGGGAAAGGTGCCGATCGAATGGTAGAGAAAATAGCCTGACATTCCGTGTCTCGCTCCCTTGTGATCAAGTGATCACAAAACAGGATAGGGATCAATCGCTGCGGCTTAAGAAATGCGGATCGCGGGTCGAAATCAGGCGATTGTTTCTTGGTCCAGCGCCGAGACCAAAGCAATCCAGGAAAAGTGTGAAACGGTTTTCCCGGGAAAAGCGCGTAGCGCTTTCCCTAGGGAATTGCGCAAAAAACAAAGAGATAGAGCGGTTCGGCGTTTCCGTGAAACGATGAACCGCTCTAGTGTCTTTTCCCGGAGTTTCGCTCAGCCCAGCGCCGGTGTCAGGAAGCCCTGCCGAAGCCGGCGAAGTCGACCGGCCTGGGCTCGGGCACATCCGGACAAATGGCACGCAGCATCTCCTGGGTGGCCGTGATGTCGGCCACCACCTCGTCGCGAGCGCGGACGATGTCCTTGTCCCTGAGGGCCGCGATAACAGCGACATGCCGTCCCGATGGCTCCATCGTGCCGGCGCGCATCAAAGGCGCGACATGGTTGGACAACAGCCGCATATAGGGCCCGAAGCGCAGCCACAGCGTCTCGATCAACTGGAACAGCACGTCGGAGCCGGAGGCGCGGTAGATGGTGAAGTGGAATTGCTGGTTCTTGGCGATCAGTTCATAGATGCTGTCATTGCGCCCGATCGCCTGCTGGTCGGCGGTGATCCGCTGCAAGGTGGCGATGTCGGAAGCGGTCAGGCGTGGCGCCCCGAGTTCGGCCGCCAGGCCTTCGACGGCAACGCGCGCCCGGCAGAGGTCGTCGAGCCGCGCCCGGGTGACGACCGGCACGCAGGCCGAGCCGTTCTGCGAGATCTCCAGTGCATTCTCCGCGGCCAGTCGCCGCAAGGCTTCGCGCACCGGCATGTTCGAGGTGCCGAAGGCTTCCGCCAGCGAGGCAATGGTCAGCACCTGTCCCGGATCGAAGCTGCCGACCATCAAGGCATGCCGAAGCTGCTGGTAGACGCCGTCCTGAACGGTCACGCGTCCCGATACAGGTTCAAATCCCAGAGCCACGGTTTCGCTTTCCTTGGTTGCCGACAAAAGCTATGTGCAAACAGACTCACGCTGCCGAAGCAGTGTGATCATCTGATCACAAAATGAGCGTTGAGCCAAGGTCCGGGCTGACCGCAAAGGCAGATATGCGATGTTGACATCGCTCCTCAAGCGCCAGGCGTTGGCGCTGCCCCTTATTGCCCTACCGGGCATTTCTCCCCGTGAAC
>NZ_CAAF010000003.1 GCF_000359125.1 Mesorhizobium sp. STM 4661 | reverse complement strand
CGGCGCCAGCACACGATGTCTATTCTGAACGTTGGCGCTGCCCCTCACCCTTACCCTCTCCCCGTATAGTGACGGGGAGAGGGGGGACGCCAACGTCGCAGTCGGTCACTCAGCTCAGAAACGGTTTCGCCTTCATCGTCGCCGGCACCGGTACGCCGAGACGCTTCAGCACCGTCGGCGCCAGCTGCAACTGGTTGAGCAGGGTATCGGCTTCCGGCCCCTTGCCCTGTCCGAAATAATACAGAGCGAAATCCTGCATCTCGTCGTCATGGCCGCCGTGATGGCCGCGGTCGGTCTGGCCGTGATCGGCGGTGACGATCACTTCGTAGCCGGCGTCCCGCCAGCCCGGCAGGAAGGCAGCCAGCATGCCGTCCATCGCATAGACGGCATGATCCATCTCCTGGCAGTCGTGGCCGAAGCGGTGGCCCATCGAGTCCAGCGTGCAGCTGTGCAGGATGCCGTAGTCGATGCCGTGACGCCTGGTCAGCATGGTCAGCGTCGCGAACAGGTCGACGTCGCTCGGCGTCATCTGGTTGCGGGCATTGTAGCCGGTCATGGTGTGGAACCGGCCATGCGTGATCGGCCCGCCCGGTTCGTCGAACTCCATGTCCTCGACCAGATCGAACGGATAGGCCCGGAAGAATTCGGACCAGTAGGAATGGGTGACCGCGCCTGTCCTGCCGCCGGCCTTGCTGACCTCGGAGAAGATGTCGGGCTGTTCGACGCGGAACCTGTTCTCGTTGGACAGAATGCCATGCACCTGCGGCGAAACGCCGGTGTGGATCGAGGCATAGCAGCAGGCCGAGGTCGACGGCAGCACGGAGCGCATCTTCCAGACGCGCGCTTCGCCCGATTGCACCCAGCCTTCGAGATTGCCCATCAGCCGGCGCCAGTTCCGGTAAGGCACGCCGTCGAGGATGATGAGCAACAGTTTTGTCTTCAGCGCCACCGGCGGCTCCGTATTGTCTTATCGGAAGGATGAGGGTCTGGGCCGCCGGTCGATGGCGGCAGGCCCAGACCCACGTCTTATGATCAGGCGGCGGTCAGCCAGCATTCGCCAAGCGCGTAGCCATCCATCATCTCGCCGATCGGGCTCTTGGCAAAGCCGCCGATCCTGTTGGTGGCGGCAGCGTCGATGAATTGGTTGAAGAAGGGCACGATCAGCCCGCCCTCGTCGCGCATCACCACCGCCATGTCGTGATAGATCGCCTTGCGCTTGGCCTGGTCGAGCTCGGCACGCGCGGTAAACAGCATCTTGTCGAACTCGGGCCGCTTGAAGCGCGTGTCGTTCCAGTCGGCGGTCGAGACATAGCCAGTGGAATACATCTGGTCCTGCGTGGCGCGCCCGCCCCAGTAGGAAAGCGAGAAGGGCTGCTTGTTCCAGACTTCCGACCAGTAGCCGTCGCCGGGCTCGCGCTTGATCTCGATCTTGATGCCGGCCTTGGCGCAGGACTGCTGGTAGAGCTGGGCGGCATCGACGGCGCCGGGAAAGGCAACGTCGGAGGTGCGCAGCAGGACCGAGCCGCTGTGCCCCGACTTCTTGTAGAGCGCCGCCGCCTTTTCCGGATCGAATTTGCGCTGTTCGATGTCGCTGGAAAACAGCGGATAGGCTTCATTGATCGGGAAGTCGTTGCCGACCGAACCGTAGCCGCGCAGGATCTTCTCCAGCATCTCGTCGCGATCCATGGCAAGCTTCAGCGCCATCCTCAGATCGTTGTTGTCGAACGGCGCCGTGTTGCAGAACATGTTGAACGGATAGTAGCCCTTGCCCGATACGTTCTCGATGCTGACGCCGGGGATGCGCTTGACCAGGTCCACCACTTTCGGCTCGACACGATTGATCATGTGAACCTGCCCGCCCTGCAGGGCGGCGAGCCGTGCGGTGGCGTCGTTGATGACGATGATCTCGATCTGGTCGGCATGGCCGGCCTTGTCGCCGCGCCAGTAATTGGCGAAGCGCTCGCCGCCATGGCGCACGCCCGGCTGGTTGACGGTGACCTTGTAGGGGCCGGCGCTGATGCCGGCATTCGGATCGTCCTTGCCGCCGTTCGGCTGGATGGGGAGATGGTAGTCGGCCATCAGATAGGGGAAGTCGGCGTCGGCATCGCCGAGCGTGACGATGACTTCCTTGCCGCTCGGCTTGACGCCCTTGATGTTCTTCAGGATGCCGAGTGCTCCGGATTTCGACTTCTCGTCGGCATGGCGTTCGATGGTGGCCGCGATGTCCTCCGCGGTGACGGTCTTGCCATTGTGGAATTCGATGCCGTCGCGGACCTTGATCGTCCAGGTCTTGGCATCAGAGGACGCGCCGATCTCCTCGGCTATGAGGTTCTCCAGCCTGTTGTCGGGCGTCAGCCGGACAAGATATTCGCCCCACTGCTTGCCGAAGCTGTATGTGACCTGGCTGAGATTGAGAGCCGGATCGAGGCTGTTGGTCGATTCGCCGCCCTGCAGGCCTGCCTTGATGATGCCGCCTTTGACCGGCGTCTGCGCAAAGGCCTTGCCGGCCAGCGCCGGTGCCAGTGCCGCCGACACGCCGAGCGCCGCGGCGCGGCCGAGGAAGTCGCGGCGCGATATCCGGCCCTTGCCGGCGAGATCAGCGAGATGATCGAGTTCGTTCTGCATTTTCCTACCCCTTTTCCAGACAGCGTCCCACGAGCACCGACCGTTGGCGCCGATCTTTTCTGTTCCGCATTGCATCTGGATGACGAAGGCGATGTTTTGTCGGTTCCCTATCGGCCGAAGCCCCGAACTTCGTCATCCCTGGGCGAAGCAGGAGCGAAGCTCCGTCGCGGAGACCCTGGGATCCATGCCGTGACCTCAGTCGAAGGGCGCAGCGGAGCAGAATTCTGCACCGTAGCAGCGCTCTGAAGTCGCGGCATGGATCCTGGGGTCTGCGCTGCGTCGCTTCGCTCCTTGCTCCGCCCCAGGATGACGAAGCGATGGGCGTTTCCGAGCTAATTCCCCGCGCTGGCCATGCGCCGCCCCTTGATCGCCTTTTCCAGCCAGCCGATCTCCATTTCGGGAACCGAGGACAAGAGAAGGTCGGTGTAGGCGTCGAAGGGTGGTGCCAGCACCTTGCTCTTGGCGCCGTAGCGCACCACCTCGC
Organism: Mesorhizobium sp. STM 4661; assembly: GCF_000359125.1. Classification (GTDB taxonomy): domain Bacteria; phylum Pseudomonadota; class Alphaproteobacteria; order Rhizobiales; family Rhizobiaceae; genus Mesorhizobium. The sequence goes on along the minus strand of NZ_CAAF010000003.1, from coordinate 198,957 downwards.
CGCGATACATCACCGCGATCGAATCGGCGATCGACTTCACCGTCGCCAGGTCGTGGGTGATGAACAGATAGGCGACGCTTTCTTCCTTCTGCAGCTCGAGCAGCAGCTTCAATATGCCGTTGGCCACCAGCGGGTCGAGCGCCGAAGTCACCTCGTCGCAGATAATCAGTTTCGGCTTGGCGGCGAGCGAGCGGGCAATGCAGACGCGCTGCTTCTGGCCGCCGGAGAGCTCCGCCGGGTAGCGGTCGATGAAACCCTTGCCCATCTCGATCTTGTCGAGCAGTTCGGCGACGCGTTTGTCGCGCTCGCGGCCGCGTATGCCGAAATAGAATTCGAGCGGCCGGCCGATGATGGTGCCGACGGTCTGGCGCGGGTTCATCGCCACGTCGGCCATCTGGTAGATCATCTGCAACTGGCGCAGATCCTCCTTCGGCCGGTCGGCAAGCCTGTTGGCAAGCGGCCTGCCGTCGAAAGTGACGGTGCCTTCTTCCGGCGGCAACAGCCCGGTGATGGCCCGCGCCAGCGTCGACTTGCCGGAGCCGGACTCGCCGACGACAGCCAGGGTCTGGCCGGGATAGATATCGACGGAAACGTTCTTCAACACCTTGATGTGGCTGCGGCCATAGGCGGCGGTAACCTTCTTGACCGACAGGAACGGCGTCGTGCCGGGGTTCTGCTCCTGGTGTTCTATCTCGTGCACCGAGACCAGCGCATTGGTGTATTCCTGGCGCGGTTCCTTGATGATCTGGCGCGTGCCGCCCCATTCGACCAGCCGGCCGTGGCGCAGCACCATGATCTCGTCCGAGACCTGGGCGACGACGGCAAGGTCGTGGGTGATGTAGAGCGCCGCCACATGGGTGTCGCGGATGGCGTCCTTGATCGCCGCCAGCACGTCGATCTGGGTCGTCACGTCGAGCGCCGTGGTCGGCTCGTCGAAGACGATCAGGTCGGGCTCCGAGCAGAGCGCCATTGCCGTCATCACGCGTTGCAGCTGGCCGCCGGACACTTGGTGCGGAAAGCGTTCGCCGATGCTTTCGGGGTTAGGCAGGCTGAGCTTCTTGAACAGCGCAACGGCCCGTTTCTCGGCCTCTGCCCGTGTCGCCGTGCCATGCAGCAGCGTGGCTTCCACCACCTGGTCCATCAGCTTGTGCGCCGGGTTGAAGGCCGCCGCCGCCGATTGCGCGACATAGCAGACCTCGCGGCCACGCAATTTGCGAAAACCCTCCTTGCCGCCCTTGAGGATGTCGCGGCCATTGAGGATGACCTCGCCGCCGGTGATGCGCACGCCGCCGCGGCCATAGCCCATCGACGACAGGCCGATGGTCGATTTGCCAGCGCCGGACTCGCCGATGAGACCGAGCACCTTGCCCTTCTCGAGCGTCAGCGAGACGTCATGGACAAGCACGATGTTCTTCGGCGCTTCACCCGGCGGGAACACCGTGGCTTCGATGCGCAGATTGCGGATGTCGAGCAGGAGGCCGGATTTCGCTTTGTTGTCAGCCATCACCCGCGTCCTCCCTTCAGGCTTGTCGTGCGGTTGAGCACCCAGTCGGCAACCAGATTGACGGAGATCGCAAGTGCCGCGATCGCCGCCGCCGGGATGAGGGCTGCCGCTATGCCGAAGACGATACCGTCCTTGTTTTCCTTTACCATGCCGCCCCAGTCGGCGTCAGGCGGTTGTACGCCAAGGCCAAGGAAGGACAGTGTCGACAGGAACAGCACCGCATAGATGAAACGCAGCCCGAGTTCCGAGACCAGCGGCGACAGCGCATTGGGCAGGATCTCGCGGAAGATGATCCAGGCCTCGTTTTCGCCGCGCAGCTTCGCCGCTTCGACATAATCCATGACGTTGATGTCGACGGCGACCGCGCGCGACAGCCGGTAGACGCGGGTCGAGTCGAGAACGCCCATGACCAGGATCAGCGTCACCAGGTTGGTCGGCAGCACCGAAAGCACGACGAGAGCCATGATCAGCGTCGGGATCGACATCAGGAGATCGACAAGGCGCGACAGCAGCGTGTCGAACCAGCCGCCGAAAACCGCCGCCGAGAAGCCGAGGATGGCGCCGAGCGAGAACGACAGCGCGGTGGCCAGCACCGCGATGAACAATGTGATGCGGGCGCCGTAGACCATGCGCGACAACAGATCGCGGCCGAGATTGTCGGTGCCCAGCAAATGGGTCGCCGACATCGGTTCCCAGACGTCGCCGACGATCTCGGCATTGCCGTACGGCGCGATCAACGGCGCGAAGATCGCCGCCAGCACGAACAGCGCCGTCAGCACGATGCCGATCAGTGCCGGGATGGGGATGCGTTTTATATCGAGCATGCCCGCTCCCTCACTTCGGATGTCTGAGACGCGGATTGGCGATGATGGCCGCTATGTCCGCAATGATGTTCAGGCTGATGTAAACGGCGGCAAAGATCAGGCCGACCGCCTGCACCACCGGCACGTCGCGCTTGGTGACATGGTCGACGAGATACTGTCCCATGCCGGGGTAGACGAAGATCACCTCGACCACGACGACGCCGACGATCAGGTAGGCGAGGTTGAGCATGACGACATTGATGATCGGCGCGATGGCATTTGGAAAGGCATGCTTGCGGATGACGTTGAAGGCCGACAGGCCCTTCAGTTCCGCCGTCTCGACATAGGCCGACTGCATGACGTTGAGGATCGCCGCGCGCGTCATGCGCATCATATGGGCGAGCACCACCAGCGTCAGCGCCGTCGCCGGCAGCGCGATCGCCTGCATCCGCTCGCCGAATGGCATGCCGTCATAGACGGTCGAGATGCCGGGAAAGATCTGCCATTTCACCGCGAAGAAATAGACTAGCACATAGCCGATGAAGAACTCGGGAAACGACGTCGAGGCGAGCGCCAGCCCGGAGATCAGCTTGTCAACCCAGCCATTGCGGTAGCGCACCGCAATCAGGCCGAGGATGATCGCCAGCGGCACCGCCACGATTGCCGCCCAGAAGGCGAGGAACAGCGTGTTCCACAACCGTCCCTTGATCGATGTCGCAATGTCCTGGCCGCTCGACATCGCCGTGCCGAGATCGCCGGTCAATACGCCACCCAGCCAGTGGAAATACCTGACATAGGCCGGCTGGTTGAGGCCGAGCTGCTCGCGCAGATTGGCGAGCGACTCCGGCGTCGCCGACTGTCCGAGAATGGCTTGCGCGACGTCGCCGGGCAGGATCTGGGTGCCGGCAAAGATCAGGACCGAGACGGCCAACAAGAGAAGGATGCCCAGCGCAACGCGCTGGGCCACCAGTTTCACGATGGGTGAGGACATATCCGCAAGGCCAAGCTCAGGCTTCGAGCCAGCACTTCGCCAAAGCGTAGCCGTTCATCAGTTCCTGATGCGGATCGTCGACCCAGCCGCCGACCTTGGCACCCGTCGCGTCGATGAACTGATTGAACATCGGCAGGATGAGGCCGCCCTCGTCGCGCACCATGACAGCCATGTCGTGATACATCTGCTTGCGCTTGGTCTCATCGAGTTCGGCGCGCGCCGCCAGCACCATCTTGTCGAAGTCCGGGCGCTTGAAACGCGTGTCGTTCCAATCGGCCGTCGACAGATAGGCGGTCGAATACATCTGGTCCTGGGTCGAGCGGCCGCCCCAATAGGAGGCGGAGAAGGGCTGCTTGTTCCAGACCTCGTTCCAGTAACCGTCACCGGGCTCGCGCTTGAGCTCGATCTTGATGCCGGCCTTGGCCGCGCTCTGCTGGAAGAGCTGGGAGGCGTCGACGGCGCCGGGGAAGGCGACATCCGAGGTCCTGAGCAGCACGGTGCCGTCGTGCCCCGACTTCTTGTAGTGGAACTTGGCCTTGTCGGGGTCGTACTTGCGCTGCTCGATCTCGGTGAACAGCGGATAGGACGCGTTGATCGGGAAGTCGTTGCCGAGCGAGCCATAGCCACGCAGGATCTTGTCGAGCATCTCCTCGCGGTCGATCGCCAGCTTCAGCGCCATCCTGAGATCGTTGTTGTCGAACGGCGCGGTGTTGCAGTGCATGATGAACACGTAGTGGCCGGGGCCGGCATGGTTGCGGATGGTGACACCGGGCAGACGCTTGATCAGGTCGACGATCTTCGGCTCGACGCGGTTGATCATGTTGACCTGGCCGCCCTGCAGGGCAGACGTGCGCGCCGTGGCATCGTTGATGACGATGACCTCGATCTGGTCGGCATGGCCCATCTTGTCGCCCTGCCAGTAATTGGCGAAACGCTCGCCGCCATGGCGAACACCAGGCTCGTTGGTCACGATCTTGTACGGGCCGGCGCCGATGCCGGCATCGGGCTTGTCCTTGCCGCCGTTCGGCTGGACGATCAGGTGGTAGTCGCTGAGCAGGTAGGGCAGGTCGGCGTTCGCCTCCTTCAAGGTCAGCACGACTTCCTTGCCGCTGGCCTTGATGGTCTCGATGCCCTTCATGTAGCCGAGCGCGCCGGACTTCGACTTCTCGTCGGAATGACGCTCGAGCGTGGCGGCCACGTCTTCCGCGGTTACCGTCTTGCCATTGTGGAATTCGACCCCGTCACGGATCTTCAGCGTCCACACCTTGGCGTCGTCCGACGAGCCGATCTCCTCGGCGATGCGGTTCTCGAGCTTGCCCTCGGGCGAGAGCTCGACGATCATTTCGCCCCAGCACTTGCCGAAGGCGAACGGCACCTGCGTCATCATCAGCGCCGGGTCGAGGCTGTTGGTGGACTCGCCGCCGACGAGGCCGGCCTTCAGCGTGCCGCCCTTGACCGGACCGGCGGCGCGGGCTGCGCTCGAAAGGAGCGAGTTGGCCAAGGTCGCGGTGACGCCGAGCGCCGCCGCCCGGCCGAGAAAATCGCGACGGCTCAGTTTGCCGGACGCGACGCGCCGGCTGAGATATTCCAGTTCATTCGACATGTTGAGTTCCTCACTCTGTTGGTACGACCTTACGGTCGTTTTTCTTGTTTCTTGTGAGGAGAATAATGACCGCAAGGGAAAGCGGTAAGCAAGACCGAATGCGACATGCCGTGGCGTAAATCGTACGTCGCAATTGGACCAATCAGATAGGCCTTCAGACGAGGCTGCGCGGTATTTTCTCCTCGAAATCGCGCTCGAAAACCAGGATTTCGCCCTCATAGGCCTCGATTCTGGCGTTAACCACAAAGTTTTGCGCGTCGGAGCGCATTTCGGCAAAGGTTTCCGTACGCACCGACCATCCATTTCGCGACAAGGTCTGAGTCCAGTGGGTCCTGCCCGACGCTGACAAGGGATCGTCAGGGCGGATCGCCCAGGTCTCGCGGGCGACGCTGCCATGGACGAGGCCATGCTCCAGATCGCGCACCGCGCCGAAATCGTCCGTTATGGCAAGCGTGACGATCCCGGTCTTCTCGTCGCGATCGACATGACGCTCGGAATTGGCGTCGCGGATGGTCTCCGTCGCCCAAGGTGTCGCGCCTTCGGGTGTCGGGAACGAGACCTCGTCGCCTTTCGCCAGCGGGCGCAGCGGCAACATCAGCGTCGCGGCCTTGAGCTCGAGTCGGACTGGCTCCGGAGAGGGCCAGATCATCGGCCAATAGGCGTTGGAGACGGCAATGCGCAACCGGTGGCCGGCCGGCACGCGGTAGGCGCACTGGTCGAGCACGACCCGCGCCGAAACCGTTTCGCCGGGCACCAGTGCCTCGGGAAATTCATGCGAATTGCGGTGCGTCAGGTTGAGCACGCCGTAGGAGATCAGCTCCGAAGCGCCGTCCGGATGCACGTCGCACAGCCGCACAGCGATGTTTGCCTGGCGCCGGTCGGAGGCAACCCTGACCAGAAGCTCCGGCGCGCCTAAGATGTCGATCGCCTCGCTCAGCGCCGGCTGGTCGAAGCATACCGACAGTGCATCGTCGGGGCGCTGGTCGCCGGGCAGTTCCGGGCCGAAGGTGAAGGGGAAATATTCGCCGCCGGCAAGGCCGCAGCTCTGCGGCGAAGCGACGATGGCCGGCTTGCTGCCCTCGGGGATCAGCTCGATCTTCTGCGTCTTGATGGCGGGCGACGGCCACTCCTGTTCCGCGACCCAGCGGCCCGGCCGCTCCGGATGCCAGCGCGCCGGGCGCACGCTGTCCATCACATAGGCACGGTAGGCCGGGTCGGCCTCGACGCCGGTGTCGATGCCCTTCAGCCAGCGGTCCCACCAGCGCAAGGCTTCCTGCAGGAAACCGATGGCGGGCTTGGGTGCGGCGTAATGCGGGTATTTGTGAATCCAGGGGCCGACGATGCCCTTGACCGGCGCCTCGATGTTGGTCGCGAGATGAGAAATCGTGTTGCGGTAGCCGTCATGCCAGCCGCCGATCGACAGCACAGCCGCCTTGACGGCGGAAAAATCCTCGCGGATCGAGCCGCGCTTCCAATAGGCGTCGCGATGCTGGTGCTTCAGCCACAGCGGTGCCAGGAAAGGCTGGTTCTCCAGCCGGGTCAGCCACAAATCGCGCCACCTGTTGTCGCCGGCGAGCAGCGGGTCCGGCGGCCGCGACGAATAGGACAGCATCGTCGAGGCCCAGCCGAAATTCTCGATCAAGAGGCAGCCGCCCTTGTAGTGGATGTCGTCGGCATAGCGGTCGACGGTCGAGCAGATGCTGATCACCGCCTTCAGCGCGGGCGGCTGCCTGGTCGCCACCTGCAGGCAGTTGAAGCCGCCCCAGGAAATGCCCATCATGCCGACATTGCCGTTGCACCAGGGCTGCGATGCCGCCCAGGCGATGACATCGCAGGCGTCCTGCAATTCCTGCTCGGAATATTCGTCGTCCATCAGTCCTTCGGAATCGCCATTGCCGCGCATGTCGACGCGGATCGAGGCGTAGCCGTGGCCGGCGAAATAGGGATGCGTCAGCTGATCGCGAAAGATCGTGCCGTCGCGCTTGCGATAGGGCAAATGTTCGAGGATGACCGGCACCGGGTCGTCGCCGGCGTCTTCCGGCATCCACACCCGCGCCGACAGCCGGCAGCCGTCCGGCATGACGATGCCCATATCCGGGAATTCGACGACCTTGCGGGGAAATTCGGTGACGGTTTTCATGCGATGCTCTCCAGGCTCTCAGTGACGCATGAAGCGCGCACGCCATGAAGTCAAACCGGCGACGGTCTCTGTCGCCGCGACGACGATTTGGCGGGGCCACACTCGGCTTCCATCTTGCGCTGTCTTGTTAATTTATGTATTACGTTTATTGTTAAGTCCGACGCACTGAGGATGGTCTCGCCTGAAAATCGTTTGGGATGAGCCAAAGCGTGTGAACGAACCTCGAAAATCGGGGTCTCGACTTTGCCAAACTCGACATTGAGTTTTTTGCGACCACGACCGTCCTCCCAGCCAAAGCCGGCCGGCTCAAAGCGATTGGCGAATTCAAGGAGACTATTCTCGCCGTTATTTTCAAGCCCCTTGGTTCCGAAGCGATTTCGGTGATCTCGATGCGTCATGCCAGCCGAAGGGAAAGGTCAGTATATGAGCAATCCTAAATCGCACATTCGACCGCTTGCCGATGAGGAAGAAGCGGAAATTCAAAGACAAATTGCTGCTGATCCCGACGATGGGGAGGCGACCGACGAACAGCTGGCGCAAGCCAAGCCTTTCGCGGAAGTGTTTCCGGAACTTTTCGAGAGCATAAGGCGTGCGCGTGGCCGGCCAGCCGTGGAAAAGCCCAAGCAAGTGGTGTCCATACGCCTGGATCAGGATGTCGTCAGCAAATTCAAGGCCACCGGCAAAGGCTGGCAAGCCAGGATAAATGAGGTGCTGAAGAAGGCGAAGGTAAGCTAGGCAACCCGCGTCAGTTCAGCGGAATATCGTTTTCGGCCTTGCTTGCCTGATAGGCGCCGGACAATTCGTTGTAGCGCTCGGCGATTTTTCCGATGCGCGCTTCCAGCCGCTTGCGCTCGGCCTCGGGCAGCGACCGCACCAGCCTGCGGATCGAAAAGCTCTTCCAATAGGCGTTCTCGGCATTGTAGCCGCCGGGATCGAGGGTGAAGACCTCCTTCAGGATCTTCAAATCGTGCGGGATGGCGAAGCTGTCGCGCGAATCCTCGTGGCTGAACAGATAGTAGAAATTGTCGAAGCCGGTCCAGGTGATCGCCGACAGGCAGAGCGAGCAAGGCTCGTGCGTGGCGAGAAAGATCGCATCTTTCGTATCTACACGCTCGGCCCTGGGCATCTCATAAAAGCGCTTCAGGCAGTGCACCTCGCCGTGCCAGAGCGGGTTCTCGATCTCGTTGTTGGTTTCGGCCAGCACCAGCGAGCGGTCGTCCTTCCTCAGGATCGCCGCGCCGAACAGCTTGTTGCCATGGGCCACGCCATCGGCTGTCTTCGGCACGATGTCGTGCTCGATGACGTCGAGCAGGCGGTCGATCAGCGATATGTCGGTCACAATCCAATCCTGTCGGGAAGATGGATCTCGTAGGGGTGCGAGAAATGACACTCTTCGAGGTTGGAGCCGTCGCCGCCACGGTCGACGATCAGGAAATCCTGTGTTTCGCCAATCGGCGTCAGCACGCCGTGCCAGAGGTTGCGCCGATAGTTGATGCCTTGCCCGGGTGCGGTGATGAAGGCTTGCGGCTCGCCGGGGCCGTCCTTGCCGTCATGGCAGACCACGACCAGGAAGGGTCGCGGCGACAGCGGGATGAAAGCCTGGCTGCCGAACGGGTGGCGCTCGACCATGGTCAGCTTCAGCGGCAGATCATAAGGCGTGCCGCGCACCATCGAGATCACCACGCGCGCATTCGGCCCCTGGGCTTCGGCGGTGGCGAGATCGTGGTAGCGCTCGGCCTTGCCGCCATTGATCGGGTAGTGGTTGTCGCCGTCCATGTCGATGACGTCGCCGAATGCGGCGAAGTCATCGCGGGTCAGCGGCCGGGCGACGATGCGGGTCACCGCGCTTGGACCCCGACGCCCGCCCCGCCGAGCTTGGCGTGCCGGTTGACGTCCTTGTAGAGCAGATAGCGGAATTTTCCGGGGCCGCCGGCATAGCAGGCCTGCGGGCAGAAGGCGCGCAGCCACATATAGTCGCCGGCCTCGACCTCGACCCAGTCCTGGTTGAGGCGATACACCGCCTTGCCTTCCAGCACATAGAGGCCGTGCTCCATGACATGTGTCTCGGCGAAGGGAATGACCGCGCCCGGCTCGAGCGTGACGATGGTGACATGCATGTCATGGCGCATGTCGGCCGGGTCGACGAAGCGCGTCGTCGCCCAGCGGCCCTCGGTGCCGGGCATCGGGCTCGGGGCAATATCCTGCTCGTTGGTGAAGAAGGCTGGCGGTGCATCGATGCCTTCGACCGCCTCATAGGCCTTGCGCACCCAGTGGAAGCGCACAGCCGCGCCGCTGTCGTTGCGGACGGTCCAGCCGCTTGCCGGCGGCAGGAAGGCAAAGCCGCCGGGCCTCAAGCTATGCTTCTTGCCGGCAAGCGAAACGCTGAGCTCGCCCTCGACCACGAACAGCACGGCTTCGGCGCCGGCATCCGGTTCCGGCCGCTCGCTGCCGCCGCCTGGCGCGACCTCGACGATATATTGCGAGAACGTCTCGGCAAAGCCGGACAGCGGCCGCGACAGCACCCAGACCCTGGTCTTGTCCCAGAACGGCAGGGCGCTCGTGACGATGTCCTGCATCACCCCCCTGGGGATGACGGCATAGGCCTCGGTGAAGACGGCGCGGCCGGTCAAAAGCTCGCTCTGGCCGGGATGGCCGCCATGCGGCGCATAATAGGTTCGCTCGGGCGTCTTGATTATATCCATAGTCCTGATCCTCAGAGCAATTCCAGGAAAAGTGTGTGACGGTTTTCCGTCCGGAATTGCGTAAAACCAAACATTTAGAGCGGCAGCATGTCTCTCAGCCGAAGCAGCGCGATGCGCTCGACCTGTTTGCAGGCGGTGTCGAATTCGGCGCCGCGGCTGTTGCCGATGCGCGTCTCGAATTCCGCCAGGATTTCTTGCCTGGTCTTGCCCTTCACCGCGATGATGAAGGGGAAGCCGAAAGTGGTGACGTAGGCGGCATTGAGCTTGGAGAACTGCTCGCGCTCCTTGTCGGTCAGCGCGTCGAGCCCGGCCGATACCTGCTCTTTCGCCGACTCTGCCGTCAGCCGCCTGGCCTTTGCCAGTTTGCCGGCAAGGTCCGGATGAGCGGTGAGCACGGACAGCCGCTCGGCCTCTGTTGCCGCGCGGAAGATCCGGCAAAGTGCATTGTGCAGGCCGCCGGCACTGTCATGCGCCGGGCCGAGCTCCAGCTCATAGGCGCGCTCGGCAATCCAGGGCGAATGCTCGAACACGCCGCCGAAAGCATGGACGAAAGCTTCGAATTCCATTTTCGACGGCCTGAGTGTCGGTGGCTGATAAGGATGGTTTTCTTGCCAGTGGCGAGCAATGTCGATGCGCCGCGCCAGCCACACCTTGTCATGCGACTTTACATAGTCGACGAAGCGCTTCAGCGCCGCGACCCGGCCCGGACGACCGACGAGACGGCAGTGCAGGCCGATATTCATCATGCGTGGCCGCCCTTCTCCGCCCTCGGCATAGAGCGTGTCGAAACTGTCCTTCAGATAGGCAAGGAACTGGTCGCCCGAATTGAACCCTTGCGGCGTGGCGAAGCGCATGTCGTTGGCGTCGAGCGTATAGGGGATGATGAGCTGCGGTTTCTGATTGCCATCCGGCCCGCCAAGCTCGAACCAATAGGGCAACTCGTCGTCATAGGTGTCCGACACATAGTCGAAGCCGCCTTCCTCTGCCGCCAGCCGCACCGTGTTGGTCGACGTGCGGCCGGTATACCAGCCGGTCGGCCGTGCCCCTGTCACCTCGTAGTGCAGCCGGATCGCCTCTTCCATGTCGCGGCGCTCGTCATCGGGCGCATGGTCGCGGTAGTCGATCCATTTCAGCCCGTGCGAGGCGATCTCCCAGCCGGCCTCCTGCATCGCCGCGACCTGATCGGGCGAGCGTGCCAATGCGGTGGCGACGCCGTAGCAGGTCACCGGCACTTGCGCCTCGGTGAACAGGCGATGGAGCCGCCAGAAGCCGGCGCGGGCGCCATATTCGTAGATCGATTCCATGTTCCAGTGGCGCTGACCGAGCCAGGGAGCAGCACCGACGATCTCGGACAGGAAGGCTTCCGACGCCTTGTCGCCATGCAGAACGCAGTTCTCGCCGCCTTCCTCGTAATTGACGACGAACTGCACCGCCACATGCGCGCCGCCGGGCCATATCGGATCGGGAGGATTGGCCCCATAGCCGCGCATGTTCCGTTGGTAACGCATTGTCGCTCCTGCCGGATGTTGTGATGAGGATATCGAAAGGGCTGCTTGCGCATTCCCCCGAAAATTTTTGAAAGTGTTTTTGTCGGGCTCCGCTCGACCGGGACTTATGCATCGCCTTTAATTGGCGCACAATTCATCACCATGTTCGATTGTACCGGGCCAATTCGTTCATATCGGAAACAGGAGGCGGCCAGTGGCAGAAACGTCGAAAGCCGATGGCGGGCGTCTGACGACCCATGTTCTCGACACCGCGACCGGCCGCCCGGCGGCGGGCCTGTCGATTGCGCTTTACCGTCTCGACAGCGACACGCGCACGCATCTGAAGACGGTGGTCACCAACAATGACGGCCGCTGCGACGCGCCACTGCTTGCCGGCACCGACTTCCGCACCGGTGAATACGAACTGGTCTTCGCCGCCGGCGACTATCTGCGCCGGCAGGCAACAAAACTGCCGGAACCGGCCTTTCTCGACAGCGTGCCGATCCGCTTCGGCATGGCCGAGACGGTGCACTACCATGTGCCGTTGCTGATCTCGCCCTACGGCTATTCGACCTACAGGGGGAGCTGAGACATGGCCAAGGTCAAGACACGCAACGAGATCCGCTTCATCCTGAATGGTGAGGATGTGGCGCTGACGACTGTCGCGCCCAACGCGACCTTGCTCGACTGGCTGCGGCTCAACCGCGCGCTGCGCGGCACCAAGGAAGGCTGCGCCGAGGGCGATTGCGGCGCCTGCACCGTGCTGGTCGGGCGGCTTTCCGCCGGCAGGCTGGTCTATGAGAGCCTCAATGCCTGCATCCGTTTCCTCGGTTCGCTCGACGGCACCCATGTCGTCACCGTCGAGCATCTGCGTGGCGATGGAAACAGGTTGCACCCTGTACAGCAGGCGATGGTCGATTTCCACGGCTCGCAATGCGGCTTCTGCACGCCGGGCTTCGTCATGTCGCTCTACGCGCTCTGGATGAAATTGCCGGAGCCGTCGGACGCGGCCATCGAGAAGGCGCTGCAGGGCAATCTCTGCCGCTGCACCGGCTATGAGGCGATCGTCCGCGCCGCACGCGCCATTTCCAGCTACGGCAGGGCGGCCAAGGATCCGCTGGCGGCGGAGCGCAAGGCGATCACCGCGAAGCTTGCGGCGATGAAGGACGGTACACGCGTCGAGATCGGCTCGGGCAAGCAGCGGCTGGTCGTGCCGGCCAATGCCGACGATCTGGCAAGCGTGCTCGACAAGGAACCGGGCGCCACCATCGTTGCCGGCTCGACCGATGTCGGCCTGTGGGTGACCAAGCATATGCGTGACATTTCGCCGGTGATCTTCATCGGTAATCTCGATGGTCTGTGCACGATTTCCGAGGACAAGGGCGTGATTTCGATCGGCGCCGGCGCCACCTACAGCGAAGCCTTCGCTACGCTGTCGAAGCGCATCCCGGCGCTGGGGCCGCTGTTCGACCGCATCGGCGGCGAGCAGGTGCGCAACATGGGCACGATCGGCGGCAACATCGCCAACGGCTCGCCGATTGGCGACACGCCGCCGCCGCTGATCGCGCTCGGTGCACAACTCACGTTGCGGCGGGGCAAGAAGCGGCGCACGATCCCGCTGGAAGATTATTTTATCGCCTATGGCAAGCAGGACCGGCTATCAGGCGAATTCGTCGAGGCCGTGCATGTGCCGGTGCCGGCCAAGGGCACCAAGTTTGCCGTCTACAAGATCACCAAACGCCGCGACGAGGATATCACCGCGGCCCTCGGCGCCTTCTGCCTGACGCTCGCCAAGGACGGCAGCGTGGCCGATATCCGCATCGCCTATGGCGGCATGGCCGCAACGCCGAAGCGCGCGTCGGCTGTCGAAAAGGCGTTGCTCGGCAAGCCGTGGACGGAAGAAACGGTAGAGGCTGCGATGGCCGAATACGCCAGGGATTTCACACCGCTGACCGATATGCGGGCCTCTGCCGAATACCGGGCTCTGGCGGCGAGGAACCTGTTGCTGCGTTTCTTTGTCGAGACCACCGGCACCAAGGCGCCGATCCAGGTTTCAAGATACGAGGCGGCGTGAGATGGCGACGACGATGTTGAAGGCCGCGATCCTTCCCACCCCCCTCTGGCCTGCCGGCCATCTCCCCCGCAAGGGGGGAGATCGGGTGTCGCGTCGGCTTTCGCCAATCGCCGGTACTGTTGAACGGGCGGTGAGGTTGAAGCTGCCAATCTCCCCCCTTGCGGGGGAGATGTCCGGCAGGACAGGAGGGGGGTGTGAAGGAACACCGCATCACCGGGGTTGTTCAATGACCACGCACGCTCCCAACCTCAAGGCGCAAAAAATCTCCGGCGGCGTTGCCACCGACCAGCGCCATGATTCCGCGCACAAGCATGTCAGCGGCACGGCGATCTATATCGACGACATGCCGGAACCAGCCAGCACGCTGCATGGCTGTCTCGGGCTTTGCACGGCCACGCATGCCACCATCGCCAGCATGGACCTGTCGGCGGTGCGTGCCGCACCCGGTGTCGTCGACGTGCTGACGGCAAAGGACGTTCCTGGCGAGAACGACATTTCGCCGACCGGCCGCCATGACGAGCCGGTGCTTGCCGACGGCAAGGTGCAGTTCCATGGCCAGCCGATTTTCTGCGTCATCGCCGAGACGCGCGAACAGGCGCGCCGCGCCACCAGGCTGGCCAAGGTCGAGTACAAGGAACTCCCTTTCGTCACCGACATCGGCGAGCTCGATCCCAGGAAAGACAAGCTGGTCACGCCGCCGCTGACGCTGAAGCGCGGCGATGCCGCCGCGGCGATCAAGGCGGCGCCGCGCCGGCTCAAGGGGCGGATGCGCATCGGCGGACAGGAGCATTTCTATCTCGAGGGCCATATCGCCATGGCCATTCCCGGCGAGGACCAGGATGTCACCATCTATTCCTCGACCCAGCATCCGAGCGAAGTTCAGCATATGGTCAGCCACGCGCTCGGCGTGCCGAGCAACGCCATCACGGTGGAAATCCGCCGGATGGGCGGCGGGTTCGGTGGCAAGGAAACGCAAGGCAACCAGTTTGCGGCATTGGCCGCGATTGCTGCCAAGAAGCACCACCGCGCGGTAAAAATCCGTCCCGATCGCGACGACGACATGATCGCCACCGGCAAGCGTCACGATTTTCTCGTCGACTACGAGGTCGGCTTTGACGACGACGGCAACATCCTCGGCGTCGACTTCATGTTCGCGGCGCGCTGCGGCTTCTCGTCGGACCTGTCCGGCCCGGTCACCGACCGCGCCCTGTTCCACTGCGACAACACCTATTTCTGGCCGGCGGTGCACGCACAATCTGCGCCGCTCTACACCAACACCGTGTCGAACACCGCCTTTCGCGGCTTCGGCGGCCCGCAAGGCATGGTCGGAGCCGAGCGTGTCATCGACGAGGTCGCCTTCGCCGTCGGCAAGGATCCGCTCGAAATCCGCAAGCAGAATTTTTATGGCACCTCAGACCGCAACGTCACGCCCTATCACCAGACGATCGAGGACAACATCATCCATCGCATCGTCGCCGAACTGGAGGTGAGCGCGGACTATGCGAGGCGCCGCCGCGCCATCGATGCGTTCAACGCCAACAGCCGCTTCATCAAGCGTGGCCTGGCACTGACGCCGGTCAAGTTCGGCATCTCCTTCACCGCCACGCATTACAACCAGGCCGGCGCGCTGGTGCATGTCTACACCGACGGTTCGGTGCATCTGAACCATGGCGGCACCGAGATGGGGCAGGGTCTCTACGTCAAGGTGGCGCAAGTGGTGGCGGAAGAGTTCCAGATCGATCTCGACCAGGTCAAGATCACCGCGACGACCACCGGCAAGGTGCCGAACACCTCGGCCACCGCCGCATCGTCCGGCACCGACCTCAACGGCATGGCGGCGCAGAACGGCGCCCGGCAGATCAAGGACCGGCTGACCGATTTCGCCGCCGAAAAATACCAGGTGCCGCGCGATCAGGTGCTGTTCCTGCCCAACCGGGTGCGCATCGGCAATCAGGAGATCGCCTTCGCCGACCTCGTCAAGCAGGCCTATATGGCCCGCATCCAGCTTTCCGCGGCGGGTTTCTACAAGACGCCGAAGATCCACTGGAACCGCGACAAGGGCCAAGGCCGTCCATTCTACTATTTCGCCTATGGCGCTTCCTGCTCCGAAGTCTCGGTCGACACGCTGACCGGCGAATACATGGTCGAGCGCACCGACATCCTGCACGACACAGGCCGCTCGCTGAACCGCGCCATCGACCTCGGCCAGATCGAGGGCGGCTTCATCCAGGGCATGGGCTGGCTGACGACCGAGGAATTGTGGTGGGACGCCAAGGGCCGGCTGGGCACCCATGCGCCGTCGACCTACAAAATCCCGCTCGCCTCCGACCGGCCGAAGATCTTCAATGTGACGCTGGCCGACTGGCCGGAAGCGAGCGAACCAACGGTGCATCGTTCCAAGGCCGTCGGCGAGCCACCGTTCCCGTTAGGCATGTCGGTGCTGCATGCGCTGTCGGATGCGGTGGCGAGCGTCGCCGATCACAAGGTCTGTCCGCGCCTCGATGCCCCCGCAACACCAGAACGCGTGCTGATGGCGATCGAGCGATTGAAAGGTGCGGCCAAGGCGGGGGCAGAAAGTGCAAATCCGGCCAAAAAAGCCTATATTTCCCAACCGGGAATGCAAAAATGAACTCGAAAGTGCAAAGCCTGAAAGACTTCCTTGCTGGCCAGGGCCGCATTGCGCTGGTCGAGGTCGCGGCGACGAAAGGCTCGACGCCGCGCGAAACCGGCGCCTTCATGCTGGTCTCGGCATCGGCGACATCAGGCACGATCGGCGGCGGCCAGCTCGAATACATGGCGATCGACAAGGCCCGGCAGCTGCTTCTCTCCGCCCTTGAGGGGGAGATGGCCGCGAAGCGGCCAGAGGGGGCCGTCTCGGAAGGCACCGCCAGAGCGTCGAGCACTGCCGCGGCGACCCCACCCGACGGCTTCGCCGCCACCCTCCCCTCAAGGGGGAGGGATACTCGCGCCACGCTCGACATTCCGCTTGGGCCGGAAATCGGCCAATGCTGCGGCGGCAGGGTCGAGGTATCGATACGGCTGCTCAACCCGGCCCTTGGGGCCGAACTCATCCGCAATGCCGAGGCCGAGGAGGCGCATCTGCCTCACCTCTACCTCTTCGGGGGTGGCCATGTCGGCCAGGCGCTGGCGTCGGCGGCGGCCTTGCTGCCGGTGCATGTCGTCGTCGTCGAGACGCGGGCCGAGGCGCTGGAGGGGATGCCGGAAACGGTCGAGACGATGCTGACGCCAATGCCCGAGGCCGTGGTGCGCGAGGCGCCAGCGGGCGCCGCTTTCGCCATCCTCACCCACGACCACGCTCTCGACTTCCTCATCGTCGCCGAGGTGCTGAAGCGGAACGACACCGCCTATGTCGGCATGATCGGCTCCAGGACCAAGAAAGCGACCTTCAAGAGCTGGTTTCTGAAGTCAGCGGAAGGTACCGAGGCGGGGTTCGCCCGTCTCGTCTCGCCGATCGGCGGCGATGCCGTCAAGGACAAGCGCCCGCAGGTGATCGCGGCGCTCGCGGCAGCCCAGATCATGACGGCGCTGGTGAAGTCCGGCCAGCAATCGACCGGACGCCTCACATTACCGGCGTTCGCCACTGAGCTGGCGCGATGACTCGCAGAACAACCTTGATGTTATGGGCAGGATCGATCCTGTATTTCGTCGCGTTGTCGGCGGTGACTCAGCTCCTCGTCTGGTATGCGCCGGGGCGTATCTCAAATCCGGATCGCTCGCGGCAAGCCCAAAGTCATGGTTAGATAAGCAGGGCGGAGGGCTGCTCTACTATCTGCTCTGGCGGGAATTGCGGGACAAGGTGGACAAAGCACCATCCCACTGAAGCGGGATAGCGTATTCGGATCCTTCTTTTCCCGGGGTCTACGCTCGCCCTCTACGCCGGCCGCTTCAAGCCGAGATGCTCGCGCAAGGTGCGGCCCTCATACTCCGTGCGGAACAGTCCGCGCCGCTGCAGTTCGGGCACGACGAGTGTGGCAAAGGCGTCGAGTTCGCCAGGAAACCAGGACGGCATGACGTTGAAGCCGTCGGCAGCACCACCCTCGAACCGCGCCTGGAGCTCGTCGGCGATCTGCGTCGCGGTTCCAACAATACGCCAGTGTCCACGCGCGCCGGCGAAATGGCGGGCAAGCTGACGAATCGAAAGGTTGTCTCGGCGCGACTGCTCGATGACCAGCGCCTGCCGGCTTTTCATCCCCTCGCTCGCCGGCAGCTCCGGCAGCGGCCCGTCGATCGGATAGCGCCCGAGATCCGAGATGCTGAGATAGCTGGACAGCAGCGCCACACCGACATCGTCGGGGATGAGCCCCTGCAGTTCCTCATATTTCTCACGGGCTTCCGCTTCCGTTTCGGCCACCACCGGCGCGACGCCCGGCATGATCTTGATGTCGTCCGGCTCGCGCCCATAGGCCGCCAGCCAACCCTTGAGATCGTCGTAGAAGGCCTTTGCCTCCTCGAAAGTCTGCGCCGCGGTGAACACCACATCGGCGGTGCGGGCGGCAAGGTCCCGGCCGACGTCCGAGGCGCCCGCCTGGACCATCACCGGCGCGCCTTGCGGCGAGCGCGGCAGATCGAGTGCGTCCCTTACCGAAAAGCTCTGTCCGTCATGGTTGAGGCCGCCCGCATCCGTGCCGCGCCAGAGGCCGGCGACCACCGTGGCGAATTCCCGTGCCCGCTCGTAGCGGTCGGCATGCGGGCGCAGGCCCGTCGAGCCGAAATTGGCGGCTTCGATGGGGCTGGCCGAGGTGACCAGGTTCCAGCCGGCACGTCCACCGCTCAGATGGTCAAGCGACAAAAAGATCCGCGCCAGCCCGAAGGGCTCGTTGTAGCTGGTCGAGGCGGTGGAGACGAGGCCGATGCGCTCGGTCTGGACGGCGAGGGCCGAAAGCAGGCTGATCGGCTCGAAACCGATCGAGCGCGAGGTCTGGCTGGCGATGCCGACATTGGCCTCGCGCAGGCCGGCGGCGTCCTCGCAGAAGATCATGTCGAACTTCGCCGCTTCCGCTATGCGCGCCAACTGGATGTAGTGGTCGATGTCGATCCCCGCCGTCACATGCGCCTTGGGATGGCGCCAGGCGGCGATGTGGTGGCCCGTCGCCCACAGAAAGGCGCCGAGCTTCATCTGACGGGAGGCGCCGGTCATCGGTCGCCTCCGGCAAGTCCAAGATGCGAGCGCAGCGTTGCCCCGCGATAGCCCTGTCGAAACAGACCGCGGCGACAAAGGTCCGGCAGCACGCGGTCGACGAAATCATCGAGTGCCGAGGGCGGCATCAGGATGTTGAACCCGTCGCAGCTTTCCGACTGGAACAACAGTTCGAGCCTGTCGACGACGACATCGCCCCTGACATTGATCAGCACCTTGACCGCCTCCGGTTCACGTCGGCACGCTGCGGCACGGCGCTTCAGATCGTGACAGTGCAGCTTGGTATCCTCCGCCGATCCTTCGTCCAGCAAGATGACATCGGCGGCGCGGGCGGCGATATCAGTATCGGGTTCCAACAGGCCGGACAGGACGAGCACCGGCATATCCTGCGGTGAACGCGCGACATTGAGCGGTCCACGCACGGAAAAATACTCGCCCTTGTGGTCGAGCAGATGCATCTTTTCGGGGTCGTGAAAACGGCCGCCGCTTTTGTCGAACAGCAGCGCTTCCGCATCCCAGCCGTTCCATAGACCCTGAACGATGCCGATGTATTCTTCCGTGCGGCGGCGAAATTCGTCAGTGGAAAACCCGTCCGGCCGGCTGAAATTGGCGGCCTCGCGCGGATCTTGCGCCATGGTCGCGCTCCAGCCGGCCCGGCCGTGGCTGACAATGTCGAGCGAGGCAAAACGGCGCGCCAGATTGTAGGGCTGGTTGGCGATCGTCGATGCCGCTGCGACGAGGCCGATCCTGCTTGTCACCGTCGCCAGTGCCGCCAGCAAGGTCGTTGCTTCGAAGCATACAGGCTGGTTCGGCGCGTCTTCGCCGGAAGCCAGCGCGGCATCGGCAAGCAGCACCATGTCCAGCCCGGCCGCTTCGGCCTTTTGCGCGAACCGGGCCAGAGCGCTGAAATCAGTGCTGAAATCCGGGCCGCCGGCGGGCGGCTCATTGGAAGATGCGTTTCCCGGCAGCAGCGAAACGGCGAGATGCATTGTGGCGCCGTTGTCCATCGATGGTCCTTGCAAGACGAAATGCCACCGGAACTATGTTCGCCACCTCCAGGGATGGCAACCGCCTGTGATAGTCCAGCAGCCTTTCACTTGCCGGCCAGAAGATCCCTGATCAGCCGCTGGCAGCGCTCGGCCATGAAGTCGAGCAGCAGTCTTACTTTCGGGTCCTGCAGCTTCTTGTGCGGATAGACGGCGGCGAACTGCACCGGTGTCGGCGGCGTGCTGGCCAGGATCACCTTCAGCCGCCGGTCGCGGATGAACGGCTCGACCTCGAAGCGCGGCTTGTTGATGATGCCGCGGCCCGACAGCGCCCAGCCGGTCAGCACATCGCCATCGTCGGTGTCGTAGGGGCCGTGCACCTCGAACTTGCGCGGGCCGTCCGCCGTCTGCAGCGTCCACACATATTCGCGCGCGCCGGAATAGCGCAGCATCAGGCAGTCATGCCTTTTGCCGATCAGCTCCTGCGGCTCTTCAGGCTCGCCGCGCGCCTCCAGATATTTCGGCGCCGCCACCAGCACGCGTTCGCATTCCATGATGCCGCGCATCCTGAGGCTGGAATCCTCGATGATGCCCAGCCGGAAGGCGACGTCGATGCCTTCCTTCATGATGTCGACATTGTGATCGGAGAGCCGAAGCCGCACTTCGATATCGGGATATTTGTCGTGGAAATCGGGAATGCCCGATGCCACCAGCCGGCGGCCAAGGCCGAGCGGCGCCGTTACACGAATGGTGCCGCGCGGCTGGCCGGACAGCGCCGACACGGCGGCTTCCGCCTCGGTGATCGCTTCCAACACCTGCTTGGCGCCGGAATAGAACACGGTGCCGTGCTCGGTCGGCATCAATTGCCTTGTCGTGCGGTTGAACAGCCTGACACCAAGGTGTTTCTCCAGTTCCTTGATGCGGTTGGAGGCGACCGCCGGCGAAATGCGCATGTCGCGCCCCGCCGCCGACAGATTACCGAGTTCGACGACGCGGACGAAAACGGCGATGTTGTCGAGATAGGCCATGCGGCTTCGGGGCTCTCATGCGGCTGCGTGAGATAACCTTAGTATTTTCCATTTTTTTTGAAAGTCATCGTGCAGCTCAGCCCTTTCCGTTTACGCTCCAGTCCGTAAAGTCTCCTCACCGGCAGGGACGACTTCAATGATGGATTTCGCGATTTTCTGGGACTGGCTGAGTTTTGCCGTGCGCTGGCTGCACGTTGTCACCGGTATCGCCTGGATCGGCTCGTCCTTCTATTTCGTCGCGCTCGACCTTGGCCTGCGCCAGCGTCCGGGCATGCCTGCCGGCGCCTTCGGCGAGGAATGGCAGGTGCATGGCGGCGGTTTCTACCACATCCAGAAATATCTGGTGGCGCCGGCCGAAATGCCGGAGCATCTGACCTGGTTCAAATGGGAATCCTACGTCACCTGGCTGTCGGGCTTCGCCATGCTGTGCGTCGTCTACTACGCCGGCGCCGATCTGTTCCTGATCGATCCCAACGTGCTGCCCATGTCGGTGCCTACAGGCATCCTGCTGTCGCTGGCCACGATCGGCGTCGGCTGGGTGGTCTACGATCTGCTCTGCCGCTCGCCGCTGGGAAAAAGCGACACCGGCCTGATGCTGGTGCTCTATGGCGTGCTGGTGTTCATCGCCTGGGGGCTCACCCATCTGTTCACAGGCCGCGCCGCCTTCCTGCATCTCGGTGCCATCACCGCCACGATCATGTCGGCCAATGTCTTCATGGTCATCATCCCCAACCAGAAGATCGTCGTCGCCGACCTGATCGCCGGCAGGAAGCCCGATCCGAAATACGGCAAGATCGCCAAGCAGCGCTCGCTGCACAACAACTACCTGACGCTGCCTGTTCTGTTCCTGATGCTGTCGAACCACTATCCGCTGGCATTCGGCACTGAGTTCAACTGGGTCATCGCCTCGCTGGTGTTCATCATCGGCGTTTTGATCCGGCACTATTTCAACAGCGTCCATACGCGCAAGGGCAACCCGACCTGGACCTGGCTCGCAGCCGCCATCCTGTTCGTCATCATTATCTGGCTGTCGACGGCGCCCAAGGTGCTGACCGGCGAGGCAAAGGCGTCCTCGGCAGCCGAGGTCTATATCGCCTCGGCGGATTTTCCCGCCGTGCGCGATATCGTGCTTGGCCGCTGCTCGATGTGCCATGCGCAGGAGCCGGTCTACGAGGGCATCTATCAGGCACCGAAGGGAGTGGTTTTGGACACCGACGCGGCCATCGCCAAACATGCCCGCGAGATCTACCTGCAGGCCGGCCGCAGCCACGCCATGCCACCTGCCAACGTCACCCATATCACCGACAAGGAGCGGGCGCTGCTGGTGAACTGGTTCGAAGGCGCAAGGAAATAGCATGACATCCATACTGCTGCGCGGCCGCACGCTGTCCTTCCTGCGCTGGCCCGAGACCATCGACGATCATGCCGCCTGGCGCTACGAGGAGGATGGCGGCCTGCTGATCCGCGACGGCCGGATCGTCGCCGCCGGTCCCTATGCCGAGGTCGAGAAACAGGCCGGCCAAGGGGCGAGAAGAATCGACCACCGGCCGCATTTGCTGTTGCCGGGCTTCATCGACGCGCATGTGCATTTCCCGCAGATGCAGGTCATCGCATCCCATGGCGCCGAACTGCTCGACTGGCTGAACACCTACACTTTTCCCGAGGAAACGAAATTCCGGAACGCCCAGCACGGCCGTCGCATCGCCAGGCTGTTCCTGGACGAAATGGTGCGCCATGGCACGACGACGGTCGCCGCCTATTGCTCGGTACACAAGGCCTCTGCCGAGGCGTTCTTTGCCGAGTCGCATCACCGCAACATGCTCAACATCGCCGGCAAGGTGATGATGGACCGCAACGCGCCTGAAGGCGTGCTCGACACGCCGCAATCAGGCTATGACGACACCAAGGCGCTGATCGCCGAATGGCACGGCAAGGGGCGCCAGCTTTATGCCATCACGCCGCGCTTCGCCATCACCTCGTCGCCAGAGCAGTTGGAGATGGCGGGCGCGCTCTGTCGCGAGCATCCCGATCTGCACTTGCAGACGCATCTGTCGGAAAACCACGCCGAGATCGCCTTTACGCAGGATCTCTACCCGTGGTCGCGCGACTACACCGACATCTACGCACATTACGGGCTGCTGGGTAAAAGGAGCCTGCTCGGCCATTGTATCCATCTGTCGGAACGCGAGGCCGATACGATTTCGGATGCGGGCTCGATTGCGGTCTTCTGCCCGACGTCGAACCTGTTCCTCGGCTCCGGCCTGTTCGACTATCAACGCCAC
Organism: Mesorhizobium sp. STM 4661; assembly: GCF_000359125.1. Lineage (GTDB taxonomy): Bacteria > Pseudomonadota > Alphaproteobacteria > Rhizobiales > Rhizobiaceae > Mesorhizobium. The sequence continues at coordinate 176,199 of NZ_CAAF010000003.1, read as the reverse complement.
CGCAGGCGTGACAAAGCACTCCGCATCGCCACCGCCACGGATGTCGGCGGCGGCACCAACTATTCGATGCTGCGCACCATGGACGAGGGCTACAAGGTGATCGCGCTGAATGGCGAGAAGCTCAATCCATTCCAGTCCTTCTGGCAGCTCACCCGCGGCAATGCCGAGGCGCTGTCGGTCGCAGAAAAGGTCGGCACGCTGGACCTGGACACCGACGCCGACATTGTCGTGCTCGACGCTGGCGCCACGCCGGCGATGCGGCTCAGGATGGAAACCATTGAGACTCTGGCCGAGGAACTGTTTCTGCTGCAGACGCTGGGCGACGACCGCGCCGTGCGCGAGGTCTATGTGGCCGGCCGGGCGGCGAAGAGCGACATGGCGGCTTAGCGCCCTCCATACTGATCGCTTGACCCGGCGGCAGCCATCGGCCAAAGCGTGCGGCGAAGTTGACAGGGGAACGACATGACCGTTGCGGACGACATCGCTCTGATCAAGAAACAGGAAGCTACGCTGGTCTTCCCCACCTTCGACGAAGCAGCCGCCTTCAAGATCGGCTCGGCGATCCGCGACCGGGCGCTCAGGCAAGACCTGCCCATCATCGTCGATGTCAGAACCTTCGACCGGCCGCTGTTCTACGCGGCGATGCCTGGCTCCAACGCCTCCAATCCGGACTGGGCGCGGCGCAAGATCAACGTCGTGCGGCGCTACCTCAGAAGTACCTATCGCATGGTTCTGGAGCAGCAGCGCCCCGACCGCAGCTTCAAGCCAGGCGAAGGGCTGGATATCACAGACTATGTGCTGGCCGGCGGCGGTTTTCCCATAACGGTCAAGGGCGCCGGCGTCATCGGCGTGATCGCGGTTTCGGGCTTGCCCGAGCGCGAGGACCATGGCGTCGTCATCGATGCGCTGTGCGAGCATCTCGGCACTGACGGGCGCGATTTGACATTGCCGCCGGAAGCAAAATGACAGAGATCGACCCCAGACTCTTCCTCACCGCCATCTTCAACGCTACTGTCGCCGCTGCCGATCCCGAAAGAACCATCAGGGATCATTTGCCGGCAAAGCCCAAGGGGCGCACCATCGTCATTGGCGCCGGCAAGGGCTCGGCGCAGATGGCGGCGGCTTTCGAGAAGGTGTGGGACGGGCCGATCGACGGGCTGGTCGTCACCCGCTACGGCTATGGCGCGAAATGCGAGCGCATCGAGATCATCGAGGCCGCGCATCCGGTGCCGGACGCCGCCGGGCTTGAGGCGTCGCGTCGGCTGCTGGCGAAGGTCCAGGGGTTGACGGCGGACGATCTGGTCGTGGCGCTTGTTTCCGGGGGCGGCTCTGCACTGCTGCCGTCGCCTGCCGGAAATCTGACGCTGGCCGACGAGATCGCCGTCAACGAGGCGCTGCTTGCCTCGGGCGCACCGATCGCGGCGATGAACACCATCCGCAAGCATGTTTCCACCATCAAGGGCGGCAGGCTGGCGGCAGCGGCCTGGCCGGCCAAGGTGGTGTCGCTGGTCGTGTCCGACATTCCGGGCGACAATCCGGCCCTGGTCGCCTCAGGCCCGACCGTGCCGGATGCCGGCAGCCGCGAAGATGCACTGGCCTCGATCGCCGCCTATGGCATGAAACTGCCGGCTTCCGTCATGGCGCACATCAATTCGCCGGCTGCCGATGCGCCGCGCGCCGACGATCCGCGCTTTTCAGGCAATGAAGTGCATCTGATCGCCTCGGCCGGGGTGTCGCTGGAAGCGGCGGCTGCGGAAGCCAGGCGCCAGGGCATCGAGGCGGTCATCCTTTCCGATTCCATCGAGGGCGAGGCGCGCGAGGTGGGCGGCGTCCATGCCGCGATCGCGCGCGAAGTGGCGACGCGCAACCGGCCATTTCCGAAGCCGGTGCTGATCCTGTCCGGCGGCGAAACGACGGTGACCTTGCGCGCCAAAGGCAAGGGTGGCCGCAACAGCGAGTTCCTGCTCGCCTTCGCCATTGGCATCGGTGGTGCGCAGGGCATCCACGCGCTGGCCGCCGACACCGACGGCATCGACGGCTCGGAGGACAATGCCGGCGCCTTTGCCGATGGCGCGACGGTTTCGCGGATGCGGGCGGCGGGCGTCGATGCCAAGGCCATGCTTGCCGGCAACAACGCCTGGACAGCATTCAATGCCGTCGGCGCCCTTTTTGTGCCCGGCCCAACCGGGACGAATGTCAACGATCTCCGGGCGATCCTGATCCGCTGAAGTCGCGAGGTCGGCTGCCTGTCACACCTCGTGCAGATAGAGGTGGTAGTCCAGTTCGCTGACCGTGCGCGCCACGCGCAGATATTCGGATTGCTTGATCGCCACGAATGTCCGGTGCAGGTCCTCGCCCAGCGCGCCTTTCAGGAAGGTCGAGGCCCTTGCCGCTTCGATCGCGGCGCGCCAGTCCACCGGCATCGTCGTTTGTGTGATTGCCGATTCGTAGCCATTGCCGGTGGTTTCAGGCCCGGGATCGAGACCTTCGTCGAGACCTTTGACGATGCCGGCCAGCACCGTCGCCGCCACCAGATAGGGGTTGGCGTCGACGCCTGACGGCCGGTGCTCGATGCGCCGGTTGCTGGCGTCGCCCGCCGGCACGCGCAGCGCCACCGAGCGGTTGTTGACACCCCAGGTCGGCGCCACCGGGGCATAGGACTGCGAGACGAAGCGCCGCCATGAATTGGCGTGCGGCGCAAACACCAGCATCGATTCCGCCATGGTCTGGATGAGACCGCCGAGCCCGCGCAGCAGCGGCAGCGACCAGCTTTCGCCGCCGGCCTCGGCAAAGACGTTCCTGCCGGCCTTGTCCTGTAGCGAGACATGGAAATGCATGCCCGAGCCGGCATATTTCTCGATCGGCTTGGCCATGAAGCAAGCGGTGACGCCGTGGCGGCGCGCCTGTGCCCGCACCAGCCGCTTCAGCATGACGAGGTCGTCGGCCGCCCGCATCACATCCTTGCGGTAGTTCAGCGTCAGCTCGTACTGGCCCGGAGCGTATTCGGAAATCACCGTCTCTGCCGGAATGCCTTGCGCCCTGGCCGCGGCATAGATGTCGGAGAACAGCGGCTCCATTCCGTGCAGATGGTCGACGGAATAGACTTCCGTCTTGGCCGAGCGGCGGCCGTCGAGCACGGCGTTCGCCGGTCGCACCTTGCCGTCGCCGTCGCGGTCGTTGGCGAGCAGGAAGAATTCGAGCTCGAAGGCGCCGGCCGGATAGAGACCCTTGGCCGCCAGTATGTCCACCTGCCGGGCCAGCGCCAGCCGCGGGTCCGACGACATCGGCTGGCCGTCGAGATGGTGCATCGCCATCAGCACCTGGCCGCGCGGCGGCTGCGTGCCGAACAGCGGCACCAGCGTGCCGGGTATCGGCCATGCCCTGAGATCGCCGTCGCCTGTCGTCCAGATCAGCCCGGTCTCGTGCACGTCCTCGCCGGTGATGTCGAGGCCGAGGATCGAGATCGGCATGTGCCGGCCGCCCTCGAAGATGCTCATCAACTCGTGCCGGCGCACGATCTTGCCGCGGCCGACGCCGTTGGCGTCGGTCAGCACGATATCGAAGGCTTCGATCTCGGGATGGGCATCGAGAAAGGCTCGCGCCTCGGCGGGCGTGGAACCCGAAGGTGAGGTTATGATGGAACTCAAATCTGGCTTGCGCGCTTCTCTCATGCCGCAAGCTTGTCTCACGCCGTGAGCCTTGCCGCAACTGCTGCGAAGGCGGTGATCAGCTTGTTCACCTGGGCCGCGCTCGTCGCCGGCGAGATCAGCATCATATTGTGGAAGGGTGCGATCAGCACGCCGCGATTGACCAGCGCGACATGAATCGCCGCTTCGAGATCGGGCGCATGCGCTGCTTCCGCTTCGCCGCCATTCCTCAGCGGGCCGGGCGCGCAGATGAACTCGACGCGGGCGCCGACACGCGCAACATGCCAGGGCAGGCGGTAGCGGTCGATGACGGCGGTCAATCCGGCGTCGAGCCGCCGCGCCAGCCGGTCCATATGGGCGTAATTCTCGTCGGTCATCACCTCTTCCAGCGTCGCGCGCATCGCCGCGAATTGCAGCGGATTGGCAGACAGCGTCGTGCCCATGCCGGAATAGCCTGGCTCCTTGGTCCTGCTATAATCGGTGTAGCGCGTGGCGACGTCCTCGCTCATCCCCCACACACTGGCCGGCACGCCGCCGGCGATTGGCTTGCCCAATACGAACAGGTCAGGCTCCAGCCCGTATGTCCTGGTGTAGCCGCCGGGGCCGGTCGAGATCGTGTGCGTCTCATCGATCAAAAGCAGCGCTCCGGCCGCACGGGTGAGGCGCCGCAACGCATCGTGGAAGCCGCGTTCGGGCAGCACCATGCAGGAATTGGTCAGCACCGGCTCGGTGATGATGCAGGCGATGTCCTTGTTCCGGAGTGCGGCCTCCAGCGCCGGCAGGTCGTTGAACTCGATGATTTCGGTCGCCCGGGTCAGGTCGCGGAATTCGCCGGCCAGTCCGGGCCGGTTGGCCGGCCTTCCGTCGACCAGCCGCACCATCGTCTCGTCAACGGAGCCATGATAGCAGCCGTTGAAGACCAGGATCTTCTCGCGGCCGGTGACGGCGCGGGCAACGCGCAGCGCAAAGCGGTTGGCGTCGGTCGCCGTCGTCGCGATCTGCCAGAAAGGCAGGCCGAAGCGCTGCTTGAGCAGCGGGCCGATGGCAAGCGCATCTTCGGAAGGCAGCATATAGGTCAGGCCGCGTCGAGCCTGCGCGCGGATGGCGCGGGCGACCGGCGGCGGCGAATGGCCGAACATCGAGCCGGTGTCGCCGAGGCAGAAATCGTCCAGCCGGTTGCCGTCGATGTCGGTGATGGTGGCGCCCTTGGCGCTGTCGACCAAGATCGGGAAGGGCGTCGGCCAGTCGGCCATCCAGTGCATCGGCACGCCGCCGAAGAAGCCGGGTAGGCCGTTGCCGACCTTTGCCGCCGATTTCGGCCGCGCCTTGCGGAAGATGGCCGCCTCGCTCTCGCGCAGCGCACAGACGCGGGCAGCGCTGATGCCACCGATGAAAGTCTTCGAACGGTCCGACACGAGCATGGGCGCCTCTTTTGTACGTCACTCTAGCCAGTTGGCGCCCGGAACCGCAATTGGCCGCGCGGCTGCCCTGCAATGGTTCAGGAATAGGGGAATAGGGGAATAGGGGAATAGGGGAATAGGGGAATAGGGGAATAGGGGAATAGGGGAATAGGGGAATAGGGGAATAGGGGAATAGGGGAATAGGGGAATAGGGGAATAGGGAGCGGCGCTCACTGCGTACCTACTCCCCTACTCCCTTATTCCCGTACTCCCCTACGCTGAAATGTCGATGACGCCGCAGTCGCCGGCAGCACTGCCGAAGGCTACGCGGCGTTCTTCCTTGTCCCACATCATCGCGGTGATGGCGCCCTTGCCCGGCCGGCGCAGCAGCACCTCCTTGGCGTCGGCAAAGCGCACCGCCATCACCATGCCGTCGTCATAGCCGATAGCGACCACATCCTGGCTTGGATGGCAGGCGACGGAGGTCACCAAGGCGTTTCCGCGCGTGCCGAGCTCCAGCGGCGCCTTGCCCATCGGCCCGTCCTTGCTTGAAAACGGCCAGACGATCGCCGCCGGGGCGCCGGAGCTTGCCAGCCATTTTCCCTTGGGCGCCCACGACAGGCTTTTCACCTTGCCGGGGTAGCCGCTCATGCGCATGTGCTTGCCGTCGGCGAGTTTCCAGCCATGCAGGGCGTTCTCCTGCATTGTGGTGACGAGGAAGGCGCCGTCCGGCGAGAAAGTGATGCCGGTATGGGCGCCGGCCCATTCGAGTTCGACCGGCTTTCCCGCGGCCGCAGGAAAGTGCAGCGTCGCGCCATTGTAGCGGGCGACGCCGAAACGCATGCCCTTGGGCGAAAACGCCAGCCCCTCGACCGAGCGCGGATGCGCGAATTCCCGGGTCTTGCCGTCGGCAAAGCGCACAAAGGCGGTCTTGCCCGAGGCGAAGGCAATGGCGCCTTGCGGCCCGGCGGCGACGCCGGTGACCCATTTCTTGCCGGCACTCGCCATTTCCGCGGCATTGCCACCGGCGGTGATGGCAAAGACCTTGCCGTCCTCGCCACCGGTGATCAGCCGGTCGTTAGCCACATCATGGATGGCAGCGAGCAGCCCGTCATTGGCCTGCACCGTCTTGTGGCCGTGGTCGAGCCGGTGGACGGCGCCGTCGGCCAGGGCGAAATGCGGCACGTCGTCGAGGAAGACGGCGGCAACGCAGTGGCCTTCGAGATCAAGCGGAGCGACTGTGGGCATGCGAACTGTTCCATTAGAGATTGTTTGGTCGCCTTGCCGCCATTGGAGGAATCATTAGCGCGGCCAGGGTGCGACGCGACCTTCTCCCCTTGTGGGAGAAGGTGGATTGGCGCGCAGCGCCAAGACGGATGAGGGGTGTTGGACGGATCGCCGCCGATGCCAAGCTGGAACACCCCTCATCCGACCGAGCTGCGCTCGGCCACCTTCTCCCACAAGGGGAGAAGGAAAGAAGGGGCAGCGCTAACGTTATAAGGGTTGGAAATCAAGCCGCCTGGCAGGCCTCGAAACTCTTCTTCAGCCGGTCGGCGTCGAGTTCGCGGCCGATGAACACCAGCCGGCTCTCGTGTTTCTCGCCATCCTTCCAGGCGCGCTGGTGGTCGCCCTCGATGATCATGTGCACACCCTGGATGACATAGCGCTCGTCATCGCCCTTGAGCGCGATGATGCCCTTCAGCCTGAGGATGTTCGGCCCTTCCATCTGGGTGACCTTCTCGATCCACGGGAAGAACTTTTTCGGGTCCATCTCGCCGCCGCGCAGCGACACCGACTGCACCGTCACGTCATGGATGTCGGAGGGATGCGCGTGATGATGGTGGTCGTCGTGATCGTGCCCGTCATGATCATGATGGTCGTGGTCGTCATGCGCCTCGAGGAAATGCGGATCGTTCTCCAGAGCACGGGCAAGATCGAAGGCGCCGCGATCGAGAACCTCCGACAGCGCCACGCCGGCGCGGGTGGTGCGATGGATCCTGGCCGCGGGGTTGATCGCGCGGATCGTCGCCTCGACCTTGGCGAGCTCCTCCGGCGTCACCAGATCGGTCTTGTTGAGCACGACGACATCGGCAAAGGCGATCTGGTCCTCGGCTTCCCGGGAATCCTTCAGCCGCAGCGGCAGGTGCTTGGCGTCGACCAGCGCCACCACCGCGTCGAGCCTGGTCTTGGAGCGCACGTCGTCGTCCATGAAGAAGGTCTGCGCCACCGGCACGGGATCCGCGAGGCCGGTCGTTTCGACCACGATGGCATCGAAACGGCCGGGCCGGCGCATCAGGCCTTCGACGACACGGATCAGGTCGCCGCGCACCGTGCAGCAGACGCAGCCATTGTTCATCTCGTAGATTTCCTCGTCGGATTCCACGATCAGCTCATTGTCGATGCCGATCTCGCCGAACTCGTTGACGATGACTGCATAGCGCTTGCCGTGGTTTTCCGAGAGGATGCGGTTGAGCAGCGTCGTCTTGCCGGCGCCGAGATAGCCGGTGAGGACGGTTACGGGAATCTGCGTCGTCTGGGCATCGCTCATGTCTGGGCCTCGAAAAGGAGATTGTCGGCTCCATATAGGATGTGTGCCCGGCTTTTGCACGCGGCAAACCGATGGGCCAAACAGGCCTGCCTGAGAGGCGCCAGATGTCCGACGAACCATTTTCCTTGCCCATGAGCCGGCGTCAGGCCCTCAGCCTCATCGCGGTGACCGCTGGCGGCGGCATTGTTCTACCAGCCGGGGCAACGGCCGGAGAGGCTTCACCCTATGCCGGGCTTGCTCTGTTCGAGAATGGCGCCGGCGTCTGCGCCATCACGCCCGAGGTCACCGAAGGGCCGTTCTATTTTGATCCGAAGCTCGATCGCGCCGATATCACCGAGGGCAAAAAAGGCATTGCCCTCAATGTGCGGCTGCAAATCGTCGACGCGGCCTGTCGCCCGCTTGCCGGCGCGCGCGTCGACATCTGGCATTGCGACGCGCAAGGGCATTATTCCGGTTATCCCGGGCAGGGCGACGGCCAGGATGTCGACACCTCCGGCCAGAGTTTTCTGCGCGGCTGGCAGAAGAGCGACGAGAATGGCATCGTCTCCTTCGCCACCGTCTATCCCGGCTGGTATCGTGGCCGCACCACCCACATCCACTTCAAGGTCTTCCCCGACGACAAGTCGGTGATGACCGGCCAGCTGTTTTTCCCCGACAGCTTGAGCGAGCAGATATTCACCACCGTCGCGCCCTATAACGATCGGTCCGGCAAGCGCGACACGCTGAATGCCAGGGATGGCATCGCACGGCGGGCCGGACCGCTGTCGCAGGCGGCGGTTCGCGAGGTGGCGGAGGCCTATCAAGCCCTCTTGATCGTCGCGGTGAAGGCCGGCTGAGCAGTGCGGTTTGGTGTGCATCGCCTGCCCTGCAAAGTCCCGGCAGCGAAAGTCTTTTGTCATCTAACTGAAATAAACATCTGGCATTCACCACGGCGGACATCGCAATGCTTGCCGGCAAAGCTGTTTTCGGCGCCGGATTCTTTTTGATCGTCGATTGCCAACCGCCCGGCAGCTTCTATGTTGCTCGCACCGGTTCGGCCGAAGAGGGATGACCATGGCCAAGGCGGACAAGACTGCGACAATGAGCCGGCTGCATTCGGCGGCGCGGCTGGCGCGAACGGCTCTCGCCGCGCGGCTCCTGGCGCACGGCTTCTATGCCGGGCAGGACCAGATCATGCTGGCGCTCGATCGCGAGGACGGCCAGACGCCCGGCACTCTCGCCGGCCGCCTCGGCGTACGCCCGCCAACCATCACCAAGACCATCAACCGGCTGCAGGCGCAAGGCTTCCTGGAAAAGCGCGCCTCGGTGAACGATGCCCGTCAGGCCCATATCTTCCTGACCGAAACCGGCCGCGAAATCATCCACGCCATCGAGAAATCGGTGAAGAAGACCGAAAAGCAGGCGCTCAAGGGCCTCGACAAGAAGGACCAGAAGGCGCTGTTCAAATTGCTCGCCCGCATCGAGGCCAATCTTTCCAACGAGGAGATGGTGCTCCTCGATGACGATACCGACATCGACGACTGACCCAGTCTCGTCCCCGGGCGAATTTCTGTCTCCATGGCTTGCAGGCCGCAAGCAGCCGACACCATCTGTGCCGGATCGATTTGATCGGGGACGTTCATGTTCGATACGAAATTTGCAATCGTGCTCTGGGATGACCTTCCCGTCTGGCAGAAGCTCAACGTCACCGCCTTCCTGACCAGCGGCATCGTCGCGCAATTTCCAGACATCATTGGGGAGCCCTACCGGGACCGCGCCGGCAATATCTACAACCCGCTCTCGATCCAGCCGGTCATTGTGCTTTCCGCCGACAGCGCAACACTTGGCGCGATCCACCGACGGGCGCTGGAGCGTGGCGTGACGACGTCGCTCTATGTCGAGGAAATGTTCTCGACCGGCCACGATGTCGCCAACCGCGCCGTCTTTGCCGAATTCGCGCCCGGCGACGTCAAGGTGGTCGGCATCGCGCTGCGCGCCGACAAGAAGCTGGTCGACAAGATCACCAAGGGCGCCCGCATGCAGGCTTAAGTCTCGATCTAAGCCTGTCGTTGGCTCTTGTTGTGCCAGTCTCTTTTGGCTTGCCGACGGGTGACAATTCCCGCAAAGGTGGGGCTCTACCTCAGTACCCGGCCTGAAATTGAGTCCTCCCCGAAAACAAGACGAAAGCGCGACGCCTCCTGCGGCGATCCTCTGCATGCTTTCGGTCTATGTATTCTTCACCTTCCTCGACACCAGCAGCAAATATCTGGTGCTTGCCGGGGTCTCGGCGCTGATTGTCGCCTGGGTTCGCTTTGCCGTCCATGTCCTGCTGGTCGGCGCGTTTCTGCGCGGATGGCGCGAGCCGGCGCGCTTTCGTCCCGCCAACCTGCCGGCGCAGGTCGCGCGCGGTCTGTTCCTGTTCGGGTCGACCATATTCAACGTTCTGGCCCTGCAGACCCTGCAGCTTGCGGAAACCACGTCGATCTATTTCTTCGGACCGATGGTGATCACAGCGCTCGCCGGTCCGCTGCTTGGCGAGTGGGCGGGCTGGCGTCGCTGGCTGGCGATCCTGACGGGCTTTGTCGGCGTTCTCATCATCACCCGTCCGGGCGTCGGCGCCTTCGGCACCGGGCATGCCTTCGCGATTTGCTCGATACTGTCGAACTGCTTCTACGTCATCATGACGCGTCGCCTGGCGGCGACGGAAACCGCGGAAAGCCTCATCCTGTTTTCGGCGCTGGCGCCGGCCGTTGTGCTTTTGCCCCTGCTGCCGTTCTCATTTTCCCTGCCGCATGACGGCTGGGATTGGTTCATCCTGCTGATGCTGGGCGTCTTCGGCGGCATCGGCCACTGGCTCCTGGTGCAGGCCTACCGGCTTGCAACCACCACGGCGCTCGCTCCCTATCCCTATTCGCAGATGATCTGGATGATCATTTCCGGCTGGCTCGTCTTCAACCAGTTTCCCGACCGCTGGACGCTCATTGGCGCCGCCGTCATCGTCGCCAGCGGCCTCTATATCGTCCATCGCGAACACCGGCTTCGCCTGCGCAATCACGCGGCCCTGGACGCGGAGGCGGAAACGCTCGCGAAAAAACTTTGATTTGCTCCCGATCGATGGCATAAGGCCGCCTTTAAACAGTTTAAAAAACGATCGGGGAGCGAAGGGCTGGCACAGAAGATCAAGCTTTCGACGATCGCGGATGCGCTGGGCGTGTCCACGGCGACGGTTTCGCTGGCGCTGCGCGACAGCCCGCTGGTCGCCGGCGCCACCCGCGACCGCATCAAGGAACACGCCCGCGCCATCGGCTATATCTACAACCGCCGCGCCGCCAGCCTGCGCACCTCGCGCTCGGGCATCGTTGGCGTCGTCGTCCACGATATCATGAACCCCTTCTTCGCCGAGATCCTGCGCTCGATCGAAAGCGAGCTTGACCGTAGCCGGCAGACCTTCATCCTGTCGAACCATTACGACCAGCTTGAAAAGCAGCGCACCTTCATCGACACGCTTCTGCAGCTCGGCGCCGATGGGGTCATCATGTCGCCGGCCATCGGCACACCGGCTTCCGACATCCTGATGGCCGAGGAAAACGGCCTGCCGGCGGTGTTGATCGCGCGCACCGTCGAGGGCGCTGACGTGCCGGTGTTTCGCGGTGACGATGCCTATGGCACCGGGCTTGCCACCAACCATCTGATCTCGCTCGGCCACAAGCGCATCGCCATGATCGGCGGTACCGACCAGACCTCGACCGGCCGCGACCGCTACCAGGGCTATGTCAACGCCATGGAGGCGGCTGGGCTCGAGGTCAGGTCGTCCTGGCGCATCGCCGGCCCGCGCACCAAGCAGGCAGGCTTCGAGGCAGCCGGACAGTTCCTGGCGCTGAAGGACAAGCCGACCGCCGCCTGCTGCTGGAACGACCTCGTCGCCATCGGCCTGATGAACGGCATTGCCCGCGCCGGCCTGTTGCCGGGCATCGACATCTCCGTCACCGGCTATGACGACCTCGAAGAGGCGGCGATCGCGACGCCGGCGCTGACCACCGTCTGGAACGGCCAGCGCGAGGTCGGCCGCCGTGCCGCCAGCGCCTTGCTCGACAAGCTCAACGGACAGACGGTGCGGCCGTCGCAGGAACTGATCAAGCCGGAGCTGCATGTGCGCCAGTCGACCGGCAAGCCGGTGGAGCGTGCATGACAAAGGCCGAACAATCACTGCCCGTCGCCATTTTGGTGCCGGGCCAATTCAACGACCATGCCGTTGGCCGCATCGACCAGACGTTCCAGCAGGTCAGGATCGAGCGCGCCGATCCGTCCCTGGTCACCGATGACATGCGCCGGACGGTGCGCGGCATCGCCTCGTTCGGCGGCATCGACGCTGCCTTCATCGACGCGCTGCCAAACCTCGAGATCATCGCCAATTTCGGCGTCGGCTACGATTCGGTCGACGCCCGCCACGCGGCGGAACATGGCATCATGGTCACCAACACGCCTGACGTGCTGACCGAGGAGGTTGCCGACACGGCGATCGGGCTGTTGATCAACACCATCCGCGATTTGCCGCGCGCCGAGACCTGGCTGCGCGACGGCAGCTGGGCGCGCGAGGGCAACTATCCGCTAAGCCGGCTGACCTTGCGCGAACGCAGCATTGGCATTTTCGGCATGGGACGTATCGGCCTCGCCATAGCCCGGCGGCTTGAGGCTTTTGCGCTGCCGATCGCCTATCACAACCGTCGTCGTGTCGAAGGCCTGTCCTACGATTACCACCCGACGCTGAAAGGCCTGGCCGCGGCGGTCGACACGCTGATCTCGGTGGCGCCCGGCGGCGCCTCGACCAAAAAGGCGATCAATGCCGAGATCCTTGAGGCGCTCGGCCCGAACGGCGTCTTCGTCAATATCGGCCGCGGCAGCACGGTGGACGAGACAGCACTCGCCGCAGCCCTAGCCAACGGCACCATCGCCGCCGCCGGGCTCGATGTCTTTGCCGACGAGCCGAATGTGCCGGCAGCGCTGCTCGCCGCGCCCAACACGTCGCTTTTGCCGCATGTCGGCTCGGCTTCCGAGCACACCCGCCGCGCCATGGCGGATCTGTGCGTCGATAATCTGGTCTCATGGTTCTCGGAAGGACGGGCGCTCACTCCCGTGCCGGAGGCGGAAATGGTCAAGGCGCGGCGCTGAGCAAGGGCCTGTCACACCTGTTAACGCCAGCTTAACGCTTTGAAATGATTGTGCATCCATCACCAAATGCATGGGTGCAGACAGATGAAAACGCTTCCTGCGTTGATTGCGGCGGCTGCGCTGTTGGGCGGCGTTCGGTTGTTCTATGACGGTGGCGGCGAGGGCCGTACAGCCAATGCGCCAGCGCCATCCTCCGGCAACTACAGGTTGGTGGCCAATGGCGACGCAGCATCTTGCGTGGTCAAGCGCGGCGCTGAAATTTCGCATGGCCTGTCGCTGTTGACGGTCGCCGCGAATTGCCGCCGGATTTTACCTGGCATCGAGCGCGCGAAATTCTGGCGAGTGCAGGATGACGACACCGTCGCCTTCAGTGCGAATGGCATCGATCCGATCGTCACTTTCTCGGTCGCCGACGGCGATGGCTACGAATCCTACGCGCCGGCTTTGCCGCTGCTGTCGCTGGCGGCTACCGATTCCTGATTTCGGGCGATTAAGCTATTTATTCCGCAGCGGCGCGCGTGCCGGCTTTCACCGCTGCATGCAAGCGCACGGCATCGCCGAAGGCACGGAAGATCTTGGCCGAAGTATCGTCCGACTTGACCCAGTATTCAGGATGCCACTGGACGCCGACCGCGAATGCGCGGGCGTCGCGGACCGAAACCGCCTCGACGGTGCCGTCGGCAGCGACCGCCTCGACCTGCAGCTTCGTGCCGAGCCTGTCGATCGCCTGGCGGTGCAACGAATTGACCTTGATGTCGCCAGCGCCGAAGACGCCCGCGAGACAGCTGCCGGGCTTGATTGAAATGGTCTGGTTGATGGCGAAGCGTTCGTCCTGGTTGTCGCTCACCGGCGCGCGGTGGTCGAGCGTCCCCTCGTGCTCCTGGATTTCGGTGGCCAGCGAGCCGCCCAGCGCCACATTCATCTCCTGGATGCCGCGGCAGATGGCAAGCAGCGGCACGCCGCGCTCGATCGCCCTGCGGATCAGCGGCAGCGTGGTGGCGTCGCGCGCCGGATCGTAGGGACCGTTGGCCTCGCTGGCGTCGCCGCCATAGAGCGAGGGATGCACATTGGATTTCGAGCCGGTAACCATGACGCCGTCGACCGACGACAGCAGCTCGTCGAAATCGAGCCGGTCGCCAAAGGACGGCACCAGCACAGGGAACACGCCGGCGCCCGAGAGCGCCGCCTCCAGATATTGCCGCGGGGCGGCATGCCAGGTGTAGTTGTCGAACTGGCGGACGTCGGTCGAGATGGCGACGAGCGGCTGCTGCATTTTTGATCCGGGTTCCATTGGGTGCAGGGACATGTTCTGCCTCTAAAATAGGCGATCCGAAGGCGCTTTGCCATGGCAAGTTTTGGCGTGTCGCATGGGCCACACGGCAGGCGTTAGACTATAGTTGCAGGAGCAGCGCTTGGTTCGGCTGCCGTGCTGGACTCGACTTCTTGCCCGTGTATTGTTTCCGCCAAGCCGGCCGGGGCATGAGGATTTCCCGAACGTCGGTCTGTTGATCCAAAAGGGAGGAACTTCATGGATCGTCGATCATTCATCCGCAAGGCCGGCGTAACCGGCGTGGGCGCCGCGGCCGCTACCGCAGCGCTCGCCGCGCCGGCAATCGCCCAGTCCAATCCGAAAGTGACGTGGCGGCTGGCGTCGTCCTTCCCTAAATCGCTCGATACGATCTATGGCGGAGCCGAGGTCTTTTCCAAGATGCTGTCGGAAGCGACCGACGGCAATTTCACCGTCCAGGTCTTCGCCGCAGGTGAACTCGTGCCCGGCCTGCAAGTCGCCGACGCCACCACTGCCGGCACCGTGGAGGCCTGTCACACCGTGTCGTACTATTACTGGGGCAAGGATCCTACATGGGCCTTGGGAGCCGCGGTGCCGTTCTCGCTCAATGCACGCGGCATCAATGCCTGGCACTATCATGGTGGCGGCATCGACCTGTTCAACGAGTTCCTCGCCACACAGGGGCTTTTCGGCCTGCCGGGCGGCAACACCGGCGTGCAGATGGGCGGCTGGTTCCGCAAGGAGATCAACACCGTCGCCGACCTCTCCGGCCTCAAGATGCGTATCGGCGGCTTTGCCGGCAAAGTGGTGCAGAGGCTCGGCGTCGTGCCGCAGCAGATCGCCGGCGGCGACATCTATCCGGCGCTGGAGAAAGGCACGATCGACGCCGCCGAATGGGTCGGCCCCTATGACGACGAGAAGCTCGGCTTCTACAAGGTCGCGCCCTATTACTACTATCCCGGCTGGTGGGAAGGGGGACCGACGGTTCATCTGATGTTCAACAAGGCGAAATACGAGGAGCTTTCGCCGGCTTACAAGTCGCTGCTGCACACCGCCGCACAGGCGGCCGACGCCAACATGCTGCAGAAATATGACTATCTCAATCCAGCGGCGGTGAAGCGGCTGGTGGCCGGCGGCGCCAAATTGCGCCCGTTCAGCCAGGACATCATGGCGGCCTGCTTCGAGAAGGCGAATGAGGTCTATGCCGAGATGGAGGCCACGAACGCGCCGTTCAAGAAGATCTGGGAATCGATCAAGGCGTTCCGCAAGGAGCACTATCTCTGGGCGCAGGTGGCCGAATACAATTACGACACCTTCATGATGGTCCAGCACCGCAACGGCAAGCTTTAGTCGTTTCGATTGCTCTTCATTCAAAGAGACCCCGGGCGGCTCGCCCGGGGGTTTTCTTTGCTTGGCGTCCGAGCGATGAATTCCAACTGTCCCGGAGACGGAGGCAGCGCCAACGCACGGAACGAGTGAGGGGCGAACTCAATTCTGAGGCGATTGCCCTAATCGATGAAGGTGGCTCAACGTCGCTGCGGCACCACCAGCACCTTGACCTCACCTGGTGCGGGTGGGTTTGCGATCACAGCCGCAGCCTCCTCAAGCGGCACCTGCCTCGAGATCAGCCTGTCGATCTCGATCGCGCCCGTGGCGATGAGCTCAGCCGCGCGGCCGTGAGTGAAGGGATTGAGGAAGGAGCCGAGGATATTCAGTTCCCGGAACAAAAGATCGAAGGGCTCGAACGCCGCTCTCATGCCTTGCGGTGTCACGCCGACGATGATGACCGTGCCGCCGGCCTTGGCCAGCCGCATGGATTGTTCGACAGTGTCGCGCACGCCGGCGCATTCGAACACCACGTCGACGCCGCCAGGCATCAGGCCTGACGGACCGGCAACCGTTTCGATGACATCGCCCGCGCCCGGATCGACCGTCGCCGTCGCTCCCAATTCCTCGGCAAGCGCGCGCCGCGAGGCCTGGCGCGTCGACAGGATGATGGTCCTTGCCCCGGCAAGCCTCGCCAGTTGCACGGTGAGCAGGCCGATCACGCCGCCGCCCAGCACGACAACCGAGGCGCCCGGCTTGATTTCGGCCAGGTCGACGCCATGCAGGCAGCAGCCAAGCGGTTCGCAGAACGCGCCATGCGCGGGTTTGAGGTCGCTGGGCAGCAGGAAGGCCTGCTTCCGCGGCAACAGGACATAGTCGGCGAAGCCGCCATCACGGTGGATGCCGATGGCGCTGAGATTGCTGCACAAATTGACCCGGCCGGCACGACAATGCGGGCAGCGCCCGCAAGCGATGTTGGGATCGCCGGTGACCCGGTCGCCGACGGAGTATCCCGACACAGCACCGCCCATCGCCTCGACGATGCCCGAGAATTCATGTCCCGGCGTCACCGGCGGCTTGCAGGGGAACTCGCCATGGAAAAGGTGGCGGTCGGTGCCGCAGACGCCACAGGCCTCGATCCGCACCAGAAGATCGTCTGGTCCTGGGACGGGCTTGGCGACCTCGCGCAGCGCGATGCTCCCGACCGCTTCCAGTCGCACCGCTCTCATGGCCGTAATTCTCTCATGGCTTTGTCACCGTCGGCATCAGTTGAAACTCGGCGGTTGCGACAGATCCGGCGCCGGCGCCGCCGGTTTGGCAGGTGGTGTGTCGCCGAAGTTCGGCGGCTGCGACAGATCCGGTGCAGCCGGTGCGGCCGGGGCCGTGCCGCCATTGGCCGGCGGCGGTGTGCCGAGCGGCGACAGGCCGATGCCAGGCGTTTCCGGCACCTGGTAATCGATGGTGCCGGGGTCGACCGGTGTGCCCTTGTAGCGCATCACCATCTGCGGGAAGGCGATGGTCAGCCCGATCATGATGACCTGGATGCAGACGAAGGGCACCGCGCCCCAATAGATCTGGCCAGTGGTTACCGGCGCGATCTGCTTGCCGGTGAGGCGGTCGAGATAGGGCACGCGCGCGGCGACCGAGCGCAGATAGAACAGCGCGAAGCCGAAGGGCGGATGCATGAAGGAGGTCTGCATGTTGACGCCGAGCAGCACGCCGAACCAGATCAGGTCGATGCCGAGCTTGTCGGCGGCAGGCGCCAGCAGCGGCACGATGATGAAGGCGAGCTCGAAGAAATCGAGAAAGAAGGCGAGCAGGAACACAAGGATGTTGACGCCGATCAGGAAGCCCACTTCGCCGCCAGGCAGCGAGGTCAGAAGGTGCTCGACCCAGACCTGTCCATTGACGCCGTAGAAGGTGAGCGAAAACACCCGCGCGCCGATCAGGATGAACAGCACGAAGGATGACAGCCGTGTCGTCGAGGCCAGCGCCTGCTTGATCACATCGAGCGACAGCCGGCCTTTTATCGCCGCCATGGCCAGTGCGCCGACCGCGCCCATGGCGCCGCCCTCCGTCGGGGTGGCGATGCCGAGGAAGATGGTGCCCAGCACGAGGAAGATCAGCGCCAGCGGCGGGATCAGCACGATCACCACTTGCTGCGCCAGTCGCGACATCATGTTGATGTTCAGTCGCTGGTCGGCGATCGCCACGACATAGATGAAGATCACGCCGATGGTGGCGCCGAGGATGTCGGCATTGTCGCCATGCGCCGGCGCGAGGTAGCGGTACGCCGCATAGGAAACCACGACCGCTGCCAGCACCGCCGCCAGCAATGACAGCACACCGTGACCGAGCGTGCGCGCTTCCAGCGGCAAGGCCGGCATCGACTTCGGCCGGACGATCGACATGATCAGGATGTACAGCGTGTACAGGCCGGTCAGAACCAGCCCTGGGATCAGCGCGCCGGCATACATGTCACCGACCGAGCGGCCGAGCTGGTCGGCGAGAACGATCAGCACCAGCGACGGCGGGATGATCTGGGCGAGCGTGCCCGATGCGGCGATGACGCCGGACGCCAGCCGCCGGTCATAGCCATAGCGCAGCATGATCGGCAGCGAGATCAGCCCCATGGCAATGACCGACGCCGCCACCACGCCCGTCGTCGCGGCCAGCAGCGCGCCGACGAAGATCACGGCATAGGCAAGCCCGCCGCGGATCGGCCCGAACAACTGGCCGATCGTGTCGAGCAGATCCTCGGCCATACCGGAGCGTTCGAGCACGATGCCCATGAAAGTGAAGAACGGGATCGCTAGCAGCGTATCATTCGACATCACCCGGCTGCCGTAGAAGTTGTCCGGAAGCGCATAGAGCAGGGGCCAGGCGAGATTGATCGCTCCGCCCGAATAGGGCGTCAGCAGCACGCCAATGAAAAAGAACAGCAGGCCGTTGGCAGCAAGCGAGAAGGCGACGGGATAACCGATCAGCAGGAAGATGATCAGCGAGGCGAACATGATCGGCGCCATGTTCTGGGCAATGAACTCCATCACGAGCGCACCTCTCCGGCGAGCGCCTTCGCTTCGTCGGCGAGCGCCTTGGCTTCGAGTTCGGCCTGCTCATGAACCGATATGAACGGGTTGGGATCGTCCATATCGCCGCGCATGATGGCGATCTTCTTGATGATCTCGGAGATGCCCTGGAGTGCCAGCAGGAAGAAGCCGGCCAGCAGGATGGCCTTGGCCGGCCAGATGATCAGCCCGCCGGAATTGTTCGACATTTCACCGCTGCGGAAAGACAGCGACACATAGGGGACGAAATAGATCACCATCAACGTCACGAACGGCATCAGGAAGAAGAGGTGACCGAGAAGGTCGATCCAGTGCTGCACGCGGCGCGGGAACATGCCGTAGACAATGTCGATACGGATATGATCGTTCTGCTTCAGCGTGTAGGCGGCGGCGAGCATGAAAGCGGCGCCGAACAAATACCACTGCAGTTCCAGCCAGGCGTTCGAAGATATATCGAACACCTTGCGGATGACGGCATTGCCGGCGCTGACCAGTATCGAGATCAGAATCAGCCACGACACCCATTTGCCGATGAACTCGTTCACACGGTCAATGGTTCTGGATAGAGCGAGAAGCCCTGCCATGCATTCCTCCCTTTGCGCATCGGCCCGAAAATCGGTGTCGATTTTCGGAAAGCACGATGCGTTACTCAAAATGCCAGAGATGCGCCGATTCCCCCTTGTTTTCCGGCACGTCGCTGTGGCCCAACGGTATGCCGTGCGTGGCTCGGCGGGTCAACACGAAGCGGAAGGGGTAAACAATCTTGTGAGGTGGGGGTGGGGCGAAAACGGCTGCCTTACCGGGCGTCATGCAACCAAAGTCTGATGCGGTTCAAGCAATCTTGCTCTGGTCGCGGCCGGCGCCGATCAGCACCAGCATGGCGACGAGGAACAGATACATCCAGGCGTCGCGCCACTCGACCGGGAAATAGCCGGCCCACAATGATTCGGCCATGCCGAAGGCGGCGGCGCCCAGTGCCGCCCGTGGCGGCGAGAGGTAGCCGCCGACCGCCGTGACGAACAGGATCTTCAGGCCGTAGACCAGCCCGGAGCCGAAGCTGACATTGCCGTAGTAGACGCCGGCCATTATGCCGGCCAGCGCCGCGCAAAAGCCACCGGCGAGCACCGCCTGCCGGAACACCGCGCGCACGTCGACGCCGCACATGGCCGCCGCCCTTGGGTCGTCTGACACGGCGCGCCAGCGCCGGCCGAAGCTCGAGCGCGCGAAGGCAAAGGTGGCGAGCGCGACGGTTGCCACGACGACCGCGCAGTCGAGCAACTGGATGAGCGTCAGCGTCGCCTTGAAGCTGGCGTTTTGCGCAAGGACGATCGGCTGGGCCAGCATCGGCGGCAGCCACAGATCGTGGGTATCGGCGGCGATGCGGCTTGCCTCGGCCAGAAGCAGCAATACGCCAAGCGTCGTCACCACGATCGCGTTGGGCGTGCGGTCGGCCAGCGGCTCGAAGATGCTGCGCGACAAGATGTGGCTGATCAGCGCCGCATAGAGGAAGGCCGCGACAATGCCGAGCGCGACCGCCGCGAACAGCGTCAGCCACAGTACCTGATAGCCGAAGGCCGCGGTGAGGATCATCGTCTGCCCGCAAAAGGCGAACAGCGCGCCATAGGCAAGGTTCGTGCGGTGCAGGATGCCGTTGGTCAAGACATAGCCGAAGGCGAGCAGCGCATAGAGCGCGCCGGAATGCAGCCCGTTCAGGACCTGCTGGAAAAAATACAGCATGCGCCAACCCAAAGCATGTCGCCCAAAGTGCCAAGCAGTTTCTGGGGCAACGACATGCTCAACAACAGATGGCCGCGGCAATCCGCGCCCAAGGAAGGTTTGCATCTGGAATCTAACTTGTCAAATGCGATTTATCGGTTAGAAAATAGGCTTATGACGGTTTCCTGGACCCCGCATCGCTTCACCGGCGGCCTGCTTGCGCTCGACACGGCGAACACCGTCGTGCTGCGTGGCGATCCCCGGAAAACCTTCGACCGCTTCGACGATCCGGGCGAGATCGCCCGTTTCGCCGATGCGGCAAGCGGCTTTCGCGCCGCCGAGCTTGGCGGCAGGCGGCTGGCGGCGTCGTCGCCGGTGAGAATCGCGCCGGTCGTGCTGTCGATCCGCGAGGCCACCGACCGGCTGTTTCGCGGCGCGGTGTCGAAAGGTGCGCTCGCCACCGCCGATCTGCCGGCCTTCCTGGGAGCCTGCGCCGATGGTCTGGCCGGCAGCCGCACTGAAATCGGTGCGGCGGGAAAGCCGTTCGGCGATACGGCGACGCCGATCGCCTTCGAAGCGGCGCTGGCGGTTTCGGCGCTGTCGCTGTTGCGCGACGACACCGTCGCAAGACTGAGGATCTGCCCCAACTGCACCTGGCTGTTTGTCGACAGAAGCCGCAATTCCAGCCGCCTTTGGTGCGACATGGCGGTGTGCGGCAACCGTCAGAAGGCAAGCCGCCATTACCGCCGCCGCCGGACGGCCGCCAATGAGGTCGACAATGTCTAGAAATCCTTCGCGCTCGGTCCTGCTGGCGGCCACGCTGATTGCGGCTGTTTCGCTCGGCGCCTGCCGCGATACCGGCAAGGACGGCGAAGGCAAATTGTTCGAGATTTCCGGCAAGCTGTTCGTCTTCAACTACCGTCTCGCCAGGGCGACCTATGTCGTGACGCTGCGGCCCCTGCAGCCGATGGGGGAAGGCCAGGTCGCGGTCGCCAGCTTCCAGGATCCCGCCGGCGGCGCGCCATTGGTGGTCGAGCAGAAGGTCTGGCCGAAGCTCGACAAGGTGACGCTGGAAAGCCCGGCGCTGACCTGTGTCGTCAAGAACAAGCCCTACGCGATTGCCATCAGTATCAAGGGCTCCGATGGCGCGGTCCTGCAAAAGATCGACACCACGTTGATGTCGACGGAGGACCAGTCGATCCTGCCCGACCGGCCGCTGGTCATCGATCAGCTTTACACGGCCAATCCCGACCTTGCCGGCCATCCCGATGGCAAATTGCCGGGCGAGCCGAAGCCGGATTGCTCGAAGGGCCTCTGAGGCCGCTTCGCCAGTTCAGGCCAAAGCCGGAATTTTCGTGCGCTGGCTGGGCAAACCGTATGCGGTTTCTTATAGCATCGGGCGCGGACAGGATTGTTCGTTGCGCATTGCCTGGCAGCTTCGATTTTGTTTGACCTGCCCGGCAAGGGGAGAAACACTGCACCTTCCAGCTCCGACGTTGGCCGCGCCTGTAACTGCGGTCTCCGCAGAGGAAGTGCCTGATGACGCTGCTTGAAGTTGCGCTCGACGACAAGTTCGATCTGGGAAAGGAGCGCATCTTCCTTTCCGGCGCGCAGGCGGTCATCCGCATGCTTCTGATGCAGCGCGAGCGCGACCGCCGGGCTGGCCTGAACACCGCCGGCTTCGTCTCCGGCTATCGCGGCTCGCCGCTTGGCGGCCTCGACATGCAGCTCTGGAAGGCGAGGAAGCAGCTCGCCCGATCGGACATCGTCTTCCAGCCCGGCCTCAACGAGGAACTCGCCGCCACCGCCTGCTGGGGCTCGCAGCAGGCCGAATTGCTGGGCGAGGGCACGCATGACGGCGTCTTTTCGGTCTGGTACGGCAAGGGACCGGGCGTCGACCGCTCAGGCGACGTTTTTCGCCATGCCAACCTCGCCGGCTCGTCCAAACATGGCGGCGTCCTTGCCCTGATGGGCGATGACCACATGGCCGAATCCTCGACCAACGCGCACGCCACCGAATTCCTGTTCGTCGACACGATGGTGCCGATCCTCAATCCGGCCGGCGTCCAGGAGATCATCGACTACGGGCTCTACGGCTTCGCCATGTCGCGTTTCGCCGGCACCTGGGCGGCGATCAAATGCGTCAAGGACAACATCGAATCGACGGCCTCGGTCGATGCTTCGCTTGAGCGGCTGAACATTGTCGTCCCGGACTTCGACATGCCGCCCGGCGGCCTCAACATCCGCAACGAGATCGACATGCTCGGCCAGGAGGAACGGCTGCATGAGCACAAGCGCGCCGCCGCTTCGGCCTTCATCCATGCCAATGGGCTGAACCGGATCGTCTATTCGGGCGGCCGCAACCCGAAGCTTGGCATCGTCACCATCGGCAAGAGCTATCTCGACGTTCGCCAGGCGCTGGAAGACATCGGCGTCGACGAGGCCGCCGCCAACCGCATCGGTGTCAGGTTGTTCAAGGTCGGCTGCCCGTGGCCGCTCGACCTGTGGCACATCGCCGACTTTGCCCGCGGGCTCGACACCATCGTCGTCGTCGAGGAGAAGCGCTCGCTGATCGAAGTACAGCTACGCGAGAACCTCTATGGTACCGCCACGCAGCCGGTTATCGTCGGCAAGAAGGATGAACGCGGCGACTGGCTGTTCCCGGCCAAGGGCGCGCTCGATCCCAACGATATCGCCATTGCGCTCGGCGAACGCATCCTGCGCACGATCGGCCCATCGGAAGAGATCGCCGCGCGGGTGGCGAAACTGCGCCAGTTCCAGGCCATGCTCGCCGACACCAAGGATATCGCCTCGCGCACGCCCTTCTTCTGCTCCGGCTGCCCGCACAATTCCTCGACCAAGGTGCCGGATGGCTCGCTCGCCGCCGCTGGCATCGGCTGCCATTTCATGGCGCTGTGGATGGACCGCAACACCGTCGGCTTCACCGCCATGGGCGGCGAGGGCGCGCAATGGGTCGGCCAGGCGCCGTTCTCGAAGCGCGACCACATCTTCCAGAATCTCGGCGACGGCACCTACAATCACTCCGGTGCGCTGGCGATCCGTTTCGCGCTGTCGACCGACGCCAACATCACCTACAAGATCCTCTACAACGACGCCGTCGCCATGACCGGCGGCCAGCCGCATGAAGGCGGCCTGACCGTGGACATGATCGCCAGGCAGGTGCGGGCCGAAGGCATCGAGCGCATCGCCATCGTCACCGACGAGCCGGACAAATATGCCGGCAAGACTGAGTTCCCCGCCGGCGCCACCATCCATCACCGCGACGACCTCGACCTCGTCCAGCGCGAATTGCGTGCGGTCAAGGGCATATCCGTGCTGCTCTACGACCAGACCTGCGCCGCCGAAAAACGCCGCCGCCGCAAGCGCGGCACGTTTCCCGACCCCGACAAGCGCGTCTTCATCAACGAGCTGGTCTGCGAGGGCTGTGGCGATTGCGGGGTGCAGTCGAATTGCGTTTCGATCCAGCCGGTAGAGACCGAATTCGGCCGCAAGCGCAGGATCGACCAGTCGAGCTGCAACAAGGATTTCTCCTGCGTCAACGGCTTCTGCCCGTCCTTCGTCACCGTCCACGGCGCCAGGATCAGGAAGGCCGAAGGCATTGCCGGCACGGCCGATCCGCTCGACGGCGTGCCGACACCGGCCGAATTCCCGCTTGGCGAGCAAGGCTGGGCGGCGATCATCGACGGCGTCGGCGGCACCGGCGTCGTCACCATCGGCGCGCTGCTCGGCATGGCCGCCCATCTCGAGGACAAGGGCTGCGGCATGATCGACATGGCCGGCCTCGCCCAGAAGGGCGGCTCGGTGTTCACCCATGTCCGCATCGCCCGCAGTACGGACGATATCCATGCGATCCGCGTCTCGGCGGGGAAGGCCGACCTGGTGCTTGGCTGCGACCTCGTCGTGTCGGGCGCCCAGAAGGTGCTCGCCGCGGTGCGCGAGGGCCACACTATCTTCCTTGCCAACACAGCCGAGATCATGCCCGGCGAGTTTACCCGCTCGGCCGATTTCTCGCTGCCCGTCGAGCGGCTGAAAAAGGCGATCCGCACGGCCGCCGGCGACGACAGGGCGCATTTCTTCGACGCCACCCGCACCGCCGCAGCACTTTTCGGCAGTTCGCTCGGCGCCAACATGTTCATGCTCGGCTTTGCCTTCCAGCATGGCGGGTTGCCGCTGTCGGCCGAGGCGGTCGAAAAGGCGATCGAGCTCAACGGCGAGGCGGTGGCCATGAACATCGCCGCGTTCCGCTGGGGCCGTCGTGCCGCCCATCAGCCGGATTTCGTCCGCCGCCTTATTGCCCAGCCGGGCAAGGCCGTGCAGACGGCCGCGATCGCCGGCACGCTGGACGACGTCATTGTCCGCCGCGTCGCTTTCCTCACCGCCTATCAGAACGCCGCCTATGGCAAGCATTATGCCGACAGATTGGCCGCCTTGCGCCAGGCCGAGGCCAGGGCCGTGCCCGGTTCCACCGATGTGACCGAGGCCGCCGCGAGGAACCTGTTCAAGCTGATGGCGATCAAGGACGAGTACGAGGTGGCGCGGCTCTACACCGACGGCTCCTTCGCCGCGGAACTCTCAAAGCAGTTCCAGAGCTACGAGAAGCTCGAATTCCACCTCGCGCCGCCGATCATGGGCAGGCGCGGCAATGACGGCAAGCCGAGGAAATCGAGCTTCGGCCCCTGGATGATGAAGGGGTTCCGCCTGCTGGCAGCGATGAAAGGCTTGCGCGGCACTGCCCTCGACCTGTTCGGCTACAGCGTCGAGAGGCGCATGGAGCGGCGGCTTCTGGCCCAGTATGAGGCCGATCTGGAGTTGATCACCGCGGCACTTGCGCCCGGCAAGATCGAGGCCGCGGCAGCACTTGCCTCGGTGCCGGCGCTCATTCGCGGCTATGGCCATGTCAGGCAGGCCAGTGCCGAAAAGGCCGCGGGCGAGCGCCTGAGGCTGCTCGAACGCCTGTCAAAGGCCCCGGTGCGGCCGGAACTCCAGGCCGCCGAGTGATCGGGGTTCGGGCCCTGATACACCTTGTTTACCTGAACAATAGTCAATGGATTTGACCGCAGGCCCGAAACGGCCCTTCTAAACCTTTCTTAAGGCGGTTGTGACATGACTGCGGTTCGCGCGACACCGCAAGGTCATGAACATAGATCGACCCGACGACATATCCGAGGACATATACGTTGGCTTCGTTCGCTCACTGTTTCGCGACGCAACCATCTTGTTCGTTGGCGCCTTCACGCAAGGCGCTGTCGGCTTGCTCGTATATTGGAAAACGTCTGCGCTAATCTATCTTGTGCTCGCCATACTCATGGTTGCCGCTAGCATCGGCCGCTATTTCGCGATCCGGAGAGTCAGTCCCGACACCATCGTCACCCACGAATCCGCGCTTGCTTGGGAACGCTACTACATCGTTGCCGGGACGATCCACGGATCGCTGGTCGGATTCTTCGCATTCGTATGCCTTTACGTGGTTCCGGATCTGTTTGGCGAGATCGCGGCGGTGTCATTGGTGTTGGCCAGCACCATCACCATCACCGGCCGTAATTTCGGCTCCCCAAAGATGGTGACCATCCTGTCCGTGTCCGTGGTTGCGCCGATCGCGATCGGGCTGATGCTGAAGGGCGACTTCTACAACGTCATTCTGGGCCTCTTTGTCATCCCGTTCATGTTCTCCATCGACAAGATGGCTCGTCTTGTGCGAACTGTGCTGTTCACAGCGATCAGCGAAGAGAAGAAGGCGAACCGCATCGCCCAGCGCTTCAATCGCGCGCTGAACACCATGTCGCATGGCCTTGTCATGCTTGGTCCCGACGGCCGGGTGGCGGTTGCCAATGCCGAAGCCGCGCATCTGATGTCGCTCAAATCGCCCGATGCGCTGCTTGGACGGTCGATCCACGCTCTACTGATGCGCGGCGTTGCTGGCGGCATGCTGGCGCCGAAGGACTGCCGCTACATCGAAGCTCAGTTGACGCGCGCCCTGCGCGAGGGTCGCGACCGCAAGGTTCTCGTCTCGCTCGCCAACGGCCAGCACTATGAGTTCTCGGCCCGCGAAGGCAGCCAGGAACTGGGCGTCATCACCTTCGAGGATGTGACGGCCCGCGTCGAGGCGGAAGACAAGATCCGCTTCATGGCGCGTTACGACAACCTCACCGGCCTGCCCAATCGCGCCTATTTCCACGAGTTGGTCGGAGAGGCCATGGCGTCCGGCGATCCCGATCGCCTGTGCGGACTCGCCGTGCTCGATCTCGACGATTTCAAGAGTGTCAACGACACGCTTGGCCATCCGATCGGCGACGGTCTGATCTATGCCGTGGCGGAACGGCTGGGGGCGGTGGCAGGACCAGGCATCACCGTCAGCCGCTTTGGCGGCGACGAGTTCATGATCTTCTTCGACCGCGTCGAGGACGAAAGCCATCTGAAGAGCAAGCTCGACGAGATCTTCCTCGACATGCAGGGCGAGGTCGATGTTGCCGGCCACGGGCTGCGCATCCAGGCCAGCGGCGGCGCCGTGCTGTCGCGGGTAAAGGATACCGATGTCGACGCCATGATCGTCAAGGCGGATCTCGCGCTCTACAAGGCCAAGGAGCTTGGCAAGAACAGTTGGCGGCTGTTCGAGGCATCGATGGACGCCGCGTTCCGCAATCGCCAGCTGATGAAGGCGGACCTGCGCGGCGCGGTGGAAAGCAAGGGGTTGCGGGTGGTCTATCAGCCGATCGTGGCGATGACCACCATGCGTATCGCCAGTTGCGAGGCGCTGTGCCGTTGGGACCACCCCGATCTCGGGCCGATCTCGCCCAGCATCTTCATCCCGCTGGCGGAAGAAATGGGCATCATTTCGGAGATCAGCACCTTCGTGCTCGATGCGGCGTGCGTCGAATGCGCCAAATGGCCGGCCCAGACCAGCGTTTCGGTCAATCTCTCGGCCAAGGATTTCCGCAATCGCGACGTCATCCAGAAGGTTCGCGATGCATTGGCCAACTCGGGTTTGGCCGCGGACCGCCTGGAGATCGAAGTCACCGAGACGGCGCTGCTCGACGACAAGTCGCTCACGCGCCAATATATCGAGGAATTGAAGCGGCTCGGCGTGCGCATCGCGCTTGACGATTTCGGCACCGGCTATTCGAGCCTGAGCTACCTCCACAAATTGCCGCTCGACAAGATCAAGATCGACCGTTCCTTCCTGATGGACGTCACCCAGAACACCCGTTCGCTCGAACTGCTCAAGGGCATCGTCAACCTGTCGCGGCCGCTGGGGCTTTCGGTGACCGTCGAGGGCGTCGAAACCTTCGAGCAGCTCAAGATCCTGGCATTGCAGGTCAAGCCGGATATGGTTCAGGGTTTCCTGTTCGGCTCGGCGCTCAGCGCGTCCGGCATCGAGACCATGTCGAGCACGGTCTGGCCTTTCGCCAAGGACATCAAGACGGCCAGGAAGGCGACGCGTCGCTGATTTTTCCCAAAAAAACCTCATATTTTAGTCTAATTTTACCGATTGTTAACCTTAACGACCGGTAAACGGCCTCCTACTTATTTTCACCTTTACATCTTCTGACCCTGTCGTAGTGTCATATCGGCGGCAGTACGGGGATCGAGTTCATGTGTGCCCAGTTGACTTTGCTCGGCCGTGCGTCGGGCGCGGACGGGAGTGTCGCGCCCGACACTATGTCCAGCTTTGCCAGGAATGTTTCTGCACTGCTTGAGCGCGTGGAATACAGGCGCTGCGAAAGCGGTGAAGATCTGGAGGCAATCTACCGGCTTCGCTACAAGGCTTACCGGCTGAACGGATTTCTGCCTGAATCCAGAAATCAGATGATGACGGATGCTCTCGACGACGTGCCGAACTGCTATCAGTTTGGTGTCTTCGTTGACAATTCACTTGTGTGTACGCTTCGTATTCATCATCTGACACCGAGTGAGCTTAACGCACCCGCAATGACTACATTCGGCGATATGCTTCGCCCGCGCTTGCTTCGCGGCGAATCCTTCGTCAATCCTACGCTTCTGGCAGCCGAGCCGAATTTCGTATCGATACACCGTGCGCTGCCTTACGTTACGCTGCGGCTAGCGCTCATTGCCAGCATCTACTTCGATGTGACGGCCTGTATCGGCGTGATCCGGAAGGAGCACACGGCTTTCTACCGGCGGATTTTCGGTGCCGAGCAAGTGGGGGAACCGAGAGACTATCCTCCATTCACCGTTCCCGTGGTGCTCTATGACGCGAACTACGATATCAACTTGGAGCGGGTTCTCCAGCGTTTTCCGTTTTTCCGGTCGACGCCGATGGAGCAACGCATGCTGTTCGAGACGCCCAATTTCGGCGAACTCGCGCCGCTGACCATTCTGCCCACAGCCAAATATTTTCGCAACGCCGCCTGAGTCTTCACGGTTTCTTCAGCGCAGTCATGGAGCTTTCCGGCCGCTTCGGCGTTCTGGCAAGGGCCGGCGGCGCACGAACGACGTCGTCCTGCATCGCGACGGCAATCCCATCGAAAGGAAATCGACATGACCATCTCCACGCTCGCGCTTACCCCGCTGATTTCCCTGATCGCCGGCGTGCTGATCCTGATCATGCCACGGCTGTTGAACTACATCGTCGCGCTCTATCTGATCGTCGTCGGCCTGCTGGGGCTGTTTCCGCAGTTCGCCGGTTGAGACACCGGGGCCTTCGCAAAAGATCTTCGCCTGGCGGCTTCAACTTTCCTTTGAGGCTGTTGTCGCCGGCGATGCGGCAATAGCGCCATTGCCCTCGGCCCGGCTTTTCGCTATGTGCCTGAAAGATGCTTCGAAGGGGTATTCCTATGGCTGATCACACGCCGACCGGTCCTGTCGAACTGGGCGCGAAGATGGACTATGCCGAGCACGACCGCACCTATGCGGGGTTTATCATGCTCGCCAAATACGGGTCGCTCTTCTGCGCGGCCGTGCTTCTGGCGATGGCTTTCGGCTTCTTTGCGGGCGGCTTCTTCTCGGCGACCATCCTGTTCGTTCTGATCCTCGCCGTCGGCGCCTTCATTCTCCGGTAGATTTTTCAAAAACCCTTGCCGTGATGACGTCGCCGGCAACCCGGCCGGCGTCTTGCGCAAACAGGTTCCAGCCGAAAGGATCATGCGGTGGGACAGACGGTTTTCATCCCTCGTGAGCTTGATGCGAACGAGCCGCGTGTTGCTGCCTCGCCCGATACGGTGAAGCGGCTGGCGGGGCTGGGCTTCGACGTCATTGTCGAAAGCGGCTCCGGCTCCGCCTCGCGCATTCCCGACGAGGAGTTCGCCAAGGCGGGCGCCACAATCGGCAAGGCCGGCGATGTTGCCAAGGCCGACGTGGTGCTGAAAGTGCGCCGGCCAGGCGAGGCGGAGCTCAAGGGCTACAAATCAGGCACCACCGTCATCGCCATCATGGATCCCTACGGCAACGATGCCGCCGTTGCCGCTCTGGCCAAGGCTGGCGTCACCGCCTTCTCGATGGAATTCATGCCGCGCATCACTCGCGCCCAGTCGATGGACGTGCTGTCCTCGCAGGCCAACCTTGCCGGCTATCAGGCGGTGATCGATGCGGCGGCCGAATATGACCGGGCGCTGCCGATGATGATGACGGCGGCCGGCACGGTGCCGGCGGCGAAAGTGTTCATCATGGGCGTCGGCGTCGCCGGCCTGCAGGCGATCGCCACGGCAAGACGGCTTGGTGCGGTCGTCACCGCCACCGATGTGCGCCCAGCCGCCAAGGAACAGGTCGCATCGCTCGGCGCAAAGTTCCTGGCGGTCGAGGACGAGGAGTTCAAGGCGGCCGAAACGGCCGGCGGCTATGCCAAGGAAATGTCGAAGGAGTATCAGGCCAAGCAGGCGGCGCTGACCGCCGAGCACATTGCCAAGCAGGACATCGTCATCACCACGGCGCTGATCCCGGGCCGGCCGGCGCCGAAGCTGGTCTCAGTGGCGATGGTCGCGTCGATGAAGCCGGGTTCGGTGATCGTCGACCTCGCGGTCGAGCGCGGCGGCAATGTCGAGGGTGCAGAGCCCGCCAAGGTCGTGACCACGGCCAACGGCGTCAAGATTGTTGGCCATCTCAACGTGCCGGGCCGCGTCGCTGCCTCCGCTTCGCTGCTCTATGCCAGGAACCTGTTCGCCTTCCTCGAGACGCTGGTCGACAAGACGACGAAGCAGCTTGCCATCAAACGCGACGACGAATTGGTCAAGGCAACGATGCTGACCGACGGCGGCAAGGTCGTGCACCCGGCCTTCGCCAAGGCGACGGTGGATCCGCATGTCGAACCGGCAGCGATCCCGGCCACGACGATGGTTGCCGACGCGTCGGTGAAAAAAGCCGCGCCGAAAAAGACAGCCGACAAGAAGGCCAACACGGGCAAGTCCGCTGCCAAGCCGAAGGGGATCGCGTGATGGACCAGACCTTGCAGCAGGCCCTCGACCAGCTCGACCAGGCAAGTGCCGCCGTCCGGCTGGCGGTGCGGAACCTGGCCAATGCGCCCGGCGGCGCCGATGCGGCGGGTGACGCCGCCCATGCCCTGTCCGGCGGCGCCATCGACCCCTTCGTCTTCCGCTTCGCCATTTTCGTGCTGGCGATCTTCGTCGGCTACTATGTCGTGTGGTCGGTGACGCCGGCGCTGCACACACCGCTGATGGCCGTCACCAACGCCATCTCCTCGGTCATCGTCGTCGGCGCGCTGCTTGCCGTCGGCATCGCGGCCTCCGGCATTGCCGCCGGCTTCGGCTTCGTCGCGCTGATGCTCGTCTCCGTCAACATCTTCGGCGGCTTCCTCGTCACCCAGCGCATGCTGGCCATGTACAAGAAGAAGGACAAGTAGAGCGCCATGAACGCCAACTTCGCGTCCTTCCTCTACCTCGTCTCGGGCGTCCTGTTCATCATGGCGCTGCGCGGCCTGTCGCATCCGACCACCAGCCGCCAGGGCAACATGTACGGCATGATCGGCATGGGCATCGCTGTTTGCACCACGCTGGCGCTGGCGACCCCTTCGGCCGGCCGCTTCGGCCTGATCGTACTCGGCCTCGCCATCGGTGGCGGCGTCGGTGCCGTCACCGCGCGGCGCATCGCCATGACCTCGATGCCGCAGTTGGTCGCCGCCTTCCACTCGCTGGTCGGCCTTGCCGCCGTGATGGTGGCGGCCGCCGCCATCTATGCGCCGGAAAGTTTCGGCATCGGCACGGACGGCGATATCCATGCCCAGGCATTGATCGAGATGAGCCTTGGCGTCGCCATCGGCGCCATCACCTTCACCGGCTCGGTCATTGCCTTCCTCAAGCTTGACGGCCGCATGTCGGGCAAGCCGATCATGATCGGCGGCCGCCACTTCATCAATGCAGCACTTGGCGTCGCGCTGATCGTGCTGATCGTGCTGCTGGTCACCACCGAGTCGAAACTCATCTTCTGGTTGATCGTTGCCGCCTCGTTGGTGCTCGGCATCCTGCTGATCATTCCGATCGGCGGCGCCGACATGCCGGTGGTCGTCTCGATGCTCAACTCCTATTCCGGCTGGGCGGCCGCCGCGCTCGGCTTCACGCTCGGCAATCTGGCGCTGATCATCACCGGTGCGCTGGTCGGCTCGTCCGGCGCGATCCTGTCCTACATCATGTGCAAGGGCATGAACCGCTCGTTCATTTCGGTCATCCTCGGTGGCTTTGGCGGCGAGACGGCGGCCGCCGCCGATGACGGCATCGAGCGCACGGTCAAGCAGGGGTCGGCCGACGATGCGGCCTACCTGATGATGAACGCGCAGAAGGTCATCATCGTACCGGGTTACGGCATGGCGGTCGCCCAGGCGCAGCACGCGTTGCGCGAAATGGCCGACAAGCTCAAGGCCAACGGCGTTGACGTGAAATATGCCATCCACCCGGTCGCCGGCCGCATGCCCGGCCACATGAACGTGCTGCTCGCCGAAGCAAACGTGCCTTACGACGAAGTGTTCGAGCTCGAGGACATCAATTCCGAATTCGCGCAGGCCGATGTCGCCTATGTCATCGGCGCCAACGACGTCACCAACCCGTCCGCCCGCGACGACAAGTCGTCACCGATCTACGGCATGCCGATCCTCGACGTCGACAAGGCCCGCACCTGCCTGTTCGTCAAGCGCTCGCTCGGCTCCGGCTATGCCGGCATCGACAACACGCTGTTCTACAAGGACGGCACCATGATGCTGCTCGGCGATGCCAAGAAGATGACCGAGGAAATCGTCAAGGCCATGGATCACTGATCTGGCCTCACGGCCAATCGGACCAAGAAAAGCCCGGCTCCGCACCGGGCTTTCTCTTGGCCTGCCGCCGGTTTTGAAGCTACGATGGCATGTTCTCGTCGATAGCGTCATCGATGGAGGTGCTGGTGTCCGACCCTCGCCCTGCCGCATCGCCGGTCACCAACCCGCCGGCTTCCGCAAAGGCGCCACGCAAACTCAGCCAGGCGGTGGTGATCGTGCATGGCATGGGCGAGCAGCGGCCCATGGACACGCTGAGGGGGTTTGTCGAGGCAGTCTGGAGCCATGACCCCGCCCGCGCGCCGTTCTATGCCCATGTCGCCGATCCAGCCGACCCCGGTGTGAAGATCAACCAGAGCTGGATCACGCCCGACAGCCGGACGAATTCGCACGAGCTTCGCCGGATCACCACCCCTTACGATGTCGACGGCCGCCGTACCGATTTCTACGAGCTTTACTGGGCCGACATCACGCAAGGCACGACGCGGGGCCGGCTCGCCGCCTGGGTGACGAACCTTGTCTGGCGCAAACCCGCCGACATTCCACGCGACGCCCGCGGGCTCTACCTCGTCACGCTTTTGGCCGTCATAGCCGTCCTCGCAGCGGCGCTCGCGCTCGCGACGTCGGCCTGGCAAGGCTGCATCTCCTGGGCCACCGGCATGGTCGTCACCATCCTGGCCTCGTTGGTGATCTGGGCGGTGGACCGGTTCTGGCTGCCCTATTTCGGCGATGTGGCCGCCTATGTGCGGGCTGAAGCGGCGACGGTCGAGAAGCGCGCGCTTGTCCGCGACCGTGGCCTGACGCTGTTGAAGCGGCTGATGATGGACGATGCCTACGACCGGATCGTGCTCGTCTCGCACAGCCTGGGATCGATCATCGCCTATGATCTGCTGCAGATATTATGGGCCGACTTCAGGCCGCGAAAGCTGGAAGCCGCCCGCGACAAGGCGAGGCTGAAGGCGATCCGCGCCGTCGACAAGGCCACGCTCAAGTCAGATGGTTCCGCGTGGCCCGACAGGTTAGACGACCTTTCCGGGTTCCGGCGCGATCAGTGGAAGCTCTATCGGCAACTCCGCACCCGGGACGCCGATCATCCGCTGCCGTGGAAGATCAGCGATTTGGTCACGCTCGGCAGCCCGCTGACCCACAGCGAATTTCTGGTGACCTACAATCTCGCCGAATTCAGGCGCGGCATTGCCGAGCGGTTGTTCTCGGCTTGCCCGCCGGTTGCCGAGGGAACCGGCGGCACCGTGCTTTATCAGGAAGGACGCAGTCGTTCGGGCAAGCCGCAGCGCGCGATGCATCATGGCGCGGTGTTTGCCGCGACGCGCTGGACCAACATCTTCGACAGGGGCAATGGCTGGCTGACCGGCGACCCGATCTCCGGACCGATGATGGAAAATTTCGGCCCCGGCGTTGAGAACATTGAGGTCGAACTGCGCGGTTCGCTTGGCCGCATCTTCACGCACACGCTCTACTGGTCGTTGGCGGCGACCGGCGTCGAGATCGCCGCGTCCGCCGGCACTCCGCCACGCTCGCATCTTGCCGTGCTGCGCGACGCCGTCGATCTCGGCCGCAAGCTTGAGCCCAGTCAAATAGTGCCGACGACCCCCGCTGGAGAGTAGGTCAAAAACAATCCACTCCGGAATATCAGTCCCGGAGTGGATTGAAGAAGATCGAAGCCGTTCGGGCGCCGATCAACGGGTGGTCAGCAGAACCGCTTCTTCTTCGTCGTCGCGCTGCCTGCCGCCGAGAGCCGCGGCGGCACTGGCAATGAAGGCGCCGATGACAAGCGACAGGGCGCCGAGAAGCGCGAAGGTGGCGCCCGCCTTCCTGGCGGTGTCGGCAGCTTCCTGCGCCTTCATCTTGGCATCCTGCGCCTTGGCGACCAGGGCATCGACACGCGCCTGGGCATCGGCTTCCGACAGGCCGGTTCGCGCGGCGACCAGCCGCGACAGATAGGTCTTGTCCTCGGCCGAGATTTCGCCTGCCGCGGCACTTGCGATCAGGATACGCGAAGCCTGTGCCGCAGCATCGCCATCCGGACTGGCAGCCGCGAGCCTGCTTGCATCGGCCGGACGGAACAGCGAGTCCACGAGATAGGATGTCGCATTGTCGGCTGATGCCCCACTGGCATTCGCTGAAGCACCCGCCGACGCACCCATCGCGGCGCCCGATGCGACAGTCGAAGCGGCCTGAACGCCGGTACCGAGTGCCGCGGAAAGCGCCGAGCCGAGCACGCCGACGACGAGCAGCGTGGCAAGCGCCCAGGCCAGAAAACCGTGGGCGGTATCGCGGAAATAGACTTCATCGGTGTGGATACCAACCCATTTGGTGCGCAGCCGGCCGGCGAGATAGCCGCCGACGCCCGACGACAACCACTGCACCACGATCAGCCAGACCGCGGTCGAAACCGCGAAGGTGGTGACCGAGGCGCCCGCACCGGACCATGGCGAAACCATGCTCAGCCCGAGGCCGGAACCAAGCAGCATCAGGATGAAGGTCAGCGTTGAAGCCGCGAAGGCGCCGGCGATGATCGGCCCCCAACTGACGGCGGTAGAGGGTAATTCCGTCGGTGCGGAGATGTCGACAGCCGATAGGGTGGACTGCATCGACGCCCCCTATCGCACGAAAAGCATGATGAGAATGATGATCGGAATCGGAATTCCAAGCAACCAGAGCAGAATGCCGCGTCCCATGAAGTCCTCCTGTGAGACATTGTGATCGATCTGTCACAATGTCCCGGAGGGCCTTCTGTTCCGGCCGGTCGTCAAATGATTTTATTGCAGTGCAAGTGACATTGGCGCGGCAGAGCGCGCCAATGAGCCCAATTCAAAACATCCAGATTGGTCAAATATCCAGATTGGCCACCGACAGCGCGTTTTCCTGGATGAACTCGCGCCTGGGTTCGACTTCGTCGCCCATCAGCCGCGAAAACAGGCTGTCGGCGTCCGTCGCGTCATTGACCTTGACCTGCAGCAGCGAGCGCACATTCGGGTCCAGCGTGGTTTCCCAGAGCTGCTCGGCGTTCATTTCGCCGAGGCCCTTGTAGCGCTGCATGGTCAGGCCCTTGCGGCCGGTGGCAAACACGGCGTTGAGCAGCGCCAGCGGTCCCGAGATGGTTTCGGAGACCTCCTTGCGGCGCAGCACCGGCGGTTCGCCATAAGCCTCGGTGAGGCGCGGTGCGTAGCGGTCGAGCTGGCGGGCATCGGCCGAATTGATCAGCCCGAGATCGAGATGCGCGAACTCCTTGACGCTGCGCACCGTGCGTTCGAACACATAGCCGCCAGTGCCCTCGTTCGAGGTCGACATGCGGCCGGTCCAGCCGCGTTCGGTGTCCTCGGCGATGATGTCGAGACGCTTGGCGACACGCTCGGCCATGGCGTTGGCCTGGCCGAGATCGGTAAAGACATCCGGGTTGAGGCCGCCGGCGATCGCCGCCTGCTCGACCACGCCCCTGTTATAGCGTGTGTGCAACCCGTTGATCAGCTGCCGCACCGCCAGCGCGTCGTCGATGGCGGCGCGCAGATCCTGTCCGGTCCGCACCTCGCCGGAGCCAAGCGAAAGCGAGGCTTCCTCCAGCCCTGAATTGATCAGAAACTCCTCGAAGGCGCTTTCGTCCTTGATGTACTGCGAGCTCTTGCCGCGCGTCACTTTGTAGAGCGGCGGCTGGGCGATGTAGAGATGGCCGCGCTCGATCAGTTCCGGCATCTGCCGGAAGAAGAAGGTGAGCAGCAGGGTGCGGATGTGGGCGCCGTCGACGTCGGCGTCGGTCATCAGGATGATCTTGTGATAGCGCAGCTTGTCGGCGTTGAACTCGTCCTTGCCGATCGAGGTGCCGAGCGCGGTGATCAGCGTGCCGATCATCTCGGAACCGAGCATGCGGTCGAAGCGGGCGCGCTCGACATTGAGGATCTTGCCGCGCAGCGGAAGAATGGCCTGGTTCTGGCGCGAACGCCCGCCCTTGGCCGAGCCGCCGGCCGAGTCACCCTCGACGATGAAAATTTCGGATTTCGCTGGGTCGCGCTCCTGGCAGTCGGCCAGCTTGCCCGGCAGCGAGGTGATGCCGAGCGAGCTCTTGCGGGTGATGTCGCGCGCCTTGCGCGCGGCTTCGCGCGCCGCGGCCGCCTGGATGACCTTGTCGATCACCACCTTGCCCTCGGACGGGTGTTCTTCGAGCCAGGTGCCGAGCGCTTCGTTGACGAGACCTTCCACCACCGGGCGAACTTCGGACGAGACCAGCTTGTCCTTGGTCTGCGAGGAGAATTTCGGGTCGGGAACCTTGACCGACAGCACCGCCGTCAGCCCTTCGCGGCAATCGTCGCCGATCAGCGCCACCTTTTCCTTCTTGGTCAGGCCCGACGATTCGCCATAGCCGGTGATCTGGCGCGTCAGCGCGCCGCGGAAACCGGCCAGATGGGTGCCGCCGTCGCGCTGTGGAATGTTGTTGGTGAAGGCCAGCACGTTCTCGTGGTAAGAGTCGTTCCACCACATGGCGACTTCGACGGTGATGCCGTCGCGCTCGGCCTTGATGGCAATCGGCTTGTCGATCAGCGGTTTCTTGACGCGGTCGAGATATTTGACGAACTCTTCGAGCCCGCCATCATAGTGCAGCTCATGACGCACGATGTCGGCATGGCGGGCATCGGTCAACACGATGCGTACGCCGGAATTCAGGAAGGCGAGCTCGCGCAGCCGGTGCTCCAGCGTGCCGAAGTCGAACTCGACCATGGTGAAGGTTTCGGACGACGGGAAAAAGGTGATCTCGCTGCCGCTGCGTCCCTCATAGGTACCGGCAACCTTTTGCTGTTCATAGTTGCCTGTGGCCTTCAGCGGTGCATCGGCATTGCCATGCGTGAAGCTCATCTCGAAGATCTGGCCGTTGCGACGGATCTTCAGCTTCAGCCAGGCCGACAGCGCGTTGACCACCGAGACGCCGACGCCATGCAGGCCGCCGGACACCTTGTAGGAATTCTGGTCGAATTTGCCGCCGGCATGCAGCTGCGTCATGATCACTTCGGCCGCCGAAATGCCTTCGCCGGTGTGGATATCGGTCGGAATGCCGCGGCCATTGTCGATAACCGTCACCGAACCGTCGGGGTTGAGCGTCACCGTGACGAGGTCGGCATGGCCGGCCAGTGCCTCGTCGATGGCGTTGTCGACCACCTCATAGACCATGTGATGCAGTCCCGAGCCGTCGTCGGTATCGCCGATATACATGCCGGGCCGCTTGCGGACGGCATCCAACCCCTTCAAAACCTTGATGGAATCGGCACCGTATTCGGCCTCGGCGCCGTTGGCGTTGTCGATCTGGTCGCTCATGAAAACCTGTCTGATTGATGCCGCTTGTCCAGCGCGAGAATATGGCTGCGAATCGCGCCGCTTTGATGTCCTAGATATAGGCGCAAAAGGCGGTTTTTCCAAGGTTTGCAGGCATTTCCGGCGGGTATGAGGCGGTCGAGCACGATCAGCGCAAGCGAGCCGGCTGTCCCGGCGAAATTGGCGTCCGCATTCGGTCACATGGACGCCTGCCTTGCCAGTCACTACATTGAGGTCGTCAGCGGAGCACGCCATGGACAGTCAGCCCGCCCCCTTCGTCCCGCCGGCGCCGAAGCCGCGCACGTCGCCGCCTTCGACGCTGGAGATGATCCGCATCGTCTACCGCAATCCGCTCGAACTGTGGGGCGAACCGACCTACAACGAACCCTGGATATCGGTGACCGGCGTCGGCGGACCATTGGTCGTCGCCAACGATCCCGGCCTCATCCGCCACGTGTTGGTCGACAATGCGAAGAACTACAAGATGGCGACGGTGCGCCAGTTGATCCTGCGCCCGATCCTGCGCGACGGTCTGCTGACCGCCGAGGGCGATGTGTGGAAGCGTTCGCGCAAGGCGATGGCGCCGGTGTTCACGCCGCGCCATATCTTCGGTTTCGCCGGGCCGATGCTGAAACGCACGCTGGAGTTCGTCACCCGCTACGAGGACGGCGGCACGTCGGACATCGCCCATGACATGACGCTGCTCACTTACGATATTCTGGCCGAGACGCTGTTTTCCGGCGAGATAGCCGGCGAGCCGGGCAGTTTCGCCAAGGAGATCGACCGGCTGTTCGAGACCATGGGCCGGGTCGATCCGCTCGACCTGTTGCGGGCGCCCGAATGGCTGCCGCGCCTGACCCGCATCCGCGGCCGCAAGACCATGGCCTATTTCCGCAAGATCGTCACCGACACCGTCAAGCTGCGTGAAGAGAGGCTCAAGCACGATCCGGACACGGCGCCGCAGGATTTCCTCACGCTTCTGCTGCGCGCCGAAGGCCCGGACGGGCTGACGCGCGCCGAGGTCGAGGACAACATCATCACCTTCATCGGCGCCGGCCACGAGACCACGGCGCGCGCTCTCGGCTGGACGCTCTATTGCCTGGCCGAGGCGCCGTGGGAGCGGGAAAAAATCGAGCGCGAGATCGATGCGGTGCTGGCGCGCGAGCCCGATCCGACGAAATGGCTCGACGCCATGCCGCTCACCCGCGCCGCCTTCGACGAGGCGCTGAGACTCTATCCGCCGGCGCCGTCGATCAACCGCGAGCCGATCGAGCCCGAAATCTGGAACGGCCTCTATATACCGCGGCATGCAGCGGTGCTGGTGATGCCGTGGGTCGTCCACCGCCATCGCAAGCTGTGGGACAGGCCCGACGCCTTCATGCCGGAACGCTTCCATCCGGGAAATCGTGAAAAGATCGACCGCTTCCAGTATCTGCCGTTCGGCGCCGGCCCTCGTGTGTGCATCGGCGCCAGCTTTGCCATGCAGGAAGCGATCATCGCGCTGGCCATCATGCTGTCGCGTTTCCGCTTCGACACCACCGCCGAGACGAAGCCTTGGCCGGTGCAGAAACTGACGACGCAGCCGCAGGGCGGCCTGCCGATGCAGGTCACGCGTCGCGGTTCGTGACCGATTGCGGATTAAGCCGCGGACTTGCGCTGGAACTGGCCGGCGGCGCGGAAGCGCCAGAGGTAGCTCGGCAGGATCGTTCCGATCGATTGCGGCTGGATGCCGAGGCCGACGAGCGTCCGGCTTTCCTTGGTGGCCTTGTCGGAGACGATATTGTGCTCGCGCAGTTGCAGTACCTGATCCTTGGTCAGCAGCGGATTGGGAAAGAGGCCGAGGATCGATGCCTGCATGTTCGCCACCCACCACGGCACCGGCACGAGAAGCCGCCT
Organism: Mesorhizobium sp. STM 4661; assembly: GCF_000359125.1. Taxonomy (GTDB): domain Bacteria; phylum Pseudomonadota; class Alphaproteobacteria; order Rhizobiales; family Rhizobiaceae; genus Mesorhizobium. The sequence goes on along the minus strand of NZ_CAAF010000003.1, from coordinate 136,611 downwards.
GCGCTCGATCACCGCGAGCATTTCCTCCATGCACTCCTTGAAGGTCAGCACCTGCGGCCCGCCGAGTTCGTAGATCTGGCCACCCTTGACCTTGCCCTCGACCGAGCGCGCCACCGCTTCGGCGACATCGCCGACATAGACCGGCTGGAATTTGGTCTGGCCGCCGCCGATCAGCGGCAGCACCGGCGAATAGCGCGCCATGTTGGCGAAGCGGTTGAAGAAGGCGTCCTCCGGCCCGAAATTGATCGACGGCCTGAAGATGACGGCATCCCCGATCGTCTCCAGCACCGCCTTTTCGCCGAGCGCCTTGGTGCGTGCATAGTCCGATTGCGAATTCAGATCGGCGCCCAGCGCCGAGATGTGGGTGAGGTCGGCGCCGACGGCGCGCGCCGCCTCGGCGACGGCGCGAGAGCCGAACTCGTGCACGGTGGTGAATTTCTGGCGGCCGCTCTCATGCAGGATGGCGACCAGGTTGATGACATGGTCGGCGCCCTGCACGGCGCGGTCGACCGACCAGCGCACGCGCACATTGGCCTGCACCGGCTGGATCTGGCCGACATTGCCGAGCGGCTGCAGATGACCGGCGAGATCAGGCCGGCGGACGGGAACCCTGATGCGGTAGCCGCGCTTGGCCAGCGCCCGCACGACATGGCGGCCGACAAAGCCTGAGCCGCCGAACACGACGACGAGCTTTGGGGTCTGCAGGATTTCGGTCATGGCTGGCTCCGGCGCGCTTTCCAGATTGGCTTGGCTGAAGCCGTTTCATAGTCCGTTTCGCGCCAAAGGCAAAGGGCGACGTGTCGTCGCCGATGCCCTGGTTTAGCCGGTTCAGAACGCCTTGCCGATGCGCGCGTCGACCGAATGGCGGTTGCCGCCGCGAATGACGAAGAACAGCAGGATCGCCGCCCACAGCAGCGACTTTTCGGCGCCAAAAAAACCCTCCCCCGTGGTAACCCAGTGGAACCAGACGGTGACCAGAAGCACGAACATCCCGGCAAAGGCGGCGGGGCGGGTCAGCAGGCCGATGGCGATGAGGATACCGCCGAAGAATTCGGTGCAGGCCAGAAGCAGCGACCAGAAGGCGCCGGGATAAAAGCCGAGGCCCTCGACCATCTCGGCCGCGCCGAACGGGTTGGTGATCTTTTGCGAGCCGTGGATGGTGAGGAAGATGCCGGCCACGGCGCGCAGCAGCGTCTCGCTGGCATCATGCAAGGCCGAATAAAGGCCGCCAAGGGCCGGAATGACAAGTCTTTTGCCGGAATTGTCGGTGGTTGCGGACATTGGGACTCCTCTTTTTGTCGGTCCTTGCAAACGCCCGACGGGTCCGGCCATGTCAAATGAACAAAAGTTGACCGCAGACAGCATGTTTCCTGCTTTGGATGCTGAAAAGCAGAAAACCCCACCGAAGCGGGGTTTTCCGGGCGACATCCATGCGAAGCCAGGGGCCGACGGAGCGGCCTGACCTGAGACGGTATCAGGAGGGCGCGGAAGCAAGTACGCCCATCCCAGCCCTGGCATCGACACAGGTGCCGCCGATCTCATCCATGGCCGATCGGGCGGGCACCTTAAGCAACGAGTGCAAGACGAATTTAGTTTTGCCCTCAACACCGATTTGTCGCGGTCAGCCGGGAAAAGGTTCAGCAAGAGCGGAGAAGTCGCGCGTCGCGATGTTCCGACTGGAAAGCCGGCAGTCATTCATCCAATGCTGAAGGGTCTGTTACGAAGAATAGCGTTCGGCGAATTCCGAAATGCGCTGCACCACGGCCTTGGGCGCTGTTATGCCGCGCGCCGCCGCCTTCTCCGCCGCTTCGGCCCGGGCGCGGCCGGGCACATGCACGCCGAAGCGCCGCCGCAAGCGGTCGAGCTGGTTCTTCATGCGTTTTTCGAAATCGGGATCGAGCAGCTTCGGTTCGACGGCCAGCACGAAGAGGCCGGTTCCCGGACTGTCCGGCCCGCCGCTGAACCACGGCGCGTCGAGCGACCAATTGGCGCCCGACAGGCCGGCCGCCAGCACTTCCACCATCAGCGCGATGTTGGCGCCGCGCTGGCCGCCGAAGGCAAGCATGGCGCCTTTCATGGCGGCAGCCGGGTCCGTGGTCGGGTTGCCGCTGGCGTCCAGCGCCCAGCCTTCCGGAATTTGTCTGCCGTTCTCGGCCGCCTTGCGGATGTTGACGAATGCGGTGGCGCTCGACGACTGGTCGATGACCAGCGGCGCACCGTCGGCGGCGGGTGCGGCAAACGACATCGGGTTGGTGCAGTAGACCGGCTTGACCGAGCCCGAGCCGGCAAGCACGGCCGGCCCGTTGGTCGCGGCGAAGGACACCAGTCCCTGTGCAGCCAGGCGTCCGGTGAAATAGCCGAGCGCGCCGCATGTATAGGCATTCTTCTGCGAAAAGATGGCAACGCCGAACAGGCGCGCCGCCTTGGCGAGATCGTCGATCGTCCGGTCGAAGCCGGTATGGGCGAGACCGCCGCGCGCGTCGGAGAGAAAGACCGCGAGCGCCGGCCTGGTGATGACCGGCTCGGCCTTGCCGTCGATGCGGCCGGCCTCGAGTGCTTCGAGATAATCGATGAAATGCGTGAGCCCGACCGTGGCGAGCCCTTCCGCCTCGGCCGCGACGATGGAGGCGGCAAGCGACCGGGCCGCTTCCTCATTGGCGCCGGCGCCGAGCGCCGCCATCCGGCACAGTCCTGTTGCCTGGTCGAGACTGAGTTGCATCGTACCGGTCCTAAGGGAGTAAGGGAGTAAGGGAATAGTGAGCAGTGAATGCGAATGGGATGGAAATGTGTATGTGAATAGTGGCTAGCCTACTCCCCTACTCCCCTACTCCCCTACTCCCCTACTCCCCTACTCCCCTACTCCCCTACTCCCCTACTAACCGATCTTGTTCGGGATCCGCGCTTCGATCCTGCTGAAGGCAAAGACGAGGATGCCTGTGATCGCCATATAGATCAACGCCAGCAGCAGCAAGGGTTCATAGGTCAGGTAAGTGTCCTGCCGCACCTTCGACGAGACGGCAAATATGTCGATCACGCTGATCGTCGCCACCAGCGGCGTCGATTTCAACTGCAGCACCGTTTCTCCGGTCAGCGTCGGCAGCGCCCGGTAGAAGGCTTGCGGCAGCCAGATGCGCCGGAAGGCCTTCCAGCGGCTCATGCCGAAGGCTCGGGCGGCCTCCAATTGTCCCTTGGGCACGCCGGCAAAGGCGCCGCGCATCACCTCGCCCTCATAGCCGGCAAAGGACAAGGTCAGCGCCAGCACGCCATAGGGCCATGCCTGCCTGAGATACGGCCACATCCAGGATTCCCGTATCCAGGGATACTGCGGAAACAGCGAACCCAGCCCATAATAGAGCAGCCAGAGCTGCAAGAGCAGCGGTGTTCCCCTGATGATGGTGCAGAAGACCTTGGCGGGTGCTGCGAACCAGAAGGGGCCGGCAGCCTGCGCCAGCCCGAGCGGCACGGCGAGCAGGAAGCCCAGCACGCAGGTAACGGCCAGGATCCACAGCGACCGCCAGATGCCAAGCAATCCCGCCTCGTAATATTGTGGCAGCCAGTCCCAGCGCATGAAGAAGGCAGCCGCCAGAACCAGCCCAAGCGCGATCAGGATGAGCACGATGCGATGCGGCTGAAGCCACAGCGACGTTCGCGCGGCGACGTTGATGATGGCCGCTTCACCAGCCATCAGCGCGCCTCCTTGAGCGAAGGCATACCGCGCCGGGCTCTGGCTTCGATGCGGCCGATGATCAGATTGGAGATCAGCGACACCAGAAGGTAGATCGCGCCCGCAGCCAGGTAGAACGTAAGATAGGCCTTGGTCACGCCGGCCGCTTGCCGCGTCGCCAAGGTCAGCTCGTAGAAGCCGACGACCGCCAGCAGTGCGGTGTCCTTGGTGGCGATCAGCCAGAGATTGGCAAGGCCGGGGATCGCGAAGGGCAGCATCGCCGGCAGCGTGATGCGCCGCAGCAGCAGGCCGGGAGACATGCCGTAGGCGCGCGCGGCTTCGATCTGGCCCTGTGGGATGGAAAGGATCGCGCCGCGGATCACCTCGGTCGAATAGGCGCCCTGGACGAAGCCGAGCACGGCGATGCCGGCCGCCAGCCCGCTGATGTCGATGCGCTGATAGCCGAGCGCCGCCAGCACCTGATTGATCAGGTCGGTGCCGGCATAATAGAGCAGCAGGATCAGCACCAGTTCCGGCACGGCGCGCACCGCCGTCGTATAGACCGCCAGGAGATCGCGCACCACCGGACCGCCATAGAGCTTGCCATAGGCGCCGCCGATGCCGATCAGCAGCCCGAGGCAGGTGGCGCCGATCGCGATCTCGATCGTGTGCAGCAGACCGACCAAAAGCGTTCCGCCCCAGCCCGGCGGCGTGGGCGAGAGAAGCTCGAAGATGCCGGCCGCGTCGATTAGCGTCGCCCCCGAATTGCTAGAGCATGATCCCGAAAAGTTGCAGACTTTTCGGACAAGATCATGCGAAAAAACAAAGACCTAGAGCAGGATAACCGGTTCAACTTCAATTCATCCTGCTCTAGCGCCAGGACCACTGGCGATCTCCGCCAGCGGAAAGCGTGCGTGGATGAGTTCAGGCGAACCACGCGGCGCGCTGTCCGCGCCGCGTGGTCATTCGCTCATGGATGCAGGCCGTCAGTTCGACTGCGCGTCGGCGCCATAGATGTCGAAATCGAAGTATTTCTTCGAGATCTCGTCATATTTGCCGTTGGCGCGGATGGCCTTGATGCCGGCGTTGATCTTGTCCTTCAACTCGGTGTCTTCCTTGCGGATGCCGGCGCCGACGCCCGGCCCGAGAACTTCGAGGTCTGGAGCCACCGTGCCCTTCATGTCGCAGCACGCCTTGCCCTGATCGGATTTCAGAAACTCGCCAAGTGCGATGGAGTCGGCCTGCACCGCGTCGACGCGGCCGGCGGCGAGATCCTGGTTGGCTTCGTCCTGGGTCTGGTATTCCTTGATTTCCGCCGCTCCGGTGAAGTGCTTCTTGGCGTAGACGGCATGCACGGTGGAGACCTGCACGCCGATCACCTTGCCCTTGAGGTCATCTGGCGTGGCGCCGAACTTCTGGTCCTTCGGCCCGATGATGCCGGTCGGGGTGTTGTAGTACTTGTCGGAAAAGTCGATCGTCTTCTTGCGCTCGGCGGTGATCGACATCGAGCCGGCGATGAGGTCGATCTTCTTGGTCGTCAGCGCCGGAATGATGCCGTCCCAGGCGACGGGGGTGATGACGCAGTCGAGCTTCTCCTCGGCGCAGACGGCATCGATGAATTCGATCTCCCAGCCGACCCATTTGCCCGAGGCATCCGGCGAGGCGAAGGGCGGATAGGGTTCGGCGGCGACGCCGATCTTGACCGGATCGGCCTTGGCCACCCCCATCGCGGCGACGCCGAGCAGCAGCGCTGCGGCAAATGTTTTAAGAACTGTCTTCATGTCATATCTCCCAGTTTGTTGTTGTTCCCGGTTTTCGTCCGCTTCGATCTAGCCGATGTTGCGGATGAACTGCTTGAGCCTTTCGGATTTGGGGGCGCCGAAGATCTGCTCCGGCGGCCCCTCTTCCTCGACCAGCCCGTTGTAGAGGTAGACGACATGCGTCGCGACCTCGCGGGCAAACTTCATTTCGTGGGTGACCAGCACCATGGTACGGCCCTCGCGCGCCAGATCGCCGATCACTTTCAGCACCTCGCCGACCAGCTCCGGATCGAGCGCCGAGGTCGGCTCGTCGAACAGCATGACGCGCGGGTTGATGGCCAGCGCCCGGGCGATCGCCGCGCGTTGCTGCTGGCCACCCGACAGATAGGCTGGATAGACATCGCGCTTTTCGGCGAGCCCGACGCGGGCGAGCAGCTTTTCGGCTTCGGCGATCGCCACGTCGCGCTTGACGCCGAGCACATGCACCGGAACCTCGATGACGTTCTCGATCAGCGTCATGTGGCTCCACAGATTGAAGTTCTGGAAGACCATGCCGAGCTTGGAGCGGATGCGTTCGATCTGCCTGCGGTCGGCGGGAACGGTGTGACCGTGGCTGTCGGCCTTCAGCTTGATCTCCTCGCCATTGACGCGGATGATGCCGCTGGTCGGGTTCTCAAGGCAGTTGATGCAGCGCAGCAGCGTCGACTTGCCCGAGCCTGAGCCGCCGATGATGGCGATGACCTCGCCGTCGCGCGCCGACAGCGAAACGCCCTTCAGCACATGCAGTTCGCCGAATTTCTTGTGCAGGTTCTCGACATGGATGGCTTCGGCGGCGCCGTTTTGCGCCAAATGCTTCAGTGCGGGTGCTGCACCCGGCGCCATCACCTTGCCGGCGCCTCGTCGGACGGCCGGACTCGTCGCTGCTGAAATCTTTTACCCATTAACCGTCACTGTACCGAATTCCCATTCTCAAGATGGACCGTTCCGCTTGCCTCCGTCAACCATGGTTTTTGGACCATTGATCACAGCTTGCTGTAGTGGTTATTGGCGGCAGGGGACATCGCAGGAGCATTTGGTGGGTAAAACAGACGGGTCGCAATCCATGGCCGCGCAATGACGACAGTCGGCGAAGCGCTCATCAATTTGCTCGAAGCTCACGGCGTCGACACCGTCTTTGGCATTCCCGGCGTGCATACGGTCGAACTCTATCGCGGCCTGGCCCGGTCGAGGATCCGCCACGTCACGCCGCGCCACGAGCAGGGCGCCGGCTTCATGGCCGACGGCTACGCGCGCGCCAGCGGCAGGCCGGGGGTCGCCTTCGTCATCACCGGACCGGGGCTGACCAACACCATTACCGCCATGGGCCAGGCGCGCGCCGATTCGGTGCCGATGCTGGTGATATCGGGCGTCAACGCCACGCCGACGCTGGGCAAGGGGCTCGGCCACCTGCACGAATTGCCCGACCAGCGCGGAATGATGGAGAAGGTCGCGCTGTTTTCGCACCGCATCACCGGAGCCGACGAACTGCCCGGCGTGCTGGCGCGGGCTTTTGCGCTGTTTTCGTCGTCGCGTCCCGGCCCGGTCCATATCGAGATCCCGACCGACATCATGGTCAAGCCGGCCGGCGGTATTTCCTATCTTTCGACGAATGCGGGCCCGCCGGAACCCGATGCGGCGGCGATAACGGAGGCAGCAAAGCTTTGCGCTTCTGCCCGTCGCCCTGTCATCCTTGCCGGCGGCGGCGCCAAGAAAGCCGAGGCGCCGCTGAAGCGGCTTGCCGAAAGGCTGGGAGCGCCTGTTGTCCAGACGACCAATGCGCGCGGCCTGCTGTATCGCCACCCTCTAGGCGTGCCGGCGAGCCCCAGCCTGAAGGCGGTGCGCGCGCTGATCGCCGAGGCGGACCTGGTCGTCGCCGCCGGCACCGAATTCGGTCCGACCGACTATGACGGCTATGGCGACGGCGGTTTTGTCCCGCCGGCCAATCTGATCCGCATCGACATCGACGCCGACCAGCTCGCGCGGCGCCCGGCAACAATTGCCATCCAGGCGGATTGCGCCGAGGCGATCGAGGCCCTGCTCGGCCGGATCGGCGGTCCGGCCGCGTCGGGCGACGGCCAGGTTCGCGCCGCCGCCACACGAAAGGCGGCCCTTGCCGAACTCAGCCCGGCCTTCACCGCCCAGATACGCGCGGTGGAAGTGATCCGCGATGCCTTGCCGGGCGCCATCATCGTCGGCGATTCGACGCAGCCGGTCTATGCCGCCAATCTCTATTACGATCACGACCGGCCGGGCGGCTGGTTCAACGCCGCCACCGGCTTTGGCGCGCTGGGCTTCGGCCCACCGGCGGCCATCGGCGCCGCTCTTGCAGTGCCCGACGCGCCGGTCGTTTGCCTCACCGGCGATGGCGGCTTCCAGTTCACCTTGCCGGAACTGGGCGCGGCACTCGATGCTGAGGCACCGGTCATCTTCGTCGTCTGGAACAATCGCGGCTATCGCGAGATCGAAACCTCGATGCTCAATGTCGGTGTCGAGCCGGTCGGCGTCTCGCCCGCGCCGCCGGATTTCTGCAAGCTGGCCGAGGCCTATGGCATTGCCGCCGAACGGCTCGCCGATATCGGGCATCTGGCCGACGCGCTCAAGCGCGCGCGGGCAACGGGCAAGCCGCACGTCATCGAAATCACCGTCGACTGACCGTGGCTGTAAATGTCATGACTGTCGGATGATTTTCAGCAGACTGAAGCCGATCCGCGATCCGCTGACATCTGCGTATCTCGCTCCGGCGCGCTGGGCCGCATCCAGCTCTTCAACCCTTTTGATGAAGCCGCCCATCGCGCGGTCTTCGATCGTTTCTGGCTGCACAAGCTGACCCACAAGGACCCGCGGCCGGCGACAAGGGACCGCCTGCTATGGGACGCGATCGTCGAGGGCTGGCCGGCTGCTTGATCTAGGCCGAATGATCTAGCGACATCGAAATTTCAGTTGAGTGACGGCGCGAAAGGCGCGACGTTCGCCACCGGCGCGGCGCAAGTACAAGAATGACTGGAGCGGTCGAAGATGACGGACACACTGGACGGCAGGCATATTGTGGTCACTGGCGGCACCGGGGCGCTTGGCGGCGCGGTTGTCGGCAAACTGCTGGGTGAGGGCGCGATTTGCCATGTGCCCAATGCCCATGCTGCCGCGCCCGGGCATTTTCCCTACCCGGCACATGAGCGCGTCAAGCTGGCGCACAATGTCGACCTCGCCGACCCCGCCAAGGTCGATGCGTTCTATGCCGGCGTTCCGGATCTGTGGGCCTCCATCCATCTGGCCGGCGGCTTTGCCGCGGCACCTGTGGAGAAGATCGAATCCGCGTCCTTCGCCGAAATGATGGACACCAACGCCCGCACCACCTTCCTGTGCTGTCGCGCCGCGATACGCTCGATGCTGGCATCAGGCACATCCGGCCGCATCGTCAACGTCACGGCGCGGGCCGGGCTCGACCCCAGGCGCGGCTCCGGCATGGTCGCCTATGCCGCCAGCAAGGCGGCGGTCGCGGCGATGACGCTGGCGATGGCGGAAGAGCTGAAGGGCAAGGGCATACTGGTCAATGCGGTTGCGCCTTCGACCCTCGACACGCCGGCAAATCGGAGCGACATGCCGGATGCCGATTTCGGCAAATGGGTCAGCCTCGAAGCGGCGGCGCAGGCCATTGCCTATCTCGCTTCGCCGGTCAATCTGGCGATGAGCGGCACGCTGGTGCCGCTCTACGGCAGGGCCTGAGCGTATCGGTCTCAGGCACTGGCCAAAGAAAAACCCCGCCGGATCGCTCCGGCGGGGTTTTTGTTGCGGGCCGCGCGCAAGGCGCGGCGTTTGTGGGCTTAGCTGCCCTGCTTCTTCAGCGCGGCGCCCAGGATGTCGCCCAGCGAAGCGCCGGAGTCGGTCGAGCCGTACTGGGCGACCGCTTCCTTCTCCTCGGCGATTTCCAGCGCCTTGATCGAGACCTGCAGCTTGCGGGTCTTCTTGTCGAAGGCGATGACGCGGGCGTCGACCTTCTGGCCGACGGTGAAGCGCTCGGGGCGCTGCTCGTCGCGGTCGCGGCTGAGGTCGGAGCGCTTGATGAAGGTCTCGATGCCGCTGTCGACCAGCCGCACTTCCAGGCCGCCATCCTTGACGCCGATAACTTCGCAGGTGACGACGGCGTTCTTGCGCAGTTCACCTGAAGTCGCCGCTTCGCCGACCGTATCCTTGGCCAGCTGCTTGATACCGAGCGAGATGCGCTCCTTGTCGATGTCGACGTCGAGCACCTGCGCCTTGACCATGTCGCCGCGATTGTACTCCTCGATGACCTGCTCGCCCGGACGGGTCCAGTCGAGGTCGGAGAGGTGCACCATGCCGTCGACGTCGCCCTCGAGGCCGATGAACAGGCCGAACTCGGTCTTGTTCTTGACCTCGCCCTCGACCTGGCTGCCGGCCGGATGGGTGCGCGCGAAGGCTTCCCACGGATTCTCGAGCGTCTGCTTGAGGCCGAGCGAGATGCGGCGCTTGGCCGGATCGACCTCGAGCACCACCACGTCGACTTCCTGCGTCGTCGACAGGATCTTGCCGGGATGCACGTTCTTCTTCGTCCACGACATTTCCGAAACGTGGATCAGACCCTCGATGCCCGGCTCCAGCTCGACGAACGCGCCGTAATCGGTGATGTTGGTGACGGTGCCCTTGATCTTCTTGCCGATCGGGAACTTGGTGCCGATCTCCGACCACGGATCGCTCTCGAGCTGCTTCATGCCGAGCGAGATGCGGTGGGTTTCCTGGTTGATGCGGATGATCTGCACCTTGACCGTCTGGCCGATGTTGAGGATTTCGGTCGGATGGTTGACGCGGCGCCAAGCCATGTCGGTGACATGCAGCAGGCCGTCGATGCCGCCGAGATCGACGAACGCACCATAGTCGGTGATGTTCTTGACGACGCCTTCGACAACCTGGCCTTCTTCGAGGTTCTGCACGATTTCCGAACGCTGTTCGGCGCGGCTTTCTTCGAGCACGGTGCGGCGCGACACCACGATGTTGCCGCGGCGGCGATCCATCTTGAGGATCTCGAAGGGCTGCGGGTTGTGCATCAGCGGCGAGACGTCGCGGATCGGGCGGATGTCGACCTGGCTGCGCGGCAGGAAGGCCACGGCGCCGTCGAGGTCGACGGTGAAGCCGCCCTTGACCTGGTTGAAGATGACGCCTTCGACGCGCTCGCCCTTGGTGAACTTCTCCTCGAGACGGACCCAGCTCTCTTCGCGGCGGGCCTTTTCACGGGAAAGCATCGCTTCGCCAAGCGCGTTCTCGATGCGCTCGACATAGACCTCGACCGTGTCGCCGACCTTGAGGGTGGTGTCCTTGCCCTTGACGCCGAATTCCTTCAGCGGCACGCGGCCCTCGACCTTGAGGCCGACATCGATGATGGCCATGTCTTTTTCGATCGCGGTGATCGTGCCCTTGACGACCTGGCCTTCGCCGGAATGGCCGGCGGAAAATGATTCTTCGAGCAGGCTCGCGAAATCGTCGCGAGTGGGATTTGCAGCTGACATAGTTTCTCCTGGAGTGCCCCGCATCTGTCGCGGGACCGGCGCCGTGGGTTAGCGTTGCGTTGGCCTGCCGGCGTTCCGGGCTTTCCAAAAAGCCCTTGGCCGCTCTCAGGCGGCAATTCCGGCGCATGAAGAATGCTGGCAGGCTGGTTCGTGCCCGATATGGGTATCTTTTGCGCTGCCGGCAATCGGCAACGGCGGGAAAACCCGGCTCAGGCGTTGTTTCTTTTGGCAAGAACGTCGTCGATGATCGCTCTCGCTGCCAGAAACGCGGCCTCTATAGCCATTTCGGACGTATCAAGCAAGTGCGCGTCGGCGGCCGGCTTCAAGGGTGAGGAGGCTCTGCCCATGTCGCGCTCGTCGCGGCGGACGATATCGGCGAGGATCTCGGTGAAATTGGCGGTGCCGCCGATGCTTTCGATCTCGGCCAGCCGCCGGCTCGCCCGCACCTCGGCGCTGGCTGTGACATAGAGCTTTATGTCGGCGTCGGGGCAGACCACGGTGCCGATGTCGCGGCCATCGAGCACGGCGCCGGGCGGCGCCTTGGCGAATTCACGCTGCTTTTCCACCAGGATGCGCCGCACGGTTGGGAACACAGCGACTTTCGAGGCAGCCTCGCCGACCGCATGTGCCGACAATATGGCGCGGTCGAGCTTTGCCAGATCGACCTGGCGCGCGGCAGTTTCCGCCGCCGAGACATTGTCGAGCGGCAGCGCGTGCTGGATCAGCGCATGCGCCACCGCGCGATAGGTGAGGCCGGTGTCGAGCAGGTTCAGCCGGTAGTGGTCGGCGAGCCGCCGGGCCAGCGTGCCCTTGCCGGCACCGGCGGGTCCGTCGATGGCGATGGTGAAGGTCATTGGCGGATCACCATGAAAAGCGCAACTGTTCAGACGGGCGTAGCGATCCTTCGCGCGCCCCTCTGTCCTGCCGGACATCTCCCCCACGAGGGGGGAGATTGGCGGCTTCAGCGCTTCGCTCAATCCTGCAACGTTGGCAATTGGCGAAAGACAACATGACGGCCGATCTCCCCCCTTGTGGGGGAGATGCCCGGCAGGGCAGAGGGGGGCGCTGTCCCTCCGACGTTTCGGTTTGGCCCCAACCTCTAAGATCTGCGATTGCCATTAAGTGTCACCCGATCTCCGCGCCCAGCCCCTTCATCAGCCCCATGAATTCCGGAAAGCTCGTTGCGATCATCGCCTGATCGTCGATGGTCACCGGCTTTTCCGTCGCCAGCCCCATCACCAGAAAACTCATGGCGATACGGTGGTCGAGATGCGTTTGCACCGTCGTATCCTGGCCGTTGGGGTGACCGCCGAGGCCCTTACCCTCAGGCTTGCCGCGCACCGCAAGCGAGGCCTCGCCCTCGGTGCAGTCGACGCCGTTGAGCTTCAGTCCGTTGGCGACCGCCGACAGCCGGTCGGATTCCTTCACCCGCAATTCTTCCAGCCCTTGCATCAGGGTCTCGCCTTCGGCAAAACTGGCGGCGACCGCCAGCACCGGATACTCGTCGATCATCGAGGGCGCCCGCTCTGGCGGCACGGTGACGCCCTTGAGTTCGGAGTAACGAACGCGCAGATCGGCGACATCCTCGCCGCCGGCGTTGCGCGGGTTGAGGATATCGATCTTGCCGCCCATTTCCTGAAGCGTCAGCAAAAGCCCGGTACGGGTCGGGTTCATCAGTACGTTTTCGATCGTGACGTCGGAGCCCGGCACGATGAGTGCGGCCACCAGCGGGAAGCCTGCAGAGGAGGGATCGCCCGGCACCGCGATCGTCTGTCCCGTGAGTTTGCCCTGGCCCTCGATGAAGATATGCCGCCCGCCGCGCTCGTCGGTCTCGACCGACAGATTGGCGCCGAACCCTTTGAGCATCTTTTCGGTGTGGTCGCGCGTCATCACCGGCTCGATGACGGTGGTGACGCCGGGCGTGTTCAGCCCGGCGAGCAGCACCGCCGACTTCACTTGCGCCGAGGCCATCGGCACCCGGTAGGTGATCGGGGCGGCATGCTTGGGCCCACGCAGCGTGATCGGCATGCGGTCGCCGGGTGTTGCCTTCAGCACCTGCACGCCCATCTGGCGCAAGGGTTCGAGCACGCGGCCCATCGGCCGGCCGGACAAGGACGCGTCGCCGATGAAGGTCGTTTCCATGTCATAGGTGCCGACCAGGCCCATGGTCAGGCGCGAACCGGTGCCGGCATTGCCGAAATCGAGCGGACCTTCCGGCTGCAAGAGCGCGCCATTGCCGGTGCCGCGGATCACCCACTCAGTGCCGCGCTTCTCGATATACGCGCCCATCGCCTTCATCGCCGCGCCCGTGCGCATCACATCCTCGCCTTCGAGCAGGCCGGTGATGCGGGTCTCGCCGGATGCCAGCCCGCCGAACATGAACGAGCGGTGCGAAATCGACTTGTCGCCGGGCACGCGGGCCGTGCCGGAAAGAGCTGGCGATTTGCGGGCGGTGGCCGGCTGGGGGGCGGCAGGATGCGACATTGTATTCCCTGGATGAAATGCCGGCGGGCCGGCTTTTTCGTTCGTTGCGGCGGTCTCGTACCATGGTGCGTCGAAATGGTCATCCCCTCGCGCGAGACCTTCCGATGCAGGGTTTTGCGACGCCGGCTTTAGGCTTTGACAGCGCCTCAAACTGCGGTTAAGGGGACCAACCTTTTATCTACGAGGCTTGCCGTGGCAAAACCCGAACTTGGCACCAAACGCATAGATCCGGAAACGGGTCGAAAATTCTACGACCTGAACAAGGACCCGATCGTCTCGCCCTATACCGGCAAGACCTATCCCCGTTCCTATTTCGAGGAAGGCAAGATCGCCGCCATCGAGGAGGAAGAGGAAGTCGTCGAGAAGGAAGTCGACGCCGAGGAGGAAGAGGGCGTCGAGGTCGTCTCGCTCGAAGACGCAGACGAGGAAGTCAAGGGCGGCGACGATCTTCCCGATCTTGGCGAGGAAGAGGACGATGTGGACCTCGGCGACGACGAGGATGACACTTTCCTCGCCGACGAAGAGGAAGAAGACGGCGATGTCGCCGACATGATCGGCGTCGGCGACGACGACGACGAAGTTTGATGCGGGCCGGGCGGGTGTAAGCTGCATTCGCCGGCTTTCGTTGCGCCGTCGAGAAAAAGCGGTTCTTGACGGCTTGATATTCGGGGAAGGCGGGGTTAGAAGCCGCCTGCACTAACGGCGCGGTCTAGACCCGCGCCGGATCTCTTCGCCGGCAACGGCGCCGGTTGACTGCCGGAAGTGGGGCCATAGCTCAGTTGGGAGAGCGCTTGAATGGCATTCAAGAGGTCGTCGGTTCGATTCCGATTGGCTCCACCAAACAGTCTTCCACCATTCGCAGTCTCAGCGTGCGCCGCGAACTAAGTCGTTAATTCAAACAAACATTGCATTGCCTGAGGCCGAATGGCCAATGTCGGCAGGATGGACACCCCATAGAGTGCCGCGTCAGCGATGCTCCGCCCAGCCTGCCCCCTCATTCAGTAGAGCACGAAGAGACATAAGCCAAGCACCGCAAGGACGAGGAAGACACCGACGAAGGCAGTCACTTTGACGGATGAAGCCGGGGACCGTTCAGGTTTGACAGGTTCCTCATTCAACTCAGGGCGATCTGCTTCCACCCCATCAAATTGCGGAATTCCATTGCTCTCGACCGCCGTCGAAACCCTGTTTGCTATATCACCGCGGATTATAGGATCATCGGACAAATGATCCGTCGTACTCCGTTTGAATACCATCTGAGCCCCACTATGTCCCGTCATAAGTAACGTTTCTGCCGGGTAAAAGTTTCCAGGCTCGTGGTTGGTCATGCTCGGCCGCAGAGCCCAATCCTTCCCTGCGTCCACAAAAGACCCCGTTTGCCTCATCCAACCATCCTTCACGAAATCCTTCAGTGAAGCGTTTCACAGAACGTTTCTTACCGGATGGGCTCCGGAATTTGGCGTGGCGGGAAGCGCGGCGGAGGCTTGTCAGCCCTTGCGCTGCTTGGCCTCGTCGGACTTCGGCTTTCCCTGTTCCTCGCCGATCCCGGTCTTTGCCGCAAAGCTATGGAGAAGACCTGCCACGACAAGCACCAGCAGCGTGCCGAGCGCGGCCACCTGCCACAGGCCAAGCCCGCAAGCCAGGCCGATCGCGCCGGCCAGCCACATGCCGGCACCGGTAGTGAGCCCGTGGACTTCGCCTCTCGAAAACATGATGGAGCCGGCGGCGAGGAAGGCAACGCCGGCGGTGACCGCTTCGACAACGCGGATCGGATCGACCTTGACGGAATCCTGCACGAACATTGGCATGCGAACGATTTCGATCGTCAGTATGCCGAAGGTGGCCGCCGCCGCGCAGACCAGTATATGGGTGCGCAGCCCGGCGGGCCGATTGCGCCATTCCCGTTCGAACCCGATAGCCGCACCGAAGACCGCCGCCAGCAGCAGCCTCGCCGCAATCACCGGGAACGGGACATATGTCGGATGGCCGAATTCTTCGAAAAGCTGTTCCATGGGTAACGTCCACAACGTGCTCGGGCCGGATCAGGTTCCTGAGAGGGTCGTCCGGCCGGCGCGATTGAACCGCTCCGGCGCGCTGGCTCAATCGCCGGGACTTGCGTTTGACATCGGCCTTGGCGCATCGTTATCTCTCGCACGATACGACGACCGATCTCACCACATCTGTGAACTTCGGCGGACCGAAGGAGAGAAACCATGTCACACAATCTGCAATTCTATATCGACGGCGCTTGGGTCGATCCGGTCGTGCCGAACAGTTTCGACGTCATCGACCCCTCCAACGAAGATTCCTTCGCCCAGATCTCGCTCGGCACCAAACCCGATGTCGACAAGGCGGTGGCCGCCGCCAGGCGCGCCTTCAACACCTTCGGGTTTACGGAAGTCGCTGAGCGGCTTGACCTGCTGAACCGCATCATCGCGGTCTACAAGAAGCGCAGCGCCGATCTGGCGCTGGCGGTGTCGCGCGAAATGGGCGCGCCGCGCCAGATGGCGCTGGACAGCCAGGTCGGTATCGGCCTCGCGCACCTGCAGAAGATGGCGCAAGTGCTGAAGCGTTTCGAGTTCCGCCACGTGAAAGGCAACCATCTCGTGGTCAAGGAGCCGATCGGCGTCGTCGGCCTGATCACGCCGTGGAACTGGCCGCTCAATCAGATCACCTGCAAGGTCGGTCCGGCACTTGCCGCCGGCTGCACCATGGTGCTGAAGCCGAGCGAGATCGCGCCGCTCGACGCCATCATCTTCGCCGAGATTTTGGACGAGGCCGGCGTTCCCAAGGGCGTCTTCAACCTCGTCAATGGCGACGGCCCAACCGTCGGCCAGGCGCTCTCCAGCCATCCCGATGTCGACATGATGTCGTTCACCGGCTCGACCCGCGCCGGTATACTGGTAGCCAAGGCCGCCGCCGACACGGTCAAGCGCGTGCACCAGGAACTCGGCGGCAAGTCGGCCAACATATTGTTTCCCGATGTCGACCTGTCGACCGCCGTCAGCAAGGGCGTCGCCGGCTGCTTCAGCAACAGCGGCCAGTCCTGCAACGCGCCGACCCGCATGTTCGTGCCGCGCGACCGCCACGACGAGGCGGCCGGCTATGCCAAGGCGGCGGCGGAAAAGTTCAGCGTCGGCCCCGCCGATGCGCCCGGCTCGAAGCTCGGCCCGGTGGTCAGCCAGATCCAGTTCGACAAGATCCAGGACCTGATCCGGAGCGGCATCGACGAAGGCGCCACGCTGGTGACCGGCGGCCCCGGCCGCCCGGCCGAACTCAACCGCGGCTATTACATCAGGCCGACCGTCTTCGCCGACGTCACCCATGACATGCGCATCGCCAGGGAAGAAATCTTCGGGCCGGTGCTGGCGATCCTGCCTTACGACACGGTCGAACAGGCGATCGAGCAGGCCAACGACACCGTTTACGGCCTGGCCTCCTACATCCAGGCCAAGGACATCCAGAAGGCGCGCGAAGTCGCCGCCCGCATGCGCTCCGGCAACGTCTACATCAACTATCCCCAATGGGACGCCAGCCTGCCGTTCGGCGGCTACAAGCAATCCGGCAACGGCCGCGAATACGCCGAATACGGGCTCGAGGATTTCCTGGAGATCAAGGGCATTGCGGGGTACGAGGCGGCGGAGTAGAGGCGAGGCTGCATCTGCAACTGGGTGATAGTTTCGGCCGTGCTGGTGGCGCCGACTAGGGCGTCATCGGTGCTTGCAATGCCAAGCTGAGCCACAGGCTAGGCCCGGGAGGTTGAGCGGCGCTCATGTGCCTTTTGTTCAGACTCCGGTTCTGGCACCGTTGTCCTTCGGCTGCCGCGGGAGTGGCACTGCGGCCTTGCTGCTCTCGCCGGGGGCGTCGACTGGAACCAGGGTTATGACTGCAGGATTCGGAAAATGATCTAACGTCGCGCCAGTCACCGCATCGACACCGACACCAATCAGGCCTCCAACCAAAATGTTGCCGGCAAGCCCTACAGCACCGTTTCCGCTCATTTTAGTTCCGATGTATATGCTGCCTGGCTTGTACCCTTCCTTCTCGGCAAAGGCAGTGAAGCCTTCTTTTCGGCTTACCTCAACCGTGCAGGGAGACGCAGGGCAAGAATGCCCAAGAGATGTTCTTATCGCGGCATCCGGCGGTTCTGAATTTATGGAAACTTTCTCTGTAGTTCCGCGCACTACCGATGCGCAGCCGGAAACAGCAAGCGCGGCCACCAAGGTGGCAAAAATACTCATCTTCATTTGAAATTCCCCCCAAGACACACATGACGCAACTCATATGCGCACGCAAGGGATCTCCTGAGATAGACACAACTTACAGGTGCAAATCTCAAGACCGCGCGAAGCTGACAGCACTCGTCGCGGCCGCTGCCGCTTAGCCGCCACCTCCGGTGACGCCAAAATCATAGCTACCCATTTCCAGTCTCAGCCTCTATAGGCCGGGCAAGGCATGGCGCCTCGCCTTGCCGCATTGCACAATTCCCTCGCATCAGCAAAATACCGGCATGGTCCGTTCCTCACTCGCCGTTCTGGTGATCGACGAAAACCGCATCCGCGCCTCCATCATCGAGGCCGGCTTGCGCGAGGCCGGGCATGAGCGGGTCACCGTCATTCATGATGTGGCCGGCATTGCGCGGCGCATTGCCGAGATCGAGCCCGACGTCATCGTCATCGATCTTGAAAACCCGAACCGCGACATGCTGGAGAATATGTTCCAGCTGTCGCGCGCGGTGAAGCGGCCGATCGCCATGTTCGTCGACCGCTCCGACCAGGCCTCGATCGAGGCGGCGGTCGATGCCGGCGTGTCGGCCTATGTCGTGGATGGTCTGCGGCAGGAGCGCGTCAAGCCGATCCTCGACATGGCTGTCAGCCGCTTCAATGCATTCTCGCGCATGGCGCGCGAGCTGGAAGAGGCGCGCAGCGAACTGGAGAGCCGCAAGGTGATCGACCGCGCCAAGGGCATATTGATGAAGTCGCGCGGCTTGAGCGAAGAGGCCGCCTACACGCTGCTGCGCAAGACGGCGATGAATCAGAACCGCAAGATCAGCGATATCGCCCAGAGCCTGGTGACCGCCGCCGGGCTGCTCGGGCCGCTGGAGGACGAATGAGCATGAGCCACCAGATCACCGCCGGCTTCATGCCGCTCTTCGACAGCGCCGTGCTGGTCGCGGCCGCCGAGATTGGCTTTGCCGCGCGCGAGGGCATTGATCTCACGCTGCACCGCGAGACCTCATGGGCCAACATCCGCGACCGCATCGCCATCGGCCATTTCCATCTCGCGCATATGCTGGGGCCGATGCCGCTCGCCTGCAATCTGGGGCTGACCCCGCTCGCCTCCGAGACCATCGTGCCGTTCTCGCTTGGGCTCGGCGGCAATTGCGTTACCATCTCCAATGCCTTCTGGGCCGGCATGGTGGCGCATGGCGCCGAGCCCGACCTCGACCCGGCGCGTGCGGGCGCCGCCCTTCGCGCGCTGATCCGCGAGCGGGCGGCGGCTGGGCGCGATCCGCTCCGCTTCGCGGTCGTGCATCCGCATTCCGGGCACAATTACGAACTGCGCTACTGGCTCGCCGCCTGCGGCATCGATCCCACCCGGGAGATCGAGATCGTCATCGTGCCGCCACCTTTCATGGCCGATGCGCTGGCCGCCGGCCGCATCGATGGCTATTGCGTCGGCGAACCCTGGAACAGCGCCTCGGTCGCCGCCGGCACCGGCCACATCGTCACCGTCAAGGCGCTGCTGTGGCGCAACAGCCCGGAAAAGGTGATCGGCGTGCGCAAGGCGTGGGCTGAGCAGAATCCGGAGGCGCTGGCGGCACTGCTGCGCGCGCTGCATCATTCGGCCCGCTGGTGCCAGGATCCGGCCAATCATGGCGAACTGGCCGCTGTCATGGCGCAGCCCGGCTTCCTCGGCCTGCCGCCGGCGGTGCAGATGCCGATCCTGACCGGACGTCTTGATCTCGGCGGCGGCGCGGAGAAGACCATCGACGACTTCTTCCTGCCCTTCGACAAGGCAGCGAACTTTCCCTGGAAGAGCCATGCGCTCTGGTTCTACACGCAGATGGTGCGCTGGGGGCATGTCGCGCACACGCCGGAAAATCTCGCCATCGCCAGGGATTGCTACCGGCCAGACCTCTACCGCTCGGGGCTGAGGCCGCTTGGCGTGGCGCTGCCCGGCGCCAATGCCAAGGTCGAGGGCGCGCTGAAAGCAGCGACTCCGGTCGGTTCGGCCGGGGCAAGCCTGGTGCTCGGTCCTGACGGGTTCTTCGACGGCCAGATCTTCGATCCCGACGAGATCGACGCCTACATTGCCGGCCAGAAATCGGCCCGCACTGACGCCTGATCATTTTCGCGTCATTCTTGTGCATTGCACAAAAATTGTGCGTGCAATTGTGCTAATGAACAATCTTTGGCCTGTCCGGCTGCGGTGCCGGAACGTCTCGATCGGCACGCATCACTGATTCCATTGATATTTTCCCTCTCATCCAAAACTGGCATGGTTCCTGCTTTGCAATAAGGAGGCTCCTCAGGGGTCACGAAACAGGCGTCCAATGGCGGGCGCCACAGGCAAAGCTGCCGCTCAGGTCAACATGCGATCCCGGTCTTTCGGGCGCTAAGACCTGGCCGGCGGCTTTTTTGTTTTGACCGAACACGCAATCGACGGCGCGGATCCCAAGGCCGCGCCCAACCGGAGATGACGATGACGAAACGCATCGAGACACAAGCCCCCCTCACGGGCATCACCCGCCGCGATTTCCTGCGGGCGAGTGCCGCCACCGCGGCAACGCTGGCGGCGGCGCGGGCGTTGCTGCCATCCGGCGCCTATGCGGCTACCGCCATGCCGGAAGTGACCGGCGCCAAGCTCGGCTTCATCGCGCTGACCGATGCGGCGCCGCTGATGATCGCCAAGGAGAAGGGGCTTTTCGAAAAGTTCGGCATGCCCGATGTCGAGGTGCTCAAGCAGGCCTCCTGGGGCGCGACGCGCGACAATCTGATGCTCGGCGGCGAAGCCAACGGCATCGACGGCGCCCATATCCTGACGCCGATGCCCTACCTGATGCACACCGGCAAGGTGACGCAGAACAACCAGCCGCTGCCGATGGCGATCGTGGCGCGGCTCAACTACGACTGCCAGGGCATTTCGGTTGCGCAGGAATATGCCGCCACCGGCGTCGGGCTCGACGCCTCCAGGCTGAAGGAGGCATTCGCCGCCAAGAAGGCTGAAGGCAAGGAAATCAAGGCCGCCATGACCTTCCCGGGCGGCACGCATGACCTCTGGCTGCGCTATTGGCTCGCCGCCGGCGGCATCGATCCCGACAAGGACGTCTCGACCATCGTCGTGCCGCCGCCGCAGATGGTGGCCAACATGAAGGTCGGCAACATGGACGTCTTCTGCGTCGGCGAGCCGTGGAACGAGCAGCTCGTCCACCAGGGCGTCGGCTTCACCGCCGCCACGACAGGCGAATTGTGGAAGGGCCATCCGGAAAAGGCGCTCGGCCTGCGCGCCGCCTTCATCGACAAATACCCGAACGCCACCAAGGCGATCCTGATGGCCGTGATGGCAGCCCAGCAGTGGTGCGAGGCCAAGGAAAACAAGGACGAGATGGCCGCCATCATCGGCAAGCGGCAGTGGATGAACGTGCCGACCGCCGACATCATCGGCCGCCTCAAAGGCGACATCAACTATGGCAATGGCCGCGTCGCCACCGGCACCGACCTCTACATGAAGTTCTGGAAGGGCGGCGTGTCCTATCCCTTCAAGAGCCACGACAGCTGGTTCCTCGCCGAGAATATCCGCTGGGGCAAGTTTGCGCCGACCACCGACATCAAGGCGCTGGTCGATCAGGTCAACCGAGAGGATCTGTGGCGCGAGGCGGCGAAGGATCTCGGCGTCGCGGCAAGCGACATTCCGGCCTCCTCGTCGCGCGGCGTCGAAACCTTCTTCGACGGCAAGACCTTCGATCCGGAGAACCCCTCCGCCTATCTCGACAGCCTGAAGATCAAGGCATCGGCCTGAACGGCGCAAACGGCGCCATGCGCCGTTTGTCGTCCCAAGCGCAACGGCGCCTTCGCGCCGTTGTCGCCTTCAACTCCGTCCCAAAGTGCTGCCCAAGGAGCTTTTCGAAAAGATGTCCATCCAAGCCATCGAGGACACCACGGTGAAGGCGTTCCCCGCGCCGGCCAAACCGGCTGAGGTCATTGCCTTCACCGCCAAGGCGAGACGCCGCTTCGACCCGATCGTCATCGCCGGAAAGCTGGCGAGCGCGCTGGTGCCGCCGGTCATCGTCATCGCCCTCATGCTCGTCGTCTGGCAGATCGCCTGCTCGTCGCCCACAGCCAGCCTGCCGCCCCCCACTCAGGTGTGGAACGAGGCCTACGATCTGATCGCGCATCCGTTCTTCGACAATGGTCCGCAGGATATCGGGCTGGCCTGGCGAGTGCTGATCTCGCTGCAGCGCGTCGCCATCGGCTTCGGCCTGGCTGCAGTCGTCGGCGTCGCGCTCGGCGCGCTGGTCGGCCAGTCGATCTGGGCGATGCGCGGCCTCGACCCGGTGTTCCAGATCCTGCGCACGGTGCCGCCGCTCGCCTGGCTGCCGCTGTCGCTTGCGGCTTTTCGCGATTCCAGCCCGTCGGCGATCTTCGTCATCTTCATCACCTCGATCTGGCCTGTTATCATCAATACCGCAGTCGGCGTCCGCAACATCCCCGAAGACTACCGCAACGTCTCCCGCATCCTCAGGCTCAACCAGTTCGAGTTCTTCATGAAGATCATGGTGCCTGCCGCGGCACCCTACATCTTTACCGGCCTGCGCATCGGCATCGGCCTGTCCTGGCTTGCCATCGTCGCCGCCGAGATGCTGACCGGCGGCGTCGGCATCGGCTTCTTCATCTGGGACGCGTGGAACTCGTCCAGGCTGCCCGACATCATCGTCGCGCTCGCCTATATCGGCGTCACCGGCTTTTGCCTCGACCGCCTGGTCGCGGCGGCCGGCGCCTTCGTCACCCGCGGCACAACGGCAAAGTGAGGAGATGCGTCATGACGACCTATCTGAAACTCGACCATATCGACAAATCCTTCACCCGCGGCGGCCAGGTCAGCGAGGTGCTCAGGGACATAAGGCTGACCATCGACAAGGGCGAATTTGTCTCGATCATCGGCCATTCCGGCTGCGGCAAGTCGACCTTGCTCAACCTGATCGCCGGGCTGACAAAGGTCTCCGCCGGCGCGGTGCTGCTCGAGGACAAGGAGGTCGACAGCCCCGGTCCCGAACGCGCCGTGGTGTTCCAGAACCACAGCCTGCTGCCGTGGCTCACCGTCTACGAGAACATCAATCTGGCGGTGTCCAAGGTTTTCGGCCGCACAAAGAGCCGCACTGAACGGCATGACTGGATCATGCGCAACCTCGATCTCGTGCAGATGGCGCATGCCAGGGACAAGCGCCCGGCTGAGATTTCGGGCGGCATGAAGCAACGCGTCGGCATTGCGCGCGCGCTAGCCATGGAGCCGAAGATCCTGCTGCTCGACGAGCCCTTTGGTGCGCTCGACGCGCTAACCCGCGCCCATCTGCAGGACGCGGTGATGGACATCCATTCGAGGCTGGGCTCGACGACGATCATGATCACCCACGATGTCGACGAGGCGGTGCTGCTCTCCGACCGCATCGTCATGATGACCAACGGTCCGGCGGCGACCATCGGCGAGGTGCTTGCCGTGCCGCTCGCCCGCCCGCGTCGGCGCGTCGAGCTTTCCTCCGACCGCACTTTCCTGCGCTGCCGCGAGGCGGTGCTGAAGTTCCTCTACGAACGCCACCGCTTCGTCGAAGCCGCGGAGTAACGCCATGACCGAAAAACTCGTCATCATCGGCAATGGCATGGCCCCCGGGCGGATGCTGGAGCACCTCTTCGAACAGGCGCCCGGTCGCTACCAGGTCACCATCTTCAACGCCGAGCCGCGGGTCAATTACGACCGCATCATGCTGTCGCCGGTGCTGTCCGGCGAAAAGGCCTTTGAGGAAATCATCATCCACGGCGACGGCTGGTACATCGCCAACGGCATCACCCTCTACAAGGGCCACAGAATAGTCGCCATCGACCGGACGGCAAAGACCGTCACCTCCGACCACGGCGTCACCGAGCCCTACGACAAGCTGGTCATCGCCACCGGCTCGGTGCCGTTCATCATTCCGGTGCCTGGCCACGATCTGCCCGGCGTACTGACCTATCGCGATCTCGACGATGTGCAGGCGATGCTGCTCGCAGCCCAGTCGCGCGCTAAGGCCGTTGTCATCGGCGGCGGCCTGCTCGGGCT
The DNA here is from genome assembly GCF_000359125.1 of Mesorhizobium sp. STM 4661. Taxonomy (GTDB): domain Bacteria; phylum Pseudomonadota; class Alphaproteobacteria; order Rhizobiales; family Rhizobiaceae; genus Mesorhizobium. Next base: position 112,831 of record NZ_CAAF010000003.1, on the reverse strand, counting down.
GGAGGCCGCGGCCGGCTTGAACGCGCAAGGCATGGACGTCACCGTGCTGCATGTCATGCCGACGCTGATGGAGCGCCAGCTCGATCCGGCCGCCGGCTACCTGCTGCAGCGCGCGGTGGAACAGCGCGGCATCAAGGTCATCACCAAGGCCAACACCCAAGCGATCACCGGCGTCGGCAAGGTCGAGCAGGTCGAACTCGCCGACGGAACCGTCATTCCGGCGACGCTCGTCGTCATGGCGGTGGGGATCAGGCCGAATTCGGCGCTGGCCAAACAGGCCGGCATTGCCGTCAATCGCGGCATCGTTGTCGACGCCGGCATGCGCAGCAACGATCCCGACATCTACGCGCTCGGCGAATGCGCCGAGGTCAACGGCATGGTCTACGGGCTGGTCGCCCCCCTCTACGAGATGGCGCGTGTCGCAGCCCACCAGCTGGCCGGCAACGAGGCGGCGGCCTTCGTCCATATGGACACGCCGACCAAGCTCAAGGTCACCGGCATCGACCTGTTCTCGCTCGGCGACTTCGCCGAGGGCGAGGACCGCCAGGAGATCGTGCTGCGCGATGCCGCGGCCGGCGTCTACAAGCGCCTCGTGCTCAAGGACGATCGCATCATCGGCACCGTACTCTATGGCGAGACGGGCGACGGGGCCTGGTTCAACGACCTCAAGAAGAAGCAGACCGACATTTCCGAAATGCGCGACACGCTCATCTTCGGCCAGTCCTACCAGGGGGGTGCCCCGCTGGACCCTATGGCGGCCGTTGCAGCCTTGCCGGATGATGCGGAAGTCTGCGGCTGCAACGGCGTCTGCAAGGGAAAGATCACCGGCGCGATCACGGGCAAGGGCCTGACCTCTCTCGACGATGTCAGGGCACACACCAAGGCGTCCGCCTCCTGCGGCTCCTGCACCGGGCTGGTCGAGAAGCTGATGGTGCTGACCATCGGCGACAAATACAATCCGGCCGCCGTCCAGCCGATGTGCGGCTGCACCACGCACGGCCATGACGAGGTCCGCCGGTTGATCATGGCCAAGAGCCTGAAGACCATTCCCGCCGTCATGCAGGAGCTGGAATGGACGACCTCCTGCGGCTGCGCCAAATGCCGGCCGGCGCTCAACTACTATCTCGTCTGCGACTGGCCGAACGAGTACGCCGACGACTACCAGTCGCGCTTCGTCAACGAGCGCGTCCACGCCAACATCCAGAAGGACGGCACCTATTCGGTGGTGCCGCGCATGTGGGGCGGCGTCACCAACGCCGCCGAACTGCGCGCCATCGCCGATGTCGTCGACAAGTTCGAAATCCCGATGGTCAAGGTCACCGGCGGCCAGCGCATCGACATGCTGGGCATCCGCAAGCAGGACCTGCCGGCGGTATGGGCCGATCTCGGCCAGGCCGGCTTCGTTTCCGGCCATGCCTATGCCAAGGGCCTGCGCACGGTGAAGACCTGCGTCGGTTCGGACTGGTGCCGCTTCGGCACGCAGGATTCGACCGGCCTGGGCATCCGCATCGAGAAATTCATGTGGGGCTCGTGGACCCCGGCCAAGGTCAAGATGGCGGTGTCTGGCTGCCCCCGGAACTGCGCCGAGGCGACCTGCAAGGATGTCGGCGTCATCTGCGTCGACAGTGGTTACGAGATCCACTTCGCGGGTGCGGCCGGCCTCGACATCAAGGGCACCGAGGTGCTCGGCCTGGTGAAGTCAGAAGACGAGGCGCTGGAGCATATCGTGGCGCTGACGCAGATGTATCGCGAGCAGGGCCGCTATCTCGAGCGCATCTACAAATGGGCCAAACGCATCGGCATCCCTGAGATCAAGCGCCAGATCATGGACGATGCCGGCAAGCGCAAGGCCTATTACGAGCGCTTCGTTTTCAGCCAGAAATTCGCCCAGGTCGATCCGTGGTCGGAGCGAGTCTCCGGCAAGGACAAGCACGAATTCCAGCCGATGGCTTCGGTCGGGTTTGCAGAGGCGGCGGAGTGATGGAGACGTTTGCGCCATCCACCCTGTCGGCGTCCAGTCGTTCGGCCCCCCTCTGGCCTACCGGCCATCTCCCCCTCAAGGGGGGAGATTTTCTCTCGCAACGGCTTTCGCCAGTCTCGAACGTCTCACGATGGGCGGGAGGGTCGAAGCTGCCAATCTCCCCCCTTGAGGGGGAGATGGCCGGCAGGCCAGAGGGGGGTGGCTGGGCGAATTCAGATCGAGCAAATGCGGGGAAGTCCATATGAACTGGATCGCCATAGGCACGCTCTCCGACATCCCCCGCCGTGGCGCGCGCTGCGTCGACACCCCCGAGGGAAAAATCGCCGTCTTCCGCACGGCGGACGATCAGGTCTACGCCATCGACGACCATTGCCCGCACAAAGGCGGGCCGCTCAGCCAGGGCATCGTCCATGGCACTGCGGTGACCTGTCCCTTGCACAATTGGGTGATCTCGCTGGAAACCGGCAAGGCGCTCGGTGCCGACGACGGCGCGGTGCGCACTATTCCGGTCAGGATCGAAGGCGAGCTTCTGTTCATTGCGCTGGAAGCGCTGGCCAGCCGCGCGGCCTGAACACAATGGCAACAGGCGAAGCGCGCGAGGTGAGGACCACCTGCCCCTATTGCGGGGTGGGCTGCGGCGTGCTGGCGAAGGTCGCCGCGGACGGGCAAGTAACCGTCCGCGGCGACCCCGACCATCCCGCGAATTTCGGCCGGCTTTGCTCCAAGGGTTCCGCACTTGCCGAGACCATCGATCTTGACGGCAGGCTGCTCCATCCCGAAATCCACGGCCACCGCGCCGGCTGGGACGAGACGCTCGACCACGTCGCCTCGACCTTCTCGCAAACCATCGCCGAGCACGGCCCCGACGCGGTCGCCTTCTACGTCTCCGGACAGTTGCTGACCGAGGACTATTACGTCGCCAACAAGCTGATGAAAGGGTTCATCGGCTCGGCCAACATCGACACCAATTCGCGCCTGTGCATGGCCTCTTCGGTCGCCGGCCACCGCCGCGCGTTCGGCTCCGACACGGTGCCGGGCAATTACGAGGATCTGGAGCTTGCCGACCTGATCGTGCTGGTCGGCTCCAATCTCGCCTGGTGCCATCCCGTGCTCTACCAGCGCATCGCGGCGGCACGCGAAAAACGGCCGCAGATGAAGGTGGTGCTGGTCGACCCGCGCCGCACCATGACATCTGATATCGCCGACATGCATCTGGCGATCGCGCCGGATGGCGACGTTGCCTTGTTTACCGGGCTGCTGGCTTATCTCGGCCAGCATAACGCGCTCGACCGCGCCTATATCACGGCACACACGACCGGCTTCGGGCAAGCTCTTTTCGCCGCCTCGAAGCTCGACCTTGCCGGCATCGCCGCCGCCACGGGCCTCGGCGAGGACGAGCTTGGCCGCTTCTACAGCCTGTTTGCGGGAACCGCGAAGACGGTGACCGTCTACAGCCAGGGCGTCAACCAGTCGTCCTCGGGCACCGACAAGGTCAACGCCATCATCAACTGCCATCTCGCCACCGGCCGTGTCGGCAAGCCCGGCGCCGGGCCGTTTTCGGTGACCGGCCAGCCCAACGCGATGGGCGGCCGCGAGGTCGGCGGCATGGCCAATATGTTGGCCGCCCATATGGAGATCGAAAACCCCGAGCATCGCGACCGTGTGCAGCGCTTCTGGAAGGTGCCGGCGGTCGCGCAGAAGCCCGGCCTGAAAGCGGTCGAGATGTTCAAGGCGGTGGCCGACGGGCGCTTCAAGGCACTGTGGATCATGGCCACCAACCCGGTCGATTCGATGCCCGATGCCGATGTCGTCGAGGCGGCGATCAAGGCCTGCCCTTTCGTCGTGGTGTCGGACGTATTGGCGAGCACCGATACGGTCCGCCACGCCCATGTCCGGCTGCCCGCCGCCGCCTGGGGCGAAAAGGACGGCACCGTCACCAATTCGGAGCGCCGCATCTCGCGCCAGCGGGCGTTCCTGGGCCTACCCGGCGAGGCAAGGCCCGACTGGTGGATTGTCGTGGAAGTGGCGAGGCGAATGGGTTTCGGCGAGGCGTTTTCGCATGCGTCGGCGGCGGGGATTTTTGCCGAGCACGCAGCGCTGTCGGGCTTCGAGAATGACGGCGCGCGGGATTTCGATATCGGCGCCTATGCCGACATTGATGCTGAGGCCTACGCGGATTTGGCGCCGTTCCAGTGGCCAGCACCGGCCTTACCCTCCCCCTTGAGGGGAGGGTCGGAGAGCGCGTTGAGCGAAGCGAAACAAGCGAGCCGGGGTGGGGTCGGTGGTGAAGGCTCGGCCTTTACGACCCGCCCCAACGAGGCCGAGGCCGTCGCAGACGACCGCCTCTGGCCTGCCGGCCATCTCCCCCGCAAGGGGGGAGATCGGCTATCACCACGGCCTTCGCCAATATCCAATGCTGCAAGGGGAGAGCCGGCGCCAAAGCTGCCAATCTCCCCCCTTGCGGGGGAGATGGCCGGCAGGCCAGAGGGGGGTGCTCAGGCTGGAAGTGAGACAGACTTGGGTATTCAGGCAAGACGTGCCTCACCCAGCACCCGCTTCTTCGCCAACGGCAACTTCTACACACCCGGCCGCAAGGCGCGCTTCATCGCTGTCCGCCCAACCGTCGAAACCCGCACCAGCCCGGACTATCCGCTGATCCTCAACACCGGCCGCGTTCGCGACCACTGGCACACCATGACGCGCACCGGCAAGAGCCCGCGCCTGTCCCAGCACATCGCCGAGCCCTTCGTCGAAATCCACCCGGCCGATGCGCAGCGCTTCGGTATCGGCGACGCCGACATCGTGCGGATCTCGACCGTTCATGGCCAAGCGCTGCTGCGCGCGCTGGTGACAGCGCGGCAGCGGCCGGGTTCGGTGTTCGTGCCGATGCACTGGACGGATCAGTTCGCCGCGCGGGCGCGCGTCGATGCGCTGGTCGCTCCGGTTACCGATGCGATTTCAGGTCAGCCGGCCTCGAAGAACGGTGCCGCGCGCATGGAACGCTTCGCTGCCGCTGCCTTCGGCTTCGCCGTGCTTGCCGAACGGCCGGCTTCGATCGATGCCGATTACTGGAGCCTTGCCCGCTGCGCCGCCGGCTGGCGCCTCGAGCTTGCGCTGCAAGCCGGCCGGGACTGGACGGTGTTCGCCGCCTCGCTCTTCGGCGACGACGCGCAAGGCGAGACGCTCGCCTATCATGACGCTGCCGGAGGGCACTATCGCTTCGCCCGCTTTGCAGGCCGCCGGCTGATCGGCGCGCTCTATCTGGCGCCAGGGCCGGTCGCGGTATCGCGCAGCTGGGCCGTGGAGCAGTTGGGCGCGGACCATGCCGACCGGCGCGGGCGGCCGGCGATCGTTGCCGGGCGACCGGGCGGCAACGGCGTCAACCGCGGCGCCATCGTCTGCTCCTGTTTCGGAATTGGCGCCAATCAGATCGCGGAGGCGGTGCGCGGCGGCTGCGCCAGCGTCGAGGGAATCGGCGCCGCGCTGGGTGCCGGCACCAATTGCGGCTCCTGCCGCGCCGAGATCAGGGCCATTGTCGATGCGCGCCGCCTGCAAGCGGCGGAGTGAATGCACCTGCCGCTGAATTTTCTGCGGCCAGGAACGGTTCTGCCATGAAGGCAATTTCCGAAAGCCTGGTCACCGCGCTCCCCCCAACGCTTACCAGCCATTTACAAACGGTGGGCTACCAACGTTCCTGTTCGATTCGCCTGCGCATAACCTCCGAAAATCGGATTTTCGGAAAGGATCATGCGCAAATCAAAAGGAACAACATGAGCAAGGCCCTCACTTCATTCGCATTGGTCGCCGTGCTGACGGCTTTGCTGATGGCGCTGAGCCTGGCGGTGGCCAGGCATGGCTATCCCTATGGCGCGATCGGCGCCAAACGCCTGGACGACATGGCCGACGTCGGGATTTTCATCCCGCTTGCCGCGGTCTATTTCTTCAGTGCGCTGCTGATGATGATCCTGCCCATCAGGGCGGCCGGCATCGTTCTGACAAATGCCGCCGATGCCATCTTCTGGACGGTGATCGTGTTGTTCGCGACCATCATCGGCTGCCTCGCCGCCAGATGGGCTTTCGGTCAGAGCGGCGTCCTGACGGCGCTGCTGAACTGGCGCTTTCTGTTCGTCGCGGCCGTCGTGGCATGCCATCTCTTCATGAATGAGCTGCGCCGCAACATCCTGCTGAGAAGCCTGTTCTTTGTCGTTTTCGCCGCGGCGACGCTGGCCTGCCTGTTCTGGTCTTTCGCAGTGTGAGCTATGTGCAGCACATGCCTGTCGAACAGCAGAACTTTACCGTCCGGCGGCCTTGCGGTGTGGTGGCCAGTGGTCCAGATAGACGGCAACCGAACGGCTAGGAAACTGCGACATGACCCTGTTTCGAAAGAATCTCATCGATGGCGAGTGGGTGGGCGAGCCCGGTTCCCGCAACATCAATCCATCCAATACCGGCGATGTCGTCGGCGAGTATGCTTCCGCCGGCGCCGAGCAGGCCCGGCAAGCCATCGCGGCGGCGAAAGCGGCGTTTGCGGCATGGTCGCGTTCCGGCCCTCTGAGGAAGGCATCGGACGAGATCACCGCGCGGAAAGATGAAATCGGCCGGTCCCTGGCGCGCGAGGAAGGCAAGACGCTGGCCGAGGGTATTGGCGAGACCGTGCGCGCCGCCCAGATATTCGATTTCTTCGCCGGCGAGACGCTGCGCCTGTCGGGCGAACTGGTGCCGAGCGTGCGTCCGGGCGTCGGTGTCGAGATCACGCGCGAAGCGGTCGGCGTCGTCGGCATCATCACGCCATGGAATTTCCCGATCGCCATCCCGGCGTGGAAGATCGCTCCGGCACTTGCCCACGGCAACACCATCGTTTTCAAGCCGGCCGAACTGGTCCCCGAGAGCGCCTGGACCATTGTCGACATCCTGCATCGCGCCGGCCTGCCCAAGGGCGTGCTCAACCTCGTCATGGGCAAGGGTTCAGTGGTGGCCAGGCCATGCTCGACAGCCCCGACCTCAATGCCATCACCTTCACCGGCTCGGTCGGTACCGGCAAACGGGTCGCCGCGGCAAGCGTCGAGCACATGCGCAAGTTCCAGCTCGAAATGGGCGGCAAGAACCCGCTCGTCGTGCTCGACGATGCCGACCTCGGCACGGCCGTCGACTGCGCGCTCAACGGCGCCTTCTTCTCGACCGGCCAGCGCTGCACGGCATCGTCCCGGCTGGTCGTGACCGAGGGCATTCACGACCGCTTCGTCGCGGCGCTGAAGGACCGCATGAGCAAGCTGGTCGTCGGCGATGCCCTCGATGCGAAGACCCAGATCGGTCCCGTCGTCGACGACAGCCAGCTGAAACAGGATGAGGATTACATTGCCCTCGGCCGCAAGGAAGGCGCCGATCTCGCTTTTGGCGGCGAGCGGCTCGATCGCGAAACCCCCGGCTTCTACCTGCGGCCCGCGCTGTTCACCGGAGCCAGCAACGCGATGCGCATTTCACGCGAGGAGATCTTCGGGCCTGTCGCCAGCGTCATCCGTGTCAAGGACTATGATGAGGCGCTCGCCGTGGCCAACGACACGCCGTTCGGGCTGACCTCGGGCATCTGCACCTCGAGCCTCAAGCACGCCACGCATTTCAAGCGCAATTCGGAGGCTGGCATGGTGATGGTCAACCTGCCGACGGCAGGCGTCGACTTCCATGTCCCCTTCGGCGGCCGCAAGGGATCGAGCTACGGCCCGCGCGAACAGGGCCGCTACGCGGCGGAATTCTACACCACCGTGAAAACCGCCTATACATTTGCCGGCTAATCAGAGTCAGAAAGTATCGCGCACGGATCAGGCAGGTCGGAAGACATTCAAAATGCCGGCCTGACTTGGCTCGCCGCACAAGGTGCGCGGCAAATAGGCTCGACGTCCGGTCACCACGGAACATGCAATATCTCAAGCTTGGGAAGGCCGACCGGCCTGATGCCCAGGTCGTTGGCGAGGGCGCCAAGGCCCTCGGTTTCGATCAGGTCGCGATAGGGGATTTCCGGAAACCGCAGGCCGCCGCGATGCAATGCGGCATCGACAAGCAGCATGGTTGCGCCGACCCCGTCGAGACCGATGCTTTCGAGATGCCGGATATCGCTGAGATGTAGCCGGCTCATCGAATACGCGGGCGGCTGGTAAAGACCGCCGCGTATCTCGCGATAGTAGCGATAGTTTTTTTCGGGCTGGGTGGTGACGAAACTGTTCAAGTCGAAGCTGTCGCCGCCGGCGATCTTGACGCAGTTGGGAACCACGATGCGATGCCCTGCCGCGATCAATCGGTCGGCGACATCGCTCGGGAATCGCCAGACATCGATGTCGATCCACAGCGCCCAGGCATCATCGGCATCCAGCCCGTGATCGATCAAATGGTTGCGTATCCTGGCAATGGCGCCCCGTCTTTCGCGCTGCCGCCGCGGCTTCGCTCGCTTGTCCCGGTCAAGGCTTGTGCCCAGATGCTTTTGCAGCAGGACGATGCCGCGGTAGCTGGCGGCAAGCGGCGCCGTTGCCGCCTTGAGCCTTTCCCAGCTGCCATCGGAACTGTCGCCCTCGCAGAAGACCAGCTTGATCCTGTCCTTGGGATAGTCGAGCCTTTGCAAGGCATCGAGAAACGGCTGGATGTGGTCGGCCGCATCGCGAAGCGGCACCAGTATGGCGATGTTCGACCCCGAAGGACGCGGCGCCGAAAGCGCCGCCTGGCTGACGCTTGCTTTCGCCGCGGCCTCGTCAAGATGGGCGCCGCGTGTCAGGTGGTGCCAGAACCGGTAGGCGTGATTGCGAACCTTGTCCCGCCACCGCGTCGCGGGCCGTGCCGTCCACCATGTACCCGCCCAGTGATGGATCGACAGTGTCGGCGTGTCGCTGCCGGCTTGCGTCTCCGTGCGCCCGGCCGAGTCCATTGGCGCGAACAGGGCGGGAGGATGAATGGCGAAGGCCGCCTGGTCACGATAGCCGAGCTGCGCTGAGGTCAGCACGCAGGGTCCGGTCGCGTCGAGCGCTTCCTTGGCATGGACCAATCCCGGCAGCAGGGACAGGAGCTCCAGCCAGAAGGGATGCCGGGGCGGGCTCGCCATCGTGCCGTTGAACAGCAGGTAGGGCAGCCCTCGAAACTTCGCCTGAAGGACTTCGTGTGAAGCCGGCTCGGTGCAGAGCACGATCCGCTCCTCGCCCATGATCGGATCGAAAGGCGCGACGCATTCGCAGTCGATATCGGCGTAGACGCCGCCAAAATGATACAGCAGCAGATAGCGTGCCGCATCGGCGCGCAGCACGCCGTGCGAATAGCTGCAGAAGGTCGGCAGGAAATCCGGATAGTGCTCGGCGACGAACTCGAGCAGCATCCGGTCGTTCCAGAACATGACAGTCCAGCCGGGATGGTGCCGTTTCCAGCTTTCGACATAGCCCTGGAAGCGGGCAGGGACGCTGTCTGTCTTCCACGTCTGGTGCAGGATGGTGGGGATCATCGGCAGCTCATCGATCGGCGGTTGGAAAGGGCGTCATGAGCCGGCATCGTCCAGCCCAAATCCGGCCCCAAATCCGGCGCGGACGGCGTTGCGGATGGTTTGCGGGCCAAACCGGGACCACACGGCCTCATGCGCGCGGGCGCGCTGCCTCGCCATGCGCGTGCGGTCCAGGCAAAGCTCGACCGCCATGCCGGCAAGCCCTTCATCCGAATCAGACAAAAGCACCTCTTCATCGTCGACCAGATCCAGCCCCTCGGCCGCCAGCGGCGTCGCGATCACCGGAATGCCCCAGGCCATCGCTTCGAGGATCTTGATGCGCGTGCCACCGCCCGCCGAAAGCGGAATGATGCTGAGATGCGCGCGGGCCAGCAGCGGCGTCACATGGTCCGGATTCTCGACGAGGTCGACGCCTTGCAGCCCGTTCAGCGCCTTCACGGCCGGTTTGGGGTATCGGCCGGCAAGAACCAATCTTGCGGTCGGCAATCGTTGCCGGATGCGGGGCAGGATGGTGCGGGCAAGACGCTCGGCGGCATCGATGTTTGGCTTGTATCCGAGATGGCCGATGAAGAGAATGATCGGAAAGCCTTCGGATATTGCTGCCTCAGCAGGCAGGTCAACCGCAATGTCCTCGAAGCGAGGGATGCCGTTCGGAACAATATCGATCGGCACCGCGCGCCGGGACACAGCAGTCAGTCTTTCGTGGTCGAGCCGCGAGCAGACCCAGGCTCTGTCGACGATGGCGAGCGCCTTCCTTTCGAGGCGTCTGACGCCATAGAGGACAGGCATCGATCTTGTCCTGTCTGCGTGATGCAACTGGCCCGCCAGATCGGATTCGACATTGTGCATGTCGAGAATGAGTTGCCCCGCCAATGGCCGCAAGGATCGGAGCAGCTTGAACAAGGCAATGCCTTCGACGACGATGCTGTCCGGGGCAAAGGCGCGGATAATCGCCTCCAGGCGCCTCAGCGCGGTGCGTGGGATCCGTTTCTCGGCGCCTGTTCTCCACCAGCCGATCGAGGCCGTGCGGATTTCCCCCGCGAGCGTCAAGGCCTCTATTCGAATGCGCGGGTCGGCCGGTTTCGACGGATCGGTCCGCGGCCGGATCGAGACAAGGCAGACCGGCCCCAGTTCCGCCGCGGCCTTGGCGTTGTGATGGTTTCTCAAATCCGCGCCCGAGACAGGGGGGAAGGCCGGATCGTAGCAGAGCACCAGCGTGCGCCGCTCCTTACCGTGATCGGCGTCGCGGTTTGAATGCCCTGTCTCCATCGCGCGCCCCGGAACCAGGCTCCCCAAGCGGATGCGGGCGCCATACTGCAAGGCCTTCCAGCTCCGGCCGATCATTTTGTGGGCACGGACAGCCCGCATCATGGCCGCCGCATCGGCGTACATTTTGTGCTTGATCAGCTGCCGCGAAATTCGTTGCGCTATCCAGGCTTTCCGCCACTGAAGGGCATCCCTTTCGACGCCCAGGTCCGCCAACCTGTCCAGTTCGAGCGCTATGGCAAGAAACGTCCCGCGCGGCGCATGGATGAAGCGCTGCGCCATTCTGGTTTCGTCGTGATGATAGAGCAGCACTGGCGCCGAAATCGTGGCTGCATCGAAGCGCGCGAGCATGGCGACCCAGTAGCATGTGTCTTCGTCGAGACCGATCGCCGAGGGAAAGCGGATGGCGGCTGTCGCCGCTGTCGAAATCAGCGCGCTTCCCATGGCGATCGGCCAGAGTTCGTTGCGAAGATACCGCCTGGTGTTTTCGGCTTTGTCGCTTGTATAGCCGTGCGGTGCCTTGAGCTTGTCCGGCCGCCCGCGCGTGCGACGGATGCTGGCCCCGATCGACAGGCCTGCCTCGGGATTGCGTTCGAGCGCGTCGTGCAGCAGCGACAGGCCTCCCCTGATCAACTCGTCGTCCGCATCGAGGAAGAATATCGACTTTCCCTTGGCTCGCGCTATGCCGACGTTGCGCGCGGCCCCGGCATTGCCGAGGCTGACGCTCAGGACTTCCAGCGGCAATCCATGTCGTCGCGCGCTTTCGGTCGCTTTCGCCTCGGTCCGGTCGTCTGAACCGTCGTCGATCAGAAGGATTTCACCGATCAGATCCCTGTCGGGCATCAGACTAAGCAACGCGGCATCGATCGTTGCGGCGGCGTTCCTTGCCGGGATGACGACCGTGACCTCCAATCCTGTTTGCCCGGATTTGATCACTGCCGCTCGAAGAAGCCACGGTTCAGCATGCGGTCGTAATAGTGCTTGAGCGGCGTGACCGGGCGCAGCGCAAGACTGGCAAGGCTGTCGATCGGCTGTGGCTCGACATCGAAAGGCGACTGATTCTCCAACCAGCCGTAGGAAGAGCCGTCCTTGAGTACCGAGGGGCTGCCCACCACATAGCCGCCAAGTGCCTTGACGTGGCCGATCCGGCGCATGCCGAAATGCAGGCTCGACGATACCATCGGCTCACGCGTCCTCAGATAGACATGAAAGCCCTTCGGGGACTTTGCCATCGGCGTGCGCCTGGCAATTTCACCATGCCTGCCTTGCCAACCTTGATATGCGGCGGCGTTGTCGAAATCCAGGATCAGCAAGTTGGAGAAGCCTCCCAATATGCCGACATTGCCGGTGAAATTGCAAAACCAGCGCTCGATATCCTCACGGGTCGGTGGTTTCTGCGACAGTTGGAACGCGACGGAACAGAAAGCCAGTTCCTTCAAATCCTTGCGTCGGGTGTGCAGATGCAGCGGATCATAGCCCATCGCCTCAAGGTCGAGATGCTTGCCGCCGGTACGAAGTGGCAGGCATATATAACCCTGCGCCAGGAGCCGGACTGCATAGTCGGTTGTTATGTCAGGCGGCATCCAGCGTGTTCCGCGGCCATGCGATTTCACTTGGAACTTCTTTAGCCGAATGGTGCTTTCGTCAAGCTCCAGGCGGCCGCTCAGCACTATAGATCCCCGATCAGGCCGCTGTCGCCGTGGTCGACTGACAAGGCCATGGCCATCATTCGACAGAACCAGCCTTGGGAGCGCTCGCCGGCTGCGACAGCCAACCGCCGCTGAACCCGGCCTTGCGCAGGCCGAGACGGATGTGCGGGATTGACCGCATCAGGTTCCAGATCAGGCGCGAACGGTGGTTCTCGGTCATCAGCACGACGATACCCTGGTCCAGGCCGTAATGTCCCTGCGATAGCCAGCCGCTCGTGCCGAAGTCTCGCCAGTTCGCCAGTGTCGGATTGAAGCCGCTCGGCATCCTGAAATTGTCGATCACCTGGGGGTGGCGCTCCCGCAGGAGACGCAGTGCCGGCAGGCAGATCTCCGGCGCGAAGGGCAGCGATGCCAGATACGACCACGGCGCGATCGTTCCATCGTCGGGGCCGAAGGGTGCGCCGCGCGCTGCATAGCCGGAAAACTTGCGCGGCCGCCGCGCGATCCGGGCGCGGAAATTGCCGGGTCCGTCGCCCGCCGAAAGGCCCCATAGTCCTTCGCTGTAACCGTCGAAGCCAGCGGGGTTTTGCCGCGCATAGTCCCGATGAAGGTAGGTTGAGCGGCGGCTGTTTTCGAAATAGTCCGAGTTCTTCTCCCGCATGAACGCGTCCTGGATGCCATCGAAGTCGATCCAGGCATGCGAGAACTGGTGCATGAACAGCGGACCGCCATAAAGCACTTCGTAGCCATGGATGGTTTCCCACTGATATGTGGCCGTCCAGGCGGCATAGCTGTCGTTGGAGACTGGCTTGTCCGGCGCGGCCATTGCCAGCAGATAGAGGATCGTCGCTTCGTTGTAGCCTTCCCAATCGTACCGGAGAAAACCGCTCTTCGGCCTCCAGCCCTGCCGCAAGGTCGGACCGCTGCCTTGCGCCCAACGCCAATCGACGCGCCGGTAGAGCGTCTCGCTCAGTTCGCGGATTTCGACCTCGTCCTCGCCGTCGCCCAGGAAATAGGCCCCCGCCACCAGCACGCCGGCCATCAGCAGTGCCGTGTCCACCATCGACAATTCGCAGCGCCAGGCACGCAGGCCGGTCCGCATGTCGAGGAAGTGATAATAGAAGCCCTTATGGCCGGTGACGTCTTCGCCATTGCCTTGCCGGCTGTTCCAGAAAAAGCGCAACGCGGCAAGCGTCAGCTTTATGGCAGCATCGCGTGTCACCCAGCCGCGCTCGACTCCGACCGGATAGCAGGACAGCGCGAAGCCGACGACAGCGATGCTGGCCGGCCAATTTGGCCGCGACGTGTCGGCGACCAGCCCGTTCTCCGGGTTCACGGTTTCCAGGAAATAGCCGAAGGCTGCACGCTGGAAGCGGTCGAGCAGGTCCGCGTCGGACAGGGGAGGTTCAACGCCAGTCAAATGAAGCACAGCCCATTGGCAGATTGCGTCCGGCTTGCCTCAATAGGTGGCACGGCCGCCGGAAACGTCGAAGACGGCGGCGGTCGTGAAGGAGCATTCCTCGGAAGCGATCCATGAGATCAGCGCCGCCACCTCCTCGACCTCGCCAAAGCGCGCCATCGGTATTTTCGACAGCATGAAGTCGATGTGCTGCTGGCTCATCTGCTGGAAGATCGCCGTGCGCACGGCGGCCGGCGTGACGCAGTTCACCGTCACCTTGGTCTTGGCCAGTTCCTTGCCGAGCGATTTGGTCATGCCGATCACCGCCGCCTTCGATGTGCTGTAGGCCGAGGCGTTGGGATTTCCCTCCTTGCCGGCGATCGAGGCGATGTTGACGATCCTGCCGTAATTGCGTTCGAGCATATGCGGAACCAGCGCCCTGTTGCAGTAGAAGACGCCATTGATGTTGATGTCGATGACCCGGCGCCAATCGTCGGTGGAATAGTCCCACATCGTCATGTTCGGCCCGGTGATGGCGGCACTGGTGACCAGGATATCGACCGCGCCAAGCGCTTCGATCGTCTGCCGGGCGGCGCGTTCGACGGCCGCGGGATCGGCGACGTCGACAGTCACGCCGTGCAGGTCCGCAATGACGGCACTGGCCCGCTCGATCTGGGCGGGATCGCGATCCCAGATCGAAACGCGACCGCCCTCGTCGACGATCCTTTGCGCCACGGCCAGGCCGATGCCGGAGGCGCCACCCGTGATCACGGCCGAGCGTCCGGCAAACCGTCCCGTAAAATTCATCGGCATGGGATCTTCCTCCAATCGGCGGCGAATGTGAAGTCAACGACAGGGAAGTTCAAGTCGGGGACTGGAGCCTCCGAACAGGTTCATGCTAGGCCAGGAGCAGGCGACCGAGGGGTCTGGCTTCTTGGCGACACCTTGTCCGTTCGAGCGCATCCAGTGGCGCGGCGTGCGGTCAAAAACCGTCTTCTGGGTGACAGATGGCGGAGGTTGGGCTATATTGCACTGCACAATGGAAATGCTCTAAGGGGCGCGGCGGCGAATCGGCGCTGAATTGCGTGGAGTTGCATGATCGGGAATCCGCTACCGAGATGAAGATTCCAAAATCTCTGTTGATCGACCAGGAGAAGAACTCGGTCTACGGCGCGTTTGCCGTTGCCGTCTCCATCTGGGCGTTTTCCTATTCCACCGTTTTTGGTCCGGTCCTGATCCTGGCCTATTACGCGGTCTGGCTGCCTCTCATCCTGGTGGACTACCGGCGGCTGCTGCGGGGCGTCTCCAGTGCCTGGCTTCCGCTGATTTTTGCCTTCTATGTCTGTTTCTCGGTGTTCTGGTCGGATGCCCCCGGCATTACGGCGAGGACCGCGCTCCAGTATTGTTCCCATATTGCCTGCGCCTACATCGCCGCGCGTACCGTCAGCGTCCGGACATTGACGATCGGCGCCTTGATCGGGATTTTTTTCGTCCTGCTCTATTCGCTCAAGGTCGGCGCTTTTTCCTATGACGTTCTCGACGGGACATACAATTTCGTCGGCGCGTTCAGCTCCAAGAACCAGCTCGGCTTTGTCGCGTCGCTTGGCATCTACTTTTGCATCGTCTTCCTGGTCTTTCTCAGACGCGGCCGGCTGAGCCTTTTCCTGACGGTCCCGGTCGTCGTCCTGTCGGCCTATCTTCTGGTCGTCGCGCATTCGGCCACTTCGACGGCTTCGTTACCAGCGGTTCTCCTCCTAGTAGCGCTGCTTGCCATGACCAAGAAGCTTTCGCTGCGCTATCGACGGGTGATTTTCCTGGTTGGCGCATGCGGACTGGTCGTGGTCGCGCTGGTTGCCGTGAATGCCGGCCTCCTGGATTTCGTCCTTGGCCTCTTCGGCAAGGATTCGACGCTCACCGGGCGGACCTACCTCTGGCAGCAGGGCTGGGAAGCGGCGCAGCGATCGCCAGTGCTTGGCGTCGGCTACGCGGCCTATTGGGTGCAGGGTTTCGCCGAGGCCGAGCGGCTCTGGAACGAGTTCTACATCACAACCCGAAGCGGCTTCCACTTCCACAACACCTATATCGAAGCGCTTGTCGAGCTCGGCTATATCGGGGCCACGCTGATTTCGCTGATTATCCTGCGGACGCTGTGGGGCCACATATCGGCGTTGATATTCAGGACATGGCAGGCCGAGTCCGTGATTCTTGCCGGTGTGATGGTGCTTCTGGTCATCCGGTCCTTCGTCGAGATCGATACCTTCAACCCCTACATCATGGGCTCCTTCCTCCTCTATTACAGCTACTTCAAGCTGGTGAGGGTGCCTGTTGCCCGTCCCCGGTGGACCGCGGCCAACCTCGCGGAACCAGAAACCGCGGCGGGCTAAGCAAGGCCGTGAATATCTTGGGACACCACAATTTCGCGAATTTTTCGGGCAGGATTTCCTGCAACCAGATTTCGTAAGGAGGCACTTTGGGTGATCACGGACCCAGCTCCAATTCCGCTATGACGCCCGATTTCGACGCCAGACAGGATTTTGAAGACGCCGCCTAACAGCGCTAAGGCCAAACAACTATCTCGCAGGCAGCTCTGAAGCGGTGGCGAGCGGCAGTTGCTCCTTCACGCTCGCCCGAGTTGATCAAGCCCTAAGGGTTAGGAGCGCATACCATGCGAACCGCTTCACAAAGGGTAGTGTCAGAACGACTGAATCGATAGCTTTGCCAACTGTGTAGACGGTCTCCGAGATGCCTCGCGGCATCAGCGCGCTTCCTACGGAGCACAGGCCGAAATATTCCACCTGGACATTGCTGAAATAGCGGCGAGCCAACGCGAAGTCCGAAATTAACAAAGGATGTTCATCAGCGGTGCGGATGAGGGGTGTCCGCCTTCTGTAGGCATTCAGGAGAGGATTGTGTCCCATCGGCTCGTAGAAGGACGCCACGCCGTTCGGCTTCAGGACACGGACCACCTCGGAAAAGCACCGATCCAGATCCAGGTGATGGATGATCCCGCGTCCATACACCAGGTCGAACTTGTTGTCTTCGAAGGACATGGCTTCAGCATTCATCGCCAGGAATGTAGCGTTCGTGCTTCCAAGCGTGCTCGCCCGTTCGTTCGCCTTGTTTACTGCTACGTCCGAAATGTCGATCCCCGCCAGAGATCGGCAAAGACCGGGCAGGTGCAGGGAATGCAGGGACCACCCACCATCGGAACAACCGTACTCGAGCACGTCCGCGTTTTTCGAAAGGCGTTTTATTTGCTTGTCTTGATGTTCAGCACCGTGGCGGATTGTTCGATACCACTTGTCCAGATTTTCTCTTGGATCCGCCTCCTGACTAAATCTGAGATTGTGAAATTCTCTTTCCCGACTGACTATTTCGTCCCTTTCACTGTGCATGACAAAGCCCCCTGATTTAGGTTGCAGACTATTATTGGATAGCCATTGGCGCCAATTTCACCTTGATCACGTCTCCGGGCAGCACGGGCGTGTCCTCGCCGGCGGCGATTTCGCTGGTCTTGCCGTCGACCACCCGAATCAGGGCAAACGACAGTGTCGGCTCTTCGCCGTCGCGATAGCGTTGCAACGCCGGGTTCCCCGACATGGCTTCGGACATCAGGCCTGTTTGCATGTTCATCTTGAGCATTGTTTCGCTGAGATCGGCTTCTGCCTGCTGCCGGTCGGTGGCGAGGCTCGCATTCTGGGTGTTTTCCAGATCGATGGCGTCCTGGGTTGCCTTGCTGATCGCCTGCTTGGCGGTGAGGACGGCCGTGTCGTAATCCAGGATCTGGCCTTCCAGGTCGGCGATCGTCTGTTGCGAATTCAGAACCCGCGTGTTGACGACCAGGCCCTTTTGCGCCAGTGAGCCGATGCCGTTGAGCTGTTCCTTTGCCAGGTCGACCTGCCGCTGCTGGTTGACGATCTTCTTCTGCAGTGATTCGATCTCGCTCTGCAGCAGCGCCTTCAGTTCGTCGAGCGCCTGCAGGCGCAGCTTGAGCTTCTTCTGGTCGGCCGTCAGGATCGCCAGTTCGTCGGCGACGATGCTGGGAAGCTTTGGATCGTCGGCCACCTCCTTGGGCACGTCGAACGTCGACTTGTCCGCGATCTCCGCTTCGATGCGCGCGCGCCTGACGATCAGTCGGACCCGTTGGTCTTGGAGAACGTCAAAATCGCCCTTGGCATTGATCATGTCGCGATCGTACCGCTGTCCTTCGGGGCTCCGTCGGACACCGCCGGCGATGCTCATCGCCCTCAGGACGGTCAGGTCCGGCACGTAAGGATACTGGCCGGGCGTCTGGACCTCCCCGGAAATGTAGAACGGCCTGTACTGCGCCATTTCGACGGAGGCTTCCGGCCGGTCCGCCAGAGCGAGCTTGCGCTGGAGCGCCTGGCCGATCGCTGCCGCGACCTCGGCCGTGGTCTTGCCGGATGCCGGCATCTCGCCGACGAACGGCACGGACAATGTTCCGGCAGGACCGACCGTGTACTCTCCGTTGACGGCCGTCCAGTCGCGGAACGTGCCTTCAACGGTCTGCCATTCGGCGACGCGGATGGTCAGCTTGTCCTGCGATCCGAGGCGGTATTCGTCGGCGGCGGCAAATTGGGGGACGGCAAGCGCCAGCGCGAGGCAAGTGGTCATAAGCCGCATCCGCCGCATGCGATTCGCAAGAATGCCGGCGCGGGAGATCTCGAAGATGTCTCTTTTCAACTGAACGTTTTCCGATCCGCTTTGGCCCCGCCCATTTGAGCTTGCTGCAGAATGCTTGGCATCTAATGCATGTCGCCCAAAGCGCGCTGCGGTTTTGGGATGACGACATGCATAAAGTACTTTGGACAGTCGCTCCTCAATGTCAGGACCGTCTTCCGGTCAGTAGCAGCCCCGCGACATCCACACCGCGGGAACGGTCTTGATGATGATGCGAATGTCCTCGAACAGCGACCAGTTCTCGACATAGTGGCGATCGAAGGCGACGCGGCTGTCATAGGAAACGTCATTGCGTCCGCTGACCTGCCAGAGCCCGGTCAGGCCGGGACGCGATTTCAGATAGTAGACGGCCGAACTGCCATAGATCTCCAATTCGTCACGCACCACGGGGCGCGGCCCGACAAGGCTCATCTCGCCCTGCAGGATGTTGATGATCTGCGGCAGCTCATCGAGGCTGAGCTTCCTCAGCACGGCACCGACGCGCGTCACGCGCGGATCGCTCTTCAGCTTGCGGGTCGCTATCCATTCGGCGTTGGCGTCCGGATTGGCGGCAAGATATGCGGCCAGCACCCGTTCGCCGTCCTGAACCATGGTGCGGAACTTGAGGCACGGGAAAATCCGTCCTCCCCGGCCGATTCGGCTGTGACCGTAGAAAATCGGCCCGCCATCGGAAAATTTGACGAGCAGCGCGACCATCAAAAACAATGGGCTGAGCGCAATCAGCCCAATCAGCGAACCGGCGATATCGAAGCTGCGCTTGATGAGCCCGCCGATCGGTGGCGGAAAATCAATGCCAGCCTCCGAAAAATCCGCATTGGCCGGCTTGGCAATGTCCCTCATGCTTTAGTCTCCATACGTTGACCGGATGGTTTTGGCCGTTGACCGGATGGTTTTGGCGCACGATACCAAAAAAATGTTGCAGCGCAACACACAATTTCCCGGCGGCTTGAAATAGTCGCGTCATGAATTGACTAAATAATAAACTGATCCTGCCCAAAATTTGCACTTTATGGCATACGTGTGACATTTTATGGGCAACTTTGAAAAATCTAGTGCCTTTTTGGGGCTGATTTTGGGCGAACCGCTCTTTGTGCAGCAGTTTGGAGCGTCAGCGTGCTTTAGAATTTCAAAACATAGAGGGTTTTTAACGTAAAATACTAATCAATATTGTAGATCTTACTGAAGTGAGTCCATATCCGGTCGCCGGCCTTGATGCCGATGTGTGCATCGCAGCATGGCAGAGTCGATCTGGTCAACTCGTTCAAATTTATTTGTGGTTGGCCTTGCCGGCTATTGCACGCCCCAATAGAATTGCAAATGGTTTCTGTCGGAGTATGGACAGGGTGGGAAAGGCCGGAAGCAACCGGCCGAAAAGCGGGCGCCTCAACAAGCCCGCATGGCGAAGGGAGGCTCGGGGTGGGTCAATCATCGATTTATGCCCGAGCAGATTTGACAGGCTGTGGGGTATGTCGCTACCAAAATTCATCATCGGCATGATTTTCGCCCTGGCGATCGTGGTCGCCTGGTCCTATTTGGGTGGCGCCTCGTTCAGCACGACGCTTTTTCGTGTCATCGGCTGCGCCATCGTCATCCAGCTGGGCTATTTTCTGCTGGTCTTCGTCATGATTGCCAGAAACGCCCCGACGCCGGCTGATAAGATTCGCGATGCCGAACGAAAGCTCAATTCGACCGAAGCGGCCGATGGCGAGAAGTTCAGCGCCAGGCGAAGCCTGCACTGAGAGCCAGCCCACGTTGATTCGGCGCTAATGCATATCGCGCAAAAGCATGCCCTCGGGCTTGAACCGGGGATGCGTAGCGGTTTTGCGATAACGACATGCATAAAACAAGAACCTAAAGCGCGTCGCATGAATCCGTTCAAACGCGACGCGCTTTGGGACGTGTCGGCCCCTTACGACTACTCGCTGAACAGCATTCATTTGACGACCGGATGCGACCGAGCCGCCGGCTGGCTTGATTCGCAATCAACACCGGCGCCCATGCGGCAACGCGCACTATCCGCGGATGTTCGCCCCTCACCGATTTGCGCCGTGGCGGCACCGAAAGGAAAGACTGGACGGCGCGAATGATTTTGGCGATGCTTTGCTTCGCACCCGCAGCATAGCACTTGCAGCATAAGCGTCGGCCGACGCATTTCGAACACTCGGGCAGCCGATGAGCGGGCAGTCGATGACAGTGATATCGGGCATTGGGACGGGAAGGAAATTCGGGAGCCACCTGTGCAATCGAGAGGCCAAGCCATGACAGGATCCCAGGTCTGCGTGATCATCGCCGCCCGCAACGCGGCGCGGACAATCCCGGCTGCCATCGCATCGGCTTTGCGCGAACCGGAGGTGACGGAAGTCGTCGTCGTCGACGACGCCTCCACCGACGATACGGTGAAAGTCGCTCAGGCGGCCGATGATGGCAGCGGCCGGCTTTGCATCATCCGCTTCGACGTCAACCGTGGCCCCTCCTTCGCCCGCAACGCCGCGATCGCCAGGTCCAAATCGCCATTCATCAGCGTTCTGGACGCCGACGATTTTTTTCTCGCCGGCCGATTTCGCGAATTGTTCGCCGGCGCAAACTGGGATTTCGCGGCCGACAACATCATGCTGATCCGGGACGATGCGGCGACCGATGTCTCGAAAATCGTGGCCCCACGGTTTTCGGCCGATCCGGAGTTTCTCAATTTCGAGCGCTTCATCGAAGGCAACATTTCCAGGCGCCGTGTGCAGAGAGGGGAACTGGGCTTCCTCAAACCGGTGATCAGCCGGGCCTTCCTCGACCGGCATGGGCTGCGCTACGACGAAAACCTGCGTCTGGGCGAAGACTATGAACTCTACGCCCGCGCGGTCGCTTGCGGGGCACGGTTCAAGGTCATCAGGTCCTGTGGCTATGGCGCGATCGTTCGCGGCGATTCGCTGAGTGGCCGGCACAAGACCCAGGATCTCAAGCGCCTGGCCGATGCGGATCTGGCGCTGCTGGCGATCGACACTTTGCCGGAAGCTTCGAAAGCCGTGCTCAGAAGGCATGAGCGGCATGTGCGCGACAAATACCGGCTGCGGAACTTCCTCGACGTGAAGGCAGAGCGGGGCCTGGCATCGGCCGCGGCCTATGCGCTGGCCAGTCAGTCCAATCTTGTCCCCATCGTTCGCGGCGTCGCCGCCGACAAGCTGGAGGCGCTGTTCCGCCACTTCGGCTTCGTCTCGAAGCACCAGCATGTGCCGCCGCGGCGCTTTCTAATGGCCGCAACCAGCCCGGCCAGCGAGACGTAAGCGGTTCGCGCCGAAGCCTTGGTGCTCATGTCGTCAGCTTCTTACCCGCCGTCTCGACTGGATTCACGAGTCCGCGGTTTGATGCATGCCGCTCAAGGTGAGCGGCGATTTGGGCAACAACCACATAAAAACAAAGGCTTAAGACGCGTCGCATGATTTTCTTCAGACGCGGCGCGCTTTAGGTGGTTGCCTACTCGCTCTTGGGATGGCACTGTATGTTGCGGTGCAGCAATTCTGGTTGGTCGATCGAAACGGCCCAAATATCTCGCTGGGATGAGGAGCGCATGGCTTCGATATTCGGTTTCAGATCAAGGGATCCGGCTCGCGACAGGCAGACCGACATTGCGCGCCTCGATCGCCTGGCAAAGCTGTTTGACCAGATCGCCGCCGAGGTCGAGGCGGAAAAGAGCGGACTTGAGAACCGCTACCGGACAAAGGCCACCAACGCGGCCTTCCTGGTCGAGGCGATGGAGAATGGAGCGGCGTCCTCCAAAAGTTCGGCGGAAGTCGGCGAATTGACGAAGTCGATCCTGAATTGCGAGCGCCGGATCGCGGCGCTCACCCGTCAGAGCGAATTAATGAAGGATATCCGTCATTCGCTGGATGAAATCTTCGACCAGAATGCCCAGCATGGCTCCACTACCAAGGCCGCTTTCGCCAAGCCGGCCGCCGGCGCGCGCTGAAAGCCAGGATCCTGGCTGACGCCGCAGGCAACAGGCTTGTGCTGGAGCAAGAAGTGAAGCGCAGGGGCGGAGGAAGGGTCAAGATCAGCTTGTTTCATCACGGTTCGAACATCGACTTTGGGTTGGGGGCGCACAGCACAAAGGTGAGTTTGGTATGAGCGCGAATCCGAAAAACACGTCCACCCCCACAACTGGCACCCCCACAACTGGCACCCTGACAACCGGCGGCCCATCGACCGGCGGAATGCCGTTTCCGCACTGGATCAGGCAAAGCAGGCGGCTATGCTCGATTGGCGCGTTTGTGCTGGTCGTTCTCGGTGGCCTGATTGCAGGCCCGGCCCCATCCCGTGCCGAGGATATCCAAAGCGCACCATCATTCGTCGATGATTTCAGCAAATTCGACCGTTCGCGCTGGTACATTGCCGACGGCTGGACGAACGGCGCTTATCAGAACTGCATCTGGTCCAAAAACCTGGTCAAGCTTTCCGACGGCGTGCTGACGCTCGGCTTCGAAAAGCGCAAGCTGAAAGACCGCGACTTTGCCTGCGCCGAGATCCAGACCAAGCAGCGCTTCGGCTACGGCACCTATGAGGCGCGGATGAAAACCGATTCAGGCTCCGGCATCAACGCGGCTTTCTTCTCCTATATCGGCCCCTCCGACAAGCAGCCATGGGACGAAATCGACTTTGAAGTGTTGACCAAGGACACGTCCAAGATACAGGTCAACGCCTACATTGCCGGCAAGGGCAAGAACGAGAAGCTGGTCGATGTCGCGGGCGGCACCGACAAGGCCTTCAACGACTATGCCTTCGTCTGGGAGAAGGACAGGCTGCGCTGGTACGTCAATGGCAAGCTTGTGAACACGATTACCGATCCGGCAAAGCTGCCCACCCATGCGCAAAAGATATTCTTCAGCCTTTGGGGCAGCGATACGTTGAAGGACTGGATGGGCCCGTTTTCGGATCCGGGTCGCAAGCTCACAACGCAGGTGGATCGCGTCGCATTTACCGCACTAGGCCAACCGTGCCAGTTTCCGGAATCGCTGGCATGCGGCATAACGAACTAGTCGTGAAATCACGGCCTGGAAAAACGCATCTGAACCGGCCGGACCGAAGACAGTCCGAAGCCTTGAACAGGAATGAAACCGAATGAATCTGACAGTCTTTGGAATTGGCTATGTCGGTCTCGTCCAGGCGGCGGTGCTTGCGGAAGTCGGCCATCAGGTGGTGTGCGTCGACATCGACGCGAAAAAGGTCGAACGGCTCAATCAGGGCCTCATTCCGATTTACGAGCCCGGGCTCGAAAACCTGGTCAAGGAGAACCATGCGGCCGGCCGCATCAAGTTCACCACGGACGCGGTCGCGGCGGTCAAGCATGGCGAGATCCAGATGATCGCCGTCGGCACGCCTCCGGGCGAGGATGGTTCGGCCGACCTCAAATATGTGCTGGCCGTCGCCGAGACCATCGGCCGGGAGATGGACGCACCCAAGATCGTCGTCGGCAAGTCGACCGTGCCTGTCGGCACCTGCGAAAAAGTAAAGGCCAAGATCGCGGCCACGCTGAAGGCGCGCGGTCGCGAGGATCTGGCTTTCGACGTCGCCTCCAACCCGGAATTCCTTAAAGAGGGCTCCGCCGTGGCCGACTGTATGAAGCCCGATCGCATCATCGTCGGCACCGGCAGCGAGAGCACCGAGGCGGTGATGCGCGAGCTTTACGCCCCGTTCAACCGCAACCACGAGAAGATGATCGTGATGGACGTGCGCAGCGCCGAGTTCACCAAATACGCGGCTAACTGCATGCTGGCGACCAAGATCAGCTTCATGAACGAAATGGCCAATCTGGCCGAGGAGCTTGGCGCCGACATCGAGGAGGTCCGCAAGGGCATCGGCAGCGATCCGCGCATCGGCTACCACTTCATCTATCCGGGCCTGGGCTATGGCGGCTCGTGCTTCCCGAAGGATGTGCGCGCCCTGATCAAGACCGCGGAAGGCGTCAAATTCGATGCCAAGCTGCTGCGCGCGGTCGAGGAACGCAACAATGCGCAGAAGTCGGTTCTGTTCGACAAGGTGAACCGCTATTTCAAGGGTAATCTCAAGGGCAAGACCTTCGCGCTGTGGGGCCTGGCCTTCAAGCCCAACACCGACGACATGCGCGAGGCGCCGGCGCGTGTCCTGATGGAAGCGCTGTGGAAGGCCGGCGCCAAGGTGCAGGCCTACGATCCCGAGGCCATGCAGGAATGCCAGCACATCTACGGGCTGCGCGACGACCTGCTTTTGTGCGGGACCAAGGAGGCAGCGCTGCGCGGCGCCGACGCACTCCTGATCGCCACCGAATGGAAGAGCTTTCGCGCCCCGTCCTTCGACGCGATGAAGGATGCGCTGACGACGCCGATCATCTTCGATGGCCGCAACCTCTACGATCCGAAGGTCATCGCTCGCCACGGCATCGAATACCACTCGATCGGCAGGATGGCGGCATGAGGCCTTTTCCCGGGAAAAGCGCATAGCGCTTTCCCTAGGGAATTGCGCAAAAACAAAGAGATAGAGCGGTTCGGCGTTTCCGTGAAACGATGAACCACTCTAGGCGTCCTGTCGCATCTCAAAATTGGCGAATGGGTTGGTGCATGGATGCCAGCCGGTGAACCGGATCGGGTCGTTTGGCGAACTGCGCCAGGCGTAGTCGGTCAGCATATGGAACTCGGCAATCACCCAACGGTCGAAATGCCTGAGATCCTGCTTTTTCTCTTCGGGCAGCAGCTGGCGCGCGGCGCCCAGTTTTAGCTCTTCAAGCAGAGTGACGGCATCGCCCAGCTTTTCGTTCGGAAATATCCACGGATTGCGGTTCCGAAATTCCAGGACGAACTGCTGCAGATGTTCGATGCGCATGTTGAGCTTGCCGAAGTATTTTTCGAGCGTGACCCGCACCAGGTCCTCGTCCGAAAGCGAGGAAACGGCGGCGTAGGCGATACCTGACGAAGCAACCCCGCCGGCCAGGATGGCCAGTGCCGCGCGTCGCGAAACCTCGATCATCTGGCGTCTCCTTTCACGCTATCCGGCTCGCCGCCCGCAAGGAGAGGGCTGCCGCGGTCAGGCTTGGGTTGGCGCAGGAGCAGCTTGGATAGGTGCTGGTGCCGACGACAACCAGGTTCCGGAGTTGATGGTGGATCATGTCGCTGTCGACGACCGAATCCGCTGGGCTCGAACCCATCCGCAATGTGCCCTGGACATGCGACTCGGTCGGCCGGATGCCGCGATCGAATATCTGTTCGACCGGCAATGGAGCGAGAAGCGCTGGTAATTTTTCCAGCGCTCGCGCCATGCCTTCGACGGCATAGTTCGACGGTGCCTTGAAACTGACGAATGCGTTGTCGCCCTTGTCGAGGGTGACAAAATTTTCGGGATCGAGCAGATTCTCGGTCACAATGACGAGGGGAAGTGTCTGACGGATACGTCCCTTCTCGGGGCGCATCCCGTGCTGCCAGCGGTTTTCGAAATAGACGAGGGCTGCCGCATGCTCGGCTCTGTGGGGGCCGTCATAAAGGCCGAAATTCAGGCCAGTGGTGATGGTGCTGCCGTCGAAATTGTCGATACCGTCGAGATAGGCTTCGAAATTCCATCCGTAGGACTCGTGCAGGCCGCGGCCGACGAGTTCGCCCGACAGGCCGGAGCGCAACATGATCGCCGGGCTCTGGATGGCATTGGCGCCGAGAATGAAAAGGTCGCCACTGACTTGATACTCCTTGCCGTCATGGGTGAATGTGACCGAACGGACAGATCCGCCGACATGGTCGAGACGACGCACTTCGGCACCGAGGCAGACCGAAACGTCGGGATGCTCGAAGACATGCATCAGGCCATTGTTGACGGTGAATTTGGCGTCGACCGGGCAAAGGCCGCATCGCAGATTGGCACAGCATGAGGTTCGCTGCGCCGTCGGTACACGCGCCCGCGCCGTCGGCATGACAAAGTGCTGGTCCGACTGCGCCGCCTTCATCATCCGGTCCGGCGTCGACATGTTATGTGGCGGCTGCGGGAACGGCCTGGAGCGCGGCATCATCGCCGCCATGTCGGGATCGCCGGAGATCGACATGACGTCTTCCGCATCGCAGTAGAACGGCTCGAGCTCGTCATAGGCGATCGGCCAGTCGTTGCCGATGCCGTAAAGGCTTTTCAGCCTGAAGTCGTTCGGATGGAAGCGTGGCGTCTGCGCGAACCAGCAATTCGTGCCGCCGCCCAATCCGATGGTGTAATTCCAAGGCTTGTCGGAATTGGTCTTGTAGGTCGTCTCATCGTCGATGTCGGTGTTGGCGTTCCGGTCGAGCTGCCATTCATGCGTGTTGTGCCGGCCCCATTCCAGAACCAGAATGCGGGCCTTTCGGCGCTTCGCGAATCCGTGCAGGAAGAAGGCCGAACCGAAACCGGAACCGATGGCGACGAGATCGAAATGGTCGTTGGTGATTTTGTCCGGCCTGATGTCCAGCACCATCAGATAAAACCCTTTCTTGAGACAAGCGCGTTCGCCACGGCTTTCGTGCCGCTTCGCGCCGTGCCGGTTCGCGTCGCGACGCGCATTTGGACCCTATGCGGCCTTTCGTGAAGGCTGTTGCGCGGCCTTGTCGAGCAGCGAGAAGAAAGTGGCGAACTGGCGCTCGGGGTTCAAGGCGGGGCGCTCGGAGAATGCGCGCGCCGCCGCCGAGAGCCGTTCATACTCCCGGCTGTCGTTCCACAGGAGCCTGATCGCAGCCACCCAGTCGGCGAGCGGGGCGTCATAGTCCAGCACCACGCCGCCGGAGCCGATCGCTTCGGGCAGGCCGCCGCGACGCGAGCCGACGACGGGAATGCCGCTGCAATGGGCTTCCGACGCCACCCGGCCCCAGGCCTCTTCCCATTTGCTTGGGGCAAGCAGGATCTTCGTGCGGCCATAGACCGTCTTCATGTCGCTGGTGCGGCTCTCCAGCGTGACATTGCCGAGCGGCGCGATCGTCTGCTCGATCCGGGCCCGATGATCGTCGTCAAGCTTCCAGCTTTCGACGAACAGGAACGGGATTTCGGAGCAAGCCTCGGCAATGCGCACCGCAAGCTCGAAGCCCTTTTCCTCATAAGGATTGATCAGCGTGACGAACTGGCCCGTCGTCGGCGTTGAGTAGAATGCTGGATTGATGGTTGGCGGGATGACCGTCGAATCGATGTCGAACCTGGCCTTGTAGCTGCGCGCCGTGAATTCGGAATTGGCGATGTAGTGCGCCGAATGCAGCTCGCGCAGGTCGCCGCCCAGTTCATGGAACTCGACGTTCCTGAGATAGACGACCAGCGGCACGCCCTCGGCCTGCAGCGCCTTGCCGATCGGGACCGACTTGTGGCACTGGACCACGGCGACATCTGGCCTCAGCTTTTTGACGGCAAAGCCCGCCGCCTCCCAGGGAAACCAGGCCCTTACCACCGGGTAGCCCGGATAGCTGTCGATGACCGCGCGCTGCCTCAGGAGCTTCATCTTGGCGCGCGCCTTGAGCCCGAAAACGCCCTGGCCGAACAGGGCGGCAAGCACTGACGCCTCATGCCCATGCTCGAGCAACTGCTCGGCCAGGTGATGGGTGCTGGACTGGACACCGCCGCTGAACTGCGGCGTGTAACCATTGCCGCCTGCAAAAAGGATTTTCATGGAATAGGGCTCCTTGTCGCATCTCACATTTCGGGGAGAGGTCAGGCCGGTCGTTTGACCCGGTTCTTGAGCGTCTCGTAGCCGCGTTCGCCAAGCAGCGTGCGCGCGACGGTCTTGATGGCCGTCTTGCGTCCGTCAGGCGAATTGATCTGCCGCAATCTGGCCGGGAGATTGCGCGCCGTCTGCCCAAGTGACGGCAGCGACAGCGCGTCGGGATAGCTTACAAGATGTGTCTCAACGCACAGCACCGGCTTGCCGGACAGCCTGGCGATATTGAGCGCCTGCTGGTGCTCGCTTTCGATGAATAGGATGGCATCGGACTTGCGGTAGAAATCGGCCTTGAAACTGCCATGCACGCCAAGCCGCTGCCGTTCCGCCTTGCTCGGCAGGTCGAGCATGATCAGGTGATCGTATTGGATGTCGTGCTTTGCAAGCCATGCTTCGGTAAGCGCGCGGTATTTTTCGAGCCGGCTGGTGACGAGCCAGCCGATCTTGCGGGTCGGGCCATGGAGAGGCAGCGCTCCGCTCAGGAATTTCTCGTAGGCCGGCCCGTCGTCGTTTTCGGCTTCGGTGGGATCCAGGCAAAGCACGCCGTCAATGTCGACGCAGGATTGCCCGAGGAATTTGTGGTGCATGAAGTTCCATTGGAACATCCTTGGATGCGGCACGACGTCGAGGACGAGATCGGTTTCCTCATGCTGCGCCAACAGGCCGAACACCGCGGCATAGGTGAAGTCCGCCTTGATGCCGGCGGCCTCTATCCGGCTGCGTGCGTCGCGCATGGCGGCGCCGCCGCTGACGCTGTCGTCGATCACCAGGATATTGCGCATTTCGGAGGCCTGCCGGTCGAGCGCGGCACGGCGTTTGGTGACGCCAGAAGTATAGATCTTTCCGGCGAGGAAATTGTCCAGGTCGGTCATCGGGATGTTCGCCGTCAGGCTCACCAGCGTGGCGGCGAGAATGCCGCTGCGGGGAACGCCGACCACCAGGTCGATGTCGCGCGGTAGCCGGTGGAGGCTTCTGACAATCGCATCGTTCATGTCGGAGATCGATCGGTAATGCATGGGATCAGGCCTGATTCTCGTTCTCGTATGGATGTCCGCGCATGTTACTTCGCCTCGCTTGGTGCTGCCGCGGGCACGCGAGCCGGCAACAGCTTCAAGGCCTCCCGCAACGCCTCGCGGCCGGAAGCGAAGGCCAGCGCGACAACGATGGTGATTGCGTAGGACAGCAGCGCCGCGCTGGCCATGGCGATGACGTGCTGCTGCGGCAGCAGCGGCTTGGCGAGCCAGATGGCGGCAAGCGCCAGATGCGCGCCAAGCACGAAGGGCGTTGCCGCGCGCAGCACATGGCTTGCCCTGAGCGGCCCGGTCTTGCCGATATACAGCCACAGGAAGGGTGTTCTCAGATACTCGCTGGCCGCATAGGCGATCGCCACGCCGAGTGCGCCATAGGGCAGGCCTATGATGAAGGCCAGCACCGACGTCAACGCTGTAATGATGCCCCAGCGCATGAAATCGCCCGAGCGGCCCTGGCTGACGAAAAGCCATCCGGCCGGATTGTTGAGCGGCTGCAGCAGTCCGGCAAAACCGAGCGCAAGAAAGATGCTCGAGCTCTGCCGCCACTGCTCGCCAAGCACGAAGGGGATGAGCACGTCGGACATGGCAGTGGCGAAGGCGACGCCGGGAAGCGCCACCAGCAAGATCAGCGGCATGACGCGAAGATAGGCGCTGCGGTAGCGGTCCGGCTCGTCCTTCAGTCTGGAAAGAGCGGGCACCATCACCTTCGACAGCGGATTGGTGATCTGGCTCAACGGGAACAGAAGCAGCTTGTAGGCGCGGTCATAAAGCCCGAGCTGCGCTTCGCCCCAGTATTTTCCGATCAGCACATTGTCGAGGTTGCGGGCGAAGAAGTTGGCGAAATTGAACCCGGTGATGCCGGCGCCGAAATTGATCAGCTCGCCGATGCCGTCGACCTTGCGCGGCAGGCTGGGACGCCAGCGCGAGCTTGCCCAGAAGCAAAGCGTCGGCAGCACCGCTCCTGTCAGCGTGCCGGCAAAAAGCGCCCAGTAGGAACGGTCGATGAACGTCCAGGCGATCGAGACGGCAAGGCCGGCGACGGCGCTCGCGACGTCGATGACGGCCAGGCGAACGAATTGCATGCGGCGCGTCAACAGCGCCAGATGCTGGGCGCCAAGGCCATAGGCGATGATCTGCAGCCCCAACGCGGCGACCAGGCCTGCCACCCGCGGTTCGTCGTAGAAAGCGGCAACCAGGGGTGCAGCACCCGCAAGCACGCAGGCGAGCAGCGTGCTGACCGCGACATTGATCCAGAAGAGGTAGTTGACCTCCTCATGCCTGATTGCGCTTTTCTGGATCGTGGCCTGGGTCAGGCCGAAATCCTGGAACAGCGCGATGAAGGCAAGCACCGGCGCGCACATCGCCACGACGCCGAAGTCCTGTGGCGACAAAAGGCGCGACAAGACGATGACGGAGACGATCTGCGTCGCGACCCGCACTGATTGTGCCAAGGCCGTGACAATGGCGCCACGTCCGACCGATCTGCGGAGAGAACCCTCTGGCGGATCGAATGCATTGGCTTGCAAATTCAGGGTCCCTGATCTTGTGCCGGCCCGGTCACCAAACTACGGCAATAATTTTGCAGTGCAACAAAAAACGTGGATTTCTGCTACGCCGCACCAAAAATGTTGCGATGCAGCAAAAGCTGTACTAGCATTCACGCGGGCGGGCCAACAGCGGTCGATTTTTCATGCTGCATGTCTTGTACTTGGTACACGACGTCTCCGACCCGGCGGTGCGCCGGCGTATCATAATGCTCAAGGCAGGCGGCGCCGAGGTTACATTGGCGGGTTTCCGTCGAACCGCGAGCCCGATTGCCGATGTCGAGGGATTGCGGCCGGTCGATCTTGGTGCGACGCGCGACGGTCGATTCGCCCAGCGTCTGGCCGCGGTCGCGAAGGCGGCGGTTTCCATCGGCTCGAAACTTGGTTCGACGTCCAGGCCCGACCTCATCATCGCGCGCAATCTGGAGATGCTGGCGCTTGCCCGGCGTGCCAGGTCGGCTTTCCAGGCATCGGTGCCGATTGTCTACGAGTGCCTCGACATTCATCGCCTGGTGCTGCGCGACGACTTGCTGGGCAAGGCGATGCGCGGCGCGGAACGCTATCTGGCCAGGGATGTCAAACTCCTGGTGACGAGTTCGCCGGCCTTCATCGCCAATTACTTCAAGCCGTTCGGGCAGGTCGCGGCCCCTGTCGAACTGCTCGAGAACAAATATTTCGAGCTTGCCGCGGTGTCGCCGGACGATCGCATGGCGGCGGAGGATCCCGTCGCTCCGCCTTGGCGAATCGGCTGGTTCGGCGCGCTGCGCTGCCGCCGGTCCCTGGAACTTCTGGCCGAGTTTTCCCGCCGGCTCGACGGCCGGTTCGAAATAATCCTCAGGGGTCGTCCGGCATTGACCGAATTCCCGGATTTTCATGCTTTCGTCGAAGCTGAGCCGTGGCTCTCGTTCGGCGGGCCTTACCGGAACCCGGAGGACATGGCGGCGATCTACGGGGAGGTTCATTTTTCCTGGGCCATCGATTTTTTCGAGCAGGGGCTGAATTCTGAATGGCTGCTGCCCAACCGCCTCTATGAGGGTTGCCGCTTCGGCGCCGTGCCGATCTCGATGGCCAACACCGAAACCGGGCGCTTCCTCGACCGGCAGGGCATCGGCGTTCTTTTGCCTCAGGCCACGCCCGAGGCGCTAGAAGCCGCCCTGGGCGATATGGACGAGCATCGTTTCGCGACGTTGCGGGCGCGTGTCCTTGCCCGCAACCCGCGAACCTGGAGCCATGATCGCGGCGATTGCCGGGCGCTGGTCGAGAAACTTCGCGGCTTGGCCTCGGTGCCCGATCCATATCCCGCCGAGGCGCTGGCATAGCATGGCTGGGGATGGACACGGGTCGATGACGCAAACCGAAATGCTTCCCTCTAGCCTGATCGTGATTCCGTGCCTGAACGAAGCGGCCCATATCGGCGCGCTGCTTCATCAGCTTCGACCGGCGGCCGAGAGGCTCGGCGCCAGGATCGTCGTCGCCGACGGCGGCAGCACCGACGGCACGAGGGCCGTCGTCGAGGAGATCGCCGGCAAGGATCCGCGCATCATTCTGCTCCACAATGAAAAGCGCCTGCAGAGCGCGGCGATCAATCTCGCCGTCGCTCGTTACGGCGGAGGCACTGGGTATCTCATCCGCATCGATGCGCATGGCGGCTATCCCCCGGACTATTGCGACCGGCTGGTCGAGGAGGCGCAGGCCACCGGCGCGGATTCGGTGGTGGTCTCGATGCTGACCAGCGGCAGCGGCACCGTGCAGAAAGCGGCCGCGGCGGCACAGAATTCCAAGCTCGGCACGGGCGGCTCCAAGCACCGGCATCTCTCGGTCGGAGAGTGGGTCGATCACGGTCACCATGCGCTGATGCGGATATCGGCCTTCACCGCGGTGGGCGGCTATGACGAGACGTTCAGCCACAACGAGGATGCCGAGCTCGACTATCGGCTTCGCCAGGCCGGCTACCGGATCTGGATCAGCGGCAAGACCCAGATGGTCTACTATCCGCGCTCGTCGCTGAAGGGCCTCTATTTCCAGTATCTCGGCTATGGCCGCGGCCGGGCAAGGAACGTTCTCAAGCACCGCATGATACCAAAAGTCCGGCAGATGGTGCCGCTGCTGGTGTTTCCGGTGGTCCTGCTCGCGGCTTTCTCGTTCGTCAGCTGGCTGGCCGCCGTGCCGCTGCTGCTGTGGGCGTCGGTCTGCCTCGGCTATGGTGTGTGGACCGCCATCAGCCAGCGCAATCCCGATATTGCGCTGGCCGGGATCTCGGCGATGGTCATGCATTTCGGCTGGTCTGTCGGCTTCTGGCTGCAACTGCTTGGACCTCGATCGCAGCGCGGAGTGGCGTGATGACCAAGGCCGGCAAGAACCGCGGCATCGACATCTGCGTCTGCACGTTTCGGCGGCCGGAGCTTGCCGACACGCTTCGCTCCCTGGCTGCCATGGACATGCCTTCGGGGTTCGATATCAGCATCATCGTCGCCGACAATGACGACACGCCGACGGCCGAACCATTGGTGACGAGGCTGGCGGAGGAGCTCAGGCTGCCGATCCGCTACCGGCATGCCCCGGCGCGCAACATCTCGATCGCCCGCAATGCCTGCCTCGACGCCAGCACGTCGGATTTCGTCGCTTTCATCGACGACGACGAAACGGCGTCTTCGCGCTGGCTCGCCGAACTGGTTGGGGAATCGCAAACAAGTGGCGCGGCCGCTGTGCTCGGCCCGGTGCGGGCGCTCTATGCGCCGGACGCGCCCGACTGGATGCGGAAAGGTGATTTCCATTCGACCTTGCCGGTCTGGGTGCGCGGCGAGATCCGCACCGGCTACACCTGCAACGTCCTGCTCAGGATGGGCGCCGACAGCCTCAAGGGCCGACGCTTCAGCCTGGCGCGTGGCCAGACCGGCGGCGAGGACACCGAATTCTTCGACCAGATGGTCAAGGCCGGCGGCCGGATCGCCTTTTCGCCTGAGGCCTGGGTTGACGAAGTCGTGCCACGCTCCAGGGCGGCCTTCGACTGGCTGAGACGTCGCCGCTTTCGTTTCGGACAGACGCACGGTCACCTGCTCGGACACAACGCAGGCGGTGTCCGGCGCGCGAAAGAGATCGGCCTTGCCTCGGCAAAGGCGGTCTATTGTTTCGCATCGGCGATCCCGGTCGCCATCAATCCGGTGCGCAGGAACCGCAGCGTGCTTCGCGGCATCATGCATGTCGGTGTCGTCAGCGGTCTGGTCGGCGTGCGCGAGATCCGCCAATACGGCCTGTCCTCGCCGCAGGAAGGGGGCAAGCGTGCAGCCTGACGTCAGCTTTGTCATTGCCGCCTACAATGCGGAGGCGACCATCGACCGGGCGGTTCGCAGCGCCATCGCCCAGCGCGACGTCTCCGTCGAGGTCATCGTCGTCGACGACAAGTCGCGCGACCGGACGCTCGACCTGGCGAATGCCTGGCCGCAGGATGTCGTCCGCGTCGTCGCCCTGGCGCAGAACCGAGGTCCCGGCGGCGCCAGGAATGCCGGCCTCGAACTTGCCCGTGGCCGATGGGTCGCGGTGCTCGATTCCGATGATGCGGTCTATCCCGGGCGGATCTGCGCCATGATCGCGCGCGCGGAGAAAGCCGGCGCCGAGATCGCCGTCGACAATCTCCAGGTCGTTCGCGAGGACGGCGTCGCCGAAGAGACGATGTTCCCGGTCGACTATCTCGAAAGCTTGAGTGAAATCTCGCTGGCGGATTACATCGCCGGCAATGTGGTCTTCGAATCCAGGTTCAACCTCGG
Organism: Mesorhizobium sp. STM 4661; assembly: GCF_000359125.1. Classification (GTDB taxonomy): domain Bacteria; phylum Pseudomonadota; class Alphaproteobacteria; order Rhizobiales; family Rhizobiaceae; genus Mesorhizobium. Next base: position 78,361 of record NZ_CAAF010000003.1, on the reverse strand, counting down.
CTATCTCAAGCCGATCTTCCAGCGCCGGTTCCTGGACGAAAACGGGCTTCGTTATGATGAGGGCCTGATCATCGGCGAGGACTACATCCTGCTGGCCAATGCGCTGGCCAAGGGCGGCAAATGCGTGGTCGAGCCGACGACCGGCTATGTCTACCATATCCGCACCGGCTCCATTTCCCGCGTGCTCGAACTTCATCACGTCGAGGCGATGCGCAAGGCCGATATCGTCTTCGCCAGAACGCATTCGATGGACGCAAAGGCCGAGGCCGCCTTCGCAAGGCGCACGCGCAGCCTGCGCAAGGCGGCGTCGTTCCTGTCGCTGGTCCAGCACATCAAGGCGCGGTCCCCGCTCAAGGCGATATGGACGGCGCTCAGCGATCCGGCGGCGGTCAGGCATATGGGCATGCCGATCGCCGTCCGGCTACGAAGGGTTGCGGCGCAATTTGCCGCGGGTGCGGGGGAGGTGAAGGGTGCAGGCAGGTGAAAACGGTTTTCATGGGCCTGCGATAGGTTGAATTCGATCTCCTCAGAAGGAACTTGCGATGAAGAAAGTCAGGAAGGCAGTCATACCGGTGGCGGGGCTTGGGACCAGATTCCTGCCGGCGACCAAATCCATGCCGAAGGAAATGCTGCCGGTCGTCGACAGGCCTGTCGTGCAATATGCGGTTGACGAGGCGTTCGAAGCCGGCATCGAGCACATCGTCTTCGTGACCGGTCGCAACAAGGCGGTCATCGAGGACTATTTCGACCTGCATCCCGAACTGATCGGAACCCTGGAGCAAACCGGCAAGAAGGCGCAGCTTCTGTCGCTCGAAAGCCTGCTTCCGGTGGCCGGCGCCACCAGCTTCATCCGCCAGCAGTCGCCGCAAGGTCTCGGCCATGCGGTCTGGTGCGCCCGGGAGGTCATCGGCGACGAGCCTTTCGCCTTGCTGTTGCCGGATATGGTGTCCTTCGGTGGGCGCGGATGCCTCGCCGAAGTCGCCGACCTTTATGCCGAGACCGGCGGAAACGTCATCGCTGTCGAGCGCTGCGACCCGGCAGAGACCAGCAAATATGGCATCGTCGGCTGCGGCGCCGATGTCGGCTCGGGCTTCGAGGTGACCGCCATGGTCGAAAAGCCGGCCTCGGCCAATGCGCCGTCGAATTACTACATCAACGGCCGCTATATCCTGCAGCCTGAGATTTTCTCGCTCCTGGGCAATCAGCAACGCGGCGCCGGCAACGAAATCCAGCTCACCGACGCCATGGTCCGTCTGTCGCAAAGCCAGGCTTTCTTTGCCCAGCCCTTCGACGGCCGCATGTTCGACTGCGGTTCGAAAGAAGGGTTCATCCAGGCCAATATCGCCTTCGCGCTGGCGCGCGATGACATGAAGGAGCCGATCTTCGAGATGCTTCAGGAGTTCGTCCGGTCACATGAGCGCCGGGTCGAAGCCGCATAATGCCCATTTTTTGGGAGCATCAGCGTACGGGTGGCGACGCAAGGACAAGCCGAAGCGTTTGGCCGCCAGGTCTTGCGATATCTGGCATGACGTTTGCATCGCGTATTCGCTGATGCTCCCGATCGCACCTGCAAACTGGGAATTGGACCGAAGATGAATTATGCCAACTTTCCTCTCGACAAGAGGAAGCCATTGCCGAGTTCTGATGCGGCAAGCGCCGAAGATTTCATCGATGTCGAGCGCCTGCTCGCCATGGCGGCAAGGCAGGCGAAGGTGGTCGCGGCCTGCGCCTTCATCGGTCTTTTTCTGGGCGTGCTCTATTTGCAGACCACGCCTCCCACCTATATAGCCACGAGCAGCGTGCTGATCGACGAAGGCTTGAACAAGGTCGTCGACGATATTTCGGCGGCATCAGTCAGCATGCAGACCGACTCGGCCATTCTGAGCCAGCTCGAAATTCTGCAGTCGGCGAGGCTGGCGGCGGTGGTTGTCGACAAGCTGAAGCTCGACAAGAACGACACCTTCATGAACCCTCCGACCTCGGCCGCGGCGAAAGCCGTTGGCTTTGTGCGCGGCCTGATCCGGTATTTCCGTCCCACCCCCGCCTCGGTGGGCACTGTCGACGTCACCAAGCTTGATCCGGCGACGCGTGACGCGATGATCGCTTCGTCAGGCCGCGATTACGCAATCCTCAAACTGCAAAGCGAGGTGCAAGCCGAGCGCAGCGGCCGAAGCTTTGTGATCTCCATCGCTTATCCGGCGAAGGATCCGGCGCTTGCGACCGCGATCACCAAAGCCTATGCCGACGCCTATCTCGCGGATCAGCTCGACGCGAGCTTCGACGCGACCGAGCGCGCGGCGGTCTGGCTGCAAGGCCGGCTTACGGAGCTTCGCGAGAGTTCGCAGGCGGCGGCGCTCGCCGTCGAGAAGTTCAGGGCCGAACACGGATTGTCCGTCAATGACGGCCAGTTGATCAGCGACAAGCAACTGTCCGACCTCAACGGTCAACTCATCGTCGCGCAGGCCGATACCGCCCGCGCCAGCGCTCGCTACCAGCAATACAAGTCGATCGTCGAAAGCGGCTCGGACAACGCATTCAAGGATGCCGCCATATCGAGCGACCAGCCGAGCAGCTCGGTCATTGCGACGCTCAAGACCCGCTATCTCGCCGTGGCCAAGCGGCAACAGGATGTCGAAGCCAATTTCGGGGCCGAGCATCCCCAGGCGGTCGCCCTTGCCAAGGAGAAGGCCGACATATCGGCGCAGATCTTCGGCGAGTTGAAGCAACTGACCGAAGGCTATCGCAACGAATACGAAGTCGCTCTCGCGCGCGAGACGGCGCTTCGCGCAAACGTCGCGTTAGCGGCCGGCAAGAGTTCCATCGACAATCAGTCGCAGGTCCAGTTGCGTGAACTGGACCAGAAGGCAACGGCGCTGTCGACGCTCTATCAGACGTTCCTCGGCCGCTATGAGGAAGCCTCCCAGCAGCAGTCCTTCCCGGTCGGCAAGATCCGCGTCATCTCGGACGCGACGATGCCGCAGTCGGCGGCAACCCCGCGCACGTCCATCGTGCTGGGCTTGTCGCTTGTGCTTGGCATGATGCTGGGAGCCGGCGTGGGTGGCCTGAATGAATTCAGGGAGCGGTTCTTCAGGACCGGCGAGGACGTTCGCGATCGCGTCGGCCTCAAATTCCTCGGCTACCTGCCGATCATCGGCAGCAAGGCCGGCAAGGACGACAAGCGCGACGACGGGCAGGCCGACGCCAAAACCGCCAAATCGCAAACGGCCAAATCCCAAACTGGCAAATCCCAAACCGCGAAATCATTGTCGGCCGCCGAAAAACGCGCGCGCATGCGGGTGACCGTCGACGCGCCTGCGTCGATGTTCTCCGAAACGCTGCGCAGCGCCAAGATCGCCTTCGACGTCGTCATGGAAGGGCAGGGCAGCCGGGTCATTGGCGTGATTTCGCTCCTGCCCGGTGAAGGCAAGTCGACAGTCGCCGCGAATCTGGCAGGATTGCTTGCGGCCAACGGATCGAGGACGCTGCTGGTCGACGGCGATCTGCGCAATCCCGGCCTCAGCCGCAGCCTTGGCATGGAGGCCGAGCAGGGGCTGATGGAAGCAGTGGTCAGCGGGCAGACCTGGCAGTCCGTCGGCAAGATCGATCGGCAGACGAAGCTGGCGATCGTCCCGGCGGTCTTGCGTGGTCATTTTTCGCATACGAGCGAGCTGCTGTCGTCGGCCGGAATGCGGCGTTTCATCGACAACGCCAAGGAGACCTTCGAATACATTGTCGTCGATCTGCCGCCACTCGGCCCCGTGGTCGACGCCAAGGCCTTTGCTCCACTTGCCGACGGCTTCGTGCTCGTCACCGAGTGGGGGCGCACGCCGCGTGCCATGGTGCAGTCCATGCTGAGCTCGGAACCCTATATCGCCAACAAGATCGTCGGCGTCGTCCTCAACAAGGTCGATTTGAAGAAGCTCGCAAAATATGGGTCGATGGGCGGATCGGAAAAATTCTTCGACAAATATTCGACCTACTATCTGGAAAAGTCGGAAGCGCGGACAAAGGCAAACGCCTAAGGCTGGTACATTTGAGGCGCCGCCTGCTCGCCCCCCGCAGTCGGCTAAGCAAGCCGGCGCGTTACGCGGCCTTGAGACGGTAGCGGAAAATGGTGTGGTCGAGCAGAAGCCGGATTCGCGGTTCTGCCTCGATCGCGACCAGCCAGCTCGCCGCGATCATGGTTGCTCCTACGACCATCATTGACAGCAGGTATGGCACCCCGGCGCGCACCATGGCGCCGAGAAGGGCCGCGCCGACCACATTGTGGATCAGGTAGAGGGGGTAGGTCATCAAGCCGATCCGGCGCCAGCCGCTCCAGGAGAGATCAAGTCGCAACGACCACGCCATGAGCGCCATGGCGGCGAGAAACAGGACGATCGGCGGCGCGTAGGGCATCGCGGCTTCGACCTTGACGCTTCGGACGTCGACCGCGCTGATGATCTGCAGCACGCCGCCGGCCAGGAACAGGGCGCAGAAGACAAGGCGGGCGGGCGTCACGGCCTTGAAACGCATCAGCCAGAACAGCACGCCTGTCGCAAAGAAGGATCCGTGATGCACCAGGAGCAGGTCGAGCCAGCGCGTCTCGGCAAGGTTCGACCAGTCGAGTAGATGGTATAGGCACCAGAAAAGCGTGCTGATCGCGCCGAGCGCGATCGCCACCGTTTCCATCAGGTCGAAGCGGCCAAGCCGCAGCAGGATCCAGACGACGGCATAAAAGGCGATCTCGATGCCGAGCGTCCAATAGACGCTGTCGACCCAGGGGTTGAAGGGAACGAACAAGGCGGTGCGCACGAGCCTGATGACCGCATCCGTCGGCCAACTGAGATCGACGAACAGCAGCACCATCGCGGTGATAGGCGCGCAGATCCACACAGCCGGCGCCAATCGTTTCACCCTCGCCTCGAAAAACCGCAGCGGCGTCGAATTCTCGGCGCTGAAGGCGATGACGAAGCCGCTGATGACGAAGAATATCTGGACGCCAACCCATCCGAATTGGACCAGCGCCCCTATTTCCGGATGGGGAGGAACGCCGCCTGTCGCGCGCGCCGAAACGCCCTCGGGGAACGCCCACACCCAGAAGCCGTAGTGGTAGAACATCACCATGACGGCGGCGAGAAAACGCAGGATGTCGACGCCGCCGAATGTGGTTTTTTGCTGAGCCATGCCGTGCCTTCGCAATGGCCCCCCACGCAAAGTTTAGGGTCTGTTGCTGCATTGCACAACAGACGATTGCAATGCGGGATGAATTCGTGAATTCGTCCGACGCCGCGATCCCGCTTGCCACGCTCCGAAGGCAACTAAAGCCCGATGCCACGCCCTCTGAGCGCCGCTGTGATCTCGTCGAGGATGACGGGATCATCGATCGTCGCCGGCATCGCCCATTCTTCCTTGTCGGCGATCTTCTGCATGGTGCCGCGCAGGATCTTGCCGGAACGCGTCTTGGGCAGGCGCTTGATCGTCACCACCGTCTTGAAGGCGGCGACCGGACCGATCCGCTCGCGCACCAGGGCGACCACTTCGTTCTCGATGGCGCCAGTGTCGCGCGTGACGCCCGCATTCAAGACGACGAAGCCGAGCGGAACCTGGCCCTTCATCTGATCGGCGATGCCGATGACGGCGCATTCGGCAACGTCGGGATGCGCTGAAAGCACCTCCTCCATCGCGCCGGTCGACAGCCGGTGGCCGGCGACATTGATGATGTCGTCGGTCCGCGCCATGACATAGAGGTAGCCGTCTTCGTCCATCATGCCGGCATCCGCTGTCTTGTAGAAGCCTGGGAATTCGTCGAGATAGGCTTGCTGGAAGCGGTCGTCGGCGTTCCACAGCGTCGGCAGGCAGCCCGCGGGCAAAGGCAGCTTGACCACGACATTGCCCAGAGTGCCGCGCGGCACCTCGTGGCCGGCATCGTCGAGCACGCGGATGTCGTAGCCCGGCATCGGCACGCCGGGCGAGCCGTATTTCACCGGCAGCAGACCCAGCCCGGCCGGATTGATCGTCATCGGCGAGCCGGTCTCGGTCTGCCACCAATGGTCGATCACCGGCACGTTGAGTTTCTGCTCCGCCCATTTGATGGTTTCCGGGTCGGCCCGCTCGCCGGCAAGGAACAGCGTGCGGAATTTCGACAGGTCGTATTTCGGCACGAATTCGCCCTTGGGGTCTTGCCCCTTGATGGCGCGGAAAGCGGTCGGCGCGGTGAACAGCGCGACGACGCCATGCTCCGATATCACCCGCCAGTAGGTGCCGGCGTCGGGCGTGCCGACCGGCTTGCCCTCGAACAGGACGGTGGTGCAGCCATGCAGCAGCGGTCCGTAGACGATATAGGAATGGCCGACCACCCAGCCGACATCCGACGCAGCCCAGAACACTTCGCCCGGCTGGATGCCGAACTCGTTCTCCATCGTCCATTTCAAGGCGACCATGTGGCCGCCATTGTCGCGCACGATGCCTTTGGGCTGGCCGGTCGTGCCTGAGGTATAGATGATGTAGAGCGGGTCGGTGGCCAGCACCGGAACGCAGTCGACATTGGCGCCCGCGGCCCGTTCGCGGGCGACGGCGTCGGCATAGTCGATATCGTAATTATCCTGCAGCTCACACCGCAGTTGCTCGCGCTGCAGGATGAGGCAGGCTTCCGGCTTGTGCCTGGACATCTCGATCGCCTTGTCGAGCAGCGGCTTGTAGGCAACGACGCGGCCGGGCTCCAGGCCGCAGGAGGCCGAAATGATCAGCTTCGGCCTGGCGTCATCGATGCGGGTGGCGAGCTCGTGCGAGGCAAAGCCGCCGAAGACCACCGAATGCACCGCGCCGATACGGGCGCAGGCGAGCATGGCGAAAGCCGCTTCCGCCACCATCGGCATGTAGATGATGACGCGATCGCCTTTTTGGATGCCGCGGTTCTTCAGCACCGAGGTCAGCGCGACCACTTCGCGCTTCAGCTCGGCATAGGTGAATTTCCTGACCGTGCCGGTGATGGCGCTGTCGTGGATCAGCGCGATCTGGTCGGCGCGACCGCCAGCGACATGGCGGTCGATGGCGTTGAAGCAGGTGTTGCAGGACGCGCCGCTGAACCAGCGGCCATAGACGCCGGCCTTGGCATCGAACACGCTGTCAAAGGGCGCAAACCAGTCGATGGCCTTGGCCGCATCCGCCCAGAATTTTTCCGGATCGCGTTTCCAGCCATCATAGACCTCGTGATAGCGTGACGCCATCCAGCTTCCTCCCCAGGAACGATTTGCCGGGGATAGCCTATGCGGTTTTTTGCAGCCATGTGCAATTTCGTCTTTCGACGACCGCGCCCTGGCCGCAAACGTGTGGAACCTCCGAGCTGCAGGTCAGCGGCTGCCACCCTGATCGGTCGCTCCTGGTCGCGCGCCGCGTTTTAGAATGGCAGCGCCGCGAGCATGAGTCCGACCCCGCCGGCGATCAATATGGCTGCCGCCAGCGCCTTGCGATGACGTTCGAAGCCCGTCGGCGCCCGATCCCAGTTATAACGCATCAGCTGTCTCCCCAAAACCGCCAGCTTCTTACCTTACCCAGGGTAAGAAGCGCAGCACTGTGCCTAGAATCCCTTTGTCGGCTTGACAATGCCGAAGCGCGACTTGTCATGAGGCTGTCACCGATTATTTCTGGGGGAGTCACATCGGCGCAACTGTCGGAACCTGACGCCATTGCCCTCCTGGGCACCGCCATACGATGGACAGCGTGGCGTTGTCGCGCTATTTGCTCTCCCGCAATCCTGCATGGTCTGGAGCGGCCCATGGTCGAAATTGCCTCTGAAATGGTTCTGCGGCTGGCGGACGATGCCTCGATCCAGCATGTCGGCGATGGCGCAGTCGTGCTGTTGGCGCGCAGCGGTCAGCTCTACACTTGCAACGACACAACCGAAGCCTTTCTCGACAAGGTGGATGGCGCGCGCAGCCTCGACCAGATCGTCGGTCTGCTTTCCCAGGAGTTCGAGGTCGACAAGGATACGCTCGACCAGGACATGGCGGCGCTGGCCGAGGAGCTGGTGGCGGAAGGCATCCTCGCCGCCCCGGCTGCGTGATGGCTGACGGACCTCTTCTGCGTGCGCTGTTTCGAGCCAACCTATGGGCAAGCGCGCGGCTGATGCCGGTGCTGATCGGCCAGTGCGATTTCGAAGCCGTGCTGAAATGGGCGCCGCTTCAGTCATCGACCCCGTATCGTGGCTTGCCGTCGTCCTACATCGTCGCAGCGGTCAATCGCACGGTCAGGCACCCCTGGCTGATGCGCGATCGCCGATGCCTGCGGGAAGGCCTGCTCGCCCATCGCTTCCTTCGGCTTGCCGGCTTCGATCCCGATCTGCGCTTCGGCGTTGATCCCAAATCGATGCAGGCGCCGAGCCTGGCGGCGCATTGCTGGGTCTGCCTCGATGGCAGGCCGGTGGTCAGCGACAGCCTACCGGGCATGGTCGAAATCTATCGTCATCACGCCGAGGCCGGAAAGGCGCGCGCCGCTTGACCGGACCTTTGGCTCAGGGGCGCTATGCCCTCAACGGGCAGGTCGTCGGCGTATCGGCCGAAAGCCCTGATGTCTGGCGGGATTTCGACAGGATGCTCACCAGCCTGCGCACGACGGCACCGGTCGAGCCGGACTTTCTGATCCGCATCGTCGAGACGCAATCCTTGGCCGAAGCGCCAAACGGGTCTCTCGCCTTCGATGGCGAGGTGCCGGAGGACGGCCACTGCCGAATGATCGACGATGGCGACCTCATCCATCTGATTTTCCCCGGCCGCCAGACGGTGGCGATCCATGTCGGCGAAGGCTGGGCCGAAATCCGCGTCCGCCCGGACACGAGGATCACCTGGACCGCCTGGATGCTGCTGCTCGATGCCGCGCTTGATGCTGGTGGCCAGCACATGCTGCACACCGCCGGCCTGACCTTGCCGGGCGGCAATGCCGTCGTCCTGATCCATGCTCCGAGCGGCACCGGCAAGACCACGACGTCGCTGGCGCTGGCCTCGCAAGGCTTCGGCCTCTGCTCGGACGATGCCATGATCCTGAACGTTGCTTCAGGCAAGGCCACCGCCTGGGGCCTGCCGCGTCATGTGAAGATCCATCGCAAGACCGCCGAGATGGTTCCGCTCGTCGCGCCATGCCTCGGTCCTTCATGGGATCGCAATGGCGAGCAGGCCGTTGGGCTCGAACAGCTGAGCGAGATCATGCGCGTCGAGAATTCCGGCATCAGACCGGTGGCGGCACTTCTCCACCTCGCGCGGTCGACCGATGGCCAGAGCAGGCTCCTGGCCATGGCCAGAACGGATGCGATGGCCGCGCTTGCCGCGGACAATGTCAGAACCGGCATGACCGGCCTGCTGCCGCTGCAAAAGCACCGGCTGGCGACGATCGCCAGGCTGGTCTCGACCGTCCCGACCTTTGCGCTGGAAGTGGGGTCCAGGCCGGCCGATGCCGCGCCGCTGATCCGCGCCGCCTTGGCGCAGGGTTGAAAGGCGTTTGGACAATCACGCCGTGCCGTCTTCTCAGGCGAAATGCGGCCTTGCCCTGGCAAGCCGCTGGATCCAGACGCCGAAATAGTCTTCTCAGGCGAGGTTCGGCTTTGCCCTGGCAAGCCGCTGAATCCAGCGGAAGGCGTCGCGGCTGAGGCGCGAGCCCATCTTGTTCCTGGAATTGACGTTCAGCAGCGTGCTCCTGGTGATCAGCCGCCTGGCCAGCCGGATGCCGAGATCGGGCTTGACCCGGCCCGCCAGTTCGAGGGCGTGGGCATCGTCGAACAGCCGGCCGGTCACGTTGAGCACCGTTGCCAGTTCGAGCTCGATGCCGGTCATGCGCGCAGCCTCGAGCAGACGCGCTTCCGATTCCGCTGATTGAAGCGCGCGCACGCCCTGCAGCACATCCACGCAAAGCTGCAGGCGGTGGAATTTGTGGCCGCCGGCGGCATGCACGATGGCGATGGTGAGAAGCGCTGCCGGCGTGTCTGTTGCCTCGCCGTCGATCGCGCGCAATTCCCTGAAGCCGAGCGACAGGCGCCGCCGCATGCCGGAATCATGCACCAGATTGCCATGCAGCTCGATCAGCAGGCTCGAATTCTCCTGTTCGAGCCATTTGAACTCCTGCTGCTCCCGTGACCGCGCTTCATCGCCGGCAAGCTTGAAACCGCATCCCGCGATGATCTTGTTGGCGCGGGGCAGATTGGCCGGCTCGACAAGTATGTCGATGTCGGTAAACGGCCTGTCGGCGACATGCCGGTAAAGCTTTCGGGCAAAGACCGGACCCTTGACGATCCGCGCCGGAACGCCGTCGGCGGCGAGGGTCTTCATGATGCGATCGCCGTGATATTGCAGCAACATCGACTGGCCGGTGACGATCGGCGCCTTCTGGCGCAAGCCGGACAATTGCTCCTGCAGCGCCGCATCCCGCGGCAGATGCGCGTCGCCGCGCTCCTGCAGCTTGCGCAGCATGATCGGCAGAACGCCGTGGAACTCGGCATTGGCGAGCAAGGCCGACAGGGTTTTTGCCGCGGGATCGCCGGCCGTCAGCGCCTCGGGATCCGCATAGTTCAGCAGCAGTTTTTCATCGGCGGGCGTCAGCGGTGGCAGCATCGAACAGGCAACATTTGTGCTGAAAAGGAATCTCGAAAAGATGGTTGCAGAAAAGCCGTGCGGAAGCCAGTGTGTCTCTTGTCGGCAAGTAACACATGAGTTGTATCGCCTGTTCCTATTATCTTGCCAGTGTCGCGAGAGCAGGGGATGACATGACCAAGAAACAATATCAGGCGCCGGTCCTTCGCAAAGCAGGAAAACTGTCGAGCGTCACGGCGGGCTCAGGCTCTTCCGTGCCTGTAGTAATCGTGGAATAATCCGGCCAAAATCGATTGATCGCAGCCTGACCTCTATGGGTTGACAGGTGCCGATCATTCACTAGCGGCTATGTCCGGGGGGCTACATTCCCCAGCGCAGCGCCGCCGTATGCACCGGCGCATCCCACAATGCGGTCGTCGCCTCATCGAGCATGGTCAGCGTGATCGAGCAGCCGGCCATGTCGAGCGACGTCACATAGGAGCCGACCAGCGACCGGGTGACCGTCACACCGTGCTTCTCGAAGATTGTCCGGGCGCTGTTGTACATAAGATAGAGCTCCATCAGCGGCGTGCCGCCGAAACCATTGACGAAGAGCAGCGCCGGGCCCTTTGCCCGGTCGCCGAGATCGCCCAGGATCGCCAGGCAGATCTCCTCGGCGATGGTATCGGCGCTCTTCAATGTGTCGCGGCGCCTTCCTGGCTCGCCATGGATGCCGACGCCGAACTCCATCTCGCCGTCGCCGATATCGAAGGTCGGCTTGCCCGCCGCCGGCACGGTGCAGCTGGTCAACGCCACGCCCATCGAGCGCGTCTCGCCGTTGACGCGCTCGCCCAGCGCCTTCAGCTCTTTCAGTGCCATGCCTTGCTCAGCCGCCGCACCCACGATCTTCTCGACCACCAGCGTGCCGGCGACACCGCGCCGGCCGGTCGTGTAGGACGAATTCTCGACGGCGACGTCGTCATTGGTCACGATCTGCATGACGCCTTCCGACATTTCGGCCGCCATCTCGAAGTTCATCACGTCGCCCTCGTAGTTCTTGACGATGAACAGGCAGCCGGCGCCGGTATTGACGGCCTCCACCGCCGCCATCATCTGGTCCGGCGTCGGCGAGGTGAACACCTGGCCGGGGCAGGCGGCATCCAGCATGCCGTACCCGACCAGTCCGCCATGCAGCGGCTCATGGCCGGAGCCGCCGCCGGAGATCAGCGCCACCTTGCCGGGCTTGAGCACCTTGCGGCGGACGAATTTGTGCTCGTCGCCAAGCGCCAGTATGTCGGCATGCGCGGCAACGAAGCCGTCGAGGCTTTCGGTCAGCACCGTATCAACCGAATTCAGAAACTTCTTCATGGTGTCCTCCCGATACAACCTAGCCGAAACAACCTGTCATGAAACGATCAGCCGCCACCCTTGCCGGTGATGCTGGTGATCTTCTGGATGAAATCGTTGACCGCTCGGTCGAGCGCGGCGTTCTGCTTCTCGTCGCCGAAATCGGGCACGATCAGCGAGACATGCCGTGTCTTGCGCATGCCCGCCGCCACCGACATCTTCCCCGGATGCGCCTGGTGGTAGGCGGCGAGGAAGTGGTCGCGTTCGGCCGGGCTGAAATGGCAGACGGAAAAAATAGCCGGCAAATGTTTTGACGGAATCGGGGTCGAATAGGCCGGGCTGGAGATCTGGGTGACGAAGCTGCGATGCTTGCCGAGCGCATCGGCAAGGCGCTGGCGCATGCCGGACGGGCGCTGATCGATAACCAGCGACAGGATCGTCTTGTAGGCGCGGATCGCCTCTTCCGAACCGGGTACAGGTATCTTGTCGGCCATGCCGGCGCCCTAGACGGCCACATCCGCGATGGCCGCCTTGGCCATGGCGAGCTGGGCGGGAACGACGGAGAGGTCGCGCAGGCCGGCCTCGATCAGCGCCGGGATGGAGGCCGGATCGCCGCCGGCGTCGCCGCACAGGCTGACCGGTATTCTCTTCGCCTGGCCGAAAGCGGCGACCGACGCGATGAGGCGGAGCACCGCCGGATGCCGGACCGAATTGAGATGAGCGACCGCGGCATTGTCGCGCGCCGCCGCCATCACATACTGCGTCAAATCGTTGGAGCCGATCGAGAAGAAGGCGACGCCGGAAAATGCCTCGGGCGCGATCGCCACCGACGGCACTTCCACCATGATGCCCAGCGGCGGCATTTTGCATGCGACGCCGCGCGCGGAAAGCCCGGCCTGCTCTTCCGCGAACAGGGCGGCTGCTCTTTGATATTCGTCCACGACGGCGATCATCGGAAACATCACCTTGAGATTGCCATGGACGGCGGCGCGCAGAAGCGCCCGGATCTGCGCGCGAAACACCTCAGACCGCGCCAGCGACAGCCTGATGCCGCGCAGGCCGAGGAACGGATTGCCTTCTTCGACGGTGAAACCCGGCACCGGCTTGTCGCCGCCGGCATCGACGGTACGGATGGTCACCGGCTTTTCGCCGGCCCATTCCAGCACCTTGCGGTAGGCGCGATATTGCGTTTCCTCGTCGGGCAGCGTCTTGCCGAACAGGAATTCGGTGCGCATCAGCCCGACGCCGTCACAGGTCGAGATGTCGATGCCGTCGACATCGGACGGATCGGCGATGTTGACCTGCACGCGTACCGCCGTCCCGGCTTTCGTCACGGCCGGCTTGTCCAGATAGGTCCGTGCCCTGTCGCGACGGGCTGTGAACGACGACGAAGACTGGCGGAAAGCGTCGATCTCGGCCTTCGAGGGCGAAAGCACGATGCCGCCATGCTCGGCGTCGAGCAGTGCGATTCCGGTAAGATGAGCCGGCGAAGCACCAAGCCCCACGACCATTGGCACGCCGCGTGAGCGCGCCAGCATGGCGACATGGCTGGCGGCGCTGCCGGCCTTCAGCGCGATGCCGCCGCCGCAACTCCAGTCGGTTTCGAGGAAACGTGTTGGCGCGATGTCCTCGCCATAGAAGATGGCGCCGGCTGGCGCCGCGGCCCCGCCGTCCTCGGTCAATGCGCGCAGCACCTGGTCTCGGATATCGCGCATGTCGGCGGCGCGTGCCCGGAAATAATCCTGGTCCGAGGTCTCGTAGCCGGCAATCTCAGCGTCCAGCGCCTGCCGCCATGCCGCATCGGCCGGCTGGCCGGCTGTGATCGCCACGAAGGCCGGGCCGGTCAGCGCGTCGTCCTCCAGCATGGCGACCTGGAATTCGAGGATGCCGGCCGCCTCTCCGTCGGCTATTTCCATCAGCCCGGCGAGCCGGCCCGCCGCAACGCCGATCGCCGCCTCGAGCGCAGCCTTCTCCTCAGCCGCCGTTGCCTTGCTGGCGTAGCGCGCGGCAACCGGTTCGAGGTTGAACAGCGGCCCTTCGGCATAACCGGCCGAGGCTGAAATGCCTGTCAACCTAAGCGGTTCGGGCATGGTCCGCGCCCTCGTCGAAGTCGCGCCGTACCAGTTCGACCAGCGCACCGACCGCCTCGCCGGCGCCGTCGCCCTTGGCCCTGATATGCAGCATCGTGCCTTTCGGCGCCTTCGCCGCCATCACCTTGACGATGCTCTTGGCGTCGAACCACGGCCCGTTGGCGGCGAGCGCCATCTCCACCTCGGCCGAAAATGTCTTGGCGAGCTTGGTGAACTTCACCGAAGGGCGCGCATGCAGGCCCACCTCGTGGGTGATCAGGACGGTGGCTTCGGCGGATGCGGACATGCTGTCAAAATTCCTGTTCGTTCACGACGGTGACAATTCGTGCGCCGTCGCCACCACTTCCCTCAGCGAGGCGCCGCCGGAAGCCTCCGTCGCCGCCATCACCGCGCCCTCGACGATCGGCGCGTTGCAGACGATGATCTTCTGCGCGCGCGGCTCGCCGATCATCTCGACCGCCATCTCGCTGTTGGTCTCGGCGCCGCCGAGATCGACGAGGATGGCGACACCCGCCTCCGACCAGGCCTTGTCGATGGCGCCCATGATTGCTTCGACGTTTGTGCCCAGTCCGCCATGGCCGTTTCCGCCGCACCATGCAAGCGGCACTTCGTCGCCGACCATCTGGCGCACCATGTCCGCCGTGCCCTCGGCCACCAGCGGCGAGTGCGATACGATGACGATGCCGACATTGCTCATGCGTAGCCCTCGATTGTTTCGGCAACGGCCCGTACCAGCAGCGCTGTCGAACGCGCCCCGGCGTCCATATGGCCGATCGACCGATCGCCAAGGAACGAGGCGCGCCCGCGCAAAGCCTTCATCGGCACGGTGGCCTCAGCCGCTCTGTCGGCGGCGTCGGTGATTTCCGGACCGGTTCTGTCTTGCAACAGCGCCTCATGCACTGGCTGCAGCACGTCGAGCATGGTCTTCTGCCCGACCTGCGACTTGCCGCGTGCTGCCACCGCTTCGATTGCCTTGCCGAACGCCGTCGCCAGATCGGCGCGATCGGGCTCCGTCGAAATCTCCTTGCCGAGCGCCATGAACAGGGTCCCGAAAAGCGGCCCCGAAGCACCGCCCACGGTCATCACCAGCTTGGTTCCGATCGCCTTCAGCGCGTCGGGCAGCGGCTTTGCAGCGAAACTGTCGGCATCGGCCCTGACAGCCTCGAAACCGCGCTTCATGTTCAGCCCGTGGTCGCCGTCGCCAATCGCCTGGTCGAGCGTGGTCAGCTCATCCGCGTGAGCGGCAATCGTATCGGCGGTGGCTGATATCAGCGCCTTCAGCTCTACCTTGTTCATCGTCTCCGCGCTCATCGGTTGGCGATCCTGTTGCCGGCCTGGTCGAAGAACAGCGGCGCCCGGTAACGGATCGTCACTTTGTCGCCCTTTTCCAGTTGCGTGTCGGGGTCGGTCAGCGTCACCAGCTTCCTGGTCCCCACCGTCACATGCAGATGGTTCTGGTCGCCCAGATGCTCGACCCAGTCGACAACCCCGTCAGCGTGGCCGTTAGACGCCTTGCCGATCGACAGATGTTCGGTGCGCGCGCCGATGGTTTTCGTCCCCGCCGGCATGTCGCCATCGGGCAGGAGCCCGGTCGGCAACAGATTGATCGCCGGCTGGCCGAGCCTTGCGGCGACATGCAGGTTTGCCGGCTCCGAGTAGATCGTGCGCGGCGTGCCGATCTGCACCAGCACGCCCTCGGCCAGGATGCCGATGCGGTCGGCCATTGTCATCGCCTCGATCTGGTCGTGCGTGACATAGAGCATGGTGGCGCCGAGTTCGGCCTGGATGCGCTTCAGTTCCAGCCTGAGATCGGCACGCAGCTTGGCGTCGAGCGACGACAGCGGCTCGTCCATCAAATAGATCGCGGGCTTGCGCACCAGCGCGCGGCCGATGGCGACGCGCTGCATCTCGCCGCCGGAAAGCTTCGTCGAACGGTTGTTCAGTTTGTGATGGATGCGCACCATCCTGGCCACTTCCTCGACGCGGCGGCGCACCGCGTCCTCGGCCAGCCGCCGCGCCGGCGAGCGTAGCGGAAAGGCGAGATTGTCAAAGACCGACAGATGCGGATAGAGCGAATATTGCTGGAAGACAAAGGCGGTGTCGCGCTCGGCCGGCGACAGCATCGTCGCATCGCGGCCGGCGATATGGATCGTGCCCGTGTCGGGCCGTTCCAGCCCGGCGATCAGCCGCAGCGTCGTCGTCTTGCCGGCGCCCGTTGGCCCAAGCAGCACGACGAACTCGCCGTCCTTGATCTGCAGGTCCAGCCTGTCGACGGCGGTGTGTTCGCCAAAACTCTTGGTCACGCCCTTGATGTGCACATCAGCCATGGCGCGCCTCCACGGCTGCGTCATGGATTGCGGTCCTGACCGCGCGCCCGGATCCCTTGTCGAACAGCGACAGCCGCGCGCTGCTCAGCGCCAGGCCGACATGGTCACCCGTGTTGAGCCGGATTTCGGCCGGCACCCGCGCCTTGATGATGCCGTCCGCCGTCTCCACCGCGACGATCTGCGTGGTGCCGAGATATTCGGTGCCGTAGATGGCGCCGCGCAATTTCGAGGCGTCGTCGAAGCGGATGTATTCCGGACGGATGCCAAGCGCCATCTCGGCCGGCGCGATGTCCTCGCGCACCTCCGGCACTGCCACCTTGGCGCCTTGCACGACGATCTCTTTCGATCCTTTCGCCAGCCCGCCGCCGAAGCCGAGAAAATTCATCGGCGGCGAGCCGATGAAGTCGGCGACGAACATGGTCGCCGGACGGTCGTAGATCTCACGCGGCGTCCCGAACTGCTCGATGACGCCGTGGTTCATCACCGCGATCTTGTCGGCCATCGACATCGCTTCCATCTGGTCGTGGGTGACGTAGACAGTTGTGGCGTGGATGCGATTGTGCAGTTCGCGCAGTTCATGGACCATGAGGTCGCGGAATTCGGTGTCGAGCGTGCCGAGCGGCTCGTCCATCAGGAAGCATTTCGGTCGCCTGACGATGGCGCGGCCGAGTGCGACGCGCTGGCGGTCGCCGCCGGCAAGGCCCGAGACGGATTTGTTGAGCAGATGATCGATGCGCAACAGCTTGGCCGTCTCTTCCACCCGCTGGCGGATTTCTGCTGATGGCATGCCTTGCGCCAGCAGCGGGAAGCCGATGTTCTTCCTGACGTTCATGTGCGGGTAGAGCGCGAACAGCTGGAAGACGAAGGCGATGTCGCGCTCGCGGGCACGACGCATGGTGACGTCCTCGCCGCCAAGCACGATCTTGCCGCCGGTCGGCAGTTCGAGCCCGGCAATCATCCTCAGCGTCGTCGTCTTGCCGCAGCCCGACGGTCCCAGCATGACGAAGAATTCACCATCCTCAACGACGAAGCTGGAATCCTGCACGGCGACGAAATCGCCAAACGCCTTCCTCAGATGCTCAACGCGGATCTCAGCCATCGTCTACTCCGGAAATTTCGAGACGATGATGAACATCAGCGTGCCGGCCAGCATGGTGATGAAGGAATAGGTGTAGAGCGACAGCGCGAAGGGCTGGAACAGCATCAGGAAGCCGATGGCGATGATCGCGGTGGCGATGTTTTCCATCAGCCCGCGCCTTGCCCAGACTGGCCAGCGCGATTTGCGTTTTGCGGGCTGGATCGTGCTCATTTGCGCACCGCGCCGAAGGTGATGCCGCGCAAGAGCTGCTTGCGGAGCAGAATGGTGAAGACCAGGATCGGCACCAGGAAGATCGTCGTGCCGGCCGCCACCGCCGGCCAGTCCTGCCCGCCTTCGCCGATGATGGTCGGGATGAAGGGCGGCGCGGTCTGCGCCGTGCCCGACGTCAGAAGCGCTGCGAAGGCGTATTCGTTCCAGGCGAAGATCAGGCAGAAGATGGCGGTCGCGGCAATGCCGGTGGTCGCCTGCGGCAGAACCGTGCGCCAGAAGGCCTGCAGCCGCGTATAGCCGTCGATCATCGCCGCTTCCTCATATTCGCGCGGAATCTCGTCGATGAAGCCTTTCAAGAGCCAGACAGCGAGCGACACGTTGACCGCCGTATAGAGCAGGATCATGCCGAGCGCGGTGTCGGAGAGGCCAAGCTCGCGATACATCAGGTAGATGGGAATCGCGACCGCGATCGGCGGCATCATGCGTGTCGACAGGATGAAGAACAAAAGGTCGTCGGCCAGCGGCACCTTGAAGCGCGAGAAGCCATAGGCCGACAGCGTGCCGAGGAACACCGCGCAGAAGGTCGAGCCGAAGGCGATGATCAGCGAATTGACGAAGCGCGGCATGAAGTTGGATGGTCCGGCGATCACCATGTTGCGCTTGCGCACGGTCTCGTCGCAGAAGCCGGTCGCCGGTCCGAGCGAGTTGATGTATTCCGGCGTCTGCCTTGTCCGTGTCGTGAACAGATTGCAGTAGCCTTCGAGGCTCGGCTGGAAGACGATCTTCGGCGGATAGGCGATCGAGTCCGGTGGCGTCTTGAAGCTGGTGGCAAAGATCCATAGCAGCGGCACGATCGAGATCAGCGCATAGGCAACGATAATCGTGCCGGCGATAAGCTTCGCGTTTGCCGAAGGTGCGACGACCGAATGGGCTGTGGTCAGGCTCATCTCTGCTTCACCTTGTTCAGCGCCTTGACGTAGATGTTGGCGAGGCCGAACACCGCGACGAACAGGATGATGGCGAAGGCCGACGAGTAGCCGGTGCGCCAGCTTTCGAAAGCCTGCCGCTTCAGCGTGATCGACGCGACTTCGGTGGTCGAGCCCGGCCCGCCGCCGGTCAACAGAGTGACCATGTCGAACATCTTGAAGTTCTCGATGCCGCGAAACAGCACCGCCAGCATGATGAAGGGCAGCGCCATCGGCAGCGTGATCGACCAGAACTGCCGCCAGTTGGAAGCGCGGTCGACCTCGGCCGCCTCATAGAGGTATTCGGGGATGGAGCGTAAGCCCGCGAGGCAGATCAGCATCACGTAGGGCGTCCACATCCATGTGTCGACGATGATGATCGACCACGGCGCCAGCGAGACATTGGACAGCATCTGGACATCGGTCGGTGGAATGCCGGACACAAAGGAGATGGCGTAGGCGAACAGACCGATCTGCGGCTCGTAGAGGAAGCGCCAGAAATTGCCGACCACGGCCGGCGACAGCATCATCGGCACCAGGATGATGGTCGTCCAGAAGGCGTGGCCGCGAAACTTGCGGTCAATCAGCCAGGCGAGGGTAAAACCGATCAGCGTCTGCAGGAGAATGGTCCAGAAGACGAAATGCGCCGTCGTCTGCATGGCGATCCAGACATCCTGGTCGCCGAGGATGCGCTTGTAATTGGCAAGGCCGACATTCTTCACCACCTCGTTGGGACGGTTGGCGCGGTAATTGGTGAAGGACAGATAGATCGCCCAGAACAGCGGGAAGATATTGATGGCAAGCAGCAACAGGATCGTCGGCGAGATGAACAGCCAGGCAAGGCCCTTGTCGCTGATACCCCGGACCTTGCGGGCCAACGGCTCAGGCGTGGCCCGGGCAACGCTGTCCGCAGTCCGATTGAGCATGGTCAGTCCCGCTTCGGTCACTTTAAGTCGTCTCGACACTGGAATTTATCTGAACTGTGTCCCGTGCCAAGGGCGGCACGGGACACGCGCGTCGGCTCGGGAGGAGCCTTACATCTTGCCGTCATCCTGGAAGACGCTGGTCCAGTCCTTGACCAGGCCGTCAAGCGCATCCTTGGCCGAACCCTGGCCGGCGACGACATAGTCGTGGAAGCGCTTTTGCGACGCCTGCAGCAGGGGCGCGTAGCTCGGCTCTGCCCAAAAATCCTTCACGATGGCCATGGAGTCGAGGAAGGTCTGCGCATAGGGCTGGCTGGACGGGAAGTTCGGGTCTTTGACCACCGCGTTGAGGCAGGAAAAGCCGCCGAGCGACCACCATTTGGCCTGCACGTCCTTGTTGGCGAACCATTTGATGTATTTGAGCGCCGATTCCTGCTTGTCGGAGTAGGACACCACCGAGATGCCCTGGCCGCCAAGCTGGGCGAACTGGTCGCCATCGGGACCTTTGGGATTGACGAAATAGCCGATCTTGTCACCGCCGACATTCTCGTCCTTCTGCAAGCCTGGCCAAGTGAAGGCGAAGTTCATGTGCATCGCCACCTGGCCTGATTTGAAGGCGTCGACGCCTTCGCCCATATAGCTGTTCGAGGCACCGGGCGGGGTGCAGCAGTCATAGAGCGCCTTGTAGAATTCCAGGCCCTTCACCGATTTCTCGGAATTGACGAAGCCTTCCATCTCGTAGGGCTTCTTGGGGTTCTCGTACTGGAAGCCGAAGCTGTAGAGCACGTCCATGGCGCCCATGGTGATGCCTTCGGAGCCACGCTCGGTATAGATCGACGCGCCATAGACGGTCTTGCCGTCGATCTCGCGCTTCTGGAAGAACTCGGCGATCTGCTTGAGCTGGTCGAAGGTCGTCGGCGCGGCGAGGTCCCAGCCGTACTTCTCCTTGAATTCCTTCTGCAATTCCGGCCTGGAGAACCAGTCCTTGCGATAGGTCCAGCCGACGACGTCGCCCATGGCCGGCAGCGCCCAGTAATTCGGCGTGTTCTTCGGCCATTCCGAATAGCCGACGACCGTCGCCGGCACGAAGTCGTCCATGCTGATCTTCTCCTTGTCGAAGAAGTCGTTCAGCTTGACGTAGTGGCCGTTCTCGGCCGCGCCGCCGATCCACTGGCTGTCGCCGATGATCAGGTCGCACAGCTTGCCCTTGGAATTCAGTTCGTTGAGAAAGCGATCGGCATAGTTCGTCCACGGAACGAATTCGAATTTCATGCCGATGCCGGATTCCTTGGTAAAGTCCTTGGACAATTCCACAAGCGCGTTTGCCGGGTCCCAGGCTGCCCAGCAAAGCGTCAGATCTTCAGCCTGCGCAACGTTCGAAGCGGCTGTCGACGCCAACATCGCCGAGGCCAGTCCCAACGTCAGTTTCAAGGTCGATTTCATGCCTTCCTCCCATTTGCGAAACGCGTCCGGATGACGGTTTCAAGAACCTCAACCCCCCTCCTCAGGGGTCTAAACATGACAACGCGATCGCGTGGCCGATGTTTAGTAATTTGTTTAGTGATGCAATTTTTACTAAACAAGGCAAGCGAATTCGTTGCTGCGCCGCAGCATGGCGCGCGCGGGTCAGGCGCTGGCTAAGGAGTTTCGGCGCTCGCGCCGTCCGGCACGCCGGTGCCTGGCTCAGGTCATCGTCCTGGTGCTGACCGTCACTGGCCGGATCACTGGGGCCGGCGGCAGCAAGGCGCGAATGTCGGCGAAGGGGAAGACCGGCTCGAAGCGAAACGCCTCGGCGAAGGAACCGGTCGCGCCATTGCACTGACCGGCGCGAAAGGCGTTCTGCGTGCGCGCCGCGTCGACAAAGCGCTCGGGATCTTGCGATTGATGCGCCCGGATCGCCTTGGCCTTGAGGTCGAAATGCACTGATATGTCGACATAGTGCGTCGGCGAGAAACCGGTGCCGCCGAGCGTATCGGCATGCAGCACCGGGACTGCGAAAGACGCCGCGATGCGCACGCCGTCCGACAGCGCGCGGTGGTCGCCATGGTAGTCGTTTGGCGCATGGGTAATCGCGAGATCCGGTTTCACCTCGCCGATCAGCGCCTTCAGGGCTGCGATCAGGGCAGCATCGAAAATCAGCGCACCATCCGGGAAGTCGAGAAAGTGCGGCGTGGCGCCAAGCAGGCCCGCCGCGGCCGTCGCGTCCTCGCGGCGGACGCGGGCGAGCGTTGCCGGATCGCTCTTGCCGCCCCTGGCCCCATCCGTGGCTATTGCAAAAATCAATTCTGCGCCTTGCGTGGCATAGGCGGCCATCGTACCGAGCATGAAGATCTCGATGTCGTCGGGATGCGCACCGAGCGCCAATATTTTCACTGCTCTCTCCCCGGAAATGGAAGAACGTGACGAACGGAATCCTGCTCGCCCTGATCGCCTATGCAAGCTATTCGTGCAACGACGCCGTTGTCAAAAGCCTGGGCGGGCAGTTCACCGTGTTCGAGATCGGCTTCTTCTCGACGCTGTTTGCCGGCTTTTTCCTGCTCTTCACCAGGCCGAACGGGGAGCGCTGGCGGGATTTCTGGCGCACGAAGCGGCCTTGGGCGGTGCAGGCCCGCGCCTGGGCCGGCATATTGTCCGGCGTGCTCAGCGTCTATGCCTTCACCACCATTCCGCTGGCCGAAGCCTATGCGCTGATCTTCCTGGCGCCGCTCTGCGTCACCATCCTTTCGACCGTCATTCTCAAGGAGAAGGTCGGCCCTTGGCGATGGCTGGCGGTGGTCGCCGGCTTTGCCGGCGTCATGCTGGTGGTGCGGCCGGGCTTTCGCGAACTGCATCTCGGCCACCTCGCCGCCTTCGGCGTTGCCTTCCTTGCCGCCGCCAGCGTCATCCTGATGCGCTCGCTTGCCCAGCAGGAAAAGCGCACGACCATGCTCGGCGTACTGATCGGCTACGGCCTGTTCTTCAACGGCATTGGCGCGGCGGCCACCTCATTCACCTTGCCGGACGCGAGGCAGCTCGCTTGGCTGGTGATCTCCGGTGCGTTCACCTCCTGCGGGCAGTTGCTTCAGTTACTTGCCGTCAAATACGCGCCCGCCAACCGCATCGCGCCGACGCATTATTCGCAGATCGTCTGGGCGGTGATCCTCGGCGCGCTGTTCTTCCAGGAGTATCCGGACGCGCTGTCGCTGGTCGGCCTTGCGGTCGTCGGCGGCTCCGGCCTTTTGACGATGGTGCGCGAGGAGGCAAGGCTCGGCACCGTGCGCTGGAACCCGTTTTCGCGGACCCGGCTTTGAGCCGACCCAAATCGTCAGGTTGCGCGGCAGCCCCGCGCGCTGATATGCGGGCGCTGGCGACTGGCTGTATACCCCTAGGACAATGAGCAAAAGAATCTTGCCGGAGCTTCCGGTATCCGCCGTGCTGCCGGCGCTAAGCGAGGCGCTGGACCATGCCAACAGCGCCGTGCTGGTGGCGCCGCCTGGCGCCGGCAAGACGACGCTGGTGCCGCTGGCGCTGCTCGACGCGCCATGGCTCGGCACGGGAAGGATCGTCCTGCTCGAGCCGCGCCGGCTCGCCGCCCGCGCCGCCGCCCGCCGCATGGCCGAGCTCATCGGCGAGGAGCCCGGCGGCACGGTCGGCTACGCCATGCGCATGGAAAGCCGCATTTCGGCCCGGACAAAAATCCTCGTCGTCACCGAAGGCGTCTTGTCGCGCATGATCCTCGACGATCCTGAATTGCCTGATGTCTCGGCGGTCTTGTTCGACGAATTCCACGAGCGCTCGCTCGACGGTGATTTCGGCCTTGCGCTGGCGCTCGACGTGCAGGGCGCGCTGCGGCCCGATTTGCGCTTGCTGGTCATGTCGGCGACGCTTGACGGCGTGCGTGTATCCCGGTTGCTGGCAAACGCGCCGGTGATCGAGAGCGAGGGCCGCGCTTTCCCCGTCGACATAAGCTACGACGAGCGGCCGGCCGGCACGGCAATAGAGGACGCCATGGCCAAGGCGATTCGCGCCGCGCTTGCCAAGGAAAGCGGCAGCGTGCTTGCCTTCCTGCCCGGCCAGCGCGAGATCGAGCGCACCGCCGAGCGACTGCGGGACCGCATCGGCGCCGACACCGATATCGTGCCGCTCTATGGCCAGCTCGACGGCAAGGCGCAGGATGCGGCGATCAGGCCGGCTGCGCCCGGCCGCCGCAAGGTGGTGCTGGCGACGTCGATCGCCGAGACCTCCATCACCATCGACGGCGTGCGCGTCGTCATCGATTCCGGCCTGTCGCGGCTGCCGCGTTACGAGCCGGCCAGCGGCCTGACGCGGCTGGAGACGGTGCGTGTTAGCAGAGCCTCCGCCGACCAGCGCGCCGGCCGTGCCGGGCGCACGCAAGCTGGCATCGCCATCCGGCTGTGGCGGGCCGAGCAGACGGCCGCACTTCCCGCCTTCACCCCGCCGGAAATCCTCGAGGCCGACCTTTCCGGCCTGCTGCTCGATTGCGCCGCCTTCGGCGTCGCCGATCCGGCGAGCCTTTCCTTCCTCGATCCGCCGCCGGCCCCGGCGCTCAACGAGGCAAGGGCGCTGCTTCGCGCGCTGGACGCCATCGACGCGGCAGGGCGCCTGACGGAATCAGGTGCTGCGATGCGCAAGCTGGCGCTGCCGGTGCGGTTGGCTCACATGGTCGCTGAAGCGGCCAAGACCGGCCAGGCCTCGGAAGCGGCAATGCTTGCCGTGCTGCTCACCGAGCGCGGCCTGGGTGGCGATGGCGCCGACCTCGAACGGCGGCTGATGCGGTTTCGGACCGAAAGATCGCCGCGTGCCACATCGGCGCGGCAACTTGCAGAGCGGCTCGCGAGGCAGGCTGGTGGCGAGAGAAACAATGAGCCGGCTTTCGCCGGCGCCCTCCTCATCCATGCTTGGCCGGACCGTATCGCCAAGGCGCGCGGCGAGCGCGGCCGTTTCGTGCTGGCCAATGGCTCCGGCGCCATGCTCGATGCCGCCGATCCGCTGGCCGGCGAGGCCTGGCTCGTCGTCGCCGACCTGCAGGGCAAGGCGCAGAACGCCCGCATCACCGCGGCGGCCGCGGTCGATGACGTCGACATCTGCGCTGCGCTGGGCGACAGGATGGAGGTCCGCCGAGTAACCAGCTTCGACCGTGACAGGCGTGCGGTGCGCATGCGCGAGATCGCTCGCCTCGGCGCCATCACCCTGTCCGAACGCATGCTGCCGGCGCCATCGGGCGCCGATGCGGACCGCGCCATCCTTGACGCCTTGCGCGAACATGGCCTCTCGCTTTTGCCGTGGAGCAAGGAGGCGCAAACGCTGCGCCAGCGGCTCGGCTGGCTGCATCGCGGTCTTGGCGCGCCCTGGCCCGACATGTCCGATGCCGCACTTCTCGAAGGCCTCGACGACTGGCTGCTGCCTTTTCTCTCCGGCTCGGCGTCCTTCGCCGCGATCGATCCGGGCGTGCTTTCGGCCGGCCTCATGGCCCTGGTTCCGCATGAGCTCCAACGCAAGGTCGAGGCGCTGGCGCCGACCCATTTCGACGCGCCGTCGGGCAGCCATGTGCCGATCCGCTATGATGGCGAATGGCCGGTGCTGGCGATCCGCGTGCAGGAGCTTTTCGGTCTCGACCGGCATCCGGCGATCGCCGGCGGCACTGTGCCGCTGACGCTCGAACTTCTGTCGCCGGCGCACCGGCCGATCCAGACGACGCGCGACCTGCCCGGCTTCTGGCGCGGTTCCTGGGCCGATGTGCGCACCGACATGCGCGGCCGCTATCCCCGGCATGTCTGGCCGGAGAACCCGCTTCTCGCCACCGCCACCAGCCGCGCCAAGCCGCGCGGAACGTGATCCGGGGGTCGAAGCATCATGGACCATCGCACCATTCCCTTTCCCGGCTATAATCCCCGGCCATGATCAACATCCTGCACGCGCCCGACTTCCAGCAAAGCCAGCGGCTGCGCCTCAACACGCTGATCAGGCTGCGCTGGCTGGCAATCGTCGGCCAGAGCCTGACGGTGCTCGTGGTTGCCTATGGGCTGAAGTTCCCGCTGCCGGTCAGCCTCTGCTTCGCGCTGATCGCCTGTTCGGCCTGGATGAACCTGCTGCTGACCTTCCGCTATCCGGCGGCGCACCGCCTGACCCCGCTTTCGGCCTTTGCCATCCTGACCTTCGACAGCCTTCAGCTTGCCGGTCTGCTCTATATGACCGGCGGCCTGACCAATCCCTTTTCCGTGCTGGTGACAGTGCCCGTGGTCATCTCGGCGGCATCGCTGCCGCTGCGCCTGACAGCCGTCCTCGGCGCGTTGGTGATGATGGCGGCAAGCCTTCTGGTCTTCTTTCATTTGCCGCTGCCCTGGCACGAGGGCGCACCGCTGGAGGTGCCGTTCATCTATGTCGCCGGCATGTGGATGGCGGTGTTTTCCTCGATCGCCTTTACCGCGATCTATGCCTTCCGGGTGGCCGAGGAAGCGCGCCTGCTCGCCAACGCGCTTGCCGCCACCGAACTGGTGCTGCAGCGCGAGCAGCATCTGTCGGCGCTCGACGGTCTCGCAGCCGCCGCCGCGCATGAACTGGGCACGCCGCTCGCCACCATCGCGCTGGTCGCCAAGGAGATGGAGAAGGCGCTCGGCGCAGACCCGAAATACCGCGAGGACGTCACGCTGCTGCGTTCGCAGAGCGAGCGCTGCCGCGAAATCCTGAAGCGGCTTACCAGCCTGTCCTCCGAGGGCGAGGCGCATCTCTCCCGCCTGCCGCTGACCTCGCTGGTCGAGGAGGTGACGGCCCCGCACCGCGATTTCGGCATCCAGATCAGGCTCCGGCCCGGCGAGCGCATCGGCCCGGAACCGGTCGGGCGGCGCAATCCCGGCGTCATCTACGGCCTCGGCAATCTGGTCGAGAATGCCGTCGACTTCGCCCGCAAGAGCGTCACCATACGCTGGAGTTGGGACGAGGCCGCCGTCACCTTCTCGATCATCGACGACGGACCGGGTTTTCCGGCGGAGATCATCGACCGCATCGGCGAACCTTACATGTCGACGCGCCAGGGTACCGAAGCCGGCGGCGGCCTGGGCCTGGGCCTGTTCATCGCCAAGACCTTGCTGGAGCGTTCGGGCGCCACGCTCGATTTCCGCAATTCGAGCGGGCTGGGCGAGGGCGCCATCGTGCAGATAGCCTGGCCGCGCAGCGTCTTCCTCAATCCCGAGCAGGCTTCGACCACCATGTTCGACACGGCCTGACAGGCGCTAAAAATTGGACATTGGCGCGCCAAAACTATATCTGCGTAAAAATCAGGCAGCAGGAATTCCAGAGACGATGAGTGGCGACGAAACGATTGGTGCAATGGTTGAAGGCGAGGACACCTCGCTGTTGATCGTCGACGACGACAAGCCGTTCCTGACGCGCCTTGCCCGAGCCATGGAAACCAGGGGTTTCCTGGTCGAGACGGCCGAGAGCGTCGAAGAGGCGGTGGCCAAGGCGCGCGCCAATCCGCCTGCCTATGCGGTGGTCGACATGCGGCTTGCCGACGGCAACGGCCTCGACGTCGTCGCCGCCATCCGCGAAAAGCGCGACGACGCCCGCGCCATCATCCTCACCGGCTACGGCAATATCGCCACCGCGGTGACGGCGGTGAAGCTCGGGGCCATCGACTATCTGTCGAAGCCGGCCGATGCCGACGATGTTTTTGCGGCGCTCACCCGCACGGCAGGCGAACGCGCCGCCCCGCCGGAAAATCCGATGTCGGCCGACCGCGTGCGCTGGGAACACATCCAGCGCGTCTACGAGATGTGCGACCGCAACGTTTCCGAGACCGCGCGCCGGCTCAACATGCATCGCCGCACGCTGCAGCGTATACTGGCCAAGCGCGCCCCGCGCTGACTAGGGCTGACTTAAGAGGCCGCTTGCCTCATTGCCGGGGTTTGCGCATCATCCTGCGGAGTGATTCCGTTCGACTGGGGGCATGACGGAGGCGACATGCAGGACGACAAACAGCGGCCGGTCTCCGTTTTCCGCGAATTCCTCGATAGCGAGGCGGCCGGCGGCATCATCCTGATGGCGGCCGCGGCCCTTGCCCTGATCGTCGCCAATTCGCCGCTGGCTGAAACCTATTTCTCCGCCCTTCAAGCCTATCTTGGCCCGCTCAGCGTCTCGCACTGGATCAATGACGGCCTGATGGCGGTGTTTTTCCTGCTGGTCGGCCTGGAGATCAAGCGCGAGATGCTGGACGGCCAGCTCTCGACCTGGCCCAGGCGCGTCCTGCCCGGCGTCGCCGCCGCCGGCGGCATGATGGTTCCCGCACTGGTCTATGTCGCCGTCAACAGAGGCAATTCGGCCGCTCTGTCCGGCTGGGCGATCCCGACCGCCACCGACATCGCCTTTGCGCTTGGCGTCCTGTCGCTGCTCGGCAACCGCGTGCCGGCCTCGCTGAAGATCTTCCTCACCGCGCTCGCCATCATCGACGATCTCGGCGCCGTCATCATCATCGCGATCTTCTACACCAGCGGCCTGTCGCTGGCCTATCTGGGTGCCGCCTTCGCGGTCATTGCCGTGCTCATCGTGCTCAACCGCATGCGGGTGATGAACCTGCTGCCCTATCTCGTGCTCGGCGTCGTCCTGTGGGTGCTGGTGCTGAAATCGGGCGTGCATGCGACGCTGGCCGGCGTCGCATTGGCGCTGACCATCCCGCTCGAACGCTCCGCCGGCATCAGCCGTGATCTCGACCGTTCGCCGCTGCACCGGCTCGAACACGGCCTGCACAAGATCGTACCGTTCTTCGTCATTCCGATCTTCGGCTTTGCCAATGCCGGCGTCTCGCTCGCCGGTCTCAGCCCCGCCGCTCTGGTCGAGCCGCTGACGCTGGGCGTCGCCGCCGGCCTCGTCGCCGGCAAGCTGGTCGGCGTGTTCGGCTTTTCCGCGCTCGCCATAAGGCTCGGCTTTGCCGATCTGCCGGTCAATGCCGGCTGGCTGCACATGATCGGCATCTCGCTCTTGTGCGGCATCGGCTTCACCATGAGCCTGTTCATCGGCCTGCTCGCCTTTGCCAACGATGTGGCGCTGCAGGACGCGGTCAAGGTCGGCATCCTCGCCGGCTCCTTCCTCGCCGCCATCCTCGGCGCGGCGGTCTTGCTGATGGCGCCGGCGGTGGCGGACGAGGGCGAGGAGTAGAGCCATCGGCGAAGCTGCCGATCTCCCCCCTTGCGGGGGAGATGCCCGGCAGGGCAGAGGGGGGTGCTGTCCCTCCGACCTGCCAGCCGGTCGGAGCCACGTCCTCAGCCAGTTCCCGGTTCGGAAGGAGTTTAAGTCGAAAGTCGGCGATCCTTCCCCCTGTCCTGCCGGACATCTCCCCGCAAGGGGGGAGATCGGATGCCGCGTCGGCATTCGCCAACCGCCAGCTACTCGCTCTCCCCGTCCAGCGCCGGCACCGACACGCCCGCCAACTCCGCCGCCAAGAGCCGCGAGGCGCCGGCACGCGCAATCCTCAGCATCAGCGCTTTGCGCGTTGCCGCCGCCATGCGGTGCTCCGGCGCATCGCGCAGGATCTCGGCGCCGTAGCCGTCGGAGAGGATGAAGCCGCACTCTTCGGGAAAGATCTCCGAGGGTACGCCGGGATGGGTGGCGAAGAAGAAGCGGTCGGAATGCAGCCGATAGTCCGGCCATTTGCGGTCGACCCTGAAATCCTCGATCGAGGATTTGATCTCGATGATCCAGATGTCGCCCTGGCGGGTCAGCGCGACGAGGTCGGCACGGCGGCCGGTGGCCAGCGAGATTTCGGGCAGCACATGCGCGCCCATCTCCATCAGCAGCCGCTGCACGCCGCGCCGCACCAGCATGGCGCGCTCCGACTGGCGGCCATCGATCAGGGGATTGAGGGGGATAGGAGAGATGATAGGCATGGCGGGCACCATGCCAGATTTTGTTCACGGTTTGAACCCATCTTATGGGGATGATTATATATTTGACAGACCCTGGGGTAGCGCTGGCCCGCTATGCGACGACCATTACTAGGCGAGCCATTTGATGGCTCCTAGAATTAGCACAACGATAGCTGCCATCACATATTCCCGCCCCGGCTTAACCTGTGCACGAAGTTGCGGTGAAAATCGGCATGCCAGCAGGACGCCAAGCCCACCACCAAGCGGCGTTAGAATCTTGTCGATAAACTCAGCGGCATTCATGTCTCGACCCCCAGAAAAACCCAACGTGAGGCTAGCAGAGCTAGGGTCTTAAGCAAATGGGTTTGTCAAATATACAATCGCCTTAAGGTGGGCGATTGTATATTTGACAAACCCAATCGACGAAGCCTTCCTGGCGAAGCTGAAGAGAGGAAACTCACACCAGAACAGATAAAGGAGTTTGTGCGCCGCGAGCGCGAATCTGGGAAAAGCTAGTTTTCTGTCAGCACCTGTAGCGGCCATTCCCCTATGGCTGGGTGGCGCCACGTTGCCCCTATCCCAAGTTAGTGCGATGGTAAAAGCATGAATACGGATTCCACAGATAACGAGAGGCAAGCGCGCTTAAAACTGTTGGGCGCACGCGTTGCAGAGCTTAAGGCTGCAAGGCGACCTCCCCCTGAGGGTGAGCATATCGCCGGCGGCCCGCTTGGTCCTACACACCCACTTGAGGCGGAGTTCTTGGCAAGGAACGGAGGGCGAAGGTGGTACGGTCCCCAAAGCCAGGGGTTTGCTTTAGGCGCCCTTATTGTCTTTATCCGCTCGCTGCTTCGAACGCGGTAGTTGCCGGCCTGTCCTCTGCGAGCCGGCGCCGGTTTTTTGAATGCGTTCATAGTCGATCATGTGGGCTGGCTGGAGGTCTGAGTGGGAATTGAACCCACTACGTCGGTTTTGCAGACCGATGCGTCACCGTCCCGCCCTCAGACCTTGGTGCCTCTATGCCCAATCCATCATCGCCCCCAGATGGCGCTGGCAAAACGGGCGCGACGGCTTAGCGCTCGGGGCGTCCTCCTCCGGCGTTCGGGCGTCAGCGCGTGAGCGCGTGAGCGCCTATACCGCCGCCGAAGCGCCCTTGTCGCCATCCTCCGTACCACCCGCAATATCATCCAAAATCGGGCAGTGCGGCCGCTCGTCGCCATGGCAGGCGTGGATCAGCTTCTGCAGGGTCGAGCGCATCGACTGCAGCTCGCGCACCTTCTGCTCGATGGCGGTAACATGGGCGGCCGCGATCTCGCGCACATCGTGGCTGGCGCGGTCGCGATCCTGATAGAGCGCCATCAACTGGCGGCAATCGTCGATGGAAAAGCCGAGGTTGCGCGCGCGGCGCAGGAAAGCCAGCCGGTGGATGTCCTCGCCCGTATAGTCGCGGTAGCCGTTGCCGGCGCGCCGGGGATGGATCAGCCCGATCTCCTCATAGTAGCGGATGGTCTTGGCCGGCAGGCCGGAACGGTGGGCGGCATCCCCGACATTCATGACGTTCCTCGATTTCTGGCGGTCTGGCTGGCCGCCCCATTGAATTTGCTTCACAATCCTGTGGCGGCTGTTGCCGAAATGCCATAGTAACGTGGTTACCGGCACGTAAGCTCTCGCATATAGGCATCGCGGGCTTGGCAAGCAAAGCAAATGCCAGCATGAATGATGGCGACAAAGCGGCCGCAACGAGCCGCACTATTTCGGGCGGGGCATCGGACCTTTTCATGCGCATGAAGTCATTTGCAATTGTCGCCGCACTTGCGCTGTCGGCCGCTATCGCCGGTTGCAGCACCATCGGCTCGCAGGTCTTCACCAACCACTACGGCGCGGTGACCGATGCCGGCTATCAATTGCCGCGTATTCCGATCGAAAAAGTGCCGTTCAAGTACCGCCGGCAAGTGGTGGATTACGACACCAGGGAAAAGCCGGGCACCATCATCGTCGATACGCAGAACAAATTCCTCTATTTCGTCATGGGCGACGGCGAGGCGATGCGCTACGGCATCGGCGTCGGCCGCGAAGGCTTTGAATGGAACGGCACCGCCCGCATCGCGCTGAAGCGCGAATGGCCGACCTGGACGCCGCCCGGAGCGATGATCAAGCGCCAGCCCGAGCTTGCCAAGTTCGCCGGCGGCATGGAGCCGGGGCTGAAGAACCCGCTCGGCGCGCGTGCCATGTATCTGTTCAACAGGGGTGGCGATTCAGGCTACCGCCTGCATGGCAGCCCGGAATGGAACTCGATCGGCAAGGCGATGTCGTCGGGCTGCATCCGGCTGATGAACCAGGACATTATCGACCTCTATGACCGTACCTCGGTCGGCGCCAAGGTCATCGTTTTGTAAAACCAATTCTACGCGGACCGTCTAGGCAACAACTGACGTCCTAAAACAGAAAACCGGGCAATTCGGCCCGGTTTTTTGTTTTTTGCCCGAGGGCGAATTGTTCCTGGACGTGAGTCTCTCAAGAAACCTGTTCGACCTGCTGCACCTCGGGCACAAAATGCCGGAGCAGGTTCTGGATGCCGTGCTTCAGCGTCGCCGTCGATGACGGGCAGCCGGCGCAGGCGCCCTTCATGTGCAGGAACACCGTGCCATTCTCGAAGCCGCGGAAGGTGATGTCGCCGCCGTCCTGGGCGACGGCCGGGCGCACCCTGGTATCCAGCAGTTCCTTGATGGTGATGACCAGTTCCTCGTCGGCCTTATCGTAGAATTCGCCGGTCTGGCTGGTTTCGGCGGCTGGGCCGGCCTTGGCCATCACAGGCGCGCCGGACATGAAATGCTCCATGATGGCGCCGAGGATAGCCGGCTTCAAATGCTGCCAGTCGGGGCCGTCCTTGGTCACGGTGACGAAGTCATAGCCGAAGAAGACGCCGGTGACGCCCGGGATCTCGAACAGCCGGCCGGCCAGCGGCGAGGCAGCGGCAGCAGCGGCGTCGCGGAAATCGGCGGTGCCTTCGACAAGCACTTCCTTGCCGGGCAGGAATTTCAGCGTCGCCGGATTTGGCGTCGATTCGGTCTGGATGAACATGGCCGTCTCCATGCCCGTTTCGGGCAGATAGTTTGGAATAATTCTAAATAGGCTTTATCGGCTGGACATTCAAGCGAAACGCATCGCGGGAATGGCTGGCTGGCGGAATGTTTTTGCCCCTAAACCCGAATACCAAAGATTGGCTCAGGCGAGGCTGTCGATCTCCTCGTCGGACAGATTCTGCGGCACCACGGTCACCGGGATAGGAAAGGCGGCGCCCTTGCCGGCCACCGCACCGACCAGCGGCCCCGGCCCCTCCTTGCCGGCGCCGGCCGCCAGCACCAGTATGGCGATGTCCTGGTCTTCCTCGATCAATTTGTGGATCTCTTCGGTCGGCTTGCCTTCGCGCACCACCAGTTCCGGCTCGATGCCAAGCTTCTGGCGCACCTTGTTGGCGTGGCTGTCGAGGGCCGCGCGAGCCGTGGCGGTGGCCTCCTCACGCATGATCTTCTCGACGCCGAGCCAATGCTGGAAATCGTCCGGCTCGATCACATAGAGCAGCACCAGCACGCCGTTCGTGCTCTGCGCGCGCTTCGAGGCGTAGGCGACGGCGCGCTCGCATTCGGGCGTGTCGTCGATGATCGCCAGGAACTTGCGGCGATGACCGGCTTCGCGGCTGAGGCGTTTGGAGACCATGTCTGTCTACCTAGTGTCGTGATTTCGAAGTTCGCCTGATTTCGATATCGCGCTCGGAGCGAACTTCGAAATCAAAAACGACACTAGAAATCAATGAGTTGCTCGTATCCCTGATTTTGAAATTCGCACTGCCCTTGATATCCAACTCGGGCGAATTTCAAAATCAGGGATACGAGGGTCTTATGGCCGCAATCTGCCACCGCCGCAGACCGGCCGCAAGCGGCCGGTCATTGCTGCGGTATTAGGGGCGGCCGTGTCAGGACAGAGATCAGTCCTGCAGCAGACCGATGATGTCGCGCACTGTCTTCATCGTCGCCTCGGCCAGGACGCTGGCGCGTTCGCCGCCATCCTTCAAGACGGCGTCGACATAGGCGCGGTCACCGGAAATACGGCGCATCTCGCCGGCGATCGGCGCCAGTCTTTCCACGGCAAGGTCGGCCAGCGCCGGCTTGAACACGGAAAACTGCTGGCCGCCGAACTCCTTGAGCACCGCTTCCTTCGAGATTTCGGCGAGACCCGCATAGATGCCGACGAGGTTTTCCGCTTCCGGCCGGCCAGTCAGGCCGTCCAGCTCGCCCGGCAATGCCTCGGGATCGGTCTTGGCCTTGCGGATCTTCTTCGAGATGGCGTCGGCATCGTCGGTCAGATTGATGCGCGACAGGTCCGACGGGTCCGATTTCGACATCTTCTTCGAACCGTCGCGCAGGCTCATGATGCGCGCCGCCGGCCCGCCGATGACCGGCTCGGTCAGCGGGAAATAGCCGTTCACCGTCTCCTCTCCGACCTGCATCTCGACGCCGACGCCAAGGCGCGCGATGCGGTCCGAAAAATCATTGTTGAATTTCTGCGCGATGTCGCGCGTCAGCTCCAGATGCTGCTTTTGGTCCTCACCCACCGGGACGTGGGTGGCGCGGTAGACGAGGATGTCGGCAGCCATCAGGCTCGGATAGGCAAGCAGCCCGAGCGAGGCATTCTCGCGGTCCTTGCCGGCCTTGTCCTTGAACTGCGTCATGCGGTTCATCCAACCGATGCGCGCCACGCAGTTGAAGATCCAGGCAAGCTCGGCGTGCTGCATGACCCGCGACTGGTTGAAGACGATGTGCTTCCTCGGATCGATGCCGGAGGCCAGGAAGGCAGCGGTGATCGAGCGCGTCTGGTCGGCAAGGTCTTCATGGACGAGCTGCGCGGTCAGCGAATGCAGGTCGACGACGCAATAGATGCAGTCGGACGTGTCCTGCAGGGCGACGAATTTCTTGATGGCGCCGAGATAATTGCCGAGATGCAGATTGCCGGTCGGCTGAACGCCGGAAAAGACGAGCGGTTTGAAGGCGGTCATGGGTTTCCTCATGGCTTGTGGAGGGCCGTTTCGCGCGCGGCGAAAGTCTTGCGACGGCGCGCTTATGGACGAGAGCGAAGGGAGGATCAAGAGGCTCCTGGAAGGTCAATAGCTAGCAAGCTTGTTGACATAATGATGTGGATTGCTACATACTTTCTGCTACATCATTCACTAGGCGGAAGCGATGACCATCAATATCAACAACAAGGAGGCGGACAGCCTGACGCGCGCCTTCGCCAGGATCGAGGGCGTCGGGATCACCGAGGCTATCGTGATCGCCATGCGTGAGGCCCTGGAGCGCCGCCGCAACCGCGAGACGCCGCTGGAGACGGCGGCGCGGCTCCGGGCCGAGTTCGGGATTGAGCTGAGCAACCAGGCGCGCGACCCGCTGCCGCGCTCGGTCTACGACGAATTGTCCGGCGAAGACTGATGTTTATCGACGCCGCCGCCATCGTTGCGATGTTGAGCCACGAGGCTGAAGCCGAGCGCTGCGCGCAGGCGGTCATGGAAGCGTCGGCTCCATTCACGTCGGCAATTGCCGTTTGGGAAGCCGCGATGGCGCTTTCGCGATCGGAAAAGCTGGCCATACCGGTCGCTGTAAGCCTGAAGATCGTCAGCCGTTTTCTCGAAGAGCGGGCAATCGCCTTGCGGGAGCTTCCGCCTGCCTCTGACGCAACGTCTCTGTCCGTTGAGGCCGCGTCGCGGTTTCGCAACAACGCCATCCGCCTGAACATGGCGGACTGTTTCCACTATGCTTGCGCGCGCTACTACGCCGTTCCGATGCTTTCGACGGCGGACGAATTCCGGCTTACGGATCTGGAGACTGTTCCCTGACAGGCGACGATCCCTTCCGTGCCATATTCCGCCTGATCATGCCGAAATCGGCGCCGCCGGTGGCGAAGGCGGTGACGAAATAGAGCAGCGCCCCGCCGGCAATCAAAGAAAGAAGCGTTACCGCCTTGGTGACCAGCGGCGAACCCGACGCCAATCTGGCGGCGAACCAGTGCTCGGCAAAATAGAGCGCAGCCCCCATCACCGCCGCCGACAGCACCAGCCGCGGAATGCGTTTCAGGAGCGGTACATCGCGGCCCCAATGGCCGCGGCGGATCAGCACGCCGAGCAGCATCAGCGCATTGACCCAGCCGGCGACGGCGGAAGCGACCGCAATACCCGGCGCGCCCATTGACGGGAAAAGGCTCAGCGCGGTGGTGACGTTCACCGCCACCGAGATGGCGGCGAAGATCATCGGCGTGCGCGTGTCCTCGCGGGCGAAATAGCCTGGCGTGAATGCCTTGATCAGCACGAAGGCCGGCAGGCCGAGGCCGAAGATCGCCAGGATCGCCGCCACGATCGGCGTCGAGCCGCTGGCGGCAAACGCCCCGCGCTCATAGACCAGCCGCACGATCGGCTCGGACATGACCAGAAGAGCGGCCGCCGCCGGCAAGGTCAGGAACAGCGTGAACTCGACCGAGCGGTTCTGCAGATTGGCCGCTTCGATCAGATTGCCCGACTTCAGCGCCCGCGACAGTTCCGGCAGAAGCACGATGGCGACCGCCACGCCGACGACGCCGAGCGGCAATTGGTAGATGCGATCGGCATAGGCGAGCGACGACACGGCACTGTCCTGCGCCGAGGCGATCGCCGTGCCGATCAGCTGGTTGATCTGGGTGATGCCGCCGGTGATCGCCGCCGGCAGCGCCAGGATCAGCAGCCGCTCGACGTTGGGCGTCATTTTCGGCCGCCGGAAACCGATCGAGATGCCGGCATGGCGCACCGCCACCCAGACGATCGCCAGTTGCACCACCCCTGCCGCCAGCACGCCCCAGGCCAGCCCGAAGCCGACGGTGCGGGCATCCGATCCCTTGTACCAGGCATAGGCGAGCACGCCGATCAGGATGATGTTGAGGAACACCGGCGCCACCGCGGCGGCGAAATAGCGGCGCAGCGAATTCAGCATGCCCGCCATCATCGCGCCCAGCGACATGCAGATCAGATAGGGAAACATGACGGTCGCCAGCGCCACCGTCATATCGAATTTTCCAGGCGTGTCGGCAAAGCCCGGTGCCACCAGGTAGCGCACGATCAGCGGCATCGCCAGTTCCATGGCAATGGTCAGCGCCAAAAGCGCCGTGAACAGCACGCCGAACACCTCTTCGGAAAAGCGCTTGGCGCCGTCGGTGCCGTGGGTCTCGATCTCCTTGGCGAAAAGCGGCACGAAGGCGGCGTTGAAGGCGCCTTCAGCGAACAGCCGGCGAAAGGTGTTGGGGAACTGGAAGGCCGCGTTGAAGGCGTCGGCGATCGGCCCGGTGCCGAGTGCGGCGGCCATCAGCATCTCGCGGCCGAAGCCGAGGGCGCGGCTCATCAACGTGCCGGAAGCGACGGTAGCGAATTTTTTGACAAGGCTCATGCGCTTGGAGACTGCCTGTGGGATTGGGACAAATAGATGGTCGTCGTCACTCGGCGGCCGCCTTGGCCTTGCCGCCACGCTCGGGCACTGTGCCTTCGAGTGCTGCGATCAGCCTGTTATGGATGGCGGTGGTGCGCGCCGGGCTGTCGATCTTCTGGCCGGTAAGGTCGGTGACGTAGAAAGTGTCGATGACCTTCTCGCCGAAGGTGGTGATATGGGCCGACGCGATGTCGAGCGACAGGTCCGACAGCACCCCGGTGATCTCCGAAAGCAGGCCCGGCCGGTCCAGCCCCTCGACCTCGATCACGGAAAACCGGTTCGACAGCGTGTTGCGGATTTCGGCGCGCGGCGGAATGCGGAACACCTTGGCGCCGCGCCGCGGCTTGGTGCGTTTCTCGATCATCTCTGGCAGCCAGCTCTTGCCTGACAGCACGTCCTCGATCAGCCGGCCGACGCGCTCGGCGCGGCGGCGCTCGTCTTCGTCAAGGTCGAATTCCCTCGAGATCAGGATGGTGTCCAGCGCCCGCCCATCGGAGGTGGTGAAGATCTGCGCGTCGACGATGTTGCCGCCGGCCGCCACGCAGGCCCCGGCGATGACCGAAAGCAGGCGCGGATGATCCTGCGCCAGAACGGTGATCTCGGTCACCGCCTCGAACTGATGGGTCTTGACCATGGTGGCCAGCTTCTTGCCCGACGCATCCGCCTCGCGGATGAATTCGGCATGGCGGAGCTGGTCGGCGAGATCGACCGTCAGCAGATAGTTCTCGTAATGCAGGCCGACATAGCGCTTGCGGGCCTTTTCGGGCCATTCGGCAAGCGCCTCGGCCAGCCGTTCGCGCGCCGCGGCCGTCCGCTTGGCGCGCGACACTTCCGAGAATCCGCCGGTCAGCAATAGCTCGGTCTCGTAGTAGAGCGTGCGCAGCAATTGCCCTTTCCAGCCGTTCCACACGCCCGGGCCGACGCCCCTGATATCGCAGACGGTGAGGATCAGCAGCATCTTGAGCCGCTCGACCGATTGCACGATCGCCGCGAAATCCTCGATCGTCTTGCGGTCGTTGAGGTCGCGGGTCTGCGCCGTCATCGACATCACGAGATGGTTCTCGACCAGCCAGGCGACCGTTTCGGTATCGGCTGGCGAGAGCCCCATATGCGGGCAGATGCGCCGCGCGATCCGGGCGCCCACCTCGGAATGGTCCTCCGGTCGTCCCTTGGCGATGTCGTGCAGGAGCACCGCGACATAGAGCGCCTCGCGGCTCTTCCTCAGCCCCGGCATCAGTGTGTGCGAGAGCGGATGGAGCTTTTCGCCGTCGCCGCGCTCGATTTCGGCCAGCACGCCGATGCAGCGGATCAGGTGCTCGTCGACCGTATAGTGGTGGTACATCGAAAACTGCATCATGGCGACGATCTTGCCGAAATCCGGGATCAGCTTTGCGAGCAAGCCCGCCTCGTTCATGCGCCTGAGATTGAGCTCGGCATTGCGGTCCGAGGTCAATATGTCGAGGAACAGCCGGTTGGCCTCCTCGTCGCGGCGCAGCGCCTTGCCGACAAGGCCGAGCGACCGGGTCAGAAGCTT
The DNA here is from genome assembly GCF_000359125.1 of Mesorhizobium sp. STM 4661. Taxonomy (GTDB): domain Bacteria; phylum Pseudomonadota; class Alphaproteobacteria; order Rhizobiales; family Rhizobiaceae; genus Mesorhizobium. The sequence continues at coordinate 39,978 of NZ_CAAF010000003.1, read as the reverse complement.
CAGCGCATCGGGATGGAACTCCAGCCCGTGCTTGTCGGCGAACCAGAACAGCCTCAAGAGATTGACCGGATCGCGCTCGAACACCTGGTCGTCGGCGATGTTGATACGGTGGTTGTCGACAATGAAATCGGACGTGCCGGCAAGCTTGCGCTTGCGGCGCGAGAAGGTGAGGAAGATGCGGTTGAAACCCGGCACATGCTTGGCCTGCTCCTCCTCGAGCGCCGCGCAGAAGATGCGGGTCAGGTCTCCAACATCCTTGGCGACGAGGAAGTAGTGCTTCATGAAGCGCTCGACCGCCGACAGGCCCGGATGGGTGGTGTAGCCCAGCCGCTCGGCGATTTCGCGCTGGATGTCGAAGTGCAGCCGCTCCTCGGCCTTGCCGGTGAGGAAATGCATGTGGCAGCGCACGGCCCACAGGAAATCCTCGGCCTTCTGGAATTCCCGGTACTCGGCATCGGTGAAGACGCCCTTGTCGACCAGCTCCTCGCCGGTGCGCACCCGGTAGAAATACTTGCCGATCCAGAACAGCGTCTGCAGGTCGCGCAGGCCGCCCTTGCCGTCCTTGACATTGGGTTCGACGAGATAGCGGCTTTCGCCGGCCTTGGCATGGCGCTCGTCGCGCTCGGCGAGCTTGGCCTGCACATATTCAGGGCCGGTCGTGCGCACCACCTCGCGGTCGAAGCGCAGCAGGAGCTCGTCATAGAGCTTCTGCTCGCCCCACAGGAAGCGCGCTTCCAGGATCGAGGTGCGGATGGTGATGTCGGTGCGCGACAGCCTGAGGCATTCGTCGATGTTGCGGGTGGCGTGGCCGACCTTCAGCCCGAGATCCCACAGCATATAGAGCATGTATTCGACGATCTGCTCGCCCCATGGCGTCTGCTTGTAGGGCAGCAGGAACAAGAGATCGATGTCGGACCCCGGCGCCAGCGTGCCGCGACCATAGCCGCCGACCGCGACGACGGCCATGCGTTCGGCCGATGACGGGTTTTTCACGCGATAGACATGGGTCGCCGCGAAATCGTAAAGCGCGCGGATGATTTCGTCCATGAGATGCGACAGCCGGGCGGCGCAGGCGGTGCCGCCGCCATCCTCCATCAGCATGCGTTCGGCGATCGTGCGGCCCTCGTTGAGCCGGCTTTTGAGAAGCTGGAGAACGCCGCTACGCGCAGCCTGCCCGGCGCCGTTGCCTGCCGTGGCCGTGGTCAGCGCGGTCATGTCGCGGCGCAAGGCTTCGCCGTCGATCAATTCGTCGAGCTTCAGGGTTATTTTTGCCATAAGTGCTGGTCGGCCTCGCCGTTTCGGCGGCGTCTATAGCGCGTTTTCGCGGCGCTGGGTATGGGGCGGGCGGATACGTTCTCCGCGATAGTCGAATGGGATGATTGTCTCTTGCCGCAGCCGGCAGAGGTCGGAAATCTGTTCCGCTATCCGCTTGATCTCGGTCCTGATTTTGTTCAATCCCGTCTTCCTGCGTCTTTTGATCATCTCGATTACGTCACGCTGCTCGCCGCGATCCTGCTTGAGCAGGCTCGGCATTCCGACAGCCCTGTCGCCCAGGAACTGGTCCTGCGCGCAAAGCGCCGGAACGAGCTGGTAGATGGTCTTGCTGGACGACGTTGCCAGGCTCGGGTTGAAGACGACGTGATCGACCGGAATGCCGATGTCCCCCGTGGCATCGACAAGGTCGCGCGCGGCTTGCCTTGAAAGGATGTAGCCGGCTGTGCCGATATGGGTTCGGTGGAGCCTGGACATGAAAAAGCCGTGACCTGCCGAAACGCGCTTTCGCGCGATAGTCGTTTTCTTGAAGAACGTCTCCAGCTTGACGATATCGGCATCGGCCGGAATCCAGCCGGCATCGGCAAGCAATGCGCCGGCCTTCGCCGAAAAGACGATATCGTCCTCGAAGATGGCGCCGTAGGCATCGTCGCCGGCCGCGATGATCGCCCAGCAAGCTCTATGGCTGAGGAAGCAGGCGATCTCGGCGTCCGTCATGCGCAGCGGCGATTTGCGCTTGACGCGCAGCGGCATAAGGGCGAGGTCGGGCCGATCCTGCGCGTCGATCGCCGCAACCCGTTCCAACGCAACGCCGATCCGGGCAAACTCGGCCGTCATGTGGGCGAGCCTGTCGCGGGACCGATCGAGGTTGATGACCAGACATTTCATTTGAACGGGATCGACGCGGTTGTCCAAAAGTGGTGGCGTCCATAGCACACCGGCGCATAAGCGTGCGGTTTTTTCCGCTCATGCGGATCGAAGTGGGGCAGTTGCGAAAAATCGAAGCCGGCCCCTTGACCTTCCAGTTACTGGAAGCACTACTTCCGCCTAGAGATCGAGACACAGAGGCTTTTCGCATGACCCATTCCGGCCACGATCATCGCGCGCATGGCGGCTGCTGCTCGGCGAAGGAAGCTCCGTCCGCCGCGGATGCCGTCGTCCGCGATCCGGTCTGCGGCATGACCGTCGATCCTGCCGCCGGCAAGCCGACGGCCGAGCATGGCGGTCAGCTCCATCATTTTTGCAGCGAGCGCTGCCGCCAGAAATTCGTCGCCGAGCCGGAGAAATACCTGACGGCCATCGATCCCGTCTGCGGCATGAGCGTGGACCGCGCCACCGCGAAGCACTTTTTCCGGCACGAGGGCCAGGGCTTCTATTTCTGTTCGGCCGCTTGCCAGGCGAAATTCGAGGCGGAGCCGGCAAAATATCTTGGCGACAGGCCGGAATCGCGGGCGATGCCGAAAGGCACGCAATACACCTGCCCGATGCATCCGCAAATCGTCCGCGACAAGCCGGGCTCCTGCCCGATCTGCGGCATGGCGCTGGAACCGATGGGCGTGCCGAGCGGCGATGAAGGCCCGAACCCGGAGCTGATCGACTTCACCAGGCGCTTCTGGGTAAGCGCGGCGCTGTCCGTGCCGTTGCTGATCATTGCCATGGCGCCGATGCTCGGTCTGACCTTTCAAGCCTTCATCGACGATCGGACGAAGGTCTGGCTGGAACTGGTGCTGGCGAGCCCGGTGGTGCTGTGGGCCGCCTTTCCCTTCTTCCATCGCGGCTGGGATTCGGTTCTCAACCGCAGCCCCAACATGTGGACGCTGATTTCGCTCGGCGTTGGCGCCGCTTATGTCTACAGCGTCGTCGCCACGCTGTTTCCGGACATCTTCCCGCACCAGTTCCGCGGTCATGACGGCACCGTGCCGGTCTATTTCGAGGCGGCCGCCGTCATCGTGGCGCTGGTGTTCCTGGGCCAGGTGCTGGAACTGCGCGCCCGGGAAAAAACCGGCTCGGCGATCCGCGCGCTGCTCGACCTTGCGCCGAAGACGGCGCGGCGGATTGGCGAGGACGGCTCCGAAAACGACGTGCCGCTCGACGCGGTCAAAGCCGGCGACCGCCTGCGCATCCGCCCCGGCGATGCCGTGCCGGTCGACGGCATCGTGCTCGAGGGCCGCTCTTCCATCGACGAATCGATGATCACAGGCGAGCCGCTGCCGGTCGAAAAACCGAGGCGATGCTTTGACCGGCGGCACGCTCAACAAGAACGGCTCGCTGATCATGCGCGCCGAGCGGATCGGCGCTGAGACCACGCTGGCCCGGATCGTCGAGCTTGTCGCCAAGGCGCAGCGCTCGCGCGCGCCGATTCAGGGCTTGGCCGACCGCGTCTCCTTCTACTTCGTACCGGCCGTGGTGCTGGTCGCGATCCTTGCCTTCGTCGCATGGGCGGTCTTCGGCCCGCAGCCCAGCCTGGTCTTTGCCATCGTCTCGGCGGTCTCGGTATTGATCATCGCCTGTCCATGCGCGCTCGGTCTTGCCACGCCGATGTCGATCATGACCGCCACCGGACGCGGTGCGCATGCCGGCGTGCTGATCAAGGAGGCGGCCGCACTCGAACGTTTTGCTTCGGTCGACACGCTGATCGTCGACAAGACCGGAACGCTGACCGAAGGCCGGCCGAAATTGACCGATGTCGTCGCAGTCGAAGGCCTGTTGGAAGACGAACTGCTGGCACTCGCCGCCGCGCTGGAAAAAGGCTCGGAGCATCCGCTGGCCGAGGCCATCGTCGAGGGCGCCGGCGAACGGGGCTTGAAGGTCTCAGAGGCCCGCGATTTCGAGGCGGTCACCGGCAAGGGCGTTTCCGGTATGGTGTCGGGAAAGAAGGTCGTGCTCGGCAATGCCGCGATGATGGCCGATCTCGGCATCGACACCGCATCGCTCTCGGCCGCTGCTGAGGCGCTGCAGGTCGACGGCAAGACCGTGATGTTCGTTGCTTTCGGCAAGAAGCTGGCCGGCCTTGTCGCTGTCGCCGACCCGATCAAGGCGACGACGGCCGAGGCGATCAGGGCGCTGCACGGCCGCGGGCTGAAGATCATCATGGCGACCGGCGACAATGAGCGCACCGCCAGGGCCATCGCGAAGAAGCTTGGCATCGACGAAGTGCGTGCCGGGCTGCTGCCGGAACAGAAAGCAGCACTTGTCGAGGAACTGCGCGCCAGGGGCGCCGGGGTGGCGATGGCCGGCGACGGCGTCAACGACGCACCGGCGCTGGCCGCCGCCGATGTCGGTATCGCCATGGGCACCGGCGCCGATGTCGCGGTCGAAAGCGCCGGGATCACGCTGGTCAAGGGCGATCTCAACGGCATCGTCCGGGCCCGAACGCTCGCCCAGGCAACCATCCGCAACATCCGCCAGAACCTGTTTTTCGCCTTCCTCTACAATGTGCTTGGCGTGCCGGTCGCGGCCGGCGTGCTCTATCCGCTCACCGGGACGCTGTTGTCGCCGATGGTGGCGGCAGCGGCGATGAGCCTGTCCTCGGTGTCGGTCATCGCCAGCGCTTTGCGGCTCAGGACGTTGAAACTCTGAGTGAAGCCCCCAAATACGAAATCCATTCAACAGGAGATTGTGGATGACCTTGGCTAAAAAGATCGTGCTGTTGCTGATGGCGGCGGGAATGCTGCTTGCCGTTTTTCTCGAAAGTATGCCGGCGCAGTCCCAAGAAATGAAACACGACATGGGCGCGATGAGCGCGCAAAGCCCTTCCACCGATGGCTACAAGGCGGCGATGGACAAGATGCACGCCGACATGATGGCGATCGAATCTTCCGGCAACGCCGATGTCGACTTCGCCCGCCGCATGATCCCGCATCACCAGGCGGCGATCGACATGGCCAAGGTCGAGCTTGCCAACGGCAAGGATCCGGAAATCCGCAAGCTGGCCGAAGCGGTCATCGCCGCGCAGGAAGCCGAGATCAAGCAGTTGCAGGCCTGGCTCGCCGCCTATCCGGCGAAGTGATCGCGCCCGCCGTGATCGGAGTCCGGACCGTCATCTGGATTTCTCCCGGCGGTTGTGGTGCGATGCGCGCCGATCATGCCGGGAGCACGCCATGCCATCAGTAATAAGAACGACCACGCTGCCCTCCGGCGAAGCCGTTCCGGTGCTTGGCCAGGGCACGTGGAAGATGGGCGAGGATGCTCGTCGCCGTGCCGATGAGGTGAACGCCCTGAAGCTCGGGCTGGACCTCGGCATGACGCTGATCGACACAGCCGAAATGTATGCCAGCGGCGGCGCCGAGGAAGTGGTGGCGGAGGCCATTGCCAGGCGCCGCGACGAGACCGTCCTGGTCTCCAAGGTGCTGCCGTCCAACGCCTCGCGCGCCGGCGTGGCGCGCGCCTGCGAGAACAGCCTGAAGCGCCTCGCCACCGATCGCATCGATCTCTATCTGCTGCATTGGCCCGGCAGCGTGCCGCTGGAGGAAACCGTCGAGGCCTTCGAAGCCTTGAAGAAGGCCGGCAAGATTCGCCACTGGGGCGTCAGCAATTTCGACACCCACGAGATGGAGCAACTGGTCGACCTGCCGGACGGCGGCTATGTCCAGACCAACCAGATCCTCTACAATCTGTCCCAGCGCGGCCCCGAATTCGACCTTTCGCCCTGGAGCCGGCAGCGCGGCATTCCGCTGATGGCCTATTCGCCGGTCGATCAGGGCGCGCTGGCGCGCAACGCCAGGCTCGAAGCCATCGCCGCCCGCCACGACGCCACGCCGGCGCAAATCGCGCTTGCCTGGGTGATGCGCCAGGACGGCGTCATCGCCATTCCCAAGGCCAGCCGACAGGAGCATGTCCGCCAGAACGTCGCCGCGCTCGACATCGAGCTCACCCCGGAAGATCTCGCCGATCTCGACCGCGCCTTCCCGCCGCCGACCCGCAAGCGTGGTTTGGAGATGATTTGAGGGTAGTGGCTCAGGCCGCGTTCCCGCCCACCCCCCTCTGTCCTGCCGGACATCTCCCCCGCAAGGGGGGAGATTGGATGTCGTCATCGCTTTCGCCAATCGCCGACGTTGCAGGAAGAGCGCAGTCGGCAAAGCTGCCGATCTCCCCCTTGCGGGGGAGATGTCCGGCAGGACAGAGGGGGTGCGAAGGAACGCCGTCGGACGAAGCAACTCGCCATCTACCTCCCCGCCAGCCCCTTCAGCCTGTACAGCGCCTCCAGCGCCTCCCTCGGCGTCATCTCGTCAGGGTTGATCGCGCCGAGTGCGGCACCCAGCGCATCGTCCTTCACCGGCCTAGGTACTTCCCGCTTCACCGCCACCGCAAACAGCGGCAGGTCGTCGACCAGCCGGTTGGCCTTGCCCGAAACCTCGCCTTCTTCCAGCTGGTGCAGAACTTCCTTGGCGCGGCCAACCACGGCTTCCGGCAGGCCGGCCAGCCGCGCCACCTGCACGCCATAGGAGCGGTCGGCCGCACCCTTGCCGACCTCGTGCAGGAAGACGACGTCGCCCTCCCATTCCTTGACCCGCATGGTGACGTTGTGCAGCCGCGGCAGTTTCCCCGCCAGCGCCGTCATCTCGTGGAAATGGGTAGCGAAGATCGCCCGGCAGCGGTTCTTCTCGTGCAGATATTCGACCGCCGCCCAGGCGATCGACAGGCCGTCGAAGGTCGCGGTGCCGCGACCGATCTCGTCGAGGATGACCAGCGCGCGCTCGCCGGCCTGGTTGAGGATCGCCGCCGTTTCCACCATCTCGACCATGAAGGTCGAGCGGCCGCGCGCCAGGTCGTCGGAGGCGCCGACCCGCGAGAACAGCCGGTCGACCACGCCGATATGGGCTGATGCCGCCGGCACGAACGAGCCGGTCTGCGCAAGGATGGCGATCAGCGCGTTCTGCCTGAGGAAAGTCGACTTGCCGCCCATGTTGGGGCCGGTCAAAAGCCAGATCGCGCCGTTCTTCGCCCCATCTTCCGGCGACAGATCGCAATCATTGGCGACGAACGGGCCTTCGCCCGAACGCCGCAGCGCCTGCTCGACCACCGGGTGCCGCCCGCCCGAAATCTCGAAGGCAAGGCCTGCATCCACCACCGGCCGGCACCACGCTTCGCTTTCCGAAAGCAGGGCAAGGGCTGCCGAGACGTCGAGCACGGCAAGCGCCTCGGCGCCGGCGCGGATTTTATCCGCCTCACCGACCGCTTCTGCCGTCAGCCGGTCGAAGGCGGCAAGCTCGATGCTCAGCGCCCGGTCGGCGGCATTGGCGATCTTCGATTCCAGCTCGGCCAGCTCCGTCGTGGTGAAGCGCATGGCGTTGGCCATCGTCTGGCGATGGATGAACCGCGCCTTCGCCCCGTCGCTGCCGGTCATGATCGAATGGTGGTTGGCGGTCACCTCGATATAGTACCCCAGCACATTGTTGTGCCGGATTTTCAGCGAGCGGATGCCGGTCTCCTCGATCAGCGAGCGCTCCAGCCCGGCAATCACTTTTCGCGACTCATCGCGCAGCGCCCGCATCTCATCGAGTTCGGCATTGTAGTCGCCGCGGATGAAGCCGCCGTCGCGCTTCAGCAGCGGCAATTCCTCGCCGAGCGCCTGCGCCAGATGGTTGGCCAGCGCGTGCGGCAATGCCTTGATGGCATCAAGCGCCGCCTCCAGCTCCACGGGCAGTGCGGTTTCTCCAAACAATTCGGCAATCGTGCCCGCCGCCTCGAAGCCGGCGCGCAGCGCACCGAGATCGCGCGGGCCGCCGCGATTGAGCGCCAGCCTGGACAGCGCGCGCGGCATGTCGGCGACGCTTTTCAGGCTCGATCGCACTGCCTGGCAGAGTCGCGTCTCGGCACGGAAGAGCGACACCGAGTCCAGCCTGGCGCCGATCGCCGCCGGGTCGGTCAGCGGCGCCATCAGCCGGTCGGCGAGCAGCCTTGCGCCGCCACCGGTCACCGTGCGGTCGATCGCCTTGAACAGCGAGCCGTCGCGGCTGCCGGACAAGGTGCGCAGCAGCTCCAGATTGGCGCGCGTCGCCGGGTCGATGAACAGCGTCGAGCCCTGCTCCTCGCGTTCGGGCCGCGACAGCGGCGGCCGCTCTGCCTTCTGCGTCTTCTCGACATAGGCGATGGCGCCGGAGATCGCCGACAGCTCGGCGCGCGAAAACGTGCCGAAACTGTCAGGCGTCGCCACCTCGAAGAAGCGGGCGATGCGCCCCGCGGCAGACGCCGAATCGAACAGCGACGGCGGCTGCGGACTGGCGACGCGGCCAAGCACGTCGAACACCGGTTTCAGCTCCGGGTCGTAAAACACCGGCTCGGCGACGATCAATTCGCGCGGGTCGACGCGGAACACATCGGCGAGCAGCCGGTCGGCGGTGGTCTCGGCCACGCGGAAGCTGCCGGTCGAGATTTCGATCCAGGCCAGCGCGAAGGAGTGGTCACTGCTACCGCCCTTGACCCGCCCCAGCGCCATCAGGAAACTGGATTCCGACGGCGCCAGCAATTTGTCCTCGGTGATGGTGCCGGGCGTCACCAGCCGCACCACGTCGCGGCGCACCACCGATTTGCCGCCGCGTTTCTTGGCCTCCGCCGGATCCTCGATCTGCTCGCAGACGGCGACGCGGAACCCTTGTCCGATCAGCTTCTGCAGATAGTCGTCGGCCGCATGCACCGGCACGCCGCACATCGGAATGTCGTGGCCCTGGTGCTTGCCGCGCTTGGTCAGCACGATGCCCAGCGCCCGGCTCGCCTTTTCGGCGTCGTCGAAGAACAGCTCGTAGAAGTCGCCCATGCGGTAGAACAGCAGCGAATCCGGGTTCGCCGCCTTGATCTCGATAAACTGCTCGATCATCGGCGTGGCGCCGCCGCCCGCGACGGGCGCGGGCGTCGTCGCCTCCGGTGCGTCGGGCTCGGTCGGCATGTGCATGTTCATGCCGGCACGCTAGCAGATGTGACGGCGCGATTTAATGCCGGCGGATTGAAAAACAGGGGAAACCGCGATCTCGAACGCGGTAACGGGCAGCGCGCCGGCATTGCCTCGCGCCGGAATGCTCAATATTGATCGTCCGGGATCGGAGCTTGGCGGGCGCGGTGGACAAGGACAGGCACGAGACGTTCGAGGAGATGATCGGTCCTGTCGGATCGCCGTTGCAGCACATGCTGCTCAAGGCGGCGCGCCGCGCCAACCGGACCGCCGACAAGCTCAGGCTCTCGGCGCAAAAGCGGTTTCCTTTCATTCTCCCGTCCCGCGGTCCCCTGTCCGACCTCGACGGCGGCATCCAGGTTTCCGTGCATGTGGTCAGCCGCGATCCGCTGGTGTTGTATACGCCGGTGGGCGGACCGCGCCCGTTCTATTCCGTCGCCGCCATCGGCCGGCGCCTGGCGTCGCGGGGTGCCACATTCCTGCTGATGCCAAGCTGGACCCTGGAGCGGCCGGCCGTCGTCGACCAGATCGGCCGGGATCTCGCCTGGTATGCCAGGCTTTGCCCTGATCATGAGGTCATCTTCCTCTGCAACACCGGGGAGGAGCGCCGCCTGATCGCAGCGGTTGGCGGCACCGCGATCTTTTCCAATCACAATCTGATGATATCGGAGGATGTGTTCCGGCCGCTGCCGGACGTACCGGTCGAGTTCGACGCTGTCTATACCGGCCGCATATCCCACACCAAGCGGCATTACCTCGCCTTCGATATCGAAAGGCTCGTTCACATCGCCACGTCGATCGGCGAACTGCCGCCTTCCGGCGCCCGCGCCTTCCTCCGCCGCCTGCAGGCGCAATCGCCGCTCCATCGCATCGCCAATCCGATCGTCGACGGCATGACCGCGAGCCTGTCTCAGGAAGAAGTCAACCGCGTCTACAACCAGGCCGCGGTCGGGCTCTGCCTGTCGGCGGCGGAAGGGGCGATGTACTCCAGCATGGAATATCTGATGGCCGGGCTGCCGATCGTCTCGACACCGAGCCTTGGCGGGCGCGACGTCTATTTCGATCGGGACTATTGCCTGATCGCCGAGCCGGAACCCACCGCGATCAGGAAGGCTGTCGAGACGCTGCGCGACCGCGCCATTCCGCGCCAGGAGATCCGCGCCCGCACGCTGGAAAAGGTGCGCGCGCAGCGGCTGGAGCTGATGGCCTATCTGTCGGCGCTGCTGCGGCGCATGGGCAGCGACGCGCCGTCGCTCTCGCAATGGCCATTTCCCCCGACCTCTGCGCTAATGCGGTGGGCGCCGGTGCGCGACCATGCGCGGGAGCTTGCCGCGCTCGCCTCCCCAGCCGATTGAGAGTGCGCACGACCGCGATTCCGCACCGCTTGGCGGTTTACAGCGGCGGCATGTGGCCTTAATTCGGAACTCCACAAAAAGCACCCGTCTCAAGCGGTGCCGTACCGGCGAGGAAATCAAAAGCATCATGGCCAGGAAAACCGAAAACAACGGCCCCTCCGTCAGCGCCCAGGAGGCGCTGGAGTTCCACGCCATGGGCCGCCCCGGCAAGCTGGAGATCGTCGCCACCAAACCGATGGCGACGCAGCGCGATTTGAGCCTCGCCTATTCGCCGGGCGTCGCGGTTCCCGTCCTTGCCATCGCCGAGGACCCAAGCCGCGCTTTCGACTACACGACGCGCGGCAACATGGTCGCCGTCATTTCCAACGGCACCGCCATCCTCGGTCTCGGCAATCTCGGCGCGCTGGCTTCCAAGCCGGTCATGGAGGGCAAGGCGGTGCTGTTCAAGCGCTTCGCCGATGTCGATTCCATCGATCTCGAGGTCGACACCGAGGATGCCGACGAATTCATCAACTGCGTGCGCTATCTCGGCCCTTCCTTCGGCGGCATCAACCTTGAGGACATCAAGGCGCCGGAATGCTTCATCATCGAGCAGCGGCTGCGCGAATTGATGGATATTCCGGTCTTCCATGACGACCAGCACGGCACGGCCATCATCTCGGCCGCCGGCCTGATCAATGCGCTGGAGATCACCGGCCGCGACATGAAGACCACCAAAATGGTCTGCAATGGCGCGGGTGCGGCCGGCATCGCCTGCATCGAGCTGATGAAGGCGATGGGCTTTGCGCCGGAGAATATCATCCTGTGCGACACCAAGGGCGTGGTCTTCCAGGGTCGCACCGAAGGCATGAACCAGTGGAAGTCGGCGCATGCGGTCAAGACCGAGGCGCGCTCGCTGGCCGAGGCGCTCGACGGCGCCGATGTCTTCCTCGGCCTCTCCGCCAAGGGCGCGCTGACCACCAAGATGGTGCAGTCGATGGCCAAGAACCCGATCATCTTCGCCATGGCCAATCCCGACCCGGAGATCACCCCGGAGGAAGTGGCCAAGATCCGCACCGACGCCATCATGGCCACCGGCCGTTCGGACTATCCGAACCAGGTCAACAACGTGCTTGGCTTCCCCTATATCTTCCGCGGCGCGCTGGATGTGCGCGCCACCACCATCAATGACGACATGAAGATCGCCGCTGCACGTGCGCTCGCCGAGCTGGCGCGCCAGGACGTGCCCGACGACGTCGCCGCCGCCTATCAGGGCAACCGGCCAAAATTCGGCCCCAGCTACATCATCCCGGTGCCGTTCGACCCGCGCCTGATCTCCGCCATTCCGCTTGCGGTGGCCAAGGCCGCGATGGATAGCGGCGTCGCCCGCAAGCCGATCCTCAATCTCGACCGCTACGCGCAGGAGCTGTCCGCCCGCCGCGATCCGATCGCCTCGACGCTGCAGCGCATCTACGACCGCGTGCGCCGCCAGCCCAAGCGCATCGTCTTCGCCGAGGGCGAGGAGGAACAGGTCATGCGCGCCGCCGTCTCCTATGTGAACCAGCGGCTCGGCACCGCCATCCTGCTCGGCCGCGACGACGTTATCAAGGAGAACGCCAAGCATGCCGGCATCGAGCTCAACAAGCAGGGCATCGAGATCATCAACGCCAGGCTGTCGCGCCGCAACAGCGTCTACACCGACTATCTGTACGAGCGCATGCAGCGCAAGGGCTTCCTGTTCCGCGACTGCCAGCGCCTGATCAACAACGACCGCAACCATTTCGCCGCCTGCATGGTGGCGCTGGGCGACGCCGACGGCATCGTCACTGGCGTCACCCGCAACTATTCGACCGCGCTCGACGACATCCGCCGCGTTATCGACGCCAAGCCCGGCCACTGCGTCATCGGCGTTTCGATCGTGCTGGCGCGAGGGCGCACCGTGCTGGTCGCCGACACCGCCGTGCACGATATGCCGAACGCCATCGAGATCGCCGACATCGCCGAGGAGACCGCCGGCTTTGCCCGCCGCATGGGCTACGAGCCACGCCTGGCGATGCTCGCCTATTCCACCTTCGGCCATCCGCAGGGCGAGCGCTCCGAGCGCGTCCAGGAAGCAGTGCGCATCCTCGACAAAAGGCGCGTCGATTTCGAATATGACGGCGAGATGGCCGCCGACGTGGCGCTCAACGCCCGCGCCATGGCGCAATATCCGTTCATCCGGCTCACCGGCCCGGCCAATGTGCTGATCATGCCGGCCTTCCACTCGGCCTCGATCTCGACCAAGATGCTGCAGGAGCTCGGCGGCTCGACCGTCATCGGCCCGCTGTTGGTCGGCTTGAACAAGCCGGTACAGATCGTCTCGCTGAACGCCAAGGACTCGGACATCGTGAATATGGCGGCCATTGCGGCGTATACCGCAGGGGCTTGAAGGCAAAAATCAGCGACCATATTTGCTGCAACCGGCTGTTTTGGGTTCGCGCCATGGCGCGGCTTTTCGCCCCGGGCTGTTTCGGACGGCTGCCGAAACTCGACTGAATTGTTGCGGTTCGCGCAGTGCGCCCAATGGCGACGATGTCGGCGTCTACGCAGTCGCGCATCAAGGCCGGGGTCGCGCGCTGCCAGAACCTATCTGATCTGCCATGGATTGCCTCAGGCGCGGGGTGAGATAGCGGTGCTTCCCCTTCTCCCACAACAAGGGGAGAAGGAAAAAGGGGTGCCCTAAATCAGCCCCGCCTGCTCGGCCTCTCTGCGCAGGTTCTGCCGCGGCCTTGGCCCGAGCTGCTGGATCACCAGCCCGGCTGCCAGCGAGCCGAGATCGCCGCACGCCTTCAGGCCGCGGCCCTGCGTATAGCCATAGAGGAAGCCGGCCGCATAGAGGTCGCCGGCGCCGGTCGTGTCGACCAGTTCCCTGATCTTCGTCGCCTGGATGGTGACCGTCTCCTCACCACGCACGATCACCGAGCCCTTTTCCGAGCGGGTGACGGCGGCGATCTTGCAGTCCTTGCGGATCTGCGCCAGCGCCTCGTCGAAGGAGGCGGTCTGGTAGAGCGACTTGATCTCGTGGCTGTTGGCAAAGACGATGTCGACGGTGCCCGAGCGCATCAGGTCGAGGAACTCGTCGCGGTAGCGGTCGACGCAGAACGAATCCGACAGCGTCATCGACACTTCGCGCCCGGCGGCATGCGCGAGCTTCGCCGTCTGCCGGATCGCTTCCTTGGCGCGCGGCGGGTCCCACAGATAGCCTTCGAAATAGGTGACCGCCGCACCGGAAGCCTTGTCGGCTTCGACATCCTCCGGGCCGAGCTCGACGCAGGCGCCGAGATAGGTGTTCATCGAGCGCTCGCCGTCCGGCGTCACGAAGATCATCGAGCGTGCCGTCGGCGGTTCGCCCTGAAGCGGCCTGGTGTCGAAGGCGACGCCCTGCGCGTGGATGTCGTGGGCGTAGATCTCGCCGAGCGGATCGTTCGAGACCTTGCCGAAGAAGGCGGCGCGGCCGCCGAAGGAGGCGACGCCGGCCGCCGTGTTGCCGGCGCTGCCGCCGGAGGCTTCGATCGCCGGGCCCATGCGGCTGTAGAGCAGTTCGGCGCGGCTTGTGTCGATCAGGTTCATCGCGCCCTTGATGATGCCGTTCGTTTCCAGGAATGCCTCGTCGCACTGGGCGATGATGTCGACAATGGCATTTCCGATGCAAAGCACGTCATAGTCCGGCATCAATATCTCCGCCAAAAACCCACCGGCTTTCTGCCACGCCGGCCGCAGGCGGGTCTAGCGATTTGATGCGGCTTTGCCTAGGTCGTGACTCGATAAATCTTGGCGAATGGCAGATGGGCCGCATTGCGAGGTTGCGCTTGTGACTTGATCTGTCTCCGCCTATCTCGCAGATGTCCCGCTCGCCATGGGCCCCGTTTGACATGGGCCCGTTTGACATGGGATTGGAAACGCCGTGATCCTCGATGCCGCCCGCGCCGCCGCCAGCCGGCTGTTCTCGCCCGAATTCCGCTCGGTATTCGTTAAGACGCTGGGGCTGACGCTGCTGGCGCTGGCCGCGCTGTGGTTCACGATCCGGGGCCTGTTCGAATGGCTGGCCTGGCCGTGGATCGATGCGTGGTTGCCCGGCCTGCCGTCCTGGGCCGGATGGCTGGGCGTCGTCGTCGCCGGCATAGGCCTTGCGCTGGGTCTGGCGCTGCTCATCGCGCCGGTGACGGCGATCATTGCCGGCCTGTTCCTCGACGATGTCGCCGAGGTGGTCGAGCGCACCGACTATCCGGGCGATCCGCCCGGACGCGCCATGCCGGGGCTGCGCTCGCTGGTGCTGGCGATAAAATTCTTCGGCGTCGTCGTCCTCGGCAACATCGTCGCCTTGCTGCTCCTGCTGGTGCCGGGCATCAACATCGCCGCCTTCTTCATCGTCAACGGCTATCTGCTCGGGCGTGAGTTCTTCGAATTCGCCGCCATGCGCTTTCGCCCGGAGACCGAGGCCAGGACGCTCCGCAGGAAATATGCCGGCACGGTGTTCCTGGCCGGGCTGCTCATCGCCGCCTTCCTCGCCGTGCCGTTGCTCAATCTCGTGACGCCGCTTTTCGCCGCCGCCATGATGGTGCATCTGCACAAGGCGATTTCTGCGCGCGAGAGCCACGCGCCGATTTAAAACAGTAGAAAGCCGCGTCCGAGTTCATCGTCGGGCTCGACGATGAACTCGGCCCGGCCCGAATAATAGGCGCGGCCACCGACGCGGGCGATGATCGCGTCATGCGGTCCGGCCTTTGCCGTCCGTGTCACGCTGCCGGAAAAACGCGAGCCGGCTATGCTCTCGAAGGTCCGTGCCTGCCCGATCGCGATCTCGCCCTTGGCATGCATGGCCGCCAGCCGCGCGGTGACGCCCGAGCCGGTCGGCGAGCGGTCGACCTGGGCCTCGGCGAAGACGCAGATGTTTTTTGTCTCGTCGCCGGAAAACGCATCCCTTCCGTCGGTCAGGATGCTGCCGTAGAGAAAGGCGAGATCCGCGTGATCGGGGTGCGACAGCGGGAACTCTGTCTTCAGCTTCTCCGTCAGCGCGGTCGCGGCATCGACGAAATCGCGCACGCGGCTCCTGCCGAATTCCAGGCCGAGTTGGCGGCAATTGGCCAGTGCGTAGAACGCGCCGCCATAGGCAACGTCGAAGCCGATCGCCCCGTAGCCCGGCAGTTCGATCTGCTGATCGCGGGCGAACAGGAAGGCCGGTACGCTTTCGAACGACACTGCCCCCGCCTTGCCATCCCTGACCTCCACCGAAGCCACCACCAGCCCGCACGGCGCTTCGATGTTGACTGTCGTTACCGGCTCCTGCCTCGCCACCAGCCCCTCGTCGACGGCGTAGCGGCCGAGCGCGACGATGGCGTGGCCGCACATGGTCGAATAGCCCTCATTGTGCATGAACAGCACCGCGAGGTCGGCGCCGGGCAGGTCGGGCTCGACCAGCAGCGCGCCATACATGTCGTAGTGACCGCGCGGCTCGAACATCAGGATCTTCCTGAGATGATCGAGGTGATCGCGCACATGAGCGCGCTTTTCCAGGATGGTGCCCTTGGGTATCGCGGGATAGCCGCCGGTGACGATCCTCAGCGGCTCGCCGCCGGTATGCATGTCGACGACGGTGAGCGTCATGCGTCGGGGCCCATCTAAGCCAAGGATTTGGCAAACAGCGCCTGCAGCTTGCTGAAAGGCATGGCGGCGCGGGTGAAGCCGAACGTGCCGTCCTGCTGGATCTCGCGTGCCGCCGTCTCCAGCATGCCGAAAGCGAAATTGGCGAGCCAGGGTCCGAGCGAAATACGCTTGACCCCTGCCAAAGCGAGATCGGCAATGGTGAAGCCGGGCCTCGCCATGACGTTGACCGGCTTGCTGAGCGACGAGCAGACGAGTTGCACCGTCTCGATGTCGCCGATGCCCGGTGCATAGAGCACGTCGGCGCCCGCCTTTTCGAAGGCTTGCAGCCGCTTGATCGTGTCCTCGATGTCAGGCCTGTCCCACAGGAAGTTTTCGGCCCGCGCGGTGAAGACGAAATCGCGCTTCAGCGCCCGCGCCGCTTCCGCCGCCGCCGCGACGCGCTCGACCGCATGCGAAAAATCGTAGATCGGCTTGTCGGGTTCGCCGGTATGGTCCTCGATCGAGCAGCCGGCGAGGCCCGCTGCTTCGGCCGCGAAGATGGTCTCGGCGGCACTTGTGGCGCTGTCGCCCTTGCCCTTTTCGAGGTCGGCCGAGACCGGCAGGGCGGTCGCCGCGGTCACCTCGCGGCAGTGATGGATCATGGCGTCGAAGGTCACCGCGCCGTCGGGCAGGCCGCGCGAAAAGGCAAAGCCGGCGCTGGTCGTCGCCAGCGCCTTGAAGCCGAAGGAGGCCAGCAGCTTCGTCGTGCCGACATCCCACGGATTGGGCATGACGAAGATCGAGGCATGCAGGTCGCGAAAGATCTTGCCCTTGTCCATGAATGCTCCCCATCGAATGCGAAGATGTGAAAGGGATTCTAGCGTGCCGATTTGCGCCGGGCAAACGAATGCGGTTGGCTCAGAAGCGTTCGGCGTTCTCTGCTGACAAACGGGTCAGCGCCACGGCTGGTGTCGCACCGCGTCAGTGGATCGGCACCAATCCTGCCAGCACACGCATGTCGTCGAACAATATGCCGCCGGCTTCGGCGAGGCCGTCGCGGTCGGAATGCGGGTCGCCGTGATAGGAAAACACCCGCATGCCGGCGGCAATGCCGGCTTGCGTTCCCGCCACGCTGTCCTCGATGACGATGCAGTCGGCGGGCGCGAAGCCCATCGTGCTTGCGGCGTGCAGGAACAGGTCGGGGAAAGGCTTGCCGCGCGAGACCATGGTCGAGCTGAACAGCGCATGCTCGAACAGCGGCAAAAGCCCGGTCTGGCCGAGCGTGATGTGCATTTTCGACACGCGTGCCGACGATGCGACGCAAGCTGGAATGCCGGCCGCGTGGACGGCCTCGATGAAGTCCCGGACGTAAGGGATCGCCTCGACGCCATGCGCGAACAGATCCGGCAGCCCGGCGTTCCAGCGCTCGACGAAATCGGCGCCGAGGCTGACGCCGATCGCCTCGACCTCTTTCTGAACCGAGACCATGCTGCGGCCGGAAAAATTCTTGCGGCAGTATTCGAAGCTGGCGGGAAAACCGGCGGTGCTAAGCCATTCGGCGAGGCGGTGATTGGCCAGGTTCTCGGTGTCGACCAGGACCCCGTCGCAATCGAAGATGACGAGTTTGGGTATTTTCATCAGGCCGTGCCGGTCGACCCAAACCCGCCCGAGCCACGCGCCGTGCCGCCGGCCAATGTGCGCTCCTCGACCGTCGCCTGCATCACCGATGCAAAGACGATCTGGGCGATCCGCATGCCGCGCGTCACCGCGAAATCCTCGTCGCCGAGATTGATCAGCAGCACCTTCACCTCGCCGCGATAGTCGCTGTCGATGGTGCCGGGCGTGTTGAGACAGGTGAGGCCATGCTTGAAGGCAAGGCCCGAACGCGGCCGGACCTGGCCTTCCACGCCTTCCGGGATTTCCAGGATCAGCCCGGTCGGCACCAGCGCGCGTTTCCCGGGCAAGATCAGCAGCGGCCGGTCGTCCGGCACCGCCGCGCGCAAATCCATGCCGGCGGCGCCTGCACTTTCATAAGCCGGCAGCGGCAGGCCTTCGCCATGCGGCAACCTGACGAAACCGACGGAGGGGCCGATGACGGGAGTAGGATAAAAGGCTGCGCGCATGAGGCCGATCCTATCGGCGCAAATGCCGATTCAGTCAACTCGGCGGCAATGCTATCAACGGCTTTCTTTCACCGTGGTTGCCTGTCAGCGAACCTCCATTGGCACGACCGTCGTCTCCTTGATCTCCTCCATGACGAAGGAGGCCGAAACATCCGACAGCGCCACCTTGGCGATCAGCCGCTGGTAGAGCCGGTCATAAGCCTTCATGTCGGCGACGCGGGCCCTGAGCACATAGTCGAGATCGCCCGACATGCGGTAGACCCCGGTGATCTCGGGGAACCCGGTCACCGCCGCGCGGAATTTCCGCAGCCAGTCCGGATCGTGGTTGGAGGTTCGGATCAGGATGAACACCGAGAGGCCGAGCCCAACCTTGTCGGCATCGACCAGCGCCACCCGCCCGGTGATGACGCCGTCTTCCTCCAGCCGCTTGACGCGGCGCCAGCAGGCATTGCGCGACAACGCCACCCGTTCCGACAATTGGTCGACCGACAGCGTGCCGTCGCGCTGCAGCTCGGCCAGCAATCTTCGATCGATTTCATCGATATCGGGCGCCATTTGGGATATTTGTCCCAAAATAGCACCAGAAACAAGGACAATTTGAGACCGATGAACCGCGAGCCTGTGCCAGGATACTCAACATCGGGGCTTATCCCGGCAGGAGGGATCACCATGACGCAGCTTTCGAAGCTCTTCACCTCTCACCCGGCCAAGGTGGGCGAGACCTATTTCAGCCATATGGCCTTTGCCGCGTGGTTCTGCTCGCGCCTGTTGATGGCTGCCGCCGCCGCGCTCATTCACGCTTTCTTGCCGTTTCTGTTTGAGACTACGGCCAGCCGCATCGTACGTGAGCTCTATGAGCGCACGCACAACAGAGGCACGCACGCGGTCAAGGAGCCGGCGGCTCTCGTGGATCGCGCCTGAGGGAAGATTAAGCGATGTGCCGCTGGGCGGCCTATCTTGGTGAAGCGGTCTTCCTCGAAGACATCATCACGGCGCCCTGCCACTCGCTGATCGCACAGAGCCATTGCGCCCAGCTGGCGCTGGCCGTGTAGTTCCTTCGCCGGGTTACAAATTGCGGCAAGTCCGCGGGACAGCGCCCCCTCTGTCCTGCCGGACATCTCCCCCACGAGGGGGAGATCGGCAGCTTCGCCGACAGTGCCTCCTCTTCAGCGTTGGCGATTGGCGAAAGCCGAATCGACATCCAATCTCCCCACCCGTGGGGGAGATGTCCGGCAGGACAGAGGGGGGCGACGTAGAGCGCCGACCTCAACAGATCCAGTCGGCGCAATTTCGATCAAGCGCCGCCGGCTCTCGAATGCTGAACTGGCTTGAAACCGCGTTGCCGGCAAGCCGGAGCATTCGTCATGGACCTCGTCTTTTCCTCAACCACCGAACTGGCCGCTGCAATCCGCGACCGCAAGATTTCCGCCGTGGAAGTGCTGGACGCGCATCTGGCTGAGATCGACAGGCACAACGAGGTGGTGAATGCCGTCGTCACGCTCGACCGGGAAGGGGCCCGCGAACGCGCGAAAATGGCCGACGCGGCAGTGGCGCGTGGCGACATTCTCGGACCTTTGCACGGCGTGCCATTCACGCTGAAGGACATGCACGAGACCGCGGGCATGAAGACCACGGTCGGCTTTCCACCCTTTGCCGACTATGTCGCCAGACAGGACAGTCCGGTGGTCGCGAAGCTGAAGGCCGCCGGTGGCATTCTGCTCGGCAAGACCAATGTCGCGACCATGCTGGGAGACTGGCAATCGGACAATCCGCTGTTTGGCCGAACCAGCAATCCGTGGGATTTGTCGCGCACGTCAGGCGGTTCCAGCGGAGGCGCGGCCGCCGCACTCTGCGCCGGGATGACGCCGTTCGAGGTCGGCACCGACATGCAGGATTCGATCCGTTTGCCGGCTGCTTTTTGCGGCGTCTATGGCCTGAAACCGACCGAGCACCGCATCTCGCTCGCCGGTGCCTTTCCCGATCCGGGCGGTGCGCCGCGCAGCGTGCGGCTGATGTCCTGTCTCGGGCCGCTGGCGCGCGGCGTCGAGGATCTGGCGCTGATCCATGGGATTATCGCCGGGCCGGATGGCCACGACACCGATCTCGCGCCGGTGCCGGTCGAGGACATGCCGAGACTTGATCTCAGGACGTTGCGCATCGCCTTTGCCCCCTCCTTTCCCGGACTTCCGGTAGCCGGCGAGATCAGTGCCGCCGTCGAAAATCTGGTAAGCCAGCTTCATCAGGCGGGCGCAAGCGTCGAGGAAGCAAGACTGCCGGAACTCGACTTGCACGACGATCTGGCTGAAGGCGGTGCACTGATCGGCATGATGCTGGAAGCCGCCCAACCGAAGCCACCACAGGAACCGACGCCGGTCTCTTGCTGGTTCGCGGCACTTGCCCGCCGCGACCGCTCGATCCTTGCCTGGGAGCGGTTCTTCGAAAGCTGCGATGCCTTGCTGTGTCCCGTCGCCATGACCACGGCATTTCCGCATTGCACGCCTGGGACGCCGATCGAGGTCGACGGCAAGGAGCAGAGCTATTGGATGCTGCCGGCCTATGGCGCGGTGTTCAACTACAGCGGCCACCCGGCGCTTGCGATGCCGTGCGGGCAGGATAGCGACGACCTGCCGATTGGCCTGCAGCTGGTTGGCAAGCGCTGGTCGGAGTCGCGGCTGCTCGGCATCGCCAAGGCAATGGAACCACTGACCGGTGGCTTTCGCCGTCCGCCTGGCTATGAACCGAAGCGCTCCAAGCCGTAGGGCGCCAACAGCGGGTCACGCTCGCCGTCGAGGATCTCCCGGGTGGCGAACAGGCCGACAACTGGCGCCAGTGTGATGCCGGAATGCATGACCGCGACGTATAGACCGGGCACGCCCTCGGCGCGGCCGATGATCGGAAAGCCGTCGATCGGCGTCGGCCGGTAGCCGACAGTATGGAAATCCAGCTCCAGCCCGTCGGCGCCGCGCAGCATGGCTTTCGTCGCCGCGAACAGGTCGCGCGCGGTGGCTTCGGCATCCATGCCCGGATCGGCGCCGCCGAAATCCGAGCCGGCGATGATGCGGCCCTGCGCCGTCTGGCGCATATGCAGCCGCTCGGCCAGCACCAGGCCGTTGAGCAGCTTTCTGTAGGGCCGTGAATGCGCGATCAGGCCGGGCGGCGTCTCGATCGGCACGTCTATCCCGGCCGTCGCCGCGATCGCCGGAGCACCGGCACCGGCCGCGATCACCACCTCATCGGCGGCAAGCCGTTCGCCGGGCATCTCCACGCCTGTAACCTTGCCGCCGGACTGCACGAGCCCGGTCACGGCTTTGCCGGTAATGATACGAGCGCCGCGTCGTTCTGCATCGGCCAGCAATGCCTGAGAGGCCGCCACGGGTTCGGCTACACCTTCCTCGGCGACATAAAGCGCCAAATCCGGGGATTCGGCGAGATTGGGCTCGATCAGCGCGGCGCGTTGGTTTCCGACGCGTTCGATGCCATAGCCCCAGGCGGAATGCTCCGCGGCATAGGCCTCGAGCTTGGCCGGCGGCAGGTCCCAGCACAGACCACCGCACCATTGGAGCGGAATACCGGGCAAGTCCTGGGCCAGCCGCGTCCATTCGGCCATGGCGAAGGTGCGCAGCCGGAAATACGGCTCCGGATTGCCCCAGCTTGCATTGATCCAGGCAAAGGAATTCGGCGTGGCGACCCCGCCGGCGCTGCTGTCGGCAATCACCGTCACCTCCGCACCGGCCTTCGCCAGATGCCAGGCGATCGACGCGCCGACGATGCCGGCGCCGATGACGATGACTTGCTTGCTCATGCTGGACCTCTGCAGAACCCGTCTTCTGATGCCATTGCGGCGATCCTATCTCAAGTGTGGGCAAGGCCTGTTCGGCCAAAACTGTTCGACAGGTCCAAAAAGCGCTGCTAGAAGCCCGCGCCACAGACAGGATTCCAGACATTGGCTGAAGACATCGAAAACGCGGTATCGCGCCGCCGCACTTTCGCGATCATCGCGCACCCTGACGCCGGCAAGACGACGCTGACCGAAAAGCTGCTTCTGTTCGGCGGCGCCATCCAGCTTGCCGGCGAGGTCAAGGCCAAGAAGGACCGCATCCAGACCCGGTCCGACTGGATGAAGATCGAGCGCGAGCGCGGCATTTCGGTCGTCACTTCGGTGATGACCTTCGAGTACGGGGACAATGTCTTCAACCTGCTCGACACGCCCGGCCACGAGGATTTCGCCGACGATACCTATCGCACGCTCTCGGCGGTCGACTCGGCCGTCATGGTCATCGACGCCGCCAAGGGCATCGAGCCGCGCACGCTGAAACTGTTCGAGGTCTGCCGGCTGCGCGACATCCCGATCATCACTTTCGTCAACAAGATGGACCGCGAAAGCCGCGACCCGTTCGAGATCCTCGACGAGATCGAACAGAAGCTGGCGCTGGACACCGCCCCGATCACCTGGCCGATCGGTCGGGGAAAAACCTTCTCCGGCACCTATCACCTGGCGCTGAACGCCGTGCGCAAGGGCGATGCCGAAAAGGAGCGCACGCCGGTCAACGGTCCCGATTCCAACCGCGTCGCCGGCCTTTTGCCGGAAAACGAGCGCGAGGCCTTCATCGAGGAACTGGAGCTCGCGCGGGAGGCTTGCCGACCTCTTGATATTGACGCGTTCCGCGAGGGTCACCTGACCCCGGTCTATTTCGGCTCGGCGCTGCGCAATTACGGCGTGCGTGACCTGATCGAGGCGCTCGGCGCGTTCGGGCCGCCGCCGCGTGCGCAGGAGGCCGACACCCGCAAGGTCGAGGCGACCGAGGAGAAGATGACCTCCTTCGTCTTCAAGATCCAGGCCAACATGGACCCCAATCATCGCGACCGCATCGCGTTCGTGCGCGTCTGCTCGGGCAAGCTCGAGCGCGGCATGAAGGCCAAGCTGGTGCGCACGGGCAAGCCGATGAGCCTGTCGGCGCCGCAATTCTTCTTCGCCCGTACCCGCGTCACCGCCGACGAGGCCTTTGCCGGCGACGTCGTCGGCATTCCCAACCACGGCACGCTGCGCATCGGCGACACGCTGACCGAAGGCGAGGAAATCCTGTTCCGTGGCGTGCCCAATTTCGCTCCGGAAATCCTGCGCCGCGTCCGCTTGGGCGACGCGATGAAGGCCAAGAAGCTCAAGGAAGCATTGCATCAGATGGCCGAGGAAGGCGTCGTGCAGCTGTTTTCGCCGGAGGATGGTTCGCCGGCGATCGTCGGCGTCGTCGGCGCTCTGCAGCTCGACGTGCTGAAGGAACGGCTCAACTTCGAGTATACGCTGCCGGTCGATTTCGAGATGTCGCGCTTTTCCGTCTGCCGCTGGATCTCCGCCGACGACAAGGCCGAGGTGCAGCGCTTCATCGAAGCGCATCGCGGCGACATCGCCCGCGACCTCGACAATGACCCGGTGTTCCTCGCCCAGCACGCCTTCTCGCTCAATTACGAGGCCGAGCGCTGGAAGGCGATCCGCTTTGCGGCGGTCAAGGATTACCAGGTCCGCGACAAGGCGGCTTGACCATCGGCCTTTTCCTTCTCCCCTTGTGGGCCAGTTGCGTTATTGGGCTCTGGCCGCAAGAGAAGAAGGGAAGATCACTCAGCCCTTGGCTGCATCTTCGAGCTTGGCGATGTCGATCTTGATCATCTGCATCATCGCTTGCATGACGCGGCCGGCCTTGGCCTTGTCAGGATCCTGCAGCAGCCTGGGCAACTGCTCCGGCACGACCTGCCAGGATAGGCCGAACTTGTCCTTCAGCCAGCCGCACTGGCTGGGTTCGCCACCTTCAAGCAGCCTGTTCCAGAAATGATCGACCTCTTCCTGCGTCTTGCAAGTGATGGACAGGGAGACCGCCTCGGTGAATTTGAATTCCGGTCCACCGTTGAGCGCCTGGAACTCGACGCCGTCGAGCTCGAACGAAGTCACCAGAACCTTGCCTTCACTGGGACTGCCCTCAGGCCAACGCATCACGCTCAGCACCTTCGAATTCTTGAAGATGGACATGTAGTGGTTCATGGCCTCCTCGGCCTGACCGTCGAACCACAGGCAGGGGGTGATCTTTTGCATATTTTGTTCCTCGGGCTGTTTCAGTTGGGTTTCGCAGGGAAACGGCCTGGCTTGACGTTTGGCGTCATTTGCCCTGCCGTTTGCCCAAGGACGCCCGGGGGGCACGCAATCCGACAGTGTCATTAAATTTTCTTGGGAAAATCTGGCGCACTGCAAAATTGTGGCCAGACCAGGCTTCGGCGTCTATAACGCCTGCGGTCCGAATTCAGCGCCGCCGCGACATCCCTGGCGCGGCCAGCCAGCTAAGGAAAGTTCATGCCTGCCTATCGTTCCCGCACCACCACTCACGGCCGCAACATGGCCGGCGCCCGCGGCCTGTGGCGCGCCACCGGCATGAAGGATTCTGATTTCGGCAAGCCGATCATCGCCGTGGTCAATTCCTTCACCCAGTTCGTGCCGGGCCATGTTCACTTGAAGGATCTCGGCCAGCTCGTCGCGCGCGAGATCGAAAAGGCCGGCGGCGTCGCCAAGGAATTCAACACCATCGCCGTCGACGACGGCATCGCCATGGGCCATGACGGCATGCTCTATTCGCTGCCGTCGCGAGAATTGATCGCCGACTCGGTCGAATACATGGTCAACGCGCACTGCGCCGACGCCATGGTCTGCATCTCCAATTGCGACAAGATCACGCCCGGCATGCTTATGGCGTCGCTGCGCCTCAACATCCCCACGGTCTTCGTCTCCGGCGGGCCGATGGAAGCCGGCAAGGTGGTGCTCGCCGGCAAGACCCAGGCGCTCGATCTGGTCGACGCCATGGTTGCGGCCGCCGACGACAATATCTCCGACGAGGACGTCGAGGTCATCGAGCGCTCGGCCTGCCCGACCTGCGGCTCCTGCTCAGGCATGTTCACCGCCAATTCGATGAATTGCCTGACCGAGGCGCTGGGCCTGTCGCTGCCCGGCAATGGCTCGACCCTGGCGACGCATGCGGACCGCAAGCGCCTGTTCGTCGAGGCCGGCCATCTCGTTGTCGATCTCGCCCAGCGCTATTACGAGCAGGACGACGAGACGGCGCTGCCGCGCAGCATTGCCTCCAAGGGCGCCTTCGAGAACGCCATGACGCTCGACATCGCCATGGGCGGCTCGACCAACACCGTGCTGCACATCCTGGCTGCCGCGCATGAGGGCGAGATCAACTTCGATCAGGATGACATCGACGCGCTGTCGCGCAAGGTGCCGGTGCTATGCAAGGTTGCCCCCGCCAAGGCGGATGTGCACATGGAAGACGTCCACCGCGCCGGCGGCATCATGGCGATCCTCGGCCAGCTCGACAATGCTGGACTGATCAACCGCGACCTGCCGACCGTGCATACGCGAACGCTGGGTGAGGCGCTCGACCATTGGGATATCTCCCGTACCTCCAGCCAGAACGTTCGCGATTTCTTCCTCGCGGCACCCGGCGGCGTGCCGACGCAGGTCGCCTTCAGCCAGGATCGCCGCTGGGATGAGCTCGATCTCGACCGCGAGAAGGGCGTCATCCGCTCGGCGCAGACGCCTTTCTCGAAAGACGGCGGCCTTGCCGTGCTGAAAGGCAATCTGGCGCTCGACGGCTGCATCGTGAAGACCGCCGGCGTCGACGAATCGATCCTGAAATTCATCGGCCCGGCCAGGGTTTTCGAAAGCCAGGATTCGAGCGTCAAGGCGATCCTGTCGAACGAGATCAAGGCCGGCGATGTCGTCGTCATCCGCTACGAAGGGCCGCGCGGTGGCCCCGGCATGCAGGAAATGCTCTACCCGACCAGCTATCTCAAATCGAAGGGCCTGGGCAAGGCCTGCGCGCTGGTCACCGACGGTCGTTTCTCCGGCGGCACATCAGGCCTGTCCATCGGCCATGCGTCTCCGGAGGCGGCGGAAGGCGGGTTGATCGGACTGGTTGAGGAGGGCGATACGATCGAAATCGATATCCCGAACCGCACCATCCGCCTTGCGGTCGACGACGCCGAACTGGCTACCCGCCGTGCGGCGATGGAGGCCAAGGGTACCGCTGCCTGGAAACCCGAGGAGAAGCGCAAGCGCAAGGTGACGACCGCCTTGCGCGCCTATGCCGCCTTCGCCACCAGCGCCGACAAGGGTGCTGTGAGGCACGTGCCGGAGTAAGGTTTGCGCCTAGGCCTCCTCATCCGGCCGCTACGCGGCCACCTTCTCCCCGCTGGGGAGAAGAGGCTGGCGCTGACGTTGATCTCTTCTCCCCTCGGGGAGAAGGTGGCCCGAAGGGCCGGATGAGGGGGCATGGCTCCCACGTCCGGCAACACACCGCCTCAAGGCATCAGCTGGTACTCATAAAGCTTCTGATACAGCCCGCCCTGCTTGAGCAAGGTCTTGTGCGGGCCGCTTTCCACCGCCTTGCCGGCCTCCAGAACCACGATCGTGTCGGCCTGGTGCACGGTCGACAGCCGGTGCGCGATGACGATGGTGGTGCGCCCGACCGTCAGTTGCTGCAGCGCGTCGCGGAACAGTGCCTCGGATTCGGCGTCGAGCGCGCTGGTCGCCTCGTCCAGAAGCAGAATCTCCGCACTACGCAGCATGGCGCGCGCGATCGAGATGCGCTGGCGCTGGCCGCCTGAAAGCAGCGCGCCGTTCTCGCCCACATCCGTCTCGTAGCCCTTGGCCAAGGAGGTGATGAAGTCATGCGCATTGGCCGCCCTGGCGGCGGAGATGACCTCGTCGTCGGTCGCGTCCTGACGCCCAAGCCGGATGTTGTGCATGATCGTGCCGGCAAACAGGAACGTGTCCTGGCTGACATAGGCGATCTTTTCCCTGACCGAAGCGATGGTCGCGCAGGAGATGTCCTGGCCATCGAACAGCACCTTGCCGCTCTGCGGGTCGTACATGCGCATGATCAGGTTGAGGATGGTCGACTTGCCGCTGCCCGATGGCCCGACCAGCGCCGTCATCTTGCCGCCCGCCAGCGTCAGGTCGAGTCCATCGAACACCGGCGGGCTTTCGGGATAGGCAAAGCTGACATTGTCGAAACGGATTTCGCCCGGCCCCGGCCGCAGCGGCTCGGCGTCCGGCTTTTCGGCCAGCGTCAGCGGCCGGTCGGCGAGCTGGAACATCATGCGCACGCCGACGATGCCGGTTTCCAGCGAGATGCGCACGCGGGCCAGGCGCTTCGCCGGTTCATAGGCAAGCAGCAGCGCCGCGATGAAGGCCATGATGTTGCCCGGCATCTGGCCTCCCTGCAGGACCAGAAGGCCGCTGACCAGAATGGCGCCGGAGATCGCCAGTCCGGCGAGCGTTTCCATCACCGGGCTGGTGGCAGCCTCCAGCGTGGCAATGTTGTTGGCGCGGTTCTCGACATCGGACACCGCCTTGTACATGCGCTTGCGCATCGCGCCTTCGAGACCGAAGGATTTGACGACACGCACGCCGATTGCCGTTTCCTGCATCACCTGCACGATCTGGCCGAGCGAGCGGAATTCCTGCGCGGCGATCTTGCGGACACGCTTCAGGATGCGGTTGACGCCGTAGATGGCTACGGGCCCGACGACGAAGCAGATCAGGGACAGCGCCGGCTGCTGCCAGACCATGACCCCCACCAGGACAACCAAGGTCACCAGATCGCGCGCATAGGAGGTGACGACGAGGTCGAGCACGCTGCGCGCCGCCTGTGCGTTGTTGGTCATGCGGGTGATCAGGTCGGACGACGAGGTCGAATGGTAGAACTCTATGCCTTGCTCCAGGATGCGGTCGTAGATCTTGCGTTGCCGTTCGGCGATGATGCTGTTGCCGACGCGGCTCATGAAGTAGGCTTGGACGAAATTGGCGATGCCCTTGGCGACGAAGATCGCGGCAACCGCCGCGGCGATCCAGTTGACGCGCTCGACTCTCTTATAGATCACGAATTCATTGGTGATTTCGCGCAGGATCCAGGCGCTGGCGCCCGTCGTCGCGGCCACCACCAGCATCGACGCTATGGCGGCGCCATAACCAAACTTGTGCTCGCGGAAGGATTCCCTGACCAGCCTTGCGATAAGGCGCTGGTTTTCCGTCGAACGGAAGAAGCGAAACAAATGGCTGATCCCATGCCTGGCTGAGACGAATTTCGGATTCGCCACGGGGACGAAAGGCGGCTTATAGAGCGAGTTGCGTCCGGATGGAACCTTCCACCCGCGCTGAAACAAACGGCTGCGGCAAGCTGTCTTTTGCGCCACGATGGCGTGGTGATTCCTAGAAGAGGATGGCGACAGATGGATTTCGACCTTATCGTCCGGGGCGGCACGCTGCCCGACGGCACGATTGCCGACATCGGCATCATCGGCGAGACGATCGCGGCGATCGCGCCCGAGTTGCACGTCACTGCCGGCACGGCGATCGATGCGCACGGTAATTTGATCGCCCCGCCCTTCGTCGATCCGCATTTCCACATGGACGCCACGCTCTCCTACGGCATTCCGCGCATCAACGTGTCGGGCACGCTGCTCGAAGGCATTTCGCTGTGGGGCGAGTTGAAGCCGCTGTTGACCCATGAGGCGGTGCGCGACCGCGCGCTCGCCTATTGCGATTGGGCTGTGTCGATGGGTCTGCTCGGCATCCGCACTCATGTCGATGTCTGCGACGACAGGCTGCTGGCGGTCGAAGCCCTGCTTGATGTCAAGAAAACGGTTGCGCCCTATATCGACCTGCAACTGGTCGCCTTCCCGCAGGATGGGTTCTACCGCTCGCCGACGGCGCGCGACAACACCATCCGCGCGCTCGACCTGGGCGTCGACATCGTTGGCGGCATTCCGCATTTCGAGCGCACCATGGCCGACGGCACGCGTTCGGTGACGGAACTGTGCGAGATCGCCGCAAGGCGCGGGCTGATGGTCGACCTGCATTGCGACGAGACCGATGACCCGCTGTCGCGCCATATCGAACAGCTGGCCTATGAAACGCAGCGCCTTGGTTTGCAGGGCAGGGTGGCCGGCTCGCACCTCACCTCCATGCATTCGATGGACAATTACTACGTCTCCAAGCTCCTGCCGATGATCGCCGAGGCGGGTGTGTCGGCGATCCCCAATCCGCTGATCAACATCATGCTGCAGGGCCGTCACGACAATTTTCCCAAGCGCCGCGGCCTGACACGCGTCAAGGAGATGCTAGCCATGGGCATCCGTGTCGGCTGGGGCCAGGATTGCGTGCTCGATCCCTGGTATTCGCTCGGCACCGCCGATATGCTCGACGTCGCCTTCATGGGCCTGCACGTCGCCCAGATGTCGAGCCCCGCCGACATGGCGCGCTGCTTCGACATGGTCACCAATGTCAACGCCGCCATCATGGGGCTGGACCATCTCGGTCTTGCGGTCGGCAAGCGCGCCAGCCTCGTCGTCCTCGATGCCGGCAATCCGGTCGAGGCCATACGCTTGCGCCCTGAGCGTCTCTGCGTCATCGCCAGGGGCAAGGTGGTTGCGGAGCGGACGAAGCAGGAAACACGGCTGTCGATCGCCGGCCGGCCGGTGCAGGTGAACCGCCGGCACAAGGCGGTAGGTTCGCGGTCATAAGCGAGCCGCCAGCAGGCCCAACAGGCGAGCCGCTCTGCATCAAGGCTCTCCGCTTCGCTTGGCCACAATTAAGTCTACAATAAACCTCCACTTTAGTTCGAGGAGGATTACCGCGATGTGGCAAAAGACTGTGATGGCGGTCGCGTTGGCGGTGCTTTGCGCTGGCTGCATGACGGCGCAGGATCGTCGTGCCGCCGACGAGGCGAAATGCCGGTCCTACGGATTCACCAAGAAGAACGACGCTTTCGCCGAATGCTTGCAGCGGATCGATCTCGATCGGCGCGCGGAACTGCGAAGCGCCTCGGCTTTCGATCCATGGGAGAGGCCGGTGATCTATCGGCCGATCATCATCCGGCCACAGCCGAAGTAGGCGCGACCCGGGTCCCAGCCCGCAAAGCAACCATTCAAGCCGCGATCTGCGCCATAGGCCCAGCCGATTTCCGGCTCTGGTCCGGCCGGTTTTCCGATTTCTGCTCGTCAAGCCGGTTGCTTGCGTCTACGAGGCGATACATGCGGCAGGAACCGAAAACGGCATGGCACAGCCGATAGCCCAGAATCCGACGGTCAGGAATGTGCTGCTGGCGGGCATTCTGTTGATGCTGGCCGGCGATTTCCTGTTTGCGTTGAACGACGCGATGGGCAAATGGCTGGTCGCCAGCTTTTCGGTCGGCCAGGTCGTGCTGATCCGTTCCGTGGGCGCCTTTTTCGTGCTCGGCCCAATGATCGCGCATCAAGGTACGGCCAAGTTGTTCCGGATGGAGCGCCTTGAACTGCAGCTTTTGCGCGTCGTCATGACGACGCTCGACACCGCGCTGTTCTACGCCGCCGTTGTCTATCTGCCGCTCGCCGACGTGATGAGCTTCTACATGGCAGGGCCGATCTATGTTGCCGCACTTTCCCATCTTCTGCTCGGCGAAAAGGTCGGCTGGCGGCGCTGGATGGCGATCCTGGTCGGCTTCTGCGGCGTGCTGATCATGCTGAAGCCATCCTCGGCCGCGTTTTCGCTGTCGTCGGCCTTCGCACTGGTCGGGAGCATTTCCTTCGCCTTCGCCATCATCCTCAACCGCCGGCTGCGTGGCACCAGCGACACCTCGCTCGTCACCTGGCAAACCATCGGCACGCTGCTGGTCGGCGCGGTGCTGACCATCGGCAACTGGCAGACGCCGTCCGCGCTCGATTTCGGCGCCATGCTGCTGCTCGGCATCGTCTCCTGCGGCGCGCATCTGATGATCACCAGGGCGCTGAAGCTGGCGCCGGCCTCGACGCTAGCGCCGCTGCACTACACGCTGCTCCTGTGGGCGGTGGTCTTCGGGCTGGTGTTCTTCGGCGACATTCCCAGCCCACGCATCCTGATCGGCTCCGGCGTGATCGTGCTGGCCGGTATGTTCATCTTCCACCGTCAGAAGGTGGTCGATACGGTGGTGCCGCCGGAGAACGTGCCGAAGGGCGTGAACTGAGACACGGATTTCCGGTGCCTAACCCGCACGCACTGCCGCCAGATGCCTTGAAAACTCTGGCGTCTCCATCAGCGCCTTGCAGCGTGCGAAGCGGCCGTCGGCATAGGCGCGGAAATCGTCGACCGGATTGTTGTTGGCAAGCTGGATCAGCCCCCACAGCGTCCACAAGAGGTCGCACATCGCCTTGTAGACGACGACACGGCCGCGCTCGGCCGGCGAAGGCTCGCCGCCGAAATAGGCGCGCATCATCTCTTCGTCTTGCGCCCTATCGAACTGTCCTTCGACGCTGAGGTCGCCGAGGTCCCAGAGCGGATCGTTCATGCCGCAATACTCCCAGTCGACGATCCACATCCGCTCGCCCGTATCGAGGAAGTTTTCGCACAGCGGATCGCAATGGCAGGCGACAAGCGGCAGCGGATGCGCGGCCAGCGCAGCCCGCACGGTTTCGGCCTCGCGCACCACGTCGTGGTATCCGGCGGGCAGGGTGACGTCCTTGGTCGACAGCACCTTCAGATAGTCGTCGATCATCGCAAACAGCTCGAAGCGAAAGGGGAAGACCGCACCCGATCCATGCAGCTTGCGGAAGGCCTCGCCGGCACGCCCCGGACTGCCCGGCCGGGTCTTGAACTTTTCCGGCGACATCGTCTCGGCGCCGGCGATGAACCGCGTCACCATCACGCCCGTCTTGCCGTCGGCATGCAGCACCTCGGGGCTGACCCCGGCCCTGGCGGCTTCCTGCGCCGCCACCGCCTCATTGGCGCGGTTGATATATTCCTCTGTGCCCTTGCCGGGGATGCGCAGGCAGACATCTCCGGCCTTGAAGACGAGGTTGGTGAGGCCGCCGAGGCGTTCCAGCGGCCCGTCATAGCCGGCCAGCACCGGAATGGCCGCAAGCCTCGCGCGCGCCTCGTTAACCACCATCGCGTCGCCCCTCCTCCCAAAGCGTTATTTTCTCGCGGCGACGGTTCCACAATTTTCGCCATTTGGCTATCATTCGGATGGCGTATGAGCCCACGAGTCGGCGGACGGGACTGGATGACGGACAAGAAAAACAAAGGCCCGCTCGCCGCTGCCTATGCGGCAAAGCGGCCCGAGGACGTGGCGGCCCTCTATGACAGCTGGTCCGACACCTACGATGCCGACATGTCGGCGGCTGGTTATCGTCATCCAACCATCTGCCTTGCCTTGCTGGCCCGCCATCTGCCGCGCGGCGCGGCGCCGCTGCTCGATGCCGGAGCCGGCACCGGCCTCATCGGCGAATGGCTTGCCATTACCGGCTATCCCAAGGTCGAGGCACTCGACATTTCCGCCGGCATGCTGGCCCAGGCCAAGCGCAAGGGCGTCTATTCGGCGCTGCATTGCCTGGCGCTCGGCGGGCCGCTGCCTTTCGCCGACGGTGCCTATGCCGGGATCGTATCGGCCGGCGTCTTTACCTCGGGCCATGTCGGCGTCGAGGGGCTGGACGAACTGATCCGCATCTGCCGGCCGGGCGGCGTGATCGTGCTGACGGTCAAGAACACGCTGTGGGATGCGGGATTTGCCGTGCGGATGGCCGAGCTCGAGGCGAAGAGCGTCATAGAGCGCGCCGAGGAAACGCCGCCCTATGTCTCGATGCCGGGTGAGACGGATACCGTGCCCAGCCGCGGCCTCGTTCTGCGCGTGAGCTGAATCTACGCTTTGATCCTGTCTCCGGCTGGATCGTAAAGCGACCGAAGCTGAATCCGCGCTGGTGTCCGCTCCATCGCCACGACCAGCTCATAGTCGCCTGAGGCGAGGAAATCGTCGCTGACGCCATCGGCATTGCGCACGTAGCCATAGCCGATGTTCTTGCCGACCGTGTAGCCGTAGCCGCCGCTGGTGAGATAACCGACAGGCTCGCCATTGCGCAGGATCGTCTCGCGTCCGAGCAGCACGGTTTCCCGGTTATCGACCGTGAAGCCGGCAAAGCGTTTTTTCAGCGCCGCGCCGTTGATCTTTTCAAGCGCCCGCCGGCCGACGAAATCCGTGTTCTTCCTGAGCTTCACCGCCCACCCAAGGCCCGCCTCCTCGGGCGTGTCGTTGGGCGTGATATCGGCGCCCCAGGCGCGGTAACCCTTCTCCAACCGCAGCGATTCCAGCGCGCGGTAGCCGACTGGGCGAATATCGTGTGCCTCCCCCGCTTTCATCAGCGCATCGAAGACCTCGCCTGCCGCCGCGATCGGCACATGCAGCTCCCAGCCGAGCTCGCCGACATAGGTGACGCGCAGCGCCCGTATCGTGTGGCCGGCGACAACAATCTCGCGCGCATGGCCGAACGGGAAGCCGGCGTTCGACACATCCGCCTCGGTTACCGCAGCCAGCACATCGCGGGCGCGGGGGCCCATCAGCGACAGCGTGCCGAAATTCTCGGTGACATCGGTTAGGGTGACGTCGAGATCCTTGCCGACATGATCGCCGATCCAGGAGAAATCATGCGTGCGGAAACCGGTGCCGGTGACGATGTAGAATTTCTCTTCGCCGAGCCGCGCCACCGTCAGGTCGGCCTCGATGCCGCCGCGCGTGTTGAGGAGCTGCGTGTAGGTCAGCCGGCCGACAGGCTTGGCGACGTCGTTGGCGCAGATCCAGTCCAGCGCCTTCTGCGCGTCCACGCCAGACATTTCGTATTTGGCGAAGGACGACTGGTCGAAGATGCCGACGTTTTCGCGCACATGCCGGTGCTCGTCGCCGACGGCTGAAAACCAGTTCTGCCGGCCCATCGAATAGATGTCCTCAGGCTCGACACCTTCGGGCGCGAACCAGTTCGGCCGTTCCCAGCCGAGCTTCGAGCCGAACACCGCGCGGTGCGTCTTCAGCCGCTCATAGAGCGGTGAGACGATGCGCGGCCGGCCTGACAGATATTCCTCATGCGGAAAGCCGATCGTGTAGTGCTTGCCATAGGCTTCCAGCGTGCGGTCGCGGACCCATTGCCGGTCGCGGTGCAAGCCCGAAAAACGCCTGATGTCGACCACCCACAGGTCCAGCGGTGCTTCGCCGTCAACCACCCATTGCGCCAGCACCCAGCCGGCGCCGCCGCCGGAGGCGATGCCGAAGGCATTGAAGCCGGCGCCAACGAACATGTTGGCGCATTCCGGTGCGACGCCGAGGATGAAATTGCCGTCCGGCGTGAAACCCTCCGCCCCGTTGATCATCTGCTTGACGCCGGCGCTCTCGAGCGCCGGGATCCGCGCGATCGCCTGGTTCATATGCTGCTCGAAATGATCGTAATCGTCGCCGAACAGCCGGAACTCCCAGTCATCGGGCACATCGCCCCCGGGCAGGCCGGTCGTCCACGCCTGCGGGTTGGGCTCATAGCCGCCCATCACCAGCCCGCCGACCTCCTCCTTGAAATAGGTGCGGCGGTCCGGGTCGCGGATCGTCGGCGCGTCGGTAGCCAGCCCCTCGATCTTCTCGGTGATGATGTACTGATGCTTCACCGGCTGCAACGGCACGTTGATGCCGGCCAGCGCCCCCACCTGCCGCGCCCATTGCCCGGCGCAGTTCACCACCTTGTCGCAGGCAATGTCGCCCTTGCTGGTCTTCACGGCGACGATGCGGCCGTGCTTCATGTCGAAGCCGGTGACGCGGACGTCCTCGAACAGTCTGGCGCCATGCATGCGTGCACCCTTGGCCAGCGACTGGGTGATGTCGGAGGGGCTGGCTTGGCCGTCGGTTGGCAACCAGGAGGCACCGACGAGATCACCGGTTTCCAGGAGCGGCCACATCTTCTTGACCTCGGCCGGCGACAGCAACTGCATGTCCATGCCGAAGCTCTTCGCCGTCGTCGCCAGCCGCTTGTATTCGGTCCAGCGGTCGGCATTGGTCGCAAGCCTGAGGCACCCTGTCATCTTCCAGCCGGTGGCCAGCCCGGTTTCGGCCTCCAGTCCCTTGTAGAGATCGACCGAATATTTGAGCACGCGCGTGATCGAGGCCGACGAGCGCAACTGGCCGACCAGCCCGGCGGCGTGCCAGGTCGAGCCCGAGGTTAGCTTGCTCTGTTCCAGGAGCACGACATCGGCCTTGTGGTCGCGCGCCAGATGATAGGCCGTCGAACAGCCGATGATGCCGCCGCCGATAACCACGATCTCGGCATGGCTGGGCAAGGTCATGATGCCTGCATCCCGTATTTTGTTCTGTAGTTCTCCAGCGCGGCATCCAGCCGCGTCAGGTTTTCGTCGGTATAGGCAACGTAATCGATGCCGGGCGCATCGAGGTAGAGTTCGGAAACCATGCTCCACATCGCCTCGCGCAGCAGCGACGCGCATTGCATGGCCGCGTGCGAGCGGCGGATCGCCTTGTCCGGTTCCATCATGAAATAGGCTGTGAGGAAGGCGAAGGATTCCTCGTCGCTCAGGCCGGCATTGGAGGCAGCACCCGCAAGGTCGAACATCGCCGTGTTGAAACCGGCATATTCGAAATCGATCAGCCACAATCTGTTGCCGTCATCGAGAATATTTGCCGGCAAAAGATCGTTGTGGCCGAAGACGATCGGCAGCAGTTTCTGCGCTCGTTCCAGTTCGTCCGCCAAGGTCAGAAAACGCGGCAGATCGCTCAGCTTGCGGCTGCCGCCCTCCTCCAGCGTGCGCGCATAGTCGCGGATGACGTGAAACACCCAGAACATGAAGCCGGCGCCCGAGACATGATTGGGCATTTCGCGGTGGAAGCCGCGCATCAGGGCGGCGACGCGGCCGATATTGGCGCGCACATCCTCCGCGACATAGGCCTTGGCGCCGAGAAATTCCGTCACCAGGATGCCGGGTTCGTCATAGCGGACGGCCGGCGCGAAGCCGGCGGCATGCGCCGCACGCGCCGTCATCACCTCGCGCTTGCGAAAGACATGGTGGAACGCATAGTCCTGGCCGAAGCGCACGACATGCCGCCCGGCCGCATCCTTGACCACATAGTTGGCGTTGCTCAGGCCGCCCGGCAGCGGCGCGATCTCGATCATGCCGGTCCAACAGGGCAGGGCGCGGATGCGGTCTTCGACAGTCAAGGATTCATCCCTCGTTTGGCGGGGGTTCAACAAGGCCATGGATGACCCGAAGATGGCAGCGGGCGGTAGGGGGTAATGTGAAAATCTCGTCGGTGCGGGATGGTATCCCGCACCGCACCGACGAGCCCCTGTGCCGGGTTCTTCGACGCCGGCATCCGCCCCCGCGGATTCCTGAAACTCCATTTCCCCTATGCCGGGCGCTTTGCAGGCGTCCGGAAAGGTGAATTTTTGTGCGGCTCGACCATCGTTCTCCGGCAGCAGTTACGAGCCTGTCACAACAATAATCTCGCGCCATCTGGCCGGGCTTGTCAACGAGAATCTGTGGCTTTTTACGTCTTTTTGCCTGAAGTAGTTCGATATTGTTGTAAGTATGGGCGTATTTGGCGTAAAACCGGTCAGAAACCCAAACTGTGCGAGCGGAAAGTCTGATGGTCCATTCGAAGCGGCATGGTGAGATCCTGCGTCTCCTGCAGGAGGAAGGCACCGTCACCATCGCCAGCTTGGCCGACCGGCTGGGCGTCTCGCTGGAAACCGTGCGCCGCGACGTCAAGCCGCTCACCAGTGATGGCTCCATCCTGAAGATGCACGGCGCGGTAGGCCTGTCGTCCATGGTCGGCGAGGCGCCGTTCGAGCGGCGCATGCGCGAAAACGCCGATGCCAAGCGAACGATCGCGCGCATGGTCGCGACGACCATCCGCGACGGCGAATCGATCATGCTCGACACCGGCACCACGACGTCTTTCCTGGCCCGAGAACTGCTTGGCCACCGGCGGCTGACGGTCGTCACCAACTCCTCCGACATCGCCCGCACGCTGGCCACCGTCAACGGCAACAAGGTCTACATGGCCGGCGGCGAGTTGCGCAGCGATTCAGGTGCGGCCTTCGGCGTTTCGGCCATCGAATTCGTCAGCCGTTTTTCCGTCAGCCACGCGGTGATCTCCACGGGCGCCGTCGATGCCGTCACCGGCGTCATGGATTATGACCTGGAGGAGGCGGAATTCGCCCGCATGGTACTGTCGCGCGGCCAGCGTTCCCTCGTCATCACCGACCACACCAAATTCGGCCGCCAGGGTCTTGTCCAGGTTTGCGGTTTCGACGGCTTTTCCGAGCTCGCCACCGACCGGCCGCCACCGCGCGACATCGCCGCCGCACTCGGCCAGGCGGGCGCGCGGCTCAGCATTGCCGGTGGCGAAGCCGGGGTCTGATCGCAGACCGACGATCTTATGGTCGTCACGTGTTCGCTGGTCACCCACTTCCCAGCGCGGCCTTCGCCGTGTTTAGTCCGGCCATGGCCTTCACCATCCGCCAGTTGCAGTTCTTCATCGCCGTCGCCGAGCAAGGCACGGTGTCGGGCGCCGCGCAGAACCTGTCGATCTCGCAATCGTCGGTCACCGAGGCGATCAAGGAGCTCGAAAGCGATCTCGGCGTCGAACTGTTCGAGCGCCACCCGCGCGGCCTCAACATCACCCATAAGGGCCACCAGTTCCTGCGCCACGCGACCAAGATCCTGGCCGATGTTTCCGACGCGCGCCGCGCCTTCTTCGGCGAGCAGATCGTGGCCGGCGGCCGCCTGCAGCTGGGCGTCACCTCGCTGGTCGCCGGCTATGTGCTGTCGGATCTTCTCGCCCGCTACCGCCGCGCCTATCCCGGCGTCGAGGTGTCGGCCATCGAGGACAATGGCGACTATCTCGAACATCTGCTGATCGGCGGCAAGCTCGACATCGCTGTCATGGTCACCTCGAATCTGCGCGACCGCACCGCGCTGCAGTCGGAAATCCTCGAAGTCTCGGCCTATCGGCTATGGGTGCCGCTCGGCCATCCGCTGGCCGGCGCCGAAATTATCGGCGTTAGTGACATCGCCTCGGAGCCGCTGATCATGCTGACCGTCGACGAGATCGAGGAGAACACTGGAAAATTGCTGGCGGCAATCGGCGCCAAGCCGCATGTCGCCTTTCGCACCCGCTCGGTCGAGGCGGTGCGCAGCCTCGTCGCCACCGGCGCCGGCGTGGCGCTGCTGCCCGACCTCGTCTACCGGCCATGGTCGCTGGAAGGCGACCGCATCGAATCGCGCGATATTTCGGGTGCCCTGCCGGTCGTGCAGGTCGGCATGGTCTGGCGCCGCGGCTCCGGCCTGCCGCAGGCGGCGCGCGACTTCATCGGGCTCGCCCAGTCGCAGCGCATGATCCGTCAGCGGCCGGACAAGATCGGCCGATAATCTATCGGTAAAACCGATATCGGCGTTCTGATAAATGAATTTGCGAAACCGGAATTTTCGCAGCACTTTCTCTTAGGGAACCAAAGCCGCCGTCAACAGTGCGGCCGTCAGAGCGCCGGGACGCTCTGACATCTTGAGTTTGCGCATGATCCCTTTCCGAAAACCGAAACCGGTTTTCGGGGTCATGCGCCAAAATGGGAGATCGATGATGAATTCATTCCTGAAGTCATGCACTGCATTGACGGTCGCGCTGAGCTTCTCCGGCCAGGCCATCGCCCAGGTCAAGGAGCTCGGCAAGGGCGAAGGCGAGGTCAACATCGTCGCCTGGCCCGGCTATATCGAACGCGGCGAAACCGACAAGGGCTACGACTGGGTGACGTCCTTCGAGAAGGACACCGGCTGCAAGGTCAACGTCAAGACCGCCAACACCTCGGACGAGATGGTCGCGCTGATGAACGAGGGCGGCTTCGACCTCGTCACCGCTTCGGGCGACGCCTCGCTGCGCCTTGTCGCCGGCAAGCGCGTCCAGCCCATCAACACCGATCTCATCCCGAGCTGGAAGACGGTCGACGACCGGCTGAAGGATGCGCCCTGGTTCACGATCGACGGCGTCCATTACGGCGTGCCCTACCAGTGGGGACCGAACGTGCTGATGTACAACACCGACGTCTTCAAGGAGGCGCCGAAGAGCTGGAACGTCGTCTTCGAGGAGATGAACCTGCCCGACGGCAAGTCGAACAAGGGCCGCGTCCAGGCCTATGACGGGCCGATCCACATCGCCGACGCCGCCAACTATCTGATGTTCCACAAGCCGGAACTCGGCATCAAGGATCCTTACGAGCTGACCGAGGACCAGTACAAGGCTGCGCTCGATCTGCTGCGCGTGCAGCGCACGCTGGTCGGCCGCTACTGGCATGACGCCGCCATCCAGGTCGACGATTTCCAGAACGAAGGCGTCGTCGCTTCCGGCTCATGGCCCTACCAGGTCAACACGCTGGTTGCCGCCAAGAAGCCGGTCTCTTCGACCGTGCCCGAGGAAGGCGTCACCGGCTGGGCCGACACCACGATGATGGAGGCCGACGCGGCCAACCCGAACTGCGCCTATATGTGGCTGGAGCACTCGCTGTCGCCGAAGGTGCAGGGCGATGTCTCCGCCTGGTTCGGTTCGCTGCCGGTGGTGCCGGCCGCCTGCAAGGGCAACGAGCTGCTCGGCGAGGAGGGCTGCAAGACCAACGGCTACGACAATTTCGACAAGATCAAGTTCTGGAAGACGCCGGTGTCGAAATGCGCCACCGGGAACAACCAGTGCGTACCCTATTATCGCTGGGTGTCGGACTATATCGGCGTCATCGGCGGGCGGTGACTTATAGCCCTACTTTGCTGAGCTCGGCGCTGCCCCTCACCCTTACCCTCTCCCCGTGAAGAACGGGGAGAGGGGGTCGCCAGCGCTGCGAACAGCCCCTTCTCCCCGTCACTATACGGGGAGAAGGT
>NZ_CAAF010000004.1 GCF_000359125.1 Mesorhizobium sp. STM 4661 | reverse complement strand
CCGCTTTCATCGCCACCGCCTTCGCCCAGGAAACGGCCGAGGCCGCAAGCACGCAATGGCGCACTGTGGCCGACCAGATCCGGCCGAAGGTGCCGAAGCTGGCGACAATCATGGACGACGCCGAGCCCGATGTGCTGGCCTACATGACCTTCCCCAAGGAGCACCGCGCCAAGCTCCACTCGACGAATCCGATCGAGCGTCTCAACGGCGAGATCAAGCGGCGCACCGAGGTCGTCGGAATCTTCCCCAACGACGATGCGATCGTGCGCCTCGTCGGCGCCTTGCTGCTCGAACAGAACGACGAATGGGCCGTGCAGCGCGCCAGATACATGACGCTGGAAACCATCAGCCAAATGAGCGATGATCCTCTCATCAGCCTGCCAGCCGTGGCACGCTGATCAGCCCGGCCCATGCCGGAGAGCGCGGCGACCAAGCCGTCAGCTGCACCACGCCCTGGGACACGATCTGCCGCCGTTTCCGCTGACGAGGCGATACGAGCGCGATCGTGACGCCACAGGTCGCTTTGAGGAGTAGGTCGCACGCACGAACGGTGCGAGGGCGCCGCTACGAACTGACCGGGATATTTACCTTCATCGATACCTGACGCAT
This sequence comes from Mesorhizobium sp. STM 4661, assembly GCF_000359125.1. Taxonomy (GTDB): domain Bacteria; phylum Pseudomonadota; class Alphaproteobacteria; order Rhizobiales; family Rhizobiaceae; genus Mesorhizobium. Next base: position 295,753 of record NZ_CAAF010000004.1, on the reverse strand, counting down.
CACTCCGGAAGGCCGGCCTTGCGGAAGCCATCGACGAAATGCTCGAGCGTCGCAGCGTCGCGGAACGGCTCCGTCATGACCCAGTGGCGGGTTGTGAAATGCGGATTGCCGACGAGGAACAGTTCAACCTCGGCGCACGCCTCGTCGAGCCGGCCGAGTTGCGCAAGGCTTGCCGCCAGGAAACGGCGCGAGCTTGTGCGATAAGTCTCGTCCCTGCGCAGGGTCTCGACGGCGGCTTCGTAATCGCGCGCCGCATATTGCGCCTGGCCGAGCGTCAGATAGTACCAACTTGCCGGAAACGGGTTCAGCCGGAACGCCTTGCGAATGTGCTCGAGGCCCTCCTCGACCCGCCCGGCCAGGACCGCGATGTCGGACAATGCCGCCCAGGCGTCGGCCTCGTTCGGGTCGAGCTCGATCGCCTTGGCGAATTCCGCATCCGCCTCGGCGAAGCTGCGCTCATAGGCAAGCAGGTAACCCAGCACCCAATGGCAGCCGGCATCGTTGGGATCGATCGCTACAGCCTTGCGCGCCAATTCCAAAGCAACGCCACGGGAAGATTCAGTTGGTCCCCCGGAATGTACCCATCCCATCCAGTGGTTCATGGCAAGCCAGCGATAGGCCTCGGCGTATTCCGGATCGAGAGAAACCGCGCGCGTGAGCATCAGATGCGCTTCCCGCGCCGTCTGCGGCGAATCATCCATCAGCTTGCGCGCTCGCACGCAGAGATCGTAAGCCTCCAGATTTTTGGGCCGATTGCGCGGCGGCGGTGCGCGCAGCCGGCCGAGCAACGCCTCCACGATCTTGCCGGTGACCTCGTCCTGAACGGCAAAGATATCTTCCAGGCTGCGATCGAAGCGTTCCGCCCATAGATGTTCGCCACTCACAGCGTCGACCAGCTGTGCATTGATGCGCACGCGCCCCGCGGCGTGTCTTGCGCTACCCTCCAGCAAATAGCGCACGCCAAGGTCCTCGGCGATCCCGCGTACGTCCATCGACTTTCCTTTGTAGGCAAAGGTCGAGTTGCGAGCGATGACGAACAGGCCGGAGATCCTGGACAGGTCGGTGATCAGGTCTTCGGTCAACCCGTCCGCGAAGGAGTCCTGCTCGGGATCGTTGCTGACATTGACGAAGGGCAGCACGGCTATCGACGGTTTGTCGGGCAGCGGCAAAGGTTTTCGCTTCGCGCCGCCGAGGTGCTCGATGGCGCCGGTGAAGCGGTAGCCGACGCGCGGAACCGTTGATATCCATTCACCGCCCCCATTGCCGGCATCGCCGGCCGGACCAAGCAGCTTGCGCAGCAGCGAGATCTGGACGGTGAGGTTGCCTTCCTCGACGGCGATGCCCGGCCACGCCGCGTCCATCAACTCGGCCTTCTCAAGGATTTCGCCGGGCCGTTCGACGAGCGCCGCAAGCAGGTTTATCCCGCGATAGCCCACGGCAACGGGGACATCGTTCCGAAGCAGCGTTCCCGCACCGGAATCAAGCACGAACGGACCAAAGGCAAAGCGCGATCCCTGCATGCGGCGCATCTATAGCCCGTTTGGAAGTTTTGAGAACTATTTGGGAGAGCTTAATTACGACGCTGTCGGTATCCTGCAGAATTCAACCTCTTTCAGGTCGAGGGTCACCAGATCCTCAAACCATAGGAGGTTGCTGTGAACGACACCCTTGCATCGGCCCCGCATCAGGCGGCGCGGCCGGGAACGCCCCAGGGGCCGGCGGAAGTTTCGCGTCGGCGCATGACGACCCTGCGAAGCATCATCGCGACCTGGCGCGAGCAGACACGCTTTCGCTGGGATCTTAAGCAAATGTCGAAGGACAATCCCCATTTGATCGACGATATCGGTCTGACGAAACGGCAGGTCGAGGCAGAGATCGCCAAGCGCTTCTGGCAAGGATAAGGCGAATGGTGCCTAAAGACGTTCGCCCGCAGGGCTCGCGAACGGATACGGCACGACAATGGCGGCTACCGCCGCGACCACCTGCGCGCCTTGGCGCGCAGCGGCGTCTTGCGCACAGCATGCGGCAGAATGAAACCGGAACCTGTGTATCCGGGCCACATACTGGGAAATCTGGCGCGCCTCACCGGGTGATGATGAGAACTACGTCTACGCTATAGCCCTCTAAATGGGACGGAGAGATCATTAGAATTCAAATAGATAGCAGGAGGCACCACATTCTGCATCTTGGTTGGCCGTCGAGGCGATCCCTCCGATCAGAGACTGCGCCTGTTCATGCCTTGCCTCATGAGTCCCCAAAGGTCGCGAATGACCGCCCAGACCAATGACATTGAACGACCGATGTGGGGCCGTCTTCTGACCGCCTGGTTTCGGCCCCAGCAATAGGATTAGCTGACATGCGCGCGGTGAGACCGCGATGAGCGCAGCCGCTTATAGTGCGCGATGGAGTTCTTGTGCTCCACCGATGCACACACATCTTCTCAAGCGTCGACTCGTACTGCGGGGCGGGGCTGGGAGCCGCGCCCCGCAGCTACTTCAGTTGGTGACGAACTCCAGAAGGTCGGCGTTCAGCACGTCAGCATTTACCGTCAGCATGCCATGAGAGAAACCAGAATAGGTCTTCAGCGAGCCGTTCGGCAGCAGCTTGACCGCCTTCAAAGCCGAGGCGGCGATCGGAACGACCTGGTCGTCCTCACCGTGCAGCACCAGCGTCGGCACGGTGATCGCCTTGAGGTCCTCGGTCTGGTCGGTTTCCGAGAAGGCCTTGATGCCGTCGTAGTGCGCCTTGGCGCTACCCATCATGCCCTGCCGCCACCAGTTCTGGATCACTCCTTCATGGACCGTCGTACCCTCGCGGTTGAATCCGTAGAACGGGCCCGACGGGACGTCCCGGAAGAACTGTGCACGGTTGCTGGCCAGTGCCGTCCGAAAGACGTCGAAGACCTCCATCGGTGTACCTTCGGGGTTGTCGTCGGTCTTCAGCATCAGCGGCGGAATGGCGGCGACGAGGACGGCCTTGGCCACCCGGCCCGCAGGTTCGCCGTGTCGCGCCACGTACCGCGCGACTTCGCCGCCACCGGTGGAATGGCCGATGTGAACCGCGTTCCGCAGATCAAGCGCCTCGGCGACGGCAAAGGCGTCAGCCGCGTAATGGCCAATGTCGTGACCATCGGCGACCTGCTCCGAGCGACCATGGCCGCGCCGGTCATGCGCGACGACGCGATAGCCCTTCGACAGGAAGAAAAGCATCTGCGCGTCCCAGTCGTCGGAGCTGAGCGGCCAGCCATGGTGAAAAACGATAGGCTGAGCGCCCTTGGGACCCCAGTCCTTATAGAAAATCCGTACGTCGTCGTCGGTCGTGACAAAGCCCATGGTGCGTTCTCCTTCTGGAGTATCGTGGGTGGCAGGCCCCGCAGCACGCGCAGGACCCAATGGAAAGGCGAAGCTTGCGGCAAGCGCCGGGGCCGAGATCAGGACGTCGCGGCGGTTGAGCGGCAGGCCAAGGGTGAAGGTGGGAGGCATCGAGGAACTCCGCGAGTTATTCAAAAGGCGGCGGGTGGGATCACACGCAATCGCCGCACATGGTAGAAGGCTTCCCTGTGAGGTGAGGATGGCGAGGGCCGGCAAACGGATCGATTCCGACCCTCACCGAAATGCTCGCCATGCCGGCCGGGATCAGCCAGCTACTGGCGTGTTGAGAAGCTGCTGCTCCCAAAGATACGCGATGCCGCTGCCGCCGAAGTGCTGGATGAGAATCTCGGTCAGCTCCTCGACATGCTCGGTGCGCGCCCAATCGCGTTGCCATTCGCCAGCGAGCGCCATCACGGTCATCACGTTCGCGCCGGCCGCGATCATTCGCTGGATGGCAACTTCGTGAGACTCCTTCGAAATCCCGCCCGACGCGTCGGTGATCACGGTCACGTCCCAGCCTTCGCCGGCGGCCTGGATCACAGGCATTGCGACGCAGACCTCGGTCCACAGGCCGGCGATGATCAGCTGCTTGCGGCCGGTCGCCTTGACGACGTTCACCACATTCTCGTCCTGCCAGGTGTTCACCCAGGTGCGATCGATGACTTCCTGGTCCGGAAATACGTCGGTGATCTGCTTAAAGAGAAGTCCACCGCGCGCCGCGATCACGCTGGTGAGAATGGTCGGAACATTGAAGGCTTTTGCTAGCTTCGCCAGCGCCGTCGAATTGTTGACCACCATGTGCGGATCGTGGCTGTTGAGGTTTGCGAGCTGATAAGGCTGGTGGTCGATCAGAACGAGGACCGAGTCTTCGGGACGAAGAAGCGAATCGAGGCCGTTACGAGGGATCATCAAGACTTCCTTTCTCTGCCGCTATGGGCGGCAATGGGTTCACGGGAGACATGCGCCAGGGGCGACGTTGCCTGGACGCAATTTGCTGTTCCCTTAGGCGATGCGGTAGTGCCATAGTCAGGCAAGCTGTGTCGCGAAACGAGGAACGCCAAATTGGACATCGAAGATCTACTGACATTCGTCGCAGTAGCCGATGCAAGGGGCGTATCGGCCGCCGCGCGCCGGCTCGGCGTCTCCAAGTCAATCGTCAGTCGGCGGCTTTTCCGGATCGAAGCAGAACTCGGCGTTCAGCTTCTTGCACGAACGACCCGCGGCGCCGCGCTTACGGAAGCGGGGATCACATTCAGGGATCATGCGGCCCGAGCCAGCGCCGAGATCGACACGGCCAGGGAAACGATCCTCCCAACCGGTGATCTGCGCGGCCGCCTGAGAGTTGCCATGCCGCTTTCCTTCGGCCCGACCCACTTCGCCCCGGTGCTTGCGGAAATGGCGCATCAGCACCCGCAGCTCCAGATCCATACCTCCTACAGCGATCGCTTCGTCGATCTCATCGCAGAGGGTTTCGACTGCGCGATCCGGGTCGGGTACCTTCAGGACTCCAACCTGATCGCGAAGCGCATCGGACCGATCTATGGAAAGCTCGTCGCAAGTCCGGATTATATCAAAACGCGCGGTTCACCTCAGACGCCAGATGAGCTCGTCACCCATCAGGCACTCATGCAGGGGACGGAAGCCTGGCAGTTCATGGATGGCGACAAGATCGTCACGGTTCAGCCGCAGGGCAGATTCAAGGCCGATAACGCTACGGCGCTTGCCGCCGCCGCGGTGGCAGGGCTCGGCATCGCTTGGCTCCCCGATTGCATTACGTATGACTATGTGACCTCCGGAGCGCTCGTTCCGATTATGACACGCTATCCACCGCCTTCGGCAGGCGCGTATGTCATCCGCCCGCCTGGTCAGCATCCCGCGCGGAAAGTACGGGTTCTCACCGAGATGCTGATCAAGAGCTTCGAACTGAATCCACACCTTTGGGGGCTCGGCCGCTGAACACGATCGGCGCGAAGCCTAATCAAAGGGCAGGAGTTCGAAGGTCGCTCTACTCAGCCGCTGAACGCGACGACATCGCCGGTGCGTTCCACTTACTGCGACACAGCTTAACGCATCGCAGGACTAGTTGGGCAGACGCTTACTCGCCAGTTTAAGTTTTCGTCCGGACGAAAGCGCTCACCCGCTCGCATGGTCCGGATTGATCGAAATCAGGCATTCGCATCGGCCAGGGCGAGGCTGTCTGGAAGCCTAAGTGAGGATGACGCGCATGAGTTGGAACCCAGCAATCGAACCGGGGTGCCCCGATGCGGTGGGCGTCGATGCGATCGAAACTCTTATTGTTCCGCGTGCCCGAGACCTTGGCGGCTTCGAGGTCCGGCGCGCCTTGCCGGCGCCGAATCGGCAGATGGTAGGGCCGTTCATCTTCTTCGACCAGGCCGGGCCGGCCGAGCTATTGACCGGGCAGGGCGTCGACGTTCGGCCGCACCCGCATATCGGTCTCGGCACCGTCACCTACCTCCATCGCGGCGATTTCCATCACCGTGACAGCACCGGTGCCGACCAGATGATCCGTCCGGGCGCGCTGAACTGGATGGTTGCCGGGCGCGGTGTGTCCCATTCGGAGCGCACCTCCGCAGCCGCCCGAACCGGTCCGAACAGCCTGTTCGGAATACAGACCTGGCTGGCGCTGCCCGACAGCCATGAGGACATGGCGCCCATGTTCGAGCACCACGGCAAAGAGGCGCTGCCGGTGATTGAGGATCGCGGCGTTTCGGTCCGGCTCATCCTCGGGGACGCCTATGGCCAGAAGGCACCCGCGACGATGTTCTCGGAGACGTTCTACGCCGACGTGACGCTCGAAGCCGGATGCCGACTGCCGATGCCGGACGATCACGAAGACAGGGGAATCTACATCGTCGAAGGTTCGATCTCGGTTGCTGGCCAGGAATATGAGGCATCTCAGATGATGGTCTTCAGGCCTGGTGACAGGATCACGGTCGCGGCCGGCGGCCAAGGTGCACGGCTGATGATCCTCGGCGGCGCAACGCTCAGCGGACCGCGCTATATCTGGTGGAACTTCGTCGCCTCCTCGAAGGACCGCATCGAAGAAGCGAAGGCCGAATGGCGCGCCGAGGACTGGGGCAAGGGACGTTTCGATCTCCCGATCGATGACCGAGATGAGCACATTCCCCTACCGGACTGACCGGCGCTAAGAAGGAGGTCGCCTGGGCACGGACCCGGGCGGTTCAGACGAGATGACGCGTCGCGTGCCGGGTATGTTCTGAATGGAGAAAGCAGAATGAGCAACAAGTGGCCCCACCTGGACTACCTCAGCTGGCGCGAGACGTGTTCGGCCCTGCATCTCTATTTGCAGATCGCCGGGAAATATCGCCTTGCTCATACCCCGTGGCTCAACCATTCCTGGAACGCGACCTTCTATGTCACGCCGCTCGGCCTGACCTCCTCGCCGATCCCCGACGGCCCAGGCATTGAGATCCTCTTCGACCTTCGGGACCATATGGTTGTCGGCACATGCGGCAATGGTCGCAAGGCATCGTTTGCGCTCGGGCCATCCACAGTCGCGGCGTTCCACGCCAATTTCGTGCAGTTGATTTCCGAACTTGGAGGCACGCCGACCTTTAACGACAATCCGAACGAAGTGCCCAACCCCGTACCGTTCACCGAAGATCATCGCGACCGGCCCTATGACCGGGAAGCCGTTCAGCGCTTCCATCACGCATCGGTGGCGGTCGACAGGGTATTCAATCGGTTCCGGACCTCCTTTCTTGGCAAGTCCAGTCCCGTTCACCTGTTCTGGGGCAGTTTTGACTTGGCAGTCACCCGCTTTTCGGGGCGGCGCGCTCCTCTCCATCCTGGCGGCATTCCGACATTGCCCGATCACGTGACGCACGAAGCCTACGACCGCGAGGTCTCGTCGGCAGGCTTCTGGCCGGGCGGGGGCGGCATCGATTATCCCGCCTTCTACGCCTATGCCTATCCTGAGCCGAAAGGCTTCCGCGGCGCCTCGGTCCGGCCCGATTCCGCTTTCTGGGATGAAGGCCTGACGGAGTTCATCCTGCCCTACGATGCCGTGCAGTCGACGGCCGACCCCGACGCGGCGCTTATGGAGTTTCTCGTCTCGACCTACGACGCCGCGGCCGATCTCGGAAGATGGGATCGCGACCTACTGGACTGCATGCCGGGGCGGCGGGGTCAGGCGCGGCCGCATGACGCCGAGCAGCCGGGCCCTGCCTCTCCCTTGACCGTCGAAAAGGTCGAGCGGGAGGATACCTCATCGAAGGGTCGCTACCGGATGGTCATCGACGGCGTCGAGGCCGAGATGACCTACAGCCGGGCAGGCGAAAGGCTGATCATCATCGATCATACGAAGGTTCCGGCGGCCTTGCGGGGCCGCAGGATAGGTGAGCGCATGGTTCGTCAGGCGGTCGAGGATGCCCGGCGCGATGGAGTCTCCATCGTGCCGCTCTGTCCGTTCGCAAAAGCGCAGATCGACCGTCATCCAGAATGGCAGGACGTGCTGCGTCGATCATAGGCTACGCGTGACTCCCTCCACCCGCCAACGTACCAGCTCCGACCGACTCCTACCACCGTAAGCGATTCGAACTCTTTCACCGCCAAACGCCGCCGTTTCACCGCTTTTTCACACACCGGCTATCTCGCGCTCTTTGCACGGGCGTAGTTTCGGCGGCTATAGCGTACTGTGGAGGGTATTTGGCGCACCCGACAGGATTCGAACCTGTGACCTCTGCCTTCGGAGAATGGATAGTGGCTTTCGCCGAAACTATCCGTCTCTATCCGAATGTGCGCTATGCCACTGAAATCACAAAACAAATTTGAAATCGATCAGCGCCGACGGTACGACGGGACGGCTCAAACCCCTCCCTGCCGTGCTTACGCTTTGCTTACGCGGGGATTCTGTCAAGGAGACACCCTAGCATGGCGAAGCTGACCAAACGAACCGTCGATGCCACCAAAATCAAATCCTCGGACTACGTGATGTGGGATGAGGAGTTACCCGGTTTCGGACTGCGTGTCTTTGCTTCGGGGAAGCGCAGCTACGTTGTGCAGTATCGCACTGCCGGCCGCTCGCGTCGCTACACAATCGGACTGCATGGAGTTTGGACTCCTGAGGAAGCCAGGCGCGAGGCGAAAGTCCTGCTGGGTCAGGTCGCAAGGGGCGGCAACCCCGCCGAGGAGCGCAAGCTCGATCGCGAGGCGATCACCGTCAAGGAACTCTGCACCCGTTACCTCGAAGATCTCAAGAATGGGCTCGTGCTCGGGAAAAAGGGACGGCCAAAGAAGCCCACGACGATCTCCACCGATGTCGGGCGCGTTGAGCGCCACATCGTTCCGCTGCTCGGCAGTCGACGGGTGCGCGATTTGGCCAAGTCCGACATCACCCAGGCCATGAAGGACATCATGGCGGGCAAGACACGCGCGAACGTCAAGACGGACAAGCTGCGTGGGCGCGCAATCGTGCGCGGTGGAGCCGGCACGGCGGCTCGAACGATAGGGCTCTTCGGCGGCATTCTCACCTATGCGGTCGAGCTCGGCATCATCGAGCAGAATCCCGTGCATGGCGTTCGCAAGCCGAAGGACAGGATAAACGCCCGCCGTCTCAGCGAGCAGGAGTATCGCACGCTCGGCGATATTCTGCGGAAGGCGGTCGACGACGGGCAATACGAGACCACCGCAGAAATGATCCGGGTGATCGCCTTAACGGGATGCCGACGCAGCGAGGTCATCGGCCTACGATGCGGCGAAGTCGATATCGAGGGCAGTTGCCTGCGCCTGACCGACAGCAAGGAAGGAGCGTCAGTGCGTCCGATCGGTCTGCCGGTCCTGGAGTACCTCGAGGGTCGCCGCGACGAGGAACAGGGTGTCGAAGACTATGTCTTTCCCGGTTGGGAGGATGACACGGCATTCGGGAGCTTCCCAAGGCACTGGACGAAGCTACTCGAGAGGACAGACCTGGCCGGCATCACGCCCCATGTTCTGCGACACAGCTTCGCCAGCATTGCCAATGACCTTGGGTTCACCGAGGCGACGATCGCCGCCTTGGTCGGTCACTCACGAGGGACGGTGACGAGCCGCTACATCCACACCGTGGACACTGCACTCATCATGGCGGCTGATAGCATCGCTGGCTACATTCAGGGCCTGCTCGACGGCGTGGCCTTCAGCCACACCGCCTATGCGCTCGATCGGGCTTCGAGAAAGTCGGCGCTTGCACACTTCCTGGGCGAGCCGACACCGGGAGGAAGGGCTAATGAACGCTCAGCAGCATGATTAGCCCTCCCTACCGAAACGTCTGTTTGCGCCTTAAGTCGGTCATAGAAGTACATATTGGTGGTGCCTGAAAGCGGACCTTGCCGTCGATCCTGTGGAAGTTCGCGGGTGCGCCACCCACGATGACAGTCAGAAGGAGCGAGCGCAGGCTCTTCGGGTTTGGACTGAGTATAGGCCAGGAACTCGGCTGCGGAACCCGGCTGCGGAACTCGGTTGACGGACCAGTTCCCTGCGCCCGGCGGAGGGTACACGCGATAATCTGTAGCTATGGCGGAAGAGGTGCTCGTGATCGAACGATGTGGCTCGTCGGTCGGAGCCACCCCACGTGCGTTCTAGCGCTGAATAAGGTCCTTTAGGACACTTGCCAATTCAGCTGCAAACTAGGGCAAACCGCGCACAGGATACGACGACAGGTCCGAGATGATGCAACAATGATCGACGAGGGGCGGTATGCCGGCTTCGACTACGTAAACGGGAGGGACTATCTGGCGTCCCGCCATAGCGAAAGCGTATAGAGCGCATTTGAAAAATGTATTACCTCCAAAGTCCCGATTGCCCGATAGTCCTCCCCGGGTTCCACTGAACTCAGCGTGCCCACGGCTCAACGCCCGGCACTAAGGGAGGAAAAATTGACGACATTCGCAACCATGTTGCGATCGCTTGCCGTTGTCGCAACGATCGCCAGCTTCAGCCCCGCATTTGCCGGCGGCGTGGATGAGCTACCCAAGAACATCCAGGACGAACTTTATAACAAAGACATGATGGATCCGATGCAGCCGCTCGCGGAGAGTGCCTATCGCGATTGGAAGCCGAAGAAGGGTCCGCCGTGGACGATCGGCTACGCCAGCTCCTATGCTGGTAACACGTGGCGCGCCGACGTGATGAAGCGGCTCCAGGAAGAGATTATTCCGAAATGGAAGAAGCTCGGACTGGTCAAGGACGTGATCATCACCCAGTCGAACCTGAACGACTCCACGCAAATCCAGCAGATGCGGCAGTTGGTGGACCAGGGCGTCGACGCGATCATCGTCTGCTGCTCGAACCCGACGTCACTGAACCAGACTGTCGAATATGCCCACCAGCGCGACGTTCCGGTATTTTCTGCCGTTGGCTATCTCACCTCGCCTTATGCGGTGAACACCTCGGCGAACTTCGTCGTCGGCGGCAGCATGCTCGGCGAATGGATGGCCAAGCAGATCAACGGCAAGGGCAATGTCCTGGTGGTCGAAGGCATTCCGGGCGCGTCGGCTTCCGACTCGCAGAACGTCGGCGTTCTGAAGGCTCTGGCAAAGTATCCCGACATCAAAGTCGTGGGTCAGGTTGCCGGCATGTGGACCGATCAGGTTGCCCAGTCCGAAATCCAGAAGTGGCTGGCCACCAATCCGGGCGATCTGAACGGCATCATCATCCAGTCGGCGTCTGAACTGGGCGCCTTGCGCGCGCTGCAGCAAAGCGGCCGCGATATGGTCCCGTTCTCGATCGGCGGCGAAATCGGTGCGCTGTGCTACTGGCGCAACAACAAGGATTTCGTCTCACAGGCGATCCATGCCTGGCCTCCGGGCGACGACTTTGAGTTCGGCTGGAACGTCATGATGCGCACGCTCGAGGGTCAGGGACCCAAGGTCCAGTCGATCCTGACCAAGCCGCAGACCATGTCCTACGACCAGCTTGAGAAGGCCGTCCCGGCCGATTGTAGCGAAGATTCGGACGGCTGGTACAACGTCGGTGTCGAGAACTGGGCAGGCAAGGATTACCTGGACCAATTCTTCCTGCGTCCGGCCGATCCCGAGGCCTTCAAAGCGAACTGACTAAGGCACGTCTGGCCACCCCGCCGATGTTGACGGGGTGGCATTTCCTTCATTCCATGCAAGTCTAGCCGACCAGCGTCGGCCAACCGGACCTATGATGTCGTACCCCACGGTTGAACTCTCATCGGTCAGGAAGTCCTTCGGGCCGACTGTGGCGCTCGGCGGGTGCAACCTGACGGCCTACGCGGGGGAGGTTCATGCGATCATTGGCGGCAACGGCTCGGGCAAGAGTACGCTGGCGAAGGTCATCTCCGGCGTACTGATACCGGACAGTGGCCAGGTGTCGATCCTCGGAAAGTCGGCAACGTCCCCGCACGAGGCGCGGCAGCTGGGCATTTCAAACGTTTTTCAGGAGGTGCTCGTCGCGGATGAGTGCTCAGTGCTGGACAACCTCTACCTGGGCGCTGACGGCCTTTTGGGCTCGTCAATGAACCGAGAAGAAAAAGAAGCCAAGGCATCCGCTCTGATGCGCGAACTCCTCGGCTTTGACATCGATCTCTCCGGGTTGGTGGGTGAACTCCCCCTGAGTGTCAAACAATGGGTGACAATCGCCAGGGCTCTTCTAACGGATCCCAGGGTCCTGATTCTTGATGAGTCTTCGGCCGCGCTCGACTTCGATTCCACGGAAAGGCTGTTCCGCAAGATGCGGCAGCTCAAGCAACGGGGGGCAAGCATCCTGATCGTCACCCACCGCATCGCCGAGCTGGTGCGTATCGCAGACCGCGCGACGGTTTTGCGTGACGGCGTGGATGTCGGCAGGCTGGCGAAGGAAGAGATTACCGAAGCGAGGATTCTTGAGCTGATTGCCGGTGCCGAGCGCAGCGGCACAAGTCGTGATCAGCCGTTGCCGACGCGGCTCGGCGATCGGCCGGTCCTCCGCGCGACCGACTTTCGGGTTTGGTCAGACGCTGCCCCCGTCAATTTCACCGTGTATCCTGGCGAGGTTGTCGGGATCACCGGGTTGGACGGGCAGGGGCAGGCGGATTTCGTAAGATGCATCGCCGGCATCCAGTCTCCGATCGCCGGTCGGTTGGTGGTGGTCAATGACGGCAAGGCCAGCGAGGTCACGGATCTCGCATCGGCGCGACGCAACAAAATCAGTTACGTCAGCGGCGATCGCAAGAAAGAGGGCATCTTTGCCAATCTGAGCATTTACGAGAACCTGCTGCTTCCGGTCTATCGCGAATTCCGGTCGGGCGGGGTGCTCAACTTCATTAACCGCACCAAGCTGACGCCGGTGTTTGAGTGGGAATCCAGCAAACTGGCCGTCAAGATGGGGAGCCCCCAGAACCTGATCACGTCGCTGTCTGGCGGTAACCAGCAGAAGGTATTGATTGCCAGGGCCTTCGCGGAAAAGCCGGTGGTTCTGGTGCTCAACGATCCTGCCCGCGGCATCGACGTCGGGGCCAAGCTCGATCTCTACCGCAACCTCAAGGAATTCGCTGCGCGCGGCAATGCCGTGGTCTTCTTGTCTAGCGAACTGGAGGAATTTCTGAACCTGTGCACACGGGTTCACGTTTTTCGCAATGGCGCAGTATCGGCGGATTTCGAGCCGCCCTTCGATGGCCATGCAATCCTCAACGCCATGTTCGGCCGCCGCGCGACGGCACGCTTGCCCGGCGAAGCCGCCAACGAGAATGGCTCAGGCATCCCGGTGACTGTGGCCGAGAGTCACAACCCCAGACTTGAGCAGGGCAGGCCGGTGCCGAGGTCTGTGACGCTGCTGAACCAGGAGGTGAACCATATGGCGGCAACACCATCTTTTGTGCTGAGTTGTCCTGACATCGCGCCGGGTAGCGTCATCCCGGCCCGGTTCGCCGAGGACAACCGGCTTTCGCCGAGACTCGTTTGGTCAGGGCCACCGGAAGGCACGCGCAGCTTTGCCTTGGCTGTTACCGATCCTGATCTGCCGGCAGCATTTAATTTCCCCCGCGCATTTGCGCACTGGCTGGTGGCGAACATTCCGGTTGAGGTCCGCGAGCTCCCAGAAGGCGCCAGCGGCAGCTTGCGGTTGCCGCACGGCGCCGCCGAGTTCAACAGCGACTTCGTGACATTCAAGATCCCAGGGTTCGGCAAGGGATATGGCGGTCCTTGGCCACCGGACCGTGCTCACCGGTACTTTTTCACCCTCTATGCGCTCAAGGCGGACAAGGTCGAGTTGCCAGCCGACGCCGATCTTGGAGCATTCGCGGCTGCAGTCATGCCGGTGGCCATTGATGCAGCGTCGTTTGTGGCAGTCTACGGACCCGCAAAGAAGTCATTGCCCGGTTAGGAACGGGTCCGGAATTCCCCAATCAGGAGGATCATATGAGTAGATACGGAAGCAGGAGCAGCTTTGATCTGGAGTGGATCGAGCGATGGGCAAGGAAGGTCAACGATGACCGCATTTTGCCGGTGGTCGGGCGCTTTTTTACAAGCAAGTTTGTCCTCGGCTTTGATGACACCGAGTATCTGGTGGACGTTAGAGGCGGCAAGATCCAGAAGATTGCGCAGGGCCTCACTCCGAACGACATGGGAGTGGAATTCTGGCTCAAGGCGCCGAGCAGCGCCTGGTCGAAGTTTGCCCAGGAAATCCCACCGCCGATGTTCAACGACATCTGGGCGATGGCGCATCCGCTGCACAAACAGCTGATCATTGAGGGCAATTCGCTGCCCTTCTGGCAGAATCTGCGGGCGCTGACGCGTATGCTCTCGCTGATGCGACAAGTTTAACGGCAGCGCAGGAGAGTTGTCATGAATACACACGATCCAATCGTTGGTCGTTACGTCTATGTTCAATGCGAAGGCAAGACGTACCGCACCTATTACGAGGAACACGGCGAGGGCATTCCGATGGTCTGCCTGCACACCGCCGGCACCGATGGTCGCCAGTATCGCCACCAGATGTGCGATCCGGATATTAGCCAGAATTTCCGCGTCATAGCATTCGATATGCCCTGGCACGGCAAATCGATCCCGCCGGCCGACTTCCATCTGATGGAGGACGAATACAAGCTCACCACCAAGTTCTATTGTGAGTTTATCGTCGCATTCTGCAGGGCTCTTGACCTGCGCAAGCCGGTCCTCATGGGCCAGTCGATGGGCGGCAACATCTGCCTGGCGCTGGCACTGCGCTATGAAAGCGAGTTTTCGGCCTTTATCGCTCTTGAGGCCTGCGACTATTCCCCAGGATGGTGGATCGATGCGCTGCATCATCCTCACATCCACGGTGGCGAAGTGGTTGCGACTTCGGTGTTCGGCCTCATGGCACCGCTTTCGCCGGACGACTATCGGTGGGAAACGTGGTGGTACTACGCGCAGGGCGGCCCCGGCATCTTCAAGGGCGACCTGTACTTTTACAGCGTCGATTCTGACTTCCGGGATCAATGCCAGAAGATTTCGGGAAAGGTGCCGATCTACTTCCTTACCGGTGAGTATGACTTCGCCTGCACGCCGGAAATGACCCAGCGCACGGCCGAAAAAGTCAAAAATTCGGAATGCATCATCTTTGGCGGTGGCCACTTCCCGACTTCGGAAGACCCGGCAAAATTCAAGGAGGTCATCACCCCGGTGCTGAAGAAAATCCTTGGTGCGGATCCCGAACGGCGCGGCCAGGGCAGCAACGCCCTTTCCGGACGGAGCATTTCCGAAAGCCGGTCGACCGCTCGCAGCGAGCGGCCCAGTGAAGGCCGGAAGGTCATCGAGTTCTAGGTTGCGCTAGCAACGAAAGACAAATGTTGATGTCCCAGTCCAGGGGTTCTCAGAACACCTACCTGTTGGTCCCGATCCTGCTGATCGCGCTGCTTTTGAGCACCGCGGTCATCAGGGGGCCGAACCTAGTGTCCTTGTCGGGGTTCGGTAGCGCGATCATCGTGTCGGCGCCCCTGATTTTGGCGACATTCTCACTCATGGCTCTGGCTGTGGCGGGACGTGGGACAGTCGACCTTGCGGTGGGACCATTGCTCGCCTTCATCAACGTCACGATCGTCAAGCTCAACGGCCTTGGCATAGTGACGGGTCCCTTTGGCGTCATTCTGGTCGCCCTGGGGATTGGCGTTCTCTATCAACTCTTTTTCGCCCTCATCATCATTTTCGTGCGCGTTCAGCCGATCATTGTGGCGCTCAGTGGCTTTCTGGCCCTGACCGGCATCAACCTCGTCATCCTCCCAAGACCAGGCGGCACCGCACCGGACTGGATGTCGTCCTGGGGCCTCGGCAACACGATCTTTTCACCGATCTTGCTGATCGTGCTTCTGGCTGTCGCGGCCTGGCTGCTGTTCACCACGACCTCTTTCTACGCGAACTTGCGTCTGATGGGCTACGATGAGCGTGCGGCCTACACCAGCGGCGTCCGCATCAATGTGGTGCGGATCGGGGCCCACATCATCGCCGGTCTCTTCGTTGGCTTGGGCGCGATCTGCTACACCGCGCTGATCTCGTCCGGAGATCCGACACAGGGCACCACTATGACGCTGACGGCGGTGACCGCCCTGGTGCTGGGCGGGGTCAGCCTGTCCGGTGGACGCGGTGGCGTGGCAGGCGGGCTGCTAGGCGCGCTCAACCTCTTTCTTATCGGCTATGTTCTTGCCACGTTTAATTTCGGATCCACGCAAGCCTTTGTGACGCAGCTTTTCTACGGGCTGATCCTCGTTCTGTCACTCCTGCTGACCCTGCTGGTCCCCATCATCGGGCGATACCTCCACTTCATTTCACCCTTTGCGGCCTTCGTGGTCCTGGGCTGCGTGGTCCTCGGGATTATGCTGTACGTCAGCACCCGCGATACCTATGGCGTGGCGGCCGTCGCCGGCGAGGCCTTCAAGTCCAATCCGGACGTGATGACTCGCTATCTGCTGCTGTCCGTACAGTCGGGAAGCGGGCCGGCTCTGCCCGCTCTCACGCCGCTGCAAAAGATCGTCTTCGGCTTCGCCGTCATCTTGGCCTTGCTGACGTTCACGGTCCGCGTAATCGTGGCTGAAGCGGCTTCCGTGCGCCTCGGCGCCTTCATCTATGTTTTCGTCTCGGCACTCATCCTGCTTCTGTTCCTGGTCGTCGGCGAGCAAAGCCACGCGGCTGGAATTCTGGTGACAGGACAATCTTTGGGGATCGGGCCATGAGTCAGACTTTCGGCGACAACGGCCGCAGTGGCGGCCTCTTCATTCCGCGATCGCGTGCCCTGGTATGGCTTAACCTCGCCGTCACGTTTGTGGTTGCCGCAATCAGCTTCGGCCTAGGGTTTTGGCAGGGGCTCAGCGCCCAGATCGTCATCCTCTACACCATCGTTCTCGCCGCCGTGCTCTTTTGGCTGATCAACTACGTCGCCGTCATCTTCGAGTCCCGATCTTCGTCCCTTGAAACCGACACTGCAGCCCCGGCTGGCGGCAGTGGCGTCTGGGCCGGCAACCGGGTCCTGATCATCACCATGGCGGTGATGTTGATCGTGTATCTGCTGATCACGGCCACGGTCCCGTCCTTCAGATCCCTTGGCAACTTGATCGCCTTCCTGCTGCTGGAAGCGATCCTGGTCTTTGCGTTTAAGGTCGGTAACCGTTTCGCCCATGGCCGCAGCGCCTTTATTGGACTGATCGTGCTGCTGGCGCTGATTGTGATCAGCTCCTTTACGATCAACGGGTTCCTCTCCGCCGCCAACATCAAGGCAATTCTGCTGTTTGCAGCGTTCCTGGGCATTGCCTGCGTCGGGCAAACGCTGGTGGCGTTGCTCGGCGGCTTGGACCTCTCGATCCCGTTTGTGATCGGCGCGTCCAACATTGGGCTTTTGTTCCTGATCAGTCTTGGCGTACCGCCTTGGCTCGCGGTGGTGTTCGTGCTGGTCATAGGCGGCGCCCTGGGTTTCTTGAACGGCGTTCTGTCGTACCGCCTGCAAGGCCAGGCGTTGATCCTCACCCTCGGAATGGGATTTGCAATCGCTGGGCTTGTCCAGATCCTGACCAGCATTGGATCATCCTTTGGCGGCAACGTCTTTGGGACCGTTCCGAAATGGCTGCAAAATCTCGCCGCCATGAACGGTCGTACCTTCGGTCTGGCTGTCCCGCCAACGATCCTGTTGTGGATTGTCATCGCGGTCATCGTCATCGTTGGCCTGCGTTATTCCGCCTTCGGCCGCTACATCTACGCCCTTGGCGGCAATCGCCGCTCGGCCAAGTTGATCGGCGTCTCCGAGTTCAAATACTGGACACTCGCCTACACCATCAGCGGCTTCTCCGCGGCGTTGACCGGGGCGCTCCTGCTCGGTTGGAGCGGGGGTGGCTTCATCGGGGTCGGGGACCAGTATCTTTTCACAACCCTCGCCGCAGTCGTGATCGGCGGGACGTCGCTCATGGGCGGATATGGCGGCTATGGCTACACCGTGATCGGGGTACTCGTCCTGCAAGTCCTGAGCGCCTTCCTGATTGGCATCGGGCTCAAATACGAATGGCAACAATTCATTTTCGGTCTTCTGATTCTGCCGATGGTCGCGCTCTACGGCCGCGCCCCTCACATCAGAGCCCAGGTCTAGGGAAAGCCCATGTTTGGAACACTCTTTCAGTCCAGCGCCGTGGTCAGCACCGCGCTCAGCGTTGCAACCCTTGCCATGTTTGCCACAGCTGCCCTGGCAATGCTGGGCCTGACATGGACGTCCGAGCGCTGGCGGGTTCCGCTGGCGCTGTCAGCCGTTGCACTCCTGGCGTCGGGCCTTGAATACTATGCCGCCTCCAACATCTGGCTGGGGGGCCAGCAGCTCAGCGCCGCCTCACGCTACGTCGCGTGGTTCGTGGTCCAGCCGATGCAGGTCGCATCGGTGTTTTTCTTTGCGAGCATCGCAGGGAAAGTGCCCGTGGGCGTGTTCTGGCGGACACTGGCCGCGGCAATCCTGATGGTGCTGGCCCGCTACCTCGGTGACGCGCGGATCTTCAATCCGACCCTCGGCGTGCTGCTGTCGATCGCCTTCTGGCTCTATATCCTTGGCGAATTGTATTTCGGCGCCATGGCGGATGCTATCAGCAAGTCGACGCGGCCGATCCGGCTCGGCTATTTCTGGATCAGGCTGATCATGACGATCGGCTGGGCAATTTACCCGATCCTGCATTTCGTGGACGTCGTTATCGGCACCGGACACGTGGCACCCATCATCGTGCTCTACACCATTGCCGACCTTATCAATCTCATCGCCGTCTCAATGATCGTCCTCGCCGTCGCCGGCGAGGAGCGTTTCTGAAGGCTGTCAATCTTCGCGCCAACGTGCTCGGCGCTCGCGGTTAAGTGGAGGATCTTCCCATGAATGGCTCAGATGTGATCGCAGTCGTTATTCTCGTAACGATCATCATCGCGATCGGTGTCTATCTGCTGCACTGGCTCTACAGACACTCGTCCAAAGACCAGTCCTTCGTCCGCACCGGCCTCGGCGGGGAGCGGGTGGTCATGGGCGGCGGTGCGCTGATCATCCCGATTGTCCACGACATCACGCGCGTCAACATGAACGCGATCCCGGTGGAGATCCGGAGGCTCGGCGAGCAATCTCTGATCACTAGGAACAAAATGCGCATTGACATCATCGCCGAGTTCTTCGTGCGTGTGGTGCCGACGGAAGCCGGGGTGTCGACTGCGGCCCGTACCCTCGGTGAGCGCACCCAGAACCCGGTCGCGCTAAAGGAGATCGTCCAAGGCCGGTTCGTCGATGCGATGTCGGCCATCGCCTCCACGATGACCATGGATGAAATCCACACCAACCGCGGCCGCTACATGAGTGAAGTGGCCGCCCTGGCGGCGACAACCCTGGGGTCGAATGGCCTCGAGCTTGAAAACGCCTCTCTGACAAACCTCAACCAGACCGATATCTCAGTGTTTGATCCCTCCAATGCGTTCGATGCCGAAGGCCTAACGCAGTTGACCGAGCAGATCGAGGAGCGCCGCCAGCTTCGCAACCGCATCGAAAACGAATCGCGGATCGGCATCAAGTTAAAGGATTTCGAGACCGAGCAGCGGGCTCTGGAGATCGAGCGTGACCTTGAGTACGCTCGCATCGAACAGACGCAAGCGATCGAAATCCGCAAAGCCTCCCAACTGGCCGAGATTGAGGCCGAGAGATCAAGCTCCACAATCAGTATTCAGAACGCCAGGATCCGCACCGAACAAGACGGTGAGCGGATTCGTATCGCCAAGGACCGGCTCATCGATTCCGAACGGATCAACACTCAGTCTGAGGTGCGGTCGCTGGAGATCAAGAAGCAGCAAGAGACTGAAATGACCGAGATCATGTCGCGTCGCGAGCTCGAGATGCAGAGGATCCAGAACCGCCGGGAAATCGAGGCAGAGCGAATTGATAACGAGCAACATGTGAAGGAGTCTGAAATCCGCTCGCGCCAGGAGCTGTCGATCATCGAGACCACGTCATCGGCCGAGATCGATCAGGCCAAACTGGAGAACCTGCGGATTACCGAGTCGCAACGTATTGAAACCGATAGAACCCTTGAATTGCTGGCCGTGGCGAAGTCGAAAGAGGTTCGCATCAGCAACGAACTTGCTGAGGCCGACCAGGAAAAGGCGCGCCTGAAGAAACGTTACGATGTCGATGTCGAACGCTTGAGGGTCGACGAGGAAATCGTGCAGCTCGAGATCGAGAATAACCAGAAGATCAAGCTCGCCGAAACCAAGGCGTTTCACGAGATCCAGGACGCGTCGATCGCCGCCAACCGCCAGATCGACGAGTTGCGCATCGCGGCGCGGAAGTTTGTCGATAAGTTTGAGATCGAGCAGCAGAAGGAAGTCGAAATCGTCGACAAGGAGCGCCTGATCGCGGTGATCAACAAGTCGATCGAGGAAGCCTACGCCAAGACCGAGGCCGCGGAAGCTCTGAAAAAGCAGGTTGAACAGGAAGAGCAGGTCAACAGCGCACGCGAAGAAGAGGTGGCCGAACGTATCAAGCGGATCGAGCTCATTCAGTCCTCGTCCAGGGTAGAGCGTGACGCCCAACGCGTCGTTTCTTCGGCAAAGGCCGAGAAGGAGGCGACGGAACTGAGGGCGCTGGCCGAGATCGCCGAGTCCAATGCGGCCGAGGTTCGCTATACCAAGGACGCCGCCGGGCAGCGCATGCTCAACGAGTCCGAAAACACCCGTTCGGATGCCAGCAGACGCAGTGCCATCTACGAGAACCTCGTCAGCAATCTGCCCAGCATCATCCGCGAGACGGTCAAGCCGATGGAAAACATCGAATCGATCAAGATCCTCCAGGTCGATGGCCTGCCCGGCATCAACAGTCCTTCCGAGAGGGCCGGCGGCGATGGCGGCTCGGGCGGCGGCAACATGACGGATCGCGTCGTGAATTCCGCAATGAAGTATCGCACCCAGGTCGCATTCGTGGACGGTCTCATGAAGGACCTCGGACTGCCGATCGAAAACCTCGGAAGCGCCGGCGGCATGTCGTTCCGCAACTTCCAGGGTCCGGATGCGCCGAAGGACAAAGACGACTGAGCGCGTACGAAACTAGCGAGATCAACCGATGACCCCGCTCGGCAAAAACGAAGCGCTGGACCGCCACGCCTTGGTCATGGCCTGCTGGTTGGCGGCGGCCATGCCCGCCGCGATCCTGTTTGAGTATGGATTTGGCCGGGGCGGATCACCCTATATCCTTGCCGGGTTCGCGGCCATTCTGGCGGGCTTTGTCGCTCACGTGATCGTCAATGTGGTCTACGGGACGGGTTTCTCGCCCCGAGAACTAGGACTTGGCCTGGTCATCTACGGACTCGCGCTTGTGCTGTTCGTTGTTTTGTCGCTGGTCAGCGCGTCGTTTGCCGCGCACAACTTCTTGCCGCTGAGCATCGGTTTTATCACAACGGGGGCCGTGGTCGTTTTCTACCTGATCACCCGGTATGGGGCACGGCAGGCCTTCGAAGCGTTCGACGTTATCCGGGACTTCCGCTCGGATGACCGAGATTCAAAACGCTCGCCGGGAGACCATAGATGACCCCGCTATTGGTTTCGGTGCTCGGCATTGTTGCGGTCCTGGGCCTCTACCTCGCGACCATCAGCGGCCGTCATACACAGCAACCCGCTGATTTCGTCGACGCGGGCCTGGCATTGCCACCGTGGGTCATCATCTTCGCCGGCGCCGGCATCACTTTGGCCAGCCTCAACCTTCCCGATCATCTGCTTTTGCTCTCCACGTTCGGCCTTCAATACAATCAGGTCGCAGTCGGCCTCATCTGTGTCGCCCTTTGCGCTGCCATCACGCAGAAACGGGTCTGGCTTGCCGCCCGGCTGACTTCGCTCCGCACGCTTGGTGACCTGCTTGGCGATTACTTCGGTAGCACGACCCTTCGCATCTACATGCTGTTCGTGCTGTTCCTGTTCAGTATCCCCTTTGCGGCGATGTGTCTTTCTCAAGTAGGTGCGCTGGTGAGCGCCGCGACCGTCAACGACGTTCCGGCCGGTCTCGCAATCTGGTCGATCGCGTTCGTCCTGTTCCTCTGCAGCGTGATCGGAGGCTGGCGCGGGATTGCCTATCTTGTCGCGGCCCAGTCCCTGTTGGTCCTGGCCCTCATGATCTTTTTTGGCGGTTTCACGGGCTTTACGCTCGACAAATTGGCATTTGCCGCCAACGGGATTGGTACAGCCAGCGGTGTGCTGCCGGACAAGATCCCGGGCGTGATCCAGTTTAGCGCCGGCATTGGCAAGGAACTGCCGGCCGGGGGGCTCTGGACCACCTTCGCGGGACTGACGTTCGCCCTGTCGCTGGGCGGCATCGCGATCAGTCCCGGCTTCAGCTTTCTGGGCGTGACAAGTGCGCCGCGCCGGGGCCTTGCATTTAGCCAGGTCTGGATGATCGCGGGCCTCGCGGCTGGCGCCCTGATACTGATCGGGCCGGTTCTGGCCGCGGAGATTGCGGCCAGTGGCTCGCTGACAGCCTTCACGACACGACTGGCAACGCTCGATCCGATGGTGGCGGTGGGCTTTACAGTCCTTCTCGTCGCGTCGGGCCAGATCGCCGTCGCGTTCTTTGCCGGATCCGGTGCATCGGTGTGCACCATCGAGCTGACGTCACGCTACATCATCCCGGGGATGGACCAGCGTTCGGCGCGGTTTGCCACGCGCGTAACCTTGGCGCTCGTATACGGAGCTGTCGCCGCCGTCGCGAGCTATGCGCCCTTGAGCGCGACAATCTTTTCATCCCTCACGCTCAGCCTGTCCATGCAACTGCTGCCTGCGGTGCTCGGCTTGTGCTGGGTGCGTTGGATCAGCCGCAGCGGTGTTCTGGCCGGGTTGATTGTCGGAAGCCTTTGCGTGGTGTTCACCGAGAGCTTTGGGCTGGTGCTGTTCGAGCGGCTCTTCGTCGACCTGCCGTGGGGTCGCTGGCCCTTGTCGGTGCATTCGGCGGGATGGGGACTTGTGACCAATTTCTCGGCGTGCCTCCTTGTGTCCCTGTTTACTCGCAGCGGCGCCGAGCGGGATCGCCGAGATCGCCTCCACGACGCTTTCGAGGAGAGCCAGCCGGCGCGTAACGGTAGCCAGGCGGCCATAACGGCCAAATGGACCCTCACGCTTCTGTGGGCGTTTTTCGCGCTCGGCCCCGGTGCAATCCTCGGCAACACATTTTTCAGCGAGCCGATTTTTGCTGGCGCGGTGGTGGCGCCTGGAGTGCCTTCGCTGCTGATCTGGCAGGTCCTGTTCTGGTTTGTCGGCGTAGTCATCGTGTGGTGGCTGGCCTATCAGGGACACCTGTCCGTTATCGATGAACGTCCTCGCCACAGGATCGTCCTCGTGCCGGATGTGAACCCATTGTTTGAGCCAGTTACGACCCCGTGGATCGCACGGCTCCTCGACCGCGTGACCGGCCGGTAACTGGGGCAGGGCATGGAAGGCATCGACCTCAGGCGTCTGCGCTATTTCATCGCGGTTTGCGAGCACGGCGGCTTCTCCCGTGCGTCCCAATCCATAGGGGTCGCCCAGCCGTCCCTGACGCGACAAATCAAGCTGCTCGAAAAGGAAGTCGGTATCTCGTTGATTAACCGAAGTGGGCGCGGTGCCGAGCCCACGGCCGAAGGACGGTTCCTCCTGGGCCAGTCGCGCCTCCACATCGATGGGCTCGATGATGCGGTCCGTGAGGTGCGCCAGCGCTCGGATAAGCTCAAAGGCGAAATCTCACTCGGCATATGCCCGACGATAGTGCCGCTGTTTCTGGAGGACATCCGCAATTTTGTTGAAGCCCAGTATCAGGGTGTGACGCTGAATGTTGTCGAGGCCTACAGCGGCGACCTTGCCAGTCTCATGCGCGGCGGCCGGCTCGACGCTGCGCTCACCTATCGGCCCAGTGCGCCGGATCAGCTCGACATCCTCGATCTGTTCGCCGAGCGCCTCGTGCTGGTAACCTCTTATGCCCGCGCCCAGGTCGACGCGCCGCGCCGGTTGGGAGACATCAGCCGGTTAAAGTTGATATTGCCGAGCGAAATCCATGAATTGCGGCGGATCATCGATCGGGTCTACCTCGAGGGGGGCATCACGCTGCAGCCGGAACTCGAACTCGACTCGCTCAGCGCCGTAAAAGCTGTCGTCGCGGACAAAACCACCCAGTACGCAACCATTCTGCCGCACTCGAGCGTGACGCGCGAAGTGGCCGGGCACGTGCTGAGCGCTTATGCGATAGCCGACCGCGCCATGGCCCGAACTATTGTGGTAGTGCGGCCCCAGGGAGGCAGTCCCAGGCACGTGGTGCTCACCGCCTTGATTGACGAAGTCCGTCGGCTGGCGGGGCGGATCAAGAGATCCATAGGCAGCGCCGACGCGGTCTTATCGCGACAGGGATAGACGGACCGCCGGTTTTTGTCGTTGCCTCAATAACGAAATGTTATACGGTAGCCCTGCGTGGAGTGAGGGAGCCGTTTTGGACCTTCGGCAGCTTAAATACTTTTCCAAGGTCGTCGAGAGCGGCTCGTTCTCGAAAGCCGCGACGCAGCTTCATGTGGCCCAGCCCGCGTTGAGCCAGCATGTCAGGCACATGGAAGAGGAACTTGGCCTCGCTCTCCTGCATCGCGGACCGCATGGCGTCAGTGCGACCGAAGCGGGCACGCGGCTGATGGTGCATGCCAAGCGCATTCTTGCCGAGTTTGCCGAAATAAACGACAGTGTCAGGGGCGCCGCCATAGCCCCTCGCGGCGAAGTGCGCTTCGGCCTACCGGGTACAGTGAGCGAGCTCCTCGCGGCGCCGCTGATCGAGGCCGCCCGCGAGCGGTTCCCCGAGGTGCGCATCCGCGTCGTTGAGGCGATGAGCGGCTACATTCTGGAATGGTTGAAGCGCGGGGAGGTTGACCTCGCAATGATTTACGCAACCTCGGATCCCCGTGGGCTCGCGGTACATCACGGCTTGTCCGAGGAAATCTGTCTCTTTGCCAGCATGTCGATGCCGGGCCAGGCCGATTTGCAGGGCACTTCTGTGGAGCTTCGCGACGTTGCCGGATTGCCCCTCGTTGTGCCGGGCCCAGGCCACGGGCTGCGAGAACTGATCGAAGCTGTGGCAACGTCAGTCCAAGTCGCCATCAACCCGGCGATCGAAATCGACTCATACACCCAAATCAAGAGATTGGTGACACGTGGGATCGGTTACGGGATCCTACCGCGGATGGCGATCAACGCTGAGGCGCAGGCTGGCCTGTTTCGGGCGTGGAGTTTCCAAAACCCGCCAATTACACGGAAAGTGTACTTGGCTTACTCGACCGAACGGCCGTTGCAGACAGCGCCCCGCGCCGTCGGGCAGCTATCGTGGGAGATCCTTCGCCAGCTGGTCAAGGACCAAGTGTGGAGCGCCGAGCTATCCAACGAAAACCAGCGACCCAACCTCTTCGGCTAGGGTGCTGCAGGCGGGTGGCCGACTGTTCCGTTTCGCTATACCTCCCATTACAAAACGCTATTTGACGAAAGGACCCCTTCCGGTGCGATGGTATCGGAAAAGCAGCATAGGGAGCGAGCCATGCCAGGCGCGCTGGAAGGAACCACCGTCATCTCGCTGGAGCAAGCCGTGGCCGCGCCTTTGGCGACGTCCCGTCTGGCCGACGCGGGCGCGCGGGTCATCAAGCTCGAGCGCTCCGAGGGCGACTTCGCTCGCGGCTATGACGACTATGTACACGGCCTCTCCAGCTACTTCATCTGGAACAACCGCGGCAAGCAATCCTGCACCGTCGATCTGAAGCAGCCGGATGATCTGGCGCTGGTCGAATCCATGCTCGCCACGGCCGACGTGTTCGTCCAGAACCTTGCGCCTGGCGCGACCGACAGGCTGGGCATCGGCAGCGCCGACCTCAGGCGACGGTTCCCCAGGCTGATCGTCTGTGACATCGGTGGCTACGCACCCGGAACGCCCGACCACGAGCGGAAAGCCTACGATCTGCTGATCCAAGCGGAAGCGGGCTTGGCGGGGGTCACTGGGTCCGCAACGTCAGGCCCGACTCGCGTCGGGATATCGATCTCCGATATCGCCACGGGACAGGGGGCCTATGCCGCTATCCTTGAAGCCCTGATCATGCGGGCTCGAACCGGTGAAGGGGCTCACCTCCAGGTTTCCCTTTTCGACACCCTTGCCGAATACATGAACGTTCCATATCTGGCGCGCCACTACGGCGGTAAGGAGCCGCGACGGCTCGGCCTCGCCCACCCCTCGATCGCGCCCTACGGGCTGTTTCAGGTAAGCGACGGGGAAATCCTGATCGCCGTCCAGAACGAACGGGAATGGGTCGTCTTCTGCGACAGTGTCCTGCACCAGTCGTCGGTGGCAACGGACCCAAGGTTCGAACGCAATGTGCTCCGCATCAAAAACCGCGAGCCGCTTGACGCACGCGTGCAGGCGATCCTGGCGACCTACACCATGTCAGCATTATGCGAACTGCTCGACCATGTCAGAATTGCCTATGGCCGTGTGTCGACCATGGCGGATCTGGCGGTGCATCGCAGTGCCACCAAAGTCGTGGTGGAGACCACAGTTGGTCAGGTCGAGCTGTTTGCGCCGCCGGTCACAGTCAATGGCAAGCGTCCCGTGCTTGGCCGGGTGCCTTCGCTCGGTGAACACGACGTGGCTTTGCGGCAGGAGTTCGGTTCTCCGGCTACGGTGGGTCCCAAAAGGATAGGAAGTGCAGCGCTATGAGCTTGACCCGTGACCTGACCCGCTTGATCCGTGAAAAGCCGGTGACCGACCGCGACCTCGAATGGGTGTCACTGTTCGTCCTGGATACGCTCGCCTGCGCCCTTGGCGCGTTGCCAACCGAGCCCGCCCGCATGTTGAAGGCGGTCGCCCCGCTGGCGCAAGCGGATACCGCCCGCAAGGCGTTCTACCTGGGCGGCTTGTCTCATATTCTGGAGATGGATGACCTCCACCGGGACTCGGTGACCCATCCGGGCAGCGTCGTTATTCCGGCGGCCTGGGCAGTGGCCCACGACCACGATCTTGGCGGTGAAGCGTTTCTCCGCGCGGTTCTCGCGGGATACGAGGCCTGTTGCCGGGTCGGCATGTCCGTCGGCAAGCAGCATTACCGGGTCTGGCACAACACCTCGACCTGCGGGCCGTTCGGTGCGGCGTTTGCGGTTGCGGAGCTACTCGGGCTCGATGACACCAGGACCGTATGGGCGCTTGGAAATGCGGGTACCCAGTCATCGGGTCTTTGGGAGTTCCTTGCCGAAGGCGCCATGAGCAAGCATCTCCATACCGCCAGGGCTGCGGAATCAGGGGTCCTCGCGTCGTTCCTGGCCAAGGAAGGATTCACGGGCGCGGAGAACATCCTGGAGGGCGAGAAAGGCTTCTACGCCGGTCTGTGTCTGGACCCAGTTCCAGAGGCCGTCATGGCCGGGCCTGAGCGGCCCTGGCAACTGATCAACACCTCGATCAAGCCATGGCCGTGCTGCAGGCACACCCACCCGGCGATCGACGGCGCGATCGCCTTGCACAACGAGATCGGTGGGGAAGCCATCGCAAGGGTTCATGTCGGGGCTTACCGGGCTGCCCTCGACGTGTGTGACAGGCCCACTCCAGAGGACCCTTATAGCGCCAAATTCTCGCTGCAGCACACGGTGGCGATAGCGCTTGCGGATGGCCGCGTCGACCAGGCCAGCTTTGATGCTGATGCACGGCAACGGATGATCGGTGAACGCAAAAAGATCGAGGTCGAGCTGGCGCCGACGATCGATGCCGCCTATCCGGAGTCGTGGGGCGCCGAGGTGATTGTCGAGACGGCTTCCGGCAGACGTCTTTCCGCCGCCCGACACGACGCCAAGGGTGATCCCGATAACCCGGTGACGGCCGCCGAACTGTCTCAGAAGGCGCGCACGCAGCTCGTCGCCGGCGGCACTTCGGAAGCCCGTGCCGACGACCTGATCGGCGCTATCCTTGGCCTCCCCGATAACCGTCCAGTGCGCTCGCTGGGTTTATTTGAAACCGCTGGGGACGCGCGTGCCCAGGTCCGTGCCACGCGGAGCGCCTGATGTTCAAGGACCACGATAACGAGGACATCCGCGACGCGGTGCGTCGGCTCTGCGAGCGGTTTCCGGGCGAATACTGGCGCAAGCTCGATGCCGACCGCGCCTACCCCGTGGATTTCGTCAACGCGCTGACCGAGGCCGGCTACCTTGCGACGCTGATCCCTGAGGAATATGGCGGGTCGGGCTTGACGCTTTCGGCCGCGGCCGCCGTGCTCGAGGAGATTCAACGGGCCGGATGTAATGGTGCAGCTTGCCATGCACAGATGTATGTCATGGGCACGGTGCTGCGCCACGGCAATGAATCGCAAAAGCAGCGCTATCTTCCGCAAATCGCCTCCGGAGAATTGAGGCTGCAGGCGTTCGGTGTGACCGAACCGACCAGCGGCACTGACACCACTTCAATCCGTACCTTCGCGCGCAAGGACGGCGATCACTACGTGGTCAACGGTCAAAAAATCTGGACCAGTCGGGCCGAATACTCGGATCTCATGCTGCTGCTCGCCCGAACCTCCCCGAAGGATCAGGTCGTAAAGCGCACTGACGGCCTATCCGTGTTCATTCTTGATATGCAGGAAGCACTCAAGCAGGGTCTCTCAATCCGACCGATCCGGACGATGATGAACCATTCCACGACCGAGGTCTTTTTCGACAATGTGAAGATCCCTGCCGAAAACCTGGTCGGGGAGGAGGGCAAGGGCTTCCGCTATATCCTCTCCGGGATGAATGCCGAGCGGATCCTGATCGCCGCAGAATGTGTCGGCGATGCCAAGTGGCTGATCAACAAGGCTTCCACCTACGCATGCGACCGCAACGTCTTCGGCCGGGCCATCGGCGCCAACCAGGGCGTCCAGTTTCCCATCGCCAGGGCTTACGCCAACATGCGTGCAGCCGAACTCATGGTCCGCGAAGCCACGCGGCTCTATGAGGCCGGCCAGGACTGTGGCGCTGAAGCGAACATGGCCAAGATGCTGGCCGCTGATGCTTCCAATGAAGCCGCGAACGCCTGTATCCAGACCCATGGCGGCTTCGGGTTCGCTGAAGAGTATGACGTCGAACGCAAGTTTCGCGAGACCAGGCTTTACCAGGTTGCGCCGATCTCGACGAACCTCATCCTGTCCTACCTCTCCGAGCATGTGCTCGGGATGCCACGTTCCTACTGACGGGCAAGGCTAGTGGACGCGACCGAACAGAAGCTATTCGCAGAATGGATTGGCCGTCAGAGCGAGAGCATTGATGTCGTTTCGGAGCGCCTCGTGCAAAGCTTCAGGGCCATTTTCGAACCCAATCTCGCGCCATCGGCCGCGGGCCATGCCCCATTGGGCATCCACTGGTGCCTGTCGCCGGCGATCGCCGCGATGGACCAGTTGGGAGCCGATGGCCATCCGGCTAGGAACCTGTCGTTGCCGCCAGTGCCCCAGCCGCGCCGTATGTGGGCGGGTGGTGAACTGCAGGTGCACGACGCCTTCCGGATCGGCGATGAAGTCCGCCGGGTCTCCACGATCCGCGACGTTGTCCGCAAGCAAGGCAGGTCGGGCGAGCTCTGGTTCGTCGCGGTTGACCATCGCTATCATACCTCTCGCGGTATCGTGCTGAGCGAACGGCACGATATCGTCTACCGGGAGGCCGCCGCGGCGGTGCCGAAGCACGCTGCGTCGGACCACGAAAAGGCTGCCCCGGCGCCAAGCCGCCCCGTCGGGAGATCGTGGGCTTTGGTTCCATCATCCACGCTGCTGTTCCGCTACTCGGCGATCACGTTCAACGGTCACCGCATCCATTATGACCTGCCTTACGCCACCCAGGCGGAAGGCTATGCGGGCCTGGTGGTCCACGGCCCTCTGCAAGCCACGCTGCTGCTCAACCTGGCGGCGGCTCATGGGGCAGGGATCCCGGCGACTTTCCGCTATCGGGGTGTTGCGCCGGCGACCGCGGGCCACAACCTCACCATTGCAGCCTCGCCCGAGGGGCGGCGGTTCTGGACACAAGGCGACGGCGGTGTTGTCCACATGGAAGCCGATGTCGACCGGGATCTGGCTGTATGAGCCCGCAAGGCAATCAACTCTGCTCCGCTGTCGCGCCCTTGTTTGTGCCGGCGGATCGACCGGAACGGTTTGACAAGGCCGATCGGTCCGGCGCCGATGCGGTGATCATCGATCTCGAAGATGCGGTCGTGCCTGCCGCGAAGGAGGGTGCCCGGTCCAACCTCCGCCAGGCGCTGACGCTGCGCAACCCCACCTACGTTCGTGTGAACGCCGCGGGCGGCAACTGGTACGATGGGGATATTGCCGCGATCAAGGCATTGGGACTGCGGCGCATATGCCTGCCGAAGGCAGAATCGCCGGCCACGGTCGATGCGGTCGTCCAGACGTTGGGTGACGACGTCGAAATCATTGCCCTGGTCGAAACTGCCCGGGGACTGGAGGCCGCAGCCGCCTTGGCTGGTCATTCTCATGTCGCGAGACTGGCCTTCGGGCCCGCCGACTTCGCCCTGGATCTAGGCGTGGCCGCCTCCGAGGCCCTCAAGGCGCATGCCATGATGCGGCTGGCTGTGGCGAGCAAGGCCGCCGGCAAGGCCCTACCGTTGGACGGCCCGTCCTTCGAGGTGACGGATACCGCCAAGCTGACCTTCGAATGCCGACAGGCCTTGGATCACGGTGCTGGCGGGAAGCTTTGCATCCACCCCGCCCAAATCGCGCATGTCATCTCAGCTTTCCAGCCGAGTGACGAGCAACTGCGCTGGGCGCAGCGCGTCCTCGACGCTGCCCAGGACGGCGCGGCGCGCCTCGTCGACGGCAGGATGATCGACGCACCCATCATCGCCCGGGCCCGGGCGCTTCTCCTCAGGGGCCATTCGCAATCCAGTGGAGGTGTCTGACCATGGCTGTGTCAGCGACAGTCCTCAGCAAGATCAAGGACAAGGATCTGATCCGGGAAGCGGGATTGATCGGCAAAGAGTGGCTCGACCAATCCCAGTCCGGAAAAACTTTCGAGATCACCAACCCTTCGACCAACGAAGTGCTGGCCACGCTGCCCGATTTTACCCGGGCCGAGATAGCGAAGGCTATCGATGCGGCTTATGTCGCGCAAAAGGACTGGGCGGCTCGCACCGGCAAGGAGCGCGCCGCCGTTCTACGGCGCTGGTATGACCTGACCATTGCCAGTCTTGACGACCTGGCGACGATCCTGACCGCCGAGATGGGTAAGCCCTTCGCCGAGTCCAAGGGCGAAGTTCTCTACGGCGCGTCTTATATCGAATGGTTTGGCGAAGAGGCCAAGCGCGTATATGGCGACACAATCCCCGGGCATGCCCGTGACAAGCGGATCGTCGTCATCAAGCAACCTGTCGGGGTGGTTGGCGCGGTTACACCCTGGAATTTTCCCTCGGCGATGGTAGCGCGCAAAATCGCTCCGGCGCTGGCGGTAGGTTGCTCGATTGTCTTCAAACCAGCAGCCCTCACACCACTCTCCGCCTTGGCCTTGGCCGTACTCGCGGAAAGGGCAGGAGTGCCGGCAGGGCTGTTGAGCGTTATCCCGATCACGAAGAGCTCGGACTTCGGCGATGAGATTTGCGAAAACGTGAAAGTGCGCAAGCTCACCTTCACCGGGTCCACTGAAGTCGGCCGAACGCTTATGGCGCAGGCCTCGGCGCAGGTGATGAAGCTCAGTATGGAACTGGGTGGCAACGCGCCGTTTATCGTGTTCGACGATGCCGATGTCGATGCTGCGGTCGAAGGCGCTGTTGTTTCGAAATATCGCAATGCCGGGCAGACCTGCGTCTGCGCCAATCGGCTTTATGTGCAGAGCGGTATCTACGATGAGTTCGCCGAGAAGCTGGCGCGTCGGGTTAAAGCCTTCAAAGTGGGCGACGGCTTCGCCGAAGGCACCGAGATCGGCCCGCTTGTCGACGACCGCGCCGTGGCCAAGGTCAGGCGTCACATTGAGAATGCCGTCTCTCAGGGCGCTAGCATTGTGGCGGGTGGACCAGACCATCCTCTCGGCGGCAATTTCATCTGGCCGACTGTTCTGACCGAAGTAACCTCCAAAATGGCGGTAGCTCGCGAAGAAACATTCGGACCGTTGGCGCCCTTGTTCCGCTTCGACACCGTCGAAGACGTCATCGAGATGGCAAATGACACCGAATTTGGGCTTGCGGCCTATTTCTACGCCAAGGACATGGGCCGAGTATGGGCCGTTGCCGAGGCCTTGGAGTACGGTATGGTGGGCATCAACACCGGGCTGATCTCAACTGAGGTTGCGCCGTTTGGGGGTATCAAGCAGTCAGGGTTCGGCCGGGAAGGTTCGAAATACGGCGTAGATGACTATCTGGAGCTGAAATACTTGTGCTTTGGAGGGCTCACCAGCTAAGGCACGAATGGGCGCGCGCTTATGAAGGAGATGTTTGGATCCGCTGTGGTGCAAACTTGATCGAAGCACTCACAATCACTAGGCCTCCAGTGCAAGCTGAGATCGCGCTGAAGCTGGGCTGGCGATAGTGGCGCCGAGGCTCTCCAGGAGCCATTTCGCTTTCTCGACGAGTTCGGCATTGCTCTTCACAAGCTCGGTCTTCGACATGCGGATCGTGTCCTCCATGCCGATCCGCACGTGGCCGCCGAGCAGGTAGGACTGCATCAGCATCGGGTAAGCGGCGCGACCGATGCCGAAGCCTGTCCAGATGGCGTCGCGTGGCAGCATGCTGCGGGCGAACATCATTGTCTCCGGCGTGGTCGCGAAGCCGTATTTTACGCCAAGCACAAGACTTGCGAGCGGAGGGCCGCGAAACACGCCGCTTGCGAGAAAGTCGTTGAGGAGATTGATGTCTCCGCTGTCGAAAAGCTCGAACTCGGGTCGGACCCCACAGTCATAGATGATCTCCGCCATCTTCTTGACGTTGGGTGGAGTGTTGATGACGACCTCGCTGCCGAACGTCATCGTATTGAGATCCAAGGTGCAGATGTCAGGCCGTAGATCGCGAATGTGCTCGACGCGACGTCCGGCCGTGACGAAATTCGTCCGGGGCCCAGCGATCTTGGGATCCTCTTCTCCAGGCTGGAACCGGCCACCAGGTCCGGTGGTGATATTCAGGATCACCTCCGTATTCTTGGCGCGGATCAGACGAACGAGTTCGCGGTAGTGATCGAGTTCCATCGACGGCCGACCGTCGGGATGACGGACATGAAGATGCAGGATGGACGCACCGGCGTCGGCCGCATCGAGTGCCGAGGCCGCGATTTGTTCCGGCGTCACCGGCAAATTGGCGTTGTCTTCCGGCCTCGTCAGGCTCCCGGTCACGGCGCAAGTGATGATGGTGTCCTTCGACATGAGGCTTCTCTCTCAGCTTGCGAGGATGGCAGTGGCGGCGATCTCGACGAGAAGACCATCGTCTATGAGTGCTCCCGCCTGGACCATCGTCGTTGCCGGCCGGATGTCACCGAAGACGGAGCCGTGGGCTCTGCCAACCGCTTCCCAATCGCTCATGTCGCGCAAGAAAATGCGTGTCTCGACGACATCGCCAATCGAGGCGTCGAGTTCGCGCAACGCAGCGCCGATGCGCTCCAGAACCACGATGGCTTGCCCTTCCGCGTCGCCGGGGTGAAGCGCGCCATCGGGTCCGGAGGCGGCAGTGCCCGATACGATAATGATGTTTCCGGCGCGGACGGCCCGGGAATAACCGATAGCCGCGCCCCACTTGTTGTTCACGTCGACCCTGGCCCTTTTCATGTGCCGCTCCTTGGCTGTCCTGGAGTTTCCTGCCGCTATCATGATGCGAAAGGCAGCAATGCCCGGTCGAATGCCCGTATTATCTCGTCGATATCCGCATCTTCCATGGCGGTGGAGAACGCCATCAATCCATTGCCTGCAATGATCACGCCTTCGTCGAACAACGCCTTGGCGAGGGCCGATACCCGCGCGGCACCATCCGCCGCGACGAATGTGGAGCGGTAGTCGCTCAACGGTGCGTCCGTCAGATGGACACGTCGCAGCGAACCCTGTCCGGTAACCTGCCCCTTGATCCCGTGTCGGGCGAAGCAGGCACGAATACCCTGGTCGAAGCGATCACCGAGCGCCTCGAGCTTCTCGAATGCGGCAGGGGTCAACTCCTCCAGAGCGGCTATCCCTGCCGACATGGACATGGGATTGGCACTGAATGTGCCGCCATGCGGCACCGCGGGCGGACCCTTGCTCGGATCAAACACCGACATCACCTCCGCACGGCCGCCGATGGCGCCGATCGCAAAGCCGCCGCCGATAATTTTGCCGAGCGTGGTGAAATCCGGATCGATGTCGAAACGGCCCTGCGCACCATTGTAGCCAAGGCGAAAGGTGATGACCTCGTCGAGGATCAGCAGCGCCCCAAGCTCGCGCGTAACCCGCCGCAGCATCGCCAGATACTCGGGCTTTGCCGGCACCAGCCCTGCGCGATTGGGCATGACATCGACGAGCACGGCCGCGAGGCTGTTGCCGCTGGCGCGAAGGATTGCCTCGGCTACAGGCGTGTTGTTGAAGGGAATGACGACGACATCGTCGAGCACGCCCTGGGGTGTCCCTTTGGCTGTCGGCACGGATCCCGGCCTGTCGATATCACCCCAGGTGGCGGGGCTGGCGTCCTGGCTTGTCTCGGCCGGATCGTAGGTCCCATGGTAGGCGCCCTCGCATTTTGCAATCTTCGGTCTGCCGGTATAGGCGCGCGCGGCCTTGATCGCGTTCATCACCGCTTCAGTGCCGGAATTGGTGTAACGAAGCTGCTCGACGGACGGCAGACGATCGCACAGTATCTCCGACAGTCGGATCTCACTCTCGGTGGGCATGCCAAAACACGTTCCGGCTTCGAGCTGCCGTGTGGCCGCCTCAAGGATTTGGCGGTTGCCATAGCCATGGATCAGAGAGGTGAAATTCCCCAATGCGTCGATCCGGACATGGCAATCGATGTCGGTGATCCGGCAGCCGTCGCCGCGCCAGGCATAGATTTGATGCGGTTTGCGGTAGACGGTCGTACGCGTGTTCCCGCCAGGCATGACCTCGCGGGCACGGGCATAGAGCTTTTCGGAATTTGGTGTCCCGGGTGCTGACATGAGTTCGCTCTTTGGGTGCTAAGTGGCAAGGTTGATCCGCTCGCGACGCAACGTCGGGTCGCCGTTTTCGAATTCTTGTGCGAAGCGGTGTCCTGAATAGACGGCGGCATAAATGGCAGCCGGCGCTTCGCAATCCCCAATGCGCGAGACGCGGCGCAAGCGACCTGCGTCACCCTTGTCAAGACGAGCGGTCAGCGCCTCAAACAGTTCGTTGCGAGGTAGCCGCGCTGTGACGAGGACAAGAGCGTCGGTCTCTCGGTGGTTCGTTGCGCCTGTTCGCGCATCGATGAAGAGGGCCTGGCCTTCATGCGTACCGGTAAGCGCCATGTGCGTAACCATTCCGACGCCACGCTCATATAGCCGCGTTGCTGTTCGGATGTTTTCAAGCGTGTTGATCGTGAAGGAGGAGATGTCGGCCGCCGGCGTGACCAGCGTCACATTTTTGCCCATTAGCGCCAACTTTTCAGCGATCACGGCGCCCATGTAATAGTGGTCGTCGTCGTAGACGATAATTCGGCCCGAAGGGATATTGCCGCCCATGATGTCGTCCGGTGTGAACACGGGCACGCTGGCCGACAATGGAAGCGGCTTGAACGCGGCGCGCCCCACTCCATCGGCGCGCCATTGCGATCCAGTCGCCAGCACGACTTCATCGGCGTCAAACTCGAGAACGTCGGCCAATCCGAGATCGCTTTCGAGATAGACCCCGATATTCGGGAGCTTGTCGATCTGCGTGACGCGCCAGTCGCGGACCCTCAGCCATTCGCGCAGGCCCGGCAGCTCGCCCTCACGCGTTACGCGACCACCGAGACGGCTCTG
Source organism: Mesorhizobium sp. STM 4661 (assembly GCF_000359125.1). Classification (GTDB taxonomy): domain Bacteria; phylum Pseudomonadota; class Alphaproteobacteria; order Rhizobiales; family Rhizobiaceae; genus Mesorhizobium. The sequence continues at coordinate 259,993 of NZ_CAAF010000004.1, read as the reverse complement.
CCGCTCCGCCAAGGTCACCTGGTAGCCGCGCTGACCGAGAGCCCGGGCGCATTCGAGCCCCGCCGGCCCGCCACCGACCACGAGGACGCTCGCATCGCTTGATCTGGTGGGAATTCGCTCGGGATGCCAGCCGCGACGCCATTCCTCGCCCATGGTCGGGTTTTGGGTGCAGCGCAGGTTCGTCATGGCAAAGTGGCTCGACACGCAGATGTTGCAACCAATGCATTCGCGGATATCTTCGTAGCGCCCCTCCTCGATCTTCTTCGGCAGGAAGGGATCCGCGATCGACGGGCGCGCGGCGCCAATCATGTCAAGCACGCCGCGGCGGATCAGACTTGCCATCGTGTCCGGCGAAGTGAAGCGCCCGACACCGACGACCGGCTTGGTGGTGACGCCTTTGATCCCGGTCATGAACGGCTCGTGGTCGTTCTCCGATGCGAAGCGGGAGGTCGGCGAATCGTCGGCCCAGGTTCCGACCACGAGATCCCAAAGATCCGGCAGTTCGGCGAGCAAGCCGATGGCCTCTATCCCTTCGTCCGCAGCGCGAAGTCCTTCGGGGCCAAACAGTTCATCGATGATCAGACGTACACTAACCGCGCAGGCATCGCCGCCACCCTCTCGCGTCGCCTCGATCAATTCCTTCAGAAGGCGAACCCGGTTTTTCAGCGAGCCGCCATATTCGTCGGCGCGCTGATTTCGGGGCGAAATGAATTGGAAGGCGATGGTGGAAAAATTGCCGTCGACATTGAGGATGTCGAAGCCGGCCTTGCGCGCACGCTGCGCCGCCGCCTTCCACCAGCCCAGCAGTGCCTTGATGTCGGACTTGTCCATGGCGCGAACCTGGACCGGATGGTGTCCGCTGACGGGTCGGTCCATAGGGCCGAGCGGCACTTCGCGGGTCATGCGATTGGCGTTGTAGTAGGCGGGATAGGCGAGTTGCACGCCGGCGAGCGAGCCGTGCTCGTGGACTGCTTCGACCATCAATGCGAGCGGTGGAATATCGCCGTCATCCCACAGCATCTGCAGAACCTCCGGCATCAGGTCGCCAGAGGGATGAACCGAACAATGCTCGGTGTTGACCACCGCCCATCCGCCCTCGGCCTTGATACCGCGCATCGCGGCATGGGCTTGCGGTCGCAGATTGCCCATGCCGTTGCAGTGAGGTGCCTGGTAGAATCGATTGCGGGCGACAACAGGTCCGATCCGCACCGGCTGGAACAGGATATCGAAGCGTGGATCGCGCATGCATGGCTCTTTCTGTGCCCTCGCCTCAAAGAACGAGGAAGGGCGTGCTTGGTCGGTGGATGAAGCCAGGACGATAGCTAGGCGCGGATCTTGATCCAGGTTGCCTTGAGCTCGGTGTATTTGTCGATCGCATGCAGCGATTTGTCCCGTCCGAAGCCCGACTGCTTGTAACCGCCAAAGGGCATTGTAATGTTGCTCTCATCGAAGTTGTTGACCCAGACAGAGCCCGCTCTCAGCCGGCGAGCGGTGGACAGCGCGACGTCGATGTTGTCGGTCCATACCGCGGCGGCGAGGCCGTAGATGGTGTCGTTGGCGAGCGCGACCGCCTCCTCCGCCCCGGAAAAGGAGATGGTGGCGAGGACGGGGCCGAAGATCTCCTCCTGTGCAATCCGCATCTTGTTGCTGACATTGTCGAAGACGGTCGGCTCGATGTAGTAGCCGCCGGTCTCGCTGAGCACACGCTTGCCGCCGGACTTGAGCTCGGCCCCTTCCTTGGAGCCGATATCGATGTAGTCGAGCACACGATCCATTTGAACCTGGCTGACCATGGCGCCTAGCTTCGTGGCTGCATCGAGGGGATCGCCAACCGTAAGCGTTTTCCCGACAGCAATCACCTTCTCGAGAAACACGTCCTTGATCTTGGCATCGACCAGCAGGCGCGAACCGGCGTTACAGACTTCACCCTGGTTGAAGAAAATGCCGTAGGCCGCCGCTGTCGCGGCTTCGTCCAGGTTGCCACAATCGGCCATCACGATATGTGGAGTTTTGCCGCCGCATTCGAGCGCCACGCGTTTCATGTTCGACTGGGCAGAATAGCTCATGAAGAGCTTGCCGACTTCAGTCGAGCCAGTGAACGTCACCGCGTCGACATCCATGTGCAGGCCAAGCGCCTTACCCGCGGTCTCGCCAAGGCCGGTGACCACGTTGAACACGCCATCGGGAATGCCGGCCTCAGCCGCGAGCTCCGCGAGCCTGATCGCGGAAATCGGCGACTGCTCTGCCGGCTTGAGAATGACTGAGTTGCCTGCCGCGAGCGCTGGCCCGAGTTTCCAGCATGCCATCAGCAAAGGAAAGTTCCATGGAACGACCGCCGCCACGACGCCGACAGGCTCACGCGTAATCATACCTAGAGCACCGCTGCCGGTAGGAGCAATCTCGTCGTAGATCTTGTCGATCGCCTCGGCATACCAGGCGATCGTATTGGCCGATGCCGGGACGTCGATGGACCGTGCGTCTGAGATCGGCTTGCCCATGTTCAAGGTCTCGAGCAAGGCCAGTTCATCACCGTGCTGATGCATCAGATCGGCGAACCGCTGCAGCACTTTCTTGCGTTCGCTCGGCGAGCGTCGCGACCAGGACCCAGAGTCGAAAGCCTGGCGCGCGGAGCGTACCGCCAGGTCGACATCCGCCGCGTCGCACGACGCTATTTGGGCAAGCGTTGTTCCATTGGCGGGATTGATCGCGTCGAACACCCCACCCGACACCGCGTCGACGAATTTTCCGCCAATGAATGCCTTCTTGCGGAGATTGAGATTTGAGGCGGCTTGACGCCAGTCGATCGCGCTCATGGGATTTGCCTTTCTCGATAATCGATATAACAATTCAATTAATGAGAAAGTAGACCTGTAGACCGCTTGCTGTCAACATAAGATCGCAGTGCTCGACATTGATTTCTCTGAAAACCAGCGTCATCCATGTTTCGTCAGATATTTTCTGTGAACATTTTCCAGACGTTGCACGAAAAGAGGCAATTATTGCAATAATACACGCCAATAAGAGCGCTTCGGTTACTACCAAACGCTGCCATGCAAACAAGGATTGCTGGATTCAGTCTGTAATTGTTAACGTATGCCGGAATTGTTTCTCGAGGACCTTAGAGAGTTTCTCCGCCAGGCGCTTGACCACTGCGACATTAATTTCTCGGTTGGTGTCGATAATCCCCTGGATCGTGCCCGTCACGCACAGGCTATGCTGCGTACGCTGCCCATCGATCCTGATCGGGGCGGCGATCGCGGCAAATCCGTCCACATCTTCTCCGACGCAATAGGCCACGCCGGTTTTGCGCACGAGTTGCAGCTCTTCCACGAGAATGTCGAAGTCGACTTTGGTCGCCGCCGTGAACCGCTTGAGCGGCTTGTCGAGTACCGAAGCGATGAAATTCGGATCCTGAAAGGCGAGGATCGCCTTGGCAGAGGCGCCGGCGTGCGCTGGGATTTCAAGCCCCGGGACGATGTAGGCCCTGACCAGATTGCCGGGCGCGACCATGTCGAGGCTGCGCACGCTGTCGCCCGACAGTCGCGCGATGAAGCAGGCCTGGCCGGTCTTTTCTGAAAGTTCTTGTAACGTCGGGCGCGCAACGACCTTGAACCAGTCGTCGCTCGCACCTGAAAAGAGCAGTCTTTCCAATCGTCGCCCGAGCTTGAAATTGGCCGTGCTTGGGCCGCTCTGCTCGATCAATTCAACATCAGCCAAGCTCTTCATCAGCCTATAGGCCGAGGCTTTCGGCAGATCGAGCATCTCGCCAACGGAGGTTCCCGAGATACCGCCTGGAAAGCCGGCGACGATCTCAAGAATACGCACATAGCGCTCCAGAGGCTTTTCAGTGGCCGCTTTGCGCGTCGGAGTTTTTGCCATGATGTATGCGCTCTAGCCTCTTGCGATTCGATCATCATGCCAGTCGAAATAGCGCATAGCCAAGGGCACGAACCACGGCGAGCCGTTAAAGAATGGCGCCGTAGGAAATTTTTCGACATCGAAGGCCGAAGACATGTCTCCCCGTTGAAGAATTCGGGCAGCGAGCTTCTCCCCGAAATGTGTTCCAAGAGGAATGCCTGCAAAGTTGTAGCCAAGGGCGAAGTGCACGCCGTCCTTCGTGCCGATATGGGGCATGAAATCGAAAGTTCCCGCGCAGTGCCCGGTCCAGGCACGACTGAGGCGGACACCCTTGAGGTCAGGCAGAGTTCTCACAAGGCGATCGCGGAGCGCGCCTGCGAGCGGCGTCGCCGTCGGGCTCGCTGTACCAGTCATGCCGCCAAACAGGATGCGGCTTGAATCAGGTGCGGGGCGAATAAAATCGATGTTCATCCTGGTGTCGAGATAGGTGCGGCGGTGCGGTATTACCTTGTCGATTATTTCCGGTGGCAACAGCTCGGTTGCAACAACAAAGCCGCGGAAAGGAATGACCCGCCTTGCAAGCCATTTGAGGTCGCGGCTCGTATAACCATTGGTGGCGACAATGACATGAGGGGCAGCGATGTTTCCTCTCGACGTTCGAACGGTCTTCCCGCTCGCGCCGTGCTCGACCCCCACGACATTGGTGAGAGGATACAGCCTGACACCAGCATCGAGCGCCTTGCGGACAAGGCCCGCGTGATAAAGCCCGGGATGAATCGAACCGAGATCTGGAATGACCGCGCCGCCATGGTAGCTGTCGGAGGCGATTTCCGTATGAACTTCATGTTTCTCGACCACGGAATAGTCGAACCCGACGGCCTGTCGGGTCTGTTCAAGTTCGGCAATCAAAGCTCGAAAATGAGCCTTCGAATTGGCGGCAATGAAGCGGCCGCAGGTCTGGTAGTGGCATTCGATGCCCTCGTGCTCGACGAAGGCCTGAACACCGCGCATGGCGGCATCAAGCTCACGATAGACCTTAACCGCGTGCTCGCGCCCTGACCTTTGCGCCAGCCATTCGACGGACCGCTTCAGCGTGCGACCGACGAAACCGGCATTGCGGCGTGCAGCGCCCTCGCCGATCCTCTGCGCATCGAGAACGGCAACCTCACAACCCGAGCGCGCCAGCTGCAGCGCGGCGACCAGACCGGTGATGCCGCCGCCAACGATGACGACATCAGCCTTGCCATGAGGGATCACCAGTTCCGTGTTCTCGCTGGCAGGGGGCAGCGGTGCCGCCGACCACCAATAAGGTTCTTCGCGATAATCGTCGGCGAACAATCCGGCTTTCGCAGCACCAAACCTCCCGATGTCTTGCGACATGACGTGCAGCATCAAGTTACCTTTTCTTATTAGCGTTGTAAGCTACAGCCATCAGGCAACTCGTCAGTATGATCATCACCGTGGCGGCGGCGAGGATCGTTGGATCGAGCTGTTCACGCAGTCCCGTGAACATTTGCTTGGGAAGCGTGCGCTGCTGAGGTCCGGCAATAAAAAGGACCATCACCACTTCGTCGAATGACGAGGCGAAAGCGAAGACCGCTCCCGCCGCCACGCCTGGCGCGATAATTGGAAGCATCACAGTTCGAAATGCCGTCACGCGGCCGGCGCCGAGACCTGCCGCGGCCCGCATCAGGTTGAAGTCGAAGCGGGTCAATGTCGCCGTGACGGTGATGACAACGAAGGGCGATGCCAGAATGGTGTGTGCAATAACGACGCCGGCGTAGGAATAGTTGAGGCCGAGCGGCGAAAAGAAAATGAACAGTCCGAGGCCTAGCACGACGACGGGAACGATCATCGGTGAGATCGCAAGCGCCATCACGGCGGTCCGGAAAGGGAACCGTGGATTTACAAGCCCGATTGCCGCGAGCGTGCCCAGAGTCGTGGCGACAACGGTGGTCGAACTCGCAATCACCAGACTGTTGACCATTGCCCCGGTCCACAAAGGCGAGGAAAAAAGTTCCGTGAACCAGCGAAGAGACGATGCACGGAATGGGTAGGTAAACCAGGGATCGGCGTTGAGGGAAATTGGGAGAGCGACCGCCAGCGGGAGCATCAGCAAGAGAAGTGCGATCCCAACAAATCCATAAAGCGGTATACGAATATAGGTGGGAAACTCAGTGTAGACGCGGCGGCCCATGTTCAGATCCGATCCGACGAGTGACGTGCGACATGTCGCGCAAGGGGGAGAGCAACGAGGCCAGCCCCAAAGATGAGTATGACGCTAAGCGCCGAAGCAAGCCCCCAATTCAGATCCTCATTGGTAAACCTGGCAATGAAGAAGCTCACCATCTGATCGGACGGTCCACCCACCAATGCGGGCGTCAAATAAAAGCCAAGGCACAGCACGAAGGTGAGAAGGCCGCCAGCGGCAATGCCCGGGATCGACTGCGGCAGAAAAATCGTTGCATGGGCCCGGAGTGGTCCTGCCCCGAGGCTGCGGGCTGCCTTTACCTGGTTCGTCGGGATCGCCCGCATCACGCTGATCATAGGCAGGACCGTGAACGGCAACTGGATCTGGATCATCGCGATGATGGTCGCCATGCGGGTGTAAAGGAGGGGCAGTGGCTCGGGTATCAGTCCCGTTCGGGCCAGCGTGTTGTTGAGAACGCCGTTGGTCTGAAGGAAGACTATCCACGACATGGTGCGCACGAGGAGCGAGGTCCAGAACGGCAGGAGAATGAAGAACAAGAGGACCGCGGCTGTCCGCCCACTGGAATTGGCTATGACATACGCGACTGGGTATCCGATCAAGATCGTGAGCCCCGTCACGACAAGGCTGATCAGGATCGTCCTTAGATAGATCGACCGGAAATCATAGCTCGCTTCCTGAGACAATCGACCATCGGCTTCGATCTTTACAGGAAAGCCTGTCGCCCAGCGCAAATAGAAGGCGCTGTAGCGACCGTTGTAGTGCCTGATGATGCTCCAGACACCGCTCTGTCCCCAGGCCGGGTCTGCCTTGATCAGTTGGGCCTTCCAGGCCTGCGGGTCGGCGCGGTCGAAATCCTTGGAGAGGGTCCGCTGGGCACCGAGGATGACATTCGCCCCGCGGGACAATTCGTAACCCACCCGACGGCCTAGCGGGCGTATTGATCCTGCATGTCCCGCAGCCTCGAGCTCCTGTCCAAGGGTCATGTAGACGGCGGTGACCGGCACATCATCTCCGTCCCAGGCCTGAAGCGCCTGCGTTGTCAGCGGCAGTGCTCTGGCGATTTCCCCGTCCGATACCGCCGTATGAACGATCGAACCTATCGGGATCACCAGGAACAGAAGCAGAAAAATCAGAAGCGGCGCCGCCGGAAGAGCAGCCCGAACTGCCCTCCGGTGGCTGTCGCTCCTGATCGACGAGCGAACGACGACACGCGCCGTCGGTGCCGCGGCCTTTGCCCCATGGGCATCATTCTGCGTCATTACCAGGCCCACGTCACCGTACGGTAGTGTCATCCGAGAACTCCCACCACTTGGGGTTATTGGGAAATCCAGCTGGAGAAGCGGGCGTTTAGCGCGTCACCGTTTTTGGCCCAAAATGCGCCGTCCTGGGCCAAGGCGCCCTCACTGTTTTGCGGGGCAGACGGCAAGTTCGGCAGCACGTCCTTTGCGACCAGATCGCTGGCGGCCTTTACGGTCGGGCCGTACGCGATGTAGTTGCTCAAGGTGGCGTTGACATCTGGCTTGACGCTGAAGGCCACGAAATCCTTGGCAGCTGCAAGGTTCTTCGAACCGGATGGGATAACCCACATGTCAAAGCCACGGATCTGATTGGTCCAGGCGATCCCAAGATCGGCATTTTCCTTGGCGTTGGCGTCAGCTATGCGGCCATTCCAGGCCAGCGCCATCTTCACCTCGCCGGATTTGAGCAGCTGCGGCGGTTGGGCGCCGGCCTCCCACCAGACTATGTCCTTCTTGATCGTGTCGAGCTTCTTGAAGGCTCTATCAACGCCGGCGGGAGTTGCGAGCGTGGTATAGACGTCCGACGCCGCGACACCGTCCGCGAGCAGGGCGAGTTCAAGGGTGTCCACCGGACTCTTGCGGAAGCCGCGTTTGCCGGGGAAGGCCGTGCTGTCGAAAATGTCGGTTAACTTGGTAGGGGCCTTCGGGAACGCCTGTTTCTGAAACGCCAGGATCGTGGCGTAGACGCTGGTTCCCACCGCGCAATCGGTAAGGGCGCCATCGACGAGACCCGCGGACTTGAAGGCCACGTCAGCACCAATCTTCTCAAGCAATCCCTGGTCGCAGGCGGTCGCCCCTGTTTGCGGATCGACGTCGATGACGTCCCAGGCAACATTGCCGCTATCGACCATGGCACGCAGCTTGGCCAGTTCACCGCTCCAGGTGTCCTGGGTGACGGTGATGTTGTTTGCTTTCGCATATGGATCGAGAAATGCCTTTGTCTGTGCCTCCTGCAGAGCCCCACCCCAGGAAACGACGGTCAGACCGTCTGCCAGGGCTGGAAAACTCACCGCAGTCAGGACAAGCCCGACAAGGAACGATTGTTTGAATGAACGTGCTCGTGGCATGTGATGTCCTCTCTGGATTTTCGGTTGTGTTATCTGCCGTCAAGCGCCCATGCATCGCGCGGCTCCCAGTCGAGAAGGACAGGGCTGCCCATCTCCATCTGGATTCCCAACGATGATGAACTCTTCGCAATCAACCGTTCCCCGCCCGGCAGTTCGACGTGGATCCGGAACTGGTCGCCGCAGTAGATGATGTCGCTGATTTGCCCGCTAAGCGTTCCGGCGCGGTTCTGCCCAGTGATGCGGACGCTTTCCGGTCTGATGGCGATCGTCGCTTGTTGGTCAACCTTCGTGTGAACGCTGCTGCGCGCCCAAATTTCCTGGCCGCCGGCGAGCCTTGCGCGCGCCAGGTCGCCTTCGATCGAGACGACTTTCGCATCAAGGCAGTTGTTGTCGCCAACGAACTCCGCGACGAAGCGGCTCGCGGGATGGCCATAGATATCTAGCGCCGAACCGATTTGCTGGATGCGGCCGTCGTTGAAAATGGCGATCCTGTCGGACATCGTCAGCGCTTCGTGCTGATCGTGCGTCACGTAGACGACTGTCAGGTCAAGCCGATCGGCGATCCGACGGATTTCGAGCTGCAAGTCCTCGCGCAGCTTCTTGTCCAACGCGCCGAGCGGCTCATCCATCAGCACCAGGCTGGGTTCGAAGACAAGCGCTCGAGCAAGTGCGACCCGTTGTTGCTGGCCACCCGACAGGGCCGCGGTCCTGCGCTGCGCAAGGTTCGAAAGTTGGACCATCGCCAGCGCTTCGTCGACGCGAGTGGCGATCTGCTCCCTGGAGGAGCCGCGCACCCGCAACGAATAACCAACATTCTCGGCGACCGTCATATGCGGGAAGAGGGCATAGTTCTGGAACACCATGCCGATGTTCCGCTTTTCCGGCGGCTTGTCCTGAATCGGCCGCCCGTCGAGCGTAATTTCACCCGCTGACGGATATTCGAAGCCAGCGAGCATCATGAGCGTCGTCGTCTTGCCCGAGCCCGAAGGACCAAGAAGCGTCAGAAATTCGCCCTTCGCGATGTCAAGGTTCAGGTCGCGCACGACGAAGCTGTGGCCGTCATAGGTTTTGGATATGCCGGTCATGCCGACATGCATCGGGGGCTGAACCATGGCTGAAAGTGTCTATCCCATTTTCTCGATTAACGAGACTTGTTATTGAATATCGAGAATAGAAGCATTCGGGTTGGCCTGCGTCAATCCCCTATGCACAAATTCTGACCGGCTGGGGTTGGGACCGTTGACTGGCGGCCATCCTCTGTGAGTGCTGCCCAAATGAGCACGCTCAGTTGCCCGACCCACTTTCGGGAGACGACCGCTTCAGCAGAAATGAGGCTCAACGGGGTCAGTCCGAACGAAATTTCATCAATCGGCACCGCTCTGTAGGCGGGAGAAACTACCGCCAGTGCTTACGTCGAATTAGTCTCAACGTCATATTCGAGGGGCACAGCATCGCATAAACGTTTGAAATATAACGGAAAATTGGCGCACCCGACAGGATTCGAACCTGTGACCTCTGCCTTCGGAGGGCAGCGCTCTATCCAGCTGAGCTACGGGTGCCTTCAGGATCGGCGATCCGGAAAACGGACCAGCCGGTGAACCGGCCAGTCCCGGCTTCTTAGCGGAAGCCGGGGCGGGCTTCAACGGGCAAGTGATGGGCGCTATGAAGTTGTCCCTGTGGCTTCCAGGCTGTCGGACAGAAGGTTCGCCTCCGCACCCGGCCGCTTCGGGCTGCTGCTCTTCGGGCGTTCATTGTCCGCGATGCGGACCACTTCCCACTCCGCTGGGCAGAAGTGGCTGGCGAGCTTCCGGCGATCCCCTCACTGCTCCTGCGCAAACATCAGCTTCGTCTTCGCAATAGACATCGGCGAAAGGCTCCGCTGGATCAGCGCCTCGACATGGTCGTTGCGTTGGCGGGCGCTGTCGGCGCCCATCACCACGATGATGAGCTGGCGCCCGTCGGCCTCGTAGGAGGTGACGATGTTGAAGCCGGAGGCCCTGATATAGCCGGTCTTGATGCCGTTGACGCCGCGTACACGGCCGAGCATGTCGTTGTGGCCGCGCACCAGCCGGCCGCGGAACATGAAGTCGCTTTCGGAGAAATAGTGGAACTGCTGCGGGAAGCGGGCGCGCAGCGCCATGCCGAGCACCGCCATGTCGCGCGCCGTGGTGCGCTGGTCGGCGTCCGGCAGGCCCGAAGCGTTGCCGAAGACCGTGCCGCGCATGCCGATCTGACGCGCCTTGGCCGTCATCATGCCGGCGAACGCATCTTCGCTGCCGCCGAGATATTCGGCGACGGCGACCGCCACGTCGTTCGCCGATTTGACGACGATCGCCCGGATCGCCGAATCGACATCGATCGTCTCGCCGCGCCTGAAGCGCAGCTTGGTCGGCGGCTGCCTGGCGGCATTGTCCGAGACCGGGATCTGCGTTTCCTTGGCCAGGCGGCCTGAATCCAGCGCCTCGAACAGGAGGTAGAGCGTCATCATCTTGGTCAGCGACGCCGGGTAGCGCGTCGCCGTCGAGTTCACCTGGAACAGCGTCTGGCCGGTTCTGGCATCGACGACGATCGCCGCATATTTCTGCGGCGCCGCCGGCACCGCCAGCATGCTGTCGGGCGGCGTCGTCGTGCAGCCGGCCACGAGCGCCAGCAGCGCAAACGCCGCGACAAATCTTTGGATGAGCGGAAAGAGACGCAAGTGGGACAAGACGGTCTGTTCTGAAGGCAGGCTGTTGCTAAGACGGACGGAACGTAGCCTAACCCGATTGCCCCGTCCATTTGGTTAATGCCGGTCTTGCCGGGCATTGTCGGCCAGCCTGATGTGAAATGCTGGCCACGCAGCTTGCGCAATCGGCGCGGAGCAGGTTTTGCTGGCGCGACAGAATCGGCAGGTGCGCATGGACATTGTCACGATCAAGGCAAAGGGTATTTCAGTGTCGGTCGATCTTGCGGTCGGCCATCTCGCCGACATGGCGGTCGACATCGACGGCCGCCGGCTGAAGCCGCTGCATCGCGCGCCCTGGATCGACGAGCCGCGCGAGACGCTGCCGCAAGACCTGCCCGAAGGCACGGTGCACCTTTCCGGCGATTTCCTCTGCGCGCCGTTTTCGCGCAGCGATGTCGAGGCCGCACCCTTGCATGGCTGGACGGCCAACAGTCCCTGGGATGTCGTCGCCTCCGAGGCAACAGTCGATGGCTGGCGGGCCACCTTCCGGCTGCGCCGCAAAGTCATGGGTGCTGCGGTCGACAAGATCCTGACCTTGCGCGACGACCATCCCTTTCTCTACCAGGAGCATATCTTTTCCGGCGGTTCGGGCGGGATTTCCGTTGCCCATCACCCGATGACGGCAATGAAGAATGGCGGCAGGCTCGCCTTTTCGCCGAAGCGGTTTGCCGCCACGCCGGACGATCCGCTGGAGCCAGATCCGGCCCGCGGCCGCTTCCGGCTGGCCTATCCCGCCCGTTCGGCCGACCTGACGCGGTTTCCCGCCACAGACGGCGGCATGCTCGATCTCAGCGACTACCGCATGGACCTCGAGCGTGAGGATTTCCTCACTTTGGTCGAGGCCGACCATGGCGGGCCGGGCTGGACCGCGCTGGCGCGGCATGCCGAACAGGATCTGGTGTTGGTGCTGAAGAACCCGGCCGAACTGCCGGTCACCATGCTGTGGATCAGCAATGGCGGACGTGACTACGCGCCGTGGAGCGGCCGCCATCGCGGCGTGCTCGGCATCGAGGATGGGCGCTCGGCGCTCGGCCATGCCGCCTCGCTCGGCGACAACTGGCTGAAGCGGGAAGGCTTGGCGACGGCCTTTGCCCTTGCCGAGGGCCGCAGCCTCTCCTTCCGCCATGTCATCGGCGCCTTGCCGGAGACCCGGGAAGGGTCACGGAACAGCCGCAAACCGCCGCGCGACATCGCGACCGGACAGGGAAAGATGCGCATCCTGGCAGCCGATGGTACGACGCGGGACGTTGCTTTCGACAGCGATTTCCTGCGGATCGGCCGGGCCGCTCCCGCCTGAATGCGTCGCGTGGTTTGAAATTTCCGCGAACTGTCGCCAAGATGCGACCGAAATTGTCTCACGAATCCAGGCCGGAAAACGCCGATGTCCGAGATCGCCCATCTCGCCGCCACCATCTTCAAGCGCGCCGGCAAGGCGAGCCGCTTCATTGTCGCCATCGCCGGCCCTCCGGGCGCCGGCAAGTCGACATTGTCGGCCAGCCTGCATGAATTGCTGCCGGAGGGCAGCTCGGAAGTCGTGCCGATGGACGGCTTCCACTATGACGACATCGTGCTCGAGCGGCGCGGCCTGCGTGCACGCAAGGGGGCTCCGGAAACCTTTGACTTTGCCGGCTTCGAGACGCTGCTGAAACGCATCCGCGCCGGCGAGCCTGATATCGCCATCCCGGTGTTCGATCGCGGCATGGAACTGTCGCGCGCCGCCGCCTCGATCGTCGCCTCCGAGACCAAATTCATCCTGGTCGAAGGCAACTATCTCTTGCTTGACGAGGAACCCTGGTCGCGACTGACGCCATTGTTCGATTTCTCGATCTTCGTCGATGTGCCGCGCGCCGAACTCGAGCGCCGGCTGCTCGAACGATGGCATGGCCATGGCCGTTCCGACGAGGATGCCCGCGCCTGGATCGCCTCCAACGACATGCCGAACATCGACCGCGTGCTTGCCCGTCGCCGGCCCGCCGATCTGGTGATCGGCGATCACGCCCGATTTTAGGAATGTTCGTGGCGGAACCTTAAGACTTTCCGGTCGTTATCCTAGACCGGCATATTTTGCCGGCATAAGGGAACCGTCCGATGGCAACCAAGGCAAGAAAACCCGCGCCCGCGAAGGGCAAGGCAGTCCAATCAAAGACAGGCGCCGGCCCGGCGATCGCCGCGCGTTCCAAGGATGCAAAGCCGGTGTTCGGCAAGGCAGCGCTGAAGAAGGTGGTGCCAGCCGCCAAGGCAGCCGCAAAAACCGCCCCAAAACCCGCCAAGTCCAAAAAGCCGGCAACCAGCGGCGGGTCCATGGCGGGCAGCGCCATGCGCGCGGCCAAGACCACGGCCAATGTGGCGGCCGGCGCGGTTGTGGCCACGGCCCGAGGCGCTGCCTCCCTTGCCGCTTCCGTCATGGGCAAGGGCGGTGCCAAAACCAGGGCCAAGGCAAAATAGGCTTACCGACTTTTTGGCGGCCGGCTTAGCCTTTCGCCGGAATGTAGAGCCCCTTTTGCACCGCCGGCCGGGCAAGGCCGCGCTCCAGCCATGCCGCCACATCGGGAAAATCGTCGAAGCCGACGAGTTCCCGCGCCTCATAGAAGCCGATCAGATTGCGCACCCAGCCCAGCATCGAGATATCGGCGATGGTGTAGTCGTCGTCCATGATCCATTTGCGGCCCTTCAGCCTGGTGTCGAGCACGCCGATCAGCCGCCGCGACTCGTCGCGGTAACGCTCCAGCGGGCGCTTGTCGGCGATCTCGCGCCCGGCGAATTTGTTGAAAAAGCCGACTTGTCCGAAGATCGGCCCGATCGAGGCCATCTGGAAGAACACCCACTGGATCGTCTCGTAGCGCCGCACCGGGTCGGCCGGGATGAGCTTGCCGGTCTTGTCGGTAAGGTAGAGCAGGATGGCGCCGGATTCGAACAGGCCGATCGGTTTGCCGCCCGGACCGTCCGGGTCGATCATCGCCGGTATCTTGCCATTCGGGTTCAGCGACAGGAATTCCAGCGTCCAGCTCTCGTTTTGGCCGATATTCACAAAATGCGCCTCGTAGGGCAGGCCGAGCTCCTCCAGAGCGATCGAAATCTTGACGCCGTTCGGCGTTGGAGACGAATAGAGCTGGATGCGGTCGGGATGGCGGGCTGGCCAGCGCGTGGCGATCGGAAAGGCGGACAGGTCGGTCATCGGAATTCCAGGGCGGGGATTCGGGCGAGGTGGCGCAGGGGTACTTTGCGGTCAGACCGGCTTGAACGCCAGCACCGCATTGGTGCCGCCGAAGGCGAAGCTGTTGCTGATCGCGGCGCGCACCTTGCGCTCGCGCGCCACGTTAGGCGTGATGTCGAGATCGCAATCGGCGTCGGCTTCGCGAAAATTGGCCGTCGGCGGCACGATGCCTTCGCGGATCGCCATGACGCAGGCGATCAGCTCCAGGGCGCCCGATGCGCCGAGGCAGTGGGCGTGCATCGATTTGGTCGACGAGATGGAAAGCCTGTGGGCATAGTCGCCAAAGACGCGCTTGATCGCCGCCGTCTCGATCTGGTCGTTGGCCTTGGTGCCGGTGCCATGCGCATTGAGATAGTCGATATCTTCCGGATTGAGCCCGGCATCGACGAGGCAGAAGCGCATCGCCGCCTCCGGACCTTCGATGGTCGGCGCGACGATGTCGGACGCGTCGGCGGAAAGTCCGGCGCCGGCCACCTCGGCAAGAATGTCGGCGCCGCGCGCCATGGCATGCTCGTAGGTTTCCAGCACCACCATGCCGGCGCCTTCGCCAAGCACCAGGCCCTGGCGATCGGCCGAAAACGGCCGGCACGTATCGGGCGCCAGCACCCTGAGCGCCTCCCAGCCTTTCAGGATGCCCCAGACCAGCGGTGCATCGGTGCCGCCGGCGACCATGACATCGGCGCGGCCGAGCCTGATCTGGTCGACCGCCGAGGCAATGGCGTGGTTGGACGAAGAGCAGGCCGAGGTGATGCCGAAGACCGGTCCGCGCAGGCCGAGATTCATGCTGACATGGCCGGCGGCGGCGCTTGGCATCACTTTCGGCACGGTGAAGATGCCGGTACGGTTCTTTCCCTCGATCAGGATGGAGCGATAGCTCTCTTCGATCGCCTCCCAGCCGCAGACGCCGACGCCGACGATGGTGCCCATCCGGTAGGTATTGGTCTCGTGCGAAGCCAGGCCGGCCTGCTGCGCGGCTTCGCGCGCGGCGATCGTCGCCAGCAGGCTGAAGCGGTCCATCGAGACGGTCTGCTTGCGGTCGATGCCGTGATCGGGCAGCGCCTTGATCTCGCAGCCGACCCTGACCTTCAGGTCATACAGCTCCGAATTGACGATCGGGCCGATGGCCGAGCGCCCGGCACGCATTTCGCCCCAGATCGCAGGTGCATTGGTGCCGAGCCCGCAAATGCCGCCGATGCCGGTAATGACGACGCGCTTGTGCATTCAGTCAGGCTTTTTTCGCGATCAGCGCGCGAACCGCCTCGACCATGTCGCCGACGTTCTTCAGGTTGCTCCAGGCGTCGACCGTGTTCATCTCGATCTCGATACCGTACTCTTCCTCGAGATCGAAGATGATCTCCGTCAGTTCCAGCGAATGGATGCCCAGTGCTGTCAGCTCGGTATTGGTGGTGATTTCTTCGCCACCGGGCTCGGCATGAGCCTTGATCTTCGCGATGATGTCCGTTGCCAGCTGATCAGCCATTCGGTTTCTTCCCCAACCTTGTCGTTTCCCGACGCTAACTGATCAGCGCCCCTTTTTGTCCCCGGATTCGAATCGTCGTCACCCCTTTTTCCCCATCAGGCGCTGCATGACCGTTCCAAGGTGGCTCCCTCTATAGAAACCGAAACGTTGTCAAGCAACAAGCTATATATCGACAAAGCCGCAGCAGTGCTTAACGTTGGCGTCGTGGACACGATCGAACATGGCCAGACTTCGGTTCCGCCGGCCGCCCAGCGCGTCGCCGGAATGGCGCGGCTTGCCTGCGACAGGAATGGCGGCCGCACGCGCCTGCGGCGCCTCTATCAGGATGGTTCCGCCAAGATCCGCATGCCGGCCGTCTCGACCGATCCGCTGGAAGCCGTCCTGATCAACACCGCCGGCGGACTGACCGGCGGCGACCGCCTCGGCTGGGAGATCGATGTCGGCGCCGGCGCCTCCGCCACCATAACGACGCAGGCTTGCGAGAAGGTCTACCGCGCGGCATCCGGGCGTGCCGAGGTGCGGGTGAGGCTGAGCGTCGGCGCGCACGGCCGCATTGCCTGGCTGCCGCAGGAAACCATCGTCTTTGACCGATCGGCCTTTGCCCGCAGGCTCGATGTGGAGCTTGTCGCCGGCGCCGAGGCGCTGCTGCTCGAGGCGACCGTCTTCGGCCGCCTCGCCATGGGCGAACGCGCTGCCCAAGGCAGTTTCCATGACCGCTGGCGGGTATGCCAGGACGGCGTACTCATTCATGCCGAGGATTTCCGTATCGGGCCCGGCATTGCGGCTGCTCTTGGCCGTTCCGCGGTGGCCGGCGGTGCCATCGCCATGGCGACGCTGCTGATGGTCTCGCCGCGCGCGGAGGCCTTGCTGGATCCGGCCAGGCAGATCATCGGCGGCGAGGGCGACGCCAGTGCCTGGAGCGTGAGGAAATCTGGCAAGCTTCTTGCGAGGCTGTTCGCCGCGGACGGCTACCAGCTCCGCAAGCGGCTGGTTCCGCTCGTCGAATTGCTCAACGGACGAGCGGGTCTGCCCAAATTATGGTCACTCTGATTCCGACTACGCCACTCTTTGTTGATGCCATCCGGGAAAACGCATGAACCTGACGCCGAGGGAAAAGGACAAGCTGCTCATCGCCATGGCGGCGATCGTGGCGCGCAAGCGGCTCGAACGCGGCGTCAAGCTCAACCATCCGGAGGCGATCGCGCTGATCAGCGACTTCGTCGTCGAGGGTGCCCGCGACGGCCGCCCGGTCGCCGAGCTGATGGAGGCCGGCGCCCATGTCGTCACCCGTGCCCAGGTGATGGAAGGCATTGCCGAGATGATCCACGACGTTCAGGTCGAGGCGACGTTTCCCGACGGCACCAAGCTAGTGACCGTGCACGAACCCATAAGGTGAGGAGAGGAAAATGCTTGAGCTGCGCCCCAACTGCGAATGCTGCGACAAGGACCTGCCGCCGGAGGCGACGGACGTGCTGATCTGCACCTTCGAATGCACCTTCTGCGCCGATTGCGTGGAACATGTGCTGGGTGGCGTTTGTCCGAACTGCGGCGGTGATTTCGCACCGCGCCCGATCCGCCCGGCGGCGATGCTGAAGAAATATCCCGCTTCGACGAGGCGCGTTCTCAAAGCCGAGGGCTGCGGCCCCCGCAAAGCCGCCTGACCGGCATGATCCCAGTAGAGAAGGCTTATCGATGATCCCTGCTCCGATGAAACGCACCACGCTTTCGGCCATCCTGCTCTTGGCCGCCTCCATGCCCGCCTATGCCCATGTCGGCATCGGCTCGACATCGTCCTTCGCCTCCGGCTTCTTCCATCCGCTCTCCGGCCTCGACCACATGACGGTGATGATCGCCGTCGGCCTGTGGGCGGCGCTCAAGGGCGGCAAGGCGATTTGGGCTTGGCCGCTCGCCTTCGTCGGCGTCATGCTGGTCGGTGGCGCGCTCGGCATGCTGCCGGTGCCGGTGCCCTTCGTCGAGCCGGGCATTTTGGCGTCGGTCGTAGCGCTCGGCCTGCTGGTCGCGCTGGCTGTCGATCTTCCTGTCTCTGCTGGCGTCGCCATCATCGGCCTGTTCGCGCTGTTCCACGGTCACGCCCATGGCACCGAAGTGCCGGAAAACGCCGGCGGGCTTGAATATATGGCCGGCTTTGCCGTCGCCACGGCAGCGCTCCATGCCGTCGGCATCGCTGCCGGCCTCGGCCTCGGCGTGCGATTCCGCGGCCTTTCCCGTGCCGCCGGCGGTGCATGCGCCGCCGTCGGCGTCGGCCTCGTCTTCGGCGTTCTGTGAGGCTGGCGATGATCCCGGGTGAAATCATCACGGCGAGCGGCGACATCGAGCTGAACAAGGGCCAGCCTACCGTCACCTTGAAAGTGGCCAACAGCGGCGACCGGCCGATCCAGGTCGGCAGCCACTACCATTTCTTCGAGACCAATGAGGGGCTGAAATTCGATCGCGACAGGGCGCGGGGCATGCGTCTCGACATCGCCGCCGGCACGGCCATGCGCTTCGAGCCCGGCCAGGAGCGCGACGTTATCTTGGTGCCGCTCGGCGGCAAGCGCGAGGTCTACGGATTTCAGCAGAAGATCATGGGCAAGCTGTGAGATCGACGACGTCGGGCGCCGATGCTCAGCAGAGCCTAGTTGGATGGCTTGGCCGCGGCATAGATGACGATCCTTCCTGGATCGTCGAATTCGACGGCGAGAACGTCTTCGGTCGTCACGCGTCGCGAGTCGATGGCGTTGAACAGCAGCGCGTTCGCCTCGATCTCCTTGCGCAGTTCCGCGATGTCGTCCTGATGTTCCCTGACCTTGGTCTCGATCGCCGGTGGCGGACCACCTTCCGTGCGCGCCGCGTCGGTCAGGAACACGATATCGACCTTGTCGAGCTTGGAAGTCTTGCGCACCGTGCCGATGTTCTCACGTGTCCGGTCGATCGCAGCGGTGACCTTGCCGGCTTCCACAGCCGTGTTGGTCTCTTCCTGCCTGACTTCCGAGCCGACGATCCGGTCGACGGTATCCGAATTTTCGAGGCCTTGCGCGTTGAGCGCGGCGTGGGGGACGCTCGCCGCGAGAAACGCCGCCGCAGCAGTCGCATGAAGCCATTTGGCGTCGGGGAAGGTGGTGATCGCCATCGTTCGCTCTCGGGCTCCTTGTCGAATTTGGCTTCAGCGCCAAAAGGTCGAAACGAATTCTGCCCGGAGAAGGTTCCCTCCTCGACGCGGCAGGCCGACCTTGCGCCGGCCCGCCACGGCCTGTCGTCAACCGGCTTTCTTGGTGATCAGGGTCAGCGCGCCATCATTGCTCATGCTGGCGGCGATCACCTGCGCCGAGGTCAGCCCCTTGGCTTCAAGCGCGGACTTGACCTTCGGTGTCGCGTCGATCGAACTGCGCAGTTTCTGCAGGCCGGCGTCGCCGCGCTGGGCAATCACCTGGTTGACCTGCGTCTGCGTGGCCTCGGGCAGTTCCTTGATGTCGACGATGTTGACGGTCTGGATGGTCGGCGCCGCGGATTGTGGGCCGGGCGCCGCAGGAGCTGGCGCGGCCGGCGGCTGAGCGGGTTGTGGCTGCGCGGGCTGCTGTTGGGCGTAGGCGGCGGTCGCGAGCGTCAGCGTGGCGGCGGCTGCGAGAAATATCGTTTTGCGCATGGATCTTCCTTTCCATCGATTGGCAAACGGTCGGTTTGGGGTGACCCGGCCACCTCAACCGGTAAATGGGATCGCAAGGTGTCGCCTAGCGGGTCATTGCGTGACCATAGGATGGCGACAATGTGGGCCGGGCTTCGACAAGTCGCATCTTCGGGCCTTATTTCTGGAGCAATTGCTGATGGCTAGAATTACCCGCGCCGCTTATGCCCAAATGTATGGCCCGACCGTCGGCGACAAGGTGCGGCTCGCCGACACCGAATTGTTCATCGAGGTCGAAAAGGATTTCACCCTGCATGGCGAGGAGGTGAAATTCGGCGGCGGCAAGGTGATCCGCGACGGCATGGGCCAGAGCCAGGTGTCGCGCGCGCAAGGCGCGGTCGACACCGTCATCACCAACGCCGTGGTCGTCGATGCCGTGGCCGGTATCGTCAAGGCCGATATCGGCCTCAGGGACGGCCGCATCGCGGCAATAGGCAAGGCGGGCAACCCGGATACGCAATCCGGCGTCACCATCATAATCGGCCCCGGCACGGAGATCATCGCCGGCGAGGGCAAGATCCTGACCGCCGGCGGCTTCGACGCGCATATCCATTTCATCTGCCCGCAGCAGATCGAGGAAGCGCTGATGTCGGGCATCACCACCATGCTCGGCGGCGGCACCGGCCCGGCGCATGGCACTCTGGCCACCACCTGTACGCCGGGGCCGTGGCACATGGCGCGCATGATCCAGTCCTTCGACGCGTTTCCGATGAACATCGGCCTGTCGGGCAAGGGCAACGCCTCGCTGCCGGCAGCACTTGAGGAGATGGTGCTGGCCGGCGCCTGCTCGCTGAAACTGCACGAGGACTGGGGCACGACACCGGCTGCTATCGACTGCTGCCTGTCGGTCGCCGACGACTATGACGTGCAGGTGATGATCCACACCGACACGTTGAACGAATCCGGCTTCGTCGAAAACACCGTGGCCGCGATCAAGGGCCGCACCATCCACGCCTTCCACACCGAAGGCGCCGGCGGCGGCCATGCGCCCGATATCATCAAGGTCTGCGGCCTGCCCAACGTCATCCCGTCCTCGACCAATCCGACGCGACCTTACACGGTCAACACGCTGGCCGAGCATCTCGACATGCTGATGGTCTGCCATCATCTGTCGCCGTCGATCCCCGAGGACATCGCCTTTGCCGAAAGCCGCATCCGCAAGGAGACCATCGCGGCGGAAGACATCCTGCATGATATCGGCGCCTTCTCGATCATCTCGTCCGACAGCCAGGCCATGGGCCGCGTCGGCGAGGTGGCGATCCGCTGCTGGCAGACCGCCGACAAGATGAAGCGCCAGCGCGGGCCGCTGCCGCAGGAAACCGGCGACAACGACAATTTCCGCGTCCGCCGCTACATCGCCAAATATACGATCAATCCCGCCATCGCGCATGGCCTGTCGAGGGAGATCGGCTCGGTGGCGGTGGGAAAACGCGCCGACCTCGTGCTGTGGAACCCGGCCTTCTTCGGCGTCAAGCCTGAGATGGTGCTGGTCGGCGGTTCGATTGCCGCAGCTCCCATGGGCGATCCCAATGCTTCGATCCCGACGCCGCAGCCGATGCACTACCGGCCGATGTTCGGCGCCTATGGCAAGGCATTGACCAACTCCTCGGTGACTTTCGTCTCCAGGGCAGCACTCGACTCAGGACTGCAAGGCCGGCTCGGCGTCGACAAGGCCATGGTCGCGGTCGAAAACACCCGTGGCGGCATCGGCAAGCATTCGATGGTGCTCAACGACGCCACACCGCATGTCGAGGTCGACCCCGAAACCTACGAAGTGCGTGCCGACGGTGAACTCTTGACCTGCGAGCCGGCGACGGTACTGCCGATGGCGCAAAGGTACTTTCTGTTTTGATACCGGATTCCGAGCTGACCCTCCCAGTGATTGGCTTGGCATCGAAAACGGCGCATTATGCAGTCATGAACAAGATCCAAATCCAGCGTCGGCATAAGTCTACACCCTACGAAACCGACTATGCTCAATGGTGCGCCGAACAGGGCGCGCTTTTGCGCGAAGGTCGTCTATCCGACCTCGATCGTGAGAACCTTGCCGAGGAGATCGAAAGTTTGGGGCGGAGTGACAAACGAGAGATCGAGAGCAGACTGGGTACTCTGCTTCCGCACCTGCTAAAATGGCAGTTTCAGGCAGAGGGGCGCAAAACAGGCTGGCTGCTGACGATCCGCGAACAGCGACATCAGATTAAGAAGTTGATCAACGAAAGCCCGAGCCTGAAGGCCTATCCACGCAAGCAACTCGCTAGCGAGTTCGAATTTGCGAGATTGAAAGCGGCTGACGAGACGGGGTTGCCTGAAAAGGATTTTCCTGCCGATTGTCCCTATCAGATCGCAGACGTGCTGGATCAGGATTTTTTCCCCGGCGCTCCATGGACGTCGGGCCAGCTTGTTCGCGAATGAACCATCACTCCAGCGTTGAATGGCCTTACTGACCTCCTATGGAGCAACAACTAGTCTCCACTCACGACGTCTTCCCGCATATCCGCATCGTCATGGGAATGGTGATCGGGCTCGGCGTCACGCGCCTTCTGTCGGGGCTCGCCCGCATCGTCCAGCACCCCGGCCAGTACAAGCTCTATCCCGTGCATCTGGCCTGGGTTGCATCCATGCTGTTGTTGCTGGTGCATTTCTGGTGGTGGGAGTTTGGCCTCTACACCCTTGAGACCTGGACCTTCGGCAAGTACCTGTTCATCATCTTCTACGCCGTCACCCTGTTCATGCTGTGCGCGCTGCTGTTCCCGGATTCGATGCTCGACTACACCAGCTACGAGGATTTTTTCTATTCGCGCCGCGCCTGGTTCTTCGGCCTGCTGGCGACGACTTATCTGCTCGACGTGATCGACACGCTGCTGAAAGGTCCGGAGCATTTCGCTCATTTCGGCATTGAATATCTGATCCGAACGCCGGTTTTCGTCGTGCTTTGTATTGTCGCGATCCTGGTGCGCGACCGCCGCTTTCATATCGCCTTCGTCGCCGGCACGCTGATCTATCAGATATCGTTCATCCTGCGGCTCTTCGACACCATTGCCTGATTACAGCGCCGCGCGTCCTTCCGGACGCGCAAAGGACGCTGTAGAAACTTGGTTTGGCGCATGATCCTTTCCGAAATCGAATTCGATTTCGGGTTCATGCGCCGGCATCGGGCCGATGTTCGGGATAGTCTAGGCTCCCCAGGAAAGGCAGATTCTACATGAAGCTCGACATCCGTACCGACTTCACCAAATTCCCGCGCGCGGTCTCCGTGCTGGTCGCCGGCGAGGCGGGAACGGTGGCGCCTTATGACAGGGCCGTGCTTGCCCATGACGAGCGGCATCTGCGCCGCCGTGCCATCGAGACTTCAGGCGGCGACAAGGTGCTGGTCGATCTGCCCGAGCCAATTGCCTTGGGCGACCGCGACCGGCTGGTGCTTGAGGATGGCCGCCAGGTCGAGATCATCGCCGCGGAGGAACCGCTGTACGATATCCGCGCCTTGAGCCTGGTTCATCTGACCGAACTCGCCTGGCATATCGGCAATCGCCATCTCCAGGCAAGCATCGAGACGAACCGCATTCTCATCCTGCGCGACCATGTCATCAAGGCGATGCTGGAAGGGCTCGGCGCCACCGTCACCGACGTCCTGGAACCGTTCGTGCCGGTGCGCGGCGCCTATTCCGGCCATGGTCACGCCCATGCCGAGGCACACAGCCATGCCGAAGCGCATTCCCATGCCCATGGCGAGTCTCATTCTCATTCGCACAGCCATTCGCATGACCATCATGACCATGACTGACCAGCCGTCGAGCATCGCCCTGTTGCGGCTGATGGCGTGGCTGTCGCCGGCTTTCCCGGTCGGCGGCTTTTCCTACAGCCATGGTCTCGAACGCGCCGTGCATGACGGGCTGGTAGCCGACAGCCAGAGCCTCGCCGCGTGGCTGGAGACACTGGTCGAGATGGGTTCGGGCTGGAACGACGCGGTGCTGTTCGCCGAAAGCTGGCGGCGCGCCCGCAAGGGCGGCGGCCTCGATGAGATCGCGGCGCTCGCCGAGTCCCTGGCCGGCTCGCGCGAGCGCCATGCTGAAACCATGCTGCAAGGCGCGGCCTTCCTGAAGGCGGCCTCGGCCTGGCCGTGCCAGATGCTGGAACGCCTGCCGGCCGAATGCCCCTACTGCGTCGCCGTCGGCGCTGTGGCCGGCGGCAACGGCATCGCGCTCCAGGACGCTCTGTCAGCCTTCCTGCAGGCCTTTTTCTCCAATCTCGTCCAGGCCGCGATCAGGCTCGGTGTCGTCGGCCAGACGGAAGCCACGGCGCTGCTCGCCGGCTTCGAGCCGCTGGCGCTGGAAACGGCGTCCCGCGCCTCCAATTCGACGCTTGACGATCTCGGTGGCTGTGCCTTCGTCTCCGACATCATGGCGATGAAGCACGAAACCCAATATTCCCGGCTGTTTCGCTCATGATTGTGCTTGCCTTCATTCTCTCCTTCGTCCTGCTGCTGATCACCACGCTGCATGTCTATTGGGGCATCGGCGGCATCTGGCCTGGCAGGGACGCTGCCTCCTGTGCCCACGCGGTTGTCGGCTTTCGCGGCGTCGACGAGATGCCGGCGCCCTTCGCCTGTTTTGCCGTCGCCGCTTGCCTCGGTCTGGCGACGCTGTGGCCGATGGCGCTGGAGGGTGTGTTTGCCACGCCCTTTCCCAAGGCCGGGCTTGCCGCTGCATCGCTGCTCATTGCGCTGGTTTTCCTCGGTCGCGGCATTGCCGGCTTCACGCCCTGGTGGCGGCGGCTGGCGCCGCAACAGCCTTTCGCGCGGCTCGATCTCAGCTATTATTCGCCGCTCTGTCTGTTGATCGGGGCAGGCTTCGCGATTCTTGCCATCACGGGGTTTTCCGCATGACACAGACCAATGGTCCTCTTCGCATCGGCATCGGCGGCCCCGTCGGCTCAGGCAAGACGACGCTCACCGAAAAGCTCTGCAAGGCGCTGCGCGACGAGTTCTCCATCGCCGTCGTCACCAACGACATCTACACCAGGGAAGACGCCATGATGCTGGCCAGGCTGCAAGCGCTGCCCGAGGACCGCATCGTCGGCGTCGAGACCGGCGGCTGCCCGCACACCGCCATCCGTGAAGATGCTTCGATCAATCTGCAGGCGATCGCCGAGATGAACAGGAAATTCCCGGATCTCGACATCGTCTTCATCGAATCGGGCGGCGACAATCTCGCCGCCACCTTCTCGCCTGACCTCGCCGACCTGACGCTCTATGTCATCTCGGTCTGCCAGGGCGAGGAAATCCCGAGGAAGGGCGGACCGGCGATCACGCGGTCCGATTTCCTGGTCATCAACAAGAGCGATCTTGCGCCCTATGTGAACGTCAATCTCGATGTCATGGAGGCAGATGCCGCCCGCATGCGTGGCAAGCGGCCGTTCGGCTTCACCGACCTGTCGCGCGGCCAGGGCCTGCAGGAGGTGATCGATTTCATCGTCGAACAGGGCGGGCTTCGGGTCGGCGCCGCCACAAGCACCGCGGCTTAAGGCTACGACTCTTGTCTGCACCAAACGAAACCGGTTGCACGCCTGTCCGGCGCGCGGCATCCTTCATTCTTTGACGGAGGTTTTCGATGAGCATCGCCCGCCTGCAGAAGGAACCGCTGACCAATCTGCCCTTCTACGAGGAGCGCGTCGATCTCGCTTGCGCCTTCCGCTGGACGGCGCGGCTCAACATGCATGAGGCGGTGGCCAATCATTTCTCGCTGGCCGTCAACGACGATGGCTCGCAATTCCTGATGAATCCCAACCAGGTGCATTTCTCGCGCATCAAGGCGAGCGACCTGATTTTGATCGACGCCAACGATCCCGAGACGCTCTCCGGCCCCAATGCGCCCGACCCGACGGCATGGGGCCTGCACGGCGCCATCCACCGCAATGTGCGCCATGCGCGCTGCGTCATGCATGTGCACTCGATCCACGCCACCGTGCTCGCCTCGCTGGCCGACTCGACCTTGCCGCCGATCGACCAGAACTCGGCAATCTTCTTCAACCGTCATGTCGTCGACGGCCATTATGGCGGGTTGGCCTTCGAGGAGGAGGGGGAGCGCTGCGCGCAGCTGCTCGTCGACCCCAAGGTCAAGGTGATGGTCATGGGCAATCACGGCGTGCTGGTCATCGGCGACAGCGTCGCCGACGCCTTCAACCGCATGTTCTATTTCGAACGCGCCGCCGAGACCTATATCAAGGCGCTGTGGACGGGGCGGCCGCTGCGCTTGCTTTCGGACGAAATCGCCGAGAAGGCGGCGCTCGAGCAGGAAGATTATCCCGGTCAGGCCGAACGGCACCTTTCAGAGCTGAAAGCGATCCTCGACGAGCAGGAGCTGGTCTACCGGAACTGATTACCTAAGCCCGAGTTCCCCCCGCAATTCATCGGCGCTGTTGATGACGATGGCGCCGGGCGGTCCCTCCATCGGCGCCTCCGGCCAGAAGATCGTCTTCATCCCTGCCGCCAGCCCGGCCATCGCGCCTGTCCGGCTGTCGTCGACCGCCACCGCTTCGGCAGGATCGACGCCGGCCAGCCAGGCGGCGCGCAGGAACGGCTCGGGATGCGGCTTGCCCTCGCGAACGTCATTGCGGCTGATGGTCTTCATGCCGGGATAGACGAGGCCGACCGCGCTCAAGTTTGCGTCGACGATCAGCCGGTCGGAATTGGACACCACCGCCTGTTCCACGCCAAGCGCGCGCAATTCGTTGAAGATTTCGATCGCGCCGGCACGCGGCACCAGCGTCTCGGCCATCGGCAGGTAATGGTCGTATTTGCGCACGATCCAGGCGTCGAAAGGCAGGTCGAGGCCGAACTCGTCGCGCAGCATCTCATACACCGGCCATGCGGCGACGCCGAGCACCCGCTGATGCAGGTTGGTTGGGGGCGGGATGCCGATACTGTGCAGCGCCGCCACCAGCGCCGCCTCATGCAGCGGCTCGCTGTCGACCAGCGTTCCGTCCATGTCCCAGAAAACCGCTTTCGGCGTCATGCAAGAATCCCTCTTTCGATCCCCATAACGGGTTTGCGCCGGGAGATAAACCGTCGAACTTGTTGTCGGCGGTGTCGGCAGGCGCCGAATCCTCATCCGTCCATTCCGAAATATCATTTGCCCGCAACAGGGTAGACAGGGCGCTTGCCCCATCAACTAGTCCCGACGGGTGCAGGCAATTGCTCTCGTGATAGACAATTGCGCACCGGCGGATTCCCTGCAAGACTATGGCACTCCGCCCTGTGATGGGCGGAGACGGAGGGCTGAAGTTGAATTCGCGGCAGGAAGGCAGCAACAGGCTGGACGACGCGGCGCGCGCCGGCTGGCTTTATTATGTTGCCGGCAACACGCAGGACCAGATCGCCGCCACGCTCGGCATTTCCAGACAAACGGCGCAACGGCTGGTGTCGCTGGCGGTGTCGGAAGGGCTGATCAAGGTGCGTGTCGATCACCCGATCGCCAATTGCCTCGACCTCGCGGCGCGGCTGAAATTGCGCTTCGCGCTCGATCTGGTCGAGGTGGTGCCGAGCGATCCAGCCTCGTCCTCCACCATCATCGGCATTGCCGAGGCGGCCGCCGCCGAGATCGAGCGGCGGCTGCGCTCGCCGACCCCCATCGTCATGGCGATCGGCACAGGGCGCACGCTGAAGGCGGCGATCGAGCAACTGCCGCCGATGGAGTGTCCGCAGCACAAGGTGGTGTCGCTGACCGGCAACATCTCTCCCGACGGTTCGGCCGCCTTCTACAACGTCATCTTCACCATGGCCGACAGGGTCAAGGCGCGCTCCTTCCCGATGCCGCTGCCGGTCATCGCCTCCTCGCCGGAGGAACGCGAGATGCTGCTCAACCAGCCGATGATCCAGCCGACCCTGGCGCTTGCGGCGGAGGCCGACGTCACCTTCGTCGGTATCGGCGATCTCGGTCCCAAGGCGCCGCTTTACGAGGACGGCTTCATATCCGAGAGCGAGCTGAAAGCGCTGCAAAAGGCAGGCGGCGTCGCCGAAATCGTCGGCTGGGTGTTCGACCGCGAAGGCCGGATGATCGAGGGCATCACCAACGACCGGGTGTCGTCGGCGTCGCTGCCGTCGCGCGAAAAGTCGCTGGTGATCGCGCTCGCCATGGGCGATCGGAAACTGCCGGGCATCCTTGCGGCGGTGAACCGGCGGCTGGTCAACGGCCTCATCACCGACGAGCGGACCGCCGCCGCCTTGCTGGCGGCAGGCTGATTTCCGATAAGTCCCAGGAAGGCTACTGGCGCCGACCGCAAGGGTCGTTGCCATCCAGAAAACCCATGTCGCGCTGTAGATGCGGCGACAATTCCCTGATGTCGAGGCGTGCCCGCCTCTTGACTGAAAACCGGTCAAATGCCTCAGCCAGCCATGAAATCCAGCGGTGACGGGTGGCCGGGACGGGCTTTTCCTGTGCCATGGTCATGGTCGTGAACCTCCGCTATCCTTGCGCCCAATTGATGGGTCGCTATGGAATATCGGCCCGATCGGCCTTTGCTGCCAATCAAACGTCGATCACGGCCCATAAGGAGGGCTTATGCCTGAACTCAATTCACGGCAGATCTCCCAGCTCCCGCCGCTGGCCGCGATCCGGGCGTTCGAAGCGGTGGCGCGGCATCTATCCTTCACCAAGGCAGCCGAGGAGCTCGGCATGACGCAGGCGGCGGCAAGCTACCAGATCAAGCTCCTGGAGGAGCGGGTCGGCGCGCCGCTGTTTCTGCGCCGGCCCAAGCAGATCGTGCTGACCGAGGCGGGGCAGCGCCTGGCGCCGGCGGTCAGCGAGGCCTTCGCTCTGTTGAGCGGAGCCTATGCCGCCGCGCGCAGCGGCGCCGACGGCGTGCTGTGCGTTTCGACGCTGCTGACCTTTGCCTCCAACTGGCTGGCCCGGCATCTCGGCTCCTTCCAGGTCGCGCATCCGTCGCTGGCAGTGCGCCTCGATACGTCGAACAGGGTCGTCGACTTTGCCCGCGAGGATATCGATATCGCCATCCGCTCCGGCGGCGGCACCTGGCCGGGCGTCGAGGTGCACAAGCTTTTCAATGCGGATTTCACGCCGGTTCTGAGCCCGAAGCTCGCGGCCAGCATCGGCGGCGTCAAGGAGCCAGCCGACCTGCTGCGTTTGCCGATCCTCGATCCCGGCGATATCTGGTGGCGGGACTGGTTTGTCGCCGCGGGCCTGCCGGTCGAGGAATTGGCAAAGCGCCCCGGCAGCAGCATGGGCGCGCAGGCCTATGAGGCGAACGCCGCCGTCGCCGGGCAGGGCGTGGCGATCGTGACCAGGGCGCTGTTCAACGCCGAGCTTGCCGACGGCCGCCTGATCCAGCCCTTCGACCTCGTCGGCGACGATGGCCACGCCTATTGGCTGGTCTATCCCCAGGCGCGGCGCAACGTGTCGAAGATTCGCGCCTTCCGCGAGTGGATCCTGGCCGAGATCGCTCGCCAATAGGCAGGTTTCCGACCTCCCGATGTCCTCAAAACGCCAAGCGCAAGGTGTCGGGCGACATCCCTGTGCTGCGCTGCAGCAACGAATCCGGCTTGACATAATTAACAGAGAGTGAGTAATTGCCCAAAGCCAAGGCAAATGCTCATCTTGGTTTATGGGAGGAATTTGATGAAACTTCGCACGCTCACCCTGGGCCTGTTGTCGGCCAGCGCCCTTGCATTCGCCGCGCATGCCGAATCCATCACCATCGCCACCGTCAACAATGGCGATATGGTCCGCATGCAGAAGCTGACCGACGACTTCACCAAGGCGAACCCCGACATCACGCTCAACTGGGTCACGCTCGAAGAGAACGTGCTGCGCGAGCGTGTCACCACCGACATCGCCACCAAGGGCGGTCAATACGACGTGATGACCATCGGCACCTACGAAGTGCCGATCTGGGCCAAGCAGAGCTGGCTTTTGCCGCTCGACAAGCTCGGCGACGACTATGACACCAAGGACATCATCCCGGCTATCGCCGGCGGCCTGTCGGTCGACGGCAAGCTCTATGCCGCGCCCTTCTACGGCGAGAGCTCCTTTGTCATGTACCGCAAGGACCTGATGGAGAAGGCAGGGCTGACCATGCCCGACGCGCCGACCTGGGACTTCATCAAGCAGGCCGCCGACAAGATGACCGATCGCGCCAATGGCGTGAACGGCGTCTGCCTGCGCGGCAAGGCCGGCTGGGGCGAGAACATGGCCTTCCTGACCGCCATGTCGAACTCCTTCGGCGCGCGCTGGTTCGACGAGAAGTGGAAGCCGCAATTCGACCAGCCGGAATGGAAGAACACGCTGCAGTTCTATGTCGACCTGATGAAGGCCGACGGCCCGGAGGGCGCATCGTCCAACGGCTTCAACGAGAACCTGGCGCTCTTCCAGCAAGGCAAATGCGGCATGTGGATCGACGCCACGGTCGCCGCCTCCTTCGTCTCCGACCCGAAGAACTCGACGGTCGCCGACAAGGTCGGCTATGCGCTGGCGCCCGACAACGGGCTCGGCAAGCGCGGCAACTGGCTGTGGGCCTGGTCATTGGCCATCCCCGCCGGCACGCAGAAGGCGGAAGCGGCAGAGAAGTTCGTGTCATGGGCAACCAGCAAGGCCTATGCCGAACTCGTCGCTTCGAAGGAAGGCTGGGCCAATGCTCCGCCCGGAACGCGCTCCTCGCTCTACGCCAACCCCGAGTATCAGAAGGCAGCGCCCTTCGCCAAGATGACGCTGGACTCCATCAACGCCGCCGATCCGACGCGCCCGACTGTCAAGCCGGTGCCCTATGTCGGCGTCCAGTTCGTCGCCATCCCCGAATTCCAGGGGCTTGGCACCACGGTCGGCCAGCTCTTCTCGGCGGCACTCGCCGGCCAGTCGAGCGTCGATGATGCCTTGAAGCAGGCCCAGGATGCCGCCACCGCGGCGATGACCGAGGGCGGCTATATCCAGTAAGGCTCCTCCCGGTGCCGAAAGCCGGCCTATCATGACCGGCTGAGGGGCCGTCCGAATCCCAGTTCGGGCGGCCACCTTCACCACTTGAAAAATTGTGGCTGACCTTTGAAGGGTGACCGTCATGGCTACTCAGCAGACCCGTTCGCTTGCCCGTTTCATGATGGCGCCATCCGTGGTGCTGCTGTTCGTCTGGATGATCGTGCCGCTGGCATTCACCCTGTGGTTCTCTTTCCAGCAGTACAATCCGCTCAATCCGATCCGCGATGGGTTCGTCGGCTTCTCCAACTACGCGCTTTTCTATTCCAACCCGGCCTTCCTGCAGTCGATCCTCAACACGCTGACCATCGTCGTCGCCGTGCTCCTGATCACGGTGATCGGCGGCATTATGCTGGCGCTGCTGATCGACCAGCCGATGTGGGGGCAGGGCATTGTCCGCATCCTCGTCATCTCGCCGTTCTTCGTCATGCCGCCAGTCGCCGCCCTTGTCTGGAAGAACATGATCATGCATCCGCAATACGGCGTCTTTGCCGACATTGCGCGCTTCTTCGGCGGGCAGCCGATCGACTGGTTCGGGCAATATCCGCTGACCGCGATCATCATCATCGTCGCCTGGCAGTGGCTGCCCTTTGCGACGCTGATCCTGCTTACCTCCCTGCAGTCGCTCGACGGCGAGCAGAAGGAAGCCGCCGAGATGGACGGCGCCGGCTTCGTCAGCCGCTTCATCTATCTGACGCTGCCGCACATGTCGCGCGCCATCACCGTCGTCATCCTGATCCAGACGATCTTCCTGTTGTCGGTCTATGCCGAAATCCTCGTCACCACCAATGGCGGCCCGGGCTACGCTTCCACCAACCTGCCTTTCCTCGTCTACCAGAAGGCGCTGCTCGAGTTCAAAATCGGCCAGGCATCCGCAGGCGGCGTGATCGCCGTCATTCTCGCCAACATCGTTGCCTTCTTCGCCATGCGCGCCGTCGGCAAGAACCTGGACAAATAGGGAGGATAAGATGGCACGTGCAGTCACCACCCAGCACAAGACGATCGCGACCGCGGCCGCCTGGATCGTCGCCCTGCTGATCTTCTTCCCGATCCTCTATACGGTCATCACCTCGTTCAAATCGGAACAGGAGGCGATCCAGGGCTTCAACCTGTTCCCCTCGGGGACCATGGAAAGCTATTCCGAGGTGCAGGCGCAGAGCGGCTACTTCAAGTTCTTCCTCAACTCGGTGCTGCTGTCGGTCGGCTCGACCATTCTGGCCTTGCTTGTCGCCATACCGGCGGCATGGTCGATGGCCTTCTCGCCTGGCAAGTGGACCAAGGACATCCTGATGTGGATGCTCTCGACCAAGATGATGCCGGCGGTTGCCGTGCTGTTCCCGATGTACCTGATCTTCCGCGACACCGGATTGCTCGACAGCCGCATCGGCCTGATGATCATGCTGATGCTGATCAACCTGCCGATCGTTGTGTGGATGCTCTACACCTACTTCCGCGAGATCCCTGGCGAGATCCTGGAAGCGGCGCGAATGGACGGCGCCTCGCTGTGGAACGAGATCGTCTATGTGCTGACGCCGATGGCGATACCGGGCATCGCCTCGACGATGCTGCTCAACATCATCCTGGCGTGGAACGAGGCGTTCTGGACGATCCGGCTAACCACCACCGAAGCAGCACCGCTCACCGCCTTCATCAGCTCCTTCTCCAGCCCGCAAGGCCTGTTCTGGGCCAAGCTGTCGGCGGCCTCGACGCTGGCGATCGCGCCGATCCTGATCATGGGTTGGTTCAGCCAGAAGCAGCTGGTGCGCGGCCTGACATTTGGCGCCGTGAAATAGGGACGTTGCCTTAAGCAATCGGCGAAAATAACCCCTCGGGGAGGAAACCATGGGAAACATCACGCTCAAGAACGTCTCCAAGTCTTTTGGGTCGACGGTTATCATCCCGGGCATCGACCTGGTGATCGAGAACGGCGAGTTCGTCGTCTTCGTCGGCCCGTCGGGCTGCGGCAAGTCCACGTTGCTCAGGTTGATCGCCGGGCTCGAGGACACCAGCGGCGGCAATATCGACATCGACGGCCGCGACGTGACCGGCGAGGCGCCGGCCAAGCGCAAGCTGGCCATGGTGTTCCAGTCCTATGCGCTTTACCCGCACATGACGGTGGCCAAGAATATCGCCTTCCCGCTGAAGATGGCCGGCGAGGACCAGGCGACCATCGACAGGAAGGTGAAGGACGCCGCGCGCGTCCTGAACCTCACCAACTATCTCGAACGCCGCCCCGGCCAGCTCTCCGGCGGCCAGCGCCAGCGCGTCGCCATCGGCCGCGCCATCGTGCGCCAGCCTTCGGCCTTCCTGTTCGACGAGCCGCTGTCCAATCTCGACGCGGCCCTGCGCGGCACCATGCGCCTTGAGATCAGCGAACTGCATCATCAGCTCAAGACGACGATGATCTACGTCACCCATGACCAGGTTGAGGCGATGACCATGGCCGACAAGATCGTCGTGCTCAATGCCGGCAACATCGAACAGGTCGGCTCGCCGATGGAGCTCTACAAGACGCCGAGGAACCTGTTCGTCGCCGGTTTCATCGGCTCGCCCAAGATGAACCTGATCGAAGGTGCGCCGGCGGCCAAATATGGCGCCAAAACCGTCGGCATCAGGCCTGAGCACATGAACATCTCGACGACGTCGGGCGACTGGAAAGCCACGGTCGGCGTCGCCGAACATCTCGGCTCCGACACCTTCCTGCACGTGCAAGCCGACGGCGTCGGGCCATTGACGGTGCGTGCCGACGGCGAACTGGCCGTGCGTCACGGCGACACGATCTATCTCACTCCGGACAAGGCGAAGTTGCACCGCTTCGGCGCCGACGGAAAGGCGATGGCGCAGTGAGGCTGAAGGGCAAATCGGCGCTGATCACCGGGTCGGCGCGCGGCATCGGCAAAGCCTTCGCCGAAGCCTATGTTCGCGAAGGCGCCACGGTGGCGATTGCCGACATCAATCTCGAAGCGGCGGAAAAGACCGCCTCGGAAATCGGCAAGAATGCCTATGCGGTCAGGCTCGACGTCGCCGATCTGTCCTCGATCGAGGCGGCGGTCAAGGCGGTCGAGGCCAGGACCGGCGGGTTGGATATATTGATCAACAACGCCGCGCTTTTCGACCTGGCGCCGATCGTCGAGATCACCAGGGCGAGCTACGAAAAGCTGTTTTCCGTCAATGTCGCCGGCACGCTGTTCATGCTGCAGGCGGCAAGCCGCTCGATGATCGCCAGCGGCAAGGGCGGCAAGATCATCAATATGGCGAGCCAGGCCGGCCGACGTGGCGAGCCTCTGGTCGCCGTTTATTGCGCCACCAAGGCCGCCGTCATTTCGCTCACCCAATCGGCCGGGCTCGCCCTGATCAGGCACCGCATCAACGTCAACGGCATCGCGCCCGGCGTCGTCGAAAGCGATATGTGGGACGAGGTCGATGCGCTGTTCGCCAGATACGAGAACCGGCCAAAGGGCGAGAAGAGGAGGCTGGTCGGCGAAGGCGTGCCTTACGGCCGCATGGGCAGGCCGGAAGACTTGACAGGCATGGCCGTGTTCCTGGCCAGCGAGGATGCCGACTACATCGTCGCCCAGACCTACAATGTCGATGGCGGCCAGTGGATGAGTTGAGGGGGTGAGGGCGCTCTTCTCCCCGTCCCTCCACAGGGAGAAGAGCCGTCCCGCCAAAGGGTAAAAGCAGATGACCGTGAAACTCTCTTCTTCAATCCTCGCCAATCTTCCTGCCAAGGTTGCTGGCCCGAAATACGATCGCACCGCGCTAAAGGCCGGTATCGTGCATTTCGGCGTTGGCAATTTCCACCGCTCGCATCAGGCGGTCTATCTCGACGATCTGTTCAATTCGGGTGCCGGCCATGACTGGGCAATTGTTGGCGCCGGCGTATTCGACGTCGAGAAGGTCGGCCGCGGCAAGCTTGCGGAGCAGGATTGGCTGACCACTGTCGTCGAGCAGGACTCAGGCCATATGAGCGCTCGCGTCACCGGCGTCATGATCGACTTCCTGATGCCGGGCGATGCCGAGGCGATCATCGAGCAGCTTGCCGATCCGGCAATCAGGATCGTCTCGCTGACCATCACCGAGGGCGGCTACTTCATCGACCCCGCGTCGGGCCTGTTCAATTCCTCCCATCCCGACATCGTCGCCGACGCTCAACCCGGCGCGACACCGAAGACGGTCTTCGGCATCATCCTTGCCGGCCTAATGCGCCGCCGCGACGACGGCATCGTACCGTTCACGGTCATGTCCTGCGACAACATCCCCCACAATGGCCATGTTACGTCCGATGGCGTCATCGGCCTCGCCCGCCTGATCGACGAGGATCTCGCCGACTGGATCGGCCAGAACGTCGCCTTCCCGAATGGCATGGTCGACCGCATCACGCCGGCCACCACCGACCGCGAGCGCGGCATCCTTGCCAGCGAGTTCGGCCTTGAGGACAACTGGCCGGTGTTCTGCGAACCTTTCAAGCAGTGGGTGCTGGAGGACCATTTCACCGACGGCAGGCCGCCGTTGGAAAAGGTTGGCGTGCAGTTCGTTGGGGATGTCGCGCCCTATGAGCTGATGAAGATCCGCATCCTCAATGGCGGTCATGCGACGATTGCCTATCCGGCCGGGCTGATGGACATCCATTTCGTCCATGAAGCGATGCAGGAGCCGCTCGTGCGCGGCTTTCTCGCCAAGCT
Source organism: Mesorhizobium sp. STM 4661 (assembly GCF_000359125.1). Taxonomy (GTDB): domain Bacteria; phylum Pseudomonadota; class Alphaproteobacteria; order Rhizobiales; family Rhizobiaceae; genus Mesorhizobium. The sequence goes on along the minus strand of NZ_CAAF010000004.1, from coordinate 224,796 downwards.
GGAGCACGACGAGATCATTCCGACGGTGCCGCCGGTGCCGGACACGAAGCTGGAAGACTACTATCAGCTCATCGAGAGCCGCTTCTCCAACCCGAAGATCGGCGACACCATCCGGCGGCTTTGTCTCGACGGCTCCAACCGCCAGCCGAAATTCATCATTCCGACCATCGCCGACCGGCTGAAGGCGGGAAAAAGCGTCGAGGGCCTCGCGCTGGAATCAGCTCTGTGGTGCCGTTACTGCTTCGGCACGTCCGATAGCGGCGCCGTCATCGAACCCAACGACCCGAACTGGGACCGGCTGCAAACGACGGCAAAAGCGGCGAAGGATGCGCCCGCCGCCTGGCTTGCCATGGAAGACATCTATGGCGATGTCGGCCGCTCGGCGCCGTTTGCCGAAGCCTTCGCGCGTGCGCTCACGCTGCTCTGGGCGAATGGCGTGCGCGCGACGCTGACGCAGTATCTCGCGGGCAAGCTCTGAGATTGGCCACCGCGATGACGCCCGAGCTGGTCATCTTCGACTGTGACGGCGTGCTGGTCGACAGCGAGGCGCTGTCGGTCGCCGCACTGCTCGGCATGATCGCTCTCGCCGGCGGTACGGTCGGCGAGGATGCAGCCTATGAGCATTTCCTCGGCAAGAGCATGAAGAGCGTCCGCGAAATCCTCGGCCGCGACTTCGGGCTCGACATCACCGACGGGCATCTCACCGCGATGCGCGTCGAGCTGATGCGCAAATTTCGCGAGGAGCTGAAGCCGATACCCGGCATCGGGGAAGTACTGCCGAGGCTCGGCGTGCCATACTGCGTCGCCTCGTCCGGCACGCTCGATCGCATCCGCTACGCACTCGATGTCACCGGACTGCTCGGACTCATGGAGCCGCATCTGTTCAGCGCCGCCATGGTCGCGCATGGCAAGCCGGCGCCGGATCTCTTTCTCCATGCCGCCATGAAAATGGGCGCGACACCCCGGAACTGCCTCGTCATCGAGGACAGTCCGGCCGGCATCGTGGCGGCGCGGGCGGCGGGCATGCGCGTCTTCGCCTTCACCGGCGGCTCGCATGCCGGCAACCCGGCCTTGAAAGCGCGACTTGCGTCGAGTGAGCCGGACTTTATATTCGCTGACATGCTGCAATTGCCCGATCTGATTGCAGGCTTGGGAGCGAGAGTAAAAGCATCTTGACCAACAGTTTCGTTTGCGCGGTCGATGTCGGCACCGGGAGCGCCCGTGCGGGCATTCTCGACACCAAAGGCACTTTGCTCGGCCGCGCCGAGCATCCGATCGCCATGAACCAGCCCAAGGCCGATCACGCCGAGCACAATTCCGAAGACATCTGGTCGGCGGTCTGTATTGCCGTGCGCGCCGCGCGCGAAAAATCGGGCGTAATGGCGCGCGACATTGTCGGCATCTCCTTCGACGCCACCTGCTCGCTAGTGGTGCGGGACAAGGACGGCGGCCAGCTCAGCGTGTCGGTCACCGGCGAAAGGCGCTGGGACACCATCGTCTGGCTCGATCACCGCGCCATTGCCGAGGCCGATGAATGTACCGAAAGCGGCCATGCCGTGCTCGACTATATCGGCGGCGTCATGTCGCCGGAAATGGCGACGCCGAAACTGATGTGGCTGAAGCGCAACCTGCCCGGCACATGGAATGAAGCCGGCTATCTGTTCGACCTTGCCGATTTCCTGACCTGGAAAGCGACCGGCTCGCTTGCCCGCTCGCAATGCACGCTGACCGCCAAATGGACCTATCTCGCGCATGAGGAGACCGGCTGGCGGCGCGACTTCTTCGAAACGGTCGGGCTCGGCGATCTCTTCCAGCACGGCAATCTGCCGGAGAAGGCAAGCCCGGTCGGCGCTGATATAGGCGCGCTCTCCGCTGAAGCGGCGGCAGAGCTTGGCCTGACCGAAACGTGCCGGGTCGGCGCGAGCGTCATCGACGCCTATGCCGGTGCGCTCGGCGTGCTCGGCGGTTTCGCCGGCGACGCGGGGAATATCGGCCGCCACCTGGCATTGATCGCCGGCACATCGAGCTGCGTCATGGCGATGTCGCCCGACCCGCAGCCTTTTGCCGGCGTCTGGGGCCCGTATTATGGCGCGGCCCTTCCGGGCCTGTGGCTGTCGGAAGGCGGCCAGTCGGCCACTGGTGCGTTGCTCGACCACATCATCCGTTGGCACGGCGCCGGCGGCGAGCCGGACGCCGCCATGCATGCCAGGATCGCCCGGCGAGTCGCCGAACTGCGCGCCGTCGATGGCGAGAACCTTGCGGGAAGGCTGCATGTGCTGCCGGATTTCCACGGCAACCGCTCGCCGCTCGCCGACCCGCATGCGGTCGGCGTCATCAGCGGGCTGACGCTCGATTCCTCCTTCGACAGCCTGTGCAAGCTCTATTGGCGCACCGCCGTCGGCATCGCGCTTGGCGTGCGCCATGTGCTGGAGGCGCTGAATGAGAACGGCTATCTGATCGACACTCTGCATGTCACCGGCGGCCACACCAAGAACCCGCTGCTGATGGAGCTTTATGCCGACGCAACCGGCTGCACCGTGGTCGAGCCGCTTGCCGATGAGGCGGTGCTGCTCGGCACCGGCATGGTCGCGGCCACCGCCGCCGGGCTTTTTCCCGGTCTGAACGCCGCCTGCGTCGCCATGCAGCAGGGCGGCAGGAAGCGGCTGTCGAATCCGGCAGCCAGCGGCCGGTTCGATCGCGACTACCTTGTATTTCTGGAAATGCACCGGCAGAGGCAGGCGCTGGACGAGATCAGGTAGTTTCGAACGGCGGCTATCTCTGGTTCCAACGCCGGACGACCGGTTCGCCAAGGTCGTGCTCGTAGCCGAGCACGCTTATGCCAGCGGTATCCAGGACAAAGAGGGCGCCGTCTTGCGGCGGCAGGCCGAGCCAGCGCGCCGCCAGCACGCGCAGGAAATGCGCGCTTGAAAACACCAGGACGTTGCCGTTGACGGCGCGCAGTTCGCTGACGATGCGATCCGCCCGCGCGCCCGCGTCCTCCGCCATCTCGCCGTCCGGACAGCCGTCGCGAAAAAGCCGCCAGCCCGTCCGCTCGGCAAGGATCTGCTTCGTGGTCAGCCCTTCGTAGGCGCCATAGTCCCATTCCGCCAGGTCCGGCTTTTTCAGCCCGGCCGCACCGAAGCCGGCCAGCGCGCAGGTCCTGAAGGCGCGCTGCGACGGGCTCGACCAGACAGCCTGGAACGACAGGCCCTGCAGGCGCTCGGCGATCCGCCGGGCGGCTTCCTCGCCGGCAAGGGTCAAGGGTATGTCGGTCCGTCCCGTGTGCTTTCCGGATGCACTCCATTCGGTCTCGCCGTGCCGAACCAGGGTGATTTCCGCAAACGCGCTCATCCGCATGCCTTTCGAGACAATTGGTACACCGCCCGCCCGGCGGGAGCCGCCTGAGGAACAGACCTAATCCGCCTCTACAGTCCCTGCTTTCTGCGCTATTGCAACCGGCATAGCCAGATTTCGCGAGGGCCGGCGGCGATCCTCGCTGTTTCCGAAATGCACCGGCCGAGGCGGATAAACTAGAGAAGGGACCGCAGCGTCCGGTAGCAGGTCGTGCAGCCATTGCCTGGCGCGACATTGCTGATCTCCAGAACGAGCTTTCTGCGAATGGCGGTCGAATAGTCGGCCGGCGTATCGGGAGCGATAACGAACGATCCCGCCCCGCCGATGACATTCTCCCTGAGGTAGCGGGGAAGGTCGGCGGTAACGCCGGGTTCGTCTCGTGCCACGGCGATTGCGTTGATGATGTAACCCTTGGCAATCGTTCTCAGCCGGCTTTCCGCCACCGGCAGCCCGTCATTGTTGGTTCCATTCGACGAAACATCGATGATCTTCTTCGTCGCGGTTCCCTGAAATCTGTCGAGCAACTGGCTGCTGATGTCGATCGCGAAGGAAATGGACGTTCTTCCGCGATAGCTGCGCCCACGGCCCGTGTCGCCCACCCTGTCGATGGCTGAGGCCGCAGCCGCGGCCTGCTCCCCATCGCAAATTGTCGTCCAGGGCAATATTGTCTGGAGGCGTCCGACGCTCGACCATTGGATGTAGGTTATGGCAATGCATCCGACCGGACCACCTTCTATGGCATCCGCCACATCTTTCGAACGGAGTGCCTCGACATGTCCCTGTCGCTGCAGGGTCGCATGTTCGATGCTGATCGAGGCGGACGTGTCGATCGCGAAAACAATCGCCGCATCGACATCGTTTGCCCGCGCCTCCACGCCAGTGAGAGGGATTGTGGCGGCAAGCAAACAAACGCCGGAAACGCGGCCGCGGACGCTCCGCAGCGTTGCATGAAACATGGGGTGTTTTCCTCGTTCCTCGCTTGAAGCGCGTCGCGTTTGAACAGATTCGACGCGCCTTAAGTCTTTGTTTTTGTGTATGCTGTTGTCCCAAACTGCCGCACACCTTCGGGTCGAGCCCATGGGCATGCTTTTGGGCAAAATGCACTAGCAGCGAAAGTCTTGATACGAAAACTCGACATCCTCGCTTCTCAGGGCAAGCACCGTCATCGTCCACTTGAATGACAGGGCGCGTAGTGCCGTCCGCATACTGGCTTAACCCTTGCCGATACCAGCCTCTTGCCATGGCGGCATATTTCGTGGACAAGCCATGCCGTTAATGCGGAATCCGGACCGACCACGGTCATTTTCCGCGCTGAGACGCGGCTTCCGGCTTTTGGCCGACGCGCCGCAATCGGATAGGCGAAACAATGACTGCGGTGGAAGCCGGCGCTCGCGCGCCGGAAAATCTTTGGCGTCAGGAAATCAGGGCGATGCTGGCACTCGCCTGGCCGATGGTGCTGACCAATCTCGGCCAGACCGCGATGACCGCCACCGACGTCATGATGATGGGCCGGCTGGGGCCGGGCACGCTGGCCAGCGGCGCGCTTGGCGCCAACCTCTATTTCATGCCGATGATCTTCGGCCTCGGCCTGATGCTGGCGACCTCGCCGATGATGGCGACCGAGCTTGGCCGCCGCCGCCATTCCGTGCGCGACCTGCGCCGCACTGTGCGGCAGGGTCTTTGGCTGGCGATCCTCATCTCGATCCCGATCTGGATCTTTCTCTGGCACGGCGAGCCAATTCTGCTGGCCATGGGTCAGGAACCGGCGCTGGCGCAGCAGGCCGGCATCTATCTGCGCTGGCTGGAATGGGCGGTGCTGCCTTTCTATGGCTACATCGTGCTGCGCTCGTTCATCTCCGCGCTGGAGCGGCCGGGCTGGGCGCTGGTCATCGTCTTCGTCGCTGTCGTCTGCAACGCCCTGTTCAACTGGGTGTTCATGTTCGGCAACCTCGGCGTCCCTTCGATGGGCATCGCCGGCTCGGGCCTCGCCACCTCGCTGTCCAGCACGCTGATGTTCGCCGGCATGGCGCTGGTGCTGATGCTCGAGCCGAAGTTTCGCCGCTACCGCCTGTTCGGGCGTTTCTGGCGCGCCGACTGGCCGCGCTTCAAGGGGCTGCTGCGGCTCGGCCTGCCGATCGCCGGCATTTTGGCCTTCGAGGTGACGATCTTCAACGCGGCAGCCTTTCTGATGGGCCTGATCGATGCGGATTCGCTGGCAGCGCACGCCATCGCCATCCAGATCGCCTCGATCTCCTTCATGGTGCCGCTTGGCCTCAACCAGGCGGCGACGGTGCGCGTTGGGCTCGCCCATGGCGCCGGCAACCCCGAGGGCGTTTCCCGCGCCGGCTGGACCGCCTTCGTCATCGGCGTGTCCTTCATGGCGCTGATGGGCCTGGTGATGATCCTGTGGCCGCATCTCCTGATCAGCGCCTTCATCGATCTCGGCAATCCGGCCAACACCAGAGTGATCGCACTTGCGGTGTCGTTCCTGGCCTTTGCCGCACTGTTCCAGATTTTCGACGGCGCACAGGCCGTGGCCAGCGGCATGCTGCGCGGTTTGCACGACACCAAGGTGCCGATGATCTACGCCGCGATCGGCTATTGGGGCGTCGGCCTGCCGCTCGGCGTGCTGCTGGCCTTCCGTTTCGGCCTCAACGGCGTCGGCATCTGGATCGGCCTGTCGTTGGGGCTGGCGGTGGTGGCGGCGTTGCTCATGGCCCGCTGGCTGCGACGCGACCGCATCGCGCCACCGCTGGTGTTTGGGCATTGAGGAAGGCGGGCTGCCGGTCGTCCGGTGGCCGTCATGTCTTGCGTCAGCCGGCCTCTGGCCATGGCGCGCGGTCCGCACTCAGCCGACCTTATTTGATGGACCGGAGAATGTTGACCGATATCTACCTACCTGCTAGTAGGTAGATATCCTATCAACCAACATGGAAAACAGGCATGCTTGCTCAAAACACTGATAACCTCGCTCAAGCTTCAAACACATGGCTAAAAAGCTATTACTTTGTGCGGTTCGCCGTCTCCGCGGCATGGGTCGCATTAGCCTTTACCGTCGCCAAGACCATGCCGCCTTTGGCCGCGATCATGCTGGTGGCGTATCCTGCCTGGGACGCCCTGGCGAACTTCGTCGATGCCCAGCGCACAGGCGGGATGAGCCGCAACAAGTCGCAGCTGCTGAACTTTGTCATCAGCGTGCTTGCCACTTTGGCGGTCGCTATCGCGCTGACCAACAGCATGAACGCGGTGCTCGCGGTCTATGGCGTCTGGGCTGTTCTATCTGGGCTGTTTCAGCTGACTACTGCCGTGCGGCGCTGGAAGACCAGTGGCGCGCAGTGGGCGATGATCTTGAGCGGTGCTCAATCGGCGCTGGCCGGAATCTTCTTTGTGAAAATGGCTGGTGGCGTTGAAGATATCGGCATCACGAATGTCGCGCCATACGCTGCGTTTGGTGCTTTCTACTTCCTGGTGTCGGCAGTGTGGCTGACGGTCAGCGACATTCTTCGGAAGGCACCGCGGATCGCCAGCTAGGTGCGCCCCTTGAAACTGTCCGATATGCAGTCGTTCTTTTCTGCTGAGGGCTGGTGCGCTGTCTTCCCGGGACGGCGCATTTCTTTTTCGAAACAGACTGACAGTTGAACCGGCCCGCCGGCTCGGACAAAACTTGCAAGGATCGGCAGAATTTCCTACCTCAACCTATCAGAAGGTAGACAATGAACACTGCACTGAGTGACACTGCGGGCAAATTGGTTGGCGGAGCCGCCCAGCTCATCATGCGTGTTGGCTACAACGGCTTCAGCTATGCCGACCTGGCGGAGCGCTTTGGCATCCGCAAGGCTAGCATCCACCACCACTTCCCCTCGAAAGTCGATTTGGTCGTGGCAGTTGTCGAACAAGCGCGTGCCGGTATTCGAGCCCAGATTGCGGCGCTGGAGGAAGGCTCGCCGGTCGCAATAGATCAACTGCGGTTTTATACAGGGTATTGGGAACGCTGTATCAAGGATCAGTCCGCTCCCTTCTGCCTGGCTGCCGTGCTGGCTGCCGAATTGCCCGGTCTACCCGAAGAGGTGGCAGTTTCCGTCCGCGGTCATTTCGCCGACCTCGGCAAATGGCTGGAGCGGCTGTTGGAACTCGGCGTAGAGCAGGGGTCAGTGCGTCTCGAGGCATCCCCCGACGTCGAGGCGCAAGCTTTTATGGCGGCCGTATACGGAGCCATGCTCGCCGCCCGGGCGTTCGATGACCCGGAGCGGTTTAACGTGATCGTGGAAACTCTTTTTCGTCGCATTCGCGCCTGACACAGGGACAGCTTCCTAGAGCATGATCCCGAAAAGTGGAATCTGGTTTTCGGAAAAGATCATGCTCAAACAAAAGGATAGAGCCCCATCCCGATTCCATCGGGGTGGAACAGGCTCTAGTTCGTAGTCGCCGTCGATGTTGGTCATGCTCGTGGTTCAGTGGCCAGCCGCCCGCCGTTCGAGCGCGCGTGCATACTGCGTCAGCGGGAAGCACATGACGAAGAAGATCAAGGCGACCAGCCCGTAGACCTTGAACGGCTCGAAGGTCGCGTTGTTGATCGCGTTGGAAGTTCTTACCAGCTCCTCGAAGCCGATGATCGAGGTCAGCGCCGTCGACTTGATCAGCTGCACCAGGAAGCCGACGGTCGGCGCGCGGGTGATCGAGAATGCCTGCGGCAGGATGATCAGCCTCAGTTCCTGGAGATAGTGAAGGCCGAGGCTGGCGCCGGCGTCCCACTGGCCGCGCGGCAGCGCATCGACGCCGCTGCGCCAGATCTCGGCCAGATAGGCGCTGGCGAAGAAGGTGAGGCCGAGTGCTGCCGCTGTCCACGGCTCGATGCGCAGGCCGAGCATCGGCAGGCCGAAGAACATCAGGAAGAGCTGCATCAACAGCGGCGTTCCCTGGAACAGCGCGATGTAGCCCGAGGCAATGCGTCGGCTCCATTTGTTCTTGGCGATGCGCAAGAACAGCACGACCATGCCGACCACGCCGCCGCCGACGAAGGCCGCCAGCGACAGAAGCACGGTCCAGCGCGCTGCCAGCAGAAGGTTGCGCAAAATGTCCCAGAAGGTGAATTCGATCATGACACGCCGGCTCCCAGAACCCGGCGCCCGCCTGATACCAGCAGCCGGCGCAATCCCATCGACAAGACGAGATAGACCATCGTCACCACCAGGTAGGTCTCGAAGGCGCGGAAGGTGCGCGCCTGCAGCATGTCGGCCTCATAGGTGAGTTCACGCACCGCGATCTGCGACACGACGGCCGATTCCAGCATCATGATGATGATCTGGCTGGTCAGCGCCGGATAGATCACCTTGAGCGCCTGCGGCAGCACGATCTTGACGAACACCTGGCGTGGCCTGAGCCCAAGCGCCAGTGCTGCCTCCGTCTGTCCGCGCGGCACCGCGTCCAGCCCGGCGCCGACGATCTCGATCGTGTAGGCCGCCATGTTGAGCGTCATCGCCAGCATGGCGGCCAGGATCGGATCGAGCCTTATGCCGATGCTGGGCAGCCCGAAGAAGATGAAGAAGAGCTGCACCAGGAACGGCGTGTTGCGCATCACCTCGACATAGACGCCGATTGCCCGCTTGAGCAGCACGGGACCGTTTCGCCGCCCTGCCGCGCCGAGGATGCTGAGCAGCGTTCCCACGAGCGTGGCCACGACGATCAACAGGATCGTCGTGGCCGCACCGCGCGCAATTGCGCCTGCAGCACCCGCAAGCCAGCCGAAGTCGAGGCCGTAGCCCATGAGGATAGATCCTGACGCTCTAGGCATGATCCCGAACCGAAGGTCAGCGCAGCAAAAAGTGGCGTCCGGTTTTCGGAAAAGATCATGCTCAAACACTGAGATAGAGCCCCATCCCGATTGGATCGGGATGGAACAGGCTCTGGATTAGTCCTTGAGGTTGTCGGGATTGAGCGGCGTCTTCAGCCAGGCCTTCGAGCTTTCGTCCAGCTTGCCGTCGGCCAGCATCTTGGCGACCGCGTCGTTGACCGCCTGCTTCAGCCGGTCCTCGTTCTTGTTGAGGCCGATATGCGAGGGCGAGGTGAGGAGCTGGAACTTCTGCTCCGGCTTCAGCGCATCCTGCTTGGCCAGCACCTGGGCGCCGACATCGTTGCCGACGACCATCAGCTGGGTCTGGCCCGAGATGAAGGCCTGGATGACGGAATTGTAGTTGTCGAAGCGGCGGATGTCGGCTGAAGCCGGTGCAGCCTCGGTCAGCGAAGTATCCTCCAGCGTGCCGCGGTTGACGGCGATCGACTTGTCGGCAAGGTCTTCCTTGCCTTTGACCGCCAGTGCTGCCGGGCCGATGACGGCGATGTAATAGGGCGCGTAGGCGGCGGCGAAATCGATCACCTGTTCTCGCTCCTTGGAGTAGCCGACGCTCATCAGTATGTCGACGCGCTTGTCGGTGAGGTAGGGGATGCGGTTCTGGCCGGTCACGCTGACCAGGTTGAGCTTCACCTTCAAGGAATCGGCGATGAACTGCGCCACGTCGATGTCATAACCCTTGATGCTCATATCGGCGCTGGCCGAGGAGAAGGGCGGAAAGTCCGAGAAGATGCCGACATTGATGGCGCCCGCCTTGGTGATGTCGTCGATCGCGTCGGCACTGGCTTGAGAGGTGAAACCAAAGCCGGCGAGCATCAGCGCGGCGGCGATGGATGATTTGAGCTTCATGTGAAGTGTCATTGTCGTTCCCCTGCTGGAAGCTTGTTTGTTTGAGTATGGCCGCCGGCTCCAGCGCGGCGGCCACCTTCGATTTGTCAGTGGATCAGGCTCCCTTGCCGGTGATTGCCGGGCTGAACACCATCAGGCTGAGGATTTCGAACAGCACCTGCGCCCCGGCATGGGCAGTGTTGGTGGTCGCGTCATATTGCGGCGCCACCTCGACGACGTCGCCGCCGACGATGTTGAGGCCCTTGAGGCCGCGCAACAGTTCGAGCACCTCGCGCGTCGTCAGTCCGCCGACTTCCGGTGTGCCGGTGCCCGGCGCAAAGGCCGGATCGACGCTGTCGATATCGAAGGAGACATAGGTTGGCCCGTCGCCGACAATCTTGCGTGCCTTCTCGATGATGGCGGGGATGCCGAGGCCGGTCACCTCTTCGGCGTGAACCACGGTCATGCCGGATTCATAGGTGAACTCCCACAGATATTCGGCCGAACCGCGGATGCCGATCTGGATGGTGCGGGTCGGGTCGAGCACGCCGTCCAGCACGGCGTTGCGGAACGGCCCGCCATGGTGGAACTTGGTCATGTCGAACAACCCGCTGGTGTCGCAATGGGCGTCGATATGAATCATGCCGACCGGCGCCTTTTTGCCGATGGCCTTGAGGATCGGATGGCTGATCGAATGGTCGCCGCCGACTGAAAGCGGAATGACGCCGGCATCGACGATCTGGTTGGTGCGGCGCTCGATGTCGTCATGGCTGGTCTCCAGCCGGTAGCGGCTCTGGAACGGCACGTCGCCGATGTCGGCCACCTTCAGCTCATGCGTCGGCGCGCATTCCAGCACATGGTTATAGGGGCCGATGCGCTCGATGGTGCGCAGCGCCCTCGGTCCGAAACGGGAGCCCGGCCGGTTGGTGACGCCGAGATCCATCGGCACGCCGATCATCGCCACCTGCAGGTCGCCGAAATCCGGATTGTCGGCGTCGATTTGCCGGTAGGGCGCGGCGAGGAAGGTCGGGACACCGGAATAGGGCGCCAGCCTTGTGCCGCTCTTGGAAAAGATCTTGTCGGCGACGCGCCGGAATTTCGGGTCGAACATTTCGCCGCCATGGCTCTCGCCATATTTGCGACGCAACGCTTCGAGCTTGCCGCTGTTATAACCCATGTCCGCTCCTCCTCGATGGCCTATCCGTGCGGCCACCCGCGATGCTTGGCGATGACCGTCATCCGGCCGGGTCGCTGTCCCGCTGGCTGCCTGCGGATTTCACGTCTTGATGCTATTGCAGGCAAAGTGTCTGGCAGCCGCATTGAAAAATCAATTGATATTGTTAGGGTGCCGACTGTGAGAAAATCTCACAGTGTTCATAGGTCCCATGGCCAAGCGTCTGCCTCCGCTGAATCCCCTGCGCGCCTTCGAGGCGACGGCTCGCCATGCCTCGCTGACCAAGGCTGCCGCCGAGCTCAACGTCACCCATGGCGCCATCAGCCACCAGATCAAGGCGCTCGAACAATCGCTCGGCGTCAAGCTGTTCGAACGCACCGGCCAGCGGGTGAAGCTGACACCGCACGGCGCCGAACTTTTGCCTGCGGTATCGGCCGCTTTCGACGGCATCGCCGCCGCCACCCAGCGCATGACCAGGCCGGCCAGCGCCGGCACGCTCTCGGTGTCCTGCGTGCCGGCGCTGCTCTTGCTCTGGATGACGCCACGGCTGGGCAGCTTCATGGCGCAATATCCCGATATCAGGCTGACGCTGATCCCCTCCAACGACGCCAGGGATATTCGCGCGCCGCATATCGACGTCTGCGTGCATTATGGCGACGGCAGCTGGACCGACTGCTGGATGCGCAAATGGTCGGGCCTCGAACTGTTCCCGGTGGTCAGCCCGACGCTGATCAACAACCGGCCGATCCGCACCGTGCGCGATCTTGCCGATCATGTCTTTCTGCATGGCGACGACGGCCGCGAGTGGCACACTTGGCTGGCGGCCGCCGACGGGCTGGATCTGGAGCGCGGCCGCCGCCATCATCTCGGCGACGCCCGCACGGCAACGGAAGCCGCGGTCCACGGCCATGGCGTGGCGCTTGGCGATTCCGTCACCGCAAGCACGCTGCTCGCCAGGGGACTGCTTGTCGCGCCATTCAGCCTGTCGGTGCCGGCGGTCGACGATTTCTACGTCGTCTGCCGCAACGAGATGAAATCGACGCCGATCGTGCAATTGTTCATCGACTGGCTGTTCGCCGAGAAGGAGCAGGCCGACAGCCGCGCCGACGCGCCGGTGGCGGGCCGCATCGGCATCCGCCGCAAGCGCCCGGCGCTGAAGGTGATCGGCGCCAAGACCGCACCCTGAGCCCGCTTCGCAGGAAACCTGGCGCTTGCAGCAGGATTTTCTTTTTGTCGGGCCAGCCCGCAAAGCGGGCAGCGCTTTCGAAAATTCAATGCTAATAGGCATTTGGAGCAATTCCAGGAAAAGTTCGCAGCGGTTCTCCGTCCGGAATTGCGCTAAACAAAAAAGCTAGAGCGAGCAGCGAAGGCGGCATCGAGACATGGCTAAGACCGATATAGCGCGGCGCGTCTACAACCACACCTGGAAGCTCGACCCGATCGTCCGCAGCCTGCTCGACACCGATTTCTACAAGCTTTTGATGCTGCAGATGATCTGGGGCATGTATCCCAAGGTCGACGCCACCTTCTCGCTGATCAACCGCACCATTTCGGTTCGCCTTGCCGACGAGATCGACGAGGCGGAGCTGCGCGACCAACTCGACCATGCCCGCACCTTGCGTTTCTCCAAGAAGGAGATGATCTGGCTCGGCGGCAACAATTTCTACGGCCGCAAGCAGATCTTCGAGCCGGAATTCCTCGCCTGGCTGGAGAATTTCCGCCTGCCCGCCTACCAGCTGTCCAGGCGCGACGGCCAGTACGAACTCTCCTTCAGCGGCCCGTGGATGTACACGACGCTGTGGGAAATTCCGGCGCTCGCCATCATCAATGAATTGCGTTCACGCGCGGCCATGCGGGCCTTCGGGCCCTTCGCGCTCGACGTACTCTATGCCCGTGCCAAGGCCAAGATGTGGGCCAAGACCGAGCGGTTGAAGGCGTTGCCCGGCATTCGCATTTCCGATTTCGGCACCCGCCGCCGCCATTCCTTCCTCTGGCAGCGCTGGTGCGTCGAGGCGCTGAAGGAGGGCATCGGCGAGGCCTTCACCGGCACCTCCAACGTGCTGCTTGCCATGGACAACGACCTCGAAGCGCTGGGCACCAACGCGCATGAACTGCCGATGGTGTTCGCCGCGCTCGCCAAGTCGGAAAAGGAACTGAAGCAGTCGCCCTACAAGGTGCTGCAGGACTGGCAGCGCTATTATGGCGGCAATCTGCTGATCGTGCTGCCCGACGCCTTCGGCACCGCCTCGTTCCTGCGCGACGCGCCGGACTGGGTCGCCGACTGGACCGGTTTTCGCCCCGACAGCGCGCCGCCGATCGAGGGTGGCGAGAAGATCATTTCCTGGTGGCGTGAAAAGGGCAAGGATCCAAAGCAGAAGCTGCTCATCTTCTCCGACGGGCTCGAGGTCGAAACCATCGAGGAAACCTACCGCCACTTCCGCGGCAAGGTGCGCATGTCTTTCGGCTGGGGCACCAATCTGACCAATGATTTCGAGGGCTGCGCCCCGACCGAAACCAACAGCCTCGATGCCATCTCGCTGGTCTGCAAGGTGACCGAAGCCAATGGCAGGCCGGCGGTCAAGCTGTCCGACAACCCGGCCAAGGCCACCGGCGACGAGAAGGAGATCGAGCGCTACATCGGCATCTTCGGCGCCAAGGACCGCGTGGAGCAACTGGTCAAGGTGTGAGGGGTCGACAGACTAGCTTCGTAGCTTCGTCCGCCGGTTAAGATGGAAACCTCGGATAGCGTGAGTTCCCGCCCACCCCCCTCTGTCCTGCCGGACATCTCCCCCGCAAGGTGGGAGGTTGGCAGTTCGAGGAGCGCCCGTCCCGCGATGCTGAAGATTGGCGAAGGCGGACATGCCAGCTGATCTCCCCCCTTGCGGGGGAGATGTCCGGCAGGACAGGAGGGGGGTGTGAAGGATCACGGCGGGCGGGGATATTCCTTCCCAAAGTGGCGCTCACCGTGCTGATGATCGCCTATACAGTCTTCGGCCTGTGGCTGCTTGCCACGCCAGCGGCCGGATGAGACAAAGGTCGCTTCGATGCCCGTCGATTGATCCTTGGGGAAAGCTCGCTTGCCACATCAGGGCTTTGGTGATTTAGTTTGTACACATGCAATTTCGGTCCTCTTGCCAAGAGTGGCCCGCCTCGCTCCAGCCATTGGTCAAAACTCAAAAACAGGGGAACTGCCGTGACTGACAAGAATGGGTTTTTCGATCTCTCCAAAACTGGTCTCAGCCGCCGCACGGCGCTGAAAGGACTGGCCGCGGGCGCCGGCCTTGCCGTAGCACCAGGCTTTGTCCGCTACAGCCAGGCGCAGAGCTCGGCGTCGCTCAAGATCGGCTTCCAGTCCCACCGCACCGGCATCGGCGCCGCCTATGGCCGCTGGTACGAGAAGACCACCGCCGCCGCCATCAAGGCGATCAACGACGCCGGTGGCATCAACGGCCGCCCGGTCGAGGTGATCATCGAGGATGACGGCACCGATCCCGGCCGTGGCGCCGAGGTGGTCGGCAAGTTCGCCACCCAGCACAAGACCGACATCGTCTTCGGTACGCTGTTTTCGCATGTCGTCATCGGCTCGGCGCCTGCCGCAGGCGAGGCCAAGATGCCTTACTTTGTCGTCAGCGAAGGTCACCACGTCGCCTCGACCAAGCTCAACCGCTACGTCTTCCAGCCGGGGATCACGGACGTGAAGAGCCAGATCCAGGCGATGGCGCCCTGGATCGCGGCCAATGCCGGCAAGAAGGTGACGCAGATATTCCCCGATTTCGCCTTCGGCTACGACCACCGCGACTACCTGCCCCCGGCGCTGAAGGCGCAGGGCGCCGAGGTCATCGCCCAGATCGCCATCCCGCCGACGGAATCGTCCTTCACCAAATACTTCCCGCAGATCCCGGCCGAGACCGAAGTGATCTATCACGTCATGGTCGGCCCGGCGGTGCTCACCTTCGTCAAGGAGCTCGGCGAGTTCTACGGCTCCAACCGGCCGCAATTGTTCGGCTTTATCGATTCGCTCGAAGCCACCGACATCAACAGCCCCGGCCTCGAATTCCTCGACGGCAGCCATTTCTGGGAAGGCTCGCCGCGTTATGCCCAGCCTGACGATTCCGCCGCGCAGCAGGCCTATCGCGCCGCCGTCGGCATCGACGACAATGGTGCCGCTGTCGGCGACCCCAAGGACGTCTCCACCGCCGCGCACATGTTCGGCTGCTGGGAAACGCTCTACGTCGTCAAGAAGGCGATGGAGGATGCCGGCTACAAGGGACCGGAAGACCGCGCCAAGCTGGTCGAGGCGACCGAGGCGCTCACCGAGTTCGCCGAAGGGCCGGAGCATCCGCAGGGGCCGAAGACATTCAACGGCAAGATCCACCAGTGCTTCGGCATCCAGAACATCTCCAAGGTCGAAGGCGGCAAGCTGAAGGTCGTCCACAAGACCAAGATCGAGGACGGCCTCTACGAGCCGGAAGGGGATTACACGACGCAGGCGCTTTAGACACGGCTGCTCCAGCCAGCGTGAGCGCCAAGACACCCTCCTCTGTCCTGCCGGACATCTCCCCCTCAAGGGGGGAGATCGGATGTCATCACCGCTTTCGCCAATCACCAAGGTCGGCAGGTGGCTGCCTTCGCAGGAGCTGCCAATCTCCCCCCTTGAGGGGGAGATGGCCGGCAGGCCAGAGGGGGGTGCGCCTCGCACCTGCGACGGGCGTGTAAGCAATGGCCTTCGGACCCCACCTTCTCCTCGCCGCCCTCGAAGGCCTCGTCACCTCCGCCGTGCTGGCGCTGACGGCGCTTGGCCTGTCGCTGGTGTTCGGCGTCATGCGCGTCGTCAATGTCGCCCATGGCGAGTTCTTCATGCTGGGCGCGGTGCTGGCCTGGGCGATCTCGACGGCGATATCGGGCCATCCGGCGCTCGGCTTCCTGGCGGCTCTGGTGCTGGCGCCGCTGATCGTCGGCGCCATTGCTCTGGTCGCCGAGCGGCTGGTGCTGCGCCGGCTCAATTACAATCCCGAAGCCACCATCGTTGCCACCATCGGCATGCTCTACATCATCCAGCAGCTGGCGCTGACCTTCTACGGGCCCGGAGCGCGGCCGGTCGAGCCGCCCTTCAGCTACCGCATCCTGCTGCCCTGGTTCGGCTATTCCGGCTACAAGCTGTCGATCATCGCCGCCTCAGCATTTCTGCTTCTCGCGACCTGGTTCGTGCTGACGCGCACGAAGATCGGGCTCATCATGCGCGCCACGCAATATGACAGCGAGACGGCGCAGGCCTTCGGCATTCCGGTCGACCGCGTCTATGCCGGCGTCTTCGCGCTCGGCGCGATGCTGGCCGCGGTGGCCGCGGTGCTGATCGTGCCGATCAGCCAGGCGCATTACCTGATGGGGCAAGACCCGCTGCTCCTGTCCTTCATCGTCGTCATTATCGGCGGTCTCGGCTCATTGCGCGGCACCCTTGTCGCCGCAGTGCTCATCGGCCTGTCGGACGGCATCATCTCGGTGTTCTTCTCGCCGACGCTGGCCAAGATCATCGCCACGCTGCTGGTCGCCATGGTGCTGGTGTTCCGGCCGCAGGGCCTGTTCGGAACGGCATCGCGATGAAGGATGCTTCGCCGGCAAAACCCTATGCGCTGCATCTCGGCGTCATCATCCTTCTTTTCGCCCTGAGCTTCGTCTTGCCCGACTATCACCATGGCCTGCTCGCCCGCATCATGGTGCTGGCCGTCTTCGCCATGGGCTACAACATGCTGTTCGGCTATGTCGGCCTGCTCAGCCTCGGCCACGCCATGTTCTTTTCCGCCGGGCTCTATGGTGCTGGCCTCGCCGTCATCCATCTCGGCTGGAGCGTGCCGGCCGCCTTCGCCGCCGGCATCCTCTGCGGCGCGTTGCTTGCGCTGGTGATCGGCGTGCTCGCGCTGCGCACCTCCGGCGTCGCCTTCATGATCGTCACCATGATGTTCGCGCAGGTCTTTTACCTGGTCATCCTCTATTTCGCGTCGTGGACCGGTGGCGACCAGGGCATGGTCGTGCCGCAGCCGGCGCGCGTCCTTGTCCTGGGTTCCACATCGCTCGACCTCACCAGTCCGACGGTGCGCTACACGAGCGCGCTGGCACTGTTTTCGATCGTCCTGCTGATCACGCTCGCCATCGTCCGCTCCAGATACGGCCGCGTGCTGGTCGCCATCCGCGAGAACGAGGAGCGGACCAAGATGCTTGGCTACGACACGTTTTCCAACAAGCTCGTCGCCGTCGTCGTCTCCGGCACCATCTGTGCGACTTCAGGTGCCGCCTATGCGCTGCTGTTCGGCTATGTCGGCTCGAGCTTCGCCTCGGTGCAATATTCGATCCTGCCGCTGCTCTGGGTGCTGCTGGGGGGGGCGGCCACCACGCTCGGTCCGCTGATCGGCACGCTGTTCATGTATTATGTCGTCGACATCACCAGCGGTTTCACTTCGGCCTATCTGCTGATCGTCGGCATCGCCCTCATCCTGCTGGTCCTCTTCTTCCCGAAGGGCATTCTGGGCAGCATCCGCCAGCGCTGGCTCGGATGGCTGCCATGATGCCGCTGCTGACCACCAAGGGCCTTTCCCGCAATTTTGGTGGCCTGCGCGCCGTCGACAATGTCGACTTCGCGCTGATGCCGGGCGAGATCCGCGCCGTCATCGGCCCCAATGGCGCCGGCAAGACCACCTTCGTCAGCCTGGTCAGCGGCCGCATCCAGCCATCCCAAGGCATGATCGTCTTCGACGGCGCCGACATCACCAGCCTGCCGGCCTATGCCCGGGTGCGGCTTGGCGTCGCCTACACGTTCCAGATCACCAGCGTCTTTGCCAATCTCAGCGTCTACGACAATGTTGCGTTGCCGGTGCAGCGCACGCTGACCGATGGCCGCTCGAAGGGCGCAGTCCGCACCGGCGTCATGGCGGCGCTAGAACGCACCGGCCTTGCCGACCGCACGCATATGCTGGCCGGGCAATTGTCCTATGGCCACCAGCGCCTGCTCGAAGTGGCGATGGGGCTGGCGCTGAAGCCGCGCCTGCTGATCCTCGACGAGCCGACGCAGGGGCTGGCCGACAGCGAGATCGACAATTTCATCGAACTCGTGCGCGAGATCGCCAAAAGCGCCACCGTGCTCCTGATCGAACACAACATGCCTGTCGTCATGCAGCTTGCCGACCGGATCACCGTCTTCAACGCCGGCAGGATACTGGCCGAAGGCGCGCCCGAGCAGATCCGCGCCAACACCGAGGTCCAGGACGCCTATCTCGGAGCGACTCATGACTGAGGCACGGCCCACGGCGCTGACCATCTCCGGGCTCGACTGCTTCTATGGCGAGGTCCAGGTGCTCTACGGCCTCGACCTTGTGCTGAACCAGGGCGAGGTGCTTTGCCTGTTCGGCCGCAACGGTGCCGGCAAGACGACGACGCTGAAGGCAATCATGGGCCTGATTCCCTCGAGCGCCGGTTCGATCAGGCTCGATGGCAAGGAATTGACCGGCCTGCCGGCACATGAGGTGCCGAAGGCCGGCGTCGCCTATGTGCCGCAGGGCAGGCGGCTGTTCGCCGAGATGACGGTGGCGGAAAACATCGAGATCGGCCTGATGACGCGCAACAAGGGCAAGGCGACGCGCGAAAACGTGCTCGATCTTTTCCCGCTGCTGCGCCAGCGGCTGAGACAGCGCTCCGGCACGCTATCGGGCGGCGAGCAGCAGATGCTGGCCATGGCCCGCGCGCTATGCCTCGAACCGCGGGTGCTGCTGCTTGATGAGCCGACCGAAGGGCTGATGCCATCGATGATCGCCAGGATCCGCGAAACGGTGGCGAAGCTGCGTGTATCAGGCGTCTCGACCATCCTGGTCGAGCAGCGGGTCGATGCTGTGCTGTCGGTCGCCGACCGCGTCTCCTTCATCGAGAACGGTCGCAACCGCGAGACCGTCGATGTCGAGCAATTGCGCGCCGATCCCTCGGCCGTTCGCCGCTATGTCGGCGTTGGCTGATCAGCCAAAGAATAGAAAGCCGGCAATCAAAAAGGTCGGGATCAGCACCAGGCCCGACCACGCCATGTAGCCGAAGAAACCGGGCATCTTGACGCCCCGGTGCCTTGCGATGGCGTAGACCATGAAGTTCGGCGCATTGCCGATATAGGTGTTGGCGCCCATGAAGACGGCACCGGCCGAGATCGCCGCCAGCGTCGAGGCGAATTCGCTCATCAGATGCCGAGGGTCGCCGCCGGCGAGTTCGAAGAACACCAGATAGGTCGGCGCATTGTCGAGGAAGGACGACAGCACGCCGGTCAGCCAGAAATAGGCGAGGTCGTTGGGCTGGCCCGAGGCCGAAGTGACGAGCGAAACCAGCGGCGCCAGCGCTCCGTCGTGACCGGCCTTCAGGATGGCGACCACCGGGACGATGCAGATGAAGATGCCGGCAAACAGTTTTGCCACCTCAGCGATCGGACCCCAATTGAAGCCGTTGGCCTCGCGATGGCTCTTGTACGAGACACGCAGTGACAGGAAGGCAAGCGCCAGGATGATGGCATCGCGCATGAGATCCTGCAGTTCGAGACTGACGCCGAGGATGGAGAAGCTCACGCCCGGTTTCCACAGGGCGGACAGCAGGATCGCGCCGATCACTCCCGCCAGCAGCGGAAGGTTGGCCAGGCCGCGGATGCGCACCTTCGTATCGGGTGTCGGATCCTTGATCTTCGGCGCACCGCCCTCGCGGCGATGCAGGATGATGTCGATGGCCAGGAAGACGGCCAGCACGATGCCGCCGACGAACAATGTCTCGCGCCAGAGATTCGTCGTCGTCCAGAAGAAGTCGACACCGCGCAGGAAGCCGACGAACAGCGGCGGGTCGCCGAGCGGCGTCAGCGAACCGCCGATGTTGGAGACCAGGAAGATGAAGAAGATGGCGACATGCGCGTTGAATGGCCGGTTGTCGTTGGCGCGCAGGATCGGCCGGATCAGGATCATCGAGGCGCCGGTCGTGCCGATGACAGAGGCGAGGACCGCGCCGATCAGCAGCAGTCCGGCATTGACCAGCGGCGTGCCATGGATGTTGCCGGCAACGAGGATGCCGCCCGAAATGGTGAACAGCGCGAACAGCAGGATGATGAACGACATGTATTCGGTGAGCAGCGCATGCAGCACCGCCTGCGCGGCTGAAGGCATGCCGAAGGCGATTGCCAGTGGCACGATCACCAGTGCCGCCCAGAAAGCGGTGACCTTGCCGTAGTGCTGCTCCCAGACATGGTGGAAGAGCAAAGGCCCGGTGGCGATCGACAGCAACAGGCCGACGAAAGGCAATGCCCACCACAGCGACATCGTTGCGCCGGGCAGCTCGTGGTTTTCGGCGGCGATAGCCGATCCCGGAAACAGCATGGCGGCAGCCGCCAAGGTGCCTGCCGCCAAAGCCGTTACAAACTGTGAGAAGCCCCCTCGACGCTCCACGGTCAGCCCGACGAATGGTCTTCGAGCGTGACGCCGGCCTCGCGCATCCGCTTCAGCATCGCCTCGACGGAGCCGTTGAGGTCGATGCCGCGGCAGGCGTCGAGCCGCACCGTCGTCTTGAAACCCTGCTTGACCGCATCGAGCGCCGAAAAGGCGACGCAGAAATCGGTCGCAAGACCAACCAGGGTCAGCGTGTCGATGCCACGCTCCCTGAGATGGCCGGCAAGACCGGTTGGCGTCGTATGGTCGTTTTCGAAGAAGGCCGAGTAGCTGTCGATCGCCGGCCGAAACCCCTTGCGGATAACCAGCTCCGCCTTGGTCCAGGCGAGGCCGGAGTGAAAGTCCGAGCCTAGGCTGCCCTGGATGCAATGGTCCGGCCACAGCGTCTGCTGGCCGTAAGGCATGTCGATCGTCTCGAAAGGCTGCTTGCCGGGATGGCTGGAGGCGAAGCTGGAATGGCCGGAGGGATGCCAATCCTGCGTCAGCACGACATGCTCGGTCCGCCGGATCAGGTCGTTGACCAATGGCACGATCTCGTCGCCGCCGGTCACCGCCAGCGCGCCGCCGGGGCAGAAGTCGTTCTGCAGGTCGATGACAACAAGCGCTTCGTCGGCCATGGTGCCTCCTTCTCGTCAGTCTCGGGCTCGGGCTCCGGTGGGGGTTAGAAAGGCCGCTGGCGCGACCGGATGCAGAAACTTGACCAGATGGCCGGCTGCGTCAACCTCTACAGCGCCGCGCGTCCTTTGGACGCGTAAAGGACGCTGTAGCACTTTGAGTTTGCGCATGATCCTTTCCGAAAAACGGTTCCGATTTTTCGGGGTCATGCGCGTCCGTAACAAATGCGTGCCGTGGCACGGATGCCGATGCCGTCGCAAACTCTGGCTTTGACAATTCCCGCCGGCTTGATATCATTTGCATACGAATGAATTTTCCCCAGGTTGGACGCTTGGGAATCCATCGGCAACGCCCTTCGAGGGCTGCTCTTGTTGGAAGGCAAAGCGTGATCCGTTACGCGAAACCCACCACCGTCGACGAAGCACTCGCTTTGCTTAGCGAAGGCTCGTGGCGCATCCTTGCCGGCGGCACCGATTTCTACCCGGCGCAAGGCAGCAAGCCTTTCCGCGAAAATGTCCTCGATATCAACGGCCTGGCGGCGTTGCGCGGTATCGCCGAAACCGGCACCCATTGGGTCATCGGCGCGCGCACGACCTGGACCGATCTTGTCCGCCATCCGCTGCCTGCGGCTTTCGATGCGCTGAAGCAGGTGGCCCGCGAAGTGGGCTCCGTGCAGATCCAGAACGTCGCTTCCATCGCCGGCAATCTCTGCAATGCCTCTCCGGCCGCCGACGGCGCGCCGGCATTGCTCGTGCTCGACGCCGAGGTCGAGCTGCGCTCGGCAAAGACGACACGGTACCTGCCGCTGGAAAGGTTCATCCTGGGAAACCGCCGCACGGATTTGCAGCCGGGAGAAATGGTCACCGCCATTCGCATTCCAAAATCCGCTGCTGCCGGCACTTCTTGCTTCGTGAAACTCGGCGCGCGGCGGTATCTCGTCATCTCCATTGCCATGGTGGCAGCGCGCCTCGTTATCGAGGATGGCATCGTCAGTGACGCAGCCGTCGCTGTCGGCTCCTGCTCGGCGGTCGCCAAGCGCCTCTCAGGGGTTGAAGCAGCCTTGCGTGGCCTTCCGGTTGATCATGGGCTGGTTGCTGCAATCCAGTCAGCACCGATGGACGAGTTGTCGCCGATCGGCGATGTGCGCGGCAGCGCCGAATACCGGCTCGACGCGGCACGTGAGATCGTTGCCCGTGCCGTGCTTGGTACCGTGGCTCTGGACGACAAGGTGGCGGCGGCATGAGCAAAGCTCAGCCCGGCATGAGCATCGACCGCGCCGACATCGCGTTCGAGGTCAACGGCGCCGCTGTTTCCGTCTGCGTGCCGCCGCTGCGCCGGCTCTCCTCGGTGCTGCGTGACGAATTGCGCCTGACCGGTACCAAAATCGGCTGCGATGCCGGCGATTGCGGCGCCTGCACCGTGCTGGTTGACGGCGAACCCGTCTGCGCCTGCCTGATGCCGGCGGCTTCGGCGGCCGGCGCGGCGGTGACCACCGTCGAGGGTCTTGCCAACGGCAGGCTGTCGGCGCTGCAGGCTTCGTTCCTCGACCATGGCGCTGCCCAATGCGGCGCCTGCACGCCCGGCCTGCTAATCGCGGCAACAGCACTTCTAGACAGGAAACCTTGCCCGACCGAGGCTGAAACCCAGGATGCGCTGGGCGGCATCCTCTGCCGCTGCACCGGCTACCGCAAGATCATTGCCGCGGTGATGGATGCGGGACGATTCGCGAGAGAACCATCGACTGACGGCGCCGCCCCTCATCCGCCTGCCGGCACCTTCTCCCCGTATAGGGACGGGGAGAAGGGACAAGCCGCAACGCTGACGACCCCCTCTCCCCGTTCTTTGCGGGGAGAGGGTAAGGGTGAGGGGCAGCACCAACTTAACCAATTCGATCGCGACCTGGACCGCAGGATGCCAGTCTCAGGCAGCGCCGTCGGCGCCTCGCCGATCAGACTCGATGGCCTGCCGAAAGTCACCGGCGATGAGAAGTTCGGTGCCGACAGCTTCCCGGCCGATGCGCTTGCCGTGCTGGTGGTGCGCTCGCCGCATCATCACGCCCGTTTCACATTCGGCGATCTCGACGCCTGGACGAAGAAACATCCCGGCATCGTCGGCGTCTTCACCGCCGCCGACATTTCCGGGAAAAACTGTTTCGGTGTCATCGGCCCCTTTGCCGACCAGCCGGCCCTGGCCGAGAGCTTTGCGCGCTTTCGCGGCGAGGCGGTAGCGCTGGTTGCCGGCGAACGCGAGGCCATCCTCGATCTCGACCTTTCGGACTTTCCAGTGGAATGGGCCGAACTGCCGCATGTGCTGCAGCCCTGTGAGGCACAGGTTAGCGGTGCAGAACTGATCCACCAGCACAGGGCGGCAAACCTGCTCACCTCCGGCTTTGTCGAGCGCGGCAATCCGGAGGCTGCCCTTGCCGGTGCCGCCGTGACTGTCTCCGGCAGCATCGACACATCCTATGTCGAGCACGCCTATATCGAGCCGGAAGCTGGCTATGCCTATATGGACGGAGACACGCTGGTCGTCGTCGCCTGCACACAGGCGCCCTACATGGACCGCGACGACACGGCAAAGGTGCTCGGCCTTGCCGTCGACAAGGTGCGCATCGTGCCGACCGCCACCGGCGGCGGCTTCGGCTCGAAACTCGATGTTTCGCTGCAGCCACTGATCGGCCTGGTCGCGATGAAAACCGGCCGGCCGGCCGCACTCGCCTACACCCGCAATGAATCGATGATCTCGACCACCAAGCGCCATCCGGCCGAAATGAAGGCGACCATCGGCGCCGATGCCGATGGGCTTGTCACCGGCATGGTCTTCACAGGCGATTTCAACACTGGCGCCTATGCAAGCTGGGGGCCGACGGTGGCCAACCGCGTGCCGGTGCATGCCTCCGGCCCCTATCTGACGCCGAACTATCGCGCCGAAGGCCGCGCCATCCACACCAATGGTCCGATCTCCGGCGCCTTCCGTGGTTTCGGCGTGCCGCAGGCGACGATCATGCAGGAAACCCTCTATGACGAGCTGGCCGAAAAGCTGAGCATTGATCGGCTCGATTTTCGTTTGAAAAACTGCCTTCGGAACGGTTCCGAAACGGTTACCGGCCAGAGGCTGGAATCCGCGGTCGGCATCGCCGAGTGCCTTGAAGCGCTGCGGCCGCATTGGTCACGCGCGCTCGCCGATGCCAGCACCTTCAATGCCACCAATGCAGGGATAAAGCGCGGTGTTGGCGTCGCCTCCTGCTGGTATGGCTGCGGCAACACCTCGCTGCCCAATCCGTCGACCATCAAGGTCGGCATCTCGGCTGCAGGCGATGTCGTCCTGCATCAGGGAGCGGTCGATATCGGGCAAGGCTCAAACACCGTGATTAGCCAGATTTGCGCCGACGCGCTTGGCCTGCCGCTGGAAAAGTTCAGGCTTAAGAGTGCCGACACCGCAATCACGCCGGACGCCGGCAAGACTTCGGCTTCACGCCAGACTTTCGTCACCGGTAAGGCGGCCGAGAAGGCGGGCCGTGCCTTGCGCGACGCGATCCTGCGCTTCGCCAATGTATCGGAAAAGGCGTTGATAGCACTCGATGGAACAAGCCTGGCCATCCGCGACGGTGAAGCGACACGGCGGATCGACCTTTCCACGCTGCCGGCCGATGTCGACGGCTTCATCTTCCGCGCCGAGGAAACCTACGACCCACCGACATTGCCGCTCGACGCCAAGGGCCAGGGCAAGCCCTATGCCGTCTATGGCTATGGTGCGCAGGTCGCCGAACTCGAAGTCGATCTCAAGCTCGGCACCGTGAAGCTCATAAAAATCACCGCCGCCCACGATGTCGGCAAGGCGATCAACCCCTTGCTGGTAGAGGGCCAGATCGAGGGCGGCATCGCGCAAGGCATCGGCATGGCGCTGATGGAGGAGTACATCCCCGGCCGCACCGAGAATTTGCACGACTACCTGATCCCGACGATCGGCGACGTGCCGCCGATCGAGACCATTCTCGTCGAAGTTCCGGATCCGGAAGGACCCTTTGGCGCCAAGGGTCTGGGCGAGCATGTGCTGATCCCGACAGCGCCAGCGATCCTCAATGCCATCCGCCATGCCGCCGGCGTCTTGGTCACCAAGGTGCCGGCGACACCGACCCGCATTCGCGCGGCCATCCGCGACAAGGAGGCACGCCGATGAGCGAGCTTGCCGAACGTTTTGAAACGCACGACCCCGGCGAAAAGCAGGTGGCGGAGAAGATCCGCTGCGACGCTTGTCCGGTCATGTGCTACATCGCTGATGGCCGCACCGGCGCCTGCGACCGCTACGGCAATGTCGGCGGCCGCATCGTGCGCATGGATACGCTGACCATCCTCGACCACGCGGCCGATGCCGGCGGCGCGGTCGTGCCCTTTGTTGCCGAGGGCGAAAAATGGAACGGCGAACTGGTCAATACCGGCCGCCGCTTCGTCACCGCGATCGGCGCCGGCACCACCTATCCCGACTACAAGCCGGCGCCCTTCATCGTCAGCCAGCAGGTCGAAGGCGTCGACCTTGTCACTGTGGTCACCGAGGGCATCTTCTCCTACTGCGGCGTCAAGGTGAAGATCGACACCGACCGTCATCTTGGTCCCGAAACTGCCGTAGTCCGCGCTGCCGGCGAGGCGATCGGCCATGTCACGACCGGCGAATACGGTTCGCAGATGCTGTCGCTGGGCGGCGTGCATCACCTCACCGGCGGCTCCAAGGCTGAAGGGCGCGCCACCTGCGACGCGCTGCTCAATCTGTGCAACCGCAAGCCGGTCGAACTGACCATCGATGGGGGTGCCGCGGTCATCGTCGAAGCCGGCAAACCACCTGTCATCGATGGCAAGGTCGAGCACCGCATGCGCGTCGGCTGCGGCTCGGCCACCATCGGCATGTTCGCCACCCAGTGGCGCGGGCTGGTCGACGAGGTGGTGGTGGTCGACGATCACATCACCGGCGTCGTCTCCGAGCATCAGGCCGGCAAGGTGCTGGGCTGGCAGGACACCGGCATAAAGATCGTCGGCCGCCGTTCGACGCCGGGCCGTTATTTCAAGGTGTCCGAGCCCGGCCTCGGCTGGGGCGGCACCAGCATTTCAGACCCGCTGTCGATCCTCGGCGACTGGAACGCGAAGAAGGGTGCGCGCCCCGGCCTGTCGCTGCTGATGGTCTCGACCACCGGCGAACAATTCGCCTATTACGAGCTCGACGACGATCTGAAGCCGGTCGAGAAGCCGTTTCCGGAACGGCTGCAGAAATCGGTCGGTCTGATCGAGGACAATTGCGAGCCGGCTTTGTGCACCGTGCTGTTCATTGGCGGAGCCGGCGGCTCGCTGCGCGCCGGCGTCACCGAGAATCCGGTCAACCTGACCCGCTCGGTGCAAGGGCTGAAAACCTATGTGACGGTCGGTGGTGCGCCGGTCTATGTCTGGCCGGGCGGCGGCATCACGCTGATGGTCGATGTCACCCGCGTGCCGGAAGGCGCCTTCGGCTATGTGCCGACTCCGGCGCTGGTGGCGCCGATCGAGTTCACCTTGCGCCGCGACGACTATGTCAGGCTGGGCGGCTACGAGGCGGAAATCCGTAGTGTCGAGGATATTCTCGCCAGGGGCGGCGAATATCTCAACCCGCGTCGCGGCACCGGTGCGCCGGCGAGCAATCCCTGGCCGCCGCTGGCGCAATTGCGGCGCGCGGCAAACGGGGCCGGGTGATGAACGGCCCGCAGGCGCATTGGCTGGAGAGGCGGCTGCACCTCAACCACGGCCCGATCGACCTGATCATCGAAGCCTTTGGTGATGCCGGCGAATGTGCTGCTGCCTACGCCCAAGCGGTGACGCGCTTCCAGACCGTTTTGACGGAACTGGTCGATGAATTGCCGGAACTCCGCAGGCCAGCGAGCCTTGATCCGCGCGTTTTCGCTGGTCCAACGGCGCAGCGCATGGAGGCGGCAGTCTCACCGCTGGCGCAGAGTTTCATCACGCCGATGGCTGCCGTAGCCGGTTCGGTGGCCGACGAAGTTCTTGCCGCGCTGCTCGCCGGGCGCAAGATCGACCGCGCCTATGTCAACAATGGCGGCGACAGCGCGATCCATCTCGCAGGCGTCCAGTCCATGACCCTCGCCATCGCCGGGACGGGGCATGGCCTCGCGGACCGCATCACCATTCGTGCCGACGACGCGATTCGCGGCGTCGCAACCAGCGGCTGGCGCGGCCGTTCGTTTTCGCTTGGCATCGCCGATGCCGTCACCGTTCTGGCGGCGACGGGGGCCGAAGCCGACGCCGCCGCAACGCTGATCGCCAATGCCGTCGACCTGCCCGGCCACCCCGCCGTCGAGCGCGCGCCCGCGCGCGATCTGGCGCCGGATAGCGATCTTGGCGATCGGCTGGTCACAATGGCTGTCCGCCCACTTTCACCGACTGAAATTGCTGCCGCACTGGACAGCGGGCTCGCTGTCGCCGATGATTTTCGCCGAAATGGCTTGATTGCCACCTCGGCACTTTTCCTGGCCGGCCAAAACCGCGTCAGTGGTTCCATGGCGCTCGCCGCGCCCAACAAAGGTCGAGGGAAGGAAGTTGCCCATGCCTGAGTTTCCGATCCGCGAGGAGAACTTTCATGAGGGTGGGCCGGTGGCGAATGAGCCGCGCCGCATTTGGGACGGGCTGCCGTGAGCGAGGAAAACCTGCTCAAGCTGGTCGAGGCCGAGGAGCCCGAGGAGAACGATTACCATCTGCAGGAGCAGGTCGGCTTCATCCTTCGCAAGGCGCATCAGCGCCATGTCTCGATCTTCGCCGCGCATATCGCCGATCTGACGCCGCCGCAATTTGCCGCCCTGGCCAAATTGCGCGACGTCGGCGAGACGTCGCAGAATCAGCTCGGCACGCTGATCGCCATGGATGCCGCAACGGTCAAAGGCGTCATCGACCGGCTGAAGGCGCGTGGCCTGGTCGAGCTTTCCAAGCATGAGGTCGACAAACGGCGTCTGCTGGTCAATCTGACCGCGGAAGGCCGCGACGCAATCGAGCGCCTGATCCCTCTTGCCCGCGACATCACCGAGGAAACACTGGCGCCGCTCACGCCCAAGGAGGTCGCCACCTTCATGAAGCTTTTGGCCAAGCTGGCGTAAGGGCGGCGCATGCTGGCTCCAGGAGAGAATGGCCTGACGTGGCAAGGCTTGGGTTCCTCGCCCCCATGAAATGGGGGAGAGGTGGCCGCGAAGCGGACGGAGAGGGGGCAGCCACGCCGGCGAGCTCCCTCTGAAATTCATGTAGAGGTCGAGCCTTCCCCCCTCTCCGTCTCCGCTTCGCCGAGCCACCTCTCCCCCACTCTCGTGGGGGCGAGGAACTCACATCCTGTAGGGTCGGCGCTTGTCTTTGGCATACCTCAGAGGCCGTTATCCTTCAGGATCTGCGCGGAATTCTCCTTGGTGATCTTCTGCGTCGGCAAGGTGATGGTCTTTTCGACCTTCTCGCCGTTCAGGAACTTGATCGCCTGCCGCAGCCCTTCGGCACCCGGCGTCACATAGGTGAAGGTCGCCGTCAGCTCGCCATTGTTGACCAGGGTCACCCCTTCATTGGGCAGGCCGTCAATGCCGATGAACTTGATGTCCTTCTCGCGGCCGGCATCCTTGGCGGCAAGATAGGCGCCGTAGGCCATCGGGTCATTGTGACCGTAGACGAGATCGATCTTCTCGTTGTTGCGCAAGGCGGTCGCCATGATGTTGTAGGCTTGGTCCTGCTTCCAGTCGCCCGACTGCTGGTCGAGCAGGTTTTTGATGCCCGGCTCCTTGCCGGTGATTTCAAGGAAGCCGTCATGCCTGTCATGCGCCGGCTGGGTGCCCATGCCGCCCCAGATCTCGACGACATTGCCGGCGGCCTTGCCCTTGCCGCCCAGAAGCTCGACGGCATATTCGCCGGCGGCCCGGCCGATCAGCTTGTTGTCGCCGCCGACGAACTGCGTGTAGTCCTGGGTGTCGACATTGCGGTCGAGCACGAAGACCGGGATCTTGGCGTCGACCGCCTGCTGCACGACGCCGGTCAGCCCCGCCGATTCCTTCGGCGACACCAGCAACGCGTCGACTTCCTGGCGGATCAGGTTTTCGACATCGGCAACCTGCTTTTCGGTCTTGTCCTCGCCGTCGGTAACGATCAGCTCGACGTCCGGATGCTTGGCGGCCTCGGCCAGGATGTCCTTGTTGAACTGGGCGCGCCAGGGTTCGATGGTCGTCACCTGCGAGAAGCCGATCTTCCATTTCTTGTCCTGCGCATAGGCGTTGCCGCTGGTCAAAAAGGCGGTTGTGGTCAGCAGTGCCGCGCCAACGGCGGCAAGCTTCAGCATGTCACGTCGTTTCATTTCTTGTTTCCTCCAAGATTTAGAGACGGGGTCTCTTTTGACGGTCGCTTTGCCGCGGCCGTTTCCTTGTGCGCCGTCTGCCCGCCCCACAAAGGGGCAAACAGCAGGCGCAGATAGAAGAGAAGATCGGCGGCATTGCGCTCCTGCACGAGCACGGTGCCGATGATGATCATCCCTTTCAGCACGAGCTGAAGGTTCGAATTGATGTTGTGGAGCTGCAAGATGTTCGACAGCAGCCCGAAGATCAGCACGCCGCAGAATGTGCCGACAAGGCTGCCGCGCCCGCCCATCAGGCTGGTGCCGCCGATGACGACCGCGGCAATGGCGTCGAGCTCCAGCCCGGCGCCGGCATCCGGCTTGCCTTGCCTGTATTGCGCGACATAGAGCACCGCCGCCACGCCGGCCAGCAGCCCTGACACCGCGTAGGTGGCGATCTTGACGCGGCCGGCGGCGATGCCGGAAAGCCGCGCCGCCTCTTCATTGCCGCCGATGGCGTAGACATAGCGGCCGAACGGCGTGAAGCGCAGCACCGCGCCGTAGATCAGGATCGCGCCGAGGAAGAACAGGCCCGGCATCGGGATGACGCCGAACACCAGCGAGCGCAGTATCTCGAAATCGGCGGTGGCGTTCGACCCGGTATAGACCGGCAGCACCGCATTGTTCTGGCCGGCGGTCAGCCTTGCGATGCCCAGCGCCGTCACCATCATCGCCAGCGTGACGATGAAGGGCTGCAGCCGGCCGGCAACGATGATGAAGCCATTGAGCGCGCCGAACAAAAGGCCGACGCAAGGCGCCACCAGCAGCACGCCGAGTACGCCGAACTTCGTGTCTATCTGCGGCAGCAGGAACCACAGCGCGAGGCAGCAGAGGATCACCCCGACAATGCCGGGCGCGACCAGCCCGCGGACGCTGTCCAGCCTGACATCGCGCGTGGCCTCCGGGCCGGCGCGCGACTTCGCCAGGTTCAGGAAGATGAAGCGGGTGACGAGGATGCCGAGGCAAAGTGCCACCACGGCGACGGTCGGCACGCCCAGCACGACGCCCGGTGTCACGCCCGGCACCGTCAGCAGCATGGCGCCGACCACCGTGCAGATCGCCATCAGCGAGCCGACGGAAAGGTCGATGCCGCCGGTGATGATCACCGCCGTCATGCCGGTGGCGATCAGGCCGGTCGTCGACACCTGGCGCAGCACATCGAGCAGATTGCCGTAGGACAGAAAGATGTTGTTGCCCTTCGAACTGATCGGCGAGCCGAGCACGCCGATCAGGAAGATGGCGATCAGGCCCCAATAGAGCTTGGTCCGGGACAGCAGGCTCAACAGGCTCATGCGGCGGGCCTCGCTATCGTCCGGCGTGGTGCCGCAAGCCGCATGATCGCCTCCTCGGTGGCCTGTTCGCGTGAGAGCATCCCGGTCTGGCGGCCGTCGGCCATGACCAGGATGCGGTCGGAAAGGTGCAAAAGCTCCGGCAATTCCGAGCTGATGACGGCGATGGCGAGGCCGTCGCGCGCCAGCTTGAAGATGAGATCGTAGATTTCCCGCTTGGCGCCGACGTCGATGCCGCGCGTCGGCTCGTCCAGCAAAAGCACCCGCGGCCTGGTCGCCAGCCATTTGCCGATGACGACTTTCTGCTGGTTGCCGCCGGACAGTGTGCCGGCCGGCTGCTCGATGGTCTCGCAGCGAATGCCAAGTGCCTTGACGGCGTGCCGCGCCAGGGCTTGCTCGGCGGCCAGCGAGCGAAGGCCGAACCGCGCCAGCGCGCCGACCAGCGGCAGCGCCACATTGTCGGTGATCGATGCCTTGAGATGCAGGCCCTGCGTCTTGCGGTCCTCGGTCACCAGGGCGATGCCTAACCTGCGGGCGTCGCGCGGAGAGCGGATGTCCACCGGCTCGTCGTCGAGCCTGATATCGCCCCCGGCTCGCCCGCCGCTCGACCCGAATATCGTTTCCAGGATCTCGGTGCGGCCAGAGCCCAGCAGCCCGCCTATGCCCAGGATTTCGCCTTCGGCAAGATCGAAGCTGACGCCGTCGAGCACCGTGCGCCAACCGTGGCGGTCCGGTTTCGACAGCGACAAGCCGCTGACGGAGAGCACCGTCTTGCCGCTGGTGCTGCGTTCGTGCTGCGAGGAGGCAAGCAGGTCTCGCCCGACCATCGCCGAAATGATGGCGTTTTCGTCGAGCCTTGCCATATCCTCGGTCAGCACGTGGCGTCCGTCGCGAAACACGGTGACACGGCTCGCCAGATGCATGACCTCGTCGATGCGGTGCGAGATATAGACGATCGCCACGCCGCTGTCGGCGAGCTGGCGGATGATCCTGAACAGCCTCTGGCATTCCGCCGGAGACAGGGCGGATGTCGGCTCGTCCATGATCAGGATGCGCGCCGACATCGACAGCGCCTTGGCGATTTCGACCAGCTGCTGCTCGCCGACGCGCAAGGCGCCGACACGCGCTTCCGGATTGAGCTCGATGCCGAGCCGCTGCAACAACGCGCCGGCGGCGCGGCTGCTTGCCTTGCGGTCGACGACCAGCCCGGCGATCAGCTTCTCGCGCCCCAGGAAGATATTGTCGGCAATGCTGAGTTCGGGAACCAGGTTGAGTTCCTGGTGGATGATGGCGATGCCGGCGTCCTCGGCGTCGCGGACGCCGGCAAAACGCACCGCGTGGCCATCGACGTTAACCGTGCCGTCATAGTCGGTGTAGACGCCGGACAGGATCTTCATCAGCGTCGACTTGCCGGCGCCGTTTTCCCCCATCAGCGCATGAACCTCGCCGCTTTTCAGATCGAAGTCGACATCGACAAGGGCGGCGATGCCGCCGAACGTCTTGGAGATATGCTCGGCGCTTAGGACGACAGCCGCACGATCGGCCGCCGCAACGTCCCCGGACGGGATGGGGTTAGCGTGCTCCATCACAAGAACGGCCTCCCTCCGTCGTCGTCGAACCTTCCGAACGCTAATCTAAACGTTTCGATCGTGTCAAGCCGGTATCTGAAGATGCGGGAATGATACATTTCAATTCTTGCGCAACTACGCAAGATTCCGTAGGTATTACAATCAAAGGGCGGCGAAACGTTTCGAAAAATGACGGCGTCAGGGCGAAAAAAGCAGCGAAAGTCCACGGCTCCGACCATGCTGCATGTGGCCGAAGCCGCGCGCGTTTCGGTGGCCACCGTCTCGGCGCTGATCAACGGCACCGCGACCGTCAGTCCCGAGCTCAGCCAGCGCATCGAACAGGCGATCCGCGACATCGGCTACAAGCGCAACGCGATCGCCCGCAGCCTGAAGATGGGCACGACCCGCACCATTGGGCTGACCGTTCCGCACATCACCAATCCGTTCTTCACCGATGTCGTTTCGGTCATCCAGCAGGCCTTCGACCGCGCCGGCTACGCGGTCATGCTGTGCTGCACGGACGAGGATCTGAACACGCAGGACGACCAGATCAGGCTGCTGCTCGATCGCATGGTCGACGGGTTGATCGTCGCCCGCGTCGGCGACGGCCAGATTCTTAAAGGAATTGTCGACGACGCCAATGTGCCGGTGGTGCTGCTCGACCGCGTCTGCGAGGGCGTCGATACCGATGCCGTCGTGCTCGACAATCAGCGCGCTGTGTTCGACGCCATCACCTATCTGATCGATCTCGGCCACCGGCGCATCGGCTACATCTCCGGATCGTTCGACATCTCGCCCATGCATGACCGTATGGCGGGCTATAGAGAGGCACTTCAGGCTGCCGGCCTGCCGGTCGAGAACGAGCTCGTGCGTTTCGGCAATTTCCACGAAGTCGACGGCTACAATGCCACGATGCAGCTGCTGTCGCTGCACGACCGCCCCAGTGCCATCTTCTCGGCCAACAATCCGATGGTGATCGGCACCATGAAGGCGATCCGCGATATCGGGCTGTCCTGCCCGCAGGATATTTCGGTCGCCTGTTTCGACGATTTCCCCTGGTCGGATGTATTCCAGCCGCAGCTGACCACGGTCTCCCAGCCGGTGCAGGCAATTGGCGAACAGGCGGCCAACCTGCTGCTCGACCGGCTCGCCGGCAACAGGGACGCGCCGCCACGCAAGTTGACGCTCAAGGGCCGCCTGATGATCCGCAATTCATGCCGGCCGCTGGGAGCGGTCGCGCAAAGCGTCAGCGCCTGATGCATGTCATGCACCAAAATAAGAAAGAAGGTCAGGCCGCTTGCGAAAGGGATCTGTGGGCTTCCGCCAGAATCTCGAAGGAGCGCAACCGCGCGCCATGGTCGAAAATCTGCGCGGTGACCATCAGCTCGTCGGCGCCGGTGCGGCGTACGAAAGCGTCGATGCCTTGCCTGATCGTCTCTGGGGCGCCGACGACCGCGCAGGACAGCGCCTGGCCAAGCATGGTCTTGGCCATCGGGTCGAGGTCGCGTTCGTAATCTTCGACCGGCGGCGGCAAGCGGCCGGCGCGTCCGGTGCGCAGGTTGACGAAGGCCTGCTGCAGCGAGGTGAACGACAGCCGCGCCTCGGCGTCGGTGGGCGCGGCAAAGACGTTGAGGCCAAGCATCACATAGGGCTTGTCGAGCTGTTCCGACGGCTGGAAGCGCGAGCGATAGATCTCCAGCGCATGGTCGAGTTCGGCCGGAGCGAAATGCGAGGCGAAGGCGTAGGGCAGGCCGAGCAGGGCGGCAAGTTGCGCGCCATAGAGGCTGGAGCCCAGGATCCAGATCGGCACCTGTTCGCCCTCGCCGGGCACGGCACGGATGCGCTGGCCCTCCTCGGCCGGCTGGAAATAACCCATCAGCTCGACGACATCCTGCGGGAAATTATCGACGCCGGCATCGAGGTTGCGGCGCAATGCGCGCGCCGTCGCCATGTCGGTGCCGGGGGCGCGGCCGAGCCCAAGGTCGATGCGGCCCGGATGCAACGCGGCCAGCGTGCCGAATTGCTCGGCGATGACCAGCGGCGAATGGTTGGGCAGCATGATGCCGCCGGCGCCGACGCGTATCGTTTTGGTGCCGCCGGCGACGTGGGCGATGACGACCGAAGTGGCGGCGCTGGCGATGCCCGGCATGTTGTGATGCTCGGCCAGCCAGTAGCGCTTATAACCCAGCCGCTCGGCATGGCGAGCGAGATCGAGCGAATTGGCGAGCGATTGCGAAGCGTTGCTGCCTTCGACGATCGGCGACAGGTCGAGAACGGAAAGAGCGGTCATAGGCGGGGATCCTGTGTAGGGATCGGATGTAGGAAGCCACCGCCACGGCCGCAAATTCAAAAAATTGAATAGAAGGCCGCGCGTCCAAATGGACGCGCGCAAGGACTGGTTCCAGTCTCCGGGATCATGCGCCCGCCAGTTTTTCCTTAGAGGAAGTTTCCTCTTCGACCACGGCCGTATGCTGCGCCGCCAGGAAATTGCCGACATGGCTGAGGCCGTCGAAATGGTCGCAGAACACCTTGATGACGACCAGCAGCGGCACCGCCATCAGCGCGCCGACGAAGCCCCATAGCCAGGACCAGAAGGCGATGGCGATGAAGATCGCCACCGCGTTGATCTCGAGGCGGCGGCCGACCACCATTGGCGTTACGAATTGTCCTTCGACGATGTCGCACAACAGCACGAAGGCCGGCGCCAGCAGGGCATAGGAGATGGTGTCGAAGCTGATCAGTGACATGACCGTGACAAGCACTATGGTCATCAGCGCCCCGACATAGGGCAGGAAATTGAGCAAAGCCGCAGCCACGCCCCAGACCAGCGGGTTGGGCATGCCGAGCGCCCACAGGCCAAGGCCGATGACCGTGCCGAGGCCGGCATTGATGACGGTGACGGTGAGCAGATAATGCGAGATTTCGCGCTCGACGTCATAGACGATGCGCAGTGCCCGCTTCTTCTCGCGGAGGCTGGCAAAGGACTGGATGATCTTCTCATAGAACATCGTGCCCGAGGCGAGCAGGAATAGCGACAGCACGAAGACGATGGTGATGCTTGTGCCCGCCGACAGCACATTGCCGGCGGCCTGCGAGAGGATGCCGGATTGCGCCAGCGTAACCCTCTGGACGCCCGGCTCCTGCGACGTCTGGGTCACCCCCTCGATCTGGCGCGAAATCTCCATGATCCTTTCAAAAGGGCGACGCAGTTGTGCGAGGCGTTCGGTGAGCTGCTGGCCGATCGACGAGGTGTTGTTGATGAGGTCGATGACCGGGCCACTCAGCAGATAGCCGGCGCTGGCAACTATGCAGATCGACAGAAACACCAGAAGGCTGGCCGACAGCACATCGGGT
Organism: Mesorhizobium sp. STM 4661; assembly: GCF_000359125.1. Classification (GTDB taxonomy): domain Bacteria; phylum Pseudomonadota; class Alphaproteobacteria; order Rhizobiales; family Rhizobiaceae; genus Mesorhizobium. The sequence goes on along the minus strand of NZ_CAAF010000004.1, from coordinate 188,929 downwards.
ACGCCGTGCTTGCGCAAAAAGCGGACGATCGGCGTCAGCGTCAGCGCCAGCAGGAAAGCGAGGATGACCGGCATGAAGAAGGCGCGGGCGAAGTAGAGCGCGTAGATGACCATCAGGATGAAGATGCCGATGAGCAACGAGCGCATCAGGCGCGTATCGGCGCGTGCCTCGACACGCGGATCCGGGCTTTCGGCAATGCCTGCGCCCGAAGCTGTCGGTTCGGCTTTCATCATTTCCCCTCGGGCACACCGCGATCCGAGCGGCTCCCTTGGCGAAAACGTCCTTGCCGCGTCAAAGTTCCGTTAGCCGGCAATGACGCAAGGTATGGAATGGCCGATCCCGTCGGGAAGATCTTGCGTCATGCCTTCGGGAATCATGCCTTCGGGAATCGGGCCTTGCCGATGAATCAGGCGACGGGCGCTGCCACGGCGGGGACGGCCTTCGCCGTTTCCTTGCGCACGATCGGCGCCACTTTGGTGCCGTAGAGCTCGATCGCCTTCATGACCTTGGCGTGCGGCATGATGCCGATCGCCATCTGCAGCAGGAAACGGTCGTTGCCGAATATCCTGTGCTGGGCAATGATCTTGTCGGCCACCTGCTCGGGATTGCCGACGAACAGCGCGCCGTTGGGGCCGCGCGACTGGTCGAAATGTGCCCTCGATGTCGGACCCCAGCCGCGCTCGCGGCCGATGCGGTTCATCACCTCGGCCTGCGGCCCATAGAAATCGTCCGCCGCCTTGTCCGTCGTCTCGGCGATGAAGCCGTGGACGTTGAGGCTGGTGGCCAGCGTTCCCAGGTCGTTGCCGGCCCGCCGTGCCGCATCCCGGTAGATGTCGAACAGCGGCGCGAACCGGGCCGGCTCGCCACCGATGATGGCCAGCGCCAGCGGCAGGCCGAGCACGCCCGCGCGGGCGGCGGATTGCGGCGTGCCGCCAATCGCGATCCAGATCGGCAATCTGTCCTGGAGGGGCCGGGGATAGACGCCGCGATCATTGATCGGCGCGCGCAGCCTGCCCGGCCACGTTACCTTGACATGATCGCGGATGGCGAGCAGCAGGTCGAGTTTTTCGGCAAAGAGCTCGTCATAGTCTTCGAGATTGTAGCCGAACAGCGGAAAGGACTCGATGAACGAGCCGCGCCCGGCCATGATTTCGGCGCGGCCGCCTGACAAGAGGTCGAGTGTCGCAAACTGCTGGAAGACGCGAACCGGATCGTCGGAAGATAGTACGGTCACGGCGCTGGTCAGCTTGATGCGCCTGGTGCGCTCGGCAGCCGCCGCCAGGGCGACGACCGGCGCCGAGGCGGCATAATCGGGGCGGTGATGCTCGCCCAGCCCGAAGACGTCGAGGCCGACCTGGTCGGCCAGCTCGATTTCCTCGATCAAATTGCGCAGCCGTTCATGCGGGCCGATGGCGCCGGGACCCGGCTCCGGGCTGACGTCGGCGAAGGTATAGAGACCAAGTTCCATTTGATGTCATCCCGGTGATTTGATTGTCGGTTAGAGCATGATCCCGAACCGAAGGTCAGCGCAGCAAAAAGTGGAATCCGGTTTTCGGAAAAGATCATGCCCAAACAAAAAACTAGAGCCAGACCCATCCCGGTCCTATCGGGATGGGTCTGGCTCTAGAGGTAGCGATCCGCCCGGCGCGCCGCCAGAGGGGCGACTGTGAACAGTGCATGTCCGTTGCAAGGAACGTCTCCCGACTGCAACAGCTCACAATTTCATGGCTGGCATACTGTTTTGGCGCTTGAACTCTCGGTATTCGCGCGTATGTAAGCCTCGCAAATTGACTTCAGGGAAGTGGACTTGGCTATCTACAGGGAAAAAGACATTTTCGAGCGGCGCAATGCCGCAAACGAGGCAAAGAAGGCGCTTCTGGAGCGCTTCAAGTCAAAACCGGCGGCAGATGATCCTGCGGTGCAGGCAAGACAGGCCGAACGCAAGGCGATCCTAGAGGCGCGTGAGATACGCGAGGCTGAGAAGGCCAGGCTGAAGCAGGAAAAGCTGGCGCGTGAAGCGGCCGAAAAGGCCGAGCGCGAGGCAGCCGCCGAAGCGGCGCGTATCGCCGCGGAAGAGGCAGCGCAGGCCGAGGCCAAGATTCGGGAAGCCGAAGAGAACGAGCGTATCGCTCGTCTGCTTGCCGACGAGGCCGAACGCAAGGCCAAGCGCGACGCACGTTATGCGGCGCGCAAGCAGCGCACCGGCAGGACGCCTCCGGGCTTTTCAGCCCGCTAGCCTTCAGGCTACCGAAGCAACCGGCTTCGAGGATCAGGGTCGCTTTGCAGCGGCCCTGATCGTGCTTGTCCTTCGGTATGTTCAGGCCGCGAGCTTCAGCCCCATGATGCCGCAGACGATCAGCGCGATGCAGCCCAGCCTGATCGCGGTCGCGGGCTCGCCCAGCAACCAGATGCCGAGCAGCGCCGTGCCGACCGTCCCGATGCCTGTCCACACCGCATAGGCGGTGCCGACGGGCAATGCCTTCAGCGCCAAGCCGAGCAAGCCCAGGCTGACGATCATCGAGGCGACGGTCAGGATGGTCGGTAGCGGCTTCGAGAAGCCATCAGTGTATTTAAGGCCGATCGCCCAGCCGATCTCGAACAGACCGGCAAGGAAAAGAAAAGTCCACGACATCGGAACGCTCCATTGAGTAGCGGGTCGTCCCGACGGATTTATTGGGAGGCGCGAGGTCGTCCCCGCCACACCAATGTAGGGATTTCGGGCGCCCGATCAACAGCCACGATCGGTAGCTAGTATCTCAATTTGAATTATCGGCCCAACAGCTTTTGGGCCCACCCAAAACCAGCCAGACAATGGCGACGCCTATGGTTGCGCCAACAAGCATCCGAAGGAGGCTGACCAACTCGGAGTTCTTACCAAGATAGCCAGTCAGGATCACCACGACGATGTCACCGGTCGCGATCCGTCCCGAAACGGAATGACCGGACCTATTTGTCCTTGAGCCTCGTCGCCTTGACCGGCGGCGCCTTGAGCGCCGGGGTCGCTACGGGCTTCTTCGCGTCCTTCTTCGGCTTGCGGGCTTCCTTGCCCGCCTTCATCGCACCTTTAGCCATGATTCGTTCCTCCAATGGTGGCGGGCGAAGTGAAACAAGAGATTGGCCCGACCGCAAGGGGCTGTTGCGCCCCGGTGCGCCAGTTGAGGGGCTGTCAACGCCTTTTCTATTTTCCTCGTCAACGGTTCCGGTCCATGCCATGGTCTTCCTTGCACTGCAGCATCAATCCGGCTTTCTCCGGATGACGATCAGGCAGGCCGGTCAGGACGACAATGCGAATCCACATCGGCTGCGAGATGAGTTTCGACTTCCCGCAGGAAACGCCGCTGATCGCGATGCTCAACGTCCACTATTCCAGGGCATCCGATCTCGAACGGCCGGATTTCCTGACCTCCAATCCACCGGTACCGATCGAAAGCTATCGCGACAGCTTCGGCAACTGGTGCAATCGTCTTGTCGCGCCGCCCGGACGCTTCTCATTCGGTACCGACGCGGTGATCCGCGACCCCGGCACTTTCGAGATGGGCGACCTGATGGCCTGGCAGCACGAGGTGCGCGATCTGCCCTCGGACACGCTGCTGTTCCTGCTGCCCAGCCGCTTTTGCGAAAGCGATCTGCTGGCAAGCGACGCGTGGCGGCTGTTTGGCCATACATCGCTAGGCATCCCGCGCGTCCAGGCAGTCTGCGACTTCGTCCACAACCACATCGTCTTCAACTACGGCAATGCGCGGCCGACGCGCACCGCGGCCGAAGCCTATCGTGAGCAGAGCGGCGTCTGCCGCGACTTTGCCCACCTCGCAGTCGCCTTCTGTCGGGCGCTCAACATCCCGACCCGCTACTGTACCGGCTACATCAGCGACATCGGCCTGCCGAAGCCGTGGGCGGCCATGGATTTCGCCGCCTGGATGGAAGTCTATCTCGGCGGCCGCTGGCACGCGTTCGATCCGCGCAACAATGCTCCACGCATTGGCCGTATCCTGATCGCTTCCGGCCGCGATGCGGCCGATGTGCCGCTGACCCACATTTTCGGACCGGGCACGCTCGCCGGCTTCAAGGTTTGGACCGACGAGATCGTCTAGCCGGTACAGACGCCGCACCCTGAACGGCTGGACAGTTCGTGCGCTATGAATGGCTGTGGAGCTTAGACGGATGCTTCGCTAAGCTCCGAGCATCGAACAAGGCAACACACCATGGCGGCGCATGGCGGATCGAAAAAAGGTCATCTATGCTGCGCTCGCCGGCAATCTGGCGATCGCGCTGACCAAATTCGCCGCCGCATTCTTCACCGGCAGCTCGGCGATGCTGTCGGAAGGCGTGCACTCGCTTGTCGGCACCGGCAATGGCGGGCTCCTGCTCTACGGCATGCACCGCGCCGCCCGCCCGCCGGACCGCACGCATCCGCTCGGTCATGGCCGTGAGCTGTATTTCCGGAGCTTCATCGTCGCCCTTCTCGTCTTTGCGCTTGGGGCCGGCGTGTCGTTCTACGAAGGCGTCATCCACATCGTGGCGCCCGAGCCGGTCGCCAACGTCAAGGTCAACCATATCGTGCTTGGCCTGGCCTTCCTGTTCGAAGGCAGTTCGTGGTGGGTGGCGCTGAGGGAGTTCCGCAAGCAGAAGGGTAAACAGGGCTGGCTGCGGGCCGTGCAATCGAGCAAGGATCCAAGCGTCTACACCGTCCTGTTCGAGGACAGTGCCGCACTTCTCGGCCTGATCGTCGCCTTTGCCGGCATATTAGCGGCGGAGGTGTTGGAGATGCCGCAACTCGACGGCGCCGCCTCGATCGGCATCGGGCTCATTCTCGGCGCGACCGCGATCTTCCTGACGCGCGAGAGCATGGGCCTGCTCTTGGGCGAGCCGGCGTCGCCTGAAGCGCAGAAGAAGGTGCTGGCCATCGCCCAGCAGGACCCGGCGGTGCAGCGCGCGAACGGCGTACTGACGCTGCATATGGGACCGGAAGAGATCGTTGCCGCCTTGAGCATCGAGTTCGAGGATCATATGGCTGCGCCCGAGATCGAGGCCTGCGTCGAACGCATCGAGGCCAGGCTGAAGAAAGATGCCGGAGATCGCCCGGCTGTTCGTCAAGCCGCGGACGACCGGTACCTGGGAGCAGCGGCGCAAGATTGTTGAAGCTGTGTCAGGGGACGAGCCGGATCGTGCCGGCTAAAATGCCGGTGAGGCAAGGAGAAGCGACAATGAAAGTCGACGGCGGCTGCCATTGTGGCGCCATCACCTACGAGGCCGAGGTCGATCCGGAAAAAGTCTCGATCTGCCCGATTGCCAGCAACTGACCGGCACGGCCTTTCGCGTGTCGGTACGAGTGCCAGAGGACAGCTACAGGATCACCAAAGGCACGCCGAAGGTCTACATCAAGACCGGGGCGAACGGCGCCAAGCGGGCGCAGGGTTTTTGCGGCGAGTGCGGCTCGCATCTCTACGCGACGTCGGTCGGCGATGGGCCGAAGGTCTACGGCATCAGGGTCGGCACGGCGCGCCAGCGTGAACAACTGGTTCCGAGAGCCCAGTATTGGCATCGCTCGGCGCTGCACTGGCTGCCGGAATTCGAAGGCACGAGGATCGTGGAGGAGCAGTAGCCCTGGATCGGGCGCAAGTATCCGGCATGGCTCTCAATCGTCACCTTCGACAACCCTCAGCCTGAGCTGCCCGGTTTTCGAATCGGCGACACGCGGGCCTGGTTCCACCTTCGAGGCGGGAGCCCGTGATGCTGCGTCTTGGCCGGCATCGCCATCGGCTTGCCCGCCAAACTCCAGCGCTTCGATCTTCTGGCCGCGCTTGGTCACCTTCGAGGTCGAGACCAGTATATCGTCGATATCCTTGGTCGACTGGGTAAAATGCGTCTGCAGCCGGCGCACCCGGTCGTCGACACGTGCAACATCCTCCATCAGCCGGACGACTTCGCCTTGGATCAGATGCGCCTGCTCGCGCATGCGCGCATCCTTGAGGATCGCCTGTATGACCTGGATCGACAGCATCAGCAGTGACGGCGAGACGATGATGACGCGGGCGCGGTGCGCCTTTTGCACCACTGCCTCGAAATTCTCGTGGATCTCGGCGAACACCGATTCCGATGGCACGAACATGAAGGCGTTGTCCTGCGTCTCGCCCTGGATCAGGTATTTTTCTGATATATCGCGGACATGGATCTCGATGTCGCGGCGGAATGCTTGCGCGGCGACCTTCTGCAAATCGGCGCCGTCGGCGGCGCGGATGGCGTTCCAGGCTTCGAGCGGAAACTTTGCGTCGATGGCAAGCGCGGGCGCGCCGTTCGGCATCTTGACCAGGCAGTCTGGCCGGCTGCCATTCGACAAGGTCGACTGGAATTCGTAGGCGCCATGCGGCAGGCCGTCGGCGACGATCGCCTCCATGCGCGATTGGCCGAAAGCGCCACGCGTCTGCTTGTTGGAAAGGATCGCCTGCAGCTGCACGACCTGACCGGCGAGCGACTGGATGTTGCCTTGCGCCGTATCGATGACCGCCAGCCGCTCCTGCAGCTTGGCAAGGCTCTCATGCGTCGATTTGGTCTGCTCGGTCATGGTCTGGCCGAGCCGGCCGGTCATAGCGTCGAGCCGCTGGCCGATCGACTGCGTGAGTTCCGCCTGCCGCGCTCCGAACACTTCGGCGATGGCGCCCATGCGGCCTTGCATTTCGGCCTGGCTTGCCAAGATGCCGGCCATCCGCGCCTCGGCGTCGCGGGCGTGGTCGGCGGCTTCCGCGGCTGCCACCGCACGCGCCTTGGCCGACCGCCACAGCGCCACGACCAGTGCCAGGAACAGGGCAAGAAACAGGACCGCGCCGAACGCCAGGGCGTGGCCGAGCGTGATCGTGGTGGCGCCGAGCCGGGCAACGGGTTCGGATAGGATTGATGTCAGGTCATTCATGCGGCCAGCATAGATGATTCGGCCCGCAGGCACAGATCAAAACGTGAACGAGCCCAAACCGCCCCGGTTGACGCTTTTCGCCCCGGTTGACGCTTTTCGTATGACGTCTTAGGTGAGACGCCATGTCGATCAAGCCGCTCATCATCCTTCCCGATCCCGTTCTGCGCCAGGTTTCGAAACCCGTCGAGCGCGTCGACGCCTCTTTGCGCAAACTGGCCGGCGACATGCTGGACACCATGTACGACGCGCCAGGCATCGGGCTGGCGGCAATTCAGATCGGCGAACCGCTGCGCATGCTGGTCATCGATCTTGCCAAGGAGGACGAGACGCCAGCGCCGCATGTCTTCATCAATCCGGAAATCTTGGAAAGCGCCGACGCACGCTCGGTCTACGAGGAAGGCTGCCTGTCGATCCCGGATTACTATGCCGAGGTAGAGCGTCCTGCCGCAGTCCGCGTGAAATATCTCGATCGCGACGGCAAATTGCAGGAGATCGAGGCCGAGGGGCTGATGGCGACCTGCCTGCAGCATGAGATCGACCATCTCAACGGCGTTCTGTTCATCGACCACATCTCGAAGCTGAAGCGCGACATGGTGGTGAAGAAGTTCAGGAAGCTCGCCAAGGACAAGGCGCCAGGCAACAAGGCGGCAGGCAAGCTGGTGGGCTAGAAGTTATTTAAGCGGCCCCCGCAAAATCCAGTCCTTGCCGAACTCGAACGATTTTGCACCGATTTCCAGTGCAAGCGCGCGAGACTCTGGCGAGAATATAAGAATTATAACAACAGCTACCGCAAACAGTGGAGTGAGATAAACCGCAAAAGCTCGCTCACTTCGTTTCGACAACTCACCTTGCATGTATTCTTCTTCAAGCGATTTGAACTCAGCGATTGGCGCACGGCGTCTTCCAAAGGGCTTTTGACGGGTCAGCATTATGAACAGCTCCTCGGAGGCTAAGTGGCCCGAATCGTATGCCCAACGTATTTGAATTTAGTTAATAACTAGCAAATCATCAGGCTAAAAAATCCTGTTGAGCAAGCTCCCTCGGCCCGATATCTTGATATCAATCATGGAGGCCATCGTGGGCGATATGCTAATCAGAAATGTTCCCGAGCCCCTAAAACGCGAAATCGAGCAGGCTGCCCGGAAAGTTGGCCAGAGCTTGTCGGGCAAAGCCATCGATCTGCTATGGAAAGGTATGATTGCAGAAAACGAGGCAAGGTTAGAACCTAACCTGTCGGCATGGGACAGCATTCGTTCCGCATTTGCAGACGAAAGCGCAATTGGCAACGAGTTTGCTGAAATAATGGGCGAAATCGAAGCGGAGAGGAAACGCGACTTTGGCCGTCCTAAAGAGGATTTCGAGTGATCTTCCTCGATACCAACGTCGTTTACGAGGCGAGCAGAACGATACCTGACCCCAATGTGGTCGAATGGTTTCGCACACAGGATCTGCTCGATCTTTATCTATGTGGCCCTGTCGTTGTGGAGCAATCCTTCGGCGCCGAAACGTTCTTGAACAAAACCGGCTCCGATCGTCACGTTCGCGCTCTTGATAACCTGATAACGAGGCAGTTTTCCGGTCGTATCGTTGAATTTTCTGGCTCCATCCCCCGCCTCGCCGGCAGGCTCCGGGCTATGAGGGAAAAGATTGGCCGCCCGATCAGCCTCCCTGACGCGATGATCGCCGCAATCTGTCTGACACATGACGCCACGCTTGCAACCCGCAATATCAGAGACTTCGACGGGCTTGACCTGAAGCTCGTAAACCCGTTTGAAGCGGGTGCCTGAGCCGACTTGACGGGGCAGGCAGAGGCCAAGGAAAAAATGCCCCTGCGCGTCATCTTCATGGGTACGCCCGAATTTTCCGTGCCGACACTGCGCGCGATCGCCGAGGCCGGGCACGAGATTATGGCCGTCTACACGCAGCCGCCGCGCGCCGCCGGCCGGCGTGGACTGGAACTGACGCCGTCGCCGGTGCAGCGCGAAGCCGAGCGCCTGGGCATTGCGGTACGGACGCCGGTATCGCTGAAAGGCAGGGCCGAGCAGGACGCGTTCCGCGCGCTGCGGGCCGATGTCGCCGTGGTCGTCGCCTATGGTTTGCTGTTGCCAAGACCCATTCTGGAGGCGCCGCGGCTCGGCTGCCTCAATGGTCACGCGTCGCTGCTGCCGCGCTGGCGCGGTGCCGCGCCCATCCAGCGCGCCATCATGGCCGGCGATGCCGAAACGGGCATGATGGTGATGCGGATGGAGGAAGGCCTGGACACCGGCCCGGTGGCGATGGTTGAAAAATGCGCCATCGAACCCGATATGACGGCCGGCGACCTGCATGACCGGCTGATGGGCATGGGTGCGGCGCTGATGGTGGACGCGCTGGCGCGGCTGGCAGGAAACACCCTGACATTTACCACACAGGCGACAGAAGGGGTGACCTACGCCAAAAAGATCGATAAAGCGGAGACCCGCGTGGACTGGACGCGGCCTGCTGGCGAGGTCCACAACCATATTCGCGGCCTGTCGCCCTTTCCCGGCGCATGGTGCGAGACCGGAATTGGCGGCCGCGTGGAGCGGCTGAAACTGCTTCGCTCGACGCTTGTGCAAGGCGCCGGCGAGCCGGGAGGAATTCTCGACGACCGGCTGACGGTCGCCTGCGGGTCGGGCGCAATCAGGCTGGTCGAAGTTCAACGGGCGGGCGGAAGGCCTGCCAGCGCGCAGGAGTTTCTGCGCGGAGCCAAATTCGAAAAAGGAATGAAATTCTCATGAGCATGATGTCGATACGCGCGGCGACGCCGCGGGACCGCGAGGCGATCCGCCTCGTCGAGGAACATGCATTCGGTCAGCAGGCGGAAGCCGGGCTGGTCGACGCGCTGGTCACCGGCGGCGATGCCGTCGTCGAGCTGGTGGCGGACGAAGACGGGCAGGTGGTCGGCCATATCCTGTTTTCCAGGCTTTTCGTGCAGAACGGCGGCAAGAGCTTCCCGGCGGTGGCATTGGCGCCCCTGGCGGTCGAACCGTCCTTCCATGGCACCGGCATCGGCGGCGCGTTGATCCGCGAGGCGCATATCCGCCTGAAGGACGCCGGCGAAACGCTTGCCATGGTGCTCGGCGACCCCGCCTATTACGGCCGCTTCGGCTACAATCACACGCGCGCCGAAAACTTCGAAAGCGAATACCAGGGCGAGGCGCTGCAGGCGCTGGCCTGGGGCGAGGCGCCCGAGGCCGGTAAGCTGGTCTACGCTTCGGCCTTCACCGCGCTCGCCGCCTAGGCGAGCCGCAACGACAGGCATGCCGCGTTTTCGCCTCGACATCGAATATGACGGCAGCCTCTATGCCGGTTGGCAACGCCAGGCAGACCAGCCTTCGGTGCAGCAGGCGATCGAACAGGCGATCGAAAAATTCTGCGGCCAGGAGGTCTCGTTGCGCGGCGCCGGCCGTACCGATGCCGGCGTCCATGCGACCGGCCAGGTGGCCCATGTCGATCTCGCCAAGGCATGGCCTGACGACAAGGTGCGCGATGCCGTCAACGCCCATCTGCAGGCCGCCGGGGCATGCATTGCCGTCCTGAAGGCGGCCGCCGTCGCCGACGGTTTCGACGCGCGTTTCTCGGCGACCGGCCGCCACTATCTCTATCGCATCGTCAACCGGCGTGCGCCGGCGGCTTTGGAGAAGGGCAAGGTCTGGTGGGTGCCGAAGCGTCTCGACGCCGCCGCCATGCACGAGGCGGCAAAGCTGCTCCTGGGGCCGCATGACTTCACCACCTTCCGCTCGACCCAATGCCAGGCAGACAGCCCGGTGCGGACGCTCGATCGGCTGGATGTCAGCCGCTCGGGCGACCTGATCGAAGTGAAGGCCTCGGCGCGGTCCTTCCTGCACAATCAGGTGCGCTCGATGGTCGGCTCGCTGAAACGCGTCGGCGAAGGCGGCTGGACCATTGCCGACCTTAGGGCGGCGCTCGATGCGCGCGATCGCGCCGCCTGCGGCCAGGTGGCGCCGCCCGACGGACTTTTCCTCGTCGGCGTCGACTATCCACAGGCGCCCGGAGGACGCTAGATACGCCGATCAGCGAGCGTCGCCCTCGGCTAGATCGTCCTGCCAATCGGCCCCGCCATAGAACACGCGTAAAATCACCACGCGCTCGAACTCAACGATGAAGGCGATGGTGACACGGCGTTCAAGTCCGATGATGCGAAGCTCCGGCCGCACATCGTCGCGGCGTGTGCCGCGCTCGGAGCCGTATTCGAGGCGTTCGCAGAATGCCCGGATACGCTGGTCGTAGCGGTTGGCCGTCGTGGCGCTGCTGGCTTCCGCAACAATGTCATAAATCCGATCGAGATCGCCGCCTGCCTCCGGCGCATAAATGACAGCTCGACGCTTCACGCATTCCTCTGCAGGCGGGCCTCGTGGCGCTTGCGCGCCCGCTCAGTCATCTCCTCTGGCGAAATACCCCTGCCAGGGTGCGCCTTCCAGGCGTCATAGGTCGGCGCGACTTCCTCGCGCAGCCAGCGCTCCACGGCGGCATCGCGTTCTTGCAGGGCGCGAAGCCCGGCGCGGATGACTTCGCTACTGGTTGCATAGGCGCCCGACTGAACGAGCTGGTCGATAAAAGCGGCTTGCTCGGCCGGTAGACTGAAGGTGCGTTTCTCAGTGGCGGACATTGTTTCCTCCTGTGAGGGAATGGTATGATATTATCATACCGGTGCGAAACCGCACCAGGAATTCGGACAGATTCACTTGGACGCGACTTGCTTCAAGTCCCGGTCTCGCTCGGTATGCTGATACCGAGTAGCGCCTGCAGGCCGAACAGCACGGCCAGCGAGGCCACGAACATGCCGGCAAAGACCGCAGTGCCGACGGCCGCACCCTTGCCTATGGTGGCATTGGTCATCCGCCAGGTCAGCACCATCGACAGCGCAAACAAAAGCAGCGACACCAGCCCGGCCACCTCGCTGGAGGAGGACAGGAAAAGCCTGATCAGCGCCGACGGCAGCATCAACCAGGCGATGATGGCCGACGCCCAGTTGCTGGCGACCACATAGTGGACGAAACGGCCGCCAATGCCTGCGCGCGGTGCCACCACGGCAAGGCCGACGAGCGGCAGCACCCAGGCGCCGACATCGACCGTCGCCAGGCGGATCAGCATGCTGAAGCGTCCCGCGAACGCGTCGGGATCGCCGATTTCGTTGGCAATGCCGACCCAGCCGACGACCAGAGCCGGCGCAGCCACGAGAATGGCGAAAAAGGAATTCCAGAAACCGTCGGCCGAAAGGTCGAGCAGGCGCAGCCCGTCGGCCTTGCCGAGCATAAGCCGCCAGGCGCCGGCTAGCGAAGCATAGGTCTCATCTGACGAAAGCATGATCAGGGCAGGCCTCGTTCGAACCAGTCTTCGATGAAACGCTGATAGATCTGCGTCAGGGTCTCGAGGTCGGCAAGTGCGACGCGTTCGTCGACCATGTGCATGGTCTTGCCGACCAGCCCGAATTCGACCACCGGACAATAGTCCTTGATGAACCGCGCATCGGAAGTGCCGCCGGAGGTGGAAAGCGCCGGCCTCCTGCCGACAACCGCCTTGACCGAACCGCTGAGCGCTTCGACCAGCCGGTCGTCGCGGGTCAGGAAGACATGGCTCGGCCTGTCGCGCCAAACGAGTTCGTAATCGACCGGCGTCTTCTTGCCCGTCCGGTATTTCTTGCGCTTCGCCGCCTGGTCGAGGCGGTTGTGGATCTCCGCCTGGATCGTCTCGGCCGTCCATGTGTCGTTGAAGCGGATGTTGAAGGTGGCGGTCGACTTCGCCGGAATGACATTGGTGGCCGGATTGCCGACGTCGACGGAGGTGACCTCCAGATTGGTCGGCTGGAAATCCGTTGTGCCCTTGTCGAAGACGGGATGCAGCAAGCCGTCGATCAGGCTCATCAGCCCGCGCACCGGGTTGTCGGCAAGCTGCGGATAGGCGGCGTGGCCCTGCCGGCCGTTGACGATGACGCAGCCGGACAGCGAGCCGCGCCGGCCGATCTTGATCATATCGCCGAGCGCCTCGGGATTGGTCGGCTCGCCGACGATAGAGGCGTCCCACTTCTCGCCCTTGGCGGCGGCCCATTCGAGCAGCTTCGTCGTGCCGTTGATCGCCGGCCCTTCCTCGTCGCCGGTGATCAGCAGCGAGACCGAGCCCTTCGGGCCGCCCCTCTTGTCGACATGGCGCGCCACGGCGGCGATGAAACAGGCGATGCCACCCTTCATGTCGACGGCGCCGCGGCCATACATCTCACCCTTGGCGATCTCGGCGGCGAAAGGCGGATGCGTCCAGGAGGATTCATCGCCAACCGGCACCACATCGGTATGGCCGGCGAACATCAAATGCGGGCCGTTGCCGGAGCGCCGCGCATAAAGGTTCTCGATGTCCGGCGTGCCGCCTTCCGAAAACACCGGACGCTCGACGGAAAAGCCGAGCGGCTTCAGCATCTCTTCCAGCGCGCTCAGCGCACCGCCCTCTGCAGGCGTCACGGAGGCGCAGCGGATGAGGGCGGCGAGGTTTCCAGCAGGATCGGTAGGCAACGTCATGGGCAAAAGCGATAGTCGAAAGCGAAAGGCCTGTCACGGCCAGACATGAAGGCCAGCCCAATGGCCGACGATACCGCCGACATTATGGTTTTCATGTCGTATAGTTACAGGCCAAGGCGAGCTTATCGCATGACCAGGGAAGAAAAAACGATCGCCATTGCCGGCGCCGGCAGTATCGGCTGCTATGCCGGCGGCTGTCTGGCGCTCGCCGGGCGCAAGATGGTTCTTCTGGCGCGGCCGCGCATCGAGGACGCGTTGCGCAAGGATGGCTTGCGGGTTAGCGATCTCGATGGCCGCGACCGCCACATAGCCCCGGAGGCACTCACCGTCACCGCTGATCCGGTAGCCGCCATGTCCGGCGCCGATATCGTCCTGGTGACGGTCAAGAGCGGTGCGACCGAAGATATGGCGGCGCTCATTGCCGCCCATGCCCACCCGGATGCGATGGTGGTCAGCCTGCGGAACGGCGTCAGCAATGCTGACAGGCTGCGGGCCGGGCTCGCTGGGCGGCGCGTGTTCGCCGGCATGGTCCCGTTCAACGTGGTCCAGTCACCGGGCGGTGAATTGCCGTTTCGCGTGCACCGCGCCAGCGAGGGCAAGGTGATGATCGAGGAGGGGGCAGCCGGCCTTGTCGACCTGCTGAATGTCGACGGGTTTGCGGTCACCACGCATGGCGATATGAAAGCGGTGCAGTGGGGCAAGCTGCTGATGAATCTGAACAATGCGCTGGTGGCCCTGTCGGGCCTGCCGCTGGCAACGGAACTTTCCGACCGCCGCTGGCGGCTGATCCTGGCCGGCCAGATCGAAGAGGCATTCAGGCATCGAGCCGGCACGGATCGCCGGCTTGCGCCCGGCACTGCTGCCGAAGGTGCTGCGCCTGCCCGACTGGCTGTTCAAGGTCCTGGCGCGGCGCATGCTTGCGATCGACCCGGCCGCGCGCTCGTCGATGTGGGATGATTTGCAGCACCGCCGGCCGACGGAGATCGACGAACTGCAAGGTGCGATCCTGCGCCTGGTCGACAAGGCAGGCACGTCGGCGCCGCTGATAAAGCGGGTCATCGCGCTGGTGCGCAGGGCAGAGCAGGAACAACCGGGATCGCCCAGCCTGACACCGGACGCCATCATGCCGGGGAAGACCACCGAGTCCCGGTGATCGTCAGTTCGCAGCCCGCCCATGCGCCCAATACCGGCCCTTGCCGGTGCGCTTGGCTTCGTGGCTGATTAAGATTCGCTTAGAGGCTGCTCCATGCGAGCGGAACGTTTCCGCCGCCCGGCAGTACTTTCGATCAGCGTGATCTTCTGCCAGATCTTTCGCGACAGGTTGGAAGCCAGGTTCTCGATGTCGTTGACGCCGTTGATCACCACATCATCATTCACCGACTGCGCAAAGAGCGCGGCGATCTTGCCGGTGATCGACAGCATTTCGGAGCAGTAATCGAGATAGCGGGCAAGGTCGGCGGCGTTGGTGATGCGGGCAGGTGAATGCGCCGTCGGCTTGAAATGGGTTGAAAGGGCGGCCGGATCCTTGGTGAGCTGGTGCATGTCGATGACATGGATCAGCGATCGCAAGCCATGAAGCTCGCGAAACACGCGTTTGCGCTTGATGCGCTCTTCGCTCCGGATCAAGGTCAGGAAGCCGAGCACCGCGAGGATGATCATGTTGACCGAGGATTCGATGCCTTGCACCGACTGGACGGCATCATGGGTTCCCGAGATGCGGCCGAGCGGCAGGATGGTGCCGACGAACAGGAACATCAGCGCACCGATGACAATGGCGGCGACGATGACGCCGCGCAGCCACCAGATCGGCGCTTCCAGCGCCTTCGCTGACCTCGCCAGGTCGCCTGACAGCGACACGAGCTCGGCGGCGACGCCACGCAGGCCTGCGTCGGGAAAACGCTCGGCGATGCGCTCTTCCAACCGCTCGGCGGTTTCTATGATCCGTTTAGGGTCAAGCGTGCGGTAGCGCATGGCGAGACACTCGATCGATGTTCAGGGTTCGGCGGGTGCATTGGTGCGTTTGCCATAGCGGTTGGGTCCCGGCTGCCCGGGAAACAGGCAGAGCACGAGGAAAGCGACAATCGAGACAACAGGCACGAACAGCACCAGCGCCGCTATACCCGGCTTATCGAGGTCGTGCAGCCGCTTCACTGCCAGTGCCACGTTCGACCATAGCGAGGCGATGAAGGCGATGAAGAATATGAACGACCACATGTTGCTCTCCGTCGTGCCTTCCGGCACCAGCGTGAAGCGATAGAGCGGGAAGGCCTGTATGATGGCCACGAGCAATCCTCCAAGAAAATAGGCCGCGCGGCTGACGCGGCCCGATATTCTGAAGAAAAGCCAAATGAGATCTGATCTGTCAGGCAAGCGGGTCCGGTCCGTATTGGTTAGTGCCTTTGCTGCCTTCGAGGACGCCAGGCTTCGCCAGCAGCCAGCGCGACGGATTGTCGCGCCGGCGGAAGGTGCGTCCGTTTGTGACAAAGATCAATCGCGCAGCAATTCGTTGATTGAGGTTTTTGAACGGGTCTTGGCGTCGACCCGCTTGACGATCACGGCGCAATAGAGGCTGGGGCCGGGCTCGTTGTTTGGAAAAGGCCTGCCCGGCAGCGAGCCGGCGACGACGACGGAATTGGCAGGCACTTCACCGTAGAAGACCTCGCCGGTGGCGCGGTCGACGATCTTGGTCGACTGGCCGATGAAGACGCCCATGCCGAGCACGGAGCCTTCGCGCACGATGCAGCCTTCGACTACTTCGGAGCGGGCGCCGATGAAGCAATTGTCCTCGATGATGGTTGGACCAGCCTGCATCGGCTCCAGCACGCCGCCAATGCCGACGCCGCCCGACAGATGCACGTTCTTGCCGATCTGGGCGCAGGAGCCGACCGAGGCCCAGGTGTCGACCATGGTGCCGCTGTCGACATAGGCGCCGACATTGACGAAGGACGGCATCAGCACGGCGCCCGGCGCGACGTAGGCGGAGCGGCGCACGATCGACGACGGCACGGCGCGGAAGCCGGCCTTCTCGAAATCGACGGCGCTCCAGCCGTCGAATTTCGACGGCACCTTGTCCCACCACACAGCCTGGCCAGGGCCGCCCTTGATGATCTCCATCGGATTGAGCCGGAAGGAAAGCAGCACCGCCTTCTTCAGCCACTGGTTGACATGCCATTTGCCGTCGGCCTGGCGCTCGGCGACGCGCACGGTGCCGCGGTCGAGCAGGTCGAGCGCCGACTGGATGGCGTCGCGCGTTGCGCCCCGGGTCGCGGTCGAAATCGCGTCGCGTTCCTCGAAGGCTTTCTCGATGGTCTTTTCGAGGCTCGCGAGTTCCGGCTTCGACATGAATTCGCTCCATTACCACGCTGTTAAGGGGCCACGCCTTAACCTGTTTTGAAAGTCGCGCGGACCTAAACAGACTTCGCTAGCTTCGTCTGCTTAGGTCTTTGCTTCTCGCAGGTTCTTGTCGCAAAACCGTGCGACACTTTTGCGGAACCTGCTTAAGTGAAGGCTTCATGAGGGTCAATCGCGGCTGCGTCATCGGACGGCGCAAGTGAAGAGTTTGGACGGGTAGAACAATATGAATCCTATGGAAAAGACGGGGTGGACACCGCTGCCGCATTCGGACGAGGATCTGGAGCGGTCGAAAAGCGTGCCGGACACGCCGCAGACGCGCGCCGATACCTACCGGCTGGCCTGGAACGACCCCGACTTCATGACGCGGCGCGAATTGCGCGCGGTCAGGCTGCAGCTTGAACTGTTGAAGCCGGAGATGATCCTGGCCGAACGCGGCATCCGCTCGACCGTCATCCTGTTCGGCGGCGCGCGCATTCCCGAGCCCGGCGGCGAAGCCTGGGCGGCCAAGAACGAGACGCAGAGGAAGAACCTCGAGAAAAACAGCAAATATTACGAGGAGGCACGCAAGTTCGCCCGGCTCTGCTCGCAACAGTCGGCCGCTTCCTATTATCGCGAATTCGTCGTGGTGACCGGCGGCGGGCCGGGCGTCATGGAAGCCGGCAACCGTGGCGCCGACGATGTCGGCGCACCGTCGATCGGCCTCAACATCGTGTTGCCGCACGAGCAGGCGCCCAACGCCTATGTGACGCCCGAGCTCTGCTTCAACTTCCACTATTTCGCGGTCCGCAAGATGCATTTCGTCATGCGCGCCAAGGCGGTTGCGGTCTTCCCGGGCGGCTTCGGCACGATGGACGAATTCTTCGAGACGCTGACGCTGATCCAGACCGGCCGCATGGAGCGCGTGCCGGTGATCCTGTTCGGCAAGGCGTTCTGGAAAAAGGCAATCGATCTCGATTTCCTCGCCGAGCAGGGCACCATCACCCCCGGCGACCAGGACATCATCGATTTCGTCGATACCGCCGACGAGGCCTGGGGGATCATCAGCCGCTTCTACAAGCTCTGAACACCATCCACATCAAGCGGTGACTTCGACGATCGCGGTGAGGAAGCTGGCAAGATCGTCGGTGACGAAATCCACATCGTCCTCATTGGCCGGGTCGCGTTCCCAGATTTCCGAGAAGGTCGGCTCGAAATTGCGCGGCACCACGAGCACCGTGGTCATGCCCAGCGATTTCGGCACGGACAGGTTGCGGGCCAGATCCTCGAACATCACCGCATTGTGGCCGGTGATGGCGTGGAGTTCGGCAAATTTCTCATAGCTCTGCCGTGCCGGCTTTGGCGTGAGCCCGGCGGCGATGATATCGAAAATATCGTCGAAATGCTCGAGGATGCCGAGTTGGCGCGCGGTGCGTTCGGCATGCCTGCGGTCGCCATTGGTGAAAATGAACTTGCGGCCGGGAAGCTGGCGGATCGCGGTGCCGAGAACCGGATCGGGCACCAGCCAGGAATAGTCGATGTCGTGGACCTTCTCGAGAAAGTCGTCGGGGTCGATGCCATGGCGCGTCATCAGGCCGTTCAGCGTCGTGCCGTATTCCTGGTAGAGTTCCTTCTGCAGCTTGCGTGCATCCTCGCGCGGCAGGGTCAGCAATTCTCCGACATAGGCGGTCATCTTCACGTCGATCTGCGAGAACAGATTCGAATGATGCGGATAGAGCGTGTTGTCGAGGTCGAACACCCAGTCGGTGACATGGGCAAAACGGGCAGGGTCGGGGAGCGTGGTCATGCGACCCTTATGGCACGAAACGATTCGTTTTTGGCAAGGACTTATCCACAACTTATGCGCGTCACGGGTGGCGGAAATGGCGCCACGATTCAAATTTTAGGCATCGCCGAAAGGTCGCATTCAGGGCTTGCTGGCACACAGACGATCCAGTGGAGCAAGCGATGACCCGCATATTTCTAAAGTCCGCCGCCGTCGCTTTCGCCTCCGTCGCGGCCTCGCTCCTGTTGACGCTGATCGTCGTCCCGGCCATGGGCTTTCCGTTCAACCGCACGATCTGGCTGACATCCACGGTCTGTCCGCTGGCTCTCGCATGGATCGCCGGCGCCTACACGTTCTGGCAGGGCGAGAGGCTGAAAAGCGCTCACCGCGACCTCGCCCGCGCCCATGCCCAGCTCGCCGCCGCGCACCGGCGCCTGTCGGAGAAGGCGAGCCGCGACGACATGACCGGCATGCTCAACCGCGAGAGCTTCTTTGCCGCGCTCGAAGGCTCTCGGCGCAAATCCGATCGCGGTGCGTTACTGATCATCGACGCCGACCACTTCAAGAAGATCAACGACAGCTTCGGTCATCTGACCGGCGATGACGCGCTGCTCCTGATCGCGAATGCGATCGAGCGCGGTGTGCGCGGCGGCGACGCGCTTGGCCGCATCGGCGGCGAGGAATTCGCAGCGTTCCTGGTCGGCGCCACCGACCAGGAAGCCAAGCACGTCGCCGAGCGCATCCGCCGTGAGGTCGAACTGATCCGCTTCCGGCCTGTCGACGAGCGGGTCATACCCCTCACCGTCAGCATCGGCGGCACCCTCTGCGGCGAGGATGCCGCCGTGTCGGATCTGATGCGCGCCGCCGATCAGCGCCTCTATCAGGCCAAGCACCGCGGCCGCAATCTGACCATCCTGGACAACGACATCTCCGAGGCGGCGTGAGAGCAATTCTGGCTATTAAAGCGCGTCGCATTTGAACGGATTCATGCGACGCTCTTTAAGGTCTTTTTGTATGCATGTCGTTATCGCGAAACCGCTGCGCACTTTTGCGCGACATGCATTAGGACAATTCTAACCCTGTTTGCATTCATGCCGCCCGTTCACACGCTTGAAGCAGGTTTCCAGCTAGGCTTGGCACGGATTTGGCTTCTCTTGGCGGGCATGTGCCGTTGAGGGAAAGCCATGCGTGGATCGAAGCCCCAATCGAGAGACGTATCATGAGTTTCTTCACCAAAAAGATATCACGCCGCGCGATCATGCAGGCGCTGATCGTGTTGCCGACCCTGTCGCTGTTCCGCGGACTGCCCGAGACCACCTCCTCCAATGCCGATCCGGACGCGATCGTCGAGATCAATGGGTGGATCCTGAAGCGGAGCGATCTCGTATGATCTTCGACAGCTACGAGGCGTTTCGCGCAACCAATTTCACCCCCAAGGTCTGCATTCTTGGCTCCGGGCCGGCCGGCACCACGATCGCCAGGAAGCTTGGCGCCGCCGGCATTCCGGTTGTGGTGCTTGAGGCTGGTTCGCGCGAGTTCAGCGATGATTCGCAGGATTTCTATCGTGGCAGCACGGTCGGCGATCCCTATTTCGATCTCGACATCACCCGGCTGCGTTTCCTCGGCGGCAGCTCCAATCACTGGGCCGGCTGGTGCCGGGTGCTCGACAAACAGGATTTCGAGCCGAAGGCCTGGGCGCCGGATACCGGCTGGCCGATAAGCCGCGCCGATATCGAGCCCTATCTGCCCGAAGTCCACGACATTCTCGAACTTCCCGACTTCCGCCCGGATGTGTCGATCTCGGACGACATTCGCTGGGTGCAGCTGATCAAGAGCCCGGCCGTGCGCTTCGGCGAAAAATATGCCGACGAACTCGACAAGAGCAAGAACATCGCCGTCGTGCTCAACACCTACGCAGCCGAGCTTGCCGGCGACGGCAGACGAGTGACCGGCGCCAAATTATGGTCGAGCGGGCAGGATGTCGGGTCCTTCACTGCCGACTATTTCATCGTCTGCACCGGCGGGCTGGAGAATTCGCGGCTGCTGCTGTGGTCGAACCAGCGCTCGAACGGCGGCGTGGTGCCGAACGCCGCGGCGCTCGGCCGCTACTGGATGGAGCACCCGACCTTCGAGGGCGGCAATGCCATTCTCGCCGACTACAGCGAGTTCGAAGTCGATGCCACCAACGAGGCTTTCTTCTCGCCGACGCTCGCCGCCATGGAGCGCCTGAAGATCATGAATTTCGGCATCCGGCTGATCGAGACGCCCTATGCGGGCATCAAAAGCCTGGTCGCCGACCTCGCTTGCACCGCACCCGACATGGCCGAATGGGTGGCCTACCAGCTCAGCCAGAACCTGCGCTGCGCCGCCCAGCTCTATGTCGCCTGGGAACAGGCGCCGCAGGCGTCGAACCGGATCAAACTGTCGAAAACCGATGTCGACCATGCCGGCGTGCCGCGCATCGAACTGCACTGGAAGAAGTCGGAGATGGAACACCGCACCCTGCTGGAGGGATTGAGGTTGTTCGGCACGACGCTTGTCGAGAAGAATCTCGGCCGGGTCCGCATCGCCGACTGGATCGTCAATGGCGGGGATTATCCGACGAATGAGGAGCTGGCCGGTCACCACCATATGGGCGGCACGCGCATGGGCACCGACGTGACCAGGAGCGTGGTCGACGCGAATTCAAAGGTGCACGGCATGGACAATCTCTATGTCGGCGGCTCCTCGGTGTTCTGCACATCGGGCGAATGCAACCCGACGGCCACGATCACCGCATTGGCCTGCCGGCTGGGCGATCATCTCAGCAAGCTGATCACCGTCTGATGGTTCCGCTCAAGGTCATCGCCGCCTTCAGCGACGCCGAGCTGGCCACGATCCTGCGGTTCACGACATCGGCGCTCCACCTTCAGCGCGAGCAGCTTGCCGGCTGAAGGCAGAGGCCGGCTGAGCTTTCAGACGGTTGCCGGGTCGAGCGCAGGCTTGCCCTTGTTACGTCCGACGATGCCGGCCATGTCGGCGGTCTGGAACACGTCGCGCAAGGCGTCGAAGGACGGCAGCACGAAATAGGCACGTTGGAACTTGTCGATCTCGTAGCCGGTGCGCATCACCGTTTCCAGATCGAAGGCGACATGATGCGCATCCCTGCTTTCGACGGCGAATTGCAGTTCGGTGAAGGACGACATCAGCCCGGCGCCGAACGCCTTTAGCGGTTGGCCGGCTTCCTGCATCAGTCCGTATTCGGCGGTGTACCAATAGAGCCGGGTGATCATCTCGTCGCCGCCGAGCGCGATCACATCCTCGGCCTTCTCGCCATAGATCTGCATGAAGTCGGCGAAGACCGGCTGCGTCAGCGCCGGCACGTGGCCGAAGAAATCATGGAACATGTCCGGTTCGACGATGTAGTCGAGCTCCTGGCGCGTCCGCAGCCAGTTGGTGACCGGGAAGCGGCGGTGGGCGA
Organism: Mesorhizobium sp. STM 4661; assembly: GCF_000359125.1. Lineage (GTDB taxonomy): Bacteria > Pseudomonadota > Alphaproteobacteria > Rhizobiales > Rhizobiaceae > Mesorhizobium. Next base: position 166,895 of record NZ_CAAF010000004.1, on the reverse strand, counting down.
GGTGGTCGAAGAAAGGTGCTGCGGGAATAAGACCGGGCACGGCGACGATTTCCCAGCCGGTGAGCTTGCGCAGCTTTTTACTGACCGCGCCGAAATCCGGGATCTGGTCGAGAAGACCAAGTGCGGCGACACCGTCGAGATAGGAATGATGCGCCAGCTTGCGAGTCAGTTTCGTCTGGCGGTCGCACAGCGTGCGCCACACCGCCTGCTCGTCGGCGCTGTAGTCGTACCCCTGCGCCACCGTGAAATCGGCACGGCAGACCGAATAGTCGCCGCGCAGCCCTTGCGCGGCACACTCCCTGGCGTAGTCGGCAACGCTCATTGTCACGGCTGTTCTCCTCGCAATTTGTGGCCGGTGGGCTTCCCGTCAAAGGTTACGCAAATCCGGTGAGGCAAATCCGCCTTGATGATGGCTTGAACGCAGGGTTTGAGGTAAAACTCACCATCACAGAGCTGTTGGAGAGTGAAAATGCCTCAGTTTGACGATTTCGAGATCAAGATGCTCGATATCCTGCAGCGCGACGGCCGCAAGCCGGTATCCGAATTGGCCGAGCAGATCGGCCTGTCGACGACGCCTTGCGCCCGCCGCTTCGAGGCCCTGCAAAGCGCCGGCATCATCAAGGGCTTTACTGCCGTGCTCAGCCGCCGCGCCGTCGGCCTGATGGTCGAGGTCTTCATCCAGGTGCGTCTGGTCAGCCACAGCGATGGCTCGCCCGAAAGCTTCATTGCCGCCGTGCAGCGCATGGACGAGGTCTCGTCATGCTGGACGATGACCGGCGAGCACGATTTCCTGCTGCATGTGATGGTGCCGTCGGTCGACGAGCTCAACGCCTTCGTCATGCACCGGCTGATGCGGCTTGCCGGCGTGCGCGATGTCCACACGCAGCTTGTGCTGCAGAACATCAAGGGGCCGGGCCATGTGCCGCTCGGGCATCTCCGGAAGTAGAAGCCGCCGCGGAGCATTTCTGCGGAAAAGCTGCACGCAAACTGCTGAACCGGGCCAATTCCGGATCCAGATCGCCGACTAGGACATGCGGACCGCCATTGCCAAAGGTCCGCCATGAAAATCGTCCTCGTCAATCCGCCGCACACCGCCATCGGCAGCCGCGTGCCCGACGACCATCTACCGCCGCTCGGCCTGCTGGCATTAGGCGGGCCGCTGATCGATGCCGGCCATCAGGTACGGCTCGTCGACGCCGAGTTCGGGCCGATGCCGCTCGCCACGCTCGTCCACGACGCCTTGCGCGACCGTCCCGATTGCATTTTTGATTGGTCATTCCGGTTCGACCTCGGCGCATCCGACGGCCTTGCACATCGCCGGGATGGTCAAGGGCCACGCTCCGGCGACGATCGTCATCTATGGCGGCGTGTTCCCGACCTATCACTGGCGTGACATTCTCGCGGAAACGGATGTGTTCGACTTCATCGTGCGTGGCGAGGGTGAGGCGACCATTGTCGCGCTGGTCGAGACGCTGGCAAGGCGCAAGCCGCTCTCCGATGTCGCCGGCATCGCCTTTCGCGACGATTTGCGGCGCCCCTTTGCTACAAGGCCGGCGATGACGATCGCCGACCTCGATGCCTGTCGCGTCGGCTGGGAATTGATCGATCACAGCCGTTACAGCTACTGGGGCGGCAAGCGCGCCGTGGTCATGCAGTTTTCGCGAGGCTGCCCGCATCTGTGCAATTATTGCGGCCAACGTGGCTTCTGGACACGCTGGCGGCACCGCGATCCCAAAAGATTCGCACAGGAGATCGCCTGGCTGCACCGCGAGCATGGCGTCGAACTGATCAATCTGGCCGATGAGAATCCGACCGTTTCGAAAAAGGCCTGGCGCGCCTTTCTCGATGCCATGATTGCGCAGAACGTGCCGGTGCTGATCGTCGGTTCCACCCGCGCCGACGACATCGTCCGCGACGCCGACATCTTGCACCTCTATCGCAAGGCCGGTGTCATCCGTTGGCTGCTCGGCATGGAAAACACCGACCAAAAGACGCTTGCATTGATCCGCAAGGGCGGCAGCACCTCGTCCGACCGCGAAGCGATCCGGCTGCTGCGGCTCAACGGCATCTTGTCGATGGCGACCTGGGTGGCGGGCTTCGAGGACGAGGGTTTTCGCGATCTTTGGCGCGGCTTCCGCCAGCTCATCGCCTATGACCCGGACCAGATCCAGGCACTCTATGTCACCCCGCACCGCTGGACGCCATTCTTCCGCATTGCCAGCGACCGCAAGGTGATCCAGCAGGACGTGCGCCTGTGGGACTACAAGCACCAGGTGCTGCACATGACCCGGTTGAAGCCCTGGATGCTGTTCTTCAGCGTCAAGCTGATCGAGCTTGCGGTGCAGTCGCGGCCGAAGGCCCTGGCGCGCATCCTGTTCCACAAGGATCCGGAACAGCGCCATTCGATGCGCTGGTATACGCGAATGGGCCGCCGCGTCTGGTTCCGCGAAGTCTGGGGCTTTCTGGCCCGTGACCGGCGCCTGAAGGACGGCCCGACGCTCGCCGAATTCTGGGGCGCGCCGCAGGACGAGGAAGAGGAATCGATGGTGTTCGTGCGCCCGGCGCGCAAGCTGACAGCGTCTGAGATTACGATTTCGCCGGGCGGCTGACCGGCCCTGGGTAATTTTCATAACATACGCAACGTATGCGTATTGACATACGGAGCGTATGCACCCACTTCGGAGATACGGGGCGTATGTCAATGACCGTCCTGGCCTGTCTTGTTTGAAACGGAGTGAATAATGACCAAACGCGACGCGATCTTCCCTGCCGGTCGGCAGGCCCTCTACGAGATCAACCGCTATTCGGCGGCAATCCGCTCAGGCGACTTTCTGTTCGTCTCTGGCCAAGTCGGCAGCCGCGAGGACGGGTCGCCCGAGCCGGTCTTTGGAAAGCAGGTCCAGCTTGCCTTCGACAATCTCGCGGCAGTGCTGAAGGCCGCCGGTTGCACGTTCGACGACATTGTCGACGTGACAACTTTCCACACCGATCCGGCCGCGCAGTGGGAGGCGATTAACGCCGTTCGGCTGAAGGTGATCGGTGAACCGCCCTATCCGAACTGGACCGCGGTGGGCGTGAATTGGCTGGCGGGCTTCGATTTTGAAATAAAGGTCATCGCGCGCCTTCCTCAGCCCAGCTGATCGACTGGCGGCGAGCGGCCAGTCGACGGTCACGGCACGATCAGCGTGCCGGCGCCGTGTTCGGTGAACAGTTCGAGCAGCACCGAATGCGGCGTCTTGCCGTTCAGGATGACGACGCCTTCGACGCCGCGCTCGATCGCCTCGATGCAGGTCTCGACCTTGGGGATCATGCCGCCCGACACCGTGCCGTCCTTGATCAGGGCTTTCGCCTCGGCGACCGTCAATTCGTCAATCAGCTTCTTGTTCTTGTCGAGCACGCCGGGCACATCGGTCAGGAACAGCAGGCGTGTCGCCTGGCAGGCGCCGGCGATGGCGCCGGCAAAAGTGTCGGCATTGATATTGTATGTGTGGCCGTCGCGGCCGGGCGCCACCGGCGCCAGCACCGGGATCATTTCGGAACGCGCCAGAAGGTCGAGCAATGTGCGGTCGACCTCGACCGGCTCGCCGACGAAGCCGAGATCGAGCACGCGCTCGATGTTGGAGTCCGGGTCAATCATGGTCTTGCGCGCCTTCTCGGCGAAAACCATGTTGCCGTCCTTGCCGCACAGGCCGATCGCCCACTCGCCCTCGGCGTTGATCAGCGCCACGATCTCCTTGTTGATCGAGCCGGCCAGCACCATCTCGACGATCTCTACGGTCTTCTGGTCGGTGACGCGCAGGCCGCCCTCGAACTTCGATTCGATGCCCATCTTGGTCAGCATCGCGCCGATCTGCGGCCCGCCGCCATGCACCACGATCGGGTTGACGCCGGATTGCTTCAACAGCGCGATGTCGCGGGCAAAGGCCTTGCCGAGCTCGATGTCGCCCATGGCATGGCCGCCATATTTCACCACCACCGTCTTGTTCTCGTAGCGCTGCATATAGGGCAGCGCCCTCGAAAGCAGCGCGGCCTGCATTTCGGCGGTGGCGGCGATCTCCGTCATCGGTATGTTCCCGGCTTGCTGGAAAGGACGGCGGCGGTCTTAGCGGGAATTGCGGCAGGGGGCAAACGGCTTTGCTGTCACAATGATGAAATCCGCGGTTGCAGGTACCTAGGCAGGAGCCTTGAGCGGCGCCCGCCGCGTCAGCCATCCCGAAATCTTCTCCATCTGCGCGGCGAAGGACAAAAGCGTCTCTTCATCGCCGGGCCGGCCGGCGGCCTGGATGCCCAGCGGCAGGCCGGCCTCGGTGACATGCACCGGCAGCGCGATCGACGGCTGGCCGCTGACATTCTGGATCGCCGGCCAGTGGGTGAACCACAGGCTCTTGTCCATCAACTGGCCAAGCAGCGGCTTGAACCGCAGCAGGCGGGTGAGATGCAGCCTGTCCAGCATGTTCTCGACGAACTCATCGGCGCCTTTCGGATCCATGGCGCCGCAGGCCAGCGGCGGGTGCGCTATGATGGGCATCAGCACGGCGTCATATTGGGCGGTCTCGGTGATCAGCCGGCGCGATGTGGCGTGCAGCCGCTGCAGGCCGGCATAGATCTCGCCTGCCGAGGCGATTTCGCCGAAGCGGCCGATCACCCGCGTGGCGCGCTCCAGGTCGCCGGCAACGGAGCGGCCGACGCGCGCGCCTTCAAGGCGCATCATGCCGGCCACTGTCGCCGCGACGGTCTTGCAGAAATCCGCCATGAAATCGCGATCGATATAGGGCAGGTCGATCTCCTCGACGGTGTGGCCGCCTTCGCGGGCCAGCGCCACGGCCGTGTCCAGCGCCGCCTGTGTCTCGGCCGATATGGCAGGCCAAGCGGCGATTTCCGGTAGACGGCGAGCTTGAGCTTGCCGGGGTCGCGCGCCGCCGCGGCGGCAAAAGTACCTTTCGGCGGTGGCGCCGCATAGGGCGACAGCGGATCGGGGCCGTGGGTGAGATCAAGCAGCAAGGCTGAATCCCGGACCGAGCGGGCCAGCGCGTGGTCGACGACCAGGCCGTACCAGCTTTCGGTGACCAGCGGCGTCAGCGGCACGCGGCCACGCGCGGTTTTCAGCCCGACCAACCCGGTGCAGGCGGCCGGAACGCGGATCGACCCGCCGCCGTCCGAGGCATGCGCCACCGGCACGACGGCGGCGGCGACCAGCGCCGCGGCACCCCCAGACGAGCCGCCGCTGGTATGCGCCGTGTTCCACGGATTGCGGGTAATGCCGAAAGCAGCCGATTCAGTCATCAGCCTCAGCCCGTGTTCGGGCGAGGTGCTGGTGGCGATCGGGACAAGGCCGGCGGCCAGATGGCGTTCGGTCATCACCGAGTTGAAGTCGGCGGTAAAGGCAGGAATGCGGCTGCCCGAATGCGTCGGCACGCCTTTCATGGCGATGCCGAGATCCTTGATCGCAAAGGGCACGCCGGCCAGCGGCAGATTGCGGTCGATGGTTTTCGCCCGCGCCCGCGCCGATTCGTAAAGCGGCTCGGCAATGGCGTTGATATCGGGACGCGTGGCCTCGGCGCGGGCAATTGCCGCATCGGCAAGCTCCGGCGCCGAGATCTCTCCCTTGCGCACCAGGCTGGCCAGGCCGGTTGCATCATGCTCCCACAGGGCTTGTTCGACCGACATTCCTGCGTCCCCACCACTGGTAAAGCTAGCTTGCGGCAGTTTCCTTGGCAATCGAAGTATAAATGCCGGCGTATGGAAGCGTTCAGCCGTTGCAAATACATTGCAATCTTCTAATTTGGCAGCCGATGACGCCGCAGGACATCACCAAGCTGATTGTCCGGACTTCGATGAAGGACCGGGCCGCGTTCGATCTGCTTTACCGGCAGACCAGCGCGAAACTTTTCGGCGTCTGCCTTCGTGTATTGAATGATCGGGGAGAGGCTGAAGAGGCGCTGCAAGAGGTCTTCGTCAAGATATGGACGAAGGCGGATCGTTTTGCCGTCTCGGATCTGAGCCCGATTTCCTGGCTGGTAGCCATAGCGCGCAATCATGCGATCGATCGCATCAGGGCGCGCCGCAAGCCCGCCGCGGATATCGACGCCGCGCTCGACGTGGCCGATCCGGCGCCGGGACCGGAGGCCATGGTTGTGGCGGGCGGTGAAGCCGAGCGCATCCATCATTGTCTCGATGAGCTGGAAAAGGACCGGGCGGCGGCCGTCCGGGGCGCCTATTTGAACGGCGAAAGCTATGCCGAACTGGCGGAGCGCCATGGCGTGCCGTTGAACACGATGCGGACCTGGCTGCGGCGCAGTCTGCTGAAACTGAGAGAATGCCTGGAAAGATGACGCTGGCAGAGGACAACGGACCGGAACGTGGAGGCGACGACCTGCTCGCCGCCGAATACGTTCTTGGCGTTCTGGCGAACGATGAGCGCCAGATTGCGTCCCGTCGCATCGATTCCGAAACCACCTTCGCCCGCCTCGTCGACGTCTGGGAGGTGTATTTTTCGCCCCTTGCCAACGCCTATGCGGCGGTGGAGCCTCCAGCTTCCGTCAAGGTGGCGATCGATCGGCGGCTGTTTGCCTCGACGCCTGCCAGATCCGCCGAACCTCGGACCGGCCTCTGGTCGAGCCTCGGTTTCTGGCGCGGCATTGCCACCGGGGCGCTGGCAGCGCTGGCGATCTATATCGCCGTGCCCTATGTCAGCCCGCCGGTTGAGCAGGAGCGGCTCGTCGCCTCGCTGGCCGCCGACGGCAGCGACGTCAAATACCTTGTCGTCTATGATGCCGCGCGCCGCGATGTCGGCCTGTCGCTGGTTTCCGGCGCGCGCGCCGCCGGCAAGGACTTCGAATTGTGGATGATCGAGGGCAAGAATGCCCCGGTCTCGATGGGCATCATCCCGGCCGGCCAGACCACTCACTTGGCGGTTACGCCGGCCGTCCAGCAGAAGCTGGCGCAAGGCGCCGTGCTTGCCGTCAGCGTCGAGCCCACAGGCGGTTCGCCGACCGGCCAGCCGACCGGTCCCGTGGTCGCGGCAGGCGATCTGAAGGGCATCTGACGGGTTCCGGTATCCGGATTTCCCAAGGATAAGAGGATTTAAAGTCTACCTGTGAAGGAGTGCGTTAACCAGAAGCATATTTCCAGCGCATGCCCGGACTTGGAAATCCAACCCTTGGAACGTCAAAATATAAAAAAATTTTCGGACGAGCCGAAACTCATCCATTCACGGTCCGTATCTCCCTGTGTTCCCGAAAGGGCGAACAATAACCCGAGGAGATTGATATCATGCGTAAACTCGCCACACTTTTGCTTGCCGGTACGGTCGCCGCATCCGCACTCGCGGGCGCCGCCTATGCCCAGAATCCGATGGTCGGCGGCGCCGCCATGTATGCCACCAAGAACATCGTCGAGAATGCCGTCAATTCGAAGGATCACACGACGCTGGTCGCGGCCGTCAAGGCTGGCGGCCTGGTCGAGACGCTGCAGGGCGCCGGTCCGTTCACCGTGTTTGCACCGACCAACGAGGCCTTTGCAGCGCTTCCGGCGGGCACCGTCGAGACCTTGCTCAAGCCCGAAAACAAGGACAAGCTGGTCAAGATCCTGACCTGTCACGTCGTCGGCGCCAAGGCGCTTGCCGCGGATGTGACCAAGATGGTCAAGGACGATGGCGGCGCGCACAAGGTCAAGACGGCCGGCGGTTGCGAGTTGACGCTCAAGACCGACGGCGGCAAGGTCACCGTGACCGACGAGAACGGCAATGTCGCCAACGTCATCATCGCCGATGTCGAGCAGTCGAACGGCGTCATCCATGTCGTCGACAAGGTTCTTCTGCCGAAGATGTAACGAAAGGCCCGCTGCCAGCGAAGTATGGCCAAGGCTCCATGCCGATCGCGCGGGTCTGCTCCCGTGACCCGCGCCGTCGACAAGCGTACATTCCGCATCGTTGCTCCAGGCTTGGAGCCGGTGCGGAGTGCCCGTTTCCAGGAGCTGGCCGTCACCGGCTTTTGATTTCCGTGTGACGGTCGAATTTGGCAAAGGGAAATCAGGAGGAACAGGGATGACCCGTCGCGACTTTCTTTGGAGCGGTGCCGCCGGAGTGGCATTGCTGGCGGGAACGGCGGCAATGCTGCGCATGGGCGGACCGCCGGATGCGCGGGCGGCCGAAACTTTCGAGGTCACCAAGACCGAGGCCGAATGGCGCGCCATCCTGTCCGACGCGGCGTTCAATGTGCTGCGCAAGAAAGGCACCGAATACCCCGGTACCAGCCCGCTGCTCAACGAACACCGCAAGGGCATCTTCGCCTGCGCCGGCTGCGAATTGCCGGTCTATTCCTCGGAGACCAAATTCGATTCCGGCACCGGCTGGCCGAGCTTCTGGCAGGAAATTCCCAAGGCTGTCGGCACGACACAGGACCGGTCTCTGGGCATGACCCGCACCGAGGTCCACTGCCGGCGCTGCGGCGGCCATCTCGGCCATGTCTTCGACGACGGCCCGCCGCCGACCGGCCTGCGCCATTGCATCAACGGCGTCGCCCTGACCTTCAAGCCGGCGACGGCCTGAGGATTGCCGCCTGCTTTGCCTGCTTCCGATTTATTGAAGCGCTAGAGATCGTCGTGGTTTGATTTTTACGCATGACCCTGAAAATTGTTTCCAAATTTTCGGGGTCATGCGCGAGGATGCCGTGCGGGGGGTACGGCGCTCCTCAGTGTCCGCCACCGCCACCGCCGCCGCCGCCGGCCGCGGCCGGCTTGCGGATGAACAGGGTGAAGAGTCCCAGCGTGGCGAACAACACCGTAAGCATGAAGAACACGTCCATGAAGGACAGCAGCGACGCCTGCTGCTGGACCATGCCTGACAGTTTGGAGATCGCTGCCTTGGAGGCGTCGAGGCCTGCGGTCTGTTCGAAGTTGAGCGTCATGTTCTGCAACTTTTCCTGTGCCGCGGCACTTCCCCATTGCACGTGCTCGGAGAGCCTGGCGTAGTGGAAGGCATTGCGGTCGATCAGCACCGTGTTGATGACGGCAAGGCCAACCGCGCCGCCGAGATTGCGGGTCAGGTTGAACAGGCCCGACGCGTTCTTCAACCGCTCGGGCGGCAAGGTGCCCAGCGCAATGTTGTTGATCGGCACCATGCACAGCATCATCGAACAGCCGCGCAGGATCTGCGGGATCAGCAGTTCATGGAAATCCCAGTCGGCGGTGAGATGCGTCATCCACCAGGTTCCCGTGGCGAAGCCGAAGAAACCGATCATCATCATGATGCGCGGATCCATCTTATTCGACAGGATGCCGGTGATGGGCGCGGTGAGGAACATGGCCAGACCGCTGACGAACAGCGCCTCGCCGATCATCATCGAATCGTAGCCGCGGATGCGCCCGAGGAACACCGGGTAGAGATAGGTCAGGCCGTAGAGGCCGATGCCGACGACGAAGGAGAACAGCGAGCCGAAGGCGAAATTGATGTTGCTGAAGGCCCTCAGATCGACGATCGGCTCCTCGGCGGTGAAGACGCGCCAGAAGAACAGCACCGCGCCGACGGTCATGACAATGGCGCAGATGAACACCGCCTGATCCTGCAGCCAGTCGTTATTCGGACCTTCTTCCAGCACATATTCCATGCAGCCCAGGAAGGCCGCCATGCCGGCAAGGCCCCACCAGTCGAACTTGCTGAACAGCTTGAGATTGGGCTTGTCGAAGTCGATCAGCGACCAGGCGGCCGTCGTCACCAGAATGCCGGGCACGACGTTGACGAGGAACAGCCAGTGCCAGGACATGGCGTGGCTGATATAGCCACCGACAGTCGGGCCGATGGTCGGCGCCAGCGTCGCCACCAGGCCGATCATCGGCGAAACGATGGCGCGGCGCGACGGCGGGAAGATGGTGAAGGCGGCGGCAAAGACGCTCGGGATCATGCCGCCGCCGATGAAGCCCTGCACGGCGCGGTAAACGATCATCTGGTCGATATTGGTTGCGGTCGCGGCCAGCGCGCTGGCTGCTGTGAAGCCTGCCGCCGAAATCGTGAACAGCACGCGCGTCGAGAGCATCCGGCTGAGGAAGCCGGACAGCGGGATCATGACCACCTCGGCGATCAGATAGGCCGTCTGCACCCACGGGATCTCGTCGGAGCTGGCGCTTAAGCCAGCCTGGATCTCGGCCAGCGAGGCCGAGACGATCTGGATGTCCAGGATCGCCATGAACATGCCGAACACCATCGCCAGGAAGGCGATGACGCGGCGCGTAGAGATGTGGTCGACCGGCGCCGGCATGGCTGGCGCCGGCGCCGATCCTGCAGTCAGGGTTGCGGTCGCCATGACCCTTGCTCCTGCTCCGCGTTACTTCGACGCCGAAGGCGCTGTGCGGCTGTCGACGGCGACGATGACGCTGAGGCCAGCCCGCAGCCTGCCCGTCTTCAGCACGTCCGCCGGCACGTCGATGCGAACCGGCACGCGCTGCACGACCTTGGTGAAGTTGCCGGTGGCGTTTTCCGGCGGCAGCAGCGAGAACACGGCGCCGGAGGCCGGCGCCAGCGAAGAGACGGTGCCTTCGAAATCCTGGCCGTCGACCGCGTCGACCGAAATCCTGACCTTTTCGCCAGGCACCAGCCGGGCAAGCTGGGTCTCCTTGAAATTGGCGACGATATAGAGCTTGTCCATCGGCACGATGACGGCAAGCTTCTGGCCGGGGCTGACCAGGTCGCCCTGTTCGACTGAGCGGTTGCCGACGACGCCGTCATAAGGCGCGCGCAGCACGGTGAAGGACAGGTCGCGCGCGGCCTTGTCGTGGCTGAGCTGCAGCGACGCCAGCGTGCTCGCCGATTCCGCGCGCTGCGCCTGAAGCACGCCGATATTGGCCTCGGCCGCCGCGATCTGCGCGTCGGCGCCGACAAGTGCTGCCTTGGCCTGGTCGAGGGCGGTCTGGGCGTCGTCGAGCTGCGCCTGCGTGCCGACATGCGTCTTGAGCAGTTGCGCCGCGCGCCGCTGGGCACGCGCCGCATTGTCGGTCGCGGCCTGGTCGGCGGTCTTTTGCGCCTGCGCCTGTTGCAGCGAAGCCTGCGCGGCCTTGGTCTGCGCGTCGATGCGGTCGAGCGTCTTGCTCAGCGTGGCGATCTGCGCCTCGGCCTGGGCGACGGCTATCTTATAGTCGCCGTCATCGACGGTCAGCAGCGGGTCGCCGGCCTTCACCTGCTGGTTCTCGCTCACCTCGACCTGGTCGACATAGCCCGAAATTTTTGGCGAGATGAATGCCATGTCGGCCTGGACATAGGCGTCGTCGGTTGAGATCATGAAGCGGCCGTCGGTCCAGTAATTGTAGCCGTACCAGGCGCCGGCGCCGAGCAGCCCAAGCCCGATGATGGGCAGCAGAAGCGAGCGCACCGAGCGCTTCTTCTTGGCCGGCGCCTCGGCCGGGGGGCTGATTGCGGGCTGGACGGGCACTTCCGGCGCTTCGGTCGCCGGAGCGACCTTGGCATTGGGGAACGGGCGGACTTCGGCGGTGATGGGCGCGTTCGACGACATGATATCTCTCTATCGAGTCTATGCGGGAAAAATCTGTTACACTGAACCGTTCGGTTCGATATGGGCGTTGACTTAGCGCTAAAATAGGCCCATATCAAGGGCAATCGAACCGATTGGTTCGAATTATTTTGCGAGGTGTGACTTTTATGGGCGAAACACTATCCGACACCGGCAAGGACCAGTGCGATGCGCTGGACAGCCTGCGTCGTGGCCGCCCGGCGGCCGGGCAGGATCCGGTCAAACGCAGTCAGATCATCGACGGCGCCCGCCGTGTCTTCATCGACAAGGGTTTTGAGGCGGCGTCGATGAACGACATCACGCGCGAGGCCGGCGTCTCCAAGGGCACGATCTACGTCTATTTCGCCAACAAGGAAGAGCTGTTCGAGGCGCTGATCGAGGAAGAGCGCGGCACGATCTTCAAGAACATGTACGATCTGCTCGACCGCGCCGACGACCTGCGCGAGACGCTGGTGAAGTTCGGCAAGGTGCTGTCCCTCAAGATCACCTCGGCCAAGGTCATCCAGGCGCAGCGCACGGTGATCGGCGCGTCCGACAGGATCCCCGAACTGGGCGCGCGCTTTTACGAACGCGGCCCGAAGCGCGGCCACGACAGGGTCGCGGCCTTCCTCAATGCCGCCATCGAGCGCGGCATGCTCAAGATCGACGATGTCGACCTTGCCGCCTATCAGTTCACCGAACTGTGCCTGGCCGGTCTTTTCCGTCAGTGCATATTCGCCTACCGCACCAAGGCCCCGAGCCAGGATGAAATCGACCACATCGTCAGGTCGGGCGTCGGCATGTTCCTGAAAGCCTACGGCACCGAAAGGCTTGCCGAGGAAGAAAGCCACCAGATGATTGCGCTGGAGGCGAAGCGCTAACTTTTTTGCGCTAGCCGCCATTGGCGGCAAGCACGATTGCGGCGCGCAGATCTTCCAGGCCCTCGTTTCTTTCCGACGATGTCGCCAGAACGAACGGAAACGCGGCCGGCCGCTTCTTGATTTTCGCCAATGTCTCTTCAATCAATCGCGGCACGCCGGCCGCCTTGATCTTGTCGGTCTTGGTCAGCACGATCTGGTAGGACACCGCCGCCTTGTCGAGCAACGCCAGCACCTCGTCGTCCTTGGCTTTGATGCCGTGGCGGGCGTCGATCAGCACGTAGACGCGCTTCAGCGTGACGCGGCCCTTGAGATAGTCGAAGACCAGCTTCGTCCAGTCGTCGACCTTTTCCTTGGGCGCGCTCGCATAGCCGTAGCCCGGCATGTCGACCAGCGCCATCGGCGGCAGGTCGGCGCCTTCGCCCGAAAATCCGTCCGGCACGAAATAGTTGAGCTCCTGCGTCCGCCCCGGCGTGTTGGAGGTGCGCGCCAGCCCCTTCTGATTGACCAGCGCGTTGATCAGCGATGATTTGCCGACATTCGAACGGCCGGCGAAGGCGATCTCCGGCGGTCCTTCCGGTGGCAGGAACTTCATCGACGGCACGCCGCGGATGAAGATCCACGCTTGCGTGAACAGCTCGACGCCGATCACGGTCTTGTTCAACGCGTTCAAACCGCTGCCTCCAGAAGGGATATGTTGGCGCCACGAATGGCATTGAGGTTGCGGCTGATCTTGTCCACCGGCCAGTCCCACCAGGCCGTCGCCAACAGCCGCCTGATGGTCCTGTCGTCGAAACGCATCTTCACCACCTTGGCCGCATTGCCGGCGACGATCGCATAGGACGGCACATCATGCGTCACCACCGATTTTGCCGCGACGATGGCGCCATCGCCGATCGTCACCCCGGGCAGGATCACCGCTTCCATGCCGATCCATACATCATTGCCGAGCACCGTGTCGCCGCGCAATTCCCTCGACCAGGTCGCCGGGTCGAAACCTTCTTCCCAGCCATGACCGAAGATGCTGAACGGATAGGTCGAAAAGCCGGACATGGCATGATTGGCGCCGTTCATGATGAAGCGCGCGCCCTCGGCGATGGCGCAGAACTTGCCGATGATTAGCCTGTCGCCGATGAACGGATAATGATGCAGGACGCATCGCTCAGCGAACTTGTCCGGCCCGTCGGGATCGTCATAATAGGTGAAGTCGCCGATCTCGATGTTCGGCGCCGTGACCAATCCCTTCAGGAAACCGACGCGCGTATGCATCGGGATCGGATGCTTGATGTTGGGGTTGGGTCCGATCATGTCTGGCTCCGTCCGGTGAAAAACAGGCAAGGTCAAAATAGCGCGATCCGCCCGGCAGCACCAACGGATCGTCCTTGCCTCTTCATCGACGGATCATTCCTGAAACAAAACCGAGCTTATAGGGATGGGCTGCGGCTGCGTCCACCGCCGGTCAGCATTGTCCTGAACGCCGGGACCAATTGCCCGAATGTCGTTTGGTTCTAGACCATGATCCCGAAAAGTGGGAACCGGTTTTCGGATAAGATCATGGTCGAACAAGAAGCAAGAAGATTGAGTTCCATCCCGATTCTATCGGGATGGAACAGGCTCTGAAGCGAGATAGACCGGGTCCCGTGAAGGTCGACAGGACCCCGGCCTGCCGGTCCCAAACACCGGTGCCTGTGCACCGGAAGCCGTCACCTTGTATCTTGCGAAACGAAAACGCGACGACGCAAAATCCATGGCCTCGTTCCCGCAAGGCCGAAGGCAGGGCAACGGTGCAGTTACGGCGTCCGGCGGGTCGAAGTTTCGCTGAGGGTCGAAATGTGATGTCCCCAGCAACAAAAAACCCCGGACAACCGGGGTTTCTTGAATTCGGCGCGGGTGGATCGGAGTGCCTTCTATTCCGCCGGCGACGGTTTCTTGCGGAAAAGCGCCACCAGATTGTCCCACAGCTCGATCTTGGCGCCCTGGCGCTTCATGATCACGCCCTGTTGGATGATCGAAAGCAGATTGTTCCAGGCCCAGTAGATGACCAGGCCGGCGGGGAAGCCCGCCATCATGAAGGTGAAGATGACCGGCATCCAGGTGAAGATCGCCGCCTGCGTCGGATCCGGCGGCGTCGGGTTCATGCGCATCTGCAGGAACATGGTGACGCCCATGATCAGCGGCCAGACGCCGATCATCAACATCTGCGGGAGCGTGATCGGAATGAGGCCGAATAGGTTGAACAGCGATGTCGGATCGGGTGCGGCCAGATCCTGGATCCAGCCGAAGAACGGTGCGTGCCGCATCTCGATGGTGATGTAGAGCACCTTGTAGAGCGCGAAGAACACCGGGATCTGCAGCGCCACCGGCCAGCAGCCGGCGATCGGATTGATCTTCTCGGTCTTGTAGAGCTCCATCATCGCCTGCTGCTGCTTCATCTTGTCATCCGCGTATTTCTCGCGGATCTCGAGCATCTTGGGCTGCACCTTCTTCATGTTCGCCATCGACGCATAGGACTTGTTGGCGAGCGGGTAGAAGGCGGCCTTGACGACGACGGTGGTGGCGAGGATCGCCAGGCCGAAATTGCCGAAGAATTTGTAGAGCGTGTCGATCAGCCAGAACATCGGCTTGGTGATGAAATGGAACCAGCCCCAGTCGATCAACAGGTCGAACCGCTTGATGTTGCGGTCCTCGGCATAGGCGTTGATCTTGCCGACCTCCTTGGCGCCGGCGAAGACCTCGGTCTCAACCGTCGCCGACTGACCGGCGTCGACATTGATCGGGTCGGTCAGGAAGTCGGACTGATAGCGGTTCCGGCCATCCTCGAAATAGGCATAGCGCGGCTGGAATGGCTGCTTTTGGGTCGGCACCAGCGTCACCGCCCAGTATTTGTCGGTGATGCCGAGCCAGCCGTCGGTCGACTTGCCCGGCTTGAATTCCCTGTCCGTTTCGATGGACGCGTATTTGTGTTCCTGCAGGCCTTCCTCGCCGGTGAAGCCGATCAGGCCTTCGAACAGCACATAGATGCTGGCAACGGCCGGCTTGTCGAAACGGGTGACGCGGCCGTAGTTGAACAGCGAGACGGCGGCAGCACCCGAATTCTGCACCGTGTCGGAAACCGTGAACATATAGTCGTTGTCGACCGAGAAGGTGCGCTTGAAGGTGAGGCCCTTGTCGTTCGCATAAGTCAGCGTGACCGGCGTCGCCGGCGTCAGCGTCGCATTGCCGTCGACCTTCCACACCGTGTCCGAACCTGGCACCGCGCCGGTCTTGTCGTTGCCGACAAAGCCGATCTCGGCAAAATAGCCATTGGCCAGCGCCGACGGATTGAGCAGTTCGATCTCGGGCGAGTTCTTGTCGACCGTCTCCGTGTAGTGCTTGAGCTTTATGTCGTCGAGGCGCGCGCCGGTGAGGTTGATCGAGCCTTCCAGGCTTGGCGTATCGATCTTGACGCGGCTGGTCGCCGCCAGCGCCTGTTCGCGGCCGGCCGCCGTCACCACTTCGCCGCCCGGCGCGGTGGGAATGCCGCCTTGCGGTGGCGCCGGCGTTCCCGTGCCGCCGGGATTGGCGCCTTCGGCCGCCTTCTTCTGCTCCGCCACCCGCTGCTCTTCGATGCGGGCCGCCTCGCGCTGGGCTTCGACGCGCGGGTTCATGTAGAACACCTGCCACAGCGTCAGGATCAGCACCGACAGCGCGATGGTGATGAAGAAGTTCCGGTTGTTTTCCATCGAAAGCCCTTGGCCTATCGTGTTCCGCGCAATCGGCGGGCGAGTTCGGCCTTCAACTGGCCGAACGGAATGGCAAGCACGTCTTCGCGCCCGACGATGACATAGTCATTGCCGGGCGCCATGTCATCCGCCAGATGCGTGCGCACGGCTTCCCTCAGCCGCCGCCTTATGCGGTTGCGCACCACGGCGTTGCCGACCTTCTTGGTGATGGTGTAGCCGACACGCGGCGACAGACCGTCGCCGCGGTCGAGAACCTCGACGAGGAAAAGCCGCCCACGGCGCTTTTCGCCACGCCGGACGGCCAGGAATTCCGCGCGCTTCAGAAGCCGCTTGGGATGTGGTCCCACTGGCTTGCCGGTTGCGGGCACCGATCTCGTCTTCCGTTCAGGCGCTGAGCCGCTTGCGGCCGCGATTGCGGCGGGCTGCGACGACGCCGCGACCGCCCTTGGTGGCCATGCGGGCGCGGAAACCGTGCCGGCGCTTGCGGACGAGTTTGGACGGTTGGTAGGTACGCTTCATT
Organism: Mesorhizobium sp. STM 4661; assembly: GCF_000359125.1. Lineage (GTDB taxonomy): Bacteria > Pseudomonadota > Alphaproteobacteria > Rhizobiales > Rhizobiaceae > Mesorhizobium. The sequence continues at coordinate 150,277 of NZ_CAAF010000004.1, read as the reverse complement.
TGTTTTAATACCGCGGGGTGCGGCCCTTCTTGATTCTGTCACTCTGTAACAGGAGCTTTGCCGGGCCGGTTTTGGCGCGATCGAAACCGCGCCGGGACGAATGGCCCGAGCGTGAGCGGGCTTATAGAAAGAAGGATTTTGGAAGTCAATCCGGCACCGTCAGGCTGACGGCCGGAGTCTTGACGTTCCGGTCCCATGTTTCGACGAAGGATGAATTTGGCAAAAAAGCCGCAATCGCCTAATCTTGCTCGATCAAGTGATCGTGAAGACAAGAGCAGCATGACTGAAGTCCCAACCGCGGATGAAAGGGTCGATCCGGCGAAGACCGCCGCCGGGACGGCGCCGCGTGCCGTGCCCTTGTCGCGTGGCTTGTCGACAAAGCTGCTGCTGCTCACCATCGTCTTCGTGCTCCTGGCCGAAGTGCTTATTTTTCTGCCCTGGATCGCCAGCTACCGGGTGAGCTGGCTGAAAGAGAGGCTGAGCACCGCCGCTGCCGTGTCGATCGTGCTGGTGCAGGGCGATCCCGCGTCGCTGTCGCGCGCCGCCCAGAACGACGTGCTGATGGCGATCGGCGCCAAGGCGATCGCCGTGCGCGACGGCGGCGTCTCGCGGCTTCTGGTCGTGGCCGAGATGCCGCCGCATGTCGATGAACACATCGACATCGCCAATGTCGGCATGGTCGCCGGCATGACCGGCGCCCTCGACACGCTGTTTTTCGGCGGCAACCGCATGCTGCGCGTGTTCGGGCCCGTCGGCGAGAGCGACAAGGAATTCGAGCTGATCATGCCTGATCACAGCCTGCGCAAGGCCATGCTGATCTATTCGCGCAACGTCGCCTTCGTCTCGCTGCTGATCTCGCTGTTCACCGCCATGCTGGTCTATGCCGCCATAGATCTGATCATGATCGGTCCGATCCGCACGATGACGCGCTCGATGCTGTCCTTCTCCGAGGCGCCCGACGATCCCGGCCGGATCATTCGCCCCGCAGAGCGTTCCGACGAGATCGGCGTCGCCGAACGCGAACTTTCGCAGATGCAGGAGCGCTTGCAGAAGATGCTCTCCGAACAGAAGCATCTCGCCGACCTTGGCCTCGCGGTGTCGAAGATCAACCACGACATGCGCAACATCCTGGCCTCGGCGCAACTGATGTCGGACCGGCTGCGCCAGGTCAGGGATCCGACAGTGCAGGCCTTCGCGCCGAAACTGCTGCGCGCGCTCGACCGTGCCGTGTCCTATTCGGAAGGCGTGCTCTCCTATGGCCGCACGCAGGAGCCGCCGCCTTCGCGCCGCAGGCTGCGGCTGCGCCAGCTGGTCGACGACGTCCACGGTCTGCTCGACACCGAAGGCGGCATCGAGTTTGTCAACGCCGTCGATCTGGCCTTCGAGGTGGACGCCGATTCCGACCAGCTGTTCCGCGTGCTCACCAATCTGTGCCGCAACGCCGTGCAGGCGATGGCGGCGGACCAGGAGAGCGCTTTGGTGCGCCGCCTGGCGGTGTCGGCTGAGCGCCTGGGCAGCGTCAGCCGCATCATCGTCACCGACACCGGACCAGGCCTGCCGCCGAAGGCGCGCGAAAACCTGTTCGCGGCGTTCCGCGGCTCGGCCCGCAGCGGCGGCACCGGCCTTGGCCTGGCCATCGCCTATGAATTGATCCGCGCCCATGGCGGCACGGTGGAGCTTGTCGAAAGCGTTGGCGGCCGCACCACCTTCGCGGTCACCATTCCCGACCAGCCGGTCCGGCTCGACCAGGCCCGCAGCGGCCTGCGCCGCCCGGCTTGATGCGGAGCCCTGATCCGAAGCAATTTCGGGAAAAGCGTGTAACGGGTTTTCCGCCCGCAATTGCGCGGAACAGGGAACCGGCCGTTGCGCGAACAGCAAAACTTTTGCCGGATCGGCTTGCTTTTCGGAAATTCAGTCGCTAGGGAACACTCCACATTCGCGGCCGGTCGCCAGGATCGGATTGCGGGGCTATGCCAAGCATGGCCTGTTGCGCGCCCGTAGCTCAGCTGGATAGAGCACCAGACTACGAATCTGGGGGTCAGGAGTTCGAATCTCTTCGGGCGCGCCATTTTCCAAGTTGTTGCGGCAGATGGCCAAGAACGACCTCGCTCTGGGGCACACCACATACGATTCCACCAGTAAACACTTGTGAGCCGCACAGGCTGATGCCGTTCACTTGACCTGTTCGATCAATGGAGCCGGTGTCTGTTCACTCAGCGGAGCCGGCGTGCAATCTTGCCCCTTGCATTCCTCGACAGGGTTCTCGGCCGGCGGGAGGCAGTTTTGCCCCTCGCAATGAACTGGCGGCTGCTCTGACGCGGTTCCGCTATTCTGAGGAACAGGCTGATCCTCGGCGCGAACGGCCGGCATTCCTGCCAGGCCGATCATGGCCGTGCACAAGAGCGCAATCCGAAGGAAATTCACGTTCGCCTCCGCGGCTGACAACGGGCGGCATCCTACACTTTGGAACTGCTGCCGACATCCTGTCGCCCGCAAACGATGTTAACAGCGCGTTTCGGTGGCACGATCAGTTCGTCTGCGCCGCGATCGCATTGGGATCCTCCATCGCTTCGCGCGGTCGATGTTCCGATGGTGCCGGCGCTTCATGGCGACATTATCACCAGCAGTCTCACTCCTGTCAGACAGGGTGGTCATGTCGGCGGCCAGGATGGCGGTGGTAGCCGCTACTTTTCTGCCGTGACGACAACGCCTCGCGCTGTGCCGGCGAGATCGGCTTTCCCAGACAACTCGCGCCCTGACACATCCTGCCCGCGCAGGAACACGCGCTCGAGAAAGAAGGATGTGCTCATTCCCTCGAAGGGCGTGTAGCCGGCCTTGCTCAATTGATCGGCCCCTCTGATGGTCGTCCGGCGGCTCGGATCGAGAACGAGAACGTCGGCGTCGAACCCGACCTGCAGCCGGCCTTTGCGGGAGCCAAGTCCGAAACGCTCCGCCGGGCGCGACGCTGCCAGTCTGACGAGATCGGACAGGCCGATCAGCCCGTCATCGACCAGGATGAGCAGCGTCGCCAGCAAGGTCTGCACGCCGGGAAAGCCGCCGGGTACGGCGGCAAAATCCTCCGCCTGCGCCAGCTTTTCGGTCATCAGATGCGGCGCGTGGTCGGTCACGATAATGTCGATGACGCCGTCGGCGACCGCCGCCCGCACGGCCTCCCGGTCGGCAGCGTCCCGCCAGGGCGGCGACGCCTTGGCGGCGGGTCCGAGCCGGTCGTAATCAGATGCCGTGAACATCAGGCATTGCGGGCTGGTTTCGATGGAGACGTCGGCAAGGTCGCGCAGGCGGCGGAACGTCGCCATGCCCAGGCGCGAATTGCTTTGGCGGATGTGGATGGGAGCCCCGACCTCAGCGGCAACCAGGATGGCGCGGGCGATGCCTTGCGCCTCGGCATGCCCCGGCCGGCTGCGGACGAAATTCGCCGCCGTGCTGCGTCCCGGCGTCAGCCGGGCGAGTTCGGCATCGAGGACGGATTGGTCGCCCGGCGATATGGCCGCCATTCCGCCCGCCGCCTGGACCGCCTCGACCGCTGCCTGCATCTCGGCAGTCGAGGCGTGCAGGAAACCGGCAGGGACATCCGAGGTGAAGATCTCGAAAGAGGTGGTGCCGAGACGAGCGAGTTCGGCCAGTTCAAAATGGTCGCGGCCAACCACGACCTGCAAGCCGACATCGCAGAAGATCCGGCCTTCGGCCAGCGCCCGCTTGGCCCTGAAGTCGGCTGCCGAAGCGGTCCATGGATCGTCGGTCGGCATCACCAGCACGGTGGTCACCCCGCCCGCGATCGCCGCCCGCGTGCCGCTGGCAAAGTCTTCCTTCCAGGTCATGCCGGGCTCGCGCAGATGCACATGCGCATCGACGAGGCCGGGCAGAAGGAGTTTGCCGCCCATTTGAACGACGCGCGCGGCCTCCGCCGGCTCGCTAGGCGCGAGTCGCGCCGCGATCCTGCCGCCGCTGAAAGCGAGGTCCAGCTGATGGATACCGTCGGCATCGACCACCTGGCCGCCGCGCAGAAGAATGTCGAAGGTGGTCATGACAGCCCTGGGATCCGGCGCTCCTCGCGGGTCACGCATTCGACGAACGCGGGCTTGTCCTCCCGAGTCGCCGCGATGGCGCGCTGGAGCGCGGGAACCATCTCGGTTGCGGCTTCTATGGTGACGAGCCGGCTCATGAGGCAACCCTTGCCCTTGACGGAACGAAGCGGCCGCGTCCGGCCTTGCCGAGGACATGCCCGTCGTCGACGATGACCTCGCCGCGCGCGATGGTGGTCACCGGCCAGCCCCGGATACGCATGCCCGCATAGGGCGTGTGACCGGTATTGTCGTGCAGCAGATCCGGCGTGACAGGCGTCTCCCGGTCCTGGTCCCAGATCACCAGATCGCCGTCGGCGCCGATGGCGATCGAACCTTTCCGCGGGGCGATGCCATGCAGTTCGGCGGCATTCGTGGAGCTCAGCGCGATGAACTGGGCAAGGCTGATGCGGCCTTTGAGATACCCCTCGCTGAACAACAGGGGCTGCCGCAGCTCCAGTCCGGGCATGCCGTTGGCAATCTGGTCGAACCGCGATTGCGGGCCGTGCCGCAGCTTGCCGCCCGGTCCCGTCAGTCGGTAGGGCGAATGGTCGGAGGAATGGATGGCGACACTGCCCCGCGCCATGCCGGCCCACAGCGCCTCCTGATCGGCGACGGTCCGCAGCGGCGGGCTGCACATGAACTTCGCGCCTTCAACAATGTCGCGATCGAGGTCTTTCTCGGTAAGGAGCAGATATTGCGGACATGTCTCGGCATGGATCTTGACGCCTCTGGCGCGGGCGCGCGTTACTTCTTCAAGGCCAACTCTACTGGAGACGTGGACGATCAGAACCTCGGCGCCGGTCAGTTCGGCAAAGCTGGCGATGTGGTGGATCGCCTCGCTTTCAACGATCGGCGGTCGTGCCTTGGCGTGGAAGCGGGGAGCGACATGGCCCTTGCTCAGCAGATCCTTTTTCAGCATCGCGATGATGGCGTCGTTTTCCGCGTGCACCATGACAAGCGCGCCATGCCGTGCCGCCACCTTGAAGACTGCCAGGATCTCTGGGTCGCCGAGCCGGAAATCGTCATAGGTCGTGAAGATCTTGAGCGAGGCGTAGCCGTTGCTGATCAGCTCGGGCAGGTCTTGCTCCAGCGTCTGGGCGGTCGCTGCCTGTATGGTCGGATGAATGGCGTAGTCGATCAGGGCCTGGCCTTCGGCCTTGCGGCGGTAGGCAGCGACGGTTTCGGCCAGCGGATCCGAGGCATGGGCCATGGCGAACGGCACGATCGTCGTCGTTCCGCCGCAGGCCGCCGAGAGCGTGCCGCTGCGGAAATCGTCGGCACACACCGCGCCATAGTTGGGCTGGTCCAGGTGGCAATGCGCATCGACGCCGCCGGGCAGCACGAGGCGTCCCTTGGCCTCGACGATTTGAATGGCATCCTCAAGGCGATCCGCGATGGCCCGGATGCACCCGTCGCGAATGCCGATATCGGCCCGCACCGTGGCGTCGCCGGCCGCCACCAGGCCATCGCGCACGACGAGGTCAAATCGAGCGGGCATGGCGATCATGGCGCGTCGCCCTCGGCCGGAAACAGCGACAGCCAGTACCGGGCGATGTCGTTGCGGCGCATGAAGCCGGCCTCCGACCTCGACAGAACCGCCTCGATCACGCCCTCCAGTGCGGCGGCCCTGTTGGGTTGGCCCGTCCATCGCGCATGGACGGCGATCGTCATCATGCGCCCTCCTTCCTCCCTGGCTTCCCGGATCAGGAAGTCCAGATAGCTCTCGACATTGTCGACGAAGTCTTTCGGCGTCACATAGCCGGGGCTGACCAGATACCGGCTGTCGTTCAAGGTCTTGGAATAGGGAACGATCAGGAGACGCCCGTCCTTGGTAGGCACGAAATACGGCAGATCGTCGTTGCACGGATCCGAATCGTAGAGGAAACCGCCTTCCTCGATCAGCAGGTCGCGCGTGTTGATGCTGGGAAAGGAACGGCTGTTCCAGCCGATCGGCCGCTCGCCGAGCAATTCGACGAACAGCGCGATGGCGCGCCGCAGATGGTCGCGCTCCTCGTCGCGGCTCAGCGTCCATTGTTCGGTCCAGCGCAGGCCGTGACCGAGCACGTCATGGCCCGATTGGCTGAGCCATGCCGTCACCTCCGGATTGCGCCGCAGCGCCTCGGCGCAGCTCGATATCGTGGCGTGGACGCCATGCCGTTCGAGCAGCCTGGCGATCCGCCAGATGCCGACGCGGCTGCCATATTCGAAATGCGTTTCGGTGCCGAGATCGCGGATGCCGTCCGGAGCCGACAATGGATATTCGCCCCAGCCATCGCTATGACTGTCACCCTCGAACAGGGAGTATTCCGAACCTTCCTCGTAGCAGACCACCAGATTGACGGCGACCAGGCGTCCGTCCGGCCAGGTGATTTGCGGCGGCCGCCGGCCATAGCCGACGAAATCGCGCGGCGGGCCAGGGCGATGCTGGGAAGTCATTGCAATCTACTCCTGGCGAATTGCCGATGCGGATCTAGCATGGGTTCCACCGTGATTGTTTCGATTGTTCCCTTGCATTCCAGGTTTTACCACAGCCAGACTGGCGCGAACCGTATGCCAATTCGCAAAACTTGCATCCAGGAAACCACGAGACCACCAGACGATGAGCGAACAGGATCGCTTCCGTTTGAAGCGGGTCTCGCCTAAAATCGTCAAGGCGATCCAACAGCAGCTTCGGAGTTCAGCGCGGGTGGACGCAGGGCCTCAGCTGGCTGTCAGTCCGTGCGAATGCGCAGTCACCCCGCCAGGGCCGCAACCGATTCCCGCTCGACCAGCGGGCATTCGAGCTTGGTGATGGGATAGCGGCCGCGGCCGGGCGGCGCGGGCACCTCGAGCTGCTCGATCGCCCATTGCCCCATCGCCATATGCGGCAGGATCGATGTCGTCAAAGGCGGGAACAGATGGCGGGCGATCTCCTCGTCGTCATAGCCGACGACCGAGATGTCCTGTGGGATGTGCAAGCCGGCCTCCTTCAGCGCCTCGTAGCAGCCGATGGCGGTACGGTCGTTCTGGCAGAAGATGGCCGTCGGCCGGTCCTTCAGCGTCAGCAGCTTGACGGTCGCCGCATAGCCAGCACTTGCCGACCAGTCGCCTTCGACCACCAGCTCCGGATCGAACGGGATGTCGGCCGTGGCGAGCGCCCGGCGGTAGCCCTTCAGCCGGTCCTGCGCCGCCTGCATCCAGGGCTCGCCGGTTATGGTGGCGATGCGGCGATGGCCGTGGCCGATCAGATGCCGGGTCGAACTCTGCCCGCCGGCGATCTCGCTCGGCACCACGGCGGGAAAGGCATAGTCCGACGTATAGCAATTGAGCAGGATGACCGGGATATCGAGGCCGTAGAGATAGTCGGGCGCCGATATCTCGCGGGTGAAGATGGTCATGTAGATCAGCGCCGAAATCCCCCGCTTGGTCAGCGCCGCGATGGCGCGCGGTTCCATGACGGCATCGCCCATCGTCTGCGCAACCAGGAGCACGTTGCCGGCATTCCATGAGGCCTGGCGTGCTCCCTCGATGGCGACCACCGCCTCTGGGCTGGTCGCCAATTGGTCGACGGCAAAGCCGATAACCCCGTCCAATCCTTCGAACGGCGCGACGGGGGCACGCAGAGCGGAAAAGGCCGGCGGCGCATAGCCGAGAGCCCGCGCGGCCTCGATCACCCGCTCGCGGGTCTGCTGCGACAGCCTGATGCCTGGCGTGTCGTTGAGCACGAAGGAGACCGTCGCCTGCGAGCAGCCGGCGGCCCTGGCGATGTCGGTCATGGTGACGCGGCCTTTCGGGTTCTTGCCCGCCGGCTTGCGGCGCCTGGTGGCTTCGAGGGTATCCGTCGGTTCGCTCATGGCAGCATGGTTCCCAATCCCGGCCTGTTCTTAAGCAAAGGCCAAGCGCGACGGCAAGACGGCCGGCGTGACGCATTTATGGAGAATGCAGGCATTGATCATTATTAGCAGGCGGTGCTGGCCATGCGCCGACCGCCACACGGCAAACAAAGTCTGCACGATTTTCCCCAGTTTTGCTGCGCTGCAACAGCGCAGCCGATCACTAAAATCCTCCTCCCTTACGATTCTGCTGCTCGCGCCTCCTTACGCTGAGCGGATGACTTCCAGCCGCATAACTAATAGTTATTTACTAATAGCCGCAAGCGATCTAGTGTCAATCCGCCGTGTCCGTATCGAGGTCGAGCCGGGCGCTGCGAAACCACCGTGCGACGTGCCGAAGCGGCCGGCCAAGGCCGGGGAGGGACGCCACACAATCACGAAAATGTCAGACAAATCTGACTATTTACGAACGTCAAATGTGTGTCTAGAGTTCCGATCGCGGCTGGCGCCGTTCTTTCGCTGCCGCAACCCTTGAGGAGGAGGCGTCCAAGCCGCAATCGACAAATTCAGATCAGAAATGACTGTGCCAAAGGGAGGTTGAACATGAAATCTGTAATGCGAACTGCATCCGTCGCCGCGGCGACTCTGCTGCTTGGCCTGTCGGTGAGCGCAATCGCGCGCGCCCAGGACAAGCCGACGCTGGCCTTCGTCGTCAACGGCGCGTCCGACTTCTGGAAGGCGGCGGAAGCCGGCGTGAAGAAGGCGCAGGGCGAATTGCCCGACTATAATCTTGAGCTCAAATATCCCGAGCAGTCGTCGGTCGCCATCCAGCAGCGGCTGATGGACGACCTAGTGACCGCAGGCGTCAAGGGAATCATGGTGTCGGCCGTCGACCCCAAGACCTCGACCGACGGGCTGAACAAGATCGCCTCGGAAACGGCGCTGTTCACCACCGACAGCGACGCCCCGCAGACCAAGCGCGTCGCCTATATCGGCTCGTCCAATGTCGATGCCGGCAAGCAGGCGGCCGAGATCGCCAAGAAGGCGATGCCCGATGGCGGCAAGTGCCTCGGCTTCGTCGGCCTGCTCGGCGCCGACAATGCCAAGGAGCGCATCCAGGGCATGAAGGACGGGCTCGCCGGCACCAAGATCGAGCTGGTCGACGTGCGCGGCGACGACATCGACCAGGCCCGCGCCAAGAAGAATGTCGAGGACGCGCTGGTTGCCAGCCCCGACGTGACCTGCATGGTCGGCTTCTATTCCTACAACACGCCGCGCATCTATGAAGCGCTGCGCGACGCCGGCAAGCTCGGCCAGATCACGGTCGTCGGCTTCGACGACGATCCGATCACGCTGGGCGGCGTCAAGGAAGGCACGGTGGCGGCCACCGTCGTGCAGCAGCCCTTCGAATGGGCCTATCAGGGCATGAAGCTGATGGCCGGCTATCTCAAGGGCGACAAGTCGGGCATTCCGGCCGACGGGCTCATCATCATCCCGACCAAGATCATCGGCAAGGACGATGTCGACGGCTATGCCGCGAGCCTTGCGGCGATGGCGGGCAAGTAAGACGAGCACCGATGCGCCGGCTCAGGGTTTGCCTTGAGCCGGCGTTCGTATTGACGGGCCTCGCCAGGCCCGTCAGTCTGTGGCCCACCGGCTGCTGTCAGGCGTGATGAATTATTCCGACACATCCATCGTTGCATCGACGACCGCTCCGTTCCTGAGCCTGGAGGGCGTGCGCAAGACCTATCCCGGCGTAGTGGCGCTGGACGGGTTCTCGATGGAGGTCAGGCCCGGCGAGGTCATCGGCCTGGTCGGCGAGAACGGCGCCGGCAAATCGACGCTGATGAAGATACTCGGCGGCGTGACCAGGCCGGACACTGGCACGATCACGGTCGACGGGGTCGCACATGACGGACTGACCGTGGAAGGCAGCCTCGGTTCGGGCATCGCCTTCGTCCACCAGGAACTCAATCTGTTCGAAAACCTGGACGTCGCCGCCAACATTTTCTTCGGTCGCGAGCCGCTGCGTGGCGGTCCGCTCAAGCTGGTCGACCGCGCTAAGCTGCGTACGCAAGTGGCGCCCCTGCTCAAACGCGTCGGCGCCAATTTCTCGGCCGACACGCCGGTATCGGCCCTGTCGCTGGCCCAGCAGCAGATGGTCGAGATCGCCAAGGCGCTGTCGATCAGGGCGCGGCTGGTCATCCTCGACGAGCCGACCTCGAGCCTGCCGATCGCCGAGACCGACAAGCTGCTCGACGTCATCAAGGCGCTGAAGACCGAGGGCATCAGCGTCATCTTCATCTCGCACCGCCTGCACGAGGTCGAGCGGGTCGCCGACCGCGTCGTTGTGCTGAGAGACGGGATGTTGGCCGGTACCTTGCCAAAGAGCGCCATCAATCACGACCAGATGGTCAAGCTGATGATCGGGCGCATGCTGAAGGAGCGCGAAAAAGCCTCTGAATCGGCACGCGCGCCTGGCTCCGTCGCACTGTCGGCCAAGGCGGTGCGCACCGGCGCCTATCCCGACCGGCCGGTCGATCTCGACGTCAGGCATGGCGAAATCCTCGGCCTGGCCGGCCTGGTCGGCTCCGGCCGGACCGAGCTGGCGCGCGTTTTGTTCGGCATCGACGAGCGCTTTGGCGGCAACGTCAAGCTGGACGGACAGGAACTGGCGCTGGGGTCGGCCGCCGACGCCGTGGCCAACGGCATCTTCCTCGTCCCCGAGGATCGCAAGCTGAACGGTGTCCTGCTCGACCTGTCGATCGCCCAGAACATTTCGCTGCCCAATCTGCCGGCGCATGCAAGACATCAGCTGGTCTCGGCCAGCGCCGAGGCCGCCACCGCCGAGAAGCAGAAGAACAACCTCGGCATCAAGGCGCCTTCGGTGGCGACGCGCACCGGCACGCTGTCGGGCGGCAACCAGCAAAAAGTCGTGCTCGCCAAATGGCTGGCGATGAACCCCAAGGTCATGATCCTCGACGAGCCGACACGCGGCATCGACATCGGCGCCAAGGCCGAGATCTACGGGCTGATGCGGGCGCTGGCCGATGCCGGCGTCGCCGTGCTGATGATCTCCAGCGACATGGAAGAGGTGATCGGGGTCTCGGACCGCATCGCCGTCATGCATGAAGGCCAGATTTCGGGCATTCTCGACAAGGACGACTTCAGCCAGGAGAATGTGCTGCTGCTGGCCGTGGGCAAGAAGCCGAAATAGTTTGCCACCGGCCTCGCGGAACTGCGCAATTTGCTTAGACAGGCATTGGGGAGAAGACGATGAGCAAAAAAGATCTCGGCCTGCTGATGCTGATCCTGGTGGTCGGAGCGGTGGTGGCGATCATCAACCCGCGCTTCCTCTTGCCGATCAACCTTGCCAACACCTCGAACCTGATCGGCCTGTTCGGCATACTTTCGATCGGCCAGGCCTTCGTCATCATCACCGGCGGCATCGAATTGTCGGTGGGATCGGTGGTCGCGCTGCTCGGCACGCTGTTCATCGACTTCATCGCCGTGCGCGAAATGGAGTGGCCGCTGGCCTTCGTGCTCATCATCGTGCTCGGCGCCATCATAGGCCTGGCGCATGGCTGGCTGATCACCCGGCTCAAATTGCAGCCTTTCGTCGTCACGCTCTGCGGCCTGCTGATCTATCGCGGCGTGGCGCGCTTCTACACCGGCGACGGCACGGCGGGTTTCGCCTTCGGCCAGAATTTTCCCGAACTGGAATTCCTGACCGCCGGTCGCAGCTATGGCGTGCCGAACAGCTTCATCGCGCTGATCGTCATTTCCATCGTCATGTGGGTGGTGCTGCACCGTTCGGTGTTCGGGCGCTATCTCTATGCCATCGGCAAGAACGAGGAAGCGGCGAAATATTCCGGCATCCGCACCGGCCGCGTCGTCATGGCCGCCTATGTCATCTGCGGCGTGCTGACGGCGCTGTCGGCAATCTATTTCGCCATGTACACGCGCTCGATCTCGCCGGCCAGCCACGGCCAGTTCTACGAACTCTACGCCATTGCCGCCGCCGTGCTCGGTGGCTTCTCGCTGCGCGGCGGCGAAGGCTCGCTGATCGGTGTCCTGCTCGGCACGGTGCTGCTGCAGGAATTGCAGAATCTCGTCAATCTGCTCGGCATCCCCTCCTCGCTCAACTTCGCGGTGATGGGCGGGGTGATCCTGATCGGCGTGCTGGTCGACCAGCAATGGGGCGTGTTTCGTGAGCGGCGGCAGATGCTCGACGCGACCCGCAAGGGCGCCGCCGGCGCGCCTGCGGAATAACTGCTCTTACCCTCCCCCTTGTGGGGAGGGTCGGACCGCAGGTCCGGGGTGGGGGTCCTCTCAAGGACGAGTTCTTCGCACCCCCGCTAAAAAGGGGGAGGCAAGTCAAATCAGCCCCGACATGTCCGAAAATGCCATCGCCTTGCGCAGCACCTCGGCGAAACGCCCGCCTGCTGCCTCGCGCGGACCGCTATTGTCGATCGAGGTGATGCCCGGCCCGGACAAGGCCACATTGGTGCTGCGCGAAAGCCGCGCCAGCACTTCGCCGCGCGACTCGCGGCCGCGCATGGCCAGCCGCTCGGCCAGGATTTCCGGCGATGCGGTGATCTCGACGACCGCCAGATTGGCGTAGCGTTCGCGCAGCTTCGGGATGACGGCGCGCGACACATTGGCAATCGCAACGCGCCCATTGGCGACCGAACTGTCGACTTCCGCCGGAATGCCATAGTGCAGGCCATGCGCTTCCCAGGAAATGGCGAAGGCGCCGTCGGCTTCGGCCTCGGCAAAGGCCGCATCGGCCAGCGTGTCGTGGTCCTCGCTCGCGGCGTCGCTCGGCCGGGTAATGACCCGGCGCACGAACTCCAACCGGCTTTCGTCGGCAAACAGGGCGCGGGCATGGCCGATCACCGTATCCTTGCCGGCGCCGCTCGGCCCGACGACAGCGACGAAGACGCCCTCGCGAATTGGAAACGCCGCGGACGACAATTCGCGCTCGATCAATGCCGACGCCATCATGCGACGCGGCTACCCTGCCGCCAGACGGTGCGGACGACAGGGACATGGTCATCGACGCGCACGCGCACGAGGTCGGCGCGCCGTCCCGTTTCGATCACGCCGCGATCGCTGAGCCCGACCGCCTCGGCCGGGTTCTTCGACACCATCGCCACCGCCTGCGGTAGCGAAATGCCTTCGACCACATCGCCGAGGAAGAAGGCGGACTGGATCAGGCTGAAGGGAATGTAGTCGGACGACAATATGTCGAGCAGCCCGTCGCCGGCCAGCGCGCGGGCCGAGACATTGCCCGAATGCGAGGCGCCGCGCATGACGTTCGGCGCACCCATCAGCACGCCAAGCCCGGCCTGTTTGGAGGCCCTTGCCGCTTCCGCGGTGGTCGGGAATTCGGCGACGCGGACACCTTGCTCGATCGCCTCGTCGACATGGCCTTTCGTGGCATCGTCATGGCTGGCCAGCACGATGCCGCGCTCATGGCAGGCGGCGGCGATGAAGACGCGGTTCGGGCCGGAGTTCACCGCCGATTCCGCCATCCGCTTCTCGCAGAATTTCTGGAAGTCGCGATCCGTCAGCTTCAGCTTGCGCTGGTAGTAATAGGCGTAGGTGTCGAGATTGACGAACTGGCGCTGGCCCGGCGCATGGTCCATCAGCGATGCCAGCTTCACCCTGTCGTCGGTCTCGAAATTGGCGAAAGCCCTGAGGCAATCCGGCGCCGAAACCTCGCAGCGCAGATGGATGAAATGGTCGGCCCTCAGCCGATCCTGCTCGACGCTGTCCTCGATCGCGTCGGCCAGCTTGCGGATGTCGTCGGCGGTCAGGTCGGCGTCCTCGTCCATGCCGACGCGCAAGGCGTCGAGCACGGTGGTGATGCCGGCGGTCGCCACCTGCGCGTCATGGGCGAGCACCGCGGCGATCGGGTTCCAGCGCACCTTCGGCCGCGGCGCGTAGTGGCCTTCGAGATGGTCGGTGTGCAGTTCGACCAGTCCGGGGATGATGTAGTCGCCACCCATGTCCTCGCCAGTCCGGCTGGCGCCGGGTTCGATGCCGGCGATCAGGCCGTCGCGCAGCACCAGCGAGCCGTCGACGATCTCGTCGGCAAGCACGATGCGGGCATTGTTCAGAACGGTTTCGGCAGTCATTTCACGCAGTCCTTGGAGCATTTTTCAGCCAATTGAAAGCAATTGGCGTCGCACAAATGCGGTTGAAACAAATCAGGCAGTCTTTCTCGCCGACCGGCGCCCGAGCGCGTGATGGGAAAGCACCATGAACGGGGCGCCAGGTTCGGTTTCGACAAACAGCGTCAACGCGTCCACCGGCACCGGCCGCAGCAAGACCTCGGCAAACAGGCTGTCGATTGCTGCGCGAAGACGAAGGCTTTCCTGTGGCCCGGCGCGGCCGGACAGCGTCATGTGGAAGCGAAAGGTCTCGAAGACATAGGGGTAGCCCCACTGGCAGAGGTTGCGGAATTCGTCCGGCTTCAGCGAATCGGGGCTGCGCCGCTCGATTTCGGCCTCGGTCAGCGGCGCGCGAAAGCGGTCGAAGGCGAGCACGACATCGCCGGCGAAGCGATTGAGCGCCGGCAGTGGCGCCTCCGGCACCAGCGCAAGGAAGCCGTCGATCTGGCTGACGACAAGGCGCGGGATCATCACCACGGGCGTCGCTTCGGCAAAGCTGTCGAGTGCGGCCCGCAGCGAGGCTTCCGTCTCGCTCGCAGCCAGCCGGAAAGGCGCCTTCAGCGTCGCATGAAAACCGTAGCGGCGCGCCGAAGCCGTATGAAAGGCGACTTCCGCCGCCGACAAATCACCCACCGCCTCGACCGGCCGGGTCGCGGCGCCGAAGGGGTCACGGCCAAGCCAGTTGGCGGCGATCCGCGCCAGCGGCTCGTCCTGCAGGGGGGTAAAATAGATCGCGTAGCGCATCGAGAGTCCTCGTCAGCACCGCTGCCATAGGCGATTTGCATGACGAATTGACGAAGCTTTGCAGCATTTTCGATGGCAAACCGACCGGATCGGATCATTAGCCGACGATTTTTTCGTTCTGGACCAATCAATGCGGTCTAGGGAACGATCGATCAGGCCTTCATCAGCCATTCGTGCTCCGGCGCGTTGTGGAATTTCCACGTCCGCTTCGGCCCGGCCATGACGTTGAGATAATAGAGGTCATAGCCGTGGCAGGCGGCACATGGGTGGTAGCCCTCGGGCACCAGCACGACATCGCCGTCCTCGACCGCCATCGCCTCGTCCAGCGCGCGGGCGCCATTCTTGTCGGCATCGGTGTAGACGCGCTGGAAGGCAAAGCCCTGCGGCGGGTTGAGGCGGTGGTAATAGGTCTCCTCGAGATAGGATTCGGCCGGCGGATTATCCCGGTCGTGCTTGTGCGGCGGATAACTCGACGTATGGCCGCCTGGCGTGATGACTTCGACCACCAGCAGCGAGTCGGCCGGCTTGCCCTCCGGCAGGATGTTGGTGACGTAGCGCGTGTTGGTGCCTTTGCCGCGGACCTCCTGGCCGAGATCGTCCGGCGCGATGACGCGGACAGGCAGGCCGCCGCCAAGTCCGGGCGCCGAGCAGACGGCGAGTTCGAGATCGGTGTCGGCGGTTACCGCCCAATCCGAACCCTCCGGTACATAGACCGACCACGGCTTGCCTTCGAAGGGCGACATGCGCTGGCCGAGCAGGCCGAGATCCTTGCCGCCGGCCATCGCCTTGCCCTTGCCGGTGACGAACACCAGGCAGACCTCGCGGTCGGCGGTCTGGCCGGAAGCGCTCTCGCCGGGCCGCAGCCGATGCAGGTCGAAGCCGACATAGGTCCAGCCGGCGCCTTTTGGCGTGACATGGGCGACGCGGCCATGGCCCCTGTTGGCCTTTACCAGCAGTTTCGACATCTTTCTCTCCTATCCCATTGGCTTGACGAGCTACAGGCCTGTGAAGCCAAGCCGTTTGAAAGGACCGTGGAAAATCTTCGAGATTGGCCGAGGCCTCCCAACTTCGTCATCCTAGGGCGTAGCAGGAGCGAAGCTCCGTCGCGAAGACCCTAGGATCCATGCCGTAACCTCAGTCGAAGAGCGCAGCGGACCAGAATTCTGCACCGCAGCGAGCGTTCGGAAGTCACGGCATGGATCCTGGGATCTGCGCCGCGTCGCTTCGCTCCTTGCTCCGCCCCAGGATGACGAAACGAGAGGAGTTCCGGCTAATCGCCGACGCAGGCGATCCGTCACGCACGCAGTGTCCGATCCGTAATACCTCTGCGCCATGACTGGCGTCATTCCTTCGGTTCGGCGTCAGCCGATGCCTTGCTCTCGTCGGCCGGCTTGTAGAGATAGAAGAACTGCCAGATGGCGTAGCCGGCGAAGCCGAGCGCGATCACGCCCCAGAACGGCGTGCCGGAGGCAAATTCGATCACCGCCCACACCAGGCAGACCGCAACGATGGCGACGCGCCGCCAGAGCGGCCGAAAGAATGGGTGTTCTGAATCCTTCATAGGATCAACCTACAGCAAGCCTGCTTCACCGAGAACCACCGCAATCAGGCATTGGGGAAGCCCTGTGTCTCCACCGTGTAGCCCGCGGCCGTCATCACCCGCATCAACTCCTTGTAACCGACTTCAGCCATCTTGAGTGGCGGATTCTTCTTCGGGTCCTGCTCGGCCTCGACCACGAACCAGCCTTCGTAGCCATGATCCGCCAGCCTTTGCACGATGGCGCCGAAATCCAGCGAGCCGTCGCCCGGCACGGTGAAGGCGCCCAGTGCCACCGCATCGAGGAAGGATTGCCTGGTGCGGTCGAGCTTGTCGATCACACCCATGCGCACATCCTTGACATGGACATGATTGATGCGCCGGTGGTGATTGTCGATGGCGCGCAGCACGTCGCCGCCGGCGAAGGCGAGATGGCCGGCATCGAGCAGCAGCGGAATGCCTTCGCCCGAATGGCGCATGAAGGCATCGAGCTCCGGTTCGGTCTCGACGACCGCCGCCATGTGATGGTGGTAGGAGAGCGGCATGCCTTGCTCGGCGCACCATTCGCCAAACTCGGTCAGGCGCCTGGCATAGGCCTTCATCTCGTCGCCGGAAAGTTTTGGCTTGGTGGCCAGCGGCCTGGAGCGGTCGCCCTGGATCGAACGGCCGACCTCGCCATAGACGATGCAAGGCGCGTTCACGGCCTTGAACAGTTCGATCATCGGCTGGATGCGATCCTTATTCCTTGCCATATCCTCTTCGACAAGCGTGCCTGAAAACCAGCCGCCGCAAAGCGTCACGTCGGCCTCCTTCAGGATCGGCAGCATCACCTTGGGGTCATTGGGAAAGCGGCGGCCCATTTCCATGCCGGTGAAGCCTGCCGAGCGCGATTGCGCCAAGCATTCCTCCAGCGACACGTCATCGCTCAATTCCGCAAGATCGTCGTTCCACCATGCGATGGGGGACATGCCCAATTTGGCTTTCAAGTCGTCACTCCAATGTCAGTTCGTGTCCACCCTCCCCCTTGTGGGGAGGGTCGCTGCGAAGCAGCGGGGTGGGGTGCGGCGCCAGATCCCCACCCGGACCTTCGGTCCGACCTCCCCACAAGGGGGAGGTAGGGGCATGGCCTCGCCGACTTCAATTTCCAACCTTCTGCATCTGCCGGTTTTCTTCATAGGTCTTGCGCGCGGCGTTCACTTGTGGCCGCACCGAGACTTCCGGCACGGCGACATCCCACCAGTGACCGCCGGCATCGGTCGACACCAGCGGGTCGGTATCGATGACCAGTACCGTCGTCTTGCTATTGTCTTTCGCCTTTGTCAGCGCCGTTTCCAGCCCGGCGATCGACGACACTTTCTCGGCAATGGCGCCGAGGCTTGCCGCATGCGCGGCAAAGTCGATGTCGGGCATCGCCTCGTGGCGGGCGTCCTTCAGCAGATTGTTGAAGTTGGCGCCGCCGGTCGCCATCTGCAGCCGGTTGATGCAGCCATAACCCCTGTTGTCGAGCAGCACGATGGTGAGCTTGAGACCGAGCATCACCGAGGTCGCGATCTCGGAATTGAGCATCAGATAGGAGCCGTCGCCGATCATCACGACGACCTCCTCGTCGGGCTTGGCCATCTTGACGCCGAGCCCGCCGGCTATCTCATAGCCCATGGTCGAGAAGCCGTATTCGGCATGGTAGGAGCCGGGGGCGCCCGCCTGCCAGAGCTTGTGCAACTCGCCGGGCAGGCCGCCGGCGGCATGGAGCAGGGTTACGCCTGAACCCATGGCGCGCTGTACAGCGCCGATCACCTGCGCATCGGACGGATAGGCGGCATTGGTCGAGGCCGTCACCTTGCCGGCTTCGGCCTGCCATGCCGTCTTGCCCTTCACCGCATTGTCGGTCCAGGCGGCGGGGGCCTTCCAGCCCTTCAGCGCCGCGCCGAGCTCGGAGAGCCCTTCTGCCGCGTCGGCGACCAGCGGCAGCGCCCCGTGCTTGCCGGCGTCGAAGACCTGGGCGTTGAGGCCGATGATGGTCCTGCCGGAATTCTTGAACAGCGCCCAGGAGCCGGTGGTGAAATCCTGCAGCCTGGTGCCGACGGCAAGCACCACGTCGGCCTCCTCCGCCAGCCGGTTGGCTGCCGAGGTGCCGGTGACGCCGACCGCCGCCATGTTGAGCGGATGATCGTCCGGCAGCGAGGATTTGCCGCCCTGCGTCTCGCAGACCGGCATGCCGGCGCCTTGCACGAGCTTCGCCAGTTCTCCGGAAGCCTGCGAATAGAGCACGCCGCCGCCGGCGATCACCAACGGCTTCTTCGCGCCCTTCAGCGCCGCCACCGCGGCAGCCAATTCGCCACGGTCCGGGCGCGGCCGGCGCTGATGCCAGACCCGCTCGGCAAAGAAGCTCTCCGGATAGTCATAGGCTTCGGCCTGCACGTCCTGGCAAAGCGACAACGTCACCGGGCCGCATTCCGCCGGATCGGTCAGCACCTGCATGGCGCGGTTTAGCGCCGGGATGATCTGCTCCGGCCTGGTGATGCGGTCAAAATAGCGCGACACGGGCTTGAAGCAGTCGTTGACCGTCGCCGTGCCGTCGGAAAAATCCTCGGCCTGCTGCAGCACCGGATCCGGGATGCGGTTGGCGAAGACATCGCCGGGGAGAAACAGGACAGGCAACCTGTTTACATGCGCGAGTGCCGCCGCCGTCACCATGTTCATCGCGCCAGGCCCGATCGAACTGGTCGCCGCCATGAAGCGGCGGCGGAAATTGGCCTTGGCATAGGCAATCGCCGCATGCGCCATCGCCTGCTCATTGTGGGCGCGGAAGGTCGGCAGTTCGTCGCGCACCTGATACAGCGCCTCGCCGATGCCGGCGACATTGCCATGGCCGAAGATCGCCCAGACACCGCCGAGGATCGGCATCCTCTTGCCGTCGATCTCGGTCATCTGCTTGCTGAGAAAGCGGGTCAGCGCCTGCGCCATCGTCAGGCGGATTGTCTTGGTCATGGTGTTTTCCTCCGCAGTCCTTATGCCGCGCCTTCTTATGCTGCCTTGCGGTCACGCGCGGCAAGCCATGCGTCGGTCAGTTTCTCGAAGCGGGACGCCATGTCGGCCACCGCCTCGTCGTCGGACATCCTGCCGGCAAGCCATTGTTCGGCGGCATTGATGAAGATCGTGCGGCCGACAGCAAAGCCCCTGACGATGGGCGCCTTGGCGGTGGCGGCGAAGGCGGCCTCCAGCTCGTCCTGCGGCGCCTCCAGCCCGAGCAGCACGACGCCGCGGCACCATGGATCGTGCTTCAGGATCACCGCCTCGATCCTGGCCCAGGCGTTTGCCGACGCCTGCGGTTCGAGCTTCCACCAGTCGGGCTTGATGCCGAGCGCATAGAGTTCCTCCAGCGCCCGCGGGATCGTCGTGTCATCGAGCTTGCCATGCTTGCCGGCGATGATCTCGACGAGAAGTTCTCTACCCACTTTCCGCGCCGCCTCGAACAGGCCCCTGAGCTTTTGCTGCTGCTCTTCCTTCAGCGCCGCGGGATCGTCGGGATGATAGAAGCACAGGCATTTGATGCAATGATCGACCGGCCACTCGACCAGTTGCGAGCCGATGTCCTGCGAGAATTCGAAGCGCAGCGGCCGCGAGCCCGGCAGTTCGACCGGCCGGCCAAGCCAGGTAAAGGGGTGGCGGGCGAACTCGAACATGGCGTCGCGGCCATATTTCTCGTCGAGCAGCATGCCGTAGCCGGCACGGCCGGCAGCGACCCTTGCCGCCGCCTTGACCGTCAGCACCTTGAAGGCGGGGATGCGCGAAACATCGGCGCCGGCTTTCGCGGCGACGTCTTCGAGTTGCACACGGTGGTCGCAGGCCAGCGCCATCAGCGCGGGAATGTCGCGCCGGCGCGTGGTCGCCCAATGGATGTGGTTGATAGCCTCGTCCTTGCGCAAGGCCATATGCTTGCTGCCGTTCTTGAGGAAGAACCGCAGTTCCTCGAAGGTCGGGTATTCCGGCGCGCAAAGCAGCCGCGATACGGCGAAGGCGCCGCAGGCATTGGCCCAGGTCGCCGCAGTGGCGAAGCTTTCCCCACCGAGCCAGCCGCGCAGGAAGCCTGACATGAAGGCATCGCCGGCGCCGAGCACATTGTAGACCTCGATCGGGAAACCCTTGCCGACGACGCCGTCCTCGAGATCGTCGCTGATCGGCCCGTCATAGACGATGCAGCCCATGGCGCCGCGCTTCAGGACGATGGTGGCAGATGACAGCGAGCGGATGGTCTTCAGCGCGCTCAGGCAATCGTCTGCGCCCGACGCGATCATGATCTCCTCTTCGGTGCCGACGATGAGATCGCAGTGGGGCAGCACGGTCTTTAGCTGGGCCGAGACCCGGTCTGATTTGACGTAGCGCTCGAAGCCCTCGGCATGTCCGGCGAGCCCCCAGAGGTTGGGGCGGTAGTCGATGTCGAACACCACCTTGCCACCCCTGGCCTTCATGATGCGAATGGCCTTGCGCTGCGCGGCATCGCTGTTGGGGCGGGAGAAATGCGTGCCGGTGACGACAATGGCGCGCGCCGAGGCAATGAACGCCTCGTCGATATCGTCCTCCGAAAGCGCCATGTCGGCGCAGTCGGTGCGATAGAAGATCATCGGCGAGACGCCTTCCTCCTCGACCGACAACAGCACCAGTGCGGTCAGCCGGTCGGGATCGGTCTTGAGGCCGTCGACACAAACCCCTTCGCGCTTCAGCTGCTCGCGGATGAAGCGGCCCATCTGCTCGTCGCCGACGCGGGTGAGCAGCGCCGAGCGCAGGCCGAGCCTTGCCGTGCCGACCGAAATATTGGCCGGACAGCCGCCGACCGACTTGGCAAAGGAGGTGATGTCCTCCAGGCGCGAGCCGATCTGCTGGCCATAGAGGTCGACCGAGGCGCGGCCGATGGTGATAATGTCGAGCGGCGCATGTTTCGCGTTCACGGCTTCGCCCATTCGTACCTCCCGTCGGCCTTGTTGTCTCGGCAACACGTTGTTTTGGGCTACACGCGCGAGCGGCAGCGTGGCGCCAGCAATATGAAATAATAATTCCAATCCATAGTCAATATGGAACGAGCATTCCTTTGCTGAAAAGTGCCTATGCAAAGGCGCACGGGATGGATCTGCCTCCGGGCGTGCGCCCAGATTGCTATGCCCAACAGCAAGCCGATTCACCAGGGAAGCGGACCATCGTCGTTGAAGTAGCCGGCGTTCGGGCCATCGGCATCCAAGGTCGCCAAGCGTATGACGATCTCGGCCGCCTGCTGCACGGTGCGGTGGCCTTTATACCCGTTGAGATCGGTGGCGGTGTAGCCGGGCGCCGCGGCGTTGACCTTGATGCCTTGCGGTGCAAGCTCCCTGGCGAAGGCCACGGTGATGGCGTTCAGGGCCGTCTTGGAGCTGCCGTAACCCATCAAGTTGACCGAATGGTTCGGGGTGCCGGAATCGAGCGCGCGGCCGATGGATCCCGTCGAACTGCTCACCATGACGATGCGGGCACCCGGCGCTGCAATAAGCAGCGGCAGGAAGGCCTGTGTCACGCGGATCGGGCCGAAGACATTGACATCATAAGTGGCCTGGATGTCGGCCACACGCTGCTGGCTCGGCGGCGGGTCGTAATTGATGGCGACACCGGCATTGTTCACCAGCACGTCAAGGCAGGGGCTTTCCGCACTGACAACTCTAGCGGCAGCCGCCACGCTTTCGTCCTGTGTAACATCTAACTCAAGCCATTGAACGTCCAGGCCTTCGGCGCGCAGTGCTTGCGCCGCCGCGATGCCGCGTTCGGCGTGCCTGGCGCCGAGCCAGACCTTAAAACCCATCGTCGCCAGCCGCCTGGCGATTTCGCGGCCGATGCCCTTGTTGGCGCCGGTCACCACAGCGCTTTTCGATTTCGTCATATCGGTGTCTCCATGTTCCTTGTGGAGATCCACAAATGGCGCGACGCGGCGGGCGCCGCGCGCCGAAACCTCTCGCGCTCTTGCCTAATCCTCTCACACTATTGCGCGGCCCGCGCGGATGCGCGATGCTGGCGCAATGAGCGAGGCGCTACGGGAGTTGATCGATATCGCCGGCCGGCATGCGCGCGGACGACGAACACCAACGGCGATCCCCCGCGTTTCGATCGGCCGCAGCGAGGTCACCACGCCACCATTGCCGGGCGTGTGGGGGTCGGGGATCCTATTCGTGCTGCAGGGTGCGAAGACGGTTCTGATCGGCGACCGGGCGCTTCGTTACAATCCCGCCAGCTATTTCATCTATACTGTCGACACGCCCACCATCAGCCAGATAGTCGAAGCGAGCGCCGCGCGTCCCTACCTGGCCATCGGCTTCACCCTTGACCTGCAGGCTGTCGCCGCGCTCCTCGTCGAGCACGGGCCGGCCTTTCGCGGCGACGATTTCTCCACTTCTCCCGTCAATGACGAGCTGCTCGACGCGTTGCGTCGAATGATGCGGCTGCTTGACCGGCCGGCAGAGATTTCCGTGCTGGCGGCCATGCTCGAGCGCGAGATGCTGTTTCGGCTGCTGCAGGGCCCGCAAGGCGGGAAGCTTCGGCAGCTTGCGCGTGCCGATGGCCATCTGTCGCGGATAGGCAAGGCGATCACCTGGATCCTGACACATTGCCATCAGCCAATCCGGGTCGCGGATCTGGCCGAGATTGCCCATATGAGCAACGCTGCATTCTACCGCCACTTCAAGGCGGCGACGGCTATGAGCCCGATCCAATATCAAAAACAAATCCGGCTGCTGGAGGCCCGCCATCTGCTGGTTGCCCAACCAGGCAACGTGGCACAGGTCGCCTTCGCCGTCGGTTACGAGAGCGCTTCACAGTTCAGCCGGGAGTATGCCCGTCAGTTCGGGTCGCCACCCGCACGCGACGCAGAGCGGCTTGTGGCAGGAGGCGAAGCAGCCGTGGAGGTCATCTAGACTTTGGCTTGCGGCCGCTGTCGCGCCGCTTTTCGCCGACGGCAACGGTCAGCGCCATGGCCAGCGCCATCGTCGCCGACAGCGAGCGGAAGCCGCCGAAATCGGCCTCGGCGACCTCGAACCAGACCTTGGCGAATTGGGCAAGCGGCGAAAATGAACTGTCGGTGATGGCCACGATCGGCACGCCCTGATCCGAGATGGTGCGCGTCTCCTCGATGGTCGCCGGCGCATAGGGCGAAAAACTGATGGCGATGACGGCATCGGCAGGCGTGGCAAAGCCGATCATCTCGGCGTTCAGGCCGGCGGCCGATTCGATCAGCTGGTTGCGGATCTTGAGCTTGCCCAGCGCATAGGCGATGTAGGAGGCGACCGGATAGGAGCGACGCTTGGCCAGCACATAGATCGTCTCGGCTTTTGCCAAAAGGGTGATCGCCTCTTCGAAATGCGCTTCGTTCAGCGTGCGCGAAATGTCGCTGAGCGAGGTGCTGGCAGCGGCGACGAAACCGTCGAAAATCGCCCGGTGGCCGGCGCCTTCCTCGGCCTTGGCGCGGAGTGCCGCAAGTCTTTCGTCATAGGAGGAATTGCGCTCGCGCAGGCGCTCGCGAAACACCTGCTGCAGGCTGGTGAAGCCGTCGAAGCCAAGCTGTTGGGCAAAGCGGATCAGCGTCGAGGGCTGGACACCCGCTGAAGCGGCGATGCTGGCCGCGGTGCCGAAGGCAATGTCGTCAGGGTTGTCGAGCGCATAGGCGGCGATCTGGGCGATACGCTTGGGCAGGCTCTGGCGCCGCTCCAGGATCGTCGCGCGCAACGTTTGGAAATCGCGGGGCACCCGTTCGTCCATCGTCGCTCCGCCCAAGGCCATGTTGGTATTCCCTCTCCTGGCTCATCATAGCGGGCTTGTGCAAGAAGGCCATAAAAAATGAGTCACACGTTCCATTTGCTAAATAAATGGACTAATTCATCCACATCAGTTTTCCCTTTGCATCTGGAGATGACGGAAATGGTCGGAGTGGGCCTCATAGGCACGGGCTTCATGGGCAAGTGCCATGCCATCGCCTGGAACGCGGTTGGCACCGTCTTTCCCGACGTGGCCAAGCCGAGGCTGGTCCATCTCGGCGAGGTCAATGACGAGCTTGCCAAACGAAAGGCGGGCGAGTTCGGCTTCGCCAAGGGTTCCGGCGACTGGCGCGCCGTCGTCAACGACCCCGAGGTCGAAATCGTGTCGCTGACCACGCCGAACCAGTTCCATCCGGAAATGGCCATCGCCATACTCGAAGCCGGCAAGCATCTGTGGTGCGAAAAGCCGATGGCGCCTAGCTTCGCCGAAGCGCAAGCCATGGCGGCGGCAGCGAAAAAGTCCGGCAAGGTGGCAGCGCTCGGCTACAACTACATCCAGAACCCCGCCATCCGCCATATCGGCGCGCTGCTCGACGAGAAGATCATCGGCGAGGTCAACCTTCTGCGCATCGAGATGGACGAGGATTTCATGGCCGATCCGGAGGCGCTGTTCTTCTGGAAGCATGAGGCGGCGTCCGGCTACGGCGCGCTCGACGATTTCGCCGTGCATCCGCTGTCGCTGGTTTCGGTGCTGTTCGGCCGCGTCGCCCGCGTCATGTGCGACATGACCAAGCCCTATGCCGACCGCAAACTTGCCTCGGGCGGCCGCCGCGCGGTCGAAACCTACGACATCGCCAGCGTCTTGATGCATCTCGAAAATGGCGTCGCCTCCACGCTGTTGGTCAACCGCTCGGCCTGGGGTCGCAAGGGCCGCATCGCCATCCAGATCTTCGGCTCGAAGGGCTCGATCCTCTACGACCAGGAGCGGATGAACGAGTTCCAGCTCTATCTCACCGCCGACCGCCCGACCG
The DNA here is from genome assembly GCF_000359125.1 of Mesorhizobium sp. STM 4661. GTDB lineage: Bacteria > Pseudomonadota > Alphaproteobacteria > Rhizobiales > Rhizobiaceae > Mesorhizobium. The sequence goes on along the minus strand of NZ_CAAF010000004.1, from coordinate 125,123 downwards.
AGCAGGGCTACCGCACCATCCTGGTGGCGCCGCACCACAAACCCTATGATGCCTTCGTGCCGGCGCCCGGCCACGGCCTCGGCTTCAACGACCTCAAGATGATCGAATGCCACGAATTGCTGACCAGGCTGGCCGGCAAGCCGGCGCGTATCATCGACTTCGACGAGGGCCTGGAGATCGAGCGCACCGTGCATGCGATGGCGCGCTCGTTCGAGGAAAAGCGCTGGGTGGATGTGCGGTAATCTTCCGTATCAGGCCGCTCCCGGACGGCTGGCGGCCATGGCGTTCCGCGCCGACCGACGCTGCTCGACGGCGTCGGCAAGGCCGTGCAGCACCGCCTCGGTGGTCGCCCAGTCGATGCAGCCATCGGTGATGCTCTGGCCATGGACGAGCGGCTTGCCGGGCACGACATCCTGGCGGCCGGCGACAAGGTTGCTCTCGATCATGACGCCGATGATGCGCTCGTCGCCTGTCGCGACCTGGCCCGCCACGTCGGCGGCCACCTTTGGCTGGTTCTCCGGCTTCTTCGAGCTGTTGGCGTGGCTGACATCGATCATCAGCCGCGACGCGACGCCGATCCGCCCGAGCTCCGCGCTGGCTGCCGCGATGCTCGCCGCGTCATAATTGGGCTGGATGCCGCCGCGCAGGATGACGTGGCAGTCTTCGTTGCCGGTGGTCGTCGCGATGGCGCTGCGTCCGCCCTTCGTCACCGCCATGAAATGATGCGGTTGGGCGGCCGATTTCACCGCCTCGGCGGCGATCCGCAAATTGCCGTCTGTGCCGTTCTTGAAGCCGACCGGGCAGGACAGTCCCGATGCGAGCTCGCGATGGATCTGGCTCTCGGTCGTGCGCGCGCCGATCGCACCCCAGGCGACGAGGTCGGCGATGTATTGCGGAGTGGCCATGTCGAGGAATTCGGTCGCCGCCGGAAGGCCGAGATTGTTGACGGCGGAGAGCACGTTGCGCGCCATCCGCAGTCCCTTGTCGATGTTGAAGCTGCCGTCGAGGTCGGGATCGTTGATCAGGCCCTTCCAGCCGACCGTCGTGCGCGGCTTCTCGAAGTAGACGCGCATCACGATCTCCAGCCGATCCGACAGGTTCTCGCGCAGCGCCGCCAGCCGGCTGGCATAGTCGACGGCTGCGACCGGGTCGTGGATCGAACAGGGGCCGACGATGACCACCAGCCGGTCATCTGTGCCGGTCAGCACGGCATGGATCGCGTTGCGTGATGCGGTAACGGTGCGCGTCGCCGTCAGCGTGCGCGGTATTTCCCGCATCACCTGGTCCGGCGTACTCAATTCCCTTATTTCCTTGACTCGAAGGTCGTCTGTGGTGGTCAACACGGCTTTCTGCTCCTGATTGGGAGACCTGCCGGCTGAAACAAAAAAGCCGCCAGGTCTGGCGGCTGTTCGGATTTTGATGCTGCAATCTTCAGATCGAGCGCAATCCTCCCGCCGCCAGCGAGCTAAAGTGGCTAAAGTACCAAAACGAGGCGGTCGGGTTGATCATGCGCGTCCTATAGCCGAAGCCGCGGCACTTGTCACGCGTCTGATTAGGCTACTCAGGCTCCGAATCCAGCGGTATGAGAGCAAACGCATCCCTCCTCGTCTCGGGTCGCTTGCGAGGCTCAACATGCAGTTCCGGGCGGTTCACGCAGTCCAGGGATCGAAGAGTTCAAATCCAAAGCCTTCGAAATCCTTCGTATTACGCGTTGCCAAGGTGAGCTCCTGCGCAATCGCCGTGGCTGCAATCAGGCCATCCATCGACGACAGACCGCGACCGCGGCGCTTCGCAAGGCCCATCAGGTCGCCCCAGGCCAAGGCAACCGGTTCGTCCACCGGAAGAACCCTCTGCTCGAAGCGTTGCGGCAGGTCCTGAGCGAGCCATTCGGCCAGTGCCTCGCGTTTCCGGCCCTCATCCATGAGGGCGACGCCGCGCCGGATCTCGGCGATCGACACGACGCTGATGAATGAGCGGTCCTCATCAAGCCCGTCCAGCCAGCCCAGAACGCGTGCGTCCGGCGCCGGCCTTGTCACCTCGGACAGGACATTCGTATCGAGCAGTAGCCTCACAGCGGCAGATCACGAGGTTCGTCGCGCTGACGCTCAAGGTTGAGATCGGCGCCGCGCATCGGCGACTCCATCAGGAACTCCGCAAGCGTACCCTTGCGCGCGGTCTTGCGCTGCCATTCCTCGGCCGAGACGACAACCACGCTTGGTTTGCCGTTTCTGGTGATCGTCTGCGGCGAAGACTGCGCGCGCTCGATAACCTCCGAGAGCCGGGCTTTTGCCCCGGCGACCGTCCAGTTGGTACCCTCTTTAGGCGCAGACTGCATCTCAGCCTCCAGGACCATTCTGACTATCTTGACTATATGGGAATGGCGAGGTGGCGGCAACAGGGAAGGAGAGGGCTTTCAGAGCCCTGGGTACTTTGGTCTGGAACCGTTCACGCCGGCGCTGATATTTTCGGGTCTTCTCGGCCGACGCATGGCCGAGCTGGTTCTGGACGAGAGGCTGCTCCGTTGATGCTACTCCGGCGACGATCCTGCGATGTTCTGGTCATAATCGACCAGCGACCCGGTCATGACGCCGGACTGCGGACTGACCATGTAGCTGATCAGCCGGGCAAGCTGGTCCGGCTTCACCAACTGGCCCATCGGCTGCGCGGCCTCGGCCTTTTCCAGCCAGTCGTCAGGCGCATCGTGCCATTTCTTCTGCACGATCGCCTCGCCCTCGGTGTCCATCCAGCCTGGCAGCACCGCATTGCAGCGAATGCGATTGCCGCGATAGGCATTGGCGACATTCTTGGTCAGCGTCATCAGCGCACCCTTGCTGGTCGAATAGGGCGTCAGGAACGACTGGCCGCAATGCGCCGACATCGACAGCACATTGACGATCGAGCCCGGCGCCTTGCGTCCGAGCAGATGCGCCACCACGCCCTGCATCAGGAAGAAGGGACCGCGCACATTGGTCGCGAAGATCGTGTCGAAAAGCTCTTCGCTCGTCTCCACCAGCGACCCGCGCGCCGAGGTGGCCGCCGCATTGACCAGCGCATTGACGGTGCCGAAATGAGCGATCGCCGTGTCGACGGCGCGCTTGCAGTCGGCCACTTTGGCGACGTCGGCACTGATGAAGATGGCGTCGACGCCACCTTTCTTCAGAGCGGCAACGGCCTTGTCCCCCTTCTCCTGCGAGCGGCCGACCAGCGCCAGCGCGCGGCAGCCCTCGTCGGCCAATGCCGCGGCGACGGCGAAGCCGATGCCTTGCGCGCCGCCGGTGACGATGGCGCGCGTCTCAAGATTGCGACCAGATGAATCGCTCATGGCTATGCTCCTTGTCCGATCTCGGTTCAGCCGGCCTTGTCGAGGCGCACTGTCTTGCCTGACGTGGCCGATTTCAGCGCGGCGTCAGCCAGCCGCAACGCGACGAGGCCGTCCGCGCCGCTCGGCGCGGCCTTCTTGCCCGATGTCGCCGCAGCGATGAAGGCAGCAATCTCGTTGGCGTAGGCGTCGAGATAGCGGGTCATGAAAAAGTCATGCAACGGCGGGCGGGTATAGCCCTTCTCATTGGCCAGTTCGATCGACACCGGCCGCTGATTCTCGGCGGCGATCATGCCTTTCGAGCCATGCACCTCGATGCGCTGGTCATAGCCATAGGTGGCGCGGCGCGAATTGGAGATGATGCACTGCTTGCCCGATACGGTCTCAAGGATGACGCTGACGCTGTCGAAATCGCCGGCCTCGCCAATCTTCTTGTCGACCAGCACCGAGGCATGGGCGCTGACCGCCACCGGCTCCTCGCCGAGCAGGAAGCGCGCCATGTCGAAGTCATGGATGGTCATGTCGCGGAAGATACCGCCCGAGCGGCTGATATAGTCGAGTGGCGGCGGGCCGGGATCGCGCGAGGTGATGGTCACCATCTCGACGGTGCCGATGGCGCCGTCGTCGATCGCCTTGCGCACGGCGGCGAAATGCGGGTCGAAGCGGCGGTTGAAGCCGACCATCAAGGTGGCCTTGGCCTTGTCGACCACGGCCAGGCATTTTTCGACGCGCTTCACATTGAGGTCGATCGGCTTCTCGCAGAAGATCGCCTTGCCTGCCTTGGCGAAGCGCTCGATCAGGTCGGCATGTGTGTCGGTCGGCGTGCAGATCACGACCGCGTCGATATCCCCGGCCTTCTCGATGGCTTCGATGCTGCGCACCTCGGCGCCATAGGCCGACGCAAGGTCGCTCGCCGCTTTCTCGAAGGCGTCAGCCACGGCAACCAATTTGGCTTGGGGATTGGAACCGACGGCGCGGGCATGGACCTTGCCGATACGACCGGCACCGAGAAGAGCGAAGCGAAGAGGCATGGGGATTTCCTTGAGGATGGTTTTAAGAAATGTATCCCGCCCAATCGGGGCGAGGCACAGGGTTTTATGATCGCGGCAGGTCGACGGACGCCGACGGTCCGCTGACCCGGCACCTGTCGCTACGCGGCAAGTTCCGCCTCCCCGGTCTTGGAGCCGGTTATGTAGGAGACGATGTCGTTTCCGTCGGTGTCCTGCTTGCGCAAATTGGCGACGATGCGGCCGCGCCGGAAGACGACTATGCGGTCGACCAGGTCGAACACCTGGCGCATGTTGTGGCTGATCAGGATCAGCGGTTCGCCATTGTCCTTCAGCGTGCGGATGATGTTTTCGACCTGCGCCGTCTCCTGCACGCCGAGTGCTGCCGTCGGCTCGTCCATGATGATCAGCTTGGACGCGAAGGTCGCGGTCCTGGCGATCGCCACGCACTGGCGCTGGCCGCCCGACATGTGGCGGATCGTATTGTTGAGGTTGGGAATCTTGACCGCGGTGCGGACCAGCGCCGCCTCGGTCGCCTTGCGCATGGCCTTGCGGTCGAGGATCGAGAACGGGCCGAGGTTGAACAACACCTTCTCGCGGCCGAGGAACAGGTTCGACGGCACGTCGAGATCGTCGGCGAGCGCCAGGTTCTGGAACACGGTCTCGATGCCGGCCTCGCGCGCCTCGATCGGGCCGGCGAAGTTCACTTCCTTGCCGTCGAACCAGACCTTCCCATCGGTGCGCTGCTCGACGCCGGTGATCTGGCGCACAAAGGTCGATTTGCCGGCGCCGTTGTCGCCCATGATGGCGACATGCTCGCCCTTGAGCAGCTCGAAATTCGCGCCTTCCAACGCATGCACGCCGCCATAGCGCTTGGTCAGGTTTTCGGTCTTCAGGACGATGTCCGACATGGTCAGGCTCCTATGGCTCGCCGGCGTTGACGCCATTGATCGAGAACGACCGCGCCGACGATGATCACGCCCTTGACCATCTCCTGGTAGTAGGCGTCGAGGCGCAGGAAGGTGAAGCCGGAGATGATGACGCCGAAGATCAGCGAGCCGATCACCGTGCCGATGATCGAGCCGCGGCCACCCGACAGCGAGACGCCGCCAATGACCGCCATGGCGATCGCATCGAGTTCGTACATCACGCCCATGCCGGCCTGGGCGGTGAGGTTCTTGGAGCTCAGCACCACGGCGGCGAGCGCGGCGAGGATGCCGGCAATGGAGTAGACGAGGATCTTGTGATTCTTGACGTTGATGCCGGACATGCGCGCGGCGTCCTCATTGGAGCCGATGGCGTAACAGTGCTTGCCGTATTTGGTGTAGCTCAGGATCAGCTGGAACAATATCGCCAGTGAGATGAAGATGATGACCGGCATCAGGCCCTTGCCGATGGCCGCGAAACTGTCGGTGGGAAACGAGATCGGCTGTCCCTTGGACCACCATTTGGCGATGCCGCGCGCGGTGACCATCATGCCGAGCGTGGCGATGAAGGGCGGAATGCGCGTGTAGGCGATCAACGAGCCGTTGACCAGGCCGGCCAGCAGGCCGCAGCCGATCGCGACGACCAGCGGCACGATGACAGGCAGGTCGGTCCAGCCCTGCGCCAGGAACATCGCCTTGGGGTTAGGGTTGCCGTTGACCGTCGCCACCTGGGCGAAACTCATGGCGATCATGGCCGTTGCGCCGACAATCGAACCCGAGGACAGATCGATGCCGCCGGTGATGATCACCTGCGTCACGCCGATGGCGATGATGCCGACGATCGACACCTGCAGGATGATGATCTGCAGGCGCGCCTCGTTGAAGATCGCATCGACATTGTCACGGGTGTTGAACAGGAAACTGTCACCAAGAAAGACCCGGCCGATCAGTTCGAAAGCGCCGACGAGGACGATGAGCGCCAGGAAAACGTTGAATTCGGCAGGCCAATCGCGCTTCTTCGCATCATAGCTGAGCCCGCCGACGCCATGAGATGTCTGTGCCAAGGTCTTGCTTCCTCCGACCGCATCGGCCCGAAAATCGCAATCGATTTTCGGAAAGCACGATGCGCAATCTCAAAGTTTTAGAGCGTAGTTTTGTGCGTCCAAATGGACACACGTCGCTCTAATCGCATTCATCCTTCCGCCCGCCGGGGCGGGAGGAAAGGAGGAGCGGCGCGGCTTCTTTGGTTTGATGCGCCGCCCCCTATCGAAGCGCTCAGTTCTTCTTCAGGAACTTGTCGATGTTCGCAGGCGTGACCAATTGGAACGGGATATAGACCTTGCGCTCGACCTTCTCGCCCTTGGAAAGCTTCAGCGCGGCGTCGAGAGCCCCGGCGCCCTGGCCGGCCGCATCCTGGAACACGGTCGCGTCGAGGTCGCCCGCCTGCATCGCCGCCAGCGCGTCCTGGGTGGCGTCGACGCCGCCGACGACGACCGACTTCATGTCGATATTGGCGGCCTTCATGGCCTGGATGGCGCCGATGGCGCTTTCGTCATTGTTGGCGATCACGCCGTCGAACGGCTTGCCGGTCGACAGCCAGTTGGTCATCAGGTTCTGGGCCTCGTCACGGTTCCAGTTCGACGTCTGCTTGTCGATGATCTTGATGAAGCTGCATTCCGGCGTGGCGATCACGTCGTCAATGTCCTTGGTGCGCATCACCGCGGCCTGGTTCGAAAGCTCGCCCATGATCACATAGACATTGGCTTCCTTCTTGCCGGCTTCCGTGAACAGGCGGCAGACTTCCTTGGTCTCGAGCGTTCCGGAATCGGCCTCGTTCGAGGCGACGAAAGCCTGGCTCTCCGGCAGCGTGTCGACATTGACCGGCTCGCGGTTGACATAGACCAGCGGAACCTTGGCCGCTGCGGCGGCATCCGACATCGCCTGGGTGGCCGAAGTGTCGACCGGATTGACGATGATCGCGTCGACGCCCGAGGCGACGAAGTTCTTGATCTGGTCAAGCTGCTTGGCGACGTCGTTCTGCGCGTCCTCGACCTGCAGCTCGACGCCGTCCATGCCCTTGGCCTGCTCGATCATGCCGTTGCGCAGCACGGTCAGAAAATTGTCGTCGAACTTTGCCATCGACACGCCAACCTTGGCGGCGAAGGCGGACGAACTCATCAGCGCCGAGATGGCGACGCCCAAAAGCAGTTTTTTCATTTTATTCTCCTCCACATGATTGGTGTCCGGCTGCACCGATCTACCCGGAATCCCCGCTCTCCCGGGGAATCTCTCCCGCTTGCTTCTCTGCTCCGGATGGCGTTTTTCGCGCTGGCTGGAACGCCAAGCCCTCTGTTTGAAACAGATGTTCCGGAACGAAAGAACCAAAATGCCTAGTCAGTGAAATATTTATTCCATTTCGCGCAAGGGCGTCAAGGAGATTCCGAAGCGGGATGCCGGATTTTTCAGAGGGTGCGGTTTTCGGACCGGCAGACCTATGCAAGAATCCATCAGGCTGATGGTTCACATCATTGCCGACGCGTCGCGGCGCCCAGTCTGAGCCTGGATGTCTATCTGAACCTAGATGTTTTCCGGCAGATAGATGTCGAAGGGCAGGAAGGTCTGACCCGGCGCATTGGCGGCGCCCGCCTCGATGGCATGCGCCATCAACCCGACAAGCTCGCGGCACAGCGCTGCCAGCGGCGTCGAAATCACCATGGTCAGGATGTTGTCCGCCAGGGCAGCGCGCGATTCGGCGTTGATTTCGTTGCAGACGACCACTGGCATGTTTACGGGCCTCGCTGCCCTGAGCGCCGAGACCGCGCCTTCCATGCCGCCGCCGGCGACGTAACAGCCTGCAAGATCCGGGTACCGCGCCAGAAGATCGATCATCGCATCATGGGTGACATGGTTGGCTTCGAGGTTGACCAGTGTTTCCAGCACGGTGAATTCCGGCGCGTGTTCACGGAAGAAGGAGCGAAAGCCGATCTCGCGCAGCTCATGGCCATGGAAGCGATGGCTGCCGACAAAAAGGGCGACCTTGCCGGGCTTCCTCGCCGCCCTGGCGATCATCCAGGCCGCGGTGCGACCGACCTTGCGGTTGTCGAGGCCGACATAACCTTCGCGGATGCCGGCGGCAAAGTCGGACAGCAGGGAGAAGACCGGTTGCCCCCTTGCCTTCAGCGCCTCCACGGCCGCTGTCAGCGTCGGATGGTCCGGGCCGACAAGGGCGACGGCCCTGGATTTCGCCGCCAGCTTGCGCATCTGGGCGGCGATCTCGTCGGGGGCCAGCGAACTGGCGAAGTCGATTGTTGCCACGCCGCGAAAGCGCTGCGATTGCGAGACCGCCAGTTCGAGCTCCCGCGCGAAATCGCTGTAGAAAACATCATTGCCCCTCAAGAGCAGAAAGCCGAGGCGATACTCCGGCAATTCCTGGCGCATGCGCTGCTTGATCAGCCCGGCGGCGTGGTAGCCGATGCCGGTGGCGGCCTCATAGACGCGGCGCGCGGTTTCCTCGCGCACCGGCAGGCGGTTGTTCAGCACCCGGTCGACGGTGGCGACGCTGACGCCGGAGGTGCGCGCCAGATCGGTGATGGTCGGCCGTCTTGCCATGGCTGTCTCTCCGCTTGCCAAAGCAATTTACATCATTCTGATGGGAAATGATAGAAACCATCTTTATGATATTGAGCCTATCATGGCTTGGCGTTATTTCTAGGCTGCGACGCTTGCGACCCCGGCGTGGTCATTGGCCGGGGCGGATCGCAGGGCGCTGGTGGAGGCATTCCCATGAACGCAACGTTGGACGCGGCACCGTCCCGGCGCGACTACAGCCTGATCGGCCGCGACGCCAAGCTCGCCGTCGACAACGGGCTGGCGGCGGCCGAGTGGTATCATACCGACATCCCGCGCAAGCAGATGAAGGAGCTCATGCAGCGCTCCGACGGGCCGGCGATCCGCGACACCATCATCTGGCTCGCCGCGCTGATCCTGAGCGGCGCCGGTGCTGCCTGGTTCTGGGGCACGTGGTGGTGCGTGCCGTTCTTCTTCGTCTATGGCGTGCTCTACGGCTCTTCGACCGACTCGCGCTGGCACGAATGCGGCCACGGCACCGCTTTCCGGACCCAGTGGATGAACGACGCGGTCTATCAGATCGCCTGCTTCATGATCATGCGCAACCCGGTGACCTGGCGCTGGAGCCATACCCGCCACCACACCGACACCATCATCGTCGGCCGCGACCCGGAGATCTCGGTCATGCGGCCGCCGGATCTCGTGCGCCTTGTCCTGGCCTTCGTCGGCATCCTCGATGCCTGGCATGCGATGAGCGACATGCTGCGCAACGCGGCCGGCATCATCAGCCCGGCGGAAAAGACCTTCATCCCCGAGCAGGAACAGCCCAGAGCGATTTTCGTCGCCCGCATCTGGACGGCGATCTATGCCGCGACCATCGCGCTGGCGCTCTATACGGGCTCGTTCCTGCCGCTGATGCTGGTCGGGCTGCCCAGGCTCTACGGCGCCTGGCACCATGTGATGGTCGGCCTGCTGCAGCATGGCGGCCTTGCCGACAATGTCACCGACCATCGCCTCAACAGCCGCACCGTATACATGAATCCAATCAGCCGGTTCATCTACTGGAACATGAACTACCATGTGGAGCATCACATGTTCCCTATGGTGCCCTATCACGCGCTGCCCCGGCTGCATGAGATGATCAAGCATGACCTGCCGGCGCCGACGCGATCGATCCTGGCCGGCTATCGCGAAATGATACCTGTCTTCCTGCGCCAGCTTCGCAACGAGGATTATTTCCTCAGGCGCGATCTGCCGCCGACGGCAAAACCCTATCGCGAGGAACTTCATAACGACAACGCTGCCGTCGCGGCTGCAGCCGAATGACACGCGCCCGCCAGACAAAACTGATCAGGCTGGCAAATTGACCGACAAAAAATTCTACCGGGAGGACCGATGAGCGACTGGGTCGAGGCTTGTGAGGCCGGAGACATCGACGAAGAGGACGTGATGCGGTTCGACCATGGCGGCCGCACCTTCGCCATCTATCGCAGTCCCGACGACGAATATTTCGCCACGGATGGTCTTTGCTCGCACGAGAAGGTGCATCTGGCCGACGGGCTGGTCATGGACGACATCATCGAGTGCCCCAAGCACAATGGCCGCTTCAATTACAAGACCGGCGCGGCCAGGGGTGCGCCGGTCTGCGTCAACCTCAGGACATACCCGGTCAAGGTCGATGCCGGCAAAATCCTCATTCAGGTCGGGTGATGGTCGTGCAGGCGGGAATGGTCATCATCGGCGCCGGCGAATGCGGCGGACGGGCGGCGCTCACGCTGCGTGATCTCAGCTTCGACGGACCGGTAACGCTGATCGGCGACGAGCCGCATCTGCCCTATGAGCGGCCGCCGCTGTCGAAGGAGGCGATGACCGGCGAGGCGCCCGCGATCAAGGCGATCGCCAGCGATGAGATGTTGGCCGAACGCTCGATCCGGCATATCCATTCGGTCCAGGCCGTCGCCATCGACCGCGCCGCGCGCAGCGTGCGCCTGTCGGACGGCTCGACCCTGCCCTACGACAAGCTGCTGCTGGCCACCGGCTCCCTGCCGCGCAGACTGCCAATGCCGGGCCTCGGGCCGCGTTGCGTCTATCTCAGGACCTTCAATGACGCGCTGGCCATTCGCGCCCATCTCGGCGCTGGAAAGCGCATCGCCATTGTCGGCGGCGGCTTCATCGGCCTCGAACTCGCCGCCGCGGCGCGCAAATTGGGCGCCTCAGTCACCGTCATCGAGGCGCAGCCGCGCATCCTGATGCGCGGCGTGCCGGCCGAGATCGCCGAGGTCATCCATCAGGCGCATGAGGCCGAAGGCGTGAACATCCTGTGCGGCGAAGGCATCGCGACAATCGCCGACGACGGCGGCGAGGTGCGCATCGCGCTCGTTGGCGGGCGCGTCATCGTCGCCGACCTCGCGGTGATCGGCATCGGCGCCGTGCCGGTGACAGCACTCGCAGCCGAAGCGGAGCTGGCGATCGATAACGGCATTGCTGTCGACGCCGAACTGCGCACCAGTGCCCCGGACATCTTTGCCGCCGGCGATTGCTGCTCGTTTCCGCTTGCTGTCTATGGCGGCCGGCGCGTGCGGCTGGAGGCCTGGCGCAACGCGCAGGAGCAGGGCGCGCTGGCGGCGAGGAACATGCTCGGCGCCGGCGAGGCCCACGCGGCGGTGCCGTGGTTCTGGTCGGATCAGTATGGCCTCACCTTGCAGATATCAGGGCTTTCGGATGAAGGCCGCTCCACCGTGCGGCGCGATCTCGACGACGGCGCCTTCATCCTGTTCCATCTGGCCGAGGACGGAAGGCTGGTCGCGGCAAGCGGCATCGGCCCGGGCAATGCGGTCGCCCGCGATATCAGGCTGGCCGAAATGCTGATCGCGAGGCGGGCAAAGCCGGCGCCTGAAGCGCTCGGTTCGCAAACGGTCAAGCTGAAGTCGCTGCTGGCGGCCTGAGCTGCAGGCGCGACGACCGACGAGATCTGGTGGACGGCGGTGATCCGACCATCAGTTATCTCCTTCGTCAAAAATAGCCTCGATGTCGCGGGCGCCATGCAAAATTCGCTCGATGCGTATGGTGGCGCCTTCAGCAGTGTAGAAAATCACATAGCGCTGGAAAGCAATGGAGCGCAGACCAGACCATAGGGCAGGACGGAGAGCGCCACCGCGTGGTGCGTCGGCAACGTGCTCTGAGGGCCGTTATGAAGCGCATCGCGGCTACAGGGTTTTCGGCGTGAATATAGTCGCCAATTTCCTCAATATCCTGCGCGGCAGCAGGCGCGAATATGACCGCCATTTATTTGCGGTTTTCGCCGCTATATTTGGCCTCCAACCTGTCAAAAATCTCGTCGGCCGGAACACCGGGGCCGCTCTCGACACCGGCCCGGATGTCCTCACGAAGCGCGGCAAGCTTGGCCTTCCGCTGCGCTTCACGTTCCTCGAGCAGGCGCAAGCTATCGCGCAGAACTTCGCTGGCGCTGGCATAGCGGCCGCTCCCGACCAGCTCGCGCACCAAGGTCTCGTAGCGAGAGCCAATGTTGTAACTTGATGGCATAGGCTGGACTCCTTCGAGTTATCGGATTTTATCAATTTATGATAAGTCGGCCAAGCCAAATCTGCAGGAATGGCCAAATCTGCAGCAATGGGTTGCCGCGCCCCCTGCCTGCCGGCGGGATTGGGTAATCAAGCGATGGGCGAGCCTGGGGAGCGCTCCTCCCGCACACGTCTAAAACAGCGCCTTCAATTCCGGCAGTTTGTCGTTCACCAGCCAGCCGTAGTAATTTTCCTCCGGCAGCTTCTCCGGTTCGCCAGCGGCGCGGCGCTTGCTGTTCTCGACCTTTAACGCATAGGCGCGCTGCTCGGGATTGCCGACATTGTAGAGCGTCGCTGTAATGCCGGGATTGCCCGATATGTCGAAGCCGGCAATGTCCTTATAGGCATCGATCGATTTCTTGATCGTCGCCGCGACATAGAGCAGAGTGAGATCCGGATCCATGATCGTCTTGTAGACCGCGTTCGGATCGCCGACGTCGAGCTTCGGCAAGCCGGAAACCTGATGCACGAGATCGCTCATCTGCAGCGCGGTCAGCGGGTTGAGCTGGCCGAGTCCGAAGGTCTGGCCGGCATAGTAAGGCTGGAAGAAGGTGGCGCCGAAACGGTCGTTGGGAAAGCTTGTCCCCCCGACGGTTTTTCCACGAAACGCGCGGTTCCACACTTGCTCGCGGCATTCCCACAGATCGTAACTGTCCGATTCGCCGGCGCATTTCTGGAATTGCGGCCGTTGCACGAAATCGGTGATGTCCTCGCCGTCATAGGCGAAGGCCAGCTTGCTTGAGAGATAGGAGATCGCCTTGACGTAATAGGTCTGCAGCCGGTCGTAGGCATCGACATTGTAGGTATGCTCGCCGACGATGGCGCCGACGATGTGCATTGGGTCGATGCCATAGGCCGCCGCCGCTTGGCGGATCTTGCCGCGAAGCCCGGCATCGTTCTGGAGCAGCGCATAGACCTTGCGGTACTTTGCCTGGAAGGTGGTGTTGGTGGCCTGGGTGCGCCGGCTGGAGGCGCCCGGTATGTCGGGCTGCTCGGCGTTGCGGTTTCCCGGCGGCACCAAAGTGGCCGCTTGCGCGCCGAACATGGCTGCCGCCAGCGTCAGTCCGAGAATGACGAGGATCAGTTTTTTCATGCGCCGCCGCCCTGTAACAGCGCATGACTCCGAACCAAAGGTCCGCTTCAGCGACTATCAGAATCGATTTTCGCTGGGGATCATGCGCCAAATCATGTGCTACAGCGTCCTTCGTTCGTCCAATCGACGCAGCGCCGTAGTCGCCGGGCAAACTAGGTAAAGCTGGAGGGGGAGTCGAGAGCCCCTTCGCCCTACAGGGCAAAAGCTGGCCAAATGCTTCCATTTGGCCACACATTAGAGCGACGTGCGTCCATTCGGACGCACAAAGTACGCTCTAAGACTTTGAATCTCGCCTGCGAGCCCGCCCGACGCATTCCTTTACAGGATGAATCGCGACAGATCTGTGTTTCTGGACAAGTCGCCGACATGCTTTTCCACATAGGCGGCGTCGATGGTGACGGCCGTGCCGTTGCGGTCCGGCGCGTCGTAGGAGATCTCGTCCAGCACCCGCTCCATCACCGTCTGCAGGCGTCTGGCGCCGATATTCTCGACGCTGGCGTTGAGATCGACGGCGATGCCTGCAAGCGAATCGATGGCGTCGTCGGTGAAGACGAGGTCGACCCCCTCGGTCTTCATCAGCGCGATATACTGCTTGATCAGGCTGGCCTCGGTCTCGGTCAGGATGCGGACGAAATCGTCCTTCTCCAGCGCCCTGAGCTCGACGCGGATCGGCAGGCGGCCCTGTAGCTCCGGCAAAAGGTCCGACGGCTTGGCGACATGGAACGCACCCGATGCGATGAACAGGATGTGGTCCGTCTTCACCGGTCCGTATTTGGTCGCCACCGTGGTGCCTTCGACCAGCGGCAAGAGGTCGCGCTGCACGCCTTCGCGCGACACGCCGGCGCCGATGCCGCCTTCGCGCGAGGCGATCTTGTCGATCTCGTCGAGGAAGACGATGCCGTCGTTTTCGGTCGATTCGAGCGCCCTGCGCACCACCTCGTCCTGGTCGAGCAGCTTGTCGGACTCGTCGCCGACCAGAAGCGCGTAGGACTCCTTCACCGTCGTCTTGCGCGTCTTGGTCTTCTTGCCGCCCATCGCCTTCGACAGCATGTCGTTGATGTTGAGCACGCCGATATTAGCGCCCGGCATGCCGGGAATCTCGAAGCCGGGCATGCCGCCAGTGCCGGTATCGGCCACCTCGATCTCGATCTCCTTGTCGTCGAGTTCGCCGTCGCGCAGCTTCTTGCGGAAATTGTCGCGGGTGGCCGGGCTCGCCGTCTTGCCGACAAGCGCTTCCAGCACCCGTTCCTCGGCATTGATGTGCGCGCGTGCCTTGACATCCTCGCGCATCTTTTCGCGCACCAGCCCGATGGCGATCTCGACCAGGTCGCGGATGATCTGCTCGACATCGCGGCCGACATAGCCGACCTCGGTGAACTTGGTCGCCTCGACCTTGACGAAAGGCGCCCCGGCAAGCCGCGCCAGGCGGCGCGAAATCTCGGTCTTGCCGACGCCGGTCGGGCCGATCATCAGGATGTTCTTCGGCATCACCTCTTCGCGCATCTGGCCTTCGAGCTGCTGGCGGCGCCAGCGGTTGCGCAAGGCGATGGCCACGGCGCGCTTGGCGTCCTTCTGGCCGATGATGAAGCGGTCAAGTTCCGAAACGATCTCGCGGGGGGAGAATGTTGTCATATCACTCAAATTCCACTTTGCCACTGCTTGATGACCTCGAACGGATGCAGCAGCATGATCACGTTGAGTGTCAGATTGTCCCGGATGATGTAGCCCGTGCCCAATTCGAAGATGAGGGCAAGGGCGACGATCACCCATATAGGAAGCTTTCGCGCCATCACAAATCCCACCACCATCGCCGCTGTGTCCGACACGGAATTGATGATGCTGTCACCATAGTAATCCAGCGAGATCGTGCCGGCGCGATAGCGCTCGATTATGAAAGGGCTGTTCTCCAGCAGTTCCCAGCCGCCCTCTATGGCCACCGCGAAAGCCAGCCGAAGTCCGATCGGCGAGCGTGGGAACAGAAACTTCGCCAGCGCATAGAACAGGAAGCCGTGGATGATGTGCGAGGGCGTGTACCAGTCGGAAATATGCTGGGAATTCTCCGAGCTCTGCACCACGCCATGCCACAGCTTGACATAGCCGCAGGTGCAGATTGGCGGATGGCCCATGCCGTAGAGGACACCGGCCTGGAAGATGACCAGGGCCAGCACGAGCAGAAGCCCCATTCGCCAACTGTCTTCATAGGCCGACAGGGTTTTGTCGGCGTCGGATGTGCCCATGCTGCTATTGCCCCTCTTCCACGTCGCCCGCTTCAGCATCAATCGCCATCAGCACGACGTCGCCATATTCCGATTGCCGCCGATCGATTGCCCGGAACCCGGCCTTTTCATAGGCGCGGATGGCCCGCGCATTGGCGGGGTCCGGGTCGATGATGACACGCGGCGCCCCCTCCTCGAAGAGCTGTTCGGCGAATTGCCGCACAATGGCCGAGCCGTGGCCGCGCCCGACGAGTTCCGGCCTGCCGATCGACAGGTCGATGCCGAGCGTGCCGAACGGCTGGTCGCTATAGGGATGGCCGTCCTCCAGATGCGGGTCGTAGCTCTGCAGATAGCCGATCGGCCTGCCGTCGAGTTCGATGATCAGCGGCTCGACGGAAATGCTATCGATATGCTCGCGGATCTCGGCGATCTCTTTTTCCGGATCATCCCACCACTCGGCGACATGCGGCTCGACCAGCCAGCCGGCGATCATCGGCAGGTCCTTTTCGGTCACCGGCCGAAAATCGTAGTGCAGGCTTGCCTCAGGCCGCATCGAGCGTTTCGATGACGAAATTGTTGTTGGTGTAGACGCAGATGTCGGACGCGATCTGCATCGCCTTGCGGGCGATCTCCTCTGCATCCTTGTCGGTGTCCATCAGCGCGCGCGCCGCCGCCAGTGCATAATTGCCGCCCGAACCGATGGCCATGACGCCGTGCTCGGGCTCGAGCACGTCGCCGGTGCCGGTCAGCGCCAGCGAGACCGACTTGTCGGCAACCAGCATCATCGCTTCCAGCCGGCGCAGATAGCGGTCGGTGCGCCAGTCCTTGGCGAGCTCGACGCAGGCGCGCGTCAACTGGTCCGGATATTGTTCGAGCTTGGCCTCCAGCCGCTCCAGAAGAGTGAAGGCATCGGCGGTTGCGCCGGCGAAACCGGCAATGACATTGCCGCCCTTGCCGATGCGGCGCACCTTTTTGGCGTTGCCCTTCATGATGGTCTGGCCGAGGCTCACCTGGCCGTCGCCGGCGATCACCACCTTGCCGCCCTTGCGCACCGTCACGATGGTCGTGGCGTGCATGGTCAGTTCATTAGACATTTCCTGCTCCGATGCGCGCGATCCCAAAAGGCGATTGGCGCGTTACGAGTGACTTCAATCGGCCATATGTATGCATGGGGTGAACGAATGCAAACCGGCCATCCGCAAGGCGCCATACCGCCCCGCATGGCAACTGGCAATCGCCGGATCATGCTGCTAGAAGGCTTTCGTTTTCAAGCAGGTGAGCTCCAAAGCGTGCAAACCTGGGACAAGGACAAGACCATGGCGCCCCGTTCCGCCGAGATAAGCCGCAAGACCAAGGAAACCGACATCTCCGTGACGGTCCATGTCGACGGCTCGGGCAAATCCGATATCGCGACGGGCGTCGGCTTCTTCGATCATATGCTCGACCAGTTGTCGCGCCATTCGCTGATCGACATGACGGTCAAGGCCAGGGGCGACCTGCACATCGACGATCACCACACGGTCGAGGACACCGGCATCGCGCTCGGCCAGGCGCTGGCCAAGGCGCTGGGCGAGCGGCGCGGCATCATGCGCTATGCCTCGATCGATCTCGCCATGGACGAGACGCTGACGCGGGCGGCGATCGACGTCTCCGGCCGTCCTTTCCTGGTCTGGAACGTTTCCTTCTCATCGCCGAAGATCGGCACATTCGACACCGAGCTGGTGCGCGAGTTCTTCCAGGCGCTGGCGCAGAATGCCGGCATCACGCTGCATGTAACCAACCACCATGGCGCCAACAATCACCACATTGCCGAGACCTGCTTCAAGGCGGTGGCCCGCGTATTGCGGGCAGCTCTTGAACCTGACCCGCGCCAGCCGGACGCGGTTCCTTCCACCAAGGGGTCTCTGAAGGGATAGGCTGATGGCCATCTATGTCGT
The DNA here is from genome assembly GCF_000359125.1 of Mesorhizobium sp. STM 4661. Lineage (GTDB taxonomy): Bacteria > Pseudomonadota > Alphaproteobacteria > Rhizobiales > Rhizobiaceae > Mesorhizobium. The sequence continues at coordinate 107,477 of NZ_CAAF010000004.1, read as the reverse complement.
GATGGAACCGCCGGGTAGCAGTGAAAAGGCCGATACGGCCTTTGTCCTGGACGGCTTTTCCTGGCTCGGCTTCCTGGTGCCGCCGCTGTGGCTGCTTTGGCATCGCTTGTGGATAGAAGCAGCCCTGGCCTTTGTCGCCATGGCGGCTCTTTCGATGCTCGGCGGAAAACTGGGGCTCGATTGGGCCGGATCGCTGTTGTCGTTGCTCGTATCGCTCTATGTCGGGCTGGAGGGGTCGGCCCTGCGGATCGCGGCGCTGCGCCGCCGTGGCTGGCATGAATGGGGCGTGGTCGAGGCCGACAGGCTCGACGACGCCGATACGCGCTATGCGCTGGAAGCCGATGCGCGGGCGGACGAACAGGCGCCTATGCCGCGCATCGTTCCGGATGCCGCCCTTGCCCGGCCGGCGCAGATGGGCATGACGCTGGGATTGACCCATATTCCGGGAAAGCCCTGACATGCGGGTTGCCATCATCGACTACGGGTCGGGCAATCTGCGCTCGGCCACCAAGGCCTTCGAGCGCGCCGCGCACGAAGCCGGTATCGCCGCGACCATCGACCTGACCGCGGATGCCGAGCGCGTCCGCACCGCCGACCGCATTGTGCTGCCAGGCGTCGGCGCCTATGCCGATTGCGCTGCCGGCTTGCGCGCCGTCGAGGGCATGTGGCAGGCGGTGGAAGAGGTCGCGATCGCCAAGGGACGGCCGTTTCTCGGCATCTGCGTCGGCATGCAATTGATGTCGGAAAATGGTCTGGAAAAGACGGTGACAAAAGGCTTCGGCTGGATCGCCGGCGACGTCAAGGAAATCACGCCCGCCGATCCGGCGCTCAAGATTCCGCAGATCGGCTGGAACACGATCGAGCTCAGGCGCAAGCATCCGCTGTTTTCCGGCATCGCGACCGGCAGCAAGGGATTGCACGCCTATTTCGTCCATTCCTACCATCTCGATGCGACGAAGCCGGACGAAGCGCTGGCCATCGCCGACTATGGCGGCCCGGTGACAGCCACCGTTGCCCGCGACAATCTTGTGGGCACGCAATTCCATCCCGAAAAGAGCCAGGCGCTTGGCCTGGCATTGATCGCCAATTTCCTGCGCTGGAGGCCTTGAGGAACCATGAGCAAGAAGGGCTATTGGGTGGTGATGCTTACGGTGACCGATCCGGAGGGCTACCAGCGCTACCGCGACGCCATTGGCGATGCCGTCTCGCGCTTCGGCGGCCGCCATCTCGTGCGCGGCGGACAGGTCACGAACCCCGAGGGATCGAACTTTGACAGGCATGTCGTGGTCGAGTTCGATTCTTATGAAACGGCACTGAGCTGTTATCGGTCTCCGGCCTACCAGACGGCGCTACGGAACCGCGTTGCGTCTTCGACCGGCCATTTCGCGATCGTCGAGGGCGCCTGAAAGTGATCCTGTTTCCGGCCATCGACCTCAAGGACGGCAAATGCGTGCGCCTGAAGCACGGCGATATGGCCACCGCGACGATTTACAATGACGATCCGGCGGCACAGGCCCGAGCCTTCGAAGAACAGGGCTTCAAATGGCTGCATGTCGTCGACCTCAACGGCGCCTTCAAGGGCCAGAGCGTCAACAGCGCCGCGGTCGGCGCCATCCTCAAGGCGACGAAGAACCCGGTTCAGCTCGGCGGCGGTATCCGCACGCTGGAGCAGATCGAGGACTGGCTCGACCGTGGTCTCGCCCGCATCATCCTCGGCACGGTGGCGGTGCGCGATCCCGATCTCGTCAGGCAGGCCTGCAAGGCCTTTCCGGGAAAGATCGCCGTCGGCATCGACGCCAAGGGCGGCAAGGTGGCGGTCGAGGGCTGGGCCGAGGCCTCGAGCCTCGGCGTCATTGAACTGGCGAAAAAATTCGAAGGCGCCGGCGTCGCCGCCATCATCTACACCGATATCGACCGCGACGGCGTTTTGACCGGCATCAACTGGGACGCCACCATCGATCTCGCCGAGGCGGTGTCGATCCCGGTGATCGCCTCGGGTGGCCTTGCCTCGATCGCCGACATCGTGCGCATGACCATGCCCGATGCGCGCAAGCTCGAAGGCGCGATCTCTGGCCGCGCGCTCTATGATGGGCGCATCGACCCGGCCGAGGCGCTGGTGATCCTGGCGTCCGGACCGGAGAAGGCGAGGGCGCGATGAAACTCTCGATCATCCTCGCGCCCTATGACAGCGGCCACTATCATTCCGGCTTTGGCCGGGGCCCCGAAGCCATCATCGCCGGCGGCCTTGTCGATTTCCTTGCGGCGATCAAGAGGATCTGATGCTGAAGGCCCGCGTCATCCCCTGTCTCGACGTCAAGAACGGTCGTGTCGTCAAGGGCGTCAATTTCGTCGACCTGGTCGATGCCGGCGATCCGGTCGAGGCGGCCAAGGCCTATGATGCCGCAGGCGCCGACGAACTCTGCTTTCTCGACATCACCGCTTCATCGGACAATCGCGAAACCACCTTCGATGTCGTCGCCCGCACTGCCGAACAATGTTTCATGCCGCTGACGGTCGGTGGCGGCGTTCGCCAGATCGCCGATATCAGGAAGCTGCTGCTGGCCGGCGCCGACAAGGTGTCGATCAACACGGCGGCGGTGAAAAACCCGGATTTCGTCACCGAGGCGGCCGACAAGTTCGGCAACCAGTGCATCGTCGTCGCCATCGACGCCAAGAAAGTATCCGGCAAGGGCGAGGCCGACCGCTGGGAGATCTTCACCCATGGCGGCCGCGAAAAGACCGGCATCGACGCGGTCGAATTCGCTCGGCGGATGGTCGAACGCGGCGCCGGCGAGATCCTTTTGACCTCGATGGACCGCGACGGCACCAAGGCCGGCTACGACATTGCGCTGACCCGCGCGGTGGCCGACGCGGTCCGCGCGCCGGTCATCGCTTCCGGTGGCGTCGGCACGCTCGATCACCTGGTCGAGGGCATTCGCGACGGCCATGCAAGTGCCGTGCTGGCGGCATCGATCTTCCATTTCGGCACCTACTCCATCGCCGAAGCCAAGGCGCATATGGCGAAGGCCGGCCTGCCGATGCGGCTGGACTCCCCGGATGATCGGCTCTAAAGCATGATCCCGAACCAAAGGTCCGCGTCAGCGAAAAGTGGAAACCGGTTTTCGGAAAAGATCATGCTTAAACAAGCAGATAGATGACGCGCATGGCTGAGTTTTCGCTGTCCGACCTGGAGAAAATCATCAGGGAACGCGCCCATTCCGGCGATCCGGATTCGTGGACGGCGAAGCTGTTCGCGCGCGGCATCGACAAGGCGGCGCAGAAGCTCGGCGAAGAGGCGGTCGAAACGGTGATCGCCGCTGTCCGCAACGACAAAAAGGCTCTCGTTTCGGAAAGTGCGGATCTTATATATCATTGGCTCGTCGTGCTCGGCATCGCAGGCGTTCCGCTGAGCGACGTGCTCAAGGAGCTCGAAACCCGCACCGGGCGTTCGGGCATCGCCGAAAAGGCGTCCCGGCAGGACCGGGGCTGATCGCTGCGGAGGGCAGGAAACTCGATGGACCAGCTCGCCCCCACCGAGAAATATTCGCCCTATCGTTTCTTCTCGGCCGAGCAATGGTCGCAGTTCCGCGCCGACACGCCGATGACGCTCGGCGAGGACGAGATCCGCCGCCTGCGTTCGCTCAACGATCCCGTCGATCTCGAAGAGGTCAAGCGCATCTATCTCTCGCTGTCACGGCTTTTGTCCGCGCATGTCGAGGCGAGCCAGCTCCTGTTCAGGCAACGGCAGGTCTTTTTCAACGCGCAGGATGTGGTCAAGACGCCCTTCATCATCGGCGTTGCCGGCTCGGTCGCGGTCGGCAAATCGACCACGGCGCGCGTGCTCAAGGAATTGCTGGCGCGCTGGCCCTCGAGCCCCAAGGTCGATCTCGTCACCACCGACGGCTTCCTGTTGCCGAACGAGATCCTGCGCCGCGACAACCTCATGGAACGAAAAGGCTTTCCCGACAGCTATGATGTCGGCGCGCTGCTGCGGTTCCTGTCGGGAATAAAGTCGGCGCAGCGCAATATCCGCGCGCCGGTCTATTCGCATCTGACCTATGACGTCATTCCCGGCGAATTCCAGACCATCGACCGGCCGGACATATTGATCTTCGAGGGCATCAACGTCCTGCAGCCGGGCAAACTGCCGAAGGACGGCAAGATCGTACCGTTCCTGTCGGACTTCTTCGACTTCGCCATCTATATCGATGCCGAAGAGGAGCTGATCCACCAATGGTACATCGCCCGCTTCATGCGGCTGCGCGAAACCGCCTTCCGCAACCCGGACTCCTTCTTCCACCGCTATTCGCAGCTTTCGCCAGGAGCGGCCCGCGCCATCGCCGAAGGCCTGTGGGCCAACATCAATCTGAAGAATTTGCGCGAGAATATCCTGCCGACCAGGGCCCGCGCCGATCTCATCCTGCGCAAGGGCGCCAATCATCTTGTGGAGGAAGTGGCGCTGAGGAAGCTGTAAGGACGCGGTTAACGGCGCCTTAGCCTATCCTGACTAGCGTCTGGCTGGTAATTCCAGCGGGGCCGGGAGCGGTCTGTGATCAATATGCCTGCAATGCGCCTGCCTGGCATTTCCTCATGGCGCGCCACATTTGCGCCGCGCCGGGTGCTGAAATTCGCTTCGGTCGGACTTGCAGCCACCGTCGTCTACGCGCTTTGCGCCAGCCTCTTCGCCAGTGCCGGGTCGAGATATCTGTCGCCGGCCACGGCTTCTCTCGCCGCCTACGCGGTCGCGGCAATATTCTCCTATCTCGGCCACAAGTTCTTCACCTTCATGTCGGCCGGCTCGCATCGCTTCGAGGTGCCGCGTTTCGCTGTGCTGACCGGGTGTGGTCTCGCCGTTGCCTACCTTCTGCCAGCGCTTCTCGTCGGGCAATTCGGCCTGCCCATCTCGGTTCCGATACTGCTCACCTGCATTCTCATTCCGGTGGTCAACTTTGTCGTTCTCGAACGCTGGATCTTTTCCGGCCGTGCCGAGGCAAGCCTCGACAAGTGAGCGGTTGCGGACGCTAGCCAGGCATCGTCACCCGCCGCAGCGTCAGATTGATCCGCCCGCCATTCCTGAGCAGTGCCGAGGTCGACGGATAGATGCGGTCGACGCCGTGAAAGCTGAGGCGGCCTTCACCGCCAAGCACCACGACATCGCCACTCTTCAGCCTGAACGACTTCGTGCCGCCTTCACGCGTGTTCTGGCCGACCCTGAACAGGCAATCGTCGCCCAGCGAGACGGAGACGACCGGCGCCGAGAAATCGGTCTCGTCGCGATCCTGGTGAAGACCCATCTTGGCGTCCTGCGCATAGAAATTGACCAGGCAGGCCTCGGGCGGATGCGGATAGGCGGACACGTCGCGCCACAGCTCCAGCAGCACCTCGGGGATCGGCGGCCAGAGCGCTCCGGTCACTGGGTGCGTCGGCTGGTAGCGATAGCCGCGCTGCTTGTCGGTGACCCAGCCTAGCGCGCCGCAATTGGTCATGCGCACGCTCATCTCCTTGCCCGTACGCGGCATCGCCGGCACGAACAGGGGAGCCTCCTGCACGACCCGTCTCACCTCCTCGACCAGCGCTTCCTGCACGGTGCGCGACAGGTAGCCGGGCATGTGGCGGACGCCTTTGGGCAGGACGAGCATCAGACTGGTCGCTTCATCAGGTTCATCCGGCTGACAATGCCACCAACAAACAAAAACGGCGACCCGAAAGCCGCCGTTCTTCTCGAGTTGCGATTGCTCCGTACTTAGAGACTGTTTCGAAATTCGCTCTGGCGAGTCATATGGTGGTGGTTTCGAGAACCGGCCTACGCCGGCCGTAGCCTTCATAGGACGGAGGCGTCTATGAGGGCTTCGGCCGGCGAAGGCCGGAGCGCAGCGGACATTTGGGTCCGTGAGCTTCGCGCATGACCCCGAAAATCGAAATCGATTTTCGGAAAGGATCATGCGCAAAATCAAAAGTGCTACAGCGTCCTTTTGCGCGTCCAAGGGACGCGCGGCGCCGTAGTAAGCGCAGAAAACGCCATCAGATGGCCGCCGGAGTAGAGTTTCCAAACAGTCTCTTAGTCGAGGTCCGGTATCCGCAAGACCTGCCCCGGGTAGATCTTGTCCGGGTGGGTCAGCATCGGCTTGTTGGCCTCGAAGATGATGTTGTTCTTCGCGCCCTTGCCCTTGCCATAGCTCTTTTCGGCGATCTTCCAGAGGTTGTCGCCTTTCTTGACCGTATAAAAGGTGGGTTCCTTGGCCGGCGTTGCGGGCGCGCCGGCTTCGGGTGCGGCGACCTCCAATTCGTCCGCCTGCACCTTGGACACGCCGAGCGTGTTGCCGACGGCGATGACCGCCTTTTCGAAGATCGACTGGTCCTTGACCACGCCTTTCAGGACGGCCGTGTCGCCCTTGACGACGACTTCCACATTGTCGGTGCCGAGATCGTGCGAATCGAGTTCCTTCTTCAGCGTATCGGCGGTCGGCTCCGCCTCATCGCCGCCGAAGCCGAGCTTCTTGCCGACGCCCTTGACGAAATCAAACATGCCCATCTGTGGTCTCCCTTGCTGTGGCGCATACCGAACTTGCCACTTGCAACCTTGAATGGGAAGCTGTTTCGACCGCGCAATTGACGTCGCTAGAGCCTACTTTGTGCATCCTAATCGTCGGCGATCCGCCCGCGCAGTTTCTTCACCGTCGACCGGCCTGCTTTCGTCTTGAGGCGGCGTTCGACCGCGCCTTTCGACGGCTTCGTCTTCTTGCGCGGCGGCGGCGGTGGCTCGGCGGCCTTGGCCACAAGCGCCGTCAGCCTTGACCGCGCATCCGCCCGGTTCTGCTCCTGCGTGCGAAAACGTCCGGCCTCGATGACGATGACGCCGTCCTTGGTGGCGCGCTGGCCGGCAAGCTTTATGGTGCGTGCGCGCACGCGTTCCGACAGGCCCGGCGCATTGGTCGCATCGAAGCGCAACTGCACCGCCGTCGCCACCTTGTTGACGTTCTGGCCGCCCGGGCCGGACGAGCGGATGAAATCCTCATGCAGGTCACCCGGATGGATCACCGCATCGTCGGCAATGATGATCTTGTCGTCGGCGTTCATGCCGCAGTCATGGCGCGGCAAATGAAAAAAGAAAAGGCCCTATCCCCGGGGTAGGGCCTTCCCTATCCCCGGGTCGGGCCTTCCCGATCCCGCACCGGGCCTTCGCAATGCGTTCAGCCTGCCCTGCCTGGAGCGCTTTATTCGGCGGCTTCCTGCAGGCGCGGCGCCGCGCCCAATACCGTGGCGTCGACATGGGTTTCGAATTTTTCGAAATTGACCGCGAACATGCCGACCAGCCTGGCCGCCTGCCGGTCATAGGCCGAGGTGTCGCTCCAGGTCGATCTCGGATCGAGGATGGCGGGGTCGACGCCGGCGACCGCCACCGGCACTTCGAAGCCAAAATTGGCGTCGGTCCGGAAATCGGCCGTCTTCAGCGAGCCGTTGAGGGCCGCGGCAAGCAGCGCCCGCGTCGCCTTGATCGGCATCCGCTTGCCGGTGCCATGGGCGCCGCCGGTCCAGCCGGTATTGACCAGCCAGCAATCGACGCCGTGGCGGGCGATCAGCTCGCGCAGCAGATTGCCGTATTCCGACGGATGGCGCGGCATGAAGGGTGCGCCGAAACAGGTCGAAAACGTCGCTTCGGGTTCGGTCACGCCCTTTTCGGTTCCCGCCACCTTGGCGGTATAGCCGGAGAGGAAATGGTACATCGCCTGCGCCGGCGTCAGCCGCGCGATCGGCGGCATCACCCCGAAGGCGTCGGCGGTCAGCATGATGATGTTCTTCGGGTTGCTGGCGCGTCCCGTCCTGCTGGCATTGGCGATGAAGTCGAGCGGGTAGGCGCAGCGCGTATTCTCGGTCAGCCTGCCGTCGTCGAAATCCGGCACGCGGGCGGCGTCGAGCACGACATTCTCCAGCACGGTGCCGAAGCGCTGGGTGGTGGCAAAGATTTCCGGCTCGGCCTCCGCCGAAAGCTTTATCGTCTTGGCATAGCAGCCGCCTTCGAAATTGAAGATGCCGTGCGGCCCCCAGCCGTGCTCGTCGTCGCCGACCAGCGTGCGCGTCGGGTCGGCCGACAGCGTCGTCTTGCCGGTTCCCGAGAGCCCGAAGAAGATGGCGGCATCGCCGTCGGCGCCTTCATTGGCCGAGCAGTGCATCGGCATGACGCCTTTCGCCGGCAACAAATAGTTGAGCACGGTAAACACCGACTTCTTCATTTCGCCGGCATAGGAAGTGCCGCCGATCAGCACGATCATGCGCGAGAAATCGACGGCGATCACCGTTTCGGTGCGGGTGCCGTGGCGGGCCGGGTCGGCGCGGAACGACGGCAGGTCGATGATCGTCATGTCGGGCACGAAGTGTTCGAGCGCGGCGGTCCGCGGGCGGATCAAAAGGTTGCGGATGAACAGGGAGTGCCAGGCAAGCTCCGTGATGACCCTGGTCGGCAGTTTCAGGTCCTCGTCGGCGCCGCCGACCAGATCCTGCACATAAAGGTCCTTGTCCGCCGCATGCGCACGGAAATCGGCAAGCAGCGTGTCGAACTGGGCCGGCGAGATCGCCTTGTTGTTGTCCCACCACACATGCGGTTCGGTGGCGCCGTCGCGCACGATGAATTTGTCCTTGGGCGAGCGGCCGGTGTGCTGCCCGGTCTCAGCGACAAGCGCGCCGTGTGCCGTAAGCCGGGCCTCGCCGCGGCGGATCGCTTCCTCATAAAGGACGGGCGCCTCGAAATTGTAGCGCACCATGCCTGCGGTCCTCAGGCCGATCCGATCGATCGGGTATGCTGGATTGCGTTTGCCGGCTTCCGACATGGGTGTCCCTTCTTCGATTTGCCTCGTCCTGACCGGCGAATTTCCGGAACCCCAGTACAGGGCGTTAAGGGTCAAAACCAGAAAAACCAAATGATATCAAATCATTAATCGATTTAAAAAATTTGAAAGTTGTTTAAATCGTTTATATGTGCAAAAAGTTCAGCGGTTGCCCAAAGGATTGGCGATCGCTGTTCGTCCAATCCATGTTGAGGTGCGGTTGTGGCCGCCGGCAGGCCGCTGGTGACAGCGAACGAAGCCTATGCCACATTTTGTACCTAATTTGTCCTGCAAAAGCCCTTCTCTACCAAAGAAGGGACAGCTCATGAGGGAGCCGCTTGAAATGGCAACAATCGCGCTTGTCGACGACGACCGCAATATCCTGACGTCGGTGTCGATCGCCCTTGAGTCGGAGGGATATCGCGTCGAGACCTATACGGATGGGGCGTCGGCGCTGGAAGGCCTGGCGGCGCGTCCGCCGAATCTTGCCATCCTCGACATCAAGATGCCGCGCATGGACGGCATGGAACTGCTGCGCCGGATGCGTCAGAAATCCGACCTGCCGGTGATCTTCCTGACCTCCAAGGACGACGAGATCGACGAGCTTTTCGGCCTCAAGATGGGCGCCGACGACTTCATTCGCAAACCCTTCTCGCAGCGTCTTCTGGTCGAGCGGGTCCGCGCCGTGCTGCGCCGGGCCAGCGCCCGCGAGGCGGCGGCCAAGACGCCCAACCAGCAGGCCCGCTCGCTCGAGCGCGGCCAGCTTGTCATGGACCAGGAGCGCCACACCTGCACCTGGAAGGGCGAGCCGGTGACGCTGACCGTCACCGAATTTCTGATCCTGCATTCGCTGGCCCAGCGTCCCGGCGTGGTGAAAAGCCGTGATGCGCTGATGGATTCGGCCTATGATGAACAGGTCTATGTCGACGACCGCACCATCGACAGCCACATCAAGCGGCTGCGCAAGAAGTTCAAGGCCGTCGATGACGACTTCGAGATGATCGAAACCCTTTACGGAGTCGGATACCGGTTCCGCGAAGCGTGAGTCGGTGCATGTCGCCCAAAAGTGGTCCCGGTTTTGGGGCAACGACATGCATCAGCGTAATTGCATGTCGCCCAAAAGTGGTCCCGGTTTTGGGGCAACGACATGCATCAAAATAGAGACTGAGCGGGAGCTGCTATTCGATGGCAGTGGAAGCAGAGCGAATGAGACGGGCGGGCGCTGCCAGGCGCCCGTCGCGGATTATGCCCGCGTTGCTGTCGAAAATCACGGTGCCGATGCGCCGGTTCCTCGGCCATCATATCTTTTCCAGCCTGACGCGGCGCATCCTCTTTCTCAACCTCGCCGGCCTGGCCGTTCTGGTCACCGGCATTCTCTACCTCAACACCTTCCGCGACGGGCTGATCGATGCCCGGGTCGAAAGCTTGATGACGCAGGGCGAGATCATCGCCGGCGCGATCGCAGCCTCGGCCACGGTCGAGACCGATTCGATCAGCATCGATCCGGAAAAGCTGCTCGAACTGCAAGCCGGCGAAAGCCTTGGCCCCGGCTCCGACCAGCTCGACAATCTGGATTTCCCGATCAATCCGGAGCGCGTCGCTCCCGTGCTCAGGCGGCTGATCTCGCCGACGCGCACACGCGCCCGCATCTACGACCGCGACGCCAACCTTTTACTCGATTCCCGCCATCTCTATTCGCGCGGCCAGATCCTTCGCTACGATCTGCCGCCGGTCGAGGAGGAAGAGCCCGACCTTGTCGAGCGCATCCAGAAATTCGTCTTCGACTTCTTCCGCAACACGGAACTGCCGGTCTACCACGAGCAGCCAGGCGGCAATGGCGCGGCATTTCCGGAGGTGGTCAAGGCGCTTACCGGCAGCCCGTCGACCATTGTGCGGATTTCCGAGCAGGGCGAGCAGATCGTTTCGGTCGCCGTGCCGATCCAGCGCTTCCGCGCCGTGCTTGGCGTGCTGATGCTGTCGACCGAAGGCGGCGACATCGACAAGATCGTCGCCGCCGAGCGCAAGGCGATCCTGCGCGTCTTCGGTATCGCGGCCCTTGTCACCGCCATCCTGTCGATGCTTTTGGCCTCGACCATCGCCAACCCGCTGCGCCGGCTGTCCGCGGCGGCGGTCAGGGTGCGGCGCGGCGTCAAGAACCGCGAGGAAATCCCGGACTTCTCCGACCGCCAGGACGAGATCGGCAATCTGTCGATCGCCGTGCGCGACATGACCAATGCGCTCTATGCCCGTATCGAGGCGATCGAGAGTTTCGCGGCCGACGTCTCGCATGAGCTGAAGAACCCGCTTACCTCGCTGCGCAGCGCGGTGGAAACCTTGCCGCTGGCCAAGAACGAGAATTCGCGCGGCCGGCTGATGGAGATCATCCAGCACGACGTGCGCCGCCTGGACCGTCTCATCACCGATATTTCCGATGCCTCCCGCCTGGACGCCGAGCTCGCGCGGGAAGACGCGGGAACGGTCGACCTGAAGAAATTCATCACCGACCTCGTTGCCGTCTCGCGCGAAACCACGCGCAACAAGAAGTCCGTCGAGATCGAGCTCAAGGTCGCCAAGCTGCCACAGGGCGTCAAGGGCTATTTCGTCACCGGCCATGATCTGAGGATCGGCCAGGTCATTACCAACCTGATCGAGAATGCCCGCTCCTTCGTTCCCGAGGAACGCGGCCACATCGCTATTTCGCTGGAGCGCGCCGGCAAGGTCAACATCGTCACCATCGACGACAATGGTCCCGGCATCCGGGCCGACAACATCGACCGTATCTTCGAACGCTTCTACACCGACCGGCCGGCCGGCGAAGCGTTCGGCCAGAATTCCGGCCTTGGCTTGTCGATATCCAGGCAGATCGTCGAAGCTCATGGCGGCACGCTGACCGCCGAGAACATCCCGGGCACCAAGCCCGGTGAGATCAAGGGCGCGCGCTTCGTCGTCACGCTGCCGGCCGAAGGCTGATCTGTGAACGCTGAAAACATTCACGGCACGGCGATCCTGATCGGCGAGCGCGGCGTCCTCATCACCGGACCGTCCGGCTCGGGCAAGACGACGCTGGCGCTGACACTCCTGGATCATTGCCGCGCGCGCGGGCTGTTTTCGCGGCTTATCGGCGACGACAGGCTGCTCGCCGTGGCCCACGCCGGGCGGCTGGTCTGTCGCGTGCCGGCGACCATCGCCGGTCTCGCCGAAGTGCCTGGGTTCATGCCGCGCCCGCTGCCGTTCGAGCCGGGTGGAGTGATAGACCTGCATGTCCGGCTGGTGCCGAAGGCAGAAATGGCCCGTTTCCAGGAGGAAATCAGCGAGCCGGTGGCAGGCTGTCCGGTGCCGCGCATCGACCTTGCCGAGCGCAACGCCGCCACGGCCCTGCCGGCGGTGATGGCGCGGCTCTCCATCGCGCCTTTTTTATGATCCGGTTTCGATTTTTTGCTGCAATGCGTCAAAATGGCTCGGGCCGGCGCAATTTTGGGCTTGTCAACGGGCCTCGCGTCGACAAGATAGCGCTCCCGCCGCCTGGAATGGCCGGCGAGCATAAAATGCGCCTGTGAAGCGGCGATGACGGGAGCCACCAACGCATGATCGGACTCGTGCTTGTAACGCACGGTCAACTGGCCGCCGAGTTCCGCCATGCCGTGGAACATGTCGTCGGGCCACAAGACAATTTCGAGACCGTCGCGATCGGCGCCGAAGACGATATGGAGCAGCGCCGCCGCGATATTGTCGATGCCGTTGCCCGCGTCGATACGGGAGCGGGCGTCATCGTTTTGACCGACATGTTCGGCGGCACACCCTCCAATCTTGCCATTTCGGTGATGGAGTCCGGTCGCACCGAGGTCATTGCCGGCATGAACCTGCCGATGCTGATCAAGCTGTCCAGCATTCGCAAGGGCGACAACATGACGGCCGCACTCGATGAGGCGCAGGCCGCCGGCCGCAAATACATCAACGTCGCCAGCCAGCTCCTGAGCAGCAAATGAACGCGCTGTCGTCGCAAAAGGATGAGATCGTCCGCGAATTTCCGATCGTCAACCAGCGCGGCCTGCATGCCCGCGCCTCGGCGAAATTCGTTCAGCTCGCCAGCGGTTTCAATGCCACGGTCCATGTCGAGAAGGACGGCGTCAAGGTCGGCGGCACCTCGATCATGGGCCTGATGATGCTGGCCGCGAGCCCCGGTTTCTCGATCCGCGTCACCGCCAGCGGTCCGCAGGCCTCGGAGGTCATCGACGCGCTGGAGCAACTGGTCGCTTCCCGTTTCGGCGAGGAAGCCTGATACCTGGAGCGCCGCGCGTCCTATGGACGCGCAAAGGACGCTCTGGCACTTTGGATTGCGCATCGTGCTTTTCCGAAAATCAATTCCGATTTTCGGGCCGATGCGCCTCTCAAGACATGCACGGATAAAGATTTCTTTATATCCCATTGTCGTGCGACCGGCGATCTGCTAGTCAGGCCGGCACTTCGCGCCCTTCGACACGCCTTCCGGCGCGGGCGCATCCGGAAAACAATTTGCATCGGAGCACTGCCATGACGGGTAGCAAGGACTATGTGGTCGCCGACATTTCGCTTGCCGGCTGGGGCCGCAAGGAAATCGAGATCGCCGAAACCGAAATGCCGGGTCTGATGGCCTGCCGCGAGGAGTTCGGCAAGGCGAAGCCGCTCAAGGGCGCGCGCATCACCGGCTCGCTGCACATGACCATCCAGACGGCGGTGCTGATCGAAACGCTGAAGGAACTCGGCGCCGATATCCGCTGGGCCTCCTGCAACATCTTCTCGACGCAGGACCACGCGGCCGCGGCAATCGCCGAGGCCGGCATTCCGGTCTTCGCCGTCAAGGGCGAGACGCTGGAGGACTATTGGGTCTACACCGACAAGATCTTCCAGTGGGCCGATGGCGGCACCTCCAACATGATCCTCGACGATGGTGGCGACGCCACCATGTACATCCTGATTGGCGCTCGTGCCGAGGCCGGCGAGGACGTGCTGTCCAATCCGGGCAGCGAGGAAGAAGAGATCCTGTTTGCGCAGATCAAGAAGCGCATGAAGGCCTCGCCTGGCTTCTTCACCAAGCAGAAGGAAGCGATCCGCGGCGTCACCGAAGAGACGACAACCGGCGTCAACCGGCTCTACCAGCTGCAGAAGAAGGGCCTGCTGCCGTTCCCGGCCATCAACGTCAACGATTCCGTGACCAAGTCGAAATTCGACAACAAATATGGCTGCAAGGAATCGCTGGTTGACGGCATTCGCCGCGGCACCGACACGATGATGGCCGGCAAGGTCGCGGTCGTCTGCGGTTATGGTGACGTCGGCAAGGGCTCGTCGGCCTCGCTGAAGGGCGCCGGCGCCCGCGTCAAGGTCACCGAAGTCGATCCGATCTGCGCATTGCAGGCGGCGATGGACGGCTTCGAAGTCGTCACGCTCGAAGATGCGGCCCCGACCGCCGACATCGTCATCACCACCACCGGCAACAAGGACGTCGTCACCCTCGACCACATGCGGTCGTTCAAGGACATGGCGATCGTCGGCAATATCGGTCACTTCGACAACGAGATTCAGGTGGCGTCGCTGCGCAATCTGAAGTGGACCAACGTCAAGCCGCAGGTCGACCTGATCACCTTCCCGGACGGCAAGCGGATGATCCTTCTGTCGGAAGGCCGCCTGCTCAATCTCGGCAACGCCACCGGCCATCCGAGCTTCGTCATGTCGGCATCCTTCACCAACCAGGTGCTGGCCCAGATCGAGCTGTACACCAAGCCCGGCCAGTACGAGAACCAGGTCTACGTCCTGCCCAAGCACCTCGATGAAAAGGTCGCGCGCCTGCATCTCGACAAGCTCGGCGTCCGGCTAACTGAGCTGTCCGGCGAACAGGCCGCCTATATCGGCGTGACTCCGAAAGGACCGTTCAAGCCGGAACACTACCGCTATTAACCACAGCGCAAATTACCACTAGATATTGTAGCCGGGCGATTGACTTTTCGCCCGGCTTATTTTTTGCGCTGATTGATTCTTCACGCCGATTCGCGCAAGCGCTATGGTGCTGATTCGCGGTCCGGGGACGAGGGCCGACGCACGCATCAGGGCGGTCTTGCATTCAGGCGGCGAAGAGGACCAAGACATGCCGGGGGATTACCCGCCTTGCGCGGGACAGGCCGTTTCCGGCGGCCGCGACGATTCGGGTATCACGGGCTCCGCTTTCGGACGCGGCAGCCTCTTACGGCGTGTTGGCGCCCGCGCAGGCAAATTGCTTGCGTCGTCGGCGCTTGCCGGGCCGCTGCTTAGTTTTGCCGCGCATGCTGAAACCGCTGGCCCGCGCACGGTCAGCACGGTCGAGGTCATGCAGCTTGCCGTGTTCGTCGGCGTTATGGGCGCCGCACTGCTGTCGGCCATCGTTCTGATCCGCGAGCGGGCCCGCACTTCGGCGGAGAATCTCGAACTCAGGACCCGTATCGCCGATGTCAACGCGGCGCTGCAGCGTTCCGAGGCGCTGCTCAATACGCGCGATCAGCGCGTGGTCGTATGGGCCTCGGAGAACAAGAAGCCCGAAATCATCGGCACATTGCCGCTCGAGAGCGGCGCCCCGGAGGACCGGGCCGCTTTCCTTGCCTTCGGCCGCTGGCTGATGCCGCGCTCGGCGGCGGCGCTTGAACATGCCGTGGCGGGGTTGCGCGAAAAGGCCAGGCCGTTCGATCTCGTCATCGAATCCCTGGTCGGCGCGCCGCTCGAAGTGCATGGACGCAAGAGTGCGGCACATGTGCTCGTGCGCTTCGTCTCGCTCTCGGAGGCGCAGCGCAGCGAGGCCAGGCTGAAGATCGAGAACCAGCGCCTCGCCGCCGACTACGACACCATGATAGGCCTTCTCGACGCGCTGAACATGCCGTCATGGCTGCGCACGACGGACGGACGGCTGAAGTGGGTCAACCGTGCCTATGCCGAGGCCGTCGAGGCGCAGAGCGCCGAAGTCGCCGTTCGCGATGCCAAGGAATTCCTGGGCAGCCAGGCGCGCGATGCGATCGCCGCGCAGCACAAATCGCGTCCAGTCTTCGAACAGACGCTTTCCACCGTGATCGAGGGCGACCGGCGCATGTTCGCCGTGACCGACTTCGCTGGCGCGGACGGTTCGGCGGGTCTTGCCTGCGACACCAGCGCCATCGAAGCCATCCGCGGCGAATATGAACGGACCGTGCAGAGCCACGCCGACACGCTCGACCAGCTCAACACCGCCGTGGCGATCTTCGACATCGACGAGAAGTTGCGGTTCTTCAATCAGGCGTTCCAGAAACTATGGGGCCTCGACAGCGGCTTCCTGCACAGCGCTCCCGACAACGCCTTGCTGCTCGACCGGCTGCGCAGCGAAGGCAAAATCGCCGAGCAGCCCGAATGGCGGCGCTGGAAGGAAAGCCTGCTCGGCGCCTATCGCGCGGTCGAGTCGCAGGAGCATTGGTGGCATCTGCCGGACGGCAAGACCATCCGCGTCGTCGCCAATCCGCAGCCCAAGGGCGGCGTCACCTGGGTATTCGAGAACCTGACCGAAAAGATGGACCTCGAAAGCCGCTACCAGACCGCGGTACGGGTCCAGGGCGAAACGCTCGACAATCTTGCCGAAGGCGTGGCCGTGTTCGGTCCCGACGGCAGGCTCAGACTGTCGAACCCGGCATTCGCGACGCTTTGGGGGCTGGACGCCGACACCGCCAAGCCCAACGTCCACGTCTCCACGATCCGTGATCTTAGCGACCGGCGTGCCGCCGACAGTCCCTGGGGCGGGTTCGTCGCCGCCATCACCGGCTTCGACGACGAGCGCCGCGACCGCCATGGCCAGACCGAGCTGAACGACGGCACCGTGCTGCGCCATGCGATGATCCCTCTGCCGAATGGGCAGGTGATGATGACTTTCGTCGACGTCACAGACAGCGTCAATGTCGAGCGGGCACTGAAGGACAAGAACGAGGCGCTGGAGAAATCCGATCAGCTTAAGAACGAGTTCGTGCAGCACGTCTCCTACGAACTGCGCTCGCCGCTCACCAACATCATCGGCTTCACCGAGCTTCTTTCATTGCCGTCGACCGGGCCGTTGAGCCAGAAGCAGCGCGAATATGTCGAGCACGTCGGTTCGTCATCCTCGGTCCTGCTCACCATCGTCAATGACATCCTCGATCTGGCGACGGTGGATGCGGGCATCATGCAGCTCGACATCTCCGAGGTTCACATCGACCGGACCATCGCCGCCGCCGCCGAGCTGGTCGCCGACCGGCTGGAGGAGCATTCGATCAAGCTCAGGATCGACGCGGCCGCCGCGCCTAAAACCTTCCATGGCGACGAGATCCGCATCCGCCAGATCCTCTACAATCTGTTGAGCAACGCCGCCAACTACGCGCCGGAGGCAAGCACCATCACGCTCGCCTGCCGCCAGCTTGCCGAAGGCGTGGAATTCTCCGTTCATGACGACGGCCCCGGCATGCCGCCGGACCTGCTCGATTCGGTCTTCCGCCGTTTCGAGCCGCGCACCAATGGCGGCCGCCGGCGCGGCGCCGGCCTCGGCCTGTCGATCGTCAAGAGTTTTGTCGAACTGCATGGCGGCAGCGTCCGCATCGAGACCGGTAAGGACAAGGGCACCACCGTCATCTGTGCCTTTCCCGATACGCCGGGCATCCGCGCCGCGGCCGAGTAGCGCGTTCGATGGCGGGATTGGTACTGGAGCGATTTCTCGCCGACGAGGCCGCGACCGCGAGGCTCGGCGAGGATCTGGCCATGTCGCTGCGGCCCGGCGACGTGCTTGCCCTGAAGGGCGATCTCGGCGCCGGCAAGTCGAGTTTGGCGCGGGCGCTGATCAGGGCAATGGCCGGGGATGCCGGCCTCGACGTGCCGAGCCCGACCTTCACGCTCGTCCAGAGTTATGACGCACGTGTTCCCGTCCATCATTTCGACCTCTATCGCTTGTCCGCGGCGTCCGAGTTGGATGAACTGGGTTTCGACGAGGCTTTGGCGCAAGGCGCTGCGCTGGTCGAATGGCCGGAGCGGGCAGGGTCCTATCTGCCGAAGACCGCGGTGCAGATCGAACTCGCCCATCAGGACGATGGCCGTCTGGCCCGATTGTCGGGGCAAGGCGCCGCCTTCGAGCGCGCGGCGCGATCGCTGGCCATGCGCGATTTTCTAGGGCAGGCCGGCTGGGGCGACGCGCAAAGACGATATTTCATCGGCGACGCCTCGGCCCGCTCCTATGAGATCGTCTCGTTGGCCGGCTTGCCGCCGCGTGTGCTGATGAACTCGCCAAGGCTGGTGCTCGGGCCGCCGGTCCGCGATGGCAAGCCCTATGCGGTGATCGCCCATTCAGCGCAATCCGTCACGGCCTTCGTCGCCATCGACAAGGCATTGCGGGCCGGCGGCGTCAGTGTCCCCGAGATTCATGCCGAGGATCTCGACCAGGGCTTTTTGCTGCTCGAGCATCTCGGCGCCGAAGGGTTCCTTGGCAGCGATGGCCAGCCGGTCGCCGAGCGTTATGCGGCGGCGGCCGAACTGTTGGCCATGATGCATGGCAAGTCCTGGCCCGAGCGGATGCAAGCCGCACCCGGCATCTTCCACGACGTGCCGCCCTTCGACCGAGACGCGATGATGATCGAGGCCGATCTTCTGGTCGACTGGTATGTGCCGGCGATATCAGGCAGCCCGGCCAGCGACGCCTTGCGCGCCGGCTATACAAAAGAATGGAACGCCGTCCTCGACCGGCTGAAGGGTTGGGAATACACGCTGATGCTGCGCGACTTCCATTCGCCCAATATCATCTGGCGGGGCGATCGTTCCGGTCACGATCGCCTCGGCATCGTCGATGTCCAGGACGCGCTGATCGGCCCGTCGGCCTATGATCTCGCCTCGCTCGCCATGGATGCGCGCGTCACCATGTCACTCGACATCGAGCAGCGGACGCTCGATGCCTACAGCGCGGCGCGCCACGCGGCCGGCGCCTTCGACGAAGAGGCGTTCGTCGAGACCTATGCAATCATGGCGGCGCAGCGCAATTCGAAGATCCTCGGCATTTTCGTGCGGCTCGAAAAGCGTGACGGCAAGCCCTATTATCTCAAGCACTTGCCGCGCATTCGCGACTATCTCAGGCGGGCGCTGGCGCATCCGGCGCTGGCCGGCCTCAGGGATTTCTACATCGCGCATGGCTTGCTGGAGGAACGGCCGCTATGACGGCGCACCTCAAAACCGCGATGGTGCTCGCCGCCGGGCTTGGCAAGCGCATGCGGCCGATCACCGATACGATGCCGAAACCGCTGGTCAGGATATCAGGCAAGACATTGCTCGACTGGGGCCTGGACAGCCTGGCCGAGGCAGGCGTCACCAAGGCCGTGGTCAATGTCCATTATCTCCCGGGGCAGATCGTCACTCATGTCGCCGGGCGTGGCGCTCCGAAGGTGGTCATATCGGACGAAAGCGAAAAACTGCTCGATTCCGCTGGCGGCATCGTCCATGCCTTGCCGGAATTGGGCAAAGCCCCTTTCTACGTCGTCAACGCCGATACCTTCTGGATCGACGCCGGCGCGCCCAACCTTGCTCGTCTCGCCCTTGCATGGGATGCGGCGAAAATGGATATTCTGCTGATGCTCGCGGATATCAAATCAGCGACCGGACATAGCGGCGGCACCGATTTCCTGATGGCGCCGGCCGGCGCCCTGCGGCGTTCGAAGGGCGATCCGGCGGGCCTGATCTATGCCGGTGCGGCCATTGTCCATCCGCGCCTTTTCAGGGATGCGCCGGCCGGGCCGCATTCGCTCAACACCTATTTCGATGCTGCCATCGCTGCTGGCCGCTTGTTCGGCATGGCAATGCAGGGTCACTGGATCACCGTCGGCACGCCCGACGCCATTCCGCTTGCGGAAGCGGCGGTTGCCGGTACGCTAGCCGAGTCACGATGAGCGGCTCCCGCCGCGTTTTCTCGATTCCCCCCGGAGCGCCGTTCCTGCCGACGCTGGCAGAGGCCCTGCTGTCGGGTCGGCTCATTCCCGGCTTCCGCTTCGACGGCGACCCGCTGGCGCTGGCCGATGCCACCATCTACGTGCCGACCCGCCGCGCCGCGCGCGCGCTACGTGGCGTCTTCGTCGACAGTTTGGGCAGCCGCTCGGCGATCCTGCCGGTCATCCGCCCGCTTGGCGAGTTCGACGAGGACGAGGCTGCGTTCGAGGCCGAAGCGGCGGCCGCTCTCGATCTGGCGCCGCCGATCGCCGCGATCGAGCGCCTGCTGCTGCTGGCGCCGCTGGTGCGTGCTTGGAAACGTCGCTTGCCGGCGCATGTTGCTGCCCTTTTCGACGAGGAGATCGTCGTGCCGGCCTCGGCCGCCGATGCCATCTGGCTGGCGCGCGACTTGGCCCGGCTGATGGACGAGATCGAGACGGAAGGCACGGATTGGACCAGGCTTGCCGATCTGGTGACCGGCAATTTGGCCGGCTGGTGGCAAGTGACGCTCGATTTCCTCGGCATCGTCACCGACAACTGGCCTGATATCCTGGAGGAGCGCAATCGCTCCAACCCCGCCGCGCATCGCAATGCGCTGATCAGGCTGGAAGCGGCGCGGCTGAAGCGCAACCCGCCCGCTGGGCCGGTGATCGCCGCCGGCTCCACCGGGTCTATTCCCGCCACCGCCGAACTGCTTGCCGTGATTGCCGGCCTGCCCGGCGGCGCCGTCGTGCTGCCTGGCCTTGACCCGACGCTGGACGAGCCGTCCTTCGCGGCGATTGCAGCACCTGGCGCGCGCCCGGCCTTGCTCGGCCATCCGCAATATGGCCTGGCAAAACTGATCGGCAAGATCGGCGTGCCGCGCGGCGATGTCGAGGAGATCGCGGTTGCCGAAAAGCCGCTGGCGCTGCGCGCGGCCCTTGTCGGCGAGGCGCTGCGTCCGGCCGAGACCACCGAACTGTGGGCCGAGACGCGGCTCGGCTTTACATCAGGCGAGATCGCCGAGGCCTTCGCCAATGTAACGCTTCTCGAAGCCGCCAGCGAACGCGACGAGGCCGTGGCGATCGCCGTCGCGCTCAAACGCGCCGTCGAAGAACCCGGCCGGCGTGCCGCGCTCGTCACCGGCGACCGTGCCCTGGCGCGGCGCGTTGCAGCCGAGCTGTTGCGCTTCGGCGTCGTTGCCGACGATTCCGGCGGCACGCCGCTTGCCAACACGCTTGCCGCCGGCCTGCTCAGGCTGATGCTTCAGGCCGCCTTCCGCCCTGGCGATCCGGTCGCGCTGCTGTCGCTGCTCAAGCATCCGCTGCTTGGTATCGGCCTGGAAAGAACAGAAGTCCGCCATGCCGCGGAGATCGTCGAACTGGTGGCGCTGCGCGGCGGCACCGGACGTCCCGACATCGCATCGCTGCCGCAGCTCTTCGATTCTGGTCTCATTGGCCTGAGCGGCGACAAGCGCCAGCCCTTCTGGTTCTCGCGCCTGACCGTGCGCAGCATCGAGGGCGCCCGCGAATTGCTTGTCCGCCTTGCTGCCGCGCTGGCGCCGCTGATCGCCCTGCGCGGCGAGGGCGACACCGATCTTGCCACGCTGAGCAGAGCAAGCGTCGTCGTGCTCGAAAATCTCGGCCGAGCCGCGGATGGCAGTCTAAGCGGCCTCTATGCCGGCGACGCCGGCGTAAAACTCGCAGAGCTGTTGCGCGGGTTGGTCGCCGCCTTGGTGCCGTTCTCCTTCGCCGCGGACGAATGGCCTGATGTGATGGAGGCGCTGATCGCGCCCGAAACGGTCAAGCCGGCGCAAGGCACCGACCGGAACATCGCCATCTGGGGCGCGCTGGAAGCCCGCCTGCAAAGCGTCGGTACGCTGGTCGTTGGCGGTCTGAACGAAGGCGTGTGGCCGCGCAAGCCGGAGAGCGACCGCTTCATGTCGCGGCTGATGAAGAGCGGCATCGACCTCGAACCGCCCGAACGGCGTATCGGCCTTGCCGCCCATGATTTCCAGATGGCGATGGGCGCAAGCAAAGTGGTGCTGGCGCGCTCCGCCCGATCCGGCGATGCGCCGGCGGTGCCGTCGCGCTGGCTACAGCGTATCCTCACCTTCATAGGTAAGGACCATGCGGCGGTGCTTAGCCGGCGTGGCGACGAATTGCTGGCCTGGGCGCGCGCGCTCGATGCCGGCGAGAAGCGGGACTTCGCGCCGCGGCCGCAGCCGAAGCCGCCGCTGGCGATCCGCCCAACCCATTTCTCGGTCACCGAGATCGAGACGCTGCGCCGCGACCCCTACGCGATCTATGCCAGGAGGATACTCGGCCTGATGCCGCTCGATCCGGTCATCCGCGATCCGGGCGCCGCCGAACGCGGCACGCTGTTCCATGCCATCCTGCATCTTTTCTCGGCGAGCGTGGCCGACCCGCGCGCACCGGAGGCGCTGGCCGGCCTTATCGCCGCTGGCCGCACCTGCTTCGCCGAGGCGGCCCTTCCCGACGATGTCGAGGCGGTATGGTGGCCGCGCTTCGAAAAGCTTGCCGGCGGCATCGTCGAATGGGAGCGCGGCCGCGCCGATGCGGTAGCCCGGCGGCATGCCGAGGAGCGCGCCCAAAAGACCGTCGTCGGCCAATCCGGCGTGACGCTGTCCGGCTATGCCGATCGCGTCGACCTCCTGGCCGGCGGCATGGCCGACATTCTCGACTACAAGACCGGCTCCTCGCCGTCCAAGGCGCAGGCGCACACATTGCTGTCGCCGCAACTGGCGCTGGAGGGCGCGTTGCTCAGGCGCGGCGCCTTCAAGGGTCTGGGCGCGCGCGAGCCCTCGCAACTGGCCTTCATCCGGCTGAAGCCGAACGGCGAGGTATTCGAGGAATCCATCCTCGAATACAACCGCAAGCCGCGAACCGCAGCCGATCTGGCCGAAGAAGCCTGGGCGCGGCTGGAGAAACTTCTGATCCACTATGCCGACCCGGCGACCGGATATTTGTCGCGCGCAATGCCGTTTCGCGAAGGCGAGACCGATGGCGACTACGACCATCTTGCCCGCGTGCTCGAATGGTCGGCTGGCGGCGACGCCGGTGACGAGGGAGGGGAGGCATGAAGAAGGCCTATCCCATCCCCAGCGATACCGCTTCGAGCCAGGCCCGCGCCGCCGATCCCGGAAATTCCGCCTGGGTGTCGGCCAATGCCGGCTCCGGCAAGACCCATGTGCTGGCCCAGCGTGTCATCAGGCTGCTGCTGCGCGGCACCGATCCGTCGAAGATATTGTGCCTGACCTATACGCGCGCCGCCGCCGCCAATATGTCGAACCGGGTTTTTTCGACACTTTCGGGCTGGACGACGCTGGGTGACGCGGATCTTGCGGCAAAGGTGGAAGCGCTGGAAGGACGCCGTCCTGATCTCGAGACGATGCGCCGTGCCCGCCGCCTGTTCGCCGAGGCGTTGGAAACCCCTGGTGGATTGAAGATCCAGACCATCCACGCCTTCTGCGAATCGGTGCTGCACCAATTCCCGCTGGAAGCCAACATCCCCGCTCATTTCGAGATGCTCGACGGCCAGATGGAGGCATCGCTGTTCGCCGCCGCGCGCCGCGACATGATTTCCGGCACCGCTGCCGGCGACAGGGAACTGGCCGAGGCCTTTGCCACCATTCTCGATCGTGGCGGTGAAGCCGGTCTCGACGCCTTGCTGGGCGAGATCGTGCGCAAGCGCGACGGCTTGCGCAATTTCATCGACGCCGTCGGGCGCGACGGTGCCCGCTTCCAGGCCTTGTTCGACGAGTTCCATTTCCGCTCCGGTCAGGCCGCCGAAGACATAGCGGCGTCGGTCTGGCCGCTGCCGGGCTTCCTGCCGGACTATTTTGCCGGCTTCACTCAGGCGGCCGAATCCACTGACGCCAGGACGGTGCTGAACAACATCCTGCCCTATGCGCGTCAGGCTTTCGCCGAGGGCGACCCCATTCGCCGTCTGCAATTGCTTGCGAGAGCCTTCCTCAAGACCGATGGCGACGCCTACGATCCGGCAAAGGCTTTCAAGAAAGCTCTGGTCGACCGGCTGCCAGATGTTGCGGAACGCTATCTCTCGACGGCCAACGCCATCGTCGAAACCGTCGACCGGCTGGCCCTGTTCAGGATGCTGGAAGGTACAAGCGCCGCGCTGACCATCGCTGACTGGCTGATCGCCCGCTACGAGCAATTGAAGCGTGCACGCGGGTTCCTCGACTTCAACGACCTCATCACCCGCACTGTCAATCTCCTGGCGCGGCCCGATGCCGGCCCCTGGGTGCAGTACAAGCTCGATCAGGGCATTGACCACATCCTGCTCGACGAAGCGCAGGACACCAGTCCCGACCAATGGGAGGTGGTGAAGCGGCTGGCGGAAGAATTCTTTGCCGGGCAAGGCGCGCGCGATGCGGTCCACCGCACCATCTTTGCTGTCGGTGACGAAAAGCAGTCGATCTATTCCTTTCAGGGGGCGGCCCCTGACTCCTTTGCCGACTCCAGGCTGCTGTTTGCCGGCAAGGTGCGCGACGCCGATGCCGCCTTCGCCGATCTCAAACTGACTTGGTCCTTCCGCTCGAGCGACGACGTGCTCGCCGCCGTCGACCGCGTCTTCGCCGACCCCACCGTGCGGCGTGGCATCAGCCACGATCCCGATCCGCTCAGCCACCAGGCGATCCGCACCGATGCGCCGGGCTATGTCGAGGTCTGGCCCTCGATTGGCGCCGATGCCGTCGACGAGCCCGACGACTGGACGCAAGCCGTCGACCACGCCCATGCGCCGGCGGTGCGCGTCGCCGAGAACGTGGCAGCGACCATTGCCGGCTGGATCGGCGGAGGCGAGATCATCGAAGGCCGCGGCAAGAAACTTCAGCCCGGCGACGTCCTGGTGCTGGTGCGCAAGCGCGACCGCTTCGTCCATGCGCTGACGCGCGCACTGAAGCGCCGCGACATCCCGGTCGCGGGCGCCGACCGGCTGAGCCTGCCTGGCCATATCGCGGTCAAGGACCTGATCGCGCTCGGCCATTTTCTCATCCAGCCGCAAGACGACCTGTCGCTTGCCGCCGTGCTGCGCAGCCCGATCTTCGATGTTTCGGAAGAGACACTTTTCAGGCTCGCGGGCGAGCGGCCGTCCGGTCTCCCGTTGATCGCTTCGCTCAGAAAACATGCTGGCGAGGAGGCTGCCCTGGCCACAATCGTTGCCCAACTCGACACATGGTCCAACGAAGCGGCGTTCAAGCCGGTGTTCGAATTCTATGCCGCCGTTCTGGCCCGCGACGGTCTGCGCAGGAAGATGATCGCACGGCTCGGGCCGGAAGCCGGCGACATACTCGACGAATTCCTCAACTTCTGCCTGGCCGAGGAGCGGACCGGCCTGCCGGGGCTGGAATCCTTCCTGTCGACGCTGGAGAATGCCGGCCCCGAGATCAAGCGGGAGATGGACCAGACCCGCGACGAGGTTCGCGTCATGACCGTGCACGCCGCCAAGGGTCTGGAAGCGCCGGTCGTGTTCCTGGTCGATGGCGGCTCGGCCCCTTTCAGCGACCAGCATCTGCCGCGACTGATGCCGTTCGAGGGTTCGGGCGAACACTGGGATGGCAAGGGCTATCTCTGGCGCTCGGCCGGCGATGTCGCCAACGGCTTTTCGCGGGCCGCTTCGGTCCGTGCCCGCGAACTGGCCGACGACGAATACCGCCGGCTGCTTTATGTCGGCATGACCCGTGCCGAGGACCGGCTGATCGTCTGCGGCTACCATGGCAAGCGGGCGCCGAACACCGGCACCTGGCATTCGATCGTCAGCCGCGCGCTGGTCGGGGCGCCAGAAAGCACGGAGCGGCGGCACCCGGCCACCGGCGAGGCCGTGCATCGCTTCCATGTGACAAACTTGCCGCCGGTCGCACATGCGGCCGCCGAGGAGGCGCATCAGACGCAGCAATTCGGGCCATTGCCGAAGACGCTGTTCCAGCCCTTGCCGCCATACGAGGATCTGCCGCGGCCATTGTCGCCCTCCGGTGCCTCGGCCTTGATCGACGAGACGAAGGAAGCGGTGATCGACACGGGCTCGCCGGTTCTGGATGCCGAGGCGGAGCCGGGCTTTGCCGTGATGCGGGGACTGGCGTTGCACAAATTGCTGCAGATGCTGCCCGGCATCGCGGAGGCCGAACGCCGGGATGCGGCGGAACGCTACCTCAAGCGCGCCGGCGCGCAATGGCCCGATGCCGAACGCGACAAGGCCTTGGCCTCGGTGACCGCCATCCTTGCCAACAGCCGCTTCGGCGAACTGTTCTCGCCGTCCTCACGCGCGGAGGTCTCGGTCATGGGCAGCCTTGAGGTGAAGGGCAAGCTGCGCTCCATCTCCGGCAAGATCGACCGGCTGGCGGTGACACCGGGCAAGGTGTCGATCGTCGACTACAAGACCAACCGGCCGGCGCCCGCGACGCTGGCCGAGGTTCCACCGGCCTATGTGCTCCAGCTTGCGCTTTATCGCGCCTTGCTCCAGCCGCTTTACCTCGGACGCGAGGTCTCTGCGGCGCTGCTGTTCACCGAGGCGCCGCGGCTGATCGAGCTGCCGGGCGCGGTCATGGATGATGCCCTTGCCCGACTCACGGCAGCGTGACACAACACCTGCTTGAACAAAGACGCGATCACCACCACATTTGGTACGACGAAAAAATCGAAAGGATTTCCGCATGGCCACCGTCAAGGTCGACAAGAGCAATTTCCAGGCCGATGTGCTTAACGCCAAGGAGCCGGTCGTGGTTGATTTCTGGGCGGAGTGGTGCGGCCCCTGCAAGATGATCGCGCCGGCCCTCGAGGAGATCGCCAACGAACTCGGCGGCAAGGTCAAGATCGCCAAGCTCAACATCGATGAGAATCCGGAGCTCGCCGCACAGTTCGGCGTGCGCTCGATCCCGACGTTGATGATCTTCAAGGGTGGCGAAAGGGCCGACGTGAAGGTTGGCGCAGCACCCAAGACGGCGCTGTCGCACTGGATCAACGGCAATCTCGCCTGATCCCACTGAATTCCGCAGACCCACTGAATTCCGCAGAAAAGCCCGGCGCGTGCCGGGTTTTTCTTTGGCGTCATCGCTCAACGCCTCTGGCCCTCGCGCGCGATGCCTCCATGTCTTCTGCTTGGGAAAGACAGGAGAACCCCATGACCGGATCCGCCAAGGCCACCGTCTTCATCGACAATGAACGCGTCATCGTCACCGAGTATCGCTTCCAGCCGGGCGACAACACCGGCTGGCATCGCCATGGCCATGACTATGTCGTCGTGCCGCTGATGGACGGCAAGGTGAAGCTCTTGACCAAGGACGGCGAATCCTTTGCCGAAATGAAGAAGGGGGCGCCCTATTTCCGCAACGAGGGCGTCGAGCACGATGTCATCAACGCCAATGAGGGCGAGTACGCCTTTATCGAGATTGAACTGAAGTAGATGCCCTGAGATGGGCAGACGGTCCGACTCGCGCGATGTCTGATGGCAAGCTGTCAATTGCCATCTTGATGGCAAGCCCTGCGCAGGTGTATATCTTTTGCAAACAGGAGGTTGAAAATGGCCGAACCACAGCTCTCCGTGCGCAGCGCAAAAGCACGCGATCTGGCCCACAGACTTGCTCGTCGCGAAAATCGTTCGATAGCCGATGTGGTCGAACGCGCGCTTGAATCCTATGAAATTCGTGAAGCGGGCCGCGAGCCCGCCTCCTCTTTCTATGCCCGCCTGACGGCAAGCAGTGGTGCTGACATTGATCTGGAGAAAATCATCCGCGAAGACCGCCAAGCTCATACAGGACTTGATCTTTGATTTTCATCGATACCAACGTGATTTCGGAGACTCTGAAGAACGCACCGGACCCAGCCGTTGTGGCCTGGCTTGTCCGGTATGATGCTGAACTGGCACTTCCTACCGTGACGATTGCTGAAATTGCCTTTGGTATTCAAAAAATACGGCCTGACGAGCGTGCCGATCGCTTGGAGCGGGGACTCTCTCAATGGCGTCGTCGGTTTGCTGACCGGATTTTTGGGCTGACAGAAGAAGCTGCCCTTGCCTATGGTGAGATCATGGGAACGGCAGCGCGCAAAGGCCGTGGCATGTCAGCTCCCGACGGCATGATTGCCGCGATCGCGCGCGTGAACGGTGGTCGGCTGGCAACGCGCAATCTGAGTGACTTTGGCGCGACCAGCCTTGACCTGATTTCACCATGGGATTTCTGAACGACCTCTAAAACCTGTCGAGCCGAGCGCCAAGGCAGGTTTCACTGCCGGAGGCACGGAAACCGCGTCAGCTGTGAAGCTGTCAGCGTCTCAGGTCGGCGGCGTGCCGTTTTCGTCAAGCACCGCGCCGGCCAGGTACAATGAGCCGCCGATCAGGATGCGTGGCGGTTGCCCGTCCCAGCTGTCGCGCAGCAGCATCAGCGCGCTGGCGACGGAACTGACCGGCTCGGCCGACAGCCCGGCCTCGGTGGCGCGTATCGCCAGTTCGTCATTCGGCACGCCGGCCTCGCTGAGGCTCACCGGCACTGTGTAGACGTGCCGCACCAAGCCCTTGAAGGCGCGGAAGTAGCCGGCCTGGTCCTTGGTGTTGATCATGCCGGCGATCAGGAAAAGCGGCCGTGGGTTCTTTTCCTCCTGTTCGGCCAACGCTTCGGCAACAACGATGCCCGCTCCCGGATTGTGCCCGCCGTCGAGCCAGATGTCGGCGCCCTTCGGCGCCAGATCCGTCAGTCTGCCCTGCGGCAGCTTTTGCATGCGGCCCGGCCAGGCGACACTGGCCATCGCCTTTTCGGCGGCGCGGTGGCTGATCTCGAAGCCGGCTGCCTTGACCGCCGCGATTGCCGCGGCCGCATTGGCAAACTGATGACGCCCCGGCAGCCGCGGCTGAGGCAGGTCCATCAGCCCGTCCTCGTCCTGGTAGACCATGCGGCCGTTTTCCTCGAAGGCGAGGAAATCCTGGCCGTAGACGAAGGTCGGGCAGTCCAGCCGCTCGGCGGTTTCGATCAGCACCTGCAACGCCGTGTCGCTCTCCTGCGCGCCGATGACCACCGGGCAGCCGCGCTTGATGATGCCGGCCTTTTCGGCGGCGATCAGTTCGACCCGGTCGCCGAGATAGGCTTCATGGTCGAGCGAGACCGGCATGATCACCGACACTGCCGGCCTGGCGATGACATTGGTCGCGTCGAAGCGGCCGCCGAGCCCGACCTCGACGATGGCGGCTTCGGCCGGATGCTCGGAAAACAAGAGGAAGGTGACGGCGGTGAGGATCTCGAAAACGGTGATCTTTTGGCCTTCATTGGCCTTGGCGACGCGCGCAATGGCATCGGCGAAGACATCATCGTCGACCAGCCTGCCGCCGCCCTCGGCGGCCAGCCGGTAGCGTTCATGCCAGTTCACCAGATGTGGCGACGTGTGCACATGGACGAGATGGCCGGAGGCTTCCAGCAACGCCCGCGAGAAGGCGGCGCACGAGCCCTTGCCGTTGGTGCCGGCGATGTGGATGACCGGCGGCAGATGATCCTGCGGATCGCCCAGCCGCTCGAGCAATCGTGAGATGCGGTCGAGCGAAAGGTCGAAGCCCTTCGGATGAAGCGCCATCAGGGCTTCGATTTCGCGGTCGGCGGCAAGCGTTGTCATAAGCGAATCCTAAGCGCGCGATGGATCGCGCGCAATCGCGGTTCGTGGCTAAGAATATCGCGTCAGGCCTGCGGGCGCGCTTCCGCCGGGATCGTCGCCGGCGGCAGGATTTCCGGCTCCAGCGGCTTCTCCTCCTGCGGAACCTTGAGCAGCATTTTCAGGAGCCGCGCGATCGTCTGGCGCATCTCCAGCCTCGACACCACCATGTCGACCATGCCGTGCTCCATCAGATATTCGGCGCGCTGGAAGCCATCGGGCAGTTTTTCCCGGATGGTCTGTTCGATGACGCGCGGCCCGGCAAAGCCGATCAGCGCGCCTGGCTCGGCGATGTGCACATCACCCAGCATCGCATAGGAGGCGGTAACGCCGCCGGTAGTCGGGTTGGTCAGCACCACGATATAGGGCAGGCCGGCCTCCTTCAGCCGGTCGACGCCGACCGTGGTGCGCGGCAACTGCATCAGCGACAGGATGCCTTCCTGCATGCGGGCGCCGCCCGAGGCCGCGAACAGGATCAGTGGCCGCTTGCGTTGCAAGGCGACCTCGAAGGCATGCACGATCGCGTCGCCCGCCGCCATGCCGAGCGAGCCGCCCATGAAAGCAAAATCCTGCACCGTCACCACCACCGGCAGGCCCTCGACGGTTCCGAGCGCATTGACGATCGCATCCTCCAGCCCGGTCTTGGCCTTGGCGTCCTTCAACCGATCGGTGTAGCGCTTCTCGTCGCGGAACTTCAGCGGATCCAGCACCACCTTGGGGTTGTCGAGCGTCTCGTATTTGCCGTCGTCGAGGAAGTATTTCAGCCGCTCCTTGGCCGAGATCTTCATGTGATGGCCGGAGGCCGGGATGACGAACTGGTTCTGCTCCAGATCCTTGTGGAAGACCATCTCGCCGGTCTCGGGATCCTTGATCCAGAGATTCTCGGGCATGTCGGTGCGCCGGCCGAGCATCGAGTTGATCTTCGGGCGGACGTAGTTGGTGATCCAGTTCATCGCTTCGGCTCCTGTCCTGACGAAGAGTTAGTGCATGTCGCCCAAAAGTGGGAACCGGTTTTGGGATAACGACATGCACAAACCTGATCTAGGAAGACTATTCGGCGGCAGCAAGGCGAGCCGCGCGCACACCCTGGGCAAGGCCGCTGACCAGCGTGGCGACCGCCTCGGCCGGGTCGGCGGTCTTCTCGCCCTTCGGCCCCAGCACATTGGCGACGGCATTGACGATCGCGGTGCCGACGACGACGCCATCGGCATTGGCGCCGATCACGCGCGCCTGCTCGGCGGTCTTGACACCGAAGCCGACGCAGACCGGCAGGTCGGTATGGCCCTTGATGCACTTGACAGCCGCCGCCACCTTGCCGGTGTCGGCCAGCGCGGAACCGGTGATGCCGGTCATCGACACGTAGTAGACGAAGCCGGAGGTGTTCTGCAGCACCTTGGGCAAGCGCTTGTCGTCGGTGGTCGGCGTCGCCAGCCGGATGAAGTTGATCCCCGCCTTGAGCGCCGGAATGCACAATTCCTCGTCCATCTCCGGCGGCAGGTCGACGACGATCAGCCCGTCTATGCCGCTGGCCAGCGCGTCGCTCAGGAAGCGGTCGACGCCATGGATATAGATCGGATTGTAGTAGCCCATCAGCACGATCGGCGTTTCCTGGTCAGCGGCGCGGAATTCCGACGCCATCTTCAGCGTCTTGACCAGCGTCTGGCCGCCTTTCAGCGCCCGCAGGCCGGCCGCCTGGATCGCCGGCCCGTCGGCCATCGGATCGGAGAACGGCATGCCCATTTCGATGATGTCGGCGCCCGCCTTGGGCAGCGCCTTCATGATCGACAAAGCGGTGTCGTAGTCCGGGTCGCCGCTCATGAAATAGGTGACAAGCGCCGGGCGGCCTTCGGATTTCAGTTTTGCCATGCGGCGGTCGATGCGGGTGGTCATGATGTTAGAACCTGCAATTTTCGAAGATACTCTGACACCTTGCGCAGTTTGAAAATTGATTCCGGAGGAGTTGGGTCTGCGCTAAAATGCATAACGTCGTTACGTATTCCCCTTATCTGATCTATTGTGGTGCAAAATTCTTTTCTGTCTATATTCAGAGGAAACGGATCCGATATAAGGTCACTTTGAAAAATCCTAACATAGTCACCGAAAGAGAGGTCAAAAATATTTGTGTACGAATCGTCTAGCTTACAGACGTTTGCAAGATTAGGCTTTGAAAGATCCGCCCAATTTTGCAAGAGTAACCGCACATGATTTTCTATTTCATTTATGAGAAGAAATGGCTCTGTGAGTTGCAGAAATTGATCGCTCAGATCCGTTGTAGTTAGAATAGACGCCAATGAATTGTCTTCTCCTCGGACGAGCACGTGCTCGTGCTCAATAATTCCGGGGATACTCTTGAAGAATGAAGCGTCATGGGGGACAATATTTGCCGGCTCAATGAAGTGCCGGACCTCTTCGCCCTTGACCTTCGACGCCAGTCGTTCCCCGATAGTTTTCCAAGAAATGATCCCTTTGATGTCTCTTGGACCGGTTACCACCGGAAGTTGCGAGAAATCATTCACCATCATTAGTGTAATGGCGTGTCTAAGCGAATCGTTTGGCGTCACCACCAATGGCGCAGCTTTCCCGGACTTTAGCGAACCAATGCGTAAGACAGGATCCGAAAGGCTAACCGCTTCGGCGCTTTTTTCGGCTGAAGCTTTGTCAGGTGGGGAGAGAGCTACAATTGAGATGTCGTCGTCGATATAGGTATTGACGTAGTTGGGCTTGGTTTCGAGTTTCGCTTCGCTGAGAAGATCGTCAATCCAAGCAACGATGTTTGGTCCTCGCCGCTGGGCATCAAACCATTTTAGAAACTCTCTAACAGTGAGGCGGGGAGGTTCCGACCCAGCTTGCAGACCCTCAGATACTTCCTGCAGGATTTCTTCTGAGGATCCATACGCTTCTAACGGATGGAGCAGATTGTAGGTCATCAGATCTCCATGCCCAGCATGCTGGCCACCGTGTGCACGTCTTTGTCGCCCCGGCCGGACAGGTTGACGATGACGATCTGGTCCTTATCCATATCTGGCACGATCTTGACCGCATGCGCGATGGCATGCGCCGATTCCAGCGCCGGAATGATGCCCTCGACCCGCGTCGTCAGTTTGAAGGCTTCCAGCGCCTCGTCGTCGAGGATCGGCACATATTCGACGCGGCCGCTATCGCGCAGCCAGGAATGTTCGGGACCGACACCCGGATAATCGAGGCCGGCCGAGATCGAATGGCCGTCCATGATCTGGCCGTCGGCGTTCTGCAAGAGATAGGTGCGGTTGCCGTGCAGCACGCCGGGCGCGCCGGCGTTCATCGAGGCGCAATGTTCGACGCCGTCGAGGCCGCGGCCGCCGGCTTCGATGCCGATGATGCGCACTTGCCTGTCGTCGAGGAAGGGATGGAACAAGCCGATGGCGTTCGAGCCGCCGCCGACGCAGGCGATGATGGTGTCGGGAAGCCGGCCTTCCTGCTCGAGAATCTGGGCGCGCGCCTCGGTGCCGATCACCGACTGGAAGTCGCGCACCAGCTCCGGATAGGGATGCGGACCGGCGGCGGTGCCGATCAGGTAATAAGTATCCTCGACATTGGTCACCCAGTCGCGCAAGGCCTCGTTCATGGCGTCCTTCAGCGTGCCGTGGCCGGCGGTCACCGGCCTGACCTCGGCGCCGAGCAGCTTCATGCGAAAGACGTTCGGGCTTTGGCGGGCGACGTCGGTGGCGCCCATATAGACCACGCAGGGGAAGCCGAAGCGCGCCGCCACCGTGGCCGCCGCGACGCCGTGTTGGCCGGCACCCGTCTCGGCGATGATGCGCTTCTTGCCCATGCGCTTGGCCAGCAGGATCTGGCCGAGGCAATTGTTGATCTTGTGCGAGCCGGTGTGGTTCAGGTCCTCGCGCTTGAAGTAGACCTTGGCGCCGCCCCCGCGGCCCTTCGCCGAGGAAACCTCACGAAGATGCCTGGTCAGGCCTTCGGCGAAATAAAGCTTCGACGGCCGCCCGGCATAGTGGGTCGAGAGATCAGTCAGTTCGGCCTTGAAGTCCGGATCGTTCTTGACCTCGTTCCAGTGCCGCTCCAGGTCGAGGATCAGCGGCATCAGCGTCTCGGCGACGAAACGGCCGCCAAAGATGCCGAACATGCCTTGTTCGTCGGGTCCGGTGCGGAAGGAATTGGGTATCGCCGGCTTGTCCATCGCCGATCTCCTACTTCTTGTTTTGGAGCATGTCCTTGTCGGAAAACCGGTTTCCATTTTTCCGGGACATGCTCCGGGTTCTATCCTTCAGGCTGCGCGGGTGTTCCGCGCGGCTCTGACGGCCCGGAAAAACTGTTCGATCAGCGCCGGATCCTTGACGCCCGGTGCGCTTTCCACACCCGAGGAAATGTCAATTGCGGGCGGGCTGGCAAGCCGAAGGGCATCGCCGATATTGGCGGCGTTGAGCCCACCGGAAAGCATGTAATCGACGCCGGCGTCAAGACCGGCCAGAATGTGCCAGTCGAAGGCGATGCCATTGCCACCCGGCAGTTCCGAACCTCTAGGCGGCTTGGCGTCGAACAGGAAACGGTCGGCAATGCCGATGAAAGGTTTTATCCGCTCCAGATCGGCCGCCTCGCCGACCGGCAGCGCCTTCATCACCGGCAGGCCATGGCGGGCCTTGATCGCGGCCACGCGCTCGGGCGTTTCCGAACCATGAAGCTGCAGCATGTCGGGATGCATCTTTTCGACGATCTCATCCAGGAACGCATTGCTGGCGTCGACCGTCACAGCGACCGCCTGGGCCTTGCCGATTGCGGCTTCGCGCAAGCGGCCGGCTTCCGCCGGCTCGACATAGCGCGGGCTCTTCGCAAAGAAAATAAAGCCGACATAACTGGCGCCGCCGGCCAATGCCGCAGCCAATGCCTTGTCGGTCTTCAACCCGCATATCTTGATGTCGAGCGCCATGGCGCGGGGATTGCCATGAAATTGCAGAAGAGTCGAGAACAGCCTTCGAAAGGTGGATCGGATCAGTTTGTAAACTGCCCTATAAAATCCGTTGATTGCCCTGCGGCGCTCGATCGCCGCAGCCGTTCTGATCTGATCATAGTCGATTGGCGGCAATCGCCGGGGGGTAGCGGTCATTCGCCTAATTATCATTTCCTGGAAGACGCATAATCAGTTAGATTGATAGCTCACTCATGACTGTGGATCATGAATATGGCTGCATCGGATGAAATGGCCGCCTTCGTGCGCATCGTGGATGTTGGCTCATTCGCCAAGGCGGCCTTGGAACTGCGCGTAACGCCCTCTGCGCTCTCGAAGCTGGTGTCGCGCCTCGAAGACCGGCTCGGCGTTCGTCTGCTGACGCGTACCACCAGACGGTTGGCGCTGACCTCGGAAGGTGCGCTCTATCTTGAACGTGCCCGCGACGTGCTGGAGCTCATTGGCCGAACCGAGGACGATGTGTCGTCGACCCGCAGCAGCCCCAAGGGCCACTTGCGACTCAATTCCAGCACTGGCTTTGCCAGACAGGCACTGTTGCACGCGCTGCCCGCTTTTTTGCGACGTTTTCCCGAAGTCTCGGTGGACCTCGCTTTGACCGACCGGCTCGTTGATCCTGTTGCCGAGCAAGCCGACCTCGTCATACGCGGTAGCCCGGCCGCTGGGTCCGATCTGGTGGTCCGCAAACTGGCAGAAGGGCGCCGATTGATTTGCGCCGCGCCATCCTATCTGCAGCGGGCCGGGACCCCGCTTTCAGCTGCAGACCTGGCGCGGCACAACTGCATGGCTCTGTCGGGCCAGGCCTCGCCCACGACCTGGCCAATCGCAACCGAAAACGGTATCGTGCGCTTCCTGCCGAAAGGAAATTTCGCCTGCGACAATGTCGGTATGCTTTTCGATATGGCGATCGAGGGCCATGGGATTGTCCGCCTCGCCGATTTTGTAGTCGGGCAAGCCGTTCACGACGGCAGGCTTGTGGAAATTCTGGCCGATGTAAATCGCTCGGAGACGATTTCGCTGTGGGCTCTGACGCCAAAGGGGCGTTTTCGCGCGCCGCGCGTCCAGGCGTTTCTCGAATTCATGGAAGAGTGGTTGCCCAAAGCGTCAACGCTTCCCTAGCGGGATGCAATATAGCCACTTGCCTCGCGGTTCGCGCGTTACCCGACATGGCTGGCCGCCGCCAGTTCTCAATCGGTCCTTAAAATCCGTGGGTAGTGCTTGTGCGCCGCGCTATTTGCCGCCGTCGCGCAAAGCGCTACCTTCTCTCAGGCAATCCAGGCGGGAGCAAAACCATGGCGGACGAAACCGTCGCCCAACTCAGGCAAAAGATTGCGCAGGCCCGCGAGGTCATTGCGCATTTGATGGACAAGGCCGCCTTCAACGGCGCCGAGGCCCACCGCGCGCTCGACTATTTCGGCGGCGATGAATTCGAGAAGAGTTTTTTGCCTTGGCCGCGCCATGGCGACGAAGGCTTGCGACCGGAGGACCTCAACGCCGCGAATGATGACTGAGCGGACCGGCTCGGACCGGTCCGGGCGCGTCAATCGAACATGATCGCCTGCAGCGCGCCGCCATTGCGCTTCAGCCAGTCCTTGCAGCGCTCGGTGTCGGGGCAAAGCTGCTCGCACAGTTTCCAGAATTTCGGACCGTGGTTCATCTCCTTGAGATGCGCCACCTCATGCGCGACGAGATAGTTTATGACCGGCGCCGGCGCCATCATGATGCGCCAGGAGAAGGACAAATTGCCGTCGGAGGTGCAGGAGCCCCAGCGGCTCGACGTGTCCTTGAAGCGGATAGCCTTGGCGCGCTTGTTGATCGTGGCTGTGTGCTTGACCACCAGCCGCTCGATCTCGCGCTTGGCTTCGCGCTTGAGGAAATCGGCGATGCGGCGAGGCAGATGTATGCGCTCGCCATGCACGATCAGCAGCGGACCGCGCTCGTCGCGCGAGATGGTGACGGTGCCGCGCTTTGCCGGTTCATGGACGATGCGATGCGGCACGCCGCGCACCGGGACCTTGATGCCCGGCCGCACCTGCGGCCGGTTGGGCACCTTGGCCAAGCGTTGCTCCAGCCAGTCCTGATGGCGGTCGAGGAATTTTTCCACTTCGCCCCGGCGCAGGCCCGGCGGCACGGTGATGCGCAGGCCCCGGCCGCCGGAATCGATGCGCAGCGTCAGCCGCCGCGCGCGATCGCTCTCGACGATCTTGAGCGGCAGCGTGCGGCCGGCGACACAATGCTCGCGCTCCACGATGGGCGCAGGCTTGGGCTTGGTCAGGTTGCGGAAGAAGCCGATGGTCATGGCCGGACGATACGCGATTCGAGGAAAACGACTAGAACAAAAAAGAAACGGCGCCGCTCGCGCGACGCCGTTTTTTTCACGATTTGGCCTGTCGCCGGGCCTTAGTCGTCAAGCAGGTTCGAGCCCTTGCCACGCTTGGTGGTCGTCGTTCCGTTGCTCGGATCGGTCTTCGTCGGCGCCGTCGACTTGTTGCGGTTCGCCATGAAGCGGTCGAACTCGTCCTGGTCCTTGGCGCGGCGCAATTCGCGAGCGTATTCGTCGAACTGGGCCAGCATCTCGTCGAGCTTGTTACGCTCTTCATTGAGACGTTCGAGTTCCTTCTCGCGCCAGTCGTCGAAAGCGACATTGCCGGTGCGGGCCGGGCCGTGGCCCCAGCGCGCGGCCTTGTCGGAACCGCGGCGGCAGCCGGCGAAGATGCCGTCGGTGGCGCGGTTGACGTCGCGCTTGAAGCCGTCAAGCCGGTCGCCCCAGATGATGTAGGCGAGCATGGCGAAGCCGAGCGGCCAGAACACCATGAAACCGATCACCATCAGTGCGATGGTCGCCGGCGTCCAGGCCGGACGGATCAATGCGGATGTGTTCATTTTCTCCCAATCCTTCAGTTGGAGACAGCCAGATACGGCTGCGTGGATTCGAAATGGGAAGGGGAAAACGGCGATTCAAGGCAATATCAGGCGAAACCGGACAAGTGCCTGAAATGATTATCGCCTTTTGAGCATTTCGAGGAAAAGCACGACCAGGCCGGCGACCAGGCCCCAAAACGCCGCGCCGACGCCGAACAGCGTCAGCCC
The DNA here is from genome assembly GCF_000359125.1 of Mesorhizobium sp. STM 4661. Taxonomy (GTDB): domain Bacteria; phylum Pseudomonadota; class Alphaproteobacteria; order Rhizobiales; family Rhizobiaceae; genus Mesorhizobium. The sequence goes on along the minus strand of NZ_CAAF010000004.1, from coordinate 70,008 downwards.
CGAGGCAGTGACGGCGAAGGTGACGGTGGCGGCCATGCGCTGGCTTTCTTCCTTGAGCGCGATCGACAGCGCGTTGGCGAGCGGCGCCATCAGCGCCAGCCCGGCGACCAGCACGATCAGGCTCTGCGGCAGCACGGCGAAGATCGCCACCAGCGAGGCGCCGAACAGGGCGAAGACGAGATAGGCAAGCGCATAGAAGGGCCCGGTCTTCCAGCGCTCGGCGGGGTCGGGATGCACGTCCGGCCCGGTGCAGATCGCCGCCGAGATTGCCGCCAGATTGGTGGTCGAGGCGCCGAGCGGCGCCGTCAGCAGCGAAAACAGGCCGGTGACGCCGATCAGCGGGCCGGGTTCGGGATGGTAGCCGGCGGCCCTCAGCACGGCGAGGCCGGACAGGTTCTGCGAGGCCATGGTGACGAGGTAGAGCGGCAGGGCGAGCCCGATCAGCGCCGTGACGGAGAAATGTGGCGCAACCAGCGTCAGGGTCGACAATTCCGGCGTCGGCAGGCCGCCGACCCGGCCGGTGAGGAAGGCGGCGAAGCCGCCGCCGATCAGCACCGCGAGAACCGAAAGCGCCGGATTGAACAGCCTGATGACGAAGAAGGCCGCGATCAGCGGCAGGATCAGCCGGGGATCGGCGGGAATGGCCTTCACCGCATTTGTGGCGAAACTGACGAGAATGCCGGCCAGCATGCCCGAGGCGACCGAAGCCGGTATCCTGGCGATCAGCCGGGTCAACGGCCCGAACAGGCCGGTGGCGATCAGCAGGATACCGGTGACGATGAAGGCTCCGACCGCCTCTCCCATCGAGAAACCGCTCGATGCCGCGATCAGGGCTAGGCCCGGCGTCGACCAGGCGGTGATGATGGGCATTTTTGTGCGCCATGACAGCCACAGGCTCTCGATTGCCATGGCCAGGCAGAGTGCCGTCACCCAGCTTGCGGTCTCGATCTGCGTGGCGCCGACCGCCTTGGCGGCGGCGATCACGATGGCCAGCGTGCCGCCGAAGCCGACGATCGCCGCGACGAAGGCGGATATCGGAATGGAAATGCGCATAGCCTAACCTGCCCGCCGCGCCATGGCGTCCACCGCCCGCACCAGCATGTCGAGATCCCGCGGTCGCGACAGGCGGTGGTCGCCGCCGGGGATCAGCGAGAGCGTGACGTCGTCGGCTGGCAGCAGGCCGACCAGTTTCAGCGCATGGCTTGACGGCACGTCGGGATCGGCCAGACCTTGCAATATGTGGACCGGGCAGTGCGTGTCGATCGGCCCGGTCATCGTCAGGTTGTTGCGTCCGTCCTCGATCAGTGCGCGCGTGTAGATATAAGGCTCGGCGGAATAGTCCGATGGCTCCTCGAAAAACCCCTTTTCCCTGAGATCGCGCTTCTGCGCCTCGGTCAGCACCGGTTCGACCAGCTCGGCGGTGAAATCCGGCGCCGGCGCCAGCAGCACCATGCCGGCGATGCGGTTTTCGCCGGCCTTGCGCAATTCCTGGACCATGCGCAGCGCGATCCAGGCGCCCATCGAGGAGCCGACCAGTATCTGCTTGCCCTCGGTGAAACGGCGAAAGACGGCGAGGCTTTGCGAAAGCCATTTCGAGATGGTGCCGTCGGCAAAGGCGCCGCCGGATTCGCCATGGCCGGAATAATCATGGCGCAGGAAGGCGCGGCCTTCCCGGCTCGCCCAGTCTGACAGGGTTTCGGCCTTGGTGCCCAGCATGTCGGATTTGTAGCCGCCGAGCCAGACGATGCCGGGCGCGGCGCCTGCCATCTGCCGGGCGGCGATGCTCAATCCGTCGACGTCGAGAAAAACCGGAGGGGTCATGGCTGGTTCCTTCACGCCGGTCTTTTGGCACAGCCGGAGGTCCCGCGAAAAGTGCTGTCGTCTTTCTTTGCTTGGTGCAGGCCCGCAATCAGGTGATTTCCTGAGAAGGCTGTGCTATTGACTCCGACCGCGCGCCACCGCATTGGCGCGTCCACGGATATGAACTGAAAACCCTGAACGAAACGGCTTAAGGAGAACACGACCATTCGCAGACCTTTCAAAGCAGCGGCGCCCACCAAGGATGGGCCGCGCTCCAACCGTGACATCCGGGTTCCCCGGGTCCAGCTAATCGACGCCGAAGGCCAGAACCGCGGCGATGTCTCCATCAACGACGCATTGCTGCTCGCCGAAGAGGCGGGGCTCGATCTGGTCGAGATATCGCCCAACGCGGTGCCGCCCGTCGTAAAAATCCTCGATCTCGGCAAGCTGAAATACGCCAACCAGAAAAAGGCGGCCGAAGCGCGCAAGAACCAGAAGGTCATCGAGATCAAGGAGATCAAGATGCGCCCGAATATCGACAGCCATGACTACGAGACCAAGATGAAGGCCGTCCGGCGCTTCTTCGAGGAAGGCGACAAGGTCAAGCTGACGCTGCGCTTCCGTGGCCGCGAGATGGCGCATATGGAACTCGGCATGCAGCTTCTGAACAAGGTTCGCGAGGAGGTGGCGCCCATCGCCAAGGTCGAGGCCGAACCGAAGCTCGAAGGCCGCCAGATGATGATGGTGCTGGCGCCGCGTTAAACGCCGTTGCTCCAAAACCGGCAAGCTTTGGGGGACGTGCATTAAATCCGCCTGAATCATGGTGCAAGGCGTCCCGGCGATCGGCGGGACGCCTGTTTCTTGGCCAGACGTTCGCGGCAAGGTTCCTCGACGATCGGATTCCCGACATGGTCAATCAAGTCAGATACGCGCAAGCCAAACACGGGCTTGGCAGCTACCAGCATATGCGCAGGATGGTGCTTGCCGTTCTGATCGTGATGATGTTCGCGGCCCTGCTGTTCGGCCAGTCGGGTTTCCCTCCCGACACGCCTATGCACGAAACGATCGAAATGGTCGGCGTCCTGCTGATCTTTCTCGGTGTCGTCGGGCGCTTATGGTCGACGCTTTATATCGGTGGACGCAAATCCACCGAAGTGGTGACCGGCGGACCCTATTCGATCACCCGCAACCCGCTCTATGTCTTCTCCACCCTGGCTGCCGCCGGCGTCGGCGCACAGATCGGCTCGATCGCAGCCACGATCGGCTTTGGGTTACTTTGCGCGGGCGCTTTTTACATTGTCATCCTGCGCGAGGAGAGATATCTCAAGGAGGTCCTCGGCGCGCCATACCAGGCCTATCTGGCGAAAGTGCCGCGCTTCTTGCCGAAGCTTTCGCTCTATGAGGAAGGCGACACCGGCAGCTTCAAGCCGCGCCTGTTGCGGACCACGCTGCTGGACGGCCTGGTGTTCCTGGTGGCGTTGCCATTCTTCGAACTGATCGACGGCGCGCAGCAGTCGGGCATGCTGCCGGTGCTGTTTCGCTTCCCGTGATCGGGTTAGAACGTCGCTCTCCTGAGGTGTTGCACAGCCGCCGGCTTTGACGTATAGAGCCGCCGTTCCCAAAAAACCGCCCGGCAGGGCATGCCGTGGCGGTTTCATTTGCTTTTCGGGCTTTGGTCGGCCTGAAGCGAACAAAAAGCGCGATCGTGCGCATATAAACGGAGTAGCAAAATGCCCAAGATGAAGACCAAATCGGCCGCCAAGAAGCGGTTCAAGATCACAGGTACGGGTAAAGTTCTGTCGGCTGCGGCCGGCAAGCGTCACGGCATGATCAAGCGTTCCAACAAGTTCATTCGAAATGCCCGCGGCACGATGGTTCTGGCTGAACCGGATGGCAAGAAGGTCATCAAGAATTTTCTGCCGAACGGCCTCTAAGGCATTCGGTCCGGACACGCATTTGTTTTACGCAATTCCGAACGGAAAACCGCTAGGCACTATTTCCTGGAATTGCTTTTAAGGAGATCATGACATGGCACGCGTAAAAAGAGGCGTCACCTCGCACGCCAAGCACAAGAAGGTCCTGAAAGCCGCCAAGGGCTTCTACGGCCGCCGCAAGAACACCATCCGCATCGCCAAGCAGGCGGTGGAAAAGTCGCTGCAGTACGCCTATCGCGACCGCAAGAACCGCAAGCGCTCGTTCCGTGCGCTGTGGATACAGCGCATCAATGCCGCGACCCACGAGCACGGCCTGACCTATGGCCGCTTCATCGACGGCCTCAACAAGGCCGGCATCGAGATCGACCGCAAGATCCTGTCGGACATGGCCATCCACGAGCCGCAGGCTTTCGCCGCGCTCGTGGCCAAGGCCAAGGTCGCGCTCGAATACCTCAAGAACACCACGCCGAACGCTTTTGAAAGCGCTGTCGCTTAAGACCAGCGCTTCCCAAGCATTCGCAATTCTGATTTGGGGAACCCGCGCTGGCACGGCTGGCGCGGGTTTTTCTTTGCTTCCCATCGGGCCCGGAATATGAGCGATATGGAAACTCTAGAGAATTCCCTTATGGCCGACATTGCGTCGGCGGCCGACGAGCAGGCCATCGAAGCCGTGCGCGTTTCGGCGCTCGGCAAGAAGGGCTCGGTCTCCGAAATGCTGAAGACGCTCGGCGCGATGAGCGCCGAGGAGCGCCAGCTCAAGGGTCCGGCGATCAACGGCCTCAAGAACCGCGTCACCGAGGCGCTTTCCGCACGCCGGGCCGAGCTGAAGGATGTGGCGATCACCGCCAGGCTCGCTGCCGAGACCGTCGACGTAACGCTGCCGGTGCGGCAGTCGCCGGCCGAGCGCGGCCGCATCCATCCGATCAGCCAGGTCGTCGACGAGATCGCCGCGATCTTCGGCGACCTCGGTTTCGCCATCGCCGAAGGCCCCGATATCGAGACCGACCATTACAATTTCACCGCGCTGAATTTCCCCGAGGGACACCCGGCGCGCGAGATGCACGACACCTTCTTCTTCCAGCCGGACGAGAAGGGCGAGCGCAAGCTTTTGCGCACCCACACCTCGCCGGTGCAGATCCGCACCATGGAGCGGCAGAAGCCGCCGATCCGCATCGTCATTCCGGGCAAGACCTACCGTCAGGATTCCGATGCCACTCACTCGCCGATGTTCCATCAGGTCGAGGGGCTGGTGATCGACAGGACGGCCAATGTCGCCAACATGAAGTGGGTGCTGGAGGAGTTCTGCAAGGCCTTCTTCGAGGTGCCCCAGGTCAAGATGCGCTTCCGCCCGTCCTTCTTCCCGTTCACCGAGCCCAGCCTCGAGGTCGATATTCAATGCGACCGGTCGCGGCCGGGCGAAGTGCGCTTCGGCGAAGGCTCCGACTGGATGGAGATCCTCGGCTGCGGCATGGTGCATCCCAATGTGCTGCGCCATGGCGGGCTCGACCCGGACGAATACCAGGGCTTTGCCTGGGGCATGGGCATCGACCGCATCGCCATGCTGAAATACGGCATGCCGGACCTGCGCGCCTTTTTCGATGCCGACGTGCGCTGGCTGTCGCATTACGGTTTCAGGCCGCTCGACATGCCGACGCTGTTCGGAGGATTGAGCACATGACAGCGCCGCACGCCGGCGGCTGCCGCTGCGGCGCCGTGCGGTTCGAGGCCTTGGCCGAACCGCACCACATCAGCTATTGCCATTGCGGCGATTGCCGGCGGGCCAGCGGCGCGCCGGTATCGGCCTTTGTCGGCTTCATGACCGATCAGGTCGCCTTCACCGGCAAGGCGCTGAAGATGTTCGAGAACGGGCCGGTGACGCGCTCCTTCTGCGGCATCTGCGGCTCGCCGATCGCCTATGTCGACGAGCGGCTGGAAGACCACATCTATTTCATGCTCGGCGCCATGGACATGCCGGCTGATTTCAGGCCGACGCACCATGCCTATGTCAGCGAGCAGCTTCCCTTCCTGCACATGCCGGACGACTTGCCGAGACATCTTAGGACCAGCGTGCCAAGGCCATCAGACGGAACACAGTCATGAAACTCACCCTCTCCTGGCTCAAGGATCATCTCGACACCGACGCCTCGTTGGCGGAGATCGTCGAGCGGCTGACCTCGATCGGCCTCGAAGTCGAACATGTCGACGACAAGGCTGGCCTGAAACCCTTCGTCATCGCCAAGGTGCTGACGGCGATACAGCATCCCGACGCCGACCGGCTGCGCGTGCTCACCGTCGATACCGGTGACGGCAATGCGCCGGTGCAAGTGGTGTGTGGCGCGCCAAACGCCCGCGCGGGCCTGATCGGCGCTTTCGCGGCGCCCGGCACCTATATTCCCGGCATCGACGTGACGCTGACCGTCGGCAAGATACGCGGCGTCGAGAGCCACGGCATGATGTGCTCCGAGCGCGAGCTGGAACTGTCGGACGAGCACAATGGCATCATCGACCTGCCCGCCGATGCGCCGGTCGGCGCCAGCTTCGCCGCCTATGCCCATCTCGACGATCCGGTGATCGAGATCAATCTGACGCCGAACCGGCCGGACGCCACAAGTGTCCATGGCATCGCCCGTGACCTCGCGGCAAGCGGCCTTGGCACATTGAAGACCGCGCCGGTGGAACTGATCTCCGGCAAGGTCGAAACGCCGGTCAAAGTGACGATCGAGGCGCCTGAACTCTGCCCCGGCTTCGCGCTGCGCCTCGTGCGCGGTGTCAAGAACGGCCCGTCGCCGAAATGGCTGCAGCAAAGGCTGATCGCCATCGGGCTTCGGCCGATCAGCGCGCTGGTCGACATCACCAACTATGTCACCTTCGACCGCGGCCGGCCGCTGCATGTGTTCGATGCGAAAAAGGTCAACGGCAATCTTGTCGTTCGCCGCGCGCGCGACGGCGAGAAGGTACAGGCGCTCGACGGCCGCGAATACACGCTGACGCCGGAGATGTGCGTGATCGCTGACCAGGATGGCGTCGAATCGATCGCCGGCATCATGGGCGGCGAACATTCCGGCTGCGACGAGAGCACCACCGACGTGCTGATCGAATCCGCGCTCTGGGATCCGATCGCCACGGCACGCACCGGCCGCACGCTCGGCATCATCACCGATGCGCGCTACCGCTTCGAGCGTGGCGTCGACCCCGAATTCATGGTCCCCGGCCTGGATCTGGCGACCAGACTGGTGCTCGATTTCTGTGGCGGCACGCCGACGGAGACCGAAGTCGTCGGCTATGCCGGCCACACGCCGAAGATCGTTTCCTTCCCGCTGTCGGAAGTGAAGCGCCTGACCGGCATCGAGGTGCCCAGAACGGAAAGCCTCGACATCCTGTCGCGCCTCGGCTTCGAGCCGCAGGGCTCGGGCGACATCGTCGACGTGAAGGTGCCGTCCTGGCGGCCGGATGTCGACGGCAAGGCCGATCTGGTCGAGGAGGTGATGCGCATCCATGGCGTCGACAACATCGCGCCCCAGCCACTCGGCGCCCATGACGCGGTCAACGCAAAAATCCTGACGACGCTGCAGATCCGCACCCGCACGGCCAAGCGCGCACTCGCCGTGCGCGGCATGATGGAGGCTGTCACCTGGTCGTTCATACCGGCCAGACACGCGGAACTGTTCGGCGGCGGCCAGACGGCGCTGAAGCTCGCCAACCCGATCGCCGCCGACATGTCCGACATGCGGCCCTCGCTGCTCCCCGGCCTGATCGCGGCGGCGCAGCGCAATGCCGACAAGGGCATCGGCGATGTCGCGCTGTTCGAAGTCTCGGGCACCTATGAGGGCGATGGTGCAGACCAGCAGCGGCGCGTCGCCGCCGGGATCAGGCGCGGCACCGCCAAGCTCGACGGCTCCGGCCGCAACTGGGCCGGCAATTCAGCTCCGGTCGGCGTGTTCGACGCCAAGGCCGACGCGATCGCAGCGCTTGAAGCCTGCGGCGCGCCGGTCGAGCGGCTGCAGATCGAGGCCGGCGGCCCGGCCTGGTATCATCCCGGCCGTTCCGGCACGATCAAGCTCGGGCCGAAGGTCGTTTTGGGCACGTTCGGCGAGTTCCATCCAAGGACGCTGGAAGGGCTTGACGTCTCAGGCCCGCTCTGCGGTTTCGAGGTCTTTGTCGACGCCGTGCCCGAGCCGAAGGCCAAGCCGACGAAAACCAAGCCGAAGCTGGAGCTGTCTGCCTTCCAGGCGGTCAAGCGCGATTTCGCGTTCGTCGTCGACAGAGCGGTCGAGGCCGGCACGCTGGTTCGCGCCGCCCTTGCCGCCGACAAGAAGCTGATCACCGGTGTCTCGGTCTTCGACGTCTTTGAAGGGGCGTCGCTGGGTGCGGCCAAGAAGTCGATCGCGATCGAAGTGTCGATCCAGCCGGTCGAGAAGACGCTGACCGACGAGGATTTCGAGGCGCTGGCTAAGCGCATCGTCGAGAACGTCGGCAAGCAGACGGGTGGCGTGCTCAGGGCTTAAGGGATTGCCGTCGGGTGGCGAATCGCCTTCCAACAGGCGATGGACCATTTGTGCTATTCCGGGCTCTCCCTTGAAAGGCAACGGACGGCCTTTCTCGACGTCGTCTCCGCCGACCCTCTACTCGGCGAGACGCTGGCGCGGGCGCGCGCGCTCGATTTGCCCGATTGGCTGGTTGTCTCAGGCGTGCTCTACAACAGCGTCTGGAACCATCTGACGGGAAAGCCATCAGGCTACGGCATCAGGGATGTCGACCTGTTCTATTTCGACGAGAGCGACTTGTCCTATGAAGCCGAGGACGGAGTGATCGCCCGCGCCGCTCCAGTCTTCGCCGGCCTGCCGCTGCCGGTCGAGATCCGCAATCAGGCGCGGGTGCATCTGTGGTATCCCCTCAAGTTCGGACGAACCTGCCCCCGCTATACGAGCTCCAGCCACTCGCTCAGCTATTTCGCCTCTCGGACCCACGCTGTCGGCGTCCGCATGGACAATGACGGCCAGCTCCAATTGGTGGCGCCGTTCGGCCTCGACGACATCTTCTCGTTTCGCATCACCCCGAACCGGGTGATGGACAACCGGCAGACGCACGAGACCAAAGGGGCGCGGGCCAAGGAGAGCTGGCCGGAGATATCAGTCGTAACATGGTAGCTTGCTCAAGAAGGCGTTGCCCGACAAAGATTTCGAGGCATTGGCAAAACGCATCGTCGAGAGCCTGCACAAGCAGACGGGAGCCGTAATCAGAGGATAGGTTTCTACAGCCGATTATCAAATCTCAAATATAATATAGCGCTTTACACGGCCACTTACGCTTTCCGTTACTATTGCTTCAAATTCAAGCGTTTCGTTGCCTGTCTTTAGCGCATTCGAGCGAAGGCTGTTCGTGATTCTGTCGATTTCTTTGGAGTTTCGTATGGATTCACTCAAAAGGAACGGCACAGTTCTTCGTAATTCAGGAACGTATATCCTTCCTGTAAACGAATTTATGTTGTAGCTTGATATAGCTCCTGTTGAGGTTTCTGGGTCTTTTCTCTCTATTGATTGAGATATGTATTCAAACGTTTATCGGTTTAAAGTTATTTTTTCTTCAGGGCCACGTTCGTGCTGGAAAGAGATAATGGCAGTTTCTGCCGTCTCTGATTCAATGATTGGGCGGTGGATCTCCTCGATTGATTTCTCAGCGCGTTCAATTACCGCGTCGAGAACATTCACGTCCAAATTTGGACTGGCTTCTTCCGCGGCATTCCTAGCCTCTTCAATAAGAACCCTTATCGACTTATCATAGTCTAACGTAGATCCAGTTGCTGATTTTATCACATAGTCATACGCTGAATATAGCAAATGCCCAATCGGAGTGTCCTTTTTTACGTTATTTAGAGCCCAAATGCCCCCTACTACAACTAAGGCAGTCGCCTCCCAACTCCCCCTCTCGGGTGGCGAAAAAAGTATTTCTGCTCCCTTTAGAGCGGGCGCCTGTACTATTATTTTGCCATTAAGAACCGCGTGGGTTGTTAATGCGAGCGAACGTTCGAATCCCCGGAGCGCCGCCGCTGCATCGTAACCGTTAATTAGATTTCTATCTGCAAGCTGACCGTCGTAGGAAAGTGTAAAAATAGCTGATGACAATTTTATTCCCCCCAAACGATTTATACTTTTTGCTTAACATAAATTCTTGCCTAGGTAAAAGAGGCATGGATGCTTGAGAACAAACAGGAGCGTTTGCCCAGAGAAATCTCAAGGCATTAGCCGACGTCTCAAGGGGAATGCGCGGAATTAGATTGGCAGTGTGCTGAGGTGACCGACGAAAAGGGACGCCGAAGCGCCCCTCTTCAATTGTTTCTAGGGTCGCCGTTCACCCATTGACCAGCGCCAGCAATTCCTCGGTATAGCGCTTGCCAACCACTTTGTCCGGCGACAGCGCGTCGCCGATGGCCTGCACCTCGGCCTGGCTCAGCACGATATCAGCCGCCGCCGTGTTCTGCTCCAGATGGTGGATTTTTCGCGCGCCGGGGATCGGCACGATGAAATCGCCCTGATGCAGCACCCAGGCGAGTGCCAGTTGCGCCGAGGTCACGCCTTTTTCGGCGGCGAGCTTTTCCAGTGTGGCGATCACCTTGGCATTGGCTGCCATCGCGTCGGCCTGGAAGCGCGGCAAGCCGCGGCGCCAGTCGTCGGCGCTGAGCGCCTCGGGTTTGGCGATGGTGCCGGTGAGCAGGCCGCGGCCGAGCGGGCTGTAGGGGACAAAGCCGATGCCGAGTTCGCGGCAGACGGCGAACACTTCTTCCTCGGGATCGCGGCTCCACAGCGAATATTCGCTCTGCACGGCCGCTATCGGATGCACGGCATGCGCCCGGCGGATGGTTGCGGCACTCGCTTCCGAGAGGCCCAGCGCGCGCACCTTTCCCTCGCGCACCAACTCGGCCATGGCGCCGACCGTGTCCTCGATCGGCACATTGGGATCGACACGGTGCTGGTAGTAGAGGTCGATCACCTCGGTGCCCAGTCGCTTCAGCGACGCTTCGGCGACCGCCTTGACGTGTTCCGGACGGCTGTCGACGCCGGCCATACGATCGATGCCCGTGCCTTCTTCGAGGATCCTGAAGCCGAATTTCGTCGCGATCGTCACCCGGTCGCGGACCGGCTTCAGCGCCTTGCCGAGCAGGATCTCGTTCTCGTAAGGGCCATAGACTTCGGCCGTGTCGAAGAAATTGACGCCGATATCGACGGCGCGGCGCAGCGTGGCGATCGACTCCTTTTCCTCCTGGCCGCCATAGACGAAGCTCATGCCCATGCAGCCAAGGCCGACGGGGTAAACATCAAGTTCAGTACCAAGCTTGCGGGTTTGCATCACGCGTCTCCTTATTATGATGCCAATGAGATAGCGCCTTGCTTCCTGTTCGATAATCCGATCTCATTTGTACGGGCTGTTCTAAAAGATAGATCAATGAATCGGAGCTACCTTTCCCAACTCGCGGTGCTGGCAACCGTCGCCCAATGCGGCAGCTTTCGGGGTGCCGCCAGGGAGTTGGCCATTGCACCCTCGGCGGTCAGCCACGCGGTTTCGAGCCTGGAAGCGCGGCTCGGCGTTCGCCTGCTGGCGCGCAGCACGCGCAGCGTCGCCCCGACGAACGAGGGCGCGCAATTGCTGGAGCGTCTGCGGCCGGCACTGTCGGAGATTGACCTTGCGCTGGAATCGGCGGTCGAGGCGCGCGACCGGCCGGCCGGCAATCTGAGGCTCACCGTGCCGCGCACCGCAGCCCATCTGGCGCTGACGCCAAGGCTCGGCGCCTTTGGCGCGGCCTATCCGGACATCGTGCTCGAGATCGTCATCGAGGACCGCTTCACCGACGTCGTCGAAGGCGGCTTCGACGCTGGCGTGCGGCTCGCCGAGAGCCTGCAGCGCGACATGATCGCCGTGCGCATCGGCCCCGACATTCGCGGCGCCGTGGTTGGCGCGCCGTCCTATTTCCAGACCATGCCCAGGCCGCGCCACCCGCACGAGCTCGCCGACCACCGCTGCCTCCGCTTCCGTTTCTCCAGCGGCATCCTCTACCGTTGGGAATTCGAGAAGGATGGCGAGGAGATCGAACTGGCGGTGCAAGGGCCGCTGATCCTCGACGAGGACCATCTGATCGCCAATGCGGCGGTCGATGGCGCCGGCCTTGCTTTCCTGTTCGAGGACTATGTGCGCGAGGCGATTGCCGATGGCAGGCTCATTCGCGTGCTGGAGGACTGGTGCCAACCCTTCGACGGTTTCTTCGTCTATTACCCGAGCCGCCGCCAGATGCGGCCGGCACTGCGCGCCTTTGTCGATTTCTTCAAGACCGCCGGATGAAAGCCGGGCTCGCCGGCGTTCACCGACCATGTCCACATCGATCACCAACAGCACGACCCGCTATGGCTGGGCGGCGATCGTTCTTCACTGGTTGATCGCTTTGATCTTCATCGGCCAATTCGGACTTGGCTTCGTCATGGTGCGGCTGACCAGCCAGCGCACCGCCTTCGAGCTGATCCAGCTGCACAAATCCCTGGGCTTTCTGTTGCTAGGGCTGGTGATCCTGCGCATCGCCTGGCGCCTCGGCAATGCAGTGCCGGCCCCGCCGCGCTCGGTCGGACCTTTCGAACGCCGCACCGCGCCGCTCGCGCATTTTGCGCTTTACGCCTTTCAGCTTGCGCTGCCGCTGTCCGGCTGGGCGCTGGTGTCGGTCTCGATGCTGGAGATCCCCAGCATGCCGTTCAACCTGTTCGTCATGCCGAACCTGCCATTGGCCGAATCGGATGCCGCCGAAAGCTTTTGGGCGGCGGCGCATTGGTATCTTGCCTATGCCGGCATCGCGCTTGTCGCCTTGCATGCGCTGGCTGCGCTACGTCATCATTTCTGGCTGAAGGACACGGTGCTCAAACGCATGATCACGCCTTCGTCAGATCGAGGCACGGAATAGAGCAGGCGGCTCATTCGTTCATGGAGCGAGGACGCTGACAATGCGTGTCTCCAGAAGGATAAAACCCATGTACGCGCGCATCTTCGGATTTGCGGCTCTTGCCGCTTGCCTTGCCATGCCTGTTTCCGCGGCGGTCGCGCTCAGCGACGCCGCCGGCAGCTATACGATCAGTCCGGCGAGTTCCAGCATCCGTTTCTCCATCGGCAAGGTTGGCGGCGGCGGGCTCGACGGCGCCTTCGCCCGCTTCAAGGGTTCGATTCGCATCGACAACAGCGATGTCGGGCGCTCCGAGGTCAACTTCACCATCTTTCCCGAAAGCGTCGGCACCGGCCAGAGCCGCATCGACGCCTTCCTGCGCTCCGACGCCGTCTTCGATGCGGCCAACAGTCCGGAAATCCAGTTCCGCTCGACCAGCGTCAAACGAACCGGCGACACGTCGGCGCTTGTCACCGGCCGGCTGACGGCGCGCGGCAAGACCTTTCCGGAAAAGTTCACGGCCGAACTTGGCGGCCTCAAGGCCGGCACGATAAAGTTCCGCGTCACCGGCAAGGTGCTCAGGTCGCGTTACGGCATGGATGTCGGCACGCCGATCTATTCCAATGTCGTCGACTTCGACATGACGCTGACGGGTAGAAGGGGCTGAGCGTCCTGCGTAGTGGGTTTGACGGATTTGTTACCGTCGTTTGGCAGATCGCACACCTTCGCGATTGGCAAAGACATCTCTCCCGTCGTCATCCTGGGGCGGAGCAAGGAGCGAAGCGACGCGGCGCAGACCCCAGGATCCATGCCGTGACATCAAGGCGTCGTGACGGTTCAGAATTCTGTTTCGCTGCATTCTTCGGCTGAAGTCGCGGCATGGATCCTCGGGTCAAGCCCGAGAATGACGAAGGCTCTGATTGGCTTTTCTCCTGAATTCGGGCAAACCTCCAGTCCTGCAATCGAGATGGAGGAAGCCTGATGTTCCGATGGGGTGTTTTGTCGACGGCCAAGATCGGCCGCGAGCATCTTTTGCCCGCGATGGTCGAGGCGGAAAACGGCGTTTTGTCGGCGGTTGCCAGCCGCGATGTGTCGAAAGCGCGTGCGCTGGCCGAGCGCTTCGGTGCGCGCCATGCCTTTGGCTCCTATGAGGAACTGCTCGCCTCCAAGGAGGTCGATGGCGTCTACATCCCATTGCCGACCTCGCAGCATGTCGAATGGACGGCCAAGGCGATCGAGGCGGGAAAACATGTCCTGGTCGAAAAGCCCTTGGCGCTCGATGCCAAGGACATTCCGCCGCTGATCAAGCTGCGTGACGCCAGGAAGGTGCTGGTCTGCGAGGCCTTCATGGTCATCTACCATCCGCAATGGATCAAGGTGCGCGAACTCATCGCCAGCGGCGCCATCGGCCGGCTGCGCCATGTCCAGGGCGCGTTCTCCTATTACAATGTCGATCCCACCAACATGCGCAACCAGCTCGACCTTGGCGGCGGCGCGCTGCCCGACATCGGCGTCTATCCGACGGTGTCGACGCGCTTTTCGACGGGCAAGGAGCCGCTGCGGGTGCAAGCGACCATCGAGCGCGACAAGAAATTCGGCACCGACATCTATTCCTCGATCCGCGCCGATTTCGGCGACTTCGAACTGTCCTTCTATCTGTCGACGCAAATGGCGGCGCGGCAGGTGATGGTGTTCCACGGCGAGAAGGGTTTTATCGAAGTGTTCTCGCCGTTCAATGCGGGGCTCTACGACCATCATCGCATCGAGCTGCACAACCAGAACCACAGTGAGGCGCAGGTGTTCCGCTTCCCCGGCACGCAGCAGTACCGGCTGGAGGTCGAGGCCTTCGCGCGGGCGGCGCAGGGCGGCAAGGACCGCGTCTTCACGCTGGAAGAATCCGTGCTCAACCAGAAGGTCATCGACGCCATCTTCCGCGCCGGCGAGAAGGAAGGCTGGGAGCAGGTTTAGGCTGACCATGATCCCGAACCGAAGGTCCGCGTCAGCGAAAAGTGGGAACCGGTTTTCGGAAAAGGTCATGGTCCAACAAAATGCCTGACGATGCGGACGTGATCGTGGTCGGCACCGGCCTTGCCGGGCTGGTCGCCGCGGCGGAACTCGCCGAAGCCGGCAAGAAGACCATTATCCTCGACCAGGAGCCGGAGCAATCGCTTGGCGGCCAGGCGTTCTGGTCGTTCGGCGGCCTCTTCCTCGTCGATTCGCCCGAACAGCGGCGCATGCGCATCCGCGACTCGCATGACCTCGCGCTGGAGGACTGGCTGGGCACCGCCGCCTTCGACCGGCCGGAGGATTTCTGGCCGCGCCGCTGGGCCGAGGCCTATATAGGCTTTGCCGCCGGCGAGAAACGTTCCTGGCTAATCGAACGTGGCATAAAATTCTTTCCGGTGGTCGGCTGGGCCGAGCGCGGCGGCGGCAATGCCGTCGGTCCCGGCAATTCCGTGCCGCGCTTCCATATCACCTGGGGCACCGGCCCCGGCGTGCTCGAACCTTTCGTCCAGCGCGTGCGCGAGGCCGAAAGCCAAGGGCTGATCCGCTTCAAATTCCGTCACCGGGTCAACGAACTGCTCCGGGCGGGCGCCGTTGTAACCGGCGTGCGCGGCGACATACTCGCGCCAAGCGATGTCGAACGTGGCCGCAAGAGCTCGCGCGACATTTCAGGCGATTTCGAACTGAAGGCGCAAGCGGTCATCGTCGCCTCCGGCGGCATTGGCGCCAATCACGAGCTTGTCCGCAAGAACTGGCCACAGCGGCTGGGCGCGCCGCCGCGGCGCATGATCAGCGGCGTTCCCGACCATGTCGACGGCCGCATGCTGGCGATCACCGAGGAAGCCGGCGGCAGGGTCATCAACCGCGACCGCATGTGGCACTATGTCGAGGGCATCAAGAACTGGGCGCCACTGTGGACCGGCCATGGCATCCGCATCCTGCCCGGCCCGTCTTCGCTGTGGCTCGATGCACGCGGCAAACGCCTGCCGGTGCCGCTCTATCCCGGCTTCGACACACTAGGCACGCTCAGCCACATCATGGCGACGGGCTTCGACTATTCCTGGTTCATCCTGACCAAAAAGATCATCCAGAAGGAGTTCGCGCTGTCGGGCTCCGAGCAGAACCCCGATTTGACGGGCAAGAGCTGGCGCCAGGTGCTCGGCCGCGCCACGTCAGGCATTCCTGGCCCGGTCAAGGCATTCATGGAGAAGGGCGAGGATTTCATCGTCGAGCCTGATTTGCCGGCACTGGTTGCCCGCATGAACGCGCTGGCCGGCGGCGAGCCGCTGCTTGAGCTGGCCCAGGTCGAGCGCGAGATCCGCGCCCGCGACCGGCAGCTCGACAATCCATTCTCCAAGGACATGCAGATCACCGCGCTGCGCGGCGCGCGGGCCTATCTCGGCGACAAGCTGATCCGCATGGCAAGGCCGCACAAAATGTTGGACCCGGCGAATGGTCCGCTGATCGCGGTCCGGCTCAACATCCTGACCCGCAAGACGTTGGGCGGATTGCAGACCGACCTCGACAGCCGTGTGCTGGACGCCGACGGCCAGCCGGTCGAAGGGCTCTATGCCGTGGGCGAGGTCTCAGGTTTCGGCGGCGGCGGCATGCATGGCTATGCGGCGCTGGAAGGCACGTTTCTCGGCGGCTGTATTTTCTCCGGCCGCAGCGCCGGCCGGGCGGCGCGCACCGTAGGTTAGCCCCTCACCAGATCCATTCGCCCCGTCCCAGAGCCGACACCGCTTCGGCGATCCGGGTAAAGCTCGATCGTGCCCGGCCGACCGTATGCCTGGCCCTGAGATAACCATGCACCAGCCCCGGCTCCTCGAACCAAGTGGCGTGCCCGCCCGCCGCCAGGATGCGGTCGCGATAGGCCTCGCCGTCGGACGACAGCGGGTCGCATTCGGCGGTGATCAGCACGCTCGGCGGCAGATTGGCAAAATCGGCGTCGGCAAGTGGTGACAGCGTGATGTCGCCGGTTCGGTCCACACCGCCAGTGCGGATAGTCTTGTAGAATTCGAGGTCCCGCATGGTTAGCATCGGCGCTTCGGCATGGGTGACGTAAGACCCTTGCGAGCGGTCGCCGCCGAGGCTGGGATAGATCACAATTTGGCCGATCGGCTTGCGCGCATGGCCGCGCGTCGCATGGCTGACGGAGGCGCAGAGATTGCCGCCGGCACTGTCGCCGCACAGCAGGATCGGCCGCTTGTAAGTGGTAGCAGCCCATTCGAAGGCGCTGATGGCATCATCGAAGGCGGCCGGGTGAAGGTGTTCCGGCGCCAGCCGGTAGTCGACCGAAACCACCTCAAAGCCAGTGCGGGCACAAAGCTCGGCGCAGACGTCGTCATGGCTGTCCAGCCCACCGAGGATAAACCCGCCGCCATGGAAATACAGCACCATCGCCGCCGCTTCCGGCGCCGGCGTCCGGTAGATGCGGATCGGGATGGCGTGCGAAGGCGTGGCGATGGCGCTGGTTTCCGCGGTGACACCATGGGGATAGCCGGCAAAGAACTCGCGGCACATGCGGTCGTAGATATCGCGCTGCTGCGCGATCGTGTAGTCGATCGTATCCGGCGGATAATAGGAATTGGTCCGCTCGATGAAGGCCCAGGTCTCGGCGTCGATGAGCTTTGCGTAGTCGGTCATGGGTGCTGGATGGGCTGCCAAGGTTGAGCCTGGACACCCCCCTCTGGCCTGCCGGCCATCTCCCCCGCAAGGGGGGAGATTGGATGTCGCGCCTGCTTTCGCCAATTTTCAGCGTTGGAGAAAAGGCGCCGGGCCTGAAGCTGCCAATCTCCCCCCTTGCGGGGGAGATGTCCGGCAGGACAGAGGGGGGTGTGACGGAACGCCATCATCTCCGCGGTGTCACTTTCCCTTCCACACCGGGTCGCGCTTTTCGGCGAATGCGCGAAAACCTTCCATATTGTCCTCGGAGCCGTACAGCGCATCGACGGTCGACAGCTGCCGGCGCGTCACCTTGTTCATCGCATCCTGGAAGGTCAGTGCCTCGGCAATCCGAGCCGTCTCCTTGATCGCCGCGAAGACCAGCGGCGGGCCGCCGGCGAGCAGGCGGGCAATCTCCCAGACGCGCTCCTCGAGCTTTTCCTTGGGCAGCACTTCGTTGACCAGGCCCCAGCGATGCGCCTCGGCGACATCCATCCAGCGGCCGGTGAGCAAGAGGTCCATGGCGACGTGATAGGGGATGCGCTTCGGCAATTTGATCGTCGCCGCATCGGCCAAAGTGCCGGCGCGGATTTCGGGCAGCGCGAAGGAGGAATGGTCCGACGCGTAGATCAAGTCGCAGGACAGCGCCAGTTCGAAGCCGCCGCCGACGGCCATGCCGTTGACGCAGGCGATGACCGGCTTGTTGAGGTCGCGCAACTCCTGCAGCCCGGCGAACCCGCCGACGCCATAGTCGCCGTCGACCGCATCGCCGCCGGCCGCGGCCTTGAGATCCCAGCCGGCGCAGAAGAACTTGTCGCCGGCGGTCTTGACGATGGCGACGCGCAGCTCCGGGTCATCGCGGAATGCCTTGAACGTTTCGCCCATCAGCCGCGACGTCTTCAGGTCGATGGCGTTGGCCTTGGGCCGGTCGAGCGTGACTTCGAGGATCGTGCCCTCGCGGCGGGTCGAAATGACGTCAGACATGCTTCTTCTCTCCCAGCACCAGCAGCGCGTCGGCGATCCAGGCGCCTTTGCCTTGCGCGCAGACGATCAGCGGATTGATGTCGAGTTCCTCGATCTCGCCGGCATTCTTCTGCACGAAGGAGGCAATGCCCGCTATGGCGTCGATGGCCGCCGCGACATCGGCCTTGGGCCGGCCGCGATAGCCTTCGAGCAGCGGGAACAGTTTCAGGCCGCGCAGCGCCGCCTCGACATCGTCGCGGGTCGCCGGCAGCATCAGCGTGACGCTGTCGCGCAGCAGCTCGACCAGCACACCGCCGGTGCCAAGCGTCATCACCGCGCCGAACATCGGGTCGCGGGTGAAGCCGACGATCAGTTCGGCGACGCCGTCGCGCACCATGCGCTCGACATAGAGGCCGGAGCCGAGCGGCAAGAGATCATGGGCGGCAGCACTGACGGATTCGGCATCCTTGAGGTTGAGCCGCACCGCGCCGAGTTCGGATTTGTGGGTGACGCCCAGCGCCTTCAGCGCCACCGGAAAACCGAGCGCCATCGAGGAAATCACCGCCTCGACCGCATTGCCGGCGCGTTCGCCCTTGGGGACGGAAAGCCCGGCCCCAATCAACCGCGCTTTCGCTTCGGCCTCGTCGGGCGTGACATGATCGCCGGCCGGCGCGCCGGAGGCTGACGTGTCGATGGGTTGCGCCTGCGGCTCGCGCCACGCCCAGCCGATGAAAGCGGCCGCCTGGGCGGCGTCCAGAGCCTCGGAAATACCGAACAACGGCACCATGCCGCGCGCCATCAGCTCGGCGGTGTATTCCTCCGGCAGGTTCTCCGGCAGCGAAGAGACGATCGCGCCGTGCGCCTTGTTGGTCTTCAGCGCCGATTCGAAGGCGCGCAGCGTCGCCCACCAGTCGGTGACCGAGCAGCGGTCGGGGCGCGGGAAGTCGAGCACCAGCATGTTGAGGTCGAAGCCGCCCGACACCATGGCGGTGAAGGTGGCGGTCATCGCCGGCTCGTTGTTCCAGATGAAGGTGTGATAGTCCAACGGGTTGGCGACCGCGACCAGCGGGCCGAGCGTCGACTTGACATGGGCGCGGTGCTTGTCGGTGAGCACGGGGAAATTCACCCAGCGGCCCTCGGCGCTGTCGGCCATCACCGATGCCTCGCCGCCCGAACAGCTCATCGACGACAGAAGGTAGCCGGGCAGGGGGCCGGTGACGTGCAACAGCTTCAGCGCCTCGATGAAGGCGGGGATGGAATCGACACGCGCGATGCCGAGCCGCTTCAGGAACGCGCCGGAGGCGGCGTCGGAGCCGGCCAGCGATGCGGTATGCGACACCGTCGCTTGCCGCGCCTGTTCGGAGCGGCCGACCTTCATGGCGATGATCGGCTTTTTCAACTCGCGCGCCCGCGCCGCCAGTCTTTCAAAGCCGGCTACCGAATCGAACGCCTCGATGTGCAGCCCGAGCGAAGTGACGCGGTCGTCCTCGATCAGGCCAAGCGCCATTTCGGAAAGCCCGGTCTGTGCCTGATTGCCGGCCGTCATCAGAAAGGCGATCGGCAGGCCGCGTTTCTGCATCGTCATGTTGATGGCGATGTTGGACGACTGGGTGATGATGGCCACACCCTTGCCGCTCTCGGCCAGCCTGATGCCGCCATGCTGATCCGGCCACAACAGCGCGCCGTCGGCATAGTTGATCAGGCCGTAGCAGTTCGGCCCGATGATCGGCATCTGGCCGGCGGCGGCGACCAACTCGGCCTGCAGCCGCTCGCCGTCCTCGTCATAAGCTTCCGTCTCGAGGAAGCCGGCGGCAAAACAGACCGCGCCGCCGGCGCCGCGTTCGGCCAGCGCCTTGACCACCTCGATGGTGAGATGCCGGTTGACGCCGACAAAGGCTGCGTCGGGCGCACCGGGCAAATCGGCCACGGAGCGATAGGCCTTGCGGCCGGCGACCTCGTCCTTGGTCGGGTGGACCGGCCAGATTTCGCCGGCAAAGCCCATCTTGATCGATTGCGCGACGACGGCGGCCGCCTGCGCGCCGCCGAACACGGCGATCGACTTCGGCCGCAGAAGGCGTTCAAGCTTGTGCATGAACACCCCCCTCTGCCCTGCCGGGCATCTCCCCCTCAAGGGGGGAGATGGGCAGCTTCACCGTTGGCCCAAGTCCTGCAACGGTGGCGATTGGCGAAATCGAAAGTGCCGGCTGATCTCCCCCCTTGAGGGGGAGATGTCCGGAAGGACAGAGGGGGGTGGGAAGGAATGCAAACATTGCGCTGGTCAACCCCCAACCGCGCGCAGCAGCGCCCGCGAAATGATGTGGCGCTGGATTTCCGACGTGCCTTCCCAGATGCGCTCGACGCGGGCGTCGCGCCAGATGCGCTCCAGCGGCAGATCGTCCATCAGCCCCATCCCGCCATGGATCTGGATCGCCTCGTCGGCGACGAAGGCGAGCATTTCTGTGGCCTTCAGCTTGGCCATGGCCATGTCCTGATCGGTGACGGTGCCCTGATCGTACTTCCAGCCGGCTTCGAACACCATCAGGTCGGCCGCTTTCAGTTCAGTTGCCATATCGGCGAGCTTGAACGACACGCCCTGGAACTTGCCGATCTGCTGGCCGAACTGCTGGCGCTGCGCGGCATACTCGATGGCGTGGCCAAGCGCCCGCTCGGCCCGACCAAGGCAAGTGGCGCCGACCTGCAGGCGCGTCGCGCCCAGCCATGAATTGGCGACCTCGAAGCCCTTGTGCACCTCGCCCAGAACCTGGCTCGCCGGCAAGCGGCAATCGTCGAATTCGAGGATGGCGTTGGTGTAGCCGCGATGCGAGACGTTGCGGTAGCCGTCGCGCACCGTAAAACCCTTGGTGCCCTTGTCGACGAAGAAGGCGGTGATCTTCTTGCGCTTGCCGCGCGGCGTCTCTTCTTCGCCCGAAGCCATGAAGACGATGGCGAAATCGGCAAGGTCGGCGTGGCTGATGAAATGCTTGGTGCCGTTCAGCACCCAGTCGTCGCCGTCCTGCACCGCCGTTGCCTTCATGCCGCGCAGGTCGGAGCCGGCGCCCGGCTCGGTCATCGCCAGGCAATCCCACTTCTCGCCGCGAATGCAAGGGAACAGATACTTTTCCCGCTGCTCCGGCGTGCCGGCCAGAAGGATGTTGGAGGGACGCGCCACGCAGGTCCAGTGCAGCGCGTAATTGGCGCGGCCGAGCTCTTTCTCGTAGAGCAGCCAGGTCACCGTATCCAGCCCCGCGCCGCCGACATCCGCCGGCATGTTGGCGGCATAGAGACCGGCTTCGATCGCCTTGGCCTTGACCTCCTCGATCAGCTCGCGCCGCAGCACGCCGGTGCGTTCCACCTCGAGCTCATGCGGGTAAAGCTCGTTCTCGACGAACGCCCGCGTCGTCTCGACGATGAGCTTCTGTTCCTCCGAAAGACCGAAATCCATGGCTTCAGCCCTTCTTCTTTTTCTTCGGCTTCTCGACCTTCTTCGCCGCCTTTGAGGCCTTGGCCTTGACAGCCGCCTTGGAGGCGGTGGGCTTCTTCGCCGCCAGTTTAGCCAATTGCCTGGTATAGTCCTTGTGCAGGGCGCCGGCGCCCCAGCCCTTGCCTTTGTTCTGCTTCGACAGTGCATCCATGATGGCGACCAGATTGTCGTCGCGAATCTTTTCCAGCTCGCGGATCGACAGGCCATGTGCCTGGTCGTCCGACTGCGTGGCGATCAGATCGACCAGTTCGTCGTTGAACTCCGGCACATCCATCAGTTTGGTCCACGGCCATTTCAGGCACGGCCCGAACTGCGCCATGAAGTGGCGCATGCCGGCCTCGCCGCCGGCGACGCGATAGACCTGGAACATGCCCATCTGCGCCCAGCGCAGGCCGAAGCCATAGCGCATGATGTCGTCGAGTTCCTCGACGGTGCAGATGCCGTCCTTGATCAGCCACAGCGCCTCGCGCCATGCCGCTTCGAGCAGGCGGTCGCCGACGAAGGCCTCGATCTCCTTGCGGATGACGACAGGCTTCATGCCGATCGAGGCATAGATCTCCTTGGCGACCTCGATCGCCTCGGGAAAGGTCTGTTCGCCGCCGACGATCTCGACCAGCGGCAACAGGTAGACCGGGTTGAACGGATGGCCGACGACCAGCCGCTCGGGATGCTTCTTCATCGCCACCTGCATGTCGGTCGGCTTGATGCCGGAGGTCGATGAACCGACAATGGCGTTGGCCGGCGCGTGGAGATCGATCTCGGCCAGCACCCGGTGCTTGAGATCGAGCCGCTCCGGCACGCTTTCCTGGATGAAGTCGGCATCGGCCACCGCCTCGGCGATGGTCTTGGAGAAGGTCAGTTTGCCCTCTTTCGGGAGGCCGCCGGGCAGCATCTGCTTGTAGGCGCGGCGCGCGCCCTTCATCACCTCGCTGACCTTGCGTGACGCCTCGGGATCGGGATCGAAGATCGACACGTCGATGCCATTCAAGAGCAGCCGCGCCACCCAGCCGGCGCCGATGACGCCGCCGCCAATGGCGGCCGCCTTGTTGATGATGCTCATGCGGAAGCTCCGGTTCTTGTCTTGGCAATTGTTGGATCGACGAGAGGCACGCGCTCGCCGGTGCGGATCACGGACGCGTCGTAGGCCTTGCGCGCGAACACTTCGAGCACGAAGGGCCGGAAGAACTCGATCGGCAGCGTCTCGTAATCGGGGTCGAAGCTCGACTGGTCCCAGCGCTCGCAAAATTGGTCGCAATCGTCGAAATAGGCGTGGCCGGCGAAGCGGTCGCGGGCATGGGGATTGCCGCCGAGGTGGTGGGCATAATAGAGGCGCTGGAAGTCGCCATGCTTCTCCACCGCCCAGGTGCATTGCTCGCGCACGAAGGGTTTTAGTATGGCCGCTGCATATTCGTCGTGATTGTAGGGCGCGTAGATATCGCCGATGTCGTGCAGCAGCGCGCAGGCGATCCAGTCGGTGTCGGCGCCGTCGCGCCAGGCGCGGGTGGCCGCCTGCAGCGAATGGCCAAGCCGTGTGATCTTGTAGCCCGACAGGCCCTCGTCGAGCTGCACCAGTGCGTCGAGCAGCCGCTCGCCAGTCTTTGCGGCATAGTCGATTTCATGGGCGGTCAGGAATTCGTAGTCGTCCTTGTCGCCATCCTTCATCGCGGTGAATTTGACGGTAGTCATGTCGACCTCCCAGCGAATAATTTATGCCGCTATCGGCGCGCGCTTGGTCAGATTGAGCTTCTGGCGCACTTCCTCGGGCCCAAGGATCCGGGCGCCCAGATTGGTGACGATGCTGGCCGCACGTTCGACCAGCTGCGCATTGGTGGCGAGCACGCCCTTGTCGAGCCACAGATTGTCCTCCAGCCCGACGCGGACATTGCCGCCGGCCAGCACCGCGGCGGCTGCATAGGCCATCTGGTTGCGGCCGATCGAAAAAGCAGACCAGTTCCAGGTCGACGGCACATTGTTGACCATGGCCATGAAGGTGTTGAGATCGTCGGGGGCTCCCCACGGCACGCCCATGCAGAGCTGCACCAATGCGTCCGGCTTGAGTATCTGTTCCTCGACCAACTGCTTGGCGAACCACAGATGCCCGGTGTCGAAGGCCTCGATCTCCGGCTTGACGCCGAGCGCCGTCATCATGCCGCCCATGGCGCGCAGCATGCCGGGCGTGTTGGTCATGACATAGTCGGCTTCGGCGAAGTTCATCGTGCCGCAATCCAGCGTGCAGATTTCCGGCAGGCACTGGCGCACATGTTCCACGCGATTGGTGGCGCCGCCCATATCCGTGCCCTTTTCATTCAGGGGCAGCGGTGCTTCGGGCGATCCGAACACCATGTCGCCGCCCATGCCGGCGGTGAGGTTGAGCACAACGTCAACGTCTGCCGCACGGATGCGCTCGGTTACCTCACGGTAGAGATTGACGTCGCGCCTGGGCTTGCCGGTCTCGGGGTCGCGCACGTGGCAGTGGACGATCGCCGCACCCGCCTTTGCCGCGTCGATGGCGGAATCGGCGATCTGCTTGGGCGAACGCGGCACATGCGGGCTGCGGTCCTGCGAGCCACCGGACCCGGTCACAGCACAGGTAATGAAAACCTCACGGTTCATCGCGAGCGGCATGAAACTTCCTCCCAATCGAGACAGATCATAACAATGCCCGACTTGCCGGAAACTGTTTTGCGTTTTACGAAGGTCATATGATCAAAAGCGAAAAACCCGATATCTTTCGCGCCGAGCGCTCGCCGCTCAAGGTAACGCTGCTGGTGTTCTCAGGCTCGTCGATCATGTGCGTGGCCTCGGCCGTCGATCCGCTGCGCGCCGCAAACCGCATTTCCGGCGAGACACTGTTCGATTTCAAATTGGTCTCGGTGACGGGAGAGGCGCCGGTCACCACTTGCGGCCTGCCGGTCGCGGTCAGCGGCCGCTTCGATGCGGCCGAACCAACCGACGTGCTTGTCGTCGTCGCCGGCTTCGGCACCCAGAACTACGCCACATCGGCGCTGCTTGCCGGCCTGCGCCGCGCGGCGCGCGCCGCGCGTGCCTGCGGCGGTGTCGAGGCCGGAACCTGGCTGGTGGCTCGCGCCGGCCTGCTGGAAGGGCGCAGCGCCACCACCCATTGGGAGGACATGGAGGATTTTTCCGCGGCCTTTCCCGGTGTCGACGTCCGCCCCGACCGCTATGTCATCGACGGTCCGGTCTTCACCTCCGGCGGCGCCTCGCCGACCTTCGACCTGATGCTGCACCTGATCCGCACGCGGCTCGGCATGGCGGTGGCGCTCGATGTGGCGAGCGTCTTCATCTACGACCAGGCGCGCGCCGCGACCGACGCCCAGCCGCTGGTCTCGCTCGGCCGTCTCGACGGCTATGATCCGCGGCTGGCGCAAGCGATCCGGCTGATGGAAGCGCATGTCGACCAGCCGCTGACCATCGCCGCGGTGGCCAAGCGCGCCGGGGTGACGGCGCGAACCCTGGAAAGCATCTTTCGCAAGTCGATCGGCGAGACGCCGGGCGCCTACTATCTCAGGCTGCGGCTGGGCGCCGCGCGCCGGCTGGTGGTCGACACGCGCGTGGCCATGGCCGATATTGCCGGGCGGACGGGCTTCTCGTCCGCCGCGGCATTTTCCAGAGCGTTTTCAAGAGCTTTCGGCGAAGCGCCAGTCAGGCTTCGGCGAGCCTAATGCATGTCGCCCAAAGGTGTGTAGCGGTTTTGGGATAACGACATGCATAAACAAAGATGAACTACGCGGCGTTCTGGCGGCCGCCGGCGCCGTCGATCTGCGAGCGCATCTGTCTTGCCAGATGGGTCTCGAAACGGCTGGCGACCGCGCGATCCCATTCGTTCGTGCCGCGCGCACCTTCCTTAGAATGCGGCAGCGCCATCAGCCGGTCGATGATCGAACCGGCTTCGCCAGATGAGAGCAGGGCGTCGATTTCGCGTTCGTGCTGCATATCGGGTCGCCTCCTTCTTCCTGATTCCCGCCATGAGCCACCTTATACGAGGTCCGTGACGGCTGTTTGAAGGCGAGAGCGAGGCGATTGAAGGGCGATGCGAGGCAGAACCTTGTCGTCGGTCCTGCCTCATGCGCAAAGCCGTTCCAGGCGACGGTTCGGTATCCGGCCGCCCCTGAACGGTATGAAACAGCTTTTCCTCAGACGTAGCGATTGACGATGTTTTCCAGCAGTTCCTGGCGGCCGGACCGTGGCTGCGGCTCGATCTTCTTCTTGACCACCCGCTCGGCGATCTCTTCCAGCGTGCGCTTGCCCGACAGCATCGCCTTGGCTTCCGCGCTGTTCCAGCCGGCATAGCGCTCGGCGAGCGGACCAGACAGCGCCTTGTCCTCGACCATACGGACGGCGGCCTTGAGCCCGCGCGCGCAAGCGTCCATGCCGCCAATATGGCCAATCAGCAAATCCTGCGGATCGAGCGACTGCCGGCGCAGCTTGGCATCGAAATTGGTGCCGCCAGTCTTGAAGCCGCCCGCCAGCAGCACCTGATAGTAGGCCAGCGCCATCTCTGGCACATTGTTGGGGAACTGGTCGGTATCCCAGCCCGACTGGTAGTCGTTGCGGTTCATGTCGATCGAACCGAAGACGCCGAGCGCATTGGCCAGCGCCAGTTCGTGCTCGAAGGAATGGCCGGCCAGGATCGCATGGCCCTGCTCGACGTTGAGCTTGACCTCCTTCTCCAGCCCGAACCGCTTGAGGAAGCCGTAGACCGTCGCGACATCGTAGTCGTACTGGTGCTTGGTCGGCTCCTGCGGCTTCGGCTCGATCAGGATGGTGCCCTTGAAGCCGATCCGGTGCTTGTAGTCGACGACCAGGTTGAGGAAGCGGCCTGCCTGCTCCTGCTCGCGGGCAAGGTCGGTATTGAGCAGCGTTTCATAGCCCTCGCGCCCGCCCCACAGCACATAGTTCTCGCCCTTCAGCCGCTTGGTGACGTCGATGCAGCTTTTCACCGTCGCCGCCGCATAGGCGAACACATCCGGATCGGGGTTG
The DNA here is from genome assembly GCF_000359125.1 of Mesorhizobium sp. STM 4661. GTDB lineage: Bacteria > Pseudomonadota > Alphaproteobacteria > Rhizobiales > Rhizobiaceae > Mesorhizobium. Next base: position 43,247 of record NZ_CAAF010000004.1, on the reverse strand, counting down.
GTGGCCGCTCCAGACATGAAACGGCGGTTGGAGAACATGTTCGCCGTGCCCCAAAGCAGCTTGACGCCGGTCTGCTTCATCTTTCCCGCGAAGTAGTCGGCGATCTCATCGAGGCGTGCTGCACTTTCTGAAAAGTCCTTCCCTTCCGGCCGCACATCGGCGTCGTGGAAGCAGAAATACGGCGCGCCGAGCAGCGAAAACATCTCAAAAGCGACATCGGCCTTGAGCTTGGCCAGGTCCATCGTATCGACGCCACCAGCCTTGGCGAACCAGGGACGATCGAAGGTCTGGCCGCCGAACGGATCGCCACCTTGCCAGGCGAAGGAATGCCAGTAGGCCACCGCAAAGCGCAGATGGTCTTCCAGCCGCTTGCCGGCGACAATTTCGTCCGGATTATAGAAGCGGTAGGCCAGCGGATTGGTCGAATCCGGCCCCTCGTATCTGATCTTGCCGATGTCGCCAAAAAATCCGCTGCTCATGATTTTGTCCTCTCCGAGATAGTTCTGCCTGATTACCTCAGGCGTAATTGGTTTCGTTCTTCCTTGGGGTGAAAAGGGTCATGTCAAAGCCATCCAACGAAGGAGACAGACCATGACCGACCTCAACACCATCGCCCGTAACTACATCACCGCCTGGAACGAGAGTGACGCCGCCCGCCGCCAGGCCTTGCTTGAGGCGACCTTCACCGAGGATGTCAGCTACCGCGATCCGATCATGCAGGGCGACGGCCATCAAGGCGTCGCCGCCCTCATCGACGGCGTGCAGCAGCGCTTTGCCGGCTTTCGCTTCTCGCTGAAAGGCCAGCCGGACGGCTTTGCCGACACGATCCGCTTCTCCTGGAATCTCGGGCCGGAAGGCACTGAGTCCGTGATCGAGGGGACCGATATCGGCGTCATCGAGAACGGCCGTTTGAAAAGCATCACCGGCTTTCTCGACAAGGTCCCGGCGCAGTGAGGACGTCCTGGCGAGGTTGCGGCCAAGCACCCCCCTCTGGCCTGCCGGCCATCTCCCCCTCAAGGGGGGAGATTGGCTGTCACGCAACCCTTCGCCAATCACCAACGATGAAAAAAGTGCGGCAGCGTCGACGCTGCTGATCTCCCCCCTTGAGGGGGAGATGGCCGGCAGGCCAGAGGGGGGTACACCCTCGCTCATGTGGTCGCAGCCTTGATCGCCGGATAAAGCGCCTGGTAGCGGTGGTAGGCATCAGAATAAGCGCCGCCAAGCGCAGCTTCCGGTTCGATCGTGGCATCGGTCACTGGCGCCGTGCAGATGGCGAGCGGATCGGTACCCGTCGCCGCGATCAGGCCAAGTCGTGCCGCACCGAAGGCGGCGCCGAAATCGCCGTCGGCGGGAATGTCGACAGGCAGGCCAAGCGCGGTGGCGATCGCCTTCAGCCAGTAGCGCGAGCGCGAGCCGCCGCCGATCGCCGTCACCCGCGTCAAGGTCGTACCGGCTTTTTTCAGCGCTTCGAGACTGTCGCGGAAGGCGAAGGCGACGCCTTCGAGCACCGCCTGGGTCAGCACCGCGCGGCTCGATTCATGCGCAAGCCCGGTGAACGAGCCGCGAATGGCCGAGTCATTGTAGGGTGTGCGCTCGCCTGAGAGATAGGGCAGGAAGGTGACACCGCTCGGCGCCTTCAGCGTATCGCCGAGTTCGGCGGTCAGGTCGCCGGCGCCTGTCCCGGTGATCTCGCACAGCCAATTCAGCGAATCCGTTGCCGACAGGATGACACCCATCTGATGCCAGGTATTCGGCAGTGCGTGGCAGAACGTATGCACCGCGCTTGCCGGATTGGGCAGGTAGGCTGCGTTGGCGGCAAACAGCACGCCCGACGTGCCGAGCGAGACAAAGGCATGGCCTTCGCCCACCGTGCCCATGCCGCAGGCCGAGGCCGCATTGTCGCCGGCACCGCCGGCGATCGGGATGCCGGCCTGCATCCCCCATTTCGAGGCCAGTTCGCCACGCAAGGCGCCGGCTTTGGCCGTGCCTTCGACCAGCGACGGCATCTTGTCCTCATCGAGCGATGTGGCTGCGAGCAACTCGGCCGACCAGCGCCGCTTGCCGACATCGAGCCAGGACGTGCCGGCGGAATCCGACATCTCCGAAATATGCTCGCCGGAGAGCCAAAGCCGCAGGAAATCCTTGGGCAGCAGCACCTTTGCCACCTTGGCGAAAACGCCTGGCTCGTTTTTCTTCACCCAGGCGAGCTTCGGCGCGGTGAAGCCGGGAAAAACGATGTTGCCGGTCAGCTTGCGAAAGCGCGGGTCGGCGTCGAGCGCGGCCGCCTCTATATGGCTGCGCGTGTCGTTCCACAGGATGCAGGGGCGCAGCACCTGGTCGCCGGCATCGAGCAAGGTGGCGCCATGCATCTGGCCCGACAGGCCGATGCCCTTCACCGCCGCAAGCTGTTTTGGATGGGAAGCCCTCAGCTCGGCGATCGCTTCTTCGCAGGCGCGGATCCAGTCGTCGGGATTCTGCTCGGACCAGCCGGGATGCGGCCGCGACACTTCGAGCGAACCATGGCCGGAACCGACGATGGTCTGTCCGGCATCGATCAACAGCGCTTTAACGCCCGACGTGCCCAGATCGAGCCCGAGATACATGACTTCCTCCCACGGCCATTAATTTTTTCGGATCTCGAAAAAATCTGGCTCGACCAGTTTTTAAGGCAAGATCGGTCGCGGGTCAATTCTCGGACAAATCGGCTGCGCGTCGCGAAAACAGCGCCGATAGCGGACTGTCGGGCCGCGCCAGCGCGCGTTCCGCGGTCAAGGCTCTTGCCAGCGCCCCATCGCCGGAACGCAGCGCCGCCTCCATCAGCGTCAGATCGATGACGTCGCGCTGCGCATGGCTGCCGCCGAAACGGTTGGCGATCGCCCGGATCGGCCGGATCAGGCGCACGGTCTCGGTGTAGTTGCCGTCGCCGAACGCCTTGATGGCGAGCGTCAGGGGACGGCCGACATCCCGCGTGAAAGCCGCATTGTCGTCATCGCCGCGCATGGCTTCGCGCTGCGCTTCGACCACGGTTCTGGCTGGCGCTTCGAGACCGGCACCGACGAAGGCCATCATCGCGTGCGCATCGTTGAAGGCATAGTTGCCACCGCCGGCCTTGTGCCAGTTGGCGGCGAGTGCAGCCCAGCGGTCGCCGACATCGACGCCGCCGAGATGGAGCCGCCACAGGATCGCCGAGGCATCAACCATGTTGAGCGCCAGTGGCGAACCGTCGCCGTAGATCGGCCCGTCATAAAGCGCCAGCACCTCATCGGTCTCGCCGAGATCGTAATGGAACAGCGCCAGATGCCACCAATTGTGCACCTTGAGGAAACTTTCCCGCGTCCACGCCTCGGGGTTGGCGCGCATCCAGGCGATGCCGTCTTTTTGCCGGCTCTGCATTTCCATGACATGGGCGACGGCATGCTGGGCCCAGCCGTCGCGCGGCTCGATCTCGACCGCGGCGCGGCCGAGCTTTTCGGCGCGCGCATAGTCGCCCATCTCTTCCAGCCCAAAGGCCTGCATCCCCAGTACGGCATGGTAGCCCGGCATGCTGCTCTGCCAGGAGGGCAGCGCGCGGCCGATGCGGTCGCGCAGCATGCGCGAATTGCCGGTGAAGAAGTCGACCTGGTGCCCGGTCAACAGCGCCACCAGGTCGAGCGGGGAGTCGATGGCGATGTCCTCGAGGATGCGGGAGGCCTCGTGCCAGCGACCCCATGCGAGATGGCCAAGGGCCGCCACATGCGCCTGTTCGCGCGTTGTTGCGGCAAGCGGCAGAGCGGCCTCATGGCAGGTCCTGGCAACGGCTGTCGCCTCGCGCTCCGTGGCGAGGCCGAAGAGATAGCCCTTGAACACATGCGCCATGACGAAATCAGGATTTGCAGCGATCGCGCGGTCGACAGAGCCGATCGGGTCGCCGATGAAGCATTGCAACTCACGGACAGCCTGGCTGTAGGGCGAGAACCCGGCGTCCGTTGCGCCTGAAAATGTCAGGCCGAATGCGTCCCTGACTGCCATGTGATGCCCTTTGGTTGGCCTCGCGGACTTTAATGCCTGTCGCGCGAAAGTGCGCAGCGGTTTTGGGATAGCGACATACACAAAACAGGAAAGTAAAGCGCATCACATGGATTCGTTCAAACGTCGCGCGCCTTAGGTCCAATGCGACCATAAAGCATGGACCACGGACGTGCCATCCTCGCGTCGCGCGAGGTCTGTCCGAGTATCCTCAACGCAGGAAAGCGAATCTGGACCCCAATCGCGGGCCTTTGATTCAGAAAAGCCAGTCTAGTTGCCAGAGCGCATCGCTACCGTGGCGATGCCGGCGCCGACCAGCAGCGTGCCGCCGGTGCGGTTGAAGATGCGGATCGCCCGGGGATTGCGCACCACATAGCGGGCCCTTGCCGCGATCAGCGCGTAGCCGAAGGCATTGGCGAAGGCGAGCGCCAGGAAGGTCGTCTCGAAGATCAGCATCTGCGTCCAGAAATCCGCATGCCGGTCGAGGAACTGCGGCAGGAAGGCGACGAAGAAGGTGATGCTCTTCGGGTTGAGCGCGGTGACCAGCCAGGCATGCGCCATCATCTTGGCCGAGGAGACCGCATCGGTGCGCGGTTCCGCCCGGAGCGCGCCGCCGGCGCGGAACAGCTTGATGCCGAGATAGATCAGATAACCCGCGCCGATCACCTTCAGCACCGTGAACACGGCGGCCGAGGCCGCCAGCAGCGCGCCGATGCCCAGCATCGACAGCGTCATCGCGGTGAAGTCGCCGAGCGCCACGCCGACCGCCATCGGCAGCGCGATGCGCCATCCCTGGCCGAGCGCATAGGACACGACCAGAAGGATGGTCGGGCCGGGAATGACGAGAAGGATGGTCGAGGCGGCGGCAAAGGCGGCCCAGTTTTCGAAGGACATGTTCGTCTCCTTGAGCTTAAACTTGAGCTTAAAGAAGAGGATAAATCCTTGGGCGCGCGAAGATGTAAAGAGGTCATGTCGAAAAATGTAGAGCCTGCCGTTCGGCCCGTCAGAGCGCGCGACAGCAAATCCAGTTTAAGGCCAATCAACGGCCCTTCACGCTTTTTCAACCATGATTGGTGAAAATGCCTGCTATCCGGCCGGACCGTGCTTCCCGCCGACAGCGTAGGGTTTGGGTCCATGCGTGAGTTGCCGCAAAGTCTGACGCCGCCGCGCAAGGGCGACGCAATCGAAACCGAAATTCAGCTTTCCCGCCGCGCGGTGTTGACCGGTGCCGGTGCGCTGGCGCTGCTCGGCGTCGCCGGCTGCAGCCAGACGCTCGACCTGCCGTCGCTTCAGCTCGACGATACGGCCACGGGCTCGATTCCCATCCGCCCCAGCATCAGCGTCGACAAGAACATCACCAGCCCGGACGTCATGTATGCCGCGCTCACCGACGGCGGCTTCAACGTGCCGGAAGTGCCCTATCTCAAGGTCAAATCGGAATTCCGCCGCCAGATCGTCGTCGATCCGACCGGCGAGGCGCCCGGCACCATCGTCGTCCATCTGCAGGAACGGAAGCTTTATCTGGTGCAGCCGGGCGGTGATGCCATCCGCTACGGCGTCGGCATCGGCAAGGACGGTTTCCGCTGGTCCGGCCGCGCCAACATCCAGTACGGCAAGGAATGGCCGGTCTGGACGCCGCCGCCGGAAATGATCGCCCGCAAGCCGGAACTGGTGAAGTGGCAGGGCGGCCAGCCCGGCGGCCTCGACAATCCGCTCGGCGCGCGTGCGCTCTACATCTACCAGGACGGCCGCGACACCGGCTACCGCATCCACGGCTCGCCGGAATGGTGGAGCATCGGCCAGGCCATGTCGTCGGGCTGCGTGCGCCTGATCAACCAGGACATCATCGACCTCTACAGCCGCGTCTCCAGGAAAAACCCGGTCGTCGTCGTTTGATCCTTCGGCCGCATTATCTTCTTGTTTGAGCATGATCTTTTCCGAAAGCCGGATCCCATTTCTCGGGATCATGCTTTAGGGCCGGGACTCAATCAACTGGCTGTCGCGCTGCATCCAATGGCGCTTCAGATATTCCTCGAACATCGGCACCGTGAAGGCGATATCGCCATGCGCGGGGCTGTAGATCATGCCCTTGTTGATGATCGTCGCCCTCCTCGGTCCAAGGGCCGTGAGCTTTTCTCCCAGCACATCGGCGACGTCCGAGGATCGATAAGGACCGGTCCCCAACTTGGCCATTGCGATGACGTACTCGCGCTCCTTCGGAGTCAGCCTGTCAAACCGGACTTTGAAGAATCCCTCGTCCAGACGCTTCAACGCCGCAACTGCTGCGACAACAACATTGTCAGCGTTGATCGGCGAAGCCTGTGCTGCGTTCCACGCTTGATAGCCCCACTCCTGAAGGAAGTACGGGTACCCCTTGGTACTCTGCACAATAGCGGAGAGTGCGGCTTGGTCTATTGTTTCTCCCTCTGCCTCGATTGGCTGTCGGATCGCCTCCTCGGCTGCGGCGATATCAAGCGCATCGACCTTTGGAAATATAAACAGTCTTTCGGCATACGATTTCGCATCTCCAGACAGCGCCGCGATCTGAGGCAAACCCGCGCCAAAGAAGAGGACAGGAAGGGACTTCTGGTTGATCCGATGAATAGCGACAATAAGTGCCGCAAGCTCTTCGGCGGAGAGGTACTGCACTTCGTCAACCAGAAGGGTCCACCCGCGTTCGGCTGCCTGGGCTGCCTGCCCCACTCGCAAAAAGAGATCCGCGATGTCATATTCGATGTTGCCGCTATCAGCGACGCCGGGTTCTGGATCGACGGCAATGGCGACGTCGCCCACCTCAATCTTGAAGGCGCTCGCAAACGCACGCAACGCGCGCAACGCCGAGTAGGTCGCTGCCTTCGCGCCCTCCACAACGGACAGTCGGCGCAGGACTTGGTGCATGCGTGGGTACAAGAGCTCGACGAGAGATCTATCTTCTGGCGCCTCGACAAACGAGGTGAGGTGACCATGGCTTTCAGCGATCTCCTCAATCTTGTTAAGAAGCACCGTCTTGCCTACGCCTCGCAACCCCAGGAGCATTTGCGATTGCGCTGGTTTTCCAGCGAGAACTCGCTGCAATGCGATGTTCGCAGTCGAAATTATGTCGTCACGGCCGGCAAGCTCGGGAGGCTGGGAGCCCGCTCCAGGGGCAAATGGGTTTCGAACGGCGTCCACGGTATACCTCTTTATAGGCGATTATAGCCCATATCTCCTATATTGCCTTATAGTTCTTTATAATCATATATCAATCATCCAGCCGTCGCAGGGCCGCGACCTGTGAGGATCAACCTTTTCCTGTTCCATGAGGCAGGGCTACACATTGCAGCAGAACGTGCGCTTCGGGTCATGGGCGTGAATTCGGCCGAGCGTGAACGAGCTTCTGCTTGGGGACAACTCGGTCGTTTGGAATGATTGGGTTTGACACCAGACTCTCCCGTTGCGTGATCCCGCAAGACAGGCGAATGTGCCTGCGAGACCACTGCTTGGGAGAAATGAAGGATGTCCGGAACGTTTGTGATCGCGCAGGGCGGCGGCCCCACCGCCGTCATCAACCAGACCATGGTTGGCGCCGCGCTCGAGATCCGCAAGCGGCATCCCGGCGCCAAGGTCCTGGGCTCCATCCACGGCGTGCGCGGCATTCGTGACGGCAACTATGCCGATCTTTCGGCCATTTCCGAAGACCGGTTGCGGCTGATCGCGGCGACGCCGAGCGCCGCCCTTGGCTCGACGCGCGACAAGCCGGATGCCGCCTATTGCGAGATCATCCTCATTGGTCTGAAGAAGGCCGGCGCCGACGCCTTCATCTATATCGGCGGCAACGACACGTCGGGCACGCAGCAGATCCTGACCGATGCCGCCGGCGGCAAGATGGCTTTTGTCCATGCACCGAAAACCATCGACAACGATCTCGAGGAGAACGACCACACGCCGGGCTTCATCTCCGCGGCCGAGTTCGTCGCCGGCGCCTTTCTCTCCGTCGATCTCGATTTTCGCGCGCTGCCCGGCATCTATGTCGGCATCGTCATGGGCCGGCATGCCGGCTTCCTCACCGCGGCCGCAGCCGCCTGGCAGCTTGATCCCGACAGCGGCCCGCATCTCGTCTATGTGCCCGAGCGTCCGTTCTCGGCCGCCGCCTTCATCGACGATGTGCGCACCACGCTCGACCGCCACAAGCGCTGCATCGTCGCCGTCTCCGAAGGCGTCAGCACCGCCGACGGCAAGGCACTGGTCGAAAGCCTGGTGCCGCCGGAGAAACTGGAACGCGACGCGCATGGCAACGTCAAGCTTTCGGGCAGCGACCTGCCGGCAGCGCTGGAGCGCGCGCTGGCCGAAGGCCTGCCGGGCAAGCGGGCGCGTGTCGACGCGCTCGGCTACATGCCGCGCGGTTATGTCGGCGCCATCAGCGCCGTGGACGCGCAGGAAGCCTTCGACGCCGGCGCTTTCGCCGTCAAGGTGGCGGAAGAGGGCGGCGGCTCGGTGGCGCTGCAATATGACGGCAAGAAGACCGTGCTGAAGAAAGTGCCGCTGCAGAATGTCGCCGGCAAGACGCGCCACATGCCGGACGATTTCATGAAACCTGATGACAACCAGCTTTCGGATGCGGGCATGGCCTATCTCAGACGGCTGGTGCCCCAGAAGTACAAAGTCGGAAAGCCGTTCGTCTGATGCCGGCGTTTTTCTGATGCCGGATCTCTCGTGATGCTTGACTGGTTCAGCAAGACGGAAGTCGACGCCCGCACGACGATGCTCACCGAGCCGTTCGTGCATGATTTCGTGCGCGCCAATATCTGGCATTTCAGCGGGCGCGACGCCGATCTGCTCGTCGACACCGGCATGGGGATTTGCCCGCTGGCGCCGCGGATCGAAACGCCTGCCGGCAAGCCGCTGCTCGTCGTCGCCACCCATATCCACCTCGACCATGTCGGCTCGCTGCACGAATTCCCGTTGCGGGCAGGACCGAGCATGAGTGCCACGACGTTCGAAACCATGGATCCGGAAGTCACCTATGCCTACATGTTTCACACGCTCGAAGGCGCCGTCTCGAAACTGCCGCAGCCGGGCTGGAAGGCGGCCGACTACCGGATTCCGCCGGCGCCGCTGACGCGCACCCTCGACGAGGGCGATGTCGTCGATCTCGGCGACCGGCAATTCCGCGTGCTGCATCTGCCCGGCCATTCTCCCGATTCAATTGCCCTGTTCGATGAGAGCGATGGCCTGTTCTTTGCTGGCGATGCCATCTACGACGCCATGCTGATCGACGACCTGCCGGATTCCGACCGCGCCGCCTACCGCCGGACGATGCTGCGCCTGCTGGATCTGCCTGTCCGCATCGGCCATGGCGGCCATGGGCCGAGCTTCGACGGCAAGCGGATGCGCGAGATCGCATTGGCCTATCTCAGTCGAACCGATGGCATTTGAACCCGGCGACATCCTTCGTCGCTGGCAATAGGGTGCCGGCAAGGTGCCAGGCAGGCAAACTAGACGAGTGTTCAGGCCGGAAGTCCGCCAAGATTTCGGTTGCCCGCCAGAGCATCTTCGAGAAGACTGTTGAAGGCTGGCATACGGCCCGATTCAAACGGATTGTCCCGATGGTCACTCGCGGCTTCTCTTCCGGGCGAAAGCCCCCGACGGATACCGACGCGCGCATTCCGCCCGGGCAGTATCTCGAACAAGGCTTCCCGGTTCTGTCGGCCGGGCCGACGCCGCGCGTGCGCACCGAGGAGTGGTCGTTCACGCTGAAACACGGACCGCGGCCGATCAAGAAGTGGAATTGGACCGAGTTCAATGCCTTGCCCATGACCAGGATGACCCGCGACATCCATTGCGTTACCGCATGGACCAAATTCGACACGGCCTGGCAGGGCGTGCTGGTCGACGACATTCTGGCCGATGCCGGCATCGAGCCGCCGACCGCCTTCACGCTGGCGCTGTCCTTCGACGGCTATACAACCAATGTGCCGACAAAGGACCTCACCGCCGGCAAGGCGATGGTGGCGCTGCTTTACGATGGCAAGCCGATCACGGCGGACCATGGCGGCCCGGCGCGGCTGCTCGTGCCGCATCTCTATTTCTGGAAATCGGCCAAATGGCTGAACGGGCTGCAGTTCACCGAACGCGACGAGCCCGGGTTCTGGGAATTGCGTGGCTACCACATCTATGGCGACCCGTGGCGCGAGCAGCGCTATACGGGCGACCCATGAGTGAGCCAGCGGCGACGCAGTCGCCCTGGCAGACCGTCACCATCACCCGCATCGAAAAGCGCACGCCGCGCGTCACCAGCTTTTTCCTGCAGCCGTCGCGGCCCTTCGCTTATCGCGCCGGGCAGCATGTCGACGTCAGGCTGACGGCGCCGGACGGCTACCAGGCGCGCCGCTCCTACTCCATCGCCTCGGCGCCGGAAGCGGGCGAGACGATCGAGCTGGCGATCGAAAAACTCGACGACGGCGAGGTCTCGCCATTCTTTCACGAGGTGGCGGCGGTCGGCGACGAGGTTGAACTGCGCGGTCCGCTAGGCGGCCATTTCGTCTGGTCCGACGGCGACGGCGGGCCAATCCTTCTGGTCGGCGGCGGCTCCGGCGTGGTGCCGCTGATGGCGATGATCCGCCATCGCGCCGCGCGCAAATCATTGGTGCCCGCGGCGCTGGTGTTTTCCGCGCGGATCTGGGACGAGGTCATCTTTCGCGACGAACTGATCGGCCTCGACGACCGCCAGGACGGCTTCGATCTGGTGTTGACGCTGACGCGCGAGCCGGCCCGGCGTCCGCGGGATTATTCGCGGCGGATCGATGCCCAGATGATGGTGCAATCGATGATGCGGCTGCCCGAGCCGCCAAGCCTGGCCTTCGTCTGCGGTTCGAATGCCTTCGTGTCGAGCGCCGCCCAGGCGCTGATCGACGCCGGCGTTCCGGCAGGCATCATCCGCACCGAACGCTACGGCGTTTGAACGGGCGATCGGAGCGAAGCAATTCCAGGAAAAGTGTGAAACGGTTTTCCCGGGAAAAGCGCGTAGCGCTTTCCCTAGGGAATTGCGCAAAAACAAGGAGATAGAGCTGTCCTCAGTGTGGGCCTGGCTTTTCCCGTTCGCCCTCGTCAAATGTGTCCTTCATCGCCCGCAGGATGATGACGGCCGAGGCCGCGCCCGGATCCATGTGGCCAAGCGATCGTTCTCCCAGCCTCGCCGCCCTGCCGCGGGCAGCGACCATCGATCGTGTCGAATTCGCGCCGGCTTCGGCGGCCTCCAATATGGCGTTCCACATTTCCGGGCCTCCGGCAGCGCGGGCACGCGCGTTGACAGCCGCTTCCGTTGCAGGGACCCAGGCATCGAGCATCGTCTTGTCGCCGCGCTGGCCCTTGCCGCGCTCCTTGATGCCGGTCGTCATCGCCTCGACGATCGCCGCCTGGTCGGCGGGTGAAAGGCATTCATCCTTTTTGAGGGCCTGCGCCGCCCTGCGGAACGCGGTCGCATAGAGCGGCCCCGTGGATGCGCCGACGGCATCGAGAAAGGCTGACGCGGCAACCGCGAAAACCTCCGACGGCAGCGTGTCGTCGAGGTTGAGTTTGGCAAGCTCGGCATTCACCGCCATGAAGCCGAGCGACATGGTGATGCCGTGGTCGGCGTCGCCGATGGCGCCGTCCAGGTCCGAGAGGTGGTCCTTTCCCGCCTCGATCGCAATGGATATGCGATAGAACATCCTGCTCAGGCGTCGCGCCGCATTGTCCGACATGGTGTTCCTCCCAGTTCAAGCAGGATGCAGCCCCGTCGTTCACGGGACGTCCGTCCTTTATCCTCAGCCGATCCGCAGCACGGCCGTATCGCAGGGATGATGCAACAGTTCCGTCAGCTCGTTGTCGAGATGCAAGACCGATATGGATGCACCGACCATGTCGAGCGAGGTGCAGTAATGCCCCACCCAGTTCGCCTCTATCTTGATGTCCTTGGCGCTCAGCCGCTGCTCGACACGCCTGAACAGAATGTACAGTTCCATCAGAGGCGTCGCGCCGAATGAATTGACCAGCACCGCAACGCGATCTCCCGGCGCCGCCTTCATCTCCGAGAAGATACGGTCCATCACCCGGTCGGTGATCTCGTCGGCAGTCATCATCTTGTCGCGGATGACGCCGCGTTCTCCGTGGATGCCCATGCCGATCTCGATATCGTCGGGGCCGATCTCGAAATTTTGGCGGCGGGTCTGCGGCATGGAGCAAGGCTCCAGCGCGACGCCCATGGTGAATGTTCGTGCATTGGCCTTGCGGGTCGCGGCCTCGCAGGCGTCGAGCGACGATCCGCGGTCGCAGGCCGCCCCGGCGATCTTGAACATGAAGAAGTTGCCGGCAACGCCGCGCCGGCCTTCCTTGTCCTCGAGCGGAGACGAGGCGATATCGTCCGTCGTCACCACCGTGCGAACCTCGATATTGTGTTCCGCCGCCATTTCGGCAGCCATGTCGAAATTCATCACGTCGCCGGCATAATTGCCGTAGACGAAGAGCACGCCTTGCCCGCCCGATGCGGCATTGGCGCACTGAAAGATCGTGCCGGGAGGCGGTGACGAAAAGATGTTGCCGACGGCAACGGCGTCGGCAAGCCCTTTGCCGACATAGCCGAGAAAGCACGGCTCGTGCCCGGTGCCGCCGCCGACCACAAGCCCGACCTTGCCTGGCCTCGGCCCGGTGCGGGCGACGAGGGCGCGATGCGAACCCTTGATCGGCCTGAGATAGGCGGCATGGGCCTTGACCACGCCATCGAGCATTTCCTCGACAACGTCGTCGGGATCATTGAGGAACTTCTTGATATGGGTGCGGAAGTTGCTGGGCAGGGTTGCGCGGTGGTCGATCTTCGGGCGTTGCGAGAGCTTCTGGTCAAGCTCGGTCACGCCGTCGGCATTGAGGATGCCGCGACCGGTTGCTGCATCGGTGATGAGCACATTGACATAGCCGCCGCGCAGCGCGGCAAGGATTGCCGGCACCTTGTCGAAACCGCCGGCGACGGCGATGCGCAATTTGATGGTCTTCAGCATATCGAGCGAGATGCCGATGGTCCGGTCGTCGAGCGGGCCGGCCACCGGATTGCCCTGCCCGTCGATAAAGCGGCCGGCGACGACGCCCACCGCATTCCGGGCGAGATACTGCTGCAGCGAAACCGATTCAAAGAAGCCGCTGGTGTGGATCGTCGAATTCGGGCGCAAGGACGAGATGCCGAACAGCGCCTTGTTGGCTTTGGCAAGCGCGTCGAACTGGCTTTCGATCAGCGGCTCGCGAAGCAGCATGTCGCGAATCTCGGCCGTGGAAACGACCGCCGGCGCCGTGATGTTGACCAGCCTTGCCTTGATCGCGCCGGCGATGGCCGAAGCGCAGAGCTCCGGCGTATAGGCAAAGTTGGCGGCGGTTCCGCCGGTGACCTGCACGACGGTGACGTCCTGCAGGCCAGGCACCGAGGCCTGCTCCGCGATCGCCAGCACAGTTCGCCCCCAGGCGACGGCGAGCGTGTCGCCGGATTTAAGAAGCTTGGCAAGCGCCTGCGCCGCCGCTCCGCCAAGGCGATCGATCAGCGGCCGCGTATTGTCGTCGCTCGGCACGACGAGACAGTCATGCAGGCCGAAATGCCGTTTGAGCTCCTGCGCGATCGACAGCGAGCTCAGCCGTGACGGCTCGAGCGAGATGTTGACGATGCCGCGGGCGCGGGCATCGGCCAGATAGCTGTTCACCGTCGCCCGCGAAATACCCATGATCTCGGCGATATCGCCTTGCGTCATGTGATCTTCGTAGTAGAGCCAGCAGGCCCAGACATACGGGTCGTCGCCGTAGCGCAGCGGAATGGGTTCGGTGCCGGCCTCGGCCCGCGCTGTTCCATTCTTCCGCGCCGATAATGTCTTGACGGTCATGCTGCCCGGTTTCCCCGAATCCAAGATCGATCGCCAAGATGAGCGCAAATGGAAGAACTCTCAATCTTGGTCGGATTCCATCTTATTGTTTGAGCATGATCTTTTCCGAAAACCGGTTTCCACTTTTTGCTTCGCTGACCTTCGGTTCGGTCCGAATGGACAACCTCCTGAAAGCGCACATCTAACTCGCTCCCGGCTGGAAGGTCAGCCGGGAGCCTTTGCTCGGGAGGAGCATACTTCACAATTCAACGACCCGCGGTCGCCGATATCAGCAGTTTCTGCTTGGCGCCAAGCGCCAGGGCTTTCAGGATCAGCGCACAGGATGTGGCGCCAGCGTCGAGGACACCGACCGAGCGTTCGCCGAGACGGCTGGCCCGGCCAATTTTCGCCACAAGATCCCTGGTGCTGTCGCGACCCTTTTCAGCCGCGACGACCAGCGCATCCAGGGCTTCCGGGAACGGCTTGCCGCTGGCATTGGCGGCGTCGAAGGCCTGAATGGCCGGGACGAGCGTGTCGAGCAGCGTCTTGTCGCCGACCTTGGCCGAGCCGATCGACTGGATGCCGTCGAGACCGTTGCTGAGCATGGCGCTGAATGTTCGGGCGTCGATGGACGAGGATTTCTCGATCGTTTCGGCGAATTGCGTGAACATGACGCCATAGAGCGGCCCCATCGAGCCGCCGATCTCGGTCATCAGCACCGTGCCCAGCGTGTCGAAGGCCGTGGCCAGCGACATGTCGTTGCCCCGGATCCTGTCCGCCGCCATGCCAAAACCCTTGGCCATGTTGACGCCGTGGTCGCCGTCGCCGATCTTGCCGTCGATCTCGCTGAGATACGCACGATTTTCGATGATCCGGTCGGCGAGCGAAAGGACGATGTCGCCAGCGGAAGCGTTTTCAAACTGCTGCATTCGCCTGTTTCCTAAAGCCTTGCCGGACAATCGACATCCACATCCAGCAGCCGTTTCAGCTCGGCGTCGAGCGCCATGACCGTGAGTGTGGCGCCGACCATTTCCAGCGAGGTGAAATAGTTGCCGATATAGGTCTTGTGGATGGTCAAGCCGCGTCCGGTGATCTCCTGTTCGATCGTATCGTTAAGGATGTAGAGCTCGTTGACCGGCGTTGCGCCGAGGCCGGACACCAGCACCGCAACCTCGGTTCCCGCCGCCAGACCGTGGTCATCGAGAACGATCTTGACCATGTCCCGCGCTATTTCGGCGGCGGGCTTCAGCGGCTCGACCCGCACGCCCGGTTCGCCGTGATGACCGATGCCGACTTCCATCGTGCCCGGCTCGATCAGGAAATTGGGATGCCCGACCGCTGGCAGCGTGCAGGGGCCGAGGCCGACGCCGATCGAACGGCAATTGTCGATCGCCCTTTGCGCCACCGCCTGCACGGCTTCGAGGCCGGCGCCTTCCGCGGCCAGGGCGCCGGCGCATTTCCACATGAAGATCTCGCCGGCGACGCCCCGGCGCTTTTCGCGCTCGTCCGGTCCCGCCGAGCAGACATCGTCATTGGCGACGACGGTTGCGATCTCGATGTCTTCCTTGGCCGCGAGCTTGATGGCCATTTTCACGTTCATGTTGTCGCCGGCATAATTGCCGTAGAGGCAGACGACACCCTTGCCGCCATTGGCCTCCCGGGCGGCGTCAAGGAAACTCTTTGCCGTCGGCGACGAGAAGAGCTCGCCGACCGCGACCGCGTCCAGCATGTTGCGGCCGGTGTAGCCGATGAAGGCCGGCTCATGGCCGGAGCCGCCGCCGGTGATCACGCCGACCTTGCCGCCGACCGGCGCATGGCGGGCGGCGATGACGCGGGGATTGCTAGCGAGCCTGACGATGTCGGCATGCGCCTTGACGAAGCCCTTGACCGTATCCTCGACGACCTCGTCGGGATTGTTGATGAACCGCTGCATTGTTGCTCCAATCTTGCGCCGGTCAGACAATGGTGTAGCCGCCGTCGACCAGCAGGTCGGCGCCGTTGATCATGTCGGCGCCGTTCGATGCCAGGAACACCGCCGCTGCTGCGATCTCTTGGGGAAAGGCAAAGCGGCCGGTCGGAATGCGCTGCTTCAACGCCTCGCCGCGCGGGTTGTCCCAGGCCTTTCGGCCGAGATCGGTCAGCACCACGGTCGGAGAAATCGTATTGACCGTGATGCCGTGTTTGCCCCATTCGGCGGCAAGCGTCTTGGACAGGCCGATAACGCCGAATTTGGAGGCGCAATAGGCGACATGCTGGTCGATCGCGACGGTGCCTGCCTGCGAGGCCATGTTGATGATCTTGCCGCCCTTGCCGGCCTTGATCATGGCGCGTCCGGCGGCCTGGGAGACCAGAAACGTTCCCTTGAGATTGATGTCGATGGTCTTGTCCCAGGCCTCGAGGCTGAGCTCCTCGGCGGGAGCGAGAACGGCGACGCCGGCGCTGTTGACGACGATATCGATATGGCCGAAAGCCGCTTGCGCCGCCGCGAACACGGCGTCCACGGATCGCGGATCGGATACATCGCAGACGAAGGATTTCGCGCCGTTGCCGAGCTCATCGGCCTTCGATCGCGCAACCGATTCATTGATATCGATCACCCCGACAGTGGCGCCCTTCGTGGCGAATGCCGAGGCAATGGCGCTGCCGATGCCGGAGGCGCCGCCGGTGACCAGGGCGACTTTGCCGCCCAGCGAAAAATTGAGATCAACCTGGATTGAATCAGTCATGGCTCTTTCTCTGTTGGAACGTGGGGTGCGCCAGCAAAGCCCACCCCACGGCCGGATTATTTGCGCGTCGCCAGAAGCTGGTCGACGTTTTCCGCCGTCACTGGCGTCCACGGCACATTGTAGATCTTCTCCTTGCCGTCTTTCCACGGCATGTCCTTGTAGGTTGCCCAGATGTCGGACTGCGGCTTGTAGTCACCCTTCCTGGCAGCGAAGATGGCAAGGTCGAGCGCGCCTTGCGCCTGGGCGCGCGCGTCCTGCAGGATCGACGTCATCTCACCGGCCTTGACGGCGTGGAGCGCATCGGTGATTCCGTCGATGCCGGCAATGGTGAAGCTCTTCACGTCGAGCCCGGCGGCCTTGATCGCCTCGATGGCGCCGAGGGCCATTTCGTCGTTCTGGCCGATCACGCCGTTGATCTGGTTCGGGTGGGCGGTGAGCCAGTTTTCCATCAGCGTCTGGGCTTCGGCGCGCGACCAGTTTGCGGTCTGGTCCTCGAGGATCTTGACATCCGGGCACTCGGCAAGCGCCTTCTTGTTGCCTTCGAGACGGGAAATCTGCGCCGACTGACCGATCGGCCCTTCGAGGATGACCACATTGCCCTTGCAGCCGATCTTGTCGAGCACGGTCTTGGCTTCCATGTAGCCCGAGATCGTGTCGTCGGATCCGACATAGGAGGTCAACAGATCGGAATTGACGCGGGTGTTCGAGCCGATGACCGGAATGCCGGCATCGGCGGCCGTCTGCACCGCCGCGGCGCCGGCGTCGACGTCGATCGGAGCGAAGATGATGGCGTTGTATTTCTGCGTCGCCATCGTCTTGAACTGGTCCTGCTGGACCAGGGCGTCATAACGGCCGTCGAAGACCGTCAGTTCGACTTCACCGCTCTTGACGGCCGGATGCTCCTGGAGCGCCGCCGCCCAGATCTGCATGAATTCGGCGTTCAGCCCGTAAGGTGCCGCGCCGATCTTGACCTTCTCCTGAGCCATGGCCGACGAGGCCAGCAGCGCGGTCGCGGATGCGAGCGCAATCATCAATCTTTTCATTTCGTTACCTCCACTTTGAGCGAGCGACCGACATGGTTCGCCTTATACGGACGCGCGTGTTGCAGGTCCGGTACCGGAAGGGGCCTAGGCATCAGACCCGAACCGGGTCCCGCTTTGGGTCCGATGCGCTAGGCCCCGTAGTTTCTTTTCTGATCAAGCATCACGGCGCCAACGATCAGGGCGCCCTTGAGGACTTGCTGGTAATAGGATTGGATACCCATCAGATCGAGACCGTTGTTCATGACGCCGATGATCAGCGCGCCGATCAGCGTGCCGGTCACCCGGCCGACGCCTCCAGAAAGGCTGGTTCCACCGATCACCACCGCCGCGATCGCGTCCAGTTCATAGGCAATACCGGCCTGGGGCAGGGCGGAACCGGTGCGGGCGCTGAGCAGCATCCCGGCGAGCCCGGCAAGACCGCCGGAGATGACATAGACGGCGAACTGCGTGCGGGTGATGTTGATGCCCGAGGTCCTGGCCGCATGAGGGTTGCCGCCGACGGCATAGATGTAGCGGCCAAAACGGGTGCGGTTGAGGATCCACCAGGAGACGGCGAACACGACAGCCAGAATGACGACCGGCGCGGGTATGCCAAGGATGTTGCCTGTGCCGATCCAGCGGAAGGCCGGCGTCAGCGCGGGAACGGGACGGCCTCCGCCATAGATGAGGGTCATTCCGCGTGCCGCCGACAGCATGCCCAGCGTCGCCACGAAGGCCGGCACCGAAAACCGCGATACGATCACGCCGGAGACGGCGCCGCAGGCAATGCCGACCAGCAGGCCGATGCCGAGCCCCAGGGCGACCGGATAGGGCGCGCCGGCAATCCCGGCGGTCGCGGAACTGGTCACGAAGCTCGCGCTGACGATGCCGGCTAGCGCGACGACGGAACCGACCGAGAGATCGATGCCGCGCGTCAGGATGACGAAAGTCATGCCGATGGCGAGAACGCCGTTGATCGAGGTCTGCAGCAGCACGTTCGAGATGTTGCCGGCCGTAAGGAAGAACTCGTTGGAGACCGAGAGAACCGCTACCAGGATCAGGAAAGCAAGGAAGATGCCGTATTCCTGGATCAACAGCCGGCGCTGCTCCGAACCGAACCAGCTATTTGCATTCTTGCCGCCGTTCGCATTCTTCCCGCTCTTCGCATTCTTGTTGTCGCCAACCGACATCACTGATTCCTCTGCCATTGAGCGAACACCCTGTCCCTGTTCAGGTTGATAGATGGACGAGCGACTGGGCATCCGTTTCCTCCCGGCTGAAGGTTCCGGCACTTTTGCCGGCGCGCATCACCATGATCCGGTCCGACATGCCGAGAACCTCGTCGATTTCCGACGAGATCATCACGACCGTGCCGCCGGACGCCGCGAAGTCGCTGATGATCCGGTAGATTTCACGCTTGGCGCCGACATCGACGCCGCGCGTCGGCTCGTCCAGAAGCAGCACCTTCGGATTGCGAAGGAACCATTTTCCGAGCACCACCTTCTGCTGGTTGCCGCCTGAAAGGCTGGAAACCGGCATCGTGTCGCGGGCCGCCTTGATCTGAAACTTTTCCCGCATGCCGCGGCTTGCGTCCGCCTCCCGCGCCCGATCCATGGCGAAGGCGGGGCTCATTTCAGGCAGGCTCGCCATGCAGATGTTGGCGCGCACGGAATCGGCGAGATTGAGACCGGTCAGCTTGCGGTCCTCGGTGACCAGCGCCAGACCATGCGCCATCGCATCCGCAGGCTTTGCAATGCTGACCTCGGTCCCGTCGACCTTGATGCTTCCCGCCGAAGGCCTGTCGAGCCCGAACAGGCAGTTGAAGATCTCCGTCCGACCGGCTCCCATCAGGCCGTAAATGCCGAAAATCTCGCCCTTGTGCACCGAAAACGAGATGTCCTCGATCTTGTTCGGGCAAGTGAGCGCGGCAACCTCGATACCGGGTTCCGATGTCGGCGTGTTGGTCTTGGCGAATTCCTCCGACAGTTCGCGGCCGACGATCATGCGGATCAGGCCGGGTCGATCGATGTCAGCAAGCGCCCCGCTGCCGACATAGGCGCCATCGCGAAAGACCGTGTAGGAATCGGCGATCTGGAAGATCTCCGACAGGCGGTGGGAAACATAGACGATGCCGCGCCCTTGCGCCTGCAGGCGGCGGATCGCGGCGAACAGGTGCTGTGCTTCCCGCTCGCCGATCGCCGAGGTCGGCTCATCCATGAAGATGACCTCCGCGTCGTGACTGAGCGCCTTGGCGATCTCGACGAGCTGCATCCGCGCAACCGAGAGGTTCATCATGTACTGCGTGGCCCGGATATCGAATTCGAGATCGTCCAGCAGTCCTTGCGCGGACCGGTTCATCGCGCGGAAATCGATGCCGCCGAACCGCGCCTTGGGCTCGCGGCCGAGATAGATGTTCTCGGCAACCGTCATGTGGGGAACAGGGCTGAGTTCCTGCTCGATGATGGCGATGCCCGAGGCCAGTGCGTCGGCCGGATTTGCGAATTCCACCTCCTTGCCGCGGCGGCGGATCGAGCCGGCATCGCGGCTGAAGATGCCCATCAATATCCTGAGAAAGGTTGATTTGCCTGCGCCGTTGCCGCCGCAGAGCGCATGAACCGTGCCGGCACGAAGCTGAAAGCGGCCGTCGCGCAAGGCGGCGACGCCACCAAAGGACTTTTTCAGCCCTTCAACATCGAGCAAAAGCTCCACGTTCTCTCCTCCCGTGTATTCGGCAATCCTTGGAGCCGATCGACGCTGGTGACCTCCGCCCAAGGCATCGAATGTGACAATAGTCAATTTATGGTCGACAAATGTCAAGTCACGTCGAGAGTTTTAGCGCATGGCCCATCGAGATGAAGCTCGGTTTTCGAGAAAAGCCATTGAAAAACAAATAGATATGGCTATCACGATTGTGCCGGGGCAGGATCGGTCATGATCGGATCGTGCTGCTGGAAGTCAAGATCAAAGCGCCGCATCAGCATTTGCAGGGACTGCATGCCACGCGGCGCCGGATCATCCGGCCACTTGCCTGTACCTGCGGGTTCCCTCGTGCGGTGGCTTCAGCCGAGTGGCGAAAAGCGCGCCGACAGCAATTGGAACGGCAGCGCGCCATAGGTGGCGACAGTCGCCTCATTGTCCCACTGCCGGAACTGGCGGGACGGCCGGGCCTCGAGCACCAACGCCTGGCCTGCACCGTCAAGCGTCACCTTGCCGCGAAAGTGCAGCACCCTTTCACCACCGGAGCGGCTGATCGCCATGGACCGCAAGCGGGCGACATGCCGGCCGGCGGCATTGATCTCCATTTCAATGCGGCGCCGGACCGGCGGAACGGCGATCCTGACCGTCACGTCAAGCATCATGTCGCCAGTCATTTCCAAATAGGGAGCCGTCTGGGGATAGGGAATCGTCTGTGAAAGCACGAATGGCGCTGGCGCCGTCTTCGCCTTGTGTATGGCCGATTTGCCGCGCCAGACGATATCAGGCGCCGATTGCCGCAGTCGGCCTTTCTTGCGCTTCAAGCGCAGCTGCTTGGCAAATCCGCGCGACAGCCAGACGAGACCGCCGAAATCCGTGCGCGGCTTGGCTTGCAGCACCGAGGACCAGCGCGACAGGCCGGCGCGATCCGCCATCGCCACTGTCCTTGCCAGGGGCGTCTCGGGCACTGCAATGCCGATCTCCAGTGCGAGATAGGAGAGCGCCACCGCCGCCGCAACGGCCAGGCCGCGCTTTGCCGCGATATCGACGAACACATCCCAGTCGACATCGCCGCCATCGATGGCCACCGCGCAATCGACCAGCCAGTCGCTATGGGTGTGGGCGTCGAGACCGCCATGCGCGATGGCGAGCGCGATGCGATCGGCCGGCGAGGGAACAAACACGCTGACGCCGCTGAATTCGGCCGCTATCGCCCGCCGCCAGATCGCCAAATCGTCTTCCCAGCTGGATTGTGATCCGTCGTAGCCGAACTGGTGCAGGTCGATATCGCCGAAACTGCCCTTGAAGAAGTTCATCGACCGCACGGACGACAATCTGGCCCTGAGATATTGCGGGCTGACGCCGGTGGCGATCTGCCAGTCGCGGTCGCGTAGCACGTCGAAGGCGGCGAGCATGTCCTGCGGGCGCACCAATATGTCGATGTCATGCGCCACCCGGCCGCGCTGTGCCGACGCATTGACGGCAATGCGGCTGGCGCCCTTGATCAACATGACCGCCGATCCGGCTTCCACCATCGCCTTCAGCGCCGGCTCGGCCTCGCGCATCGCCATCCGCGATTTGGTCCACAGCATCTTTTGCAGGCCGACAAGGCGCGGATAGGCGGCATGGACGGCAAGCTTCCTGCCGAACCTGTCGGAAATCGCGGCGAGCAGCCGGTGCTCGCGAAAGGAGACGAGGTCGATGTCGTTCTCGTCAAGCCAGCGCATTGCGTATTGGCAGGCCGCTTCCTTATCTGGAAGAAGCGCCGCCTTGAGCAATTGGTCGAGCTTGCCGGTGGGCCAGGACCAGCCATAGTCCGGAAACCGGCGGCCGATACGCCGGATCGTCCTGGCCATCAATTGGGTTCCGCCTTGTTTCGCGCCCGGCGCTGCATGGCGAGCCGGGCGACCTCGAGATAGCCGCGGTCGCGCGTGGCATCGCGCCCATAGGACAGGCTGCCGGGCCTGATGCGACGCAATGTCAGCGCCTCATTCAGCATATCGAGAACCAGGCCCGCCTCGCGTGCCCGGGCGATCCAGTCGATCATTTCGCCGCGGCCACCCGGCGGATCGACGATCGGCCCGACGGCATCGAAGACCGTGCGGCGGATCATCATTGTCGAACGCGACCAGCCGGGCACGGTTACGGCGTCCGGCGCATCGGGCCGGTCATGGCGGAAGTTGCGCCAATGGGTAAAAACGCCCGATGTCCGCGGAAATCGCCTGAGATGCGCAAGCTGTTCTTCGATCTTGGTCGGCAACCACAAATCGTCGGCATCGAGCGTCGCGATGAACGGCGTCGACAGCGCGGCAATGCCTCTGGTCGTGGCGCTGCCAGGCCCCGCGTTTTCCTGGCGCAGCAGCCGCACCTTCAGGTTCAGCGCATCGATCACGGCCGCCATGTCGTCGGTCGAGCCGTCGTCGACGACGACGATGGCGTCGGGTTTGATCGACTGAGCCACGACCGATCCCAACGTCTCGGCGATGGTGGTGGCCGCGTTGAAGGCTGGAACAACGACGCCGTAGCCCGACATTACAGGAAACGCCAATGCGCGAGGTCTTTGAAATCGAATATACCGTCGACGGCGTGCAGGGAAGGATTGGCCTTGCGCCGTTTTATCGATTTGTGGATAGCGCGCATGAATTCGCGAAAGGGCACATTCTTTTCCTTGGTCATGTTGCCGGGGTGGCGTCGGTAATAGAGGGCAACAGTTTCGGGCATGAGGAATCTCGGACCGCTCTCGAAGACGCGCAGCAGGTAGTCGGTGTCCTCGGCCTGGTTGAAGTCCTCGTCGAAGCCGCCGATCCGCTCAACAAGATCCCGGGCGAAAATGCCGGCGGACAGATGGATCCCGCGAACGGTTATGGAATGGCTGTCGGCGGCCGGTTCCAGCGTCTCGTCGTCTATACTGTCTATAAGCGTCATCCGTGAATAGGTCAGGTCAAGGTCGGGGTCGGCCGCGAAACAGGCAAGATCGACCCTGAAGCGGCCGGCGGGCGAGATGTCGTCCGAATCGAGAAACGATACCAATCGCGTTTCCGGCAGCAATTGCTTCAGCCCGGCATTGCGTGCCTTGGTGACACCCATATTGTCTTGCTGGAACAGGCGGATGCATGGCGCCTGCTTGATCAGCGAGCGCACCGTCGCTGCCGAAGCATCGGTCGAACCGTCATCGACCACGATGATGTCGAGATCGGCGTCATCGCATTGCCTGAGCAGCGAACGCAG
Source organism: Mesorhizobium sp. STM 4661 (assembly GCF_000359125.1). Lineage (GTDB taxonomy): Bacteria > Pseudomonadota > Alphaproteobacteria > Rhizobiales > Rhizobiaceae > Mesorhizobium. The sequence goes on along the minus strand of NZ_CAAF010000004.1, from coordinate 19,718 downwards.
CGCCGAACCGACGTATTTTTCGCGGTTGTAGACAGGCATGATCACGCTCAGCTTCATGCGTCACTCCGGGCCAGACGCGCCAGGGCTGAGCGTCCGACCATGTCTCTCGGCGATGACAACCCACTCGTTAGGCATGTTACATCCGCCAATCAGCAGGACTCTTCAATTCGAAAATACCTTGGACCTGGTGGAGCGAAGGATCGGCCTTGCGCCGGCGCATCGATTTGTGGATCGCACGCAGATACTCGCGAACTGGAACGCCAGGCTCCCTGGTCGCATTGCCAGGGTGACGCCGGTAGTAGAGTGCGACAGTGTCGGACAGCATATATCGGGGACCGCGTTCAAAGACGCGCAGCAGGTAGTCGGTGTCCTCAGCCTGACTGAACGCCTCATCGAAGCCGCCGGTTCGATCGACAAGCGTCCTGCTGAATATCCCGGCACCCAGCGAAACTCCTCGAACGACCATCGAGCGGCAGTCGGCGGCCGGTTCCAGCGTCTCGTCGTCTATACCGTCGACCAGCGTCATCAGCGAATAGGTCAGGTCCAGATCGGGATCTGCCTCGAAACAGGCAAGATCGGCCTTGAAGCGTCCGGCCGGCGAGATGTCGTCGGAATCGAGAAACGACACGAAACGCGTCTCCGGCAGCAGCTGCCTCAGTCCGGTGTTGCGCGCCTTGGCGACGCCCATATTGGCTTGCTGGAACAGGCGGATGCACGACGTCTGGCCCATCATCGCGCGCACGGCGTCGGCCGTGCCGTCGGTCGAGCCGTCATCGACGACGACGATGTCGAGGTCGGCGGCGTCGCGTTGCCTGAGCAGGGAGCGCAGCGCGGAAACGATGTAGCGCTCGCGGTTGTAGGCGGGCATGATCACGCTCACCTTCATGGCGTGCCCCGCGCGAGAAACGCCGAAATCGTTCCGGCGATCTCCTCCGGTCGCGTCCCCAGCGACAGGCGGTAGCATGGCAGCAGGCGCGTGAGGTCGCTGAAGAAGCGAAAGCCGCTTTCCCGCTCGCCCGGCATCTGAGCGATTCCGGACGGCGCCAATGCAATCATGGCGTCCTTGCGCGACACGGGCATGATCGAGCTTGCTTCACCTCCGCCGATATGTGGCACCAGCAGCGCGACGATGTCCAGACTTGCGGGCACGGGCCGCGCCGCGATGTCATCGATGCGGAACTGATGCTTGCCTTGCCAGTTCAGCGGACCATAAGACGTCAATCTGTGCTTCAGCCCGAGCCGCTGGAAACCTTTGGGATCCTGCTTCAGCGTGGCAAACAGCGGATGGGCTCTCACGCCATCGGCCGCATCGATCAGCACATAGTCGTCGCCGACGCTGTCCAGCCCGTTGAGCAGGCCGGCGACGACCGTTCCCGATTTGCCGGCGCCGCCCGAGCCGGCCAGCAGAACGCCTTTGCCATCGATACCCAGCGTGCCGGCATGGGCCAGCCGCATGCCGCGCGCCGCATATTCCCAATGCAGGAAGGCGCGCAGCGGCGCGCTAGGCTCCCATGGCGGAAAAGCCTCAGGCGACGCCATCAACTGCACGCCGACGCGGCGTTCCGGATCGTAGAACTGCCAGAAATCCAGGTCGTGGTAGTGGTTGCCGCGCAGTCCGGCCTCGGCCAGACTGGTGGCGAAGGCATGATGCGTGAAATAGGCCTGGCCCCAGCTCGCCGGGACGGGAATGCCCTCAATGTTGGGGTTGGCAACGAAAATGCGGCAGTCGCCTGTTGCCGTTCGATCATCCGGCGCCCGGACAAAAGCCTGATCGATTGCCGCCGCCAGCGGGCCAGGGCTCAGATGCGCCGTCAGCTCCAGTCGCGGCAAGTCGACCTTCGTGGTGACGGCATAGTCCGCGGCAGCGCTTTCCGCCGCAGCCAGCACATAGCGGGCATAGTCCGACAGGGATTGGAGGGTGACGCGCGGCATGGCTGACATGTTCCAGTATCGCCCGATATGGCGAAGGGGCGACCGGGCCGCTCCTTGTGTTTCAGGACGCCTGTTTGACCGCCGGCCAGCCGAGAGGTTCCTCGACCTCATGGATCGGGTCGACCACGATGAGATCGGCAAGGTCGTCATGGATATCGACCTTGAGGGGCTCTCTGGTGCCGGCGAGTTCCGCAAGAAAAGCACCCGAAATGGGTTGCGCTGAGGCATCGGCCGCAGGCGTGAGCAGGCCGAATTCGAGCAGTTGTGAAATGAAGCCGTCGAGCTCGGCCAATCTTATCGTCGCCCCGCCCGCCGTCTGTCCGACCAATGCATGGGCGGCAACACCGGATGACAGCGCTTCCCAGATCCTGCTGCCCGAATCGGAGAAGCCGAAATATTTCCCTGTCGAAAGGTCGAGGACGACGGCTTCGCCGTCGAAGGACTCAAAAACAATGTCCTTGCTCGCCACCGCATAGACCAATTGTTGCATCGTTCCTTCCCCGCCTCAGACGCACGGAAAGCGAATCGCCGGTCGTCGCGGTCCGCCCCGCCGCTGGCAAAGCATCTAGCCAGTTGGCCCTTCCTTGGCAAGATAGAGCGCCGGCCAAGGATCGGCCCGGCACAAGTTGCGCGGGACAGGTGGTCGAAAGACCCTTCAAGCTTCGATCTCGATTGCCGTCAGCGGCTTCGAACAGCAGGCCAGGATGAAGCCGTCGTCGATCTCGTGGTCGAGGATGCCACCATTGTGGCTCATCTCGACGCTGCCCGAGATCTTCATCACCTTGCAGGTGCCGCACAGGCCGAATTCGCAGGCCGCGGGGATTCTGACGCCCGAGGCGCGCGCCGTCTGCAGCACGGTCTGGCCGGCAAGGCATTCGGCATCGACATCCGAAAGCGAGAATCGGATCGGCGTTGCGGCCGCGGCGGGCATCTCGGTCCCGCCTCCCGCCGGCGAGGCAAAGGGAGCCGGTATTTCCTCCACGGCGGGTGCGGCAAAGCTCTCCTGGTGGTAGCTGTCCATGTCGAAGCCGGCAGCCTCCAGCATCTGCCGCACAGCGCGCATGAACGGATCGGGGCCGCAGCAGAAGATTTCGCGCTCGCGGAAATCGGGCGCCAGCAGCGGCAGCCTGATCGCGTCGATCCGGCCCATATGGCCGAACCAGCCCTCGCGGCTGGAACGTTCCTCGATCATGAAGCCGAGCGTGAGGCCCGGCATGCGGCTGCCCAGCAGTTCGAGTTCCTTGCGGAAGATGATCTCCTCGGGCCGCCGCGCGCAGTTGACGAAGCCGACATCGGTCCATGGCGCGCAGTCGTTCAGCCAGCGCAGCATCGACATCATCGGCGTCACGCCGGAGCCTGCCGAAATGAGCAGATATTTGGCCGCCGGGTGGCTGTGCAGCGAAAAGTCGCCAGTCGGCCCATAGGCCTTCACATGAACGCCGGGCTTCAGATTGTCGAACATCCAGCGCGTGCCGATGCTGCCGGCCTGCGCTTTTACCGTCACCGCGATCGAGAACGGCCGCGACGGCGACGACGACAGCGTATAGGTGCGCATCAGTGGACCATCGGCGGTCGGCAATTCCAGCGTCACGAACTGCCCAGGCTTGTAGCGGAACCAGGTCTGGTTGTCGGAGCGGAAGGTGAAGGTCTTCACGTCAGGCGCCTCGTCGCTGACGCCGATCACTTCCAGCACCTGCAGCCGGTCGTTCCACGGCGCCATCTCGTCGAGATGGCGGTAGAGACCAAGGTCGGTCATCGCATTCATCCCCCGGTCCTTTTTGTTTTGTGCATTTCGTGATCCCAAAACCGCTGCCCACTTTTGGGCGACATGCACTAGGCGACGCTGCGCAGCGCCGGCCGGTCGCCTTCGGCAAGGCGTGGCCCGATGAAGGCGGCGTACCATTCGACGAACTGGATGACACCGCCTTCATGCAGTTCCGAATAGGGGCCTGGCTCATAGGCCGGCGACAGGATGCCGAAGGCGTTCTCCTCGACGATGCGGCGGTCCTGGTCGTTGGTCTCGGTCCAGACATGGGTGAGCTCGGCGAGATCGTAGTCGACGCCTTCGACCGCATCCTTGTGGACCAGCCATTTGGTCGTGACAGCCGTTTCCGTGGCGCTGATCGGCAGCACGCGGAAAGTGACGGCGTGATCGCCGAGGATATGATTCCAGGTCGTCGGATAGTGGTAGAGCAGCAGCGAGCCGATGCGGTCCGCGGCAACGCTGTCGGAAAGGTTCTTCTTCACGGCGCGCTTGCCCGTCATCGTGTAGCTGACGGCGTCGCGCAGCAGCGGCGCGCGGGTGGCGCGATATTGCCCGGCCGGATCGATGCGGAATTTGCTTGGCAGGCCCGCCGCCTCGCATTTCGCCCAGTGCGCCAGCATCTCCGGATCGCTGTCGGCGCCTTGCACGCCGGTCACCGTTGGTGCTTCCGGGAAGGTCTTGCACAGTTCCGGATGGTTGCCGGCGCAATGATAGCACTCGCGGTTGTTTTCCCAGACGAGCTTCCAGTTGCCCTTCTCGACGATGGTCGATTCAAAGGCGACCTTTGCCTCGCGCAGCCGGTGCGGCAACAGATAGGGTTCGATCATAGCGCGCATCGGGGCGAAGTCCGCCGGTTCCTTGGCCAGGCAGATGAAGATGTAGCCGCCGACGCTTTCGCAGGCGACCGGTTTCAGGCCGAACTGGCTCTTGTCGAAACCGTCCGCCATCTGGCGGGCGAACAGCAGCCTTCCGTCCAGCTCATAGGTCCACTGGTGATAGGGGCAGACGAGCTTGGCCGCGGTGCCCTTGTCAGCGTTGCAGACGCGGCTGCCGCGATGCCGGCAGGAATTGTGGAAGGCGTTGATCTTGCCTTGCTGGTCGCGCACCAGCACGATCGGATAGTCGCCGATCTGGGCGGTGAGGTAGCTGCCCGGTTTCGGCAATTCGCAATCATGGCCGATGAACAGCCAGTCGCGATACCAGATCAGCTCCATGTCGAGCCTGAAGAAATCAGGATCGATGTAGAAAGGCTGCTCCAGCGAAAATCCTTCCCTGCGGCTGTGCAAGAGCCTCAGCATGTCGTTGCGCGTATCCATGTCCTGTCCTCTTGGCTAAGGACTGAACTGGTGGTGATGGAGGAAGGATCGCCTGCAGGCCGGCGAAGGGCCGGCATGCTCTATCCACCTCTTGACCGCCCACCGCGATCAGTCGAGTTCAACCACCTCGGGCTGGTTTCCGGGCTCTGGAGTTGTCCTTGCGGACTCATCGCGACACCTTCCCAGGCATTTGGCCCAGTGGTCTCCCGTTGCGACTTGAACTCCACCACCGTTGCGGGGGCAGCGCCGGACTTTGACCGGCTTCCCAATTCTCCGCCTCGTCGTCACGAGACAGCACCTGAGATGCCATGATCTAATCACGACGGCCGGCCGACTGTCGGCATGAAAGCGACATCGTATCCATGCGGCGCGACACAGCCGGCGAAACCTGCAAGCTGGTAACTGCAGGGCTGAAACCCCATTTTGCCGGCTGCCATTGTCGGCTGCCGTCACCATCGAATCCGAGCCACGGGGCAATAAAGGTTAACAGTCTCCAAAGGTGACTATTAGCTGGCTCTAAAATCGAACCGAACGGTTCGTTTCTGTTGACGGTGCGTGCAGGACGGTGTGAACACTGGCGCTCCGACACACTTGGTGATGCGCAAGCCAATTTAAGATAACCAATTGATAATACTGATAAAAAATTCGGTAGTAGGAGGCCGTGGCACAATTACAAGGTGTAGAGTCATGGTCCAAGCGGAACAACTTCGTGATTGGAAACTGCCGGATGGCTTTCCCACATCGGGGCTGTCCGAACGACGCGAATTCCTCCCAGGACACGCCGCCGGACGGACAGACAACTAAGATATCTGGAGTACCAAAAAATGAAAAAGATCGCTCTTACCGCCGCCGCCTTTCTGGCCATCACCGGCAGCGCCTTCGCTGGTAGCGACAACTATGGTTCCAATGGTGCGAACCAGCCTGCCGCCGCAGTTGACAGTTCGTACACGGCCTCCACTCAGAAGTCGGAACCGGCTGCCGAAAAGCCTGTCACGCACGGCAGCGACCGCAACCTGTTCGGCAATAACTAAGCCGATCGTGGCTCATGGTCTCGAACCTTGGGTTCGGCAAGATCATGGTCGATCAGACAGGGAGCGGCGGGTTGCCCGCCGCCCTGCCGGGATACGAAATCCCGGCATATGAAATCCAGGAGTACCAAAAATGAAGAAGATTGTTCTTACTGCCGCCGCGCTTTTGATTGCGGCCGGCAGCGCCTATGCCGCCAACGACCATGTTGGCGGGACCGACATCAACAAGCAGGCGACCGTCAACGTCGACAACACCCAGACGTCTTCGGTGCGCAACACCGGTTCGCCGGTCTACAAGCTGCTCAATTCGTCGGGCGACGTACAGAAGTCCGCCCCTCAGGGCAGCGACCGCAACCTCTTCGGCCGATAACAGCCGACCGGAATACACAAGAGCGGCGGGCACAGCCCGCCGCTCTTGTTTTTTTGCACTGCCGCCAGCAGTTCGATCCGAACGCGCCGCCGTCAGGCCGCCTTTGCTTCCGCCTTGTGGAGTGCGAAGGAATGTCCGTCGGCGTCGAAGATGTGGAGGTCGCCGGCATCCGCGCTCAGCCGCAACTTCGTCCCGCGCTTGACCTCGACATTGCCAGGCAGCTTGGTCACCAAAGGCAGGTCGGCACGGCCGATGTCGACATAGATCAGCTGCACCTCGCCGAGCTGCTCGACATAGTCCACCGTTCCCTCGAACAGGTAATCCGCGCCGGTGGCGATCACCAGATCCTCCGGCCGCACACCGAAGCTCACCGATGCGCCCTTCGCTGACGCCGGTGTGGCGATCGGCACCGTCGCCTTGCGTCCGCCGACATGGCTGACGATGGTTGGATTGCCCGATTTGTCGATGGTGGCCGGCAGGATGTTCATGGCCGGCGAGCCAATGAACTGCGCGACAAACAGATTGCCGGGTTTCTTGTAGAGGTCCATCGGCGTGCCGACCTGCTCGATATGGCCCTCCTTGAGCACCACGATACGGTCGGCCAGCGTCATCGCCTCGACCTGGTCGTGAGTGACGTAGATCATCGTTGTGGCAGGCATCGATTCCTTGAGCTTGGCGATCTCGATGCGGGTCGCGACGCGCAGTGCTGCGTCAAGGTTCGACAGCGGTTCGTCGAACAGGAAGACTTTTGGATTGCGCACGATGGCGCGGCCGATAGCGACGCGCTGGCGCTGGCCGCCCGACATCGCCTTGGGTAGGCGGTCGAGATATTTGGTCAGCTGCAGGATCTCCGCTGCCTGACGCACCCGCTTGTCGATCTCGGCCTTGCTCTCCTTGCCGATCTTCATCGAGAACGCCATGTTGTCGTAGACGGTCATGTGCGGGTAGAGCGCATAGGACTGGAACACCATGGCGATGCCGCGCTTCGACGGCGGCACGTCGTTGACCACCTCGCCGGCGATCTTGAGTTCGCCCGACGTGATCTCCTCCAGTCCGGCGATGGAGCGCAGCAAGGTAGACTTGCCGCAACCCGAAGGGCCGACGAAGACGATGAATTCACCCGACCTTATGTCGAGATCGATGCCGTGGAGAATGTGCAGGTTGCCATATGACTTTTTCACTTGTCTTAGCGTGACATCGGCCATGATTTCCCTCCAGTGAATTCCTCTCGCAATTCAGTCGATGCGCCCGAACCAGGCGCCGTAGCCGCCGAGGCGGATGGAGCCGGCTTCAGTCTGTCCTGAAAACCCGTGCCCCGGCAAGGGCTGCAGCGAGCGGCCGCCGAGATCGATTTCGGCCGGTCGGCTGCCGAGATTGAAGGCGCAGACGATCTGCTCGTTGCCCTCGCGCCGTGTGAAGGCGACGGTGTCGCCCTCGCTTTCGATGAAGTCGATATCGCCCTTGGCCAACGCCGGATGCAGGCGGCGGAAGGAGAGAAAGCGCCGATAGTGTTCGAGCAGCGACTTGTCGTCGCCCTGCTGCACATTGACCGCCTGCGCAAGGTGCTTGTCCGGCACCGGCAGCCATGGCCTTGCCGTCGAGAAGCCGCCATTTTGAGCGCCGCCGTCCCAGACCATCGGCGTGCGGCAGCCGTCGCGGCCCTTGAACTCCGGCCAGAAGCGGATGCCGTAGGGATCCTGCAGGTCCTCGAATTTCAGCTCGGCTTCGCCAAGACCAAGCTCCTCGCCCTGATAGATGCAGACCGAGCCGCGCAAGGACATCAGCAGCGCCGAGATCACCTTGAGATAGGCGGTCTGGTCGGCCTCGTCCGCGGCCCAGCGCGAGGCAGGGCGCATCACGTCATGGTTGGAGAAGGCCCAGCACGACCAGCCGTCGCTGGCGACCTTGCCGAAGGCTTCCAGCACCGAGCGCACCTTGGCCGCGCTGATCTTTTCGGGCGCCAGGAAATCGAACGAGTAGCACATGTGCACACGCTTGCCGCCGGCGGTGTAGGCCGCCACCACGTCCAGCCCGCGCTGCGAATCGCCGACCTCGCCGACCGCGGCCGTCGCCGGATATTCGTCGAGCAGCGCGCGGAAGCGTTCGAGGAAGCCGAGGTTTTCCGGGCGACTCTTGTCGTAGAGATGGTCCTGGTAATTGTAGGGGTTCACGGCGGGCGCCGTCTGGTCGTTGCGCTCCTCCGGCGGCAGCGGCGGATTGTTCTCCAGGCCTTGGCTGTGGAAGTAGAAATTGATGGTGTCGAGGCGGAAGCCGTCGACGCCGCGCTCCAGCCAGAAGCGGGTGACGTCGAGCAGCGCGTCCTGGACCGCGCGGCTGTGGAAGTTGAGGTCGGGCTGTTCGGCCAGGAAATTGTGCAGATAATATTGCTGCCGGCTGGTGTCCCACTGCCACGCCGAACCGCCGAAGATCGACAGCCAGTTGTTGGGCGGCGTGCCGTCCGGCCTGGCGTCGGCCCAGACATACCAGTCCGCCTTGGGGTTGGTGCGGCTCGCGCGGCTTTCCCTGAACCAGGGATGGCTGTCGGCGGTATGCGACAGCACCTCGTCGATCATCATCTTGAGGCCCAGCCTGTGCGCTTCCGCGGTCAGCGCATCGAAGTCGGCCAGCGTGCCGAACATCGGATCGACGTCGCAATAGTCAGACACGTCGTAGCCGAAATCCTTCATCGGCGACTTGAAGAATGGCGAGATCCAGATGGCGTCGATGCCAAGCGACGCGATGTAGGGGAGCCTGCCGATGATGCCCTTGAGATCGCCGATGCCGTCGCCGTTGGAGTCCTGGTAGCTGCGCGGATAGATCTGGTAGATCACCGCGCCGCGCCACCAGTCACGGTCGACGGCGAGGTCGGGCTTCGCGGTCGCTTTCAGAGCCGATTGCATGGTCTCAACCTCCTTTCACCGAGCCGGCGAGCAGCCCGCGGACGAAATAGCGCTGCAGCGAGAAGAACACGATCAGCGGCACGATGATGGTCACGAAGGCCGATGTCGTCAGGATCTCCCAGTCGCCGCCGCGCGAGCCGAGCAACGCATTGAGCTTGGCGGTTAGCACGATCTGGTCCCCCTCGGTACCCAGGAAAACCATCGCCACCAGCAGATCGTTCCATACCCAGAGGAATTGGAATATGGCGAACGAGGCCAGCACCGGGAACGACAGCGGCAACACGATCTTGACGAAGATCTCGAAATCGCTGGCGCCGTCGATGCGCGCCGATTCCATGATCTCGCGCGGCAGGCCGGCAATGTAGCTGCGCAAGAGATAGATGGCGAAGGGCAGGCCGAAACCGGTATGCGCCAGCCAGATGCCGAGATAGGTTTTGGACGGCACGCCGAAGAAAGAGCCGACGCCGTTGTAGAGCTTCAGCAGCGGGATCAGCGACATCTGCAGCGGCACCACCAGGAGGCCGATGATGACCGCGATCAGCAGCGCCCGGCCGGGAAAGCGCATCCAGGCCAGCGCGTAGGCGGCGAATGCCGCGATCAGGATCGGGATGACGGTCGCCGGAATGGTGACGGTCAGCGAGTTCATGAAGGAGCGGCCGATGCCTTCCGAAAACAGCACCGTCCTGTAGTTGTCGGTGGTGAATTTCGGCGGCGCCGACGAGGCATAGTAGACGCGCTGGCCGCGCACGCCCTCGAAGGCCTTTGGCGAGGTCATGACGAAACCGCCAGCGGCGTTGAGCTGAAGCGTGACGCCGTCGCCAAGGTCGGCCGTCGTGCCGGCGGGATATTGCGTCGGCGCGGCCGACTTGACGCCGAAGGCGCTGATGTTGCGGGCGGCGCCGTCGCCGAAGATGTTGCCCTCGAGCACGAACTTGCCGTCTTTCTCGACTTGCGCCGAGGCGGGCGGCAGCCGGCCCGCTTCCGTCTGGCTGGAACTGGCGAACGAGTTCCACCAGCCCGAGGCGATGATCTGATCCTTGTCGCGCAGTGACGAGACGAGAATGCCGAGCGTCGGCACGGTCCAGATGGCGACGAAAATCAGCACGGCGATATGGACGCCGAAGCGGCCGACAAAGGACTTTCCGGTCGTGACAGCCATCTCAATGTCCTCCCGTCTCTTTGTTCGCCTGGCGGATGTTCCAGACCATGATCGGAATGACCGCGATCATGATGATGATGGCGATGGTGGCGCCGCGGCCGAAATCGCCGCCGCCGCGGAACATCCAGTCGAACATCAGATTGGCCAGAACCTGGCTGTTCCACTGGCCGTTGGTCATGGTCAGCACGATGTCGAAGACCTTCAGCACCAGGATGGTGATCGTCGTCCAAACCACGGCGATCGTCCCCCATATCTGCGGCACCATGATTTTCCAGAAGATCTGGAACGGATTGGCGCCGTCGATGACGGCCGCTTCCAGCGTCTCTTCGGGAATGCCTCGCAAGGCCGAGGACAGGATGACCATGGCAAAGCCGGTCTGGATCCAGATCAGGATGATCATCAGGAAGAAATTGTTCCAGAACGACAGCGATATCCAGACCTGCGGCTGGCCGCCGAAATACTGGATGATGGCGTTGAGCAGGCCGATCTGCGTCTGGCCCTCGCCGCGATATTCGTAGATGAATTTCCAGATGACGCTGGCGCCGACGAAGGAGATGGCCAGCGGCAGGAAGATCAGGCTCTTGGCGATGGTGCCCCACCAGATCTTGTCGGTGAGCACGGCGATGATCAGCCCGAGGAAGGTGCAGGCGGCCGGCACGACCGCCAGCCAGATGATGTTGTTGAGGATGGAGTTGCGGAACTCGCGGTCGCCAAACGCCCATTGGTAGTTGGCGAGGCCGACGAAATTGGCGCCGCCGCGATCGAGGAACGACAGCCTCAGCGTTTCGACCACCGGGTAGATCAGGTAGATGGTGAGGATGATCATGGCCGGGCCGACGAACAGCCAGGGGCGGATCATTCCTTGCCGGCGCAGGTTGTCGATAGCTGCTGCGCCCTTGACGCCGCGCGACGGGAAAATAATGTCCACCAGCTTGTTGGCGCCCCAGAAATAGGCGACGCAGCCGCCGACGCCGACGATGATGACGAATATGGCCGAGAAAATCTGAGCTGCCATGGGTCCCTCCCCCTGCGCTTGATCCGCCAATCGGTAATGGCTTTGTCGACGGGATCGTGCGCCGATTTAAGTTGTTTGCGCGACCGGATGCAAAGCAGGGTTCCACTCTTGCTGGTCGCGCCTCATGCCGGAATGTCTATGTGCTCATGACATCAGGTGCGGCGCTGGCCGCCAGTCGGATCCGGGCCCTTGCGGCCCGGATCCATTCAGGATCGGTAATCCGAATGTTCAGCTGGATAAGCCAGCCGCTTACTTGATTGCGTCCCAGCTCTTCTGGATGTCGCTGGCGACATCCTGGGCGGGCTTGCCGCCGACCAGATCGATCATGCCGGTCCAGAAGGCGCCGGCGCCGATCTTGCCCGGCATCAGGTCGGACCCATCGAAGCGGAAGGTCGAGGCGTTGGCGAGGATCTCGCCCTGCTTCCTCAGCGCGTCGCTGGCATAGGCATCCTTGTTGACCGACTTGAACGGCGTCACGAAGCCGCCCTCGGCCATCCAGATCTCGTGCGCGAGCGGCATCTTCAGGAATTCGATGAACGCGCGCGCCGCCTTGCTATCCTTGGTGATCATGGCCAGCGTGCCGGCGCCGAGCACCGGCGTGCCGAGTTCTGGCTTGGAGGCGTAAGGCGGGAAGTAGAAGAAGTCCGCATCCTCGCCGACTTTGGTCCCTTCCGGGAAGAAGGTCGGGATGAACGACGCCTGGTGATGCAAATAGCATTTCGGCGGCACCGAGAAGAGGCCCTTCGGGCTGTCGCGGAAGTCGGTCGCGGCGACCGCCTTGGCACCACCGTCGACCATCTTGTCGTCGGTCGCGATCTTGCCGAAAATGTCGATGGCGTTGACCACCGCGGGATCGTTGAACGGGATTTCGTTCTTCACCCATTTGTCGTAGGTCTCGGGCGACTGGGTGCGCAGCATGATGTCTTCCACCCAGTCGGTCGCCGGCCAGCCTGTGGCGCCGCCCGAACCGAGCCCGATGCACCACGGCGTGCCGCCGTCGGCGATGATCTTCTTTTCGAGCTCGGCCAGCTCTTCCTGCGTCTTCGGCACCGTGTAGCCGGCTTCCTCGAAATTGTCCGGCGAGTACCAGACCAGCGACTTCACGTCGGCCTTGTAGGGGAAGGCGAAGAAGCCCGGCTTGCCGTCCTTGTCCTTGAAGGTTCCGAGATCGACCCAGGACTGGCCGGCGCCGTAATTGTCCTTCACCCAATTGGCGGTGTCGTCGCCAAGCGGCGTCAGCAGGCCCTTCGAGGCCAGGTCCTGGATCAGGCCCGGCTGCGGCAGCACGGCGATGTTGGGCGGGCTGCCGGCCTGCGTGTCGATGACGATCTGCTGTTCGTAATTCTCCGAGGAGGAATATTTGAGCTCGACGCCGGTCGCTTCCGAGAAATAGTCGAGAACGCCGCGCACCAGGCCCTCGTCCTCGCCGCGCCAAGGCCCGAAGATCGACAGCGTCTCGCCCTTGAGGTCGACCTTCTTGAGCTCTTCGTAATTCGCCCAGTTGAAGCGGGGGTCTTCGCCCGGCTTGAATTTCAATTCGGCTTGCGCCGGTGCGCCCAGGGCGAGCGTGGCAAACGCGGCGCCCAGCAGAAGCATTTTCTTCATCGGTATTTCCTCCCAGTGGTGACAAACACCGGACGGAACCTCCATTCCGCCCGCCGGCGCTGCGGGACTGTGACTCAGTCGGAAGGGAACCGCAACCTTCCGCAAAGTCTCTCAAAGCGCTTTGGCCTTTCTGATCTCGCCACCGAATCGACCGGAAGTCAAGAGGGTCGGCAGGCTAATCGATTTGATTTCTGCGATGAAGAGCACAAAATGTGCGCTGCAACATGCTTTTTTGGCGGCGCAGCAGAAATTTTTGCTGCAAACAGGTTCCAACACTGCTTATGGTTGTCGGACGCTGGTTCCGCCGCTTTTATTGCGGGCGGAATTCAAAATTGAAAGCGCTTTGAGGCTTGGAGGCCTCCCGTGAACCTCAAGCAGCTCTCCCATATGCTGTCGCTCTCGCAGACCACGGTGAGCCGCGCGCTGAACGGCTACCCCGAGGTCAACGAGGAGACGCGTCGGCGGGTGATGGACGCCGCCAAGCGCCATGGCTACCGCCCCAACCCGAGCGCGCGCCGGCTGGCGACCGGCAAGACCGGGATGATCGGCTATGTCCTGCCGACCGGAACCAGCGTTGACATCGACCCGCATTTCGTCGAGTTCCTGTCCGGTCTCGGCGACTACGCCCGCTCGCACGAACTAGACCTGGTGCTGTCTCCCGCCGACGCCGACGACCAGGAGACCACCTATCGGCGCATCGTCGCCAACCGGCAGGTTGACGCCGTCTATATCTCCTCGCCGCGGCCGGCCGACCGGCGGGTGGCGCTGGTCAATACGCTCGGCATCCCCTTCATCGTCCATGGCCGCAGCGAAGGCTTCGATTTCGACTATCCCTTCACCGACATCGACAATGAGGGCGCCTTCCATGAGGCTGCCCGGCTGCTCGTCCAGCTCGGCCACCGGCGGCTGGCGCTGATCAATGGCGACGACCGCGAGACCTTCGCCATCCACCGCGAGCGCGGCGTGCGCCGGGCGCTCGCCGCCAGTGGCCTGACGCTCGGCGAGCGCCATGTCTGCTCCGTGGTCATGACCGAGGAGAACGGCTACCGCGCCACCAGGCGCCTGCTTGAGCAGGGCGACGCGCCGACGGCGATCGCCTGCTCCAGCCTGATCATGGCGCTCGGCGTCGTGCGCGCGGTGCGCGATCTCGGCCTGACCATTCCGGGCGACCTGTCGCTGATCGCCCATGACGACGTCTTTCCCTGGCTGAAGCCGGAGAATTTTTCCGTGCCGCTGTCGACGACGCGCTCGTCGATCCGCCTGGCCGGCGCGCGCGTCGCCGAGCGCCTGGCGGCGCGGATATCCGGATTGGAGGAAGGGGCTCGAGGCGAGGTCTGGCCGGTCGATCTGGTGGTGCGGGGGTCAGTGGCCGGCGCGCCGGCCTAGAGCAATTCCAGGAAAAGTGTGAAACGGTTTTCCCGGGAAAAGCGCGTAGCGCTTTCCCTTGGGAATTGCGCAACAACAAAGAGACAGAGCGGTTCGGCGTTTCCGTGAAACGATGAACCGCTCTAGTAAGGTGCCTTGGATCGTTGCCGACGGATGAGCCATCGAAAATTCGGCGATTGGATCATGTCACAGTAATGTCCACCGGGCCGTCGCTCAGGGATTTTGGATCTTGATTGAGATGATCCGTGGTTTATCCGCGTAGCAGCCGTCGACCAAAAAGGCGACTTGCTTCCTATTGAGGAAGGCGCTCAATGCGATGGTGTGGAACCAGCTGTGCCCCGCATCATCGGGGTTCGTCATGTATCCATAGTCGATGGTCGGGCATGCACTTGGGTTTACCATCGTTGTCGACGAGTGCCTCAGGGATGCTGCGTCCGCGACCCAGCCTGCCTCTATTGAAGTGATCTGACCCCACTCTGTCCACTGGGGGGCAGCATTTACTGTCTTTGCGTCGGCCAAGACGACCGTTCCAACGAGCATGAATCCGTAAATAAATTTTTTAACAAACATGTTCATCTCCATATTGTCGTTGCTTCACGAAAGCTTTGGAAGGTCTTCCAGCCTCACGAGACTGGATCACACGAAACGGAATTCGTCTAATCCAACATCAAGAGTAGACTAGTTGTTTCCATGGACGAGCACGCAGCCGACGTTTCACAAGCCACGCCTGGCGACTCTTTGATGGCACTGATGATTTCGCTTAAGAATGGCTCGGTCGACACGTAATTGCAGAAGTTGATGCCGGTGGACCAAAGCCAGCCTTGCGGTGGGGCGGGCGGGCCGCAAGTAGACTGCACGCCGGCAATACCGACTCCAAAGCCGTTGACCGTGACCACGGTAGGTCCGCCGCTGTCTCCGCCATGGCCCACCTGAGTGGCAGGGTTCATGGCAAGAGCGTAGCCGGAATCCGTTATCCCGGACGGGGTGAACTGCGCGCTGCGGTATATGCCGAGACCCTGCGCAGGCACAGCTCCAGGAGCGCCAAACGCGCCGGTGGCGAATGTGGAAAAGCCGCGGCCGTACTGTGTGACCGTGTCAGTCGTTCTCAAACGCCCACTCAAGACGACAGACCCACCGCCTCGATCAAGCGCGATAGCGTAGATTCGCTGGCTGTCCACGGGGCCAAGATCGGCACGCCCCAGGTAGACAAGGACGATGTCACGGATGTCCGTCGTGTTCACGTTCGCCGCGAACGCATTGAGGTTCGCCGCGAAATCGACGATGCGCGATGCGCGGCCGACCATCCGGCCAGGCGCCCACGGATCCGCGCGGACACTCACCTGCTCTGGCGGGACAAGGGGATTGGAAATGGGATTATTTACAGTCCTCGCACTCCCTGGGGCTGGCGCCTGCGTGACACAGTGGCGCGCGGTCAGGACCCAATAGCGATTGAGAAGTGTGCCCGAACAGCCATTGATGGTGACAAGGCCGAGTCCGCGCTGTGTGTTCGCGTCGACTTCCGTTCCAGCACTGATGGGCTGAACGACACGGCAGATACGGCCCTCTGGAGTGTCTTCACATTCCTGTGCTAGCGCGGTTGAGGCGCCGAGCGACAAAAATACCAGAAAGGCAATGCAAGCAATTTTTGCTTCCATCAGGTTTCGGTTTGACATGGGAGCATCCTATCCGCCTCTGACAGACCCCGACGAAATGCGCATCCTCGACAGCCAAGCTGATCGAAAGGTGCGCAACGTCTTCTCGCTGCCGATCAGGCGAAGCTGACAGGACCGGACTTACGGATGGCTTACGGGCGTCACGGCTCAGTGAATGAAAAGACTGGCGGCGCGGATTTCCGGCCTGGAAGAGGGCGCCCGCGGCGAGGTCTGGCCGGTCGACCTGGTGGTCAGGGGATCGGTGGCCGGTGCGCCGGCTTAGGGTCGAAACCACTTCGAGCGATCGAGTTCCGGACACAGGTCTAGAACTTTGACGATATGGCAGTGCCGGCCAACAGCATGGCCAAGATAAGCCAAAGGGAGAGCATCGCCTTCCATTCTCTCTTTCGATTTTCGAAGAAAAAATTCATGTAGCGCCCCTGTCTGTCCATAATTGGAAGGTCTTTCATAACCACATATCCAATTAGGACTATTAATAGCGATGCGGGTATGAATACCCCAAATCCAAGAATGTTGGTGAGAAGACCTTTCGGGCCGAGAAGCTCAGGCATTTCTTGCGCTCCCATCTTCGCGCAGTGCAAAGCAGTCCCTGTTCGGGCCTACAACACGAATATATCACCCATCGGTAGCTCTCCGATTAACAGCCGCCTTCCATCTGCGGCGACGAGTTCGAGCCTATTGCATGTCGCCCAAACGTGCTGGGATAATGCATAAAACAGAAGCTTCAGGCGCAGAGCCTATTCCTTCGCCGCCTCGGCCGCCTTCGTATCCAGCAGGCCATAGCCGAAATCATTGTCGCGGCCCTTGGGGCCAAGATCCCTGGCGGTGTCGGCCAGTGCCTTCTCGACATTGTCGGCGGAACGGTCCGGCGCGGCATGAAAGAGGTTGGCGATCGCACCTGTGACGATCGCCGCTGCGAACGAGGTGCCGGTGACCACATCCGAGCCGGCGCCGCTCGGCGCCACCATCTCGACGCCGGGGGCGGAGATGAAGACATAGGCGCCGCGATTGGCCTGCGCCATCAGCCCATCCTTGGCATCGGTGGCGGTCACCGCGATGACGCCGTCGAAGGCGGCCGGATAGCCATAGGGTGCTTTCGGCCCGTTATTGCCGGCGGCGGCGACCAGCACGATGCCGAGCGCCCTTGCATTGCGGCAGGCGACGCCGAGCAGGTCGTTCTTCGGCCCGACGAAGCTCATATTGATGATGCGCACATCTTGGCTTGCCGCCCAGTCCAGCGCCGACAGGATGACGTCCATGGTCGACTTGCCGTCCTCGAAGGCGCGGGCATGGTAGATCTTGGCGCCCGGCGCCATGCCCTTCAGCGCACCGACGCCGGCGATCAGCCCGTCGATCGAAGTGCCGTGATCGCGCTTTTCGATCGGCACGTTGGGCATGGCGTCGAACTGGTCGGCGATGACGCCGCTTAGTGCCGGATTGGTGTCGTCGATGCCGGTGTCGATGACGGCGACGCGCACATTCTCGCCGCTGGCCTCTTTTGCATCGAGCGCGATGCGCTCGAAGGCATAGTTGACGATGCTGGCTGCCTGCTGCAGCGAATAGACATGGTTGGGCTCGCGCCGCAGGGCACGGCCGTCGGCGGCAAGCTGCGCCAGCACGACGCCGACCGGTCGGCCGTCGGGAATGCCGAAGCGCACCAGCGTGGTACCGAGCAGCCGCGACTGGCGTTCCGAACGCACTTCGAGGCCGAACGAGGCGGCGATCTGCTGGACCGCGCCGGCATCGCCATCGACAGTCGCCAGCACCTCGTCGGGCACGAAATCGCCGACAATGGCGCGCGGCGGCTCGGTCGCAACCAGATCGGTCGGCGAAACGATCGGACCGCCCGGTACGGCCACCTGTACTGTTTGCGCATCGGCGGGTTGGACTGGCGGCGGCAGCGCCCCGCTCGCCGGATCGCGGCGCGGATCGGGGGTCGGCAAGGGAGTGCCTCCCGCCGGATTGGGGAACAGGTCGACGATCAGCGCCGGAAGAAAGACGGCGCCAGTCGCGGTGGTACCTGCACTGGGCTTTTCACCAGTGCCATCCTTGGCGCAGTCGGCGCCGGCCGCGTTTGTCCGGTCGAGACAGTCGGTTTTCGGCTGCGGCTGGTTCGTGCCCTGCGCAAAAACGGGCGTGGCGGCGATCGCCGCCAGCAGAAATCCAACAACTCCGATGACCGCTCTAGCCGCCACTGGCCGGTTTCCTTCCCTCGATCACAGCATCCGCGAAAGGCTGGGCGGCAATAAGGCCGAGCACTTTTCCATAGTCGGCGGCGGTCGTGGCCGGGATGGCGATGCGGAAGACGCCGTCCGCGGTCGGCCCGCCTGATATTTTCAGCTCGTTCTGGCCGAGAAAGGCCGAGATGTCGGACATCTTTGCATCCAGCTTGAACTTGACCAGCGCGAAAGGCATTTTTGCCAGATCGTCTTGCGCGCCGGCGATCTCGAAATCGCCGCCCTTGCCGCCGGGCTGGACAAGCGACTGCACCATGACCAGGGCAAGCAGTGCCGCCGCCGCGGCCCAGGCGACGCCGGCGGGCACAGCCATGAAGCGGCTCCACGCCTGCGCCAGGAAAGACGATGAGGCTGGCTGGCGTGCCGGCCCGGCCTCGGCGTCAAGCGCCTTGGCGAAGCGGCTGAGCGCATCGGCCGGCGGGCGGATCGCCTCATTGGCGGCGGCGGTGCCGGAGAATTCGGCCTCGGTCTCGCCCAATGCAGCAAGTGCTGCCGGATCGGTCGCCAGCCATTCCTCGACGGCTTCGAGGTCCGAGCCTTCCAGCGAGCCGTTCAGGTAGAACGGCAGCAGCGTTTCCATTTCGTCGCGGCGCGACATCTTTTCAGCGGCGCTCATGGCCACCCCCTGTCGTAACCGGCGGCCTTCAAGGCTTCGCCGAGTTTCTTGCGGGCATAGAACATTCTGGTCTTGACGGTGGCGACCGGAATGCCGAGCACCTCGCCGATCTCGGCCACCGACTGGCCGTGGTAATAGGCAAGGTCGATCACCGTGCGGTGTTCTTCCGGCAAGGTATCGACGAAGCGTCGCAAGGCGGCGCCCTTGTCCTGTTTCATGGTGACGACTTCCGGCGTATCGGCGCCGTCGGGCACCTGGGCCGCGTCATCGTCGTCGATCCAGTCCTCCTTCTTCTTGCGCAGGACCGACAGCGCCTTGAAGCGCGCAATGCCGAGCAGCCATGTCGAGACTTCCGAGCGCCCCTCGAAGCCGGGCGCCTGCCGCCAGAGTTCGAGGAAGACCTCGTTTGCGATGTCGTCGGCCATCATTTCCGATCCCGTCTGGCGCGCCACGAAGCGGTAGACCCGCGCGTGGTGGCGCATGAACAGGAGCCGCACGGCGGCACGGTCGCCCTTCGCGACCCGGTCGACAAGCGCGCGATCGGTCTCCGTCGCCGCCGTCATGGCCGCTCGAGCCGCCTGGCTCCTGCCTGCTCTGTCGTTGATCGGCCCCAAAAGGTTCATCCTCCGCCAAGGAATTTTCGAAAGCTAGCCGAAGACAGTGAGCGTTGCCAGAGTGTCACCCTTCTCCCCGTCACTATACGGGTGCCGGCAGGC
>NZ_CAAF010000005.1 GCF_000359125.1 Mesorhizobium sp. STM 4661 | reverse complement strand
TAGCACCCTGCAGGGCGAATTGAGGAAGCTGCTGGGCTGAGAAGGGACAGGTGTCAAACCTGATCCGCGATCAGCCGGTACTGGTCGGGCCGGCGATATCTGGCGAAGTCGAAATTCACCTTGCGGCAGACGCCGATGAGGTCGAGATCGGCGCGGTGCACGATCATTTCGTCGTCGAGCGACATCGCCTGCGCCGCGATCTCGCCGGTCGGAGCGATGATGCAGGAGCCGCCGATCAAGGCCTGGCCGTCCTCGATACCGGCCTTGGCCGCTGCCGCCACCCAGACGGTGTTTTGATAGGCGCCCGCCTGCATCGGCAGATGATTGTGGAACATGCGCAGATGCGCCAGCGCCGGTGCTTCGTCGAGCAGCAGCGGCGTGTTGTAGCCGATGAGGACGATCTCCGCGCCGTTGAGACAGAGCATGCGGTAGGTCTCCGGCCAGCGCCGGTCGTTGCAGATCGCCATGCCGATGCGCACGCCGCGATAGGAAAACACTGGAAAGCCGAGATCGCCGGGCTCGAAATAACGCCGCTCCAGATGCACGGTCGTGCCCGGCTCCGGCTCGCTCGATCCGGGCACATGGACCTTGCGGTAGCGCCCGACAAGCTTGCCGTCCTGCCCGACCAGATCCATCGTATTGAAGCGGCGCGCTGTCCCGTCCACGCGCGTCAACTCGGCGTAGCCCAGCGCGAAGCCTGTCTTCAGGCGTGCGGCCGCATCGTAAAGGCGTTGCGTCTGCGGGCCGGGCATCGCGGGCTCGAAGAAGGCCTCGATCTCGGCCTGATCGTCGATCCGCCAGCGCGGAAAGAAGGTGGTGAGTGCAAGCTCCGGAAACACCGCGATCTCGGCACCGGCGGCAGCCGCTTTCTCCAGCAGCGCGATCAGCCGGTCCACCGTTTCGGCCCGCTGCGCGCTTTTCTGTATCGGGCCGGTCTGGCAAACCGCGATGGTCATGTCTCGAGCCATGCAGTCGTCTCCTCGATGGGCTGGTTTCAGGCCGCGGCGGTGACCATGATCTCGACGCGATAGCCGTCGCCGGCGAGCCGCGCTTCGACCGTTGCCCGCACCGGCATGGCGCTCTTGTCGATCCATTGATCCCAGGCGGCGTTCATCTTGTCGAAGTCGGCGACATCGCGCAGCCATATGGTGGCGCTCAGGATCCTGGTCTTGTCGCTGCCGGCCTTGGCCAGATAGGTGTCGATCTTGGCCAGCACATCGCGCGTCTGCTGCGTGGTGTCGCCCGACAGGTCGTCGGCCGTCATACCGGCCAGATAGACAATTCCATTGTGGCTGAGCACGCGGCAGAAGCGGGGTCCGTTCTCGAAGCGTTCGATTGTCATGCGGTCTTTCCTGTTGTTTGCGTCCCTGGCGCAGAGGTCGTCCTGATCCGGCCAGGCGCAAGATCGCCCGGTTCGATGCCTTGACGCAACAGATCATCCGGCAGCCGTCGGCTGTGGATCAGATCGCGGCATGCCCTGGCGAGAGCCGGCGATGTCTTGACGCCGTAGCCGCCCTGGCCCGCCAGCCAGAAGAAACCTTCGGCCGTGTCGTCGAAGCCCATGACCGGCGAGGCGTCGCTGACGAAGCTGCGCAGCCCGGCCCATTGGTGTTCGATCCGGCGCACCTCGATCGTCGTGGCGCGCTGCAGCCGATCGACGCCGACGGCGACGTCGAAATCGTCGGGGTAGGCGTCCATCGGCTCGCTCGGGGTCGCATCCGACGGCGAGACGAAAATCTGGCCGGCATCCGCCTTGAAGTAGAATTCCTCGCCGACATCGTTGACCAGCGGCCAGCCGGCAATTGCGCCGCCGTCCGGCGCGGCGACATGGAAAGCGGTGCGCCGCTTCGGCACCAGGCCTATCGGCGCTACTCCAGCCATGCCGGCGATCCTGTCCGCCCACGCGCCGGCGGCATTGACGATTGTCGGCGCGGCGAACCTTCCCCGGCTCGTCCGCAGAACCCAGCGATTGCCGTGCCGCTCGATCGCCTCGACGCCGGCATCGGTGACGATCTGGGCGCCACGCTTGCGCGCATTGCGCAGGAAACCCTGATGCAGCTCGTTGACGTCGATCTCGCGCGAGTCCGGTTCGACGATCGCCCCGGCGACATAGTCGGACCGCAGCACCGGCACGCGCGCCAACGCTTCCCCGGGGCTTATCAGATGGATCGACGGCACGAACTGCCTGGCCCTTTCGAGCTCCTCCTCAAGCCGGCCGAGCTGATCCTGGCGCGCGATGGTCAGCATGCCGCGCGGGCGCATCAAGGGATGATCGCAAAAGCCCTCCGGCGGCGCTTCGAGGAAAGACCTGCTGGCAATCGCCAGCCGCCTGACAACAGCGTTTCCGTAGTTCTCCGTGAAGCTTGCGGCCGACCGGCCGGTGGAATGATAGCCGCAATGGCTTTCGCGCTCGAGCAGGATGACGGACGAGACGGCCGCCAGTTCATAGGCCGCGCTCGCGCCGGCAATGCCGCCGCCGATGATGACGATATCGGCTTCCCGTATCGAGGCGCTGTCGGAAGAATTCATGGCCTAGTAACCGCGTGTTGGATCGACGACGTTAAGCAGCTTTTCGCCGCGCTGGTAGCGGCTGAGATTGTCCGCGAACAGGGCCAGGGCTTTCTGCTCCCAGCCCGCATAGACCGACGAACAATGCGGCGTGACGATCACGTTCTCGTACGACCAGAGCGGGTGGTCCGCCGGCAGCGGCTCGGAAGCAAAGACATCGAGCGCCGCACCCCTGATGCGGCCGGCATCGAGCGCCGACAGCAGGGCCGCCTCATCGACCACGCCGCCGCGCGAAACATCGATGAGCACCGCCGATGGCTTCATTGCGGCAAACGCCGCCGGGCCGATCAACCCGCGCGTCGTCTTGAGCAACGGCACGCAACAGATGATGAAGTCGGCACGCCTGCAAAGCACCGGCAGCGCCTCCACGCCGTGCACCTCGTCGACATCGGCGGTTGGCCTGGGCTCGGCCCGCACGCCGAGCGTCGTCATGCCCATCGCCTTCGCCCGCCGCGCCAGGGCCTGCCCGGTATGGCCAAGGCCAAGCAGCAGCAAGGTCTTGCCCTGGATCGGCTCGACCGCACCGGGCACCCAGGCCCGCGCGCGCTGATGGCTGGCGAACTTTCGAAGATCGAGCGAGAAGGACAGCATCGCGCCCAGCGCGTATTCGGCCATCATGTCGGCGGCGGCGCCGGCGGCGTTGGTCACGGTGACTTTTTCGGGGTCCCAGGGGCCGAGATGGTCCGTCCCCGACCCGCCGACCGACACCCATTTCACCGTCGGGCTTTGCAGCAGCGCCGAGCGCGGGAAACGCGCCGTGCCGTCGAAGCGCACGGAATAGACGATCTCGGCCTGTGTCCGGTCGATCACGGCGCCGAGGCCGGCGTAGCTCTCGCAAGGGTGAACCGCCAGCCCCGGATGCCTTTCGCGCAACCGCTTCATTGCAAGGGCCGGCGCGTTGGTGTGAAGGATTACGGTGGGGCCAACTGTCATCGCCGTGTGCTCGGGCCTTCCTGCGGATCATGTCCGGTTTCGCCAACCGATCAGCGCGATTTCACCGAGATTTGCAAGCGTGACCGCCGAGGGATTTTCGATCAGATATCGTGCCGGTCGGTCTCGGCTCGGCACCAGACCACGGCTCTTGCGGATCAAAAACCGCTTCAAACGGCGCGGCCGTCGCGATACGGTCGACCCCATGTCTCAATCCACAGCCTTCACGGCCCGTCGCGATCAGATGTTCCCCACGCTTGGTGAGGTCGACATCGAGCGTATGCGCCGTTTTGGACAAGCCAGTTCCTACGCCGCGGGCGAGCTCATCGTCAAAGCCGGCGAGGTGGCGCCCGGCCTGGTCGTCGTCCTGTCGGGCAAGGTGGATATCATCCAGAATGGCCTCGGCCGGCGCGAGACAATCGTCACCCACGAGCCGGGCAGCTTCGTCGGCGAACTGGCGCAGCTTTCGGCCCGCCCCTCGCTGGTCAATGCGGAGGCCATCGAGCCGGTGGAGGCGTTCGTCATCGCCTCGCAAAGGCTGCGCGACCTGATGGTGCAGGAGGCCAATCTCGGCGAGCGGATCATGCGGGCGCTGATCCTGCGCCGTGTCGGCCTGCTCGAGAGCGGCGCCGGCGGACCGGTCATCATCGGCTCTCTCGACAGTGGCGACGTCTTGCGGCTGCAGGGTTTTCTGGCCCGCAGCGGCCAGCCTTACCGCGCGCTCGATGCCGAGACCGATCCGTGCGCCAAGACCTTGGTCGAGCGCTTCCAGGTGGATCCCCACCATCTGCCGATCGTGCTCTGTCCAAACGGCAAGCTGCTGCACAATCCCGGCGAGAACGAGCTCGCCCGCTGCATCGGGCTGTTGCGGCCGATCGATGCCGGCAAATTGTACGACGTGGCCATTGTCGGCGCCGGCCCAGCGGGGCTGGCGGCTGCGGTCTATGCGGCGTCCGAGGGCCTGTCGACGATCGTCCTCGATTGCCGTGCCTTCGGCGGGCAGGCCGGCGCCTCCTCGCGCATCGAGAACTATCTCGGCTTCCCGACCGGCATTTCGGGCATGGCGCTGATGGCGCGCGCCTATAACCAGGCGCAGAAGTTCGGCGTCGAAATGGTCATACCCGACGAAGCCAGGCTGCTGAGCGGTGCGGCCGGCATGACCGGTTACGTGCTTGATGTCGGCGACGGCGAGACCGTGCGGGCGCGCACGGTGGTGATCGCCAGCGGTGCGCGCTATCGCCGCCTCGATATTGCCAACCTGGGGCAATTCGAGGGGCAGTCCGTGCATTATTGGGCCTCGCCGATCGAGGCGCGGCTGTGCGCCGGCCAGGAGGTGGCGCTGGTCGGCGCCGGCAATTCGGCGGGCCAGGCGGCAGTCTATCTGGCCAGCCATGTCGGCAAGGTGTGGCTGCTGGCGCGCGGCGAAAGCCTGGATGCCAGCATGTCGCGCTATCTGGTCGAGCGCATCAGGGCGCAGCCCAACATCGAGGTGCTGACCGGGACCGAGATCGAGGCGCTGGACGGCCACGAGGCCAATCTTGCCACAGTGCGCTGGCGCGACCGCGAAAACGGCGTGGAGACGGAGCGCCCGATCCGCCATCTCTTCCTGTTCATCGGCGCCGACCCCAACACCGACTGGCTCGCCAACTGCAACGTGGCGCTGGACGCCAGGGGTTTCGTGCGCACCGGGCCGGACATCGGAGCGACGCATGCCGTGCAGGAAACCAGCCGCAGCGGCGTGTTCGCCATCGGCGACGTGCGTTCCGGCTCGGTCAAACGCGTCGCGGCCGCCGTTGGCGAGGGTGCCCAGGTGGTGGCGGCACTACACGCATATCTGGCGCAAGGCCAGCCCACGGCACCCGAACCGGTCAGGAGAATATGATGGCGGATGAATGCAGCCATGCAGGCGATGTCAGGGACGTGACGCCGAGCGCGCTCGGCTGCGAGGAATGCCTGAAGAGCGGTTCGCAATGGGTGCATTTGCGGCTCTGCCGTACCTGCGGCCATGTCGGCTGCTGCGACGACTCGCCCAACCGCCACGCCACCAAGCACTTCCACGCCACCCGCCATCCGGTCATCGAAGGCTACGACCCGCCGGAAGGCTGGGGCTGGTGCTATATCGACGAAGTCTTCCTCGACCTCGGCGACCGCACTACGCCGCAGAACGGCCCGATACCGAGGTTTTATTGAGGCGTGGGCGGGGCGTTAGGAAGCGATCGGCATCGCTACCAGCCATGGCGCATCCATGCATCCAAATCGCGAGACGACAAAACGCGCTGGGTATATTCCCAGTCCAGGCCGCTATCGTCTGCAACATCAGGAAGGTAACGAAGCTCCATCGGCGGGCGGGATAAATTCGGCGCGGACAATCGTTGTCCAGCTTGTGGCCGCGCGGATGGACTTTTTGAAGAGATCGAAGCCTGTTGGCCTCAAGCCTCTTTCGTCGCCTCTCATCCGGAATTCCACAACATAGAGGGGCTCGTTTTGGTCAAACGCGCACCGGTCTATCACTGATGCCATTCGTCCTGCCGGTTCTTTTTCGCCTGCTTGGCATCAATGCCGGGCCTGGCACCAAGATGACCCCTTATAGTGTTCGCACCGCCCGCCGCGGCCGCCATACCATCGGCGAGAACGGGATAATCAACTGCTACTTCTCATTCGATCGACCGGAAGCGCAGATCAAAATTGGCCGGGACTGCTACATCGGTAAGAGCCACCTAGTTGCAGCCGACCGCATATCCATCGGCAACGATGTTGTGATCTCGTGGGGCGTGACGATCGTCGACCATCTCGCATTCTCTCGACTGGCGGCAGCGAGCTAAAGATGTGGCAGACTGGCGTCATGGCAAGAAGGACCGGACCGATATCGGCATCGCGCCGGTGACCATCGATGATAATGCCTGGATTGGCATGGGTGTGACGATCTTAAAAGGCGTCACCATAGGCGCGGCCGCTGTTGTTGGTGCCGCTTCCGCGGTGACCAAAAATGTTGAGCCCTTTACTACAGTGGTCGGCGATCCGGCGCGTGTAATCAACTCCACATGGCAGCACGCCGAAAGGGCTGAGATCGCTGCGGCAGCAAAGCGCGGCCACCAACCTTAGGCACGAGTATACGCTCACCAGTCCCGACGCAGCACGGCTTTACGTCGGCCTGTACAAAAGGCCGGGCGATGAGATTGCGGGATAAACCTGCCGGGCGGTACGCTCGAGCCGAAATGACTCGGGCGAATAGATTTCAGATAATGGCTGGCTAACGACAAGCCTTGTAAGTCGAACCCGCCTGGGCTGGCAGACCGCATACCAATCCGGCATCGACTAGCCTTGCCGCAACATCGGTGCCGTCTGGCAAGAAGCATTGTGCAATAACTGACTTGCCGTACTTCGCCGGTATTTTTCCATCGCAAGGCGTCCCCATGCCGACCGGCCGGCAGTTCAGGGTTTTACCTTGGAAGTCTTTTCTTGCTGTCATCGTTGCAGTGGTGCGCGCGACCGGGTTTGATTCGACACCGCATAGGATGATCCTGGTAGTCCCGATCCAAAGATCATCGATCGAGCGGACCGTGAAGTAACCACTGAATGCGGTGAGCGCCTCACGTGGCTTTTGGCGGTCGGGATAGCTCTTGGTGCCCATCCCCTGCAAAACGGCAAAAAAAGCGCCTGCGAACAACAGAAGACAGAACCCCAGAATCGCAATTCTTTTCGACGACAAAAGCCGTTCCTTTTCGGCATTCGAACACTGGCCAACCTCTAACAGCCGGGCTCTTGCTTGGCTATGCCGAGTACCAGTGATAAGTAGGAGCCCTTCCCTGTGAGAATGAGGCACAATGCCGATTTACAAAGACCTATGGGCGTGGACTTTTGCACTGTCCATCACCGGGTATCCCTTGATAGGGATCGCCTCTGCGTTCAGCGATAATGAAAGCCTGTCACCGGCCTTCCGTGCAGCAGTCCTAGCGCTTTCGGTCTTGTGCTTTATTTTCGTTGATCGGAAACGAGATTTCCGCTTCGGGAGCGTCGCGCTTCTTGGTTTCGCGGGCCTGTATCTGGCAAAGCTCTGGATCGATTTGGAGTACGGCATCGACGGTGCGGACGATGCCATGCTGTTTGTTCTGATAACAGCAGTGGCGCCGGCCATTCTTCTTGCTGCGGCGACGCCGAAATGGTCTGAAATCAATGTCGCTTTGGCGATTTTCACGATCAGCGCCCTCGCCGTGGCAGCCATCCTATGGTTGGATTATACCGGCGCCGATGTCTTGACGCGCGACCCTTCAGACCGCATCCAGTTGGAAAAACTTAATGCTATCTCGATAGGCCATACCGCAGTTACGGCGCTCATTGCGTCTTACGTCCTGCTCCGATCCACCCGACGCACTTCAGCCAGGGTAGGAATCGTACTGGTGGTCATCGCATCCCTCTACACCGTCTATTTCGCCGGAGCACGCGGCCCGGTGATGTCTCTGGCCGCGTGCCTGGTCTTGTTTCCGGTCCTGAAGCCGAAGGCAATGACCGCTATCTGGTGCATGGTGCTCGCGGCGGCCAGCATCCTGGCGCTGGCATTGACAGACATAACGCCCCTGCTCGAAAAATTTAATCTGGCAACGATGGACGGGAACCGATCCGCTTTGGAGAGGCTTGATTCCATCTCCATGTCGTGGAGCCTGTTTGCCGAAAACCCGTGGTTTGGGTACGGCACGCAACTCCCCTTCTGGCTCTACCCCCACAATCTCTTCATGGAGGTTCTGCAAGCCGTGGGAATTGTCGGGATGGCAGTCTTTTGCGTGGTGCTTGTGCAGATGTATTCCGCTGTCAAGCTCTTTGCCGACCTGCGCCTGTCGCTGCTCCCTCTCTTGACCACGCAGTTTTTTGTCGGGGCTCAGTTTTCCGGCTCGATCTACGGTAGCGGCTCGCTTTGGATCATCACGACGGTCCTGCTCTTCCGAGCCAACGCTATTAGGAATGGAATCCGCCAACCTATTAGTTATTGGCACGGCTTAGGTAGCCGGTCAGCATCGATTCGCGGAACTTGAAAGCATCCGAGAGACACCGATCCGCATAAAGCTTCGCGAAGCGCTGATCGTAATCGCGAAAGGCGAAAGCCCTGCATGAGCCGCGGACGAAGGCCATGAATTTGGCTTGTTCTTCGCGGATCGATGCCTTCACCATATCCCCTAGAGAGGACGACATCACCGCCCGGAAAGTGTCGTTCATCAGACTTTCGGTGTGATCGACAAAATACTGCACGCAATCCAATCGGCCTGCCTGCTGGCATTCGTCAAAGGCAGTTTGAGCGCTGGCATTCGTGGCCACAATCGCGAACAGCAGAGCGAGCCTTGCGATCAAGGATTCTGCTCCCGCAAAAACCGCAGGGTGGCCTGCCACCACTCGGCTTTCTCGTCCCATTTCATCGGTTGATACGGTCCAGCGCCGCGAATGGTGCCCCAGATGACAATTCCATCAGCCATCCTCCTGCATGTGTCCAGTTGGGCGTACCAGTAGTCGCCGGGGAGAAATGCGTAGGTCTTGTGAAACTGGGGCCAAAGGAAGCAGTAGACCGGCTTGCCCGATGAAATCCGCCGCGCCTCCTTAAGGTTGGCTTCGGCGTAAACAACCCACGCGTCTTTATCCCCATAGAACGTGTAAAGCGATGGGTAGAGATCATCCACATACGGGATGAGGCCGGCAGCCAGTTGAGAGTTCGCCCCCTGCCAAGCCGAAAAACCACTCTCGCCGTTAGCGCCGTTTGCCCTCCAGTAATCACGCACCGGCAAGACACTGTAGAGTCCAAGGCGAACGCTCGGATCAGCTTTCTTGAGAGCTGCAAGGGTCTGCTGGTATTTGCTTATCGTGAGGCCTTGGCCATCACCTTCCAGTGGCCAGCTTTCGATATCGATTACGAGGTGATTGCCGTCCCTTGGCTTCTCTATCGCCTTTTTTGCCTGATCAGCATTAGGAACGTCTGGCCCAAGAATGTGGGGGCTCACGATCGTCATATGTTCAAGTCCGAACTGTCGGAAGTCCTTCGGTCCACCTTCGAAAAACAAATCCTCGAACACCCTGAATTCTGCGGCCTGTCCGGGCGCGGTCACGCTGACAAGCACTGCAACCAACCATGCTCTGAGTACGCGATCTGGGTAACCCATGCGGCGGCGATGGGAACCGCTACGGCGTAGGCGAAAAGGTTTTGGTTTGTAAATGGCGATTCTCCTTCTGTCCGCGGGGCATGCTATCTACCACTTCTAAGGGCTCCTCCGGCCTTTTTATTCGACCTCAGATAGCGGCGCCAGAGGACGCGTAGCAATCCACCATCCAGTCATATGCGTACATCATATGATCTTCGTCCAGCGCGCGGCTGAATATCTGGGCGCCAAGCAAAAGCGGTGCAGCGCCTGATCCGCCGTCCGCGCGCAGGAACATGCGGGGCACCGGCCCGCCGATCGCGCGGGCGGCGCTCGGCCATTTCGATCAGCGTGCGGTCGGAGGAGATCACACAGGCCGGACCTGGCGTTCGGCGATGCGAACCGGCCGGCTCCTGGTTATCCAACAATCGCCCCCATCAAGATTCCGGTAAGGCCGTGCAGTCAAATCGCATGACAATTGGCAATCCATCGAAGATCAATGATTCTATCAATGCATGTCACTAATTGATTTGGCGCTAATATGGACCCTCGGATAGGCAGGGGTCGGGGCGCTGCAGAATCGTACGAAGGATATCGCATGGCAATGCACTTCACCTGGGGCGCCTCCGCTGCCCAGGCTCAGGCCTATGGCTTCAATCTGGTTGATCTTCAATACGCCTCATCGGTCAACGCCTTGCCGGCTGGCTCGAAGGCCCTGATCTGGCTGGGCGAGAGCAATGGCGTAACCCAGTCGTTTATCGACAAGGTAACGCCTCTCATCGGCAATTCGAAGGTTTTGGGGTTTTTTCTGACGGACGAGCCTGATCCGACCGGCAAATACCACACCAAGGTGAGCGCCGCCAACCTGAAGGCGGAATCCGACTGGATCCATTCCCATTTCCCGGGCGCCAAGACTTTCATCACCCTGATGGACATGGGGTCGTTCTCGGATTCGAACTATTCCAATACCTACAACCCTGCCAACACCGGGATCGATTATTACGGCATAAACCCTTATCCGGTGCGCACCACCGCAGTGGACTTCAACTACATCGACAGAGCCGTGGCTGCGGCTTTAGAGGCAGGCATCCCGAAGAGCGCGATCATTCCGGTCTATCAGACGTTCGGCGGCGGCGGCTGGGCGACCAATACGGGCGGGTCATATGTCATGCCGACGACGTCCCAGATGCAGACCATGATGGACCACTGGGAGAGGCTGGTCCCCAATCCTGCCTTTGACATGGCGTATAAATGGGCCTCGCAGAACGGCGAAACCTCGCTCGGCAACACATCGTCGATGCAGTCCTTTTTCCTGCAGCACAACACCAGCACGACCACCCCGCCGCCTACCACCCCGCCTCCGACCACCGATGTTCTGGACGGCACAAGCGGAGCCGATGTGCTCCACGCAGTCGGTGCCCGCACAATGACTGGCTATGGTGGCAACGACACCTATCGTGTCGATAATGCCGGCGACAGGGTGATCGAGGCGGCGGGCGGCGGCACCGACAAGGTGCTCGCTGCAGTGAGCTATGTGCTTACAGCCGGCGCGCAGGTCGAACTTCTCGCCACCAGCAACGCGGCCGGCACGGCGGCGATCAACCTGACCGGCAACCAGTTCGCCCAGACCATCCAGGGCAATACCGCTAGCAACCTTATCGACGGTCGCGGCGGCGCCGACACCATGACCGGCTATGGCGGCAACGATGTCTATTTTGTCGACAATGCCGGTGACCGCGTGAGCGAGGCGGCAGGCGGTGGCGCCGACAGGATCCTCACTTCTGTGAGCCATGCCCTTTCGGCCGGCCAGTCGATCGAGCTTCTCGTCACTGCGAACCCGAACGGTCTCGCGGCAATCAACCTCACCGGCAACGAGCTCGCCCAGACCATCCACGGAAATGCCGGCGCCAATATCATCAACGGCGGCCGTGGCGCCGACATCCTGACTGGCAAGGGAGGCAACGACACCTTCGTCTTCAATAGCTCTATTGGCGCCGGCAATGTCGACAGGATTACCGACTTCAACAAAGTCCAGGACAAGATCCACATCGACAACGCAATTTTTGCCGGGCTGGGCGCCGGCGCACTCACAGCTGCTGCTTTCTTTGCGGGTGCGGCCGCGCACGACAGTTCCGACCACATCATCTACAACAATTCAACCGGGGCGCTCTCTTTCGACAGCGACGGGATCGGTGGCGTAGCTCAAATACAGTTCGCCACTCTTTCTCCGGGCCTCTCGCTTACGGCATCCTCGTTCTTTGTCGTTTGAACGAGAGGACTGTAGTCAATGCAGTACGGTGTTTGCGGGGCCCGGCGAGATGGAGTCCCCCGCAGAGGCCGTGCTTGAAGCCGTCTGGATAAAATTAGTCGATCAGCAATTTCGACGCTGCTTCTCAAAGGCGTCCCGAAAGCGAGTTTTGGCGTGACGCCTTGCAGCGAGTTTTCCGGCTAAGCCTATGATATTGTTGGCGAGCCAACTCGGCACTCGTATGTCATTACTGTGCCGATTGATTTCCGAGAACATTACCTGCACGCAGAAGCTCTGAGCGATGATCACCATCGCCCGCTACGGAAGAACGACGCGTACCCACCCGTAGCGGGCAATTGCAATGACAGTGCTGTTGGCTGTAACCATTCCCAGCTTGATTTTGGAGGAGACGCGGCATGGACCGGTTCACCGGCGGTTGCCTGTGCGGCAACGTCAAAATTGTGGCGTCGGGTGCCCCATACCGGGTCGGCATTTGTCACTGTCTCGACTGCCGCAAGCATCATGGGGCCCTTTTCTATGCTGCCGCGGTGTTTCCTCAGCATGCGGTGACGATCGAAGGCGAAACACGCGACTACGCCGGGCGGTTTTTCTGTCCCCGTTGCGGCTCGTCCGTTTTCGCACGCACCGCGGACGAAATCGAAGTGCACCTGGGATCCCTGGATGCCCCTGACCAGTTGACGCCAACCTACGAACTCTGGATCGTCCGTCGCGAGTCCTGGTTGCCGCCGGG
>NZ_CAAF010000006.1 GCF_000359125.1 Mesorhizobium sp. STM 4661 | reverse complement strand
AAGGGGAGAAGGGAGAGAAGTATACGCTAAACGTCGGCCTTGAACGTCTGCTTTTGCGTGCCCATGCCTTCGATGCCGAGTTCGACGACGTCTCCGGCCTTCAGGAACACCGGCGGCTTCATGCCCAGCCCGACACCGGGCGGCGTGCCGGTCGAGATGATGTCGCCCGGATGCAGCGACATGAACTGGCTGAGATAGGAAACGAGGTAGGCGACGCCATAGACCATGGTCTTGGTCGAGCCGTTCTGCATCGTCTTGCCGTTGACCTTCAGCCACATCGGCAGGTTCTGCGGGTCCTTCACCTCGTCCTTGGTGACCAGCCACGGCCCGATCGGCCCGAACGTGTCGCAGCTCTTGCCCTTGGTCCACTGGCCCTGACGCTCGGCCTGGAAGGCGCGCTCGGACACGTCATGCGCGACGCAGTAGCCGGCGACATAATCGAACGCATCCGCCTCGCTGACATATTTAGCGGTTTTGCCGATGACCACACCGAGCTCGACCTCCCAGTCGGTCTTGACCGAGCCGCGCGGGATCAGCACGTCGTCGTCCGGACCGACAATGGCCGAGCTTGCCTTCATGAAGATGATCGGCTCCGGCGGCACGGTGGCGCCGGTCTCGGCGGCATGGTCGGAATAGTTGAGCCCGATGCAGATGAATTTGCCGGTGCCGGCAACGCAGGCGCCGATGCGGGGCTTGCCGGAAACCGCCGGCAGCGATTTTGGATCGAGCTTCGACAATGTCTCAAGCGATGCCGGGTCGAGCGCCTTGCCGGCAATGTCGGTGACATGGGCGGAGAGGTCGCGGATCGTTCCATCCGCATCGAGCAGGCCGGGGCGTTCGCTCCCCGCCTCGCCATAGCGCAGCAGTTTCATGCAATTTTTCTCCAGTTTGTTCGCTTGAGCATGATCTTGTCCGAAAATCGGTTCCCACTTTTCGGGATCATGCTCTTAGATCGACCAGCCACCGTCGATATTATAAGCCTGTCCCGACGTATAGGTGGCGCCGGCGAGATAGACGGCAAGATCGGCGATTTCCTCGGGCGTGCCGAGGCGACCCATCGGCTGGCGGGCGATGAAGGCGGCTCGCGCCGCCTCATAGTCGCCCTGCGCATGCATACGGTCCTGCAGCGACGGGCTCTCGACGGTGCCGGGGCAGATCGCGTTGCAGCGTATGCCCTTGCCGACATAGTCGGCGGCGACCGCCTTGGTCAGGCCGATCACAGCCGCCTTGGTCAGCCCATAGACGAAGCGGTTCGGCACGCCCTTGGTCGAGCTCGCCAGCGAGGCCATGTTGATGATGGAACCATCACCACGCGCAAGCATGCCGGGCAGCACGGCGCGGATGGTGCGGATCATCGCGCGCACATTGAGGTTGAAGGCGAAATCCAGATCGGCCTCCTTCATATCGAGGATCGAGCCTGAATGGACAAAGCCGGCGCAGTTGAACAGCACGTCGACGGCGCCGATCTCGGCGAAGGCGGCGTTGACGGCCGCATCGTTCAGCACGTCGAGCTTGCGGGTCTTGATCCCCGATGTCTTGCCGAGTTCGGCGAGCAGCACCTCGTTGATGTCGGTGGCGTGCACCACGGCGCCTGCCTTGGCGAAAGCCAGCGCGCTCGCCCGGCCAATGCCTTGCGCCGCCGCCGTGACGACAACGACCTTGCCTGCCAAATCCGCCATGCTTTTCTCCTCGCCCGCTCGGGTCATCCGCATTTATCGGCGGACGGCCAAGGCGTCATGTGCCAGTCAGGCGCTACTATGTGGCCTGTGCTCAGCCGTTCACTGATAAAAATGTTTTTTCTCGTTAAAGAACACGCATCCGGGCGTCAAGCCCGGACACGGTCACCATTCAATTTGAACTCTTCTCAATCGCCGTAGGGCACCCAGACGTTCTTGACCTCGACGGACCGACGCAGGAAGGCATCGCCCGCAGCTTCGCCCGAAGCCCAATCGAGGCTGCGTCCATTGCCGGTCCACACGCGTTTCAGATTGCCCACGGAGTCCGCTTCCGCCTTGGCGCAGGTCTCGGCATCGGCGAAGACCCAGAGCCCGTCGACATCGTCGTGCTTGGCCAGCACGCCGGCGAGTTCGGCGCTGCGGCCGGTGACGATGTTGATGGCGCCGGCCGGGACGTCGGAATATTCGATGACCTGGTAGAGGTCGGTGGCCAGCAGCGGATATTTTTCCGAAGGTACGGCCACCACGGTGTTGCCCATGGCGAGCGCCGGGGCGACCAGCGAGATCAGCCCGAGCAGGGGCGCATTGTCGGATGCCACGATGCCGACGACGCCGACCGGCTCGTGCAACGCCAGGGTGACGGCGCGGGCCGGCGGCTGATGCACGCGGCCTTCGAACTTGTCGGCAAGGCCGGCATAGAGGAACAGCCGCTCGATCGACTGCTCGACCTCTTCACGCGCCGCCTTGGCGGCGGCGCCGGTAAGCTCGGTGATACGGGCGGCGAATTCATCGGCGCGGCCAGATAGGTTCTCGGCCAGATAGTAAAGCACCTGGGAGCGATTGTAGGCGGTCGCCTCCGGCCAGCCCTTGCAGGCGCGGGCCGCGGCGACGGCGTCGCGTATGTCCTTGCGGTTGCCGAGACCGACCTCGCCGGCAAGCTTGCCCTTGGCATTGGCTATCGCCAGCGAATAATTGCCGTCCGGCCGCACCTGCTTGCCGCCGATGAACAGCTTTGCCGTGCGGTCGATGGCGTCGCCTTCCGGTCGCTCGACGGGTTGGGCCGAAGCTGCTGCCGGCTTGACGACAGGACCGAGCGGCAGTTTTGCCGAGAGATATTCGAACATGCCCTCGCGTCCGCCTTCGCGGCCAAAGCCGCTTTCGCGGTAGCCGCCGAAACCGCAGGCGGCATCGAACATGTTGGTGCCGTTGACCCAGACGACGCCGGCCTTCAACTGCGGCGCGACGTGCAGGGCAAGATTGACGTTCTCGCTCCATACCGAGGCTGCCAGCCCGTAACGCGTGTTGTTGGCGAGCTCGATCGCTTCCTCGGTGTTACGGAAGGTCATGGTGGCGAGCACCGGCCCGAACACCTCTTCCTGCGCCAGGATATTAGCCGGTGAAACACCGGTGGCGAGTGTCGGCGGATGGTAATAGCCGGAAGACGGCAGTGCCGTGTCCGGCTGCCAGCAGATTGCACCCTGTTTCGCCCCTTCGGCGACCAGGCCCTTGACGCGGTCGAGCTGGCTCAAATCGACCAGCGGGCCGATATCGGTGTTCTTGTCGAGCGGGCTGCCGACGCGCAGCCGGCTCATCCTAACCTTGACCTTGGCAATGAAGGCGTCGGCAATGCCTTCCTGCACTAACAGCCGCGAGCCGGCGCAGCAGACCTGGCCCTGATTGAACCAGATGCCGTCGACCAGACCCTCGACGGCGCTGTCGAGATCGGCGTCCTCGAAGACGACGAAGGCCGACTTGCCGCCAAGCTCCAGCGACAGTTTCTTGCCGGACCCCGCGGTGGCCTTCCGGATGATCTTGCCGACTTCCGAAGAACCGGTGAAGGCGATCTTCTGAATGCCGGGGTGATTGACGATCGCCGCGCCCGCTTCCGGGCCGCCCTGGACGATGTTGACGACCCCTTTCGGCACGCCGGAGCGTCCGCAGATCTCGGCGAACAGGATGGCGGTGAGCGGCGTGAACTCGGCCGGCTTCAGCACCACCGTGCAGCCGGCGGCGAGTGCCGGCGCGATCTTCCAGGCCAGCATCAAGAGCGGGAAGTTCCACGGAATGATCTGGCCGACGACGCCGACGCCCTTGTGATCAGGAAAATCCCTGTCCAGCGCCTGCGCCCAGCCGGCATGGTGGATGAAATGGCGGATGGCCAGCGGCACGTCGATGTCGCGGCTTTCGCGGATCGGCTTGCCATTGTCGATCGATTCCAGCACCGCGAACAGGCGCTGGTGGCGCTGCATGGCGCGGCCGATGGCGTAGAGCACTTTCGCGCGTTGATAGCCGGAGGACGCGCTCCACTTCGGCAGCGCTTTTGCCGCGGCCGAAACCGCGGCATCGATATCGGCGGCACCGGCGTCAGACACCTTGGCGAGCAGCTTGCCGGAGGAGGGATCGCTGGTCTCGAAAGTCTTGCCGCTGCCGGCCGCTTTCCAGTCGCCGCCGATAAACAGCGCTTTGCCGAAATCGCGCGCGGCCAGCCACGCATCGGCCTCGTTGCGGGCCTCCGGCGCCGGCCCGTATTCCATGGCGTGATAGCGTTCGAGAATGTTCATCAGGCGCTCCTCTTCAGCGAGGCAGACGATCCTTCGCGCCCCCCTCTGTCCTGCCGGACATCTCCCCCACGAGGGGGGAGATCGGACTTCGCGTTTGTCTTCCACCATCCTGCAACGTTGCCGATTGGCGAAATCGCCGATGACAGCCGATCTCCCCACAAGTGGGGGAGATGTCCGGCAGGACAGAGGGGGGCGCGAAGGAACTCCACGTTCAAGGCCTCACGCGCCTCAAGCCATCGCGTGGCGATGATTGGCCGAATAGTGGCCAGTCAGATGGTGCTCAAGCTGGCGTTCGATGTCGGTCAGCAGGCTCGACGCGCCGAAGCGGAACAGCTCCGGCTCCAGCCATGGCCGTCCCAGCTCTTCCTTCATCAGCACCAGCCAGTCGAGTGAAACCTTGGCGGTGGAAATACCGCCGGCCGGCTTGAAGCCGATGAGATAGCCGGTCTCCTCGAAATAGGCGCGGATGGCGCGCACCATGGCGAGGCCGACCGGCAGTGTCGCGTTGACGCTTTCCTTGCCGGTCGAGGTCTTGATGAAATCGGCGCCGGCCATCATCGCCACCATGGACGCCAGCATGACATTGCGCAGCGTGGCGAGGTCGCCTGTGCCGAGAATGACCTTGAGATGCGCCTCGCCGCAGGCGGCGCGCATCGAGACGATCTCGTTGTAGAGTTCCTGCCATTTGGCGCCGAAAACCAGCCCGCGCGGGATGACGACATCGATCTCGTCGGCGCCGTCGCGCACCGAGGCTTCTATCTCCTGCAGGCGCGTCGACAATGGTGCCAGACCATGCGGGAACGCCGTGGAAACGGCGGCGACATGGATGCCGGTGCCACGCACGGTATCGACGGCGGTGGCAACGAAGGGATGATAGACGCAGACCGCCGCCGGACGGATGGTTTCGCCTGCTATGCCCAGGCCTTCGACGATGTCGCGGCGGAACGGGTTGATCGCCTTGGCGCAGAGCCGGCGTACGCGCTCCTCGGTGTCGTTGGAATTGAGCGTCGTCAGGTCCATGCAGGCGACGGCGCGCAGCAGCCAGGCCGCCTGGTTGTCGGCCTTGATCGAGCGCCGCTTGGTCAGGCTGGCGACGCGGCGTTCCAGCGCCGAGCGATTGACGCTGCGCACCGATTCCATGAAGCCGAGATCGAGCCGCATGCCGGGATTGCGGGCAATGGCGTGGTCTGGCGGTACGGGCGTATTGGCGGCGGTGCGCGCCGGCAGCGGCGTGACCTTGGACGCGCCGCCACCAAGGCCGGCCTCGCGGATTGTGCTGCTCATCTCCTGCCCCTTTGTTCAGCGATCATGCCGAAGATAGCCCGCGAAGCCGTACTTCACGAGTCTTTCACGCGGTCATAATGGAAAAAGGATGATAAAGCAGCCAGCTTTTGACCGAAAGGTCAAACCTGATTTCGGAACGAAGCGTCTGCCCTCAGCCGACGAAGGCGCGCTCGACGACGAAGCTTGCCGGATGATGCAGCGAACCTTCCTGGAAGCCGAGGCTTTCGGCGAGTTCCTTGACGTCCTTCAGCATATGCATCGAGCCGCAGATCATGATGCGGTCGGTTTCCGGATCGAGCCTGTCGATGCCGAGATCACTGTAGAACTTGCCGGAACCGATCAGCGCGGTGATGCGGCCCATGCGCTCGGACTGCTCGCGCGTTGTCGAATTGTAGAGCGTGACGCGGCCGCCGGTCAGTTCGCCAATCAGCGGATCGTTCTCCAGTGCCGCGACCAATTCCTGGCCGTAGGTGAGTTCGGCGTTGTCGCGGCAGGTGTGCGTCAGGATCACCTGCTCGAACTTCTCATAGGTATCGGGATCGCGCAGCAGGCTGGCGAAGGGCGCGATGCCGGTGCCGGTCGAGATCATGAACAGGCGTTTTGCGGGGGTCAAAGCGTCGAGCACCAGCGTGCCGGTCGACTTCTGCCGCATGATGACGGTGTCGCCGACCTGGATCTTCTGCAATTCGGAAGTCAGCGGGCCATCCGGCACCTTGATCGAGAAGAATTCCAGCTCGTCGTCCCAGGCCGGACTGGCGACGGAATAGGCACGGTACACCGGCTTCTCGGCGTTGGGCAGGCCGATCATGACGAACTCGCCGGAGCGGAAGCGCAGCGACTGCGGCCGGGTGATGCGGAAGGAAAACAGGCGGTCGGTATAGTGCTTCACCGAGACGACGGTTTCGGCATAGACATTGGCCGGAATCGGGAATTGCAGCGGGCGGGCGCCGGCGGTGTTGAACGCGGATGTGGTGTTCATCAAACCTAACCTTCTGGCCCAACTTCAGACCCAATCTTCAGGCCCGGGGGGCGCCAAACCTTCTCCTGCGCGCCTGAACCGGTCAGGTTCCAGCGTGCGGTTGCACACTCCGAAGCGGTAAGCTCTTGTGCCCGGAATTTATTAGTATACAAATGATATTTGCGTCAAGGGATCGCCGTAAAACACCTTTCCAATCTAAGACATATCCATAGTCCGGGCATTTCGGGTTTCGACAATGAAAGAGAATTTTTCGGCGCCGGCGCTGGATTCCTCGGGCAGCGTCGTCGCCGGCATCGATGTCGGCGGAACCTTCACCGACCTGCTTCTGATCGACGGTCGAGACGGTGGCCGGGTGTATATCGCCAAAACCCCGACCACGGTCGACAACCAGGCCTTCGGTGTCGTCTCGGCGCTTGGCGTTACCGGCTTTCCCATCGACGGCATCGATCTCATCGTTCACGGCACGACCACCACCACCAATGCCGTGCTCGAACGCCGGCTGGCCAGGACCGGCATGATCACCACGCGCGGCTTTCGCGATGTCATCGAGCTTGGCCGGCGGACCCGACCGCAGCCCTATGGCATGACGGGCACATTCGTGCCGGTCATTCCCCGCAATCTCCGGCTCGAAGTATCGGAGCGGGTCGAGGCTTCGGGCTCGATCCGCGAGCCGCTTGACGAGGCCGGAATGCGGGCAGCGGTTTCACAGTTGATCGAAGCCGGCTGCGAATCCCTCGTCATCCATTTTCTGCACTCCTACGCCAACCCCGCGCATGAGCGGCGCGCGGCCGAAATCGCCGCCGAGCTTTGGCCGAACGGCTACATCACGACGGGCCATGCGCTGCTGTCGGAAGCGCGCGAGTTCGAGCGTGGGGTGACCGCTTCCGTCAACGCCTCTGTGCAGCCGATCCTCGAACGCTATGTCGAAAGGCTGCGCAAGGAACTGGCGGCCAAGGGCTATGCCCGCGACTTCCTGATCATGAACGGCAATGGCGGCATGATCTCGGCGCGCTTCGTCACACGTGAATCGGCCAAGACCGTCATGTCCGGTCCGGCCTCCGGCGTCATCGCCGCCGCATATACGGGCAAGCGCGCCGGTTTCGAAAACCTCGTCACTTACGACATGGGCGGTACCTCGACCGACGTGGCGCTGATCCGCAACGCCGAGCCGGCCGTCTCGAACGAGATCGAGATCGAATATGCCATGCCGATCCATGTGCCGATGGTGGCGGTGCACACGGTCGGCGCCGGGGGAGGCTCGATTGCCCGCGTCGATGCGGCTGGCCTGATCCAGATCGGCCCGGAAAGTGCGGGCGCCAATCCCGGCCCGATCTGCTACGGGCGCGGCGGCAGTGAGCCGACCATCACCGACGCCAATCTGGTGCTGGGACGGCTGGCGCCGAAGAAGCTGCTGGCGGTCGAAAATCCGGTCACGGTCGAGCGCGTCACCGGCATCTTCGAGGACAGGATTGGCAAGCCGACCGGCCTGTCCGGCGTCGAGGCGGCGGGCGCGGTGCTCAGGCTGGGCAATATGAAGATGGCCGGCGCCATTCGCATGGTCTCGGTGTCGCGCGGCCACGACCCGCGCGATTTCGCGCTGTTCGCCTTTGGCGGCGCCGGGCCGCTGCATGCGACCGCACTGGCGCGCGAGCTCGGCCTGCCCAAAGTGCTGGTGCCGGCGCGTCCCGGCATCACCAATGCGCTCGGCTGCGTCGTCGCCGATCTCAGGCATGACTTCGTCAACACGGTCAACCAGCCGGTGGCGGGCCTCGATGAAAGCCAGCTTCATTCTGTATTGGAACGGCACCGAAACGAGGGTGAGGAGCTGATCGGCAAGGAAGCGGTGAAGCCGGAAACGACCCGCGTCACCCATTCCGCCGACATGCAGTTCGTCGGCCAGACCCACATCATCAACGTGCCGCTGCCATCGTCCTCGGTGACGCGCAGGGAATTGCAGCAGCTTTTCGAAAAGGCCTATTTCGCCCGCTTCAAGGTCGAGTTGCCGGAGATCCGCGCCAATCTGGTCAATCTCAACACCTCGGTGACGGGTGTGCGGCCAGCGATCGATCTGTCGCGGCTGATCGACCCCGCCGGACGCACAGCGACGCTCGATGAGGCACGGCGCGAGACCCGGCCGGTCTGGTATGCCGGCACGTGGCACGACACGCCGGTCTACGTCAGGGAAAAACTGCCGCTCGACGCTGTCATCGAAGGGCCGGCGATCCTCGAACAGATGGACGCCACCACCGTGCTCGAACCGGGCGACCGGGCGCGTTCGGATGCCGACGGCAACATCATCATCGACATCGAGGCCTGAGATGACAAAGCTCGACGCCATCACGCTTTCGGTGCTTCAGGCAGCGCTGCAACAGGTCTGCGACGAGATGGACCTGACATTTTCGCGCGCCGCCTTCTCGCCGGTCATCGCCGAGGCCAATGACCGTTCCGACGGCATCTATTCGGCGGTCGACGGCTCGCTGATCGCACAGGGCAGCCAGGGCCTGCCGGTGTTCGTCGGCGTCATGCAATATTCGACCAGGACGGTGATCGAGATGATCGCCGACGGCCGTTGTCTGCCGCCAGAACCCGGCGACATCTACA
This sequence comes from Mesorhizobium sp. STM 4661, assembly GCF_000359125.1. Lineage (GTDB taxonomy): Bacteria > Pseudomonadota > Alphaproteobacteria > Rhizobiales > Rhizobiaceae > Mesorhizobium. Next base: position 15,164 of record NZ_CAAF010000006.1, on the reverse strand, counting down.
TCGTCAACGACCCCTATCTCGGCGGCACGCATCTGATGGATGTGCGCTTCGTCATGCCGGTCTACCGCCGAGAAAAAATCTTCTGCTGGCTGTCGAACACCGGCCACTGGCCCGACATTGGCGGCTCGGTACCCGGAGGCTTTTCCGCCTCGGCGACGGCCGTCGAGCAGGAAGGCCTGCGGCTGCCGCCCGTCAAACTGTTCAAGAAGGGCGTGCTCGATCCCGAGATCTACGCCATCATCTGCTCCAACATCCGCGTCGCCGACCAGCGCATTGGCGACATCCGCGCGCAAGCCGCCGCATTGCTGATCGGCCAGGACCGGTTGAACGGAATCCTGGATCGTTACGGTGACGAAACTGTTGTCGAGGCGATCGCCGAATTGCGCCGCCGCGCCGCCGAGCAGATGCGCGCCAACATATCGGCCATTCCCGACGGCATCTACCGGTCCAAAGCCTTCGTCGATTCCGACGGGGTGGTGAACGAGCCGCTGACCATTGCGCTGGCGGTCGAGAAAAAGGGCGACACGCTGGGCTTCGATTTCGCCGGTTCGTCCAAACCTTGCGCCGGGCCGATGAACAGCGTGCTGGCGACGACCTTGTCCTCGGTCTATCTCGCCATGCGCCACATTTTCCCGGATGTGCCGATCAGCGCCGGCGCCTTCGAGCCGCTGATCGTCAAACGGCCGGAAGGCACTTTTCTCGACGCGAAATATCCACGCCCGGTGTCGGGCTGCGCGGCCGAGGTGTCGCAGCGCATCGCCGAGGCGGTGTTCGCGGCCATGGTGCAGGCGCTGCCGGACAGAGTGACGGCGGCCCCGGCCGGCTCCAGCGGCAATTTCGCGCTCGGCGGCAACGACCCGGCGCGCGGCCGCGACTATGTCATGTACCAGATCTCCGGCGGCGGCTATGGCGGCAATGCCGGTCATGACGGCCTGACCAATGGCTGCTCGACCATCGGCATCTCCAAGTCGCCGCCGGTCGAGATCATGGAGCAGGCCTTTCCGGTGCTCTATCGCCGCTATGCCCTGCGCGAGGGCTCGGGCGGTGCCGGCAAGCATCGCGGCGGTTTTGGGCTCGCCTATGAGGTCGAGATCCTGCGCGGCGATGCGCGCGCCTCGTTCGTCATGGACCATGGCCGCTTCGGCCCGCAGGGCGCGCTGGGCGGCAAGGATGGCGCGGTCAACACGGTGACCGTGTTCCGCAACGGCGAGGCGCATGTGCCGCCGCATTTGTCCAAGGAGCAGGACATCGCGCTGCAGGCCGGCGACCGCGTGCGCGTCGGCACGCCTGGCGGCGGCGGCTACGGCGATCCCCTCCAGCGCGACGCCGACCTGGTGCTGAAGGATGTGGGGCTTGGCTACTACACACCCGAGGAAGCCGCCGAGAAATTCGGCGTCGTCCTGTCGCCAGATGGGCTGGCGATCGACCGGCCAGCCACGACAAGGACGCGCGCCGGCTGACGTCGCGAGCCGGCGCCCACGGGCCCTCCGATCCGCCGTGATCGCCGCAGCCCATGTCGTTTCCGTCTCCGCCGGGGGTATAAAAGCCCGTAGACTTGGCCCATCAACGGAGGTCTGGATCATGCGTCTTTTCGGTCGTTTCGTGCTTGCCGCTTCGCTCGCCCTGGCGCTCGCCACCGGCGTTGCCTCTGCCCAGGACAAGAAACTCAAGCTCGGCACCGAGGGCGCCTATCCGCCCTTCAACCATGCCAATGCCGATGGCACGCTGGGCGGCTTCGACATCGATCTCGGCAAGGCGCTGTGCGCCGAGATGAAGACCGAATGCGAATTCGTCGTGCAGGATTTCGACGGCTCGATCCCGGCGCTTCAGGCCGGCAAGTTCGATGCCATCATCAACATCACCATCACGCCCGAACGCGCCGAGAAGGTCGACTTCACCCACAAATACTACCAGACGCCGCCGGCCATTGCCGTGCCGAAGGATTCGACGCTATCGGGCACTTCGCCCGAGGATCTCAAGGGCAAGACGCTGGGCGTGCAAAGCGCGACGATCCATCAGAATTTCGCTGAGCAGAAATACAGCGGCTCGACCGTCAAGGCCTATCCGACCGGCGACGATGCCCGCGCCGACATGGTCAACGGACGCCTCGACGCGGTGATGGACGGCTCGATCATTTTGACCGAATGGCTGAAGAAGCCCGAAGGCGCCTGCTGCAAGCTGCTCGGCACCTTGACCGCCGACCCCGCCATCCATGGCCCCGGCGTCGGTATCGCGCTGCAGAAGGGCAATAAGGAATTGACCGACAAGCTCAATGCCGCGATCGATGCGCTGCGCGCCAACGGCAAGTACAAGGAAATCAACGACAAGTACTTTGCCTTCGACGTCTACGGCGAGTAGCAAAGACTTAGCGAGGGGCTCCGAGCGGAGTGCCTTGGCCTTGTTCAAACGTCAGGGCAATCGCTTCAGGTTTGTGCTGCCCCTCATCACCCTGCCAGGCACTTCTCCCCGTATAGTGACGGGGAGAAGGACGCCTTCATCGAGGATTCGCCAATCAGGTGCCAAGGTTGCGGTCAGCCCCTTCTCCGCGTCACTATACGGGGAGAAGGTGCCGGCAGGCGGATGAGGGGCGGTGCCGACATCGAATTGGTCGCCTCCACACGTGGCCATTAACCTGAAGCGATTGCCCTCGTTCAAACGCCACGCCTTCTTGTAAAGTGATTCTCGTGCCGGAAAGACGCTCCCCTTTCTACAACAGCATCGTCGGACTGGGCGCGACGATGGGCCGGGTCGGCGGCGATTTCATCTCGGCTAAATATTACTCCGGTATTGCCGATGAGCACCTGAACACCCGCGAAAATGTCGGTGTCCAGGACCTCAGCACCATGGGCAAGATGGACATCAAGGGTCCGGAGGCCGAGGCCCTGGTCAATCATGTCATCGTCAACGATGCCGCTGCCATGAGACCGGGGCAGGTGCGCTATTCGACCGTGTGCCGCGAGGACGGCGGCATCATGGACGACCTCACCGTGTTCAGGCTGGGGCCGGAGCATTTCATGCTGGTGACCGGCTCGGTCAACCGCCTCAAAATGCTGCCCTGGCTGCTGCATCATGCCGAGCGCCGAAAAGCCTATGTGACCGACATCACCGCGGCCGTCGCCTTTCCGACCATACAGGGGCCGCGCTCGCGCGAGCTCTTGAAGGTACTGGTGCAGGATGCCGATCTGGACGGCCTGAAGCGCTGGTCGTTTACGTCAGGTCGCGTCGGTGAGACGAAGGTGCTGATTTCGCGCACCGGCGTGACCGGCGAGCTAGGTTTCGAGCTGTTCGTGCCGGCCGACGAGGCCGCCGCCGTTTGGGACGCGCTGATGCGGGCCGGCCGCGACTTCGGCCTGAAACCCTATGGCGTCCTGGCGATGTTCACGCTTGGCCTGGAGAAGGCCTATCCCGCGCACGGCATCGACATGGACGAGATGCGCACGCCGTTCCATGTCGGGCTCGACCGCTGGATCAAATTCGACAAGGGCGAGTTCGTCGGCCGCGAGGCGCTGCTGAAGGTGCGCGACAAGGGCCTCGACGAGCGCTGGACCGGGCTGATCCTCGACGGCGACATGCCTGCCGCAACCAATGCGCGGGTTCTGGCCAGCGGCGAGGATGCCGGCGTCGTCACCTACAGCGACCACGGCTATTCGCTGGGCACGGTGCTGGCAACCGCGCATCTGCGGCTGCCTTTCACAGCTGTTGGCACCGAACTCAGCATCGATATCGACGGCAAGCCGACCCGTGCGGTCGTGGCGCCGATGCCGTTCTTCGACCCGGACGGGGTCAGGCTGAGGGGCTAACGTTACGCCCGGCGATCCAGCCTGGCCACCAGCCGGTCGCCGGCCCACTGGATGCCGCAGACCAGGATGATCAGCACGATGACCACGGCGATCATGACTGACGTCTCGAAGCGCTGGTAGCCATAGCGGATGGCGAGGTCGCCGAGCCCGCCGGCGCCGATGGCGCCGGCCATCGCCGAGGCGCCGATCAGCGTCACCAGCGTCACCGTGAAGCCGGCGACGATGCCTGGCAGTGCCTCCGGCACCAGCACCTCGCGGATGATCGTCCAGCGGTTGCCGCCCATGGCGCGCGCCGCCTCGATCAGCCCATGGTCGACCTCGCGCAGCGACACCTCGGCGATGCGGGCATAGTAGGGCGTGGCCGCGATCGACAGCGGCACGATGGCCGCCCAGGTGCCGATCGAGGTGCCGACGATCAGCCGCGTCACCGGGATCAGCGCCACCAGCAGGATGATGAAGGGCACCGAGCGGAAGCCGTTGATGACCGCGCCCAGCGCGCGGTTCACCCAGAGGCTTTCGGCGATGCCGCCGCGGTCGGTGGCGACCAGCGCCAGCCCGAGCGGCAGGCCGAAGACCAGCGAGATGAGGCCTGACGCGGCCGTCATCAGGATCGTCTCCCAGATCGAACGGACGAGAAGCTCAAACAGAATTGGCGACATGGCCAAGCACCTCCACCCGCGCCTCGCGGGCCTTCAGGAACGCGATCACGCGCGCCAGATGATTTGCGTCGCTGCCCGGCACCGCCAGGAACAGCGTGCCGACAGGCTGCTGCTGGACATGGTCGATGCCGCCGTGAACCAGGCGGAACAGGCCCGGAACCGCCTCGGCCAGGTCGGACAGCAGTGGCCCGCGCGCCGCCTCGCCCGCCACGTCGATCCTCAGGATCGCCTCACCGCCCTCCGTCCGCGTTAGCCGGCTTGAGATCTCCGCAGGCAATTGCGGCCGGATGCCGCCGAGCAGGCTCCGGGTAATCGCCGACTTCGGATCGGCAAACACCGACCATACCGGGCCTTCCTCGACGATGCGGCCGGCGTCGATGATCGCGACGCGATCGGCGATCGAGCGGATCACCTCCATCTCGTGGGTGATCAGCAGAATGGTCAGGCCGAGTTGCCGGTTGATGTCTTTCAAAAGCGCAAGGATCGAGCGCGTCGTCTCCGGGTCCAGCGCCGAGGTGGCTTCGTCGGAGAGCAGTAGCGCTGGACGCGCCGCAAGCGCCCGGGCGATGCCGACGCGCTGCTTTTGCCCGCCCGACAGCGACGCCGGATAGGCTTTTGCCTTCTCCGACAGGCCGACGAGCTTGAGCAGCTCGGCCGCGGGGGCCAGGCGCTCGGCCCTGGGACGGCCTTCGATCTTGAGCGGCAGCGCCACATTGTCCTCGACCGTCTTGGCCGAAAGCAGGTTGAAATGCTGGAAGATCATGCCGATGCGCCGCCTGAGCGGCTGCAATTCGCGTTCGCCGAGCCGGCTGATCTCGCGGCCTTCGATGAAGACCTGTCCGGAATCCGGCCGCTCCAGCCCGTTCAGGCAGCGGATCAGCGTCGACTTGCCGGCGCCGCTGCGGCCGATAATGCCGAGGATCTCGCCCTTGCGCACAGTGAGTGACACGCCATCCAGCGCCGCGGTCTGGCCGAATCGCCGCTTCAGCTCCACGAGACGCACGACATCGTCAGGCACGTTAGAAGTGCCGATAGGAACCGCGTCGGCGGCCGCGGACAGATGTTGGTTCATGTCAGTTCCTGTTGCGGCGATCCATAAATGCGATCGCGGCCCGCGTTCGAGCGCGGCCCGCTTTTCTGACGCCTGAGGATCAGAAGCTCATCAATAGGCGCTGAGGCCGGTGCCCTTGTAGATATTGTCGAACTCGGCCTTCACCGCCTCGTTCTGATAGGAGGCAACGAGCGTCTTCACCCAGGGTTTGTTTTCGTTGCCGGCCTTCACCGCGATGAAGTTGCGATAGGGGTTGTCGGCAATCGGCTCCTGCGCGATGCGGTTTTCCGGGGTGAGGCCGCTTTTCAGCGCCCAATCCGTGTTGACTACGGCCGCATCGAGGTCTTCCACCGAGCGTCCGACAATGCCGGCGTCGAGCTCCTTGATCACCACCTTCTTCGGATTGTCGGCGATGTCGGCGGTGGTGGCGAGAATACCGGTGCCGTCCTTCAGCTTGATCACGCCCTCGTTCTGCAGCACGCGCAGCGCCCGGCCCTCATTGGAGGGATCGTTCGGCACGCCGATGACCGCGCCCTCCGGCAGGTCGGCAAGCTTCGTATACTTCTTGGAATAGAGGCCGATCGGCCAGACCCCGGTATAGCCGACCGGGACGATGTGGTACCCTTGCGTCTTGATCTGATTGTCGAGATAGGGCTGGTGCTGGAAGGCGTTGGCTTCGATCTCACCACGCTCCAGCGCTTCGTTGGGCTGGGTGTAATCGTTGAACACCACGGTCTCGATCGTCAGACCTTTTTCGGCTGCCTGCGCGGCGACGACGCGCCACACATCCTCGTCCTCGCCGCTGATGATGCCGACCTTGATCACCTTCTTGTCCTCGGCGAACGATAAATTGGGCGCGGCCAAACCGGCAATTGCAACAGCCGAAGCGAAAAGTAATGCAAGACCTGTGCGCCGGTTTATAGTTTCCGAAAGCGGTGGCAGTAAAGTGTTGATGTTCCTGAGCATGATTTATCTCGTCCGTTGTTAAGTCGTTTCGGCCTGGTGGGTTGCGAAGCCTTGCCGATAGCATCGGAAATGCTGGCGGCATGATCAAAGAACGGTGTTTCCCGCCAAATGCGAAGCCGGGAATATTCTCTCAAAGATTCTGCCATCGCGAGCACAGATGCTTACCGCGTGCATTCGCAGGCTGGCTCGCCATTTTCCGGGGTAGGATCGGCTCCGTGCGAGACACGCGCGCCGCGCCACCAGACGCAAAGCCGCCATTTTCCCGCTTGACTGACCCGCCGTACCGAATACGCTAATGCGTGGATGAAAAGTGTTAGAGCGTATTTTGTGCGTCCGAATGGACGCACGTCGCTCTAACGGAGAAAATACCGGCTCTGACCGCCGGGCGGCAAGAATGCCTCGTATGCCTCGCCCTGCGGCGCTGGCTGCGGGGCATTGTCATTCTGGGGATCTGTTTGAAACGGCGCATCGAGATCGGCATCCTGTATTCTCGCTCGGGGAGCTATCAGCTCGTGTCGGATGCCTGCCGGATGGGTGCAATGCGCGCCATTGCCGACATCAATGCCGACCGCAGCTCAGGCATCGAACTGGTGCCGGTCGAGCGCGACCCGCAAAGCAATGCGGATCGCTACGCGACGCTGTGCGAGGACATTTTCAGGACCAGCAGCGCCCGCCATGTCGTCGGCTGCGTCACCTCCTGGAGCCGCAAGGAGACGATTCCCGTGCTGGAAAAGGCGGGCGGCATGCTCTGGTATGCCTGCCCCTATGAAGGCTTCGAGGCCAACGAGCATGTCGTCTACATGCACGCTTGCCCCAACCAGCATCTGGTGCCGCTGATGGCGCATGTCGTGCCGCGCTTCGGCGCCAACGGCTTCCTGCTTGGCTCGAACTATATCTGGGGCTGGGAGATGAACCGCGTGGCGCGCGACCTGATTGCGGACGCCGGCGGCAAGGTGCTGGGCGAGCGCTACCTGCGCATCGGCGAGACCGACGTGTCGCGCCTGATCGCGGAAATCCGCGCCACGCGGCCGAACTTCATCCTCAACAACCTGATCGGCACCTCGTCCTATGCCTTCCTGGCGGCCTATCGCGATTTGGCTGCTGAGGATGCCGCCTTCAGCCCCGAAAACTGCCCGGTCATTTCTTGCAACCTCACCGAGGGCGAGCTGCCGGCGATTGGTGAATCCGGCAAAGGGCATCTGTCGGTCGGCCCGTATTTCGCCCCACGCCCGGCGGCCTTCGCCTCGTCGTTCGAGGCTTCCGCGTATGCTTCGGTGCAAGTGATGGCCGATGTGCTCTCCCGAAAACCCGACGCCGGTCCGGCGGAATTCTCGAAGGCCTTCGCTGGGCAGCGCTTTTCCACCAGGCTCGGGCCGATAGGCATCGACGCCCATTCCCAGCACGCCACGCTGCCGGTCATCATCGGCCGGATCGCGGACGGGTTCTTCGAGGTCGTCAGCCGCGAGGATGAGGTCGCGCCGGACCCCTATCTGTCACGCTACGATCCGGCAAAGACGTTCGGCCGCCCGCGCCTGAGGGTGGTGTCGTGAGCAAGGTCCCGCGCATCCCGAATCTCGGCGGCGCCAAGACCTTTGTGCTGCATCGTCCGCATCCGACGGTACAGGCGATCACGCGGCAATTGTCGGCCATTGGGCTCGAGACGGTCGGTTGCTGGCCGGAACTGCCGGCTGAGGTGCTCGCCGCCGACTTCGTCTTCTTCGATGCCGATCTCGGCTTCGATGAACAATTTCCATGGAAGCCGGGCGAGGCGCCGATGCCGCTGGTGGCGCTGATCGGCTCCGAGGCGCCGGGCCGTATCGAATGGGCGCTGTCGCACCAGGCAGACGCTCAATTGCTGAAGCCGGTCGGCAATGCCGGCGTCTATAGCGCGCTTTTGATCGCGCGGCAGAGTTTCGAGGCGCGCAAGCTGCAGGCAAGCGAGATATCGTCACTTCGCCTGCGTGTCGCGGAGCGTCAGACCATCGTGCGCGCGGTCGAGGCCCTGTCGAAAGGCGCCGGGGACGGCCGCGCCTATGCGCAACTGCGGTCGCTGGCGATGAGCTGGCAGATCAGTGTCGAGGAGGCCGCGCGCCGGATCGTGGCGATGACGGAAGAAGAAGGCGGCGATGACCAGTCCCATCGCGCCTGACCTTCCGGCAACAGGGCGCATGCCGGCCAGGCCACGCGCCGGTGTCTGGCGGCAACTGCTGAAACGTCGTCTGGCAGTGCTCGGCCTGGCGATCGTGGCCATCGTCGTGGCCGGCGCCATCCTGGCACCATGGCTGACGGGCTACGATCCAAACGAGCAGATGTTCGACGGGCTGACACTTGAAGGCGCGCCATTGCCGCCAGATGCCAAATTCTGGCTGGGTACCGATCTGCTCGGTCGCGACCTCTTGACCCGCATCCTCTACGGCGCGCGCACCTCACTGATCATCGGCATCGTTGCCAACGGCGTGGCGCTCTTGATCGGCACGCTGGTTGGCGTCACGGCAGGCTATTTCCGCGGCTGGATCGGCAGCGTGCTGATGCGCTTCACCGACCTGATGATGGCGTTTCCAGCGCTGCTGCTCGCCATCTGCCTGGCAGCGGTGTTCCAGCCAAGCCTGTGGATCGTCGCCATGGTGATCGCGTTGGTGAACTGGGTGCAGACCGCCCGCGTCATCTACACAGAGACAAGCTCGTTGTCGGAACGCGAGTTCATCGACGCCGAGCGCACCATCGGCGCCGGCGCGCCACGTATTCTGTTCCGCCATATCCTGCCGCATCTTTTGCCGACGATCATCGTCTGGGGCACGCTCGGCATCTCGACCACCGTGCTTCTGGAAGCGACGCTCAGCTATCTCGGCATCGGCGTGCAGCCGCCGACCGCGTCCTGGGGCAACATCATTTTCGAGAACCAGACCTATTTCCAGGCAGCGCCCTGGCTGGTCTTCCTTCCGGGTGCGGCGATCCTGGCGCTGGCGCTGGCCTTCAACCTGATCGGCGATGCGCTGCGCGACATACTCGACCCGACGCAAAGGGGCCGGGTATGATCGCCTATCTCGGCCGTCGCGTCATTCAATCGCTGCTCATCCTGCTCGGCGTCTCGCTGATCACCTTTGCGCTGCTCTACCTCTTGCCGGCTGATCCGGTGCGGCAGATCGCCGGCCGTAGCGCCACACCCGAGACAGTCGAGAACATCCGTCGCCAGCTTGGCCTCGACCAGCCCTTCGTCGTCCAGTACTGGCACTATCTGGTGAGCCTGCTCAGTGGCGATCTCGGGCGCTCCTACATCCAGCGTTCCGAGGTCACCGAGCTCATCGTCTCCCGGCTGCCGGCGAGCCTGCTGCTGATGGTCGGCGCCATCCTGTGCGAGCTTCTGATCGGCCTGACCATGGGCCTCATCGCCGCCGTCAAGCGCGGCACCGCCACCGACCAGACGCTGATGGTCGCCTCCTTCGTCGGCGTGTCGGCGCCGCAATTCGTCGTCGGCCTCTTGCTGCTTTACGTCTTCGCTGTGCGGCTCAGCTGGTTTCCGATCGGCGGCTACGGCACCTGGCGTCATCTGGTGCTGCCGTCGCTGACCATGGGCATCCTCGGCGCCGGTTGGTACGCCCGCATGATGCGCTCGTCGATGATCGACGTGCTGCGTCAGGATTATGTGCGCACGGCGCGCGCCAAAGGTCTGGCGCGCGGCGCCATCCTCTTTCGCCACGCGCTGCCCAACGCGATCCTGCCGGTCATCGCCATGATCGGCATCGACATTGGCATCTTCATGGGCGGCATCGTTGTGGTCGAAAGCGTGTTCGGCTGGCCCGGCATAGGTCAGCTCGCCTGGCAGGCCATCCAGCGCGTCGACATTCCGATCATCATGGGCGTCACCCTGGTGTCGGCCTTCGCCATCGTGCTCGGCAATCTCCTGGCCGACATCGTCGCACCGTTCATCGACCCGCGTATCAAGCTCAGATGAGAACCAAGAAAAAGACCGATAACAAACCAGAGAAAGGGAACATGAGATGAAGAAATTTCTGACATCCACCGTGGCGGCATCGGCGCTTGTGCTGATGCTTGGCATGGCAAGCGCACGCGCCGAAGACGCCGTAGATCCGAACGCCAAGCAGGGCGGCGCCATCACCGTCACCTACAAGGACGACGTCGCCACGCTCGATCCGGCCATCGGCTACGACTGGCAGAACTGGTCGATGATCAAGAGCCTGTTCGACGGGCTGATGGACTACGAGCCGGGCACTACCAATCTCAAGCCCGACCTCGCGGAAAGCTACGAGATCGCGCCCGACGGCAAAACCTTCACCTTCAAGCTGCGTCACGGGGTGAAGTTTCACAACGGCCGCGAAATGACGGCCGACGACGTCAAGTACACGATCGACAGGGTGACCAACCCAAAGACGCAGAGCCCGGGCGCCGGCTTCTTCGGCTCGATCAAGGGTTATGACGATGTCGCCGCCGGCAAGTCGGAAGGCCTGTCGGGTATCACCGTCGTCGACCCCTACACGGTCAAGTTCGAGCTGAGCCGGCCCGACGCCACCTTCCTGCACGTCATGGCGATCAACTTCTCGCATGTCGTGCCGAAGGAGGAGGTCGAGAAATACGGCGCCGACTTCGGCAAGCATCCCGTCGGCACCGGCGCCTTCAAGCTCGCCGAATGGACGCTCGGCCAGCGCATCGTCTTCGAGCGCAACCCGGATTACTGGCACAAGGGCCTGCCGCATCTCGACAAGGTCACCTTCGAGATCGGTCAGGAGCCGATCGTGGCGCTGCTGCGCCTGCAGAAGGGCGAGATCGATATTCCCGGTGACGGCATTCCGCCGGCCAAGTTCCAGGAGGTGATGGCCGATCCCGAGCAGAAGGCCCGTGTCGTCGTGGGCGGCCAGCTGCACACCGGCTACATCACCATGAACACCACCATGGCGCCCTTCGACAATGTGAAGGTGCGGCAAGCGGTCAACATGGCGATCAACAAGGACCGCATCGTCCAGCTGATCAACAACCGCGCGGTGCCGGCCAACCAACCGCTGCCGCCGTCGATGCCCGGCTATGACAAGGAATTCAAGGGCTATCCCCACGACGTGGCCAAGGCCAAGGCATTGCTCGCCGAGGCTGGCCATCCCGACGGCTTCGAGACGCAGTTGTTTGCCATGAACACCGACCCCAACCCGCGCATCGCCCAGGCGATCCAGCAGGATCTGGCGGCGGTCGGCATCAAGGCCAGCATCCAGTCGCTCGCCCAGGCCAACGTCATCGCCGCCGGCGGTGACAAGGCCGGAGCGCCGATGATCTGGTCCGGCGGCATGGCCTGGATCGCCGACTTCCCCGATCCGTCCAACTTCTACGGCCCGATCCTCGGCTGTGCGGGTGCTGTCCCCGGCGGCTGGAACTGGTCGTGGTACTGCAACAAGGATCTCGACGCCAAGGCGGCCGAAGCCGACTCCGTCGTCGATCCGGCCAAGGCTGGTGAGCGCGACAAGATGTGGAGCGCGATCTACGACAAGATCATGGAAGACGCGCCCTGGGCGCCGGTGTTCAACGAGCAACGCTTCACCATGAAGTCGGCGCGCATGGGCGGCGCCGACAACCTCTATGTCGACCCGGTCCATATCCCGATCAACTACGACAATGTGTATGTGAACGATGTGCAATAACTGCGACTACACCATCCACGGGCGCCACCACCATTTCGGCTGGGACAATTCCCTTGTCCCGGTCGAGAGGGTGGCGCCCGGTTCGACAATCGAGTTCCAGTGTCTCGATTCGTCGGGTGGGCAGCTTCAGGCCGATAGCACGGTCGCCGACATCGAGAAATTCGACTTCGACAGGGTCAACCCGGTGACCGGGCCGATCTTCGTCGAAGGCGCGGAACCGGGTGATGCGCTGAAGGTGACGATCGAGATGTTCAAACCGTCCGGCTTTGGCTGGACGGGGAACATTCCGGGGTTCGGGCTGCTCGCCGACGATTTTCCGGAGCCGGCGCTGAACATCTGGAAATACGACGCCGCCTCACTCGAGCCGGCGCTGTTCGGCAAGCATGCGCGGGTACCGCTGAAACCCTTCGCCGGCACCATCGGCAATGCGCCGGCCGAAATGGGTCTCCACTCGGTGGTGCCACCGAGGCGTGTTGGTGGCAATCTCGACATCCGCGATCTCGCCGCCGGCACCGTGCTCTATCTGCCGGTGGAAGTGGCGGGTGCGCTGTTCTCGGTCGGTGACACACATGCCGCACAGGGCGATGGCGAGGTCTGCGGAACGGCGATCGAAAGCCCGATGGATGTCGTGCTCAAGCTCGACCTGGTCAAGGATATCAGGCTGAAGACGCCGCGCTTCACCACGCCGGGTCCGGTGACACGCCATCTCGACGCAAAGGGTTACGAGGTGACGACCGGCATCGGGCCGGACCTGATGACCGGCGCCAGGGAAGCGGTTGCCCAGATGGTCGATCTGCTTGCCGGTCGCTACGGGATGGACCCCGTCGAAGCCTACATGCTGGTATCGGTCTGCGGCGATCTCCGGATCAGTGAGATCGTCGACATGCCGAATTGGGTGGTGTCGTTCTACTTCCCGCGTTGCGTCTTCGAATGAGTGCAAGTGCCGCCAACAAACCGACCGGGGCAGCAGCAGCTCCGGTCGGTTCGCCCGCAGGCAGGCCAGTGCTGGAGATCGCGCGCCTGTCGGTCAGCGTGCGCGGCGAGGACGGCGAACGGGACGTTGTGTCGGACCTGTCGCTGACGCTCAAGCGCGGCGAGACGCTTTGCATTGCTGGCGAATCCGGCTCCGGCAAATCGATGACGGCGCTGGCGATCATGCAGTTGCTGCCGCAGCCTGCCGCACGAATTTCCTCTGGCATGATCCAGCTTGGCGAAATCGACCTCGCGACGCTCAACGAGCGTCAGATGCAGCGCATTCGCGGCGACCGCATCGCGATGATCTTCCAGGAGCCGATGACGTCGCTCAACCCGGTACTGTCGATCGGCCGCCAGCTGGTCGAGTCGATCGAGGCGCATACCGATCTTACCCGCGGCGAGGCGCGCCGGCGCGCCATCGAGGCGCTGACGGCCGTCCGCATCCCGGAAGCCGAAAGCCGGCTGAAGCAGTTTCCGCACGAACTGTCCGGCGGCATGCGCCAGCGCGTGATGATCGCCATGGCGCTGGTGCTGAAGCCGGATGTTCTGATCGCCGACGAGCCGACGACGGCGCTCGACGTCACCGTGCAGGGCGAGGTGCTGGAACTGTTGCGCGATCTCCAGCGCGAGCATGGCACCAGCGTCATCCTCATCACCCACGACATGGGCGTGGTGGCGGAAATGGCGGATCGGGTGATCGTCATGCGCCATGGCCGCATGGTCGAGGAAGGCAAGGTCGCCGATATTTTTGCTCGCCCGCAAGCCGACTATACGCGTGAACTGCTCGCTGCCGTGCCGCGCATTGGCACCGGTGCTGGACGGCAAGGCTTCAGAGAAACAATCCTGGAAAGGCCGACGCAGGTCGCCTTCATCAACGATCTGCATGTCGGCTTCGACCTGCGCGGTGGCTTCTTCGGCCAGGTGAACCGCCGTGTCCACGCCGTCGAAGGCGTCAGCTTTTCCATCGCGCCGCACGAGACGCTGGCGCTGGTCGGCGAATCCGGCTGCGGCAAGTCGACCACCGCCAAGGCTCTGGCCGGGCTTGTGCCTTACCAGGGCGATATCGTGATCGGCGGACGCAATCTGTCGGGCCTTGGCCGCGACGAGCGCAAGGCGGTTCGCCGCGATGTGCAGATGATTTTCCAGGATCCTTACGCCTCGCTCGACCCGCGCATGCGCGTTGGCGATCTCGTCGCCGAGCCGCTTTTGATCCATGGCATCGCTTCGAAACAGGATCGAAGCGAGCGGGTGGCGGCGCTGTTCGAACGCGTCGGCCTCTCGGCCGACCAGATGGAGCTTTATCCGCACGAATTCTCGGGCGGCCAGCGCCAGCGCATCTGCATCGCGCGCGCTCTGGCACTTCGGCCCAAACTCATCATCGCCGACGAAAGTGTTTCGGCGCTCGACGTCTCGGTGCAGGCTCGCGTACTCGATCTGTTGAAGGAATTGCAGCGCGAGTTTGGCATCGCCTATCTGTTCATTTCGCATGACATGGCGGTGGTCGAGAACATTTCCGACCGTATCGCTGTGATGTATCTCGGTCAGATCGTCGAGATGGGCACCCGCGATCAGGTCTTTTCGAACCCGCGTCACCCCTACACAAAGCGTTTGATCGAAGCCGTCCCGGTGCCCGATCCGGCAAAGCGCCGGCCGCGCTTCGCCCGTCTCGATCAGGAGATTCCGAGCCCGACTCGAAAGATCGGCGAGCCACCGCCGAAACTGGCGCTGAAGGATTTCGGCAACGGGCATCTCGTCGCTGTTTCCTGACGCGACGCGTTTTAGTCGCCGCGAACGCGCATCACCATCTCGCGTCGAGGCGCGGTGCGCACCTTGATATAGCCGCCGAGCATCCGGTCGACCTCGGCATCGCCGGTGTCGACGAAGAAGCCGGCTGGGCCGAGCAGAGCGAGCTTGGACGGCGGTGCGAGAATGGCGATGCGGTCGCGCCGGACGCGTTGCAGCGACGGCCGCGGGGGCGTTGTTGCCGCGGCCAATGTCGGCGTGCAGGCCTCGCGCATGTCGTCCGAGACATTGATCAGCGACGTCTTGCCCCGCCTTCTCACCCTGCAGG
>NZ_CAAF010000007.1 GCF_000359125.1 Mesorhizobium sp. STM 4661 | reverse complement strand
TCGCAGATCGTGACTATTGGCACCACTCTTCAACAACACCCAACCTTGGCGTATCCTTCACATGGCTTGGAGACACATCCCGATGCGTTCCACCTCAGACACCGCCGCCGCGATCGGCCTCGCCATCGGCGGCACCTTCGGCCTGGCCGGTACCTTTGTGGCGAGCGCCCCGCTCCGCGAAACGCTCTGGGCGATCGACGGCGTGGCGCTTGTGGTGGCCACCGCGCTGCTGACGATGAAATACCAGCGGCTGGGCAATGACTGCGTCGCGGCCGGGTTCCTCACCTTCCTCGCCGGCGAGAGCCTGTTGCTGGCCGGCAACGCGGCGGGGCTGGAGGCCAGCGTTCCCTCCTATGTCGGCGGCATTTCGCTGTGGGCGGCCGCACTCGTCCTGATCGGCGCGGCGAACACCTTTGCCCTGTGGATGCGGCTCACCGGCCTCATCGCCGCCATCCTGTTTGTCGTGACGGTGGCCATGGTGCTGTGGGGCGCGCCCTTGCTGCCGACCTCGGCGCCGCTGCCCGCCGCCGGCTATCCGTTCTTGGTGTTGACTTTCATCGGCTGGATCTGGACCTTGGTGAAGGCCGATGAGGGGGGAGCATGATTGCTGCCCGGCTCGCCGAGGGTAGATTGCGGCAATGTAGGCGATCCTTCACGCCCCCTCTGTCCTGCCCGTCCTTCGCAGCAGCCGCGGAGGGTGGACCGGACATCTCCCTCACGAGGGGGAGATCGCTACTTGACGCCCTTCGCGCAGCAGCCGCAGCCTGCCTGTAACCCAGGAGACCCCACCCATGGCAGGCACGGTCGAAGGCGAAGAAATCGATGTCGGCTTTTCCGGCCGGCGCTGCATCCATTCGCGCAATTGCGTGCTGGGCGATCCACATGTCTTCGTGCCCAACGCGCCGGGTGAGTGGATCCATCCCGAGGCGGCCAGCGTCGAGAAGATCGTGGCGATCGCCCAAAGCTGCCCGTCCGGCGCCATCACCTATGTCAGGAAGGATGGCGGCCCGCAGGAAAAGCCGCCGGTGGTCAACACCGTGCGGCTCAGGGAAAACGGCCCGCTGGCGGTGCATGCCGAGATCGTGCTTGGCGGCGAGACGTCCTTCCGCGCCACGCTCTGCCGCTGCGGCGCTTCGGAGAACAAGCCGTTCTGCGACGGCAGTCACAGCAAGGCAGGCTTCGCCGCCACCGGCGAGCCTGCGCTGAAGGACACGCCGGCGCTGGCCGCGCGCAACGGCCCACTCACGGTCACACCGACCACCAACGGCCCGCTCAAGCTCGAAGGCAATGTCGAGATCGTCACCGGCACCGGCCACACGGTCGACCGCACGACACGCACCTTCCTCTGCCGCTGCGGCCATTCGGCCAACAAGCCGTTCTGCGATGGCTCGCATAAAAGGGTGGGGTTTATCGGTTAGTTCCCGACGTTGGCGTTCCTTCGCGCCCCCCTCTGCCCTGCCGGGCATCTCCCCCACGAGGGGGGAGATTGGAACTCCGCTGCCGACGCGGTATTTGCAGCGTTGAAAAATTTGCTCAAGCGTGGGCGACATCTGATCTCCCCCCTCGTGGGGGAGATGTCCGGCAGGACAGAGGGGGGCGCCGTAGAGTGCTAATTTCACAAGCACAATGCCTCACACGCCACTGCCTCCAAAACATCGCGCGAACGCCAGATCGATGCGCAAGGTCATGACCGATGCCGAGCTGAAGCTTTGGAACGAGCTTCGTGCACACCGGTTGATGGGGCTTGGCTTCCGGCGACAGTTTCCGATTGCCGGCTATATCGTCGACTTCGCTTGCCCGGAGAAGAAACTGATCGTCGAGGTCGACGGCTCCCAGCATGCGCAAGGCGATGCTGTTGCCGGCGACGCGGCAAGGACAGTGCGTCTGGAACAGGATGGCTGGACCGTCCTGCGCTTCTGGAACGACGACATCATTCGCGACATCGACAATGTCTGCCAGCACATTGTGATTGCGGCTGGGCTTGGAAGCGCGTGCTGAACCACGGCAAGGCCGGCGGGACAGCGCCCCCCTCTGTCCTGCCCGTCCCCGCAGCAGCTGCGGAGGGTGGACCGGACATCTCCCCCACGAGGGGGGAGATTAGCCGTCACCATGATCATCGCCTGTTGGCCCAGCGCTAGCGGCTTTATCGGCCGGCCCGTATCGGCTAAGGGCGGGGAACAAGATCTCCGGACCGCTGCCAAACATGACCGCCAAGCCCAAATCCACCCCCCTGTTCCTCGGCATAGACACCGGCGGCACCTACACCGATGCCGTGCTGTGGTCTGAGGCCGGCGGTCCCAATGGCAAAGTCCTCGCCAAGGCCAAGGCGCTGACCACCCGTCACGATCTGGCGGTCGGCATATCCGGCGCGGTCGATGCGGTGCTGGAGAAATCCGCCACCGACCCGGCCGCGATAAAACTGGTGTCGATGTCGACGACGCTCGCCACCAACGCGCTGGTCGAAGGGCAGGGCGGGCGCGTCGCGCTGGTGATGATCGGCTTTTCCGAAGGCGACCTTGCCCGCGACGGGCTGAAGGCGGCACTTGGCACCGACCCGGTCGTGTTCTGCCCCGGCGGCCATGATGTCCATGGCAATGCCGCCAAGCTCGACCTCGCCGGGCTGGAGGCCGCACTGCCGGAACTCGGTGCCTCGGTGTCGGGCTTTGCCGTCTGCGCCTATTTCGCCACCCGCAACCCGGCGCATGAGCTCGCCGCGCGCGACCTGATCCGCGAAAAGACCGGCCTGCCGGTCACCGCCAGCCACGAACTGTCGGCCAAGCTTGGCGGCCCGCGCCGGGCGCTCACCACGCTGCTCAACGCCCGGCTGATCTCGATGATCGACCGGCTGGTGGCGGCGACCGAAGGGTTCTTGGCCGCCCGCAAGATCGCCGCCCCGCTGATGGTGGTGCGTGGCGACGGCGCGCTGGTCTCGGCCGCCTTTGCCCGCCAGCGGCCGATCGAGACCATCCTTTCAGGCCCGGCCGCCAGTCTGGTCGGCGCCCGCCACATGACCGGGCTCGACAATGCCATGGTCTCCGACATCGGCGGCACCACCACGGATGTCGCCGTGCTCGACGGGGGCCGTCCCCGGCTCGACCCGGAAGGCGCCACCGTCGGCGGTTTCCGCACCATGGTCGAGGCGGTGGCCATGCGCACCTTTGGGCTGGGCGGCGATTCCGAAGTGGCGCTGGAGGATGGCGCGCTCAACCCGAAAATCCTGCTCGGGCCGCGCCGCCTAGTGCCGCTGGCGCTGGCCGGCATGGTGCATGGCGAGGCGGTGACATCGGAGCTCGAACGCCAGTTGCGCGCGCCGAACCCCGGCCGCATGGATGGCCGCTTCGCCGTGCGCACCGGCGTGCCGGAGCGGCTCGCCGCCGGCCTCACCGCTCCGGAAGCAAAACTCTACGAGGCGATTGGCAGCGTGCCGCTCGCCCTCGACAGGCTGCTCACCTCGAACGCCCAGAACGCCACCCTGAACCGGCTGGTGTCGCGCGGCCTGGTGCATATTTCAGGTTTCACGCCTTCGGACGCCGCTCATGTGCTGGGCAAGCAGGCCAATTGGGATGCGGCAACCGCCCGGCTCGGCGCCGAACTGTTCGCCCGCAAGCGCGACGGCCGCGGCCAGTTCATCGCCGCATCGCCGGAAGCGATCTCTGAACGGGTGCTGGTGACGCTGACGCGCTGGTCGGCGGAATACATCCTCGAAACCGCCTTCGCCGAGGATGGGCTGGACGGCGCCGCCACCGTGGCGCACGCGCTGGTGCAGCGCGCCGTCGATTCTCATCCGGGCATTGCCCGCCTCAGCGTCGCGCTCGACCGTCCGGTCATCGGCCTCGGCGCCTCGGCGCCGCTGCATTATGCCGGCCTGGCCGAGCTGGTCGGCAATGACTGCGTCGTGCCGGAGGATACCGACGTCGCCAACGCGCTCGGCGCCGTCGTCGGCCAGGTCCGCGTCTCGGCCGAGGCCCGCGTCAGCCAGCCCCAGGAAGGCCTGTTCCGCGTTTCGTCCGGGGAGACGGTGCGCGATTTTCTCGACGAGGCGGCGGCGATCGCGGCGGCCGAGGCCGATGTGCGCGCGCTTGCCGCCGGGCGGGCCAGGGAAGCCGGCACCGACAGCGCCGAGATCGAGGTCGCCACCGAGTTCCGCGTCTCCACCGTCGAAGCCCAGCGCATGTTCATCGAGGCGCATGTCGTGGCGGTGGCGTCGGGCCGGCCAAGGATTGCGGTGTGAGCGCGCAATCTCCCCCCTTGAGGGGGAGATGTCGCCAAAGGCGACAGAGGGGGTCGCCTCGCGTGGAGCGCAACTTCCTTCTATCGCAGGGAGGCCGAGCCCGGTCGGACCGACCCCCTCTGGCCGCTTCGCGGCCATCTCCCCCTCGAGGGGGGAGATTAGCAGCTTCGCCGCCCCCAAAATCCGCCCCTTCACCCTAAGCTGAATTGACCCTGCCACCCCAACATGCCAAAGGCGCGCCAAGCCTTCGCCTGGAGAAGCCCTGATGACCGATCGCATCGAGATCGCCGGATTGCGGATTGCCCGCGAATTGCACGACTTCGTCGCGCACGAAGCGCTGCCGGGCACCGGCATCGAGGCGGACGCCTTCTGGGCCGGCTTTGCGGCCATCGTCCACGATCTGGCGCCGAAGAACCGGGCGCTGCTGGAAAAGCGCGATGCCATGCAGGACAAGCTCGACCGCTGGTACCGCCACAATGGCGCGCCCGTCGACATGGAGGCGTACAAAAATTTCCTGAGGGAGATCGGCTATCTCGTGCCGGAAGGGCCGGCCTTCTCGGTCGCCACCGGCAATGTCGATCCGGAGATCGCACGGGTTGCCGGGCCGCAGCTCGTCGTGCCGGTGATGAATGCGCGCTATGCGCTGAACGCCGCCAATGCCCGCTGGGGCTCGCTCTATGATGCGCTCTATGGCACCGACGCCATTCCCGAGACCGACGACGCCGAAAAGGGCAAAGGCTTCAATCCCGCGCGCGGCGCCAGGGTGGTGGCCTGGGCAAAGAGCTTCCTCGACGACTCCGTGCCGCTCACCTCGGGCAAATGGGCGGGCGTCAATGGGCTTTCGATCGCCAATGGCGCGCTGAAGCTCAGCGCCGGCGCCGGCGCCACCACGCTTGCCGACCCAAAACAATTTGCCGGCTATCGCGGCGACGCGGTCAACCCGCAAACCGTGCTGCTGGTCAGGAACGGGCTGCATGTCGAAATCGTCATCGACCGCGCCAACCAGATCGGCCGTACCGATCCGGCGGGCATTGCCGATGTCATCCTGGAATCGGCGCTGACCACCATCCAGGACTGCGAGGATTCTGTCGCGGCGGTGGATGCGCGGGACAAGGTCGTGGTCTACCGCAACTGGCTCGGCCTGATGAAGGGCGACCTGGCGGAAGAAATCACCAAAACCGGCAAGACTTTCACCCGCAAGCTCAATCCCGACCGCGCCTACACCGCGCCTGATGGCGGCGCGCTGACCCTGCCCGGCCGCTCGCTGATGCTGGTGCGCAATGTCGGCCACCTCATGACCAATCCGGCGATCCTTGACCGCGACGGCAACGAGGTGCCGGAAGGCATCATGGATGCGGCCATGACGGCGTTGATCGCGCTGCACGATGTCGGCCCGAATGGACGCCGGCAGAACTCCCGCGCCGGCTCGATGTATGTCGTGAAACCCAAGATGCACGGCCCCGAGGAAGTCGCCTTTGCCGTCGAGATATTCGACCGTGTCGAGGCGCTGCTCGGCATGCCGAAGAATACCATCAAGATGGGCATCATGGATGAGGAGCGGCGCACCACCGTCAATCTCAAGGAGGCGATCCGCGCGGCAAGAGAGCGTGTCGTCTTCATCAACACCGGCTTCCTCGACCGCACCGGCGACGAGATCCACACCTCGATGGAAGCCGGCCCGATGATCCGCAAGGGCGACATGAAGCAGGCCGCCTGGATTGCCGCCTACGAGGCCTGGAATGTCGACACCGGGCTGGAATGCGGGCTGGCCGGCCACGCCCAGATCGGCAAGGGCATGTGGGCGATGCCCGATTTGATGGCGGCGATGCTGGTTGAGAAGATCGCCCACCCCAAGGCCGGCGCCAACACCGCCTGGGTGCCGTCGCCGACGGCGGCGACGCTGCACGCCACCCACTATCACAAGGTCGATGTCCACGCCGTGCAGGCGGCGCTGAAGAGCCGGCCCAAGGCCAAGCTCGACGACATCTTGTCGGTGCCGGTGGCGGTACGGCCCAACTGGTCGCCGGCCGACATCCAGGCCGAGCTCGACAACAACGCACAAGGCATTCTCGGCTATGTCGTGCGCTGGATCGACCAGGGCGTCGGCTGTTCCAAAGTGCCTGATATCCATGATGTCGGCCTGATGGAGGACCGCGCCACGCTGCGCATCTCCTCGCAGCATATCGCCAACTGGCTGCACCACGGCGTCTGCACCTCGGACCAGGTGATGGAGACGATGCAGCGCATGGCCGCGATCGTCGACCGCCAGAACGAGGGCGACCCGCTCTACCGGCCGATGGCGCCCGACTTCGACAGCTCCATCGCCTTCCTCGCCGCCTGCGATCTGGTGTTCAAGGGCCGCGTGCAGCCCAACGGCTACACCGAGCCGGTGCTGCACGCGCGGAGGTTGGAACTGAAGGCGAAGGAGCAGGCGGGATAAACGCCGACGTCCCCCTCCCCCTCAAGGGGGAGGGGAACGCCGCGCCGCCCCCACATCGCGCTGCCTCCAACCTCATGCAGGCGAGATCGAGCACGACATGAAAATGTCGGTATGCCTGACATGCTCCGGGGTTTCACGGAAGGGCGGGCAGGGCCTGAAGCCGAACGACTCATAAACGGCAATGGCATTTTTCATGTAGAACGTCGTGTGGATCAGCACCGTCCGGCTCCGGCCCTTCTCGATCTCCGCCAGCGCGGCCCCCATCAGCGCACGGCCGGTTCCCCTTTCCGCGAAACGGTGCGTCGACAAAAAACTTGTGGATCTCCGTATTGTTGTCGTCGAACTGGTCAAAGGCGAGGCAACCCGCCGGCAGGCCGGCTGATCGCGCGATGAACGCCATGGCATCCGGCACGCCGAATTTCGCCGCCACCGAACTGCCACTCCTTTCGGGGTGGAAGATGGCCTTTACGTCTGCCTCCGAGACACCGTAAGGCGCCACCGCATCGGCGTCCCATTGCGCAAGCTTGCGGCAAAGTCCGGCCATGGCCTCGAAGTCCTCGGCACTGCGCGCCGGCAAAACCGAAATCATCCCACCTCAACCCGGTTAGGTCCATGACCGTAACATATGCCGCGATCGGGCATGGCCTGAACATTCCGCAAGCGTACTTCCGGCGGGCGCCAGAAGTCTACGCCGCCTGCGCCATCCGCTCCGACATCATGCGGTAGGAGATCGCCTCGGCCAGATGGATGCGGCCGACCGTTTCACTGGTGTCGAGATCGGCCAGCGTGCGCGCCACCTTCAGCACGCGGTGATAGGCCCGCGCCGAGAACCCAAGTTTTTCGCTGGCATCTTTCAGCAGCGACAGGCCCGATGCATCCGGCATCGCGATCTCCTCGATGACCGACGGCGAGCAATGCGCGTTGGTGGTGGCGGAGGTGACGCCGAGCCGTTCGAAGCGCTCGCGCTGGATGGTGCGGGCACGCGCCACGCGCAGCGCCACGGCGGCACTTTTCTCCGCCCGGTCCGGCCGGATCAAATCGCCGGCCGAGACCGCCGGCACCTCGATCCTGAGATCGATGCGGTCGAGCAGCGGACCGGATATGCGCGCCTGGTAATCGGTGCGGCAGCGGTCGCCGCGCAGGCAGCGATAGCCGGGCTCGCCGGCCATGCCGCAGCGGCACGGGTTCATCGCCGCGACCAGCTGAATGCGCGCCGGATAGGTGACGCGATGGTTGGCCCGCGCGATCATGCAGTCGCCCGTCTCCAGCGGCTGGCGCAGCGCGTCGAGCGCCTGCGGCGAGAATTCCGGGAATTCGTCGAGGAACAGCACGCCGTGATGGGCGAGCGAGGCCTCGCCCGGCCGCACGCGCAAGCCGCCGCCGACCATTGCCGCCATCGAGGCCGAATGGTGCGGCGCGCGGAACGGCCGCCGGTCGGTCAGCTTGCCTTCGCCGAGCTCGCCCGCGACCGAGGCGATCATCGAAACTTCCAGAAGCTCCTTCGGCGCCAGCGGCGGCAGGATCGACGGCAGCCGCTGCGCCAGCATCGATTTGCCGGACCCTGGCGGCCCGACCATCAGCAGATTGTGTCCGCCGGCCGCCGCCACTTCCAGCGCCCGCTTGGCGCTTTCCTGACCCTTGATATCGGAGAGGTCGGGCAGGTCGCGCGCAGCCAGCTTGATGCCGGCTTCGGGCCTGGACAGCACCTGCGTGCCGCGAAAATGGTTGGCGATCGCGATCAGGCTGCGCGGCGCCAATATGTCGAATTCCTTGCCGGCCCAGGCGGCTTCCGGCCCACAGGCGAACGGGCAGATCAGGCCCTTGGCCTCGGCATTGGCGCCGATCGCCGCCGGCAGCGCGCCGGCCACGGCGGTGATGGTGCCGTCGAGCGACAATTCGCCAAGCACGACATAGCCGGCCAGCATGTCGCCCGGAATGGCGCCGAGTGCCGCCATCAATCCAAGCGCGATCGGCAAATCGTAATGGCTGCCTTCCTTGGGGAGATCCGCCGGCGCCAGATTGACCGTGACTTTCTTCGACGGCATCGACAGGCCGGAGGCGTGCAGTGCCGCCTGCACCCGCTCGCGGCTTTCGGCCACCGCCTTGTCGGCCAGGCCGACGATATGCATGCCGACCTTGCCCGGCGCGATCATCACCTGCACGTCGACCGGCACGGCCTCGATGCCCTGGAAAGCCACCGTCCGAACCCGCGCCACCATTTTTCAAGCCCCCGGATACGGGCTCGCCCGAAGCCCATGCGATCATGCCGCGAACGGCGTCACCGCAGACAACCATAGATTTTGGCATCAAGCAAGAACATTACGGGAACAATCCAGCGCCGCGAGCCGGAATATGGCCGGTTCGGCGAAGCAGTTGCAGCTATTTGCGTTTGCTCTCGACACAATCCCAGAACAGGCCCGCAATATCCGCCCCGCCAAAACGCTGCACCTCGCGCACCCCGGTCGGCGACGTCACGTTGATCTCGGTCATGTAGTCGCCGATCACGTCGATGCCGACCAGGATAAAACCGCGCTCCTTCAGCGACGGTCCGATGCGGGCGCAGATTTCGCGCTCACGTTCCGTCAATTCGGTTTTCTCGGCGCGTCCGCCGACATGCATGTTGGAGCGGGAATCGTGCTCGGCCGGCACCCGGTTGATGGCGCCGACCGCCTCGCCGTCGATCAGGATGATGCGCTTGTCGCCCTTGCGCACGTCCTTGAGATAGCGTTGCACGATATAGGGCTCGCGGAACATCTGGCCGAACATTTCGAGCAGCGAGGCAAGGTTGCGGTCGGCCTCGTGCAAATGGAAGATGCCGGCGCCGCCATTGCCGTAGAGCGGCTTGACGATGATGTCGCCGAACTCCTTGCGGAAGGCGGCGACTTCCAGAGGATCCTTGGTGATCAGCGTTTGCGGCATCAGATCCGGGAATTCGGTGACGAAGATCTTCTCCGGGCTGTTGCGCACCCAGGCCGGGTCGTTGACCACCAATGTCCCCGGATGGATGCGCTCGAGGATGTGCGTCGTCGTGATGTAGTTCATGTCGAAGGGCGGATCCTGCCTGAGCAGGATGACGTCCATCTCGGACAGGTCGGTGCGCACCTTTTCGCCCAGCGAATAATGGTGGCCCTTCTCGTCGCGGACTTTCATCTCCTCGATGCGCGCGAACACCTTGCCGTCGCGCATCGACAGCCGGTCGGGCGTGTAGTGGTAGAGCTGGTGGCCGCGCCGCTGCGCCTCCAGCGACAGCGCAAACGAGGTGTCGCCGGCAATCGAGACGGTGGAGACGTGGTCCATCTGGACGGCGACTTTCAGCTTCACGGCAGGTCTCCAAAACTTTGAATCCATGCATCGTGCTTTCCGAAGATCGGGCCGATGCATCGAGAGCGATATACGGAACTCGGCGCCTTCTGCCAATTGGCCAGAGCTCCTGTGACGCATGCTTCGCTTGGCGCAGCGATACGTTTCCTAAACGGTTTGCTGCCAGTGTCGGAATTTATTCCGACTTGAAAACAGGGACGCCGATGCAAACTTTGTTTGGCACCGGGCAGACAGGCAGGGACAGCACGGATCAGGCCTTCACCGATCCGCTGACCGGCCTCGGCAATCATCGCCGCTTCTTCGACAAGGTCGATCGCCTGATCAGCGACCGCGCCGACGACCCGGCGCCGTTCGCCGTCGGCATCCTTGACCTCGATGGTTTCAAGCCGATCAACGACCTGTTCGGCCACAAGGCCGGCGACGACATTCTGGTCCAGGTGGCGATGCGGCTGCGCGCTTCGATGGACAGCTATTCCACCGTCTGCCGCATCGGCGCCGACGAATACGCTTTTCTTTATCCGATGGTGTTCAGCGAGGAGGCGGCCGCCGCAAGATCGCGCATGCTGATCGAGATACTTTCGGCGCCCTATGATGTCGGCGAGCGCACCGCCAGGCTTTCGGCCTCGGTCGGCTGTTCGCTCTTCTACTCGGGCGACGAGACCACCGAGATCCTGGTCAGCAAGGCAGAGACGGCGCTCTATCATGCCAAGCGTTCGGGCCGCGGGCGGGTCGTCGTCTATAGCAGAGAGATGGAAGAGGCGGCCAAACGCGTCACCCGCATCGAGCAGGCGCTGCGCCGCGCGGTTTCGGCCGGCGAGGTCGAGCCACATTTCCAGCCGATCGTCGATCTCAGGACGCGGCGCGCCATCGGCTTCGAGACGCTGGCGCGCTGGACCGATCGCGACCTGGGTTCGGTCTCGCCGACGGTCTTCATCCCGATCGCAGAGGAACGCGGCATCATCGGTCCCTTGTCGCAGCTTGTGCTGCGCAAGGCCGCCGAGGCGGCCAGGAACTGGCCGAAGGACTTGTTCCTGTCCTTCAACCTGTCGCCGTCGCAACTCGTCGACCAGAACACCGGCCTGCACATATTGGCGATCCTCGACCGCACCGGCTTCGATCCGCGCCGGCTGGAGATAGAGATCACCGAAACCGGCCTGATGAACGATCCGGCGTCCGCCGAGAAGATCGTCGAGGATCTGCGCCGCGTCGGCATCCGCGTGTCGCTCGACGATTTCGGCACCGGCCAGTCCTCGCTCGGGCGGCTGCGCGAATTCCATTTCGACAAGCTCAAGATCGACCGCGCCTTCGTCGCCTCCATTCTCGACGATCGCCCGTCGGAACATATCATCCGGGCAATCCTGGCCATGTGCGAAGGGCTCGGCATGGACGTGGTCGCCGAAGGCATCGAAGAGGAGGCGCAAGCCCAGCGTCTCATCCAGTTCGGTTGCGCCGGCGGGCAGGGGTTTTTGTTCGGCAGGCCGGCCGATGCCGACGCCACGCTCGGCTATCTCAGAGATTCGTTGCGCGGCGCCATGCGCGCAACAGTGATCTGACGGCCGGTCGCGTCGCCGCCGCGGCGCGACGATTTTGTCAGACATAATGCATGTTGCGCAAAAGCGCGCAGCGGTTTGCGATAACGACTTGCATAAAAACAAGCCAGCGAATCTGTTTTTCGCCCTTGCTCCCCCGACCCTACTGGATAGGATGCGCGCCGGCCGGACAGGGCCCGGATCGGGAGAGAAAAAATGATGCCATCGGCGCGTTTTGCCGACCTTGAGAGCGCTTCGGTGCTGATTACCGGCGGCGGCTCCGGCATAGGCGCCGCATTGACCGAAGGGTTTGCCCGCCAGGGCGCGAAGGTCGCCTTCATCGACATCGCCGAGCGTCCGAGCACGGCATTGGCCGACCGCATCGAAAACGAGTTCGGCAGGCGGCCGCTCTATCTCAAGGCCGATCTGCGCGACATCGAGGCGCTGCGCGCCGCTGTCGCCAAGGCGGTACAAGCGCATGGCGACGTCACCGTGCTGGTCAACAATGCCGCCCTTGACGATCGCCACGCCGTGGAAGACGTCACGGTGGAATTCTGGGACAACAACCACGCGGTCAATCTGCGTCCGCATTTCTTCACCGCGCAGGCTGTGGTGCCGGGCATGAAGCGGGCCGGCGGCGGCTCGATCATCAACTTCACCTCGACATCGTTTCTGATGAATTTCCCCGACATGCCGGCCTATACCGCGGCCAAGGCCGGCATTGTCGGCCTGACCAAGGGCCTTGCCGGCAAGCTCGGCGCCGACCGCATCCGCGTCAACGCCGTTGCGCCGGGCTGGGTGATCACCGAGCGGCAGAGAGAACTCTGGGTCACCGAAGAGGGGCTCGCCGCCCATGTCGCCAAACAATGCATCAAGGACGTCATGCAGCCCGACGACATCGTCGGCACGGTGCTGTTCCTGGCCTCGGATGCCTCGCGCATGCTTACGGCGCAAATGCTGATCGTCGACGGGGGTTATCTGTGAGTCCAGGGATTGCGGGCAACGCGCCGGCGGTCGCGGCGATCGACTGGGGCACCACCCGTCTCAGGGCCTGGCTGCTCGACGGTGCCGGCACGGTGCTTGCCGAACGCCGCGGCGACGACGGGCTGATCACCGCGCGCGAAAAGGGCTTTTCGGCCGTACTCGAAGACCACCTCGCCGCCATGGGCGCCTCGGCGACGCTGCCGGTGATCATCTGCGGCATGGCCGGCTCGCGCCAGGGCTGGCTGGAGGCGCCTTACGTCACCGTGCCGGCCCCGATCGGCGCCATCCTGGCGGGAGCGGTCCGCATAGAGGGCCAGCGCCGCGACATCCGCATCGTGCCGGGCCTCGCCCAGCGAGAGATCGATGCGCCAGATGTGATGCGTGGTGAGGAAACGCAGCTTGCCGGCGCCGATTTGCCGGCAAAGGGCCGTCATCTCGTATGCATGCCGGGCACTCATTCGAAATGGGTCGCCGTCAAGGACGGCGCGGTCGCCGGCTTCGGCACCTGGCCGACCGGCGAGCTCTATTCGGTGCTGGCGGCGCATTCGATCCTGCGCCATTCGATGGGCGAGCAGCCCAGCCCGGTCACATCGGACAATCCGTACTTCCGGCGCTGGTGCGAGCGCGCGCTTGCCGAGGATGGCGATGTCACCTCGAGACTGTTCGCCATCCGCGCCGCCGGTCTGCTGCAGGACCTGAAGGCCGAAGATGCCGCCGCTTGCCTGTCCGGCCTGCTGATCGGCGGCGAGATCGCCTCGGCCAGCCGCCGCTATGGGAAAAGTGCCGCGCCAATCGTACTGATCGCGTCCGGCGCGCTCGGCACGCTCTATGCCGAAGCGCTCGGCCTCGCCGGGCTTGAAATCAGGACGGTCGACGCCGACGAGGCGGTGCGCGCCGGCCTGGTCGAGGCGGCGCGCGAGAATGGCATGATCGCCGGAACTGGAGTTGCCGCATGACCGAGACCGCACCCTTTCCGAAGCTCGGGCGCGGCCTCGTCGCCATCCTGCGCGGCCTCAGGCCGGACGAGGCGGTGGCCGTCGGCAAGGCAGTCTTCGAGGCCGGCATCGAAGCCATCGAAGTGCCGCTCAATTCGCCGGACCCGTTTGTCTCCATCGCCGGCATCGTCCAAGCGCTGCCCAACACGGCGCTGGTCGGCGCCGGCACGGTGCTGAGCCCAGCCGATGTCGATGGCCTGCACAAGGCTGGCGGGCGGCTGCTGGTCAGCCCCAACATCGACGCCGAGGTGCTTGCGCGCGCCATGACCTACGGCATGGTGACGATGCCCGGCGTGTTCACCCCCACCGAGGCGTTCCAGGCCATCCGGCTCGGCGCTTCGGCGCTGAAATTCTTCCCGGCCAGCGTGCTTGGCGCCGCCGGCATCGCGGCGATGCGCGCGGTTTTGCCCGCCAGGACGCTGGTCGGCGCGGTCGGCGGTGTCTCGGACAAGGATTTTGCCGGCTATAAGGCGGCCGGCGTCAGCGTCTTTGGCCTGGGGTCCAGCCTGTTCAAGCCCGGCATGAGCGTCGATGAGGTGGCGACACGCGCGCGGGCCGCCGTCGCGGCCTGGGACGCGGCGTTTGGAGCGGCACAATGAACGAGACCATCGTTTCGGTTTTTTCCGATCATGTCTGCCAGCTTGGCGAGGGGCCGAGCTATGACCCCGCCACCGATACGCTCTACTGGTTCGACATCGTCAACGGCCAGCTTCTGGAAAAAAGCCTGTCCGGCGGCGCGACCACCGCCCACGACCTTGGCCAGATGGCCAGCGCCATCGCCATCATCGACGGGCAGCGCCAGCTGATCGCCACCGAGACCGGTCTCTTTGTCCGCGATGTCGCGACCGGCAAGCTGACGCTGCACACGCCGATCGAGGCCGACAATGCGGTCACCCGCTCGAACGATTCGCGCGTCCATCCCTGCGGCGCCTTCTGGGTCGGCACGATGGGCAAGGGCGAGGAGAAGGGCGCCGGCTCGATCTACTGGTTTTTCAAGGGGGAACTGCGGCGGCTCTATTCCGATATCACCGTGTCGAACTCGATCTGTTTTTCGCAGGATGGAACGGTCGCCCACTACACCGACACCAGCACCGGCCTTTTGATGCGCGTCGGCTGCGATCCGGCAACCGGCCTGCCGGTCGGCGAGCCGAAAGTGTTCGTCGATCACCGCTCGGCCAAGGGCTATA
Organism: Mesorhizobium sp. STM 4661; assembly: GCF_000359125.1. Lineage (GTDB taxonomy): Bacteria > Pseudomonadota > Alphaproteobacteria > Rhizobiales > Rhizobiaceae > Mesorhizobium. Next base: position 36,567 of record NZ_CAAF010000007.1, on the reverse strand, counting down.
TCGACGGCTCGGTGTTCGACCGCGACGGCATCTTGTGGAACGCCTGCTGGGGCGGCAGCGTCATCGAGGGCTACGGACCCGACGGCAAGCTTGTCCGCACGGTCGCCATGCCGGTGACCCAGCCATCCTGTCCCGCCTTTGTCGGCAGGAATGCCGACCGGCTGGCGGTCACCTCCGCCTGGTCGGGCAAGAGTGAGAAACAGCGTCTTCTCGACCTGCAGGGCGGCATGACATTTCTGCTCGACATTCCAGTCAATGGCCGCTTCGAGCCGCGCGTGCTGATTGCATGAGTATGTTTGCGCTGTCGTGCGGGCGTCCGGCCTGTGTCGGCTCAGCGAAAGCCTGATATATTGGCCATGCGATGCTAGGCGATCGCGCCGCCAGGAATCGCTCACCCCATGTCAAGCCGCAAGCCGAAGCTGATCCTCGTCCATGAGCCCGAAAAGGTCTGCATCGAGCGGCTGGTCGCCGATGGCCATTTGCCGGAGCGCGCCGCCGAGATTGGCTCCTATCTGGCACAATCGACCGACATCGCGCCCGAATTCGACGCGCTGGCGGCGGCCTGTCTGAAGCGCGGCCTGTCCTTTGCGCCGGTGGCGCTCGACGATGCCGTGAGCGCGCTCGCCGGCGAGGACCCCAGGGCCACGCTTGTCTGGACGCTGACCGACGGCATCGCCTATTTCCGCGGCGGCGCAGCACCGGCTCTGGCGCGGCTGAACGGCCTGAAGATTATCGGCGCCGACGATGCGCTGTTTGCGCTCTGCCAGGACAAGTTCCGCGCCGGCGCCGTGCTCGGCGCGCTCGGTCTGCCGGTGCCACAAGCCGGGCTTGCCCGCGACGGCCGCTGGCTGGTCGAGCCGCCGGCCTCGGACGCCGGCTGGTTCGTCAAGCCGAACCGGCTCGGCGCCAAGATCGGCATCTGGCCGGATTCACGCAGCAGCGATCTAGGCCACGCGCTGGAGCTTAGCCGGCGCGTCTTTGCCGCCTATCGCGACGATGTCGTCGTGCAGCCCTATGTCGCCGGGCGCAATGCGCGCGCAAGTTTTCTCGGCGTGAAGCTTGATACCGGCGTCGAGGCGCTCGGCATCGCCTTTGTCGATTCGGGCGGCGATTTCCAGACCATGGCGGACAGCCTTGCGCTCTACGGCGAAACCGGCGAAGCCGCCAAGGCGGCGGGAGAGTATACGGAGCCGGTGCTTGAGTCGGTTGCCGCCACCCAGCCGGGCGCCGCCGCAACAATCCGCCGCATCGCCGAGCGGCTGGTGACCGGGCTCGGCCTGCGTGATGTGTTTTCCATCGATTTCAGGGTCGAGGCGGACGACCATGTTCACCTCATCGAGTTCGAAGTCTGCCCCGGCCTGCCCTGCTTCGATTTTCGCGACTATTGCCACAAGCAATGGGGCCTGAGCCTGGCGGATGCTATGGCCGAGACAGCGGCAAGCCGACTGACCGCTTAAACGGGCCGGATTCCGGGCCGACTGGCGGCATTCGTCCCCGGGGTTGTTCCCGGCCGACTCTACCCGTGCGGCATTCGCTCGAATGACTGCAACAAGGGATCCATCGTGTCCCAGCCATGGCCGCGGATGCTGTAGGTGAGCGCTTGCGGCTGGAACTGGCCCGGATCGTCGAGGCTGGTCGCGTGGATCGCTATCAGGTCCGGCATGGCGGCGAATGTCAGGTAAACCGGCGTTCCACAGGTCGGGCAGAAGGCGTGGACCTTTTCGTTGCCGCTGTCGCCCTTTATCCGCCAGGTTTTTGCTTCGCCCGTAATTGTCGCGGCGGCGCGCTGGGCGAAGGTCACATAGGATCCGTGCCCGGTGCCACTGCGCTTCTGGCAATCGAGGCATTGGCAGTGGTTCTGGAAGATCGGCTCGCCGCTTGTTTCATAACGGATCGCGCCGCATGCGCATCCGCCGGTATAACGCTTGGTCACTGTCATACTCCCGCTCTATCTCTTTGTTTTTGCGCAATTCCCCAGGGAAAGCGCGTCACACTTTTCCTGGAATTGCTCTAGGATCGGGCCGATTTCGGCTTGGCGAAAAGATCGATGCCGCTGCCGGTTTCGAGGAAGGATTTCATGCTCGACAGCACCGCCGGCCAGCCCTGGCTGATGCCTTTCGCCATGCCGCTGCCGGCTTCGAGTTCGTCATGGGTAACGGTCAGCCGCACCATGGTGTCGTATTCCTCGATGCCGAACGTCACCCGGCTGTATTTCGACGGGTCGTCGGCCTGCGAGGCGTTCGCCCAGGTCATCACGAGACGGGTCGGCGGCGAGATTTCGACGACCTTGCCGACGAGTTCGACGGTGCGCTCGTCATTGGCGCGGATATGTTCCCATTTCGATCCCGCCTTCCAGTCGGAGACGTTCTCGTGGCCCCAGTAGCGCCGTGCGATATCGGGCCTGGTTATGGCCTCGAACACCTTTTGCGGCGTCGAGCGGATATAGGTCACGTAGACAAAACTGGTCGTCGCTCTGGTCATTGGTCGTCTCCTTCGAGTTCTTGCTTCAGGTCGTGCAGCAGGCTGAGCCGCTGCCGTTCGAATTTTCGCACCCAGCGCTCGTAGATGTCGTGCAGCGGCACCGGATTGATGAAGTGCAGCTTTTCGCGGCCGCGCTTGACCGTGTTCACCAGATTGGCCGCCTCCAGCAGGTCGATGTGCTGGGTGGCGGATTGCCTTGCCATGTCCAGGTTCTCGCAAAGCTGGCCGAGCGTCTGCCCGTTCTTCTCACACAGAAGGTCAAGCAGCCTTCTGCGTGTCGGGTCGCCCAGCGCCTTGAAAACCTTGTCGGCGTCCATCGGCCTCACTCTGTTATGAGGCTAATATGCAGGTAAATACCTGCATGTCAATGTCGATCTTTCCGCCTCGCAATTGTTCGACGAGGCTATTCGGACTTGGAGGTCGATTGCTGGATGCGCCGGCCATGTATCGGTTGTTGTCAAACGGCTCCGGCCGGTTGTCGGCCAGGCTCCATAGCCGCCGGCGACCCAGCACCTTTGGGTGTCTCGACAAATGGCTTGCGTTCCAACACGCCACTTAATAGTGTGTTAAGTGAGGGAGCAACGCGGTGAAAGTCGACCCTGCGACATATCCGGAGGTGGCCGCGCTGGCGACGGAAGCGCGCAAGGCGAAGCATGTCGGTGGACGGATCAAGGCCATACGCACGGCCCGACGCATTTCGCTTCGCCAGTTGGCCGACATGGTCGGCACGACGGCGAGCTTTATCAGCCAGTTCGAGCGCAATCTGAGCGGAGCCAGCGCCAGCACGCTGATGCGGATCGCGGCTGCCCTGGACCTTGGCATCAATGATTTGTTCGAGCAGACCGAAGGCGCCTTCCACAAGGTGCTCACCAGAGCCGACCGCCCCCTGCTGCCGGTCAGCCAGGGTTGCCGAAAGACGCTGCTGTCGCGGCGGCCGATCCATGAATTCGAGGTTTATTCGGGAGATTTCGACGTTGGCGGCTCGACCGGCGACGACGCTTACACGCATGGCGGCAAGCACGAGATGTTTGTCGTCCTGAAGGGAACAGTCGAACTGACATTGGCCGACGAGCGCTTCGTCATGAACGAGGGCGACAGCATCGAGTACGCAACTTCGACGCCGCATCGCACGGTGAACATCGGCGAGACACCGGCACAGGTGCTCTGGATCATTGCGCCGCCAACCAGCGGCGCGGCGGAGCTCAATCAGTATATGCCCGGACAAGGCTCGCAGCCGGGCGGACTGAAGTAACGCGGGTGCACGTAAATGGGAGATGCAACATGAAGACCAGGATTGGACAGGGGATAGCATTCGGGTTGCTGATGATGACCACCGCAGCGCTCGCACAGAGCAAGCCCGTGGCGGGCGAGGTGGCCGAGGGTTCGCTGAAGGACAAGACGCTCACCTTCGTCTCGTATGGAGGCATATATCAGGATGGTCAGATTGCCGCGCTAAAGGAATTCGTCGACAAGTCCGGTGTAAAGCTGCTCAGCGACGGGCCAACCGAAATCTCGAAACTGCAGGCGCAGGTCGAGTCCGGCAACGTGACCTGGGACGTCGTCGATACCGGTGATTTCCCGCCCTACGTCTATTGCGGCAAGCTGTTTCAGAAACTGGACTTCTCGAAGATCGACACCTCGAACATTCCAGAAGGCCAGATCAGCGAATGCAGCGTGCCGGCCATGAACTATGGCGTGGTGCTGATGTACAACACCGAAAAGTACAAGGATAATCCGCCCAAGAGCTGGAAGGATTTCTTCGACGTCGAGAAGTTCCCGGGCTCGCGCGCTCTGGAAGGCAGCGGCGATCTGTCCGGCGGTATGGTCGAGCAGGCGCTGCTCGCGGCCGGCGGTTCGGTGGAAAACATGACCGTGGCCGACATCGACAAGGCTGTCGAGAAGGTGAAGTCGCTCGGTCCGGATACGATCTTCTGGAAGACCGGCGCCGATTCCCAGCAACTCGCCGAATCCGGCGAAGCCGACATGATCGCGATGTGGACCGGACGTGCCATGACCGCGGTGAAGAATGGCGCCAAGTACACGCCGGTGTGGCAGGACTGGCTGGTCGTGATGGACCAGATGACCATTCCGATGGGCGTCAAGGACGCCGACGCGGCCTATGCGCTGATCAACGCCTATGTCGGCAAGAGTGCGCAGGAGACGCTTGCCAAAACCACCTCGTATACGCCGATCCACAAAGACGCGAAGCCGCAAGTGGACGAGATTACGGCATCGTTCATGACCAACACGCCGGACAAGCTCAAGCTTGGCTATCATCAGAACATCAAGTTCTGGGTGGAAAACTTCGAGGTGGCGAACGAAAAGTGGAACGCGCTGATGGCGGGCAACTAGGTCCGCCACCGTGGCAGCGAGCGCAACCGGCAGCCGGGACACGGGTCCGGCTGCCGCGGCGGACGATCGGTGGCGCTGGTTTCGGGGACAGGCATTCTGGCTCGTCGCACCGGCGCTGCTGCTGCTCGTCGTCTGCCTGGGCCTGCCGCTCGCCATCGTGACCCTGCGCAGCTTTTCCGAGCCGCAATGGGGATGGCAGAACTATGTCTGGTTCTTCGGAACGCCGGTCAACCTGACGGTACTTCAGCGGACCTTCGCGATCTCCGCCTGGGTGACGCTGGTGTGTCTCATTGCCGGCTACCCCTATGCCTATGTGATGACCGTGGTCGGACCCAAGATGCGGCTCGTCCTCATCCTGTGCGTGCTGGTGCCGTTCTGGGTAAGCGGAGTGGTGCGCACCCTGGCATGGGTTATCCTGTTGCAGGACTCCGGCGTGATCAACTCCGTCATCCGGAGCGTCGGCCTCGGCCCGGTCAAGCTGATCCGCACGCAGACGGGCGTCGTGATCGGCATGGCGCAGGTGCTGTTGCCGTTCATGATCCTGCCGCTCTATTCGGTGATGAAGGCGATCGACCTGCGGCTCTTGCAGGCGGCACGAAGCTTGGGCGCGAGTCCTGCGCGCGCCTTTGCCCAGGTCTATCTGCCGCTCTCGCTTCCGGGCGTCTACGCCGGCGCCATCATCGTGTTCATTCTGGCACTCGGCTTCTACATCACGCCCGCACTGCTCGGCGGTCCGCGCTCGACCATGCTCTCGACCCTGATCCAGAACCAGGTACTCAGCCTGCTCAACTGGGGCCGCGGCGGCGCCATGGGTGTGGTGCTGTTGATCGCGACCTTCGTCCTGCTGGCGCTCGCGGCGCCGCTGTCGCGCCAGCCGCACAAGACGGGATCGAGGCGCTGATGAAACTGCCCGGTCGAATCCTGCTTGGTCTGTTCTGCCTGCTCGTCGCCGTCTGGCTGATCGCACCGACAATCGTCGTCGTGCCGATGTCGTTCAACGACAAGAAGTCGCTGGCCTTTCCGCCGTCCGGCTTCTCCTGGCAGTGGTACCAGAACTTCTTCACCAACCCCGAATGGTCGGCGAGCCTGGTCAGTTCGCTCAAGGTTGCCGTCGTCACGGCAGTGTTCGCCACAATCATCGGCACGCTGGCGGCGTTCGGCCTCGATCGCATGAAAAGCCGCGTCAGCGGCGTGCTGCGCGCACTGCTGATCACGCCAATGGTCGTGCCAGGGGTGGTGCTCGCCGTCGGCATCTATGCCGTCTATCTCGACACGCAGCTGGTCGGCACCATGACCGGTTTCGTGATGGCCCACACCATGCTCGCCGTTCCTTTCGTCATCATCGCCGTCTCCGCCAGCCTGGAAGTCTTCGACAAACGGCTGGAGACTGCCGCGGCCAGTCTCGGCGCCACCCAGCTGACGGCGTTCAGGACCGTGACGTTGCCGCTGATCGCGCCGGGCATCCTGTCGGGTCTGCTGTTTGCCTTCGTGACCTCATTCGACGAGATCATCGTCGCGCTGTTCATCACCAGCCCTTACCTGAAGACGCTGCCGGTCCAGATATTCTCCAGCATTACCCGGGACGCCGACCCCACCGTTGCGGCCGTGGGCACGCTGCTCTTCATCGCGACGTCGCTGGTGATCGGGGCGGGACTTCTCATCGGTTCGCGGCAGGGAAAACGCTGACATGGCCTCACCATCAACCCGCGGCGCAGCCATCGATCTCAAATCGGTCAGCAAACACTATGGCAGCTTCATCGCCCTCGATGAGGTCTCGCTGCGCATCGAGCCGGGGGAATTCATGACGCTGCTTGGGCCTAGCGGTTCGGGCAAGACGACCACGCTGAACATCATCGCCGGCTTCACCGAGGTGAGTTCAGGTTCGCTTGATGTCGGCGGCAAGAGCGTCATCGGCGTACCGGCGCACAAACGCAATACCGGCGTGGTCTTCCAGCACTACGCGCTGTTTCCGCATATGACGGTCAGCAGGAACGTCGCCTATCCGCTGAGCCTGCGCGGCATCGCCAATCCCGATCGTGAAGCCCGGGTGCGCAAGGCTCTGGACATGGTGAAGATGACGGATTTCGGCCACCGCTTCCCCAGCGAACTCTCCGGCGGGCAGCAGCAGCGCGTCGCGCTGGCCCGCGCCATCGTATTCGACCCGCCATTGCTACTGATGGACGAGCCGCTCGGGGCGCTCGACAAGAAGCTGCGTGAATGGCTGCAGCTCGAGATCAAGCGAATCCACCGGGAACTGGGCACCACCTTCGTTTACGTCACGCATGACCAGGAGGAGGCCCTGGTCCTCTCGGACCGCATCGCCGTGTTCAACCAGGGACGCATCGAGCAGATCGGCAGCGGCCGCCAACTCTACGACGAGCCCGAGACCTTGTTCGTCGGAAAGTTCGTAGGCGACTCGACCATACTGCGTGGCGCACCCTCCACCTCGGGCGACGAGACCGCCATCGACATAGCCGGACGGAAAGTGACCACCGCCAAACGCCTTCCCGGCGGCGCCAAACCCGCGATGCTGCTGCGGCCGGAGAAGCTGAGCCTCGCCAGGCGGGGGATGGGCGGAAGGGATAAAAACACTCTGCCCGGGCGCATTGGCGAGGCCATCTATCTCGGATCGGGCTCCAAATACGAGGTCGTTCTGGCTGACATGTCCAAGGCGATCGTGCGCTCGACGCTGGATGCCGAGACCTTCGCCATCGGCGACGAAGTCGACCTCATATTTGCCGGCAGCGACGTGAAGCTGCTGGCGGACGACGACAAGGCCGACCTGAATCTGACCTGAATCTGGGAAAATCGCGGCAATGGATGTGAAGAAGAACGGCGACGTTTCATTCTGGTATGCCGACATCGGCGGCGTACCCGGCTATCGGCCGCCGTTGCAGGGCGATATCGTGGCGGACGTTTGTATCGTCGGGGCCGGCTACACTGGCCTTTGGACCGCCTACTATTTGAAGCGGGCGGCGCCGCACCTCAACATCGTCATCGTCGAGAAGGAGTTCGCCGGCTTCGGCGCTTCGGGGCGCAATGGCGGCTGGCTGTCCGGCGGGTTCTCATGGTCGCGCGAAAAATATGAGAAGGCGTCGTCCCGCGCCGGGGTCATCGCCATGCAGGCGGCAATGATGGGCACGGTCAACGAGGTCATATCGGTGGCGGAGACCGAAGGCATCGACGCCGACATTCGCCGTACCGACGAATTGCTGGTCGCAACCAACGAGGCGCAGGAGCAGCGCGCGAAGGCGATGTATGCCCATGCCAGGTCATGGGAGCTGAGCGACGAACGCGTGGGGTATATCGATGCGGCGGAGATGCGCCGGCGCATAGCGGTACACAACGCGCGCGGCGCCTTCGTCATCAAGAAAGTTGCGCGGATTCAGCCCGCGAAGCTGGTGCAGGGGCTCGCCAGGGCCGTGGAGCGCCTCGGTGTCCCGATCTACGAACAGACGACCGTGCTGTCGATCGAGAAGGGCAAGGTCGCAACCAATCGAGGCGTGGTGCGCGCCGAAAAAATCATACGTGCAACCGAAGGCTTTACCGCGGGTATCGCTGGTCACGAAAGGCTTTGGCTGGCGCTCAACAGCGCCATCGTGGTGACCGAGCCGTTGTCCGAAAAGCTGTGGAGCGAAATCGGCTGGGATGGCTATGAGGTTCTTGGCGACGCCGCGCACGCATACTGCTACGCGCAGCGCACCCGGGAAGGGCGCATTGCCATGGGTGGACGCGGGGTGCCTTATCGATTTGGCTCGAAGACCGATGTTCGAGGCGTCACTCAGCAGGCGACGATCGACAAGCTGCACAAGATCCTGACGACGCTTCTGCCGCAGACCAGGGGGCTCAAGCTCGACCATGCGTGGTGTGGAACGCTGGGCGTGCCGCGGGACTGGTGCACGACAGTAGGCTTTGACAAGCAGACCGGAATAGGGTGGGCAGGCGGCTATGTAGGCCTCGGCGTTTCCACCTCGAATCTCTCGGGACGCACACTGAGGGATCTGCTGCTGGGCAACGACACCGACCTGACGCGGCTGCCCTGGGTCAATCGAACGGTGCGTAAATGGGAGCCGGAGCCGCTGCGCTGGCTGGGCGTCCATTCCATGTATCAGCTCTATCGAATTGCCGACGAGCGGGAAGCAAAGGGGCTGCCGCGCACATCGCGGCTGGCGGCCCTGGCCGATCGCATCACCGGGCATTGAACCGCACCATCTGAGGACTTAGGAATGATCGACTTCAAGACCTTCGCGCACCTTGCGCATATCGACCTCGGTGAGCCCGTGCTGAAACCCACCTCGGTGGCGGGCGATCAGCTCGAAGCGGCCAACACCCTCTGGACTTCGGATGACGGCAAGATCGAGGTCGGTGTCTGGGAATGTTCGCAGGGCCGGTTCACCGCACGCCGGGAGACGAATTCCGAGATTTGCCACATCGTCACCGGTCGTGTGACGCTGCACGGTCCTGACGGCGCGGTTAGGGATGTCGGACCCGGCGAGTTGCTTGTCCTGCCGCTTGGCTGGGAGGGCGAATGGACCATTCACGAGAAAACGCGGAAGCTCTACATCCTGCATTCGGTCTGAGCGTCGCGGCGGTTGTGGTCGCCCCATCCCGATTTCATCGGGATGGCACAGGCTCTATCTCTTTGTTTTTGCGCAATTCCCAAGGGAAAGCGCTACGCGCTTTTCCCAGGAAAACCGTTTCACACTTTTCCTGGAATTGCTCTAAATTCCCTCGACCAGCACGATCTCGCCGTCGGCCACCTTCTGGCGGATGGCAACGGCACGCTGATATTCCGGCGAGTGGTAGCAGTCATGCGCGTCGGCGAGCGATGGAAACTCGATGATCACGTTGCGGGCGCGGCCGGGCCCCTCGGCCTTCTCATGCTCGCCGCCGCGCGCCAGGAATTTGGCGCCGAAACGCTCGAAAGCCGGTTTGGCGGCGGCGACGTAGTCCTTGTAGCCTTCGGCGTCGCGCACATCGACGCGGGCGATCCAGTATCCCTTGGGCATTCTTCTTCTCCGAACGTCCTGTTGCACTCAAGCGGAGCGCATTTCCTCAAGGATGGCTTCCGCGACCGCCCGCCGGTCGGCCGCGCCGACGATCGGCCTGCCGACGACGAGATGGCTGGAGCCGTTGCGGATCGCTTGGCGCGGCGTCACCACGCGCTTCTGGTCGCCATGGTCGCTGCCCTTGGGCCGTATTCCCGGCGTCACCACGGCCATGTTGGGTCCGACGATCCGGCGCACCGCTTCCGCTTCCTCGGCCGAGCAGACAATGCCGCCCATGCCGGCATGGAGCGCCTGTTCGGAGCGCCTCAGCACCAGCGTGTGCGGGTCGTATTCATAGCCGGCGTCGATCACGTCCTGCTCGTCCATCGAGGTCAGCACGGTGACGGCAAGCAGGCAGAGATCGCTGCCCCTGGCAGCCTCGACCGCCGCCCGCATCGTCTTGGGATAGGCATGCAGCGTCAGCATGGTCATGCCCATCTTGGCGATGTTCTCGACGCCCCTGGCAACCGTATGGTCGATGTCGAGCAGCTTCATGTCGAGGAAGATCTTGGTGCCGCCGCTGGCGAGTTCGCGGGCAAAATCCAGCCCGCCGGCGAAGGCGAGCTGATAGCCGATCTTGTAGAAGGAGACCACGCCGTCGAGCTCGCGCACCGCCTTCTCGGCTTCCTTCAGCGTCGGCACATCAAGGCCGACGATCAGCCTGTCCTGCATGGTATCGGCCTGTTCCAGGATCATGCCTCGATCCGGGTGGACAGCAAACGCGAGGTTTCGATCAGCGTGCGGCATAGGTGCTCCATCGATTTGCGCAGTCTTTCGTCCCTGAAATTCCCGGCCTCGTCGAAGGCGTTGCCGCCCTCAGGTACCGAGCATTCCGGCGTCACCACCTCCATCTGGCAACGCACCAACACGGCGCGCAGGTGGTTGATGCAGCGTATCCCGGCGAAGTTCCCTTTGGAAGACGAGCAGAGGCCGGCGACCTTGCCGACAAGCGGCCTGAATGACCGGTTGCCATCCTTGCGCACCCGGCTCACCCAGTCGATGCTGTTCTTGAGCAATGGCGGGATCGAGCCGTTATATTCGGGCGTCGCGATCAGCAGCCCGTCATGGGCAGCGATCAGCCGGCCGAGCGTCATGGCGTTTTCAGGGATGCCCTTTTCCTTTTCCAGGTCCTCGTCCAGGATCGGCAGCGGATAGTCGGCGAGCGAGATGCGGGTCACCTCGGCGCCCTGCATGGCAAGTTCCTTCTGCGCCACATCGGCGGTCTTCCCACTGAAAGCGCCTGATCGGACCGAGCCGGCGAAGACGAGAATTTTCGGGATCACTGCCATTGGCCAACCTTGTCTCCGGACAGGTACAGCCAAGAATCATTCAAATCAACGCACCGGAACCATAAAACGCTCGGGATTGGCCGAGCCCCTCGACTTTCGTCATCCCTGGGCGGAGCAGGAGCGCAGCTCCGTCGCGGAGACCCTGGGATCCATTCCGTGACCCTGGCCATGGAGCGCAGCGGAGCAGAATCTGCACCGTAGCGGCGCACAGAAGTCACGGCATGGATCCTCGGGTCTGCGCTGCGTCGCTACGCTCCTTGCTCCGCCCGTGGATGACGAAGTGATGGATGGTTACGCCAATCGAATGCGGTCAGCTCCAGGAGGAGCGAACGGCTCTGCGCCGAGAAACTAATGCGCCTCGCGCCGGTAGATCCACAGCTGCGTCGGCGGGATGTTGCGGATGATGAAATCGAAATGCTTGACCGTGTAGTCGCCGCGGCCGGGCGGGATCGGCGATAGCGGGCCATAGGTCAGTTGCACGACCGGGCGGCCCTCGGGGATGCGGTCGAGCAGGCTTTCAATATAGGCGATGCGCTGGGCGACAGGAAAATTGAGCAACGGCACGCCGGAGACGACGGAATCGAAGACCATGTCGCGTCTGTCGCCAAGCGTGGCGTCGAGATTGAAGGCGTCGCCCTCGATGACGTTGACGCCGGGATAGAGCCGGCGCAGATGGCGCACGAAATCGGTTGAATATTCAACCGCGTAAAGATTTTCAGGCCGCACACCATGGGCGAGGATGGCGCGGGTGATGACGCCGGTGCCAGGCCCGACTTCGAGCACCGGCAGGCCCGATTTCGGATTGACGATCGAGGCCATCTTGCGGGCGGTGATGGAACTGGTGGGCACGATCGAACCGACAGCCTTCGGCTTGTCGATCCAGCCCCTGAAGAATTTCAGTTCGTCGTCGAACTTTTCCGCCAGCGCTTTTCGCAATCCGGGACCACGTGCCATGCAAGTTCTCCTGAACGCTCCCCCGGGACGCTACTTAGCAGTTAAGCAGTCCAAGGCAAGGCGAATGCCCGCATAAGGTGTTGATGACGCTTGGGAAGCCTCGCGAGCAGGCCTATTCTACACCTTGCCGGCGGGAATTGCTTCAGCGTTCGCCGAAGGCCTCGAAAAAGTCCTTCATGCGGGCGAAAAAGCCGCTCGACTGGGGCGAATTGTCCTGCGAGGACAGCTGCTCGAACTCTTCCAGCAGCTCGCGCTGGCGGCGCGATAGATTCTGCGGCGTCTCGACCGCGGTCTGGATATAGAGATCGCCGACATTGGGCTGGCGCAGCACCGGCATGCCCTTGCCCTTGAGGCGGAACTGGCGGCCGTTCTGGGTGCCTTCCGGCACTTTCACCTTGGTCTGGGTGCCGTCCAGCGTCGCCACCTCGAAGGAGCCGCCAAGGGCTGCCGTCGTCATCGAGATCGGCACCTTGCAATAGAGATCGGCGCCGTCGCGCTGGAAGAATTCGTGCGGCCTGACCGCGAGGAAAATGTAGAGATCGCCGGACGGGCCGCCGCGCAGGCCGGCCTCGCCCTCATTGGCAAGCCGGATGCGGGTGCCGTCCTCGATGCCGGCCGGGATGTTGACCGACAGCGAGCGCTCCTCGGTGACGCGGCCCTGGCCGGCGCATTTCGGGCACGGTTCCTTGATGGTCTGGCCACGCCCCTGGCATTGCGGGCAGGTGCGCTCGATCGAGAAGAAGCCTTGCGTGGCCCGCACCTTGCCATGGCCGTTGCACATCGAGCAGGTGACCGGCTGGGTGCCAGGCTTGGCGCCGCTGCCGGAGCATTCCGTGCACGAAATCGAGGCTGGCACATGGATCTGCGCGGTCTTGCCGGCAAATGCCTCCTCCAGCGTGATTTCCATGTTGTAGCGCAAATCGGCGCCGCGTTCGCGCCCGCCGGACGAACGGCGCTGGCGCCCGCCCATCATGTCGCCGAAAATATCCTCGAAAATGTCGGCAAAGCCGCCGGCGCCAAAGCCCTGCGCCCCGCCATTCATGCCGCCTTGTTCGAAGGCGGCGTGGCCGAAACGGTCATAGGCCGCGCGCTTCTGCGGGTCCTTCAGCGTCTCGTAGGCCTCGTTGATTTCCTTGAACTTGTGCTCGCAGGAATGATCGCCGGGATTGCGGTCGGGATGGAACTGCATGGCGAGCTTGCGGAAAGCGCTCTTCAGCTCCTTGTCGTCGGCGCCTTTCTCGACACCCAGCGTTTCGTAGAAATCAGCTTTCATCTTTTCCCGCAGTCCGGATACTCAACGTCTTCAGGCTTCTTGCGTCGTTTGCCGGCACGTCGTTCCGATTTAGGTGCGATGGCGCCGGGATGCCAGTGTCGAGAAGGGGTTGCCCGCATTTTTTCGACAAGGTCCGCATTTTTTCGGCGAGGGTTGCAAAAAAGCCCGGCTGTGCGCCGGGCTCTCTGCTTTAATTACCGTCAGACGGTTCAGGCCGACTTCTTCTTGTCGTCGTCCTCGTCGATTTCCTCGAAATCGGCGTCGACCACGTCCGAGTCCTTGGCGGCGTCCGCCTTGGCATCGGCTTCCGCGGCTTCCTTCTGCGAAGCCTCGTACATGGCCTGGCCGAGCTTCATCGAGACTTCGGCGAGCGCCTGCGTCTTGGCCTCGATCTCGGCCGCGTCATCACTTTCGGCAGCGGCCTTCAGCGCCGCGATCGCGTCGGCGATCGCCGTGCGGTCGGCCTCGGGAACCTTGTCGCCATATTCCTTCAGCGACTTCTCCGAGGAATGCGCCAGCGCTTCGGCCTGGTTGCGGGCCTCGACCAGCGCGCGCCGCTTCTTGTCGGTCTCGGCGTTGGCCTCGGCGTCCTTCACCATCTTCTCGATGTCGGCATCCGACAGACCACCCGACGCCTGGATGCGGATCTGGTGCTCCTTGCCGGTGCCCTTGTCCTTGGCCGAGACGTTGACGATGCCGTTGGCGTCGATGTCGAAGGTGACCTCGATCTGCGGCACGCCGCGCGGCGCCGGCGGAATGCCGACCAGGTCGAACTGGCCGAGCGCCTTGTTGTCGGCGGCCATTTCGCGCTCGCCCTGGAAGACGCGGATGGTCACGGCCGACTGGCTGTCTTCCGCCGTCGAGAACACCTGGCTCTTCTTGGTCGGGATCGTCGTGTTGCGCTCGATGAGGCGCGTGAACACGCCGCCCAGCGTCTCTATGCCGAGCGACAGCGGCGTCACGTCGAGCAACAGCACGTCCTTGACGTCGCCCTGCAGCACGCCGGCCTGGATGGCGGCACCCAGTGCGACGACCTCATCCGGGTTGACGCCCTTGTGCGGCTCCTTGCCGAAGAACTGCTTCACGATCTCCTGGATCTTGGGCATGCGGGTCATGCCGCCGACCAGGACGACCTCGTCGATCTCGCCGGCCTTCAGGCCGGCATCCTTGAGCGCCGCCTTGCAGGGGTCGATGGTGCGCTGGACGAGATCCTCGACCAGGCTCTCGAACTTCGCCCGCGTCAGCTTCAGCGTCAGGTGCTTGGGCCCGGTGGCGTCCGCCGTGATGAACGGCAGGTTGATCTCGGTCTGCGTGGTGGACGACAGCTCGATCTTGGCCTTTTCGGCCGCTTCCTTGAGGCGCTGCAGGGCGAGCTTGTCGTTCTTCAGGTCGATGCCTTGTTCCTTCTTGAACTCGGCCGCCAGATATTCGACCAGGCGCATGTCGAAATCCTCGCCGCCGAGGAAGGTGTCGCCATTGGTCGACTTCACCTCGAAGACGCCGTCGCCGATCTCGAGCACCGAAATATCGAACGTGCCGCCGCCAAGGTCATAGACGGCGATGGTCTTGCCTTCCTTCTTGTCGAGGCCATAGGCAAGGGCGGCCGCGGTCGGCTCGTTGATGATGCGCAGCACTTCGAGGCCGGCGATCTTGCCGGCGTCCTTGGTGGCCTGGCGCTGGGCGTCGTTGAAATAGGCCGGAACGGTGATGACCGCCTTCTCGACCTTCTCGCCGAGATAGGCCTCCGCCGTTTCCTTCATCTTCTGCAGGATCATCGCCGAGATCTGGCTGGGCGACTGCTTCTTGCCGCCGGCCTCGACCCAGGCATCGCCATTGTCGCCCTTGACTATTCTGTAGGGGACAAGCTTCTTGTCCTTTTCCGTCACCGGATCGTCATAGCGGCGGCCGATCAGGCGCTTGACCGCAAAGATGGTGTTTTCAGGATTGGTGACCGCCTGGCGCTTGGCCGGCTGGCCGACAAGGCGCTCGCCGTCGCTGTTGATGGCGACGATGGAAGGGGTGGTGCGCGCGCCTTCCGCATTCTCGATGACCTTCGGCTCCTTGCCATCCATGAGGGCGATACAGGAGTTGGTCGTTCCCAGATCGATACCGATTACTTTTGCCATTGTTCTAGTCTCTCCGCTAAGCAGGCTCTCAGGACCCGTAAGGCGTTCCGACGAAAGCCCCTGTTCACAAGAAATTCCGCTCCGGCGACCGGCGTACCGGCGCTGAACGGCTTGGCGCGTATATAAGAACAGGCTGCGCAACGCGCAAGCATTCTGCGCAAGGCGTTTATCACCCTTTGCTACAACATCCCCATGAACCTTTCCGCCTCCGTCCGCGACTGATGCTCAGGCGTCGCATGGCGCGGCCCGGAAAGGACAGCCCCATGACTGGAAAACCAGAGGCTCCATGGTCTGCGGAAGCAACAGGAGCTCGGCGCGACCACCACCTTCGAGACGGGGTCGATGCGCTGGGCTTTCCGCTGATTGCGTTGACCCTGCCGAGGTGCAGGCGTATCGTCAGCGTGAGGAAAGCAGGCAATTCGATCAGGGAAAAACGTGCCGGAACCCCGCGCCTTGCCCTGATTTGCGCGGCAGGGCCGGATGTTTCTCCCGTAGGCCGCGGGGGAAATCTCATGTGTTGTGAACACGGCTCGTTCGTGCACGCCGGCCGCTTGCGCCGCGCGATGCACAAAACCATCGGATTCCTGGCGATCGCCGCCAGCCTGTGGCTTGGCACTGCGGCCCGGGCGCAGGAAACGCAGATCCTCCACCCAGGGTCGATGGCGGTGACCGGATTTTCCGGCACCGTCATCCCCAATTTCGAGGAGGGCCTGCCGCCAGGCATCGATCCGGTCGACGAGACCTTCATCGACACCGCGCGCGCTACCTTGCGCGTTTTCGACGTTTCAGGGCTGGGCGGGCCGGCCTCGGGCCAGCTCGTCTACACGCCGCCGCCTTTCGAGGTGGCCGCCGGGCAGATCGGCCAGGTGTTCGCCATCACCTACGACGACGGCGTGCGCGACGGCGTCGCCTCGGGGGTTCCGAACCTCTATGCCGGCGCCACCTCGCTCGAAGGCATCCGCATCGTCACCCCGGACGCCGATAATGACAGGCGGCCCGAGCGCCAGCGCCGCGGGGCGGCAGGTGCCACCTTCATGGAGGGCCAGTTCGGCACCGAAAACGGCGGCGGACCGGGCACGATCTGGAAGATCGACGGCATCACCGGCGCCGTGTCCAAATTCGCCGACCTCGACACCAATAGCGGTCCCGGCATCGGCGACATCAGCTTCGACAACATCCACCGCCAGTTCTTCGCCTCGGACCTCGACACCGGCCTGATCCACCGCCTCGACGCCAACGGCACGCCGGTCGACAATTTCGACCATGGCGTTGCCGGGCGCCCGGCGCGCGGACTGGCCCCTGTCGCCGACGACGGCTCGGTGATGGACATTCAGGGCGCCGCCTTCGACAGCGAGGATCCCGACACTTGGGGCTATACGCAGGACGAGCGCCGCGTCTGGTCCGTCGCCTATCATGGCGGCAGGCTTTACTATTCGGTCGGTGAAAAAGCCGAGATCTGGTCGGTGGGCATTGCCCGCGACGGCAGTTTCGCCGGCGATCCGCGCTGGGAGCTGACGGTCAAGGCCGACAAGGCCTACGCCGTCACCGACATCGCCTTCGACAACAAGGGCTTCATGTACCTTGCACAGCGCGGGCCGGTCGAAAACCGCTACGATTACAGCCAGTTCGCCGATTCCGGCAGGGGCGAGGTCATTCGCTACTGGCGCGAAAACCCGGACGATCCGGCGACGGAATCGGTCTGGGTGGAGGCGCCGCAGGAATATGCGGTCGGCTTCCCCGAAGGCAACCGGCAATCGGCCGGCGGCCTCGACCTGCAATATGGCTATGATTCCGACGGCAATCTCGACACATCGGTCTGCACCGACACTCTGGTCAACACAGGCGACAAATTGCGCGACAATCCGGCATTGGCCGAGCAGCTTGCCGCCGGTGGGCCGCTTGCCGTGCACGGCGTGCAAGTAACGCCGACGCCATTGGTCAAGCCGGCCAATGTGCCGCCCTTCGGCTCGTGGTTCGTCGACTTCGACGGCTATTTCGAAGACCCGGAGGTCGAAGGCCATGTCGGCGATGTCGAGGTCTGGCGGCCCTGCGAAGGCCGTGCCGGCTATTATGACGAGCTACCCGGCGGCGGCTATCTGCCACCCTTCTATCCGCCTGATTTTCCACCGCCCGGCAATCTGCCTCCCTGTCTCGATGTCGAGGATGTCAGGTATTTCTGCACGCCCTCCGGCCTCGAGGCCGATCTCTATCTCCATGACCGCTCAGGCTTTGGCGGCGATTCGATCAAGGCGCAGTCGAGGACGCCAGGGGTCGGGGTGAGCGCACCCTTGTCGCGTGCTCCCGGCTCTCCCTACACGGTCAACATCACCGGCCATTACCCTGGCGATACGGTCGATGTCGGGCTCTGCTTCTACAGGCAGTCCGACCGCGACAAGGGGGGCTACTACCCATGCTGCAAGATGACCGTGCCGCTCAGAACGCCTGCCGTCAGTTGCGAACGTTGAGGAGGGAAAGATGAACATTCTTGCCCTGTCCCCACTCGCAACGAATACACCCGCCATGGAGAAGATCATGAAACCCCTGTCATATGCCAGGCGCGGCGCGCGCTGGCTGATGGCGGCCGGTATCGCGGTCGCCATGCTCACCCCGGTGCACGGCTTCGCCGAGGATATTGCGCCGGCCAAGATTGCACTAGTCAAGACCGCCCAGGCCGACATCGACAAGCCGCAGCCGATCGATCCCGATTCGATCGTGATCGCCGGCCCGGAGCCGAAGCTCGAACTCGACAATCCGCGTGTCGTCAATCCAGAACCCGGGCGGATCGTGCCCTTCTTCACCAAGAAGGGCGGCCAGAGAAGCTGCGACTATGTCTTCTACACACTGAGTTTCGGTCTGCGCGGCAATGCGCAAGCTTTTGCCAATCCGGCATTTGCGGCCGCGCTGAAAAAGGCGAAGCTCGACTTCAAGGACCAGCTTCCGCTTGGCTTGAAGATCGTCAACGTGAATGTCTCCGGCGACGGCACGGACGCCGCCGGCGGAGCGTTGCCCGCCGCCACGATCAGCAGCTCGGCCGGTCCCGACGATACGGCTGACGTATCCGATTTCCGGATTTCCGCCAGCGATCTCGATGGCATCGGTGCCGCGAACGAACGCGTCATCACCTTCCAGATCACCGCCAGGATCGACCAGGCGTCGTTCCCTGTACCGGCCTTGGTCGACAACCAGGGCATGATCAAGGTGACGGTTGGACCCGGCACGGGGACCATCATCCCGTCGCAGGATCCGGGCAAGCCGGACGATGGCAATTTCCTCACCGGCGAAAAGACCTCGATCAGGATCGACCTGACCAAGTGCAACCCGCCGCCGCCACCTCCCGGCAAGGAATGCTTCAAGGTCGAACGCGGCACGGTCGATTGCGTGCCCGGTGGCGGCGCCTTCATCTACCACATGCCGGTCGGCGCGGAGATGGGCGGCAAGTGGGTGCAGGTTTCGACGACGACGCCCGGCATCGCCATCATTCCCAACACGCAACTGGTGCCGGCGGGCGGCGGCGTGCTCGACTGGAAGATCGTCGGCGCCTCGCCTGGAGACGTCATCCAGCTGATCGTCACCGGCATCGAAACCTATGCCGGTCCGAAGCAAGGCTGGGGCCTGTGCTGCACCCAGACGATCGACATCGTCATCCCGCGTGACCAGAGGTGCCCGCCGAAGGACAAGGAGCCGGATCTCAAGGTCGAAAAACGCGCCGATGTGACGCGTTGCACGATGGCCGGCGGCTGCGACTTCACCATCCGGGTAACCAATGTCGGCGATGGCCCCTATAACGGCAAGATCGTGCTCGACGAGGTGACGCTGCCTGCGGGTTCGACGCTGGATTCAGGGCCGAACCCGCCCTGGGCCTGCGTGCCCGGAGCAACCCCGATGATTTGCACCCATCCGGTGACCACGCTCAATCCGGGCGCCTCCGTCGACCTCAAGCTCGGCTTCAAGCCGGCCGCAGGCTGGCAGGGTGGGGCCTTGCGCAACTGCGCCAGCTATAATTATGGGGCCAGCGGCAAGCCGCTGTTCGGCAGCCAGCAGAACGATCGCGGCTGCGCCTCGATCCAGATCTGCCGGCGCGGCGACCGCGACTGCCGGCCGCCGGTGGACAAGAAGGTCGATCTCATCCTGAAGAAGCGCGCCCGCACCGAATTCTGCTCGGCCGACGGCGTCTGCACCTTCGTGATCGACATCATCAACAATGGCAGCGTCCCCCATAACGGGCCGCTGACGGTCATCGACACCTATCCCGGCGGCGCGCCGGCATCCTCGACCTTCGGCCCGACCCCGCCCTGGGCTTGCGGACCCAATGGCCCCGGCCAGTTCCGCTGCGACAATGCCGGCATCGTGCTGATGCCGGGCGCCTCGACGCCGATCTTCGTCAAGGCGGTGATGCCGGCCGGCTACCGGCCGGACACGGTCGAGAATTGCGCCGAGGTCAAGGCCATTCCCGGTGAGAACGACCTTACCAACAACAGGGCCTGCGCCAAGGAACGCATCCGTCGTCCCAATGGCGACCAGCCGGCGCTCCGCATCACCAAAATGTGCAACGGCTCGCTGGCGGGCGCCGCGGCGGTTTCCTGCCGCATCACCGTCACCAGCGTCGGCACTGCTGCCCCAACCGGTCCGGTGCGGGTCAACGATGCCGCCACGCTGGTCGCCGGCGGCGCGCCTGTCCAGATCCAGACCGTCATACCCGACGGCGCGGAATGGGCGTGCGGACCGGTTCCGGCCAACACGCTGTCGTGCCAGATTCCCGGCGCCGTCATGACGCCCGGAACCAGCCGCCACTTCGACGTGACGGTTGCCGGCAATGGCGAGTTCGAGAACTGTGCCCGCGGCTCCTACGGCCCGGCGCCAGGCGACGACATCGTCTATCCCGTAGGCAAGGCCTGCGCCAAGGGCGGCGGCACGTCCGCCATCCGTGTCGAGAAGACCGGCGACGCCGAATGCCGGCCAGGCCAGCCCTGCTCGTTCGAGATCACCATCACCAATGAAGGGACGAGCCCCTTCTCCGGTCCGGTTCGCATCGGCGATGCGATCGGCCTCGAAGGCCTCGGCCGGCTGGAAGGTGTTTCGATCACCTCGATCGAACCGCCCTTTGGCTGCTCACCGGAGCCGGCGACCTTGCCTTTGTCCTGCATTGCCAATTTGGCGCTCGGCGCCGGGGAAAGCCGCGCCCACAAGATGACCGTGGTGCTTCCCGACGACGGCCGCCTGGCCAATCCGCAGGGCACGGTCAATGGCCAGAACTGCGTCGGCGTGCTCTCTCCCGACACGCGGGTGCAAGGCGGCGGCGACGCACTTTCCGGCGCTCAGGCCAACATGCAGGGCGATCGCGGCAAAGCCTATGCCTGCCACCCCTTCACCATCGGCGATGAGGTGAAGAAGGAATGCTCTCAAGGCTTCGTCATGAACGATGCCGGCCGATGCGTCTGCCCGCAAGGCACGAGCTTCCGCAACGGCCAGTGCTCGTCGGGTGGCGGCACGGTCATCATACCAAAGCCGAAAGACCCACAGCGCTGCGTGCTGCTCAAGGGACAGATCCGTACCGAAGACGGGCGTTGCATCTGCCCGCGCGGCACCGCGTTGGAGAACGGCAGATGCGTGTCGACCGACCAGCCGCCCGTCCGGCAGTGCAAGCTGCTGCCGGGCCAGATCCGGACCCGGGACGGCGATTGCATCTGCCCGCGCGGAACCGAACTGAGAGGCGACGCCTGCAGGCCGATCCGCAAGAAACCGCCCGTCGAGGAACAGTGCAAGCTGCTGCGCGGCCAGATCCGCACCCAGAGCGGCGACTGTATCTGCCCGCGCGGGACGGAACTGCGAGGCAAGGCCTGCGTGCCGATCCGCAAGAAGCCCGAAGTGGAACAGTGCACCATACGCGGCCAGGTCAACAACAAGCGCGGCGCCTGTGTCTGCCCGCGCGGCACCGAGGTGATCAGAGGCGCATGCCGCCGGGCTCAGGTGGAATGCGCGCCCGGATCGCGGTTCATCGACGGCCAGTGCCAGCCGGTCATCAAGCGGCGCTGCCCGGTCGGGACGGTCGGACGGTATCCGGACTGCACCCCGATCCGCAGAAGGCCGGGCCTGGAGATCAATCCGAACCTCTTGAACCCGGACATCCTGCAACAGCTTGTGCCAAGGCAAAAGCAACGGATTCCCCGGCAGCAGGATCCGGCGCGCAACGACAAATTGAACTGACCATCCGCGCCCACAAAGACCCGCCGGAGCGATCCGGCGGGTTTTCCTTGGGATCGACGCGGGACAAACCGGCTTCCCCTTTTCCGGATCATGGTCTAGGCAGTCGTCCAGACAGTGCGCCCCGCAAGCAAGGGCGCCTGGAAAGGCCGCATCATGAGCAAGAAGACCCTGATCGCGCCATCGGTGCTGGCGTCGGATTTCTCCAGGCTCGGCGACGAGGTCGAGGCGGTGGCCGCGGCCGGCGCCGACTGGATCCATCTCGACGTCATGGACGGGCATTTCGTGCCCAATATCACCTTCGGTCCGCCGGTCATCAAGGCGATCCGCAACCGCACCAAGGCGTTCTTCGACTGCCATCTGATGATCGCGCCAGCCGATCCCTATCTGGCGGCCTTCGCCGACGCCGGCTGCGACGGCATGACGGTTCACGCCGAGGCCGGGCCGCATCTCGACCGTTCGCTGCAGACGATCAGGAATCTCGGCAAGAAGGCCGGCGTGTCGCTCAACCCGGCGACGCCGGAAAGTGCAATCGAATATGTGCTCGACAGGCTCGATCTGATCCTGATCATGACCGTCAATCCGGGCTTCGGCGGCCAGGCTTTCATCCCGGCGATCGTCGACAAGGTGAAGCGGGTGAAGGCGCTGATCGGCAACCGGCCGATCCGCATCGAGATCGACGGCGGCGTCTCGTCCGAAACGGCACCGCTCGTCACCGCCGCGGGCGCCAGCGTGCTGGTCGCGGGTGCGGCCATCTTCAAGGGCGACAGCGTAGAAGCCTACCGGGCGAATATCGAGGCGATCAGGACGGCGGCGGACACTGCGGTTGGGTAGAGGGGCCGCCAGCTGACGGGCGTGTGCGGCGCGTCACCAGCACACACGGTCTCTTCGGCCGATCAGGAATTCGTTGGCCGACGCCGGTGCGCTTGTGCTCATGAAAGACTGTCCCATATTCTCTGTCTCGTCCTCATGCCTCTCCGGACCCTCCCGCAGGCTCCTCTTCGACGGTCGGATCGATGAATCGCAGCCTCTTCTTCGCCGATCTCCTGAACACCATCGCCGATCGCGGCCGGATGATGCTGAACCTCGTTCGCGGTGACGAGCCGGTCTCGGCCGACAGCCTGGCGCGTCTGTGCACGCGCCTGCTTTCCAGCCAGGGTGAGGCATCGGGCGTCGCCTATGCCCGCGAAATCCTCGAGCGCTGGCGCGCCCTCAATGCCGACGGCCGGCTGGCCTTCCTGCATGTGCTGCGCGATCGTTTCGGCACCGATCATGGCAGGCTCGCCGATGCGGTGGATGCCTATCGCGACGCGCCTGACGATCACACGGCACTTGCTTTGCACGACGCAGCCGAACCGGCCAGGCAGGAGCTGCTGCGCCGCCTGAACCTGGCGCCCGGCGGCATCGAGACATTGGTGCGCATGCGCGAGGATCTGCTTGCCCGGCTGACAACATCGCCCGACCTTGCCATCGTCGATGCCGACTTCACGCATCTTCTGTCGTCATGGTTCAATCGCGGCTTCCTGGTGCTGCGGCGGATCGACTGGTCGACGCCGGCCAACATCCTGGAAAAGATCATCCGCTACGAGGCGGTGCACGCCATCCACACCTGGGACGATCTGCGCCGCCGCATCGAGCCCGCCGACCGGCTCTGCTACGCATTCTTCCATCCGCAGCTCGGCGACGAGCCGTTGATCTTCGTCGAGGTAGCGCTCACCCGCGCCATGCCCTTGACCATCGCCGAGCTGCTTGCCGACGAACGGCCGCCGGTGCAGCCGCGGCAGGCGACGACGGCGGTGTTCTATTCCATCTCCAATTGCCAGGAGGGCCTGCGCGGCATCTCCTTCGGTAATTTCCTGATCAAGCAGGTGGTCGAGGATCTGCGCCGCGACCTTCCCGGCCTGACCGATTTCGTCACGCTGTCCCCGGTGCCGGGTTTTGCCCGCTGGCTCGCCGAACAGGCCGGCCCATCCGCCGCCGAGGCGCAGAACCTCGTCGCCAACCAGGGTTGGCATGCGGACGCCGCTCAGCGCGACCGCGCAGGCGAGGTCTTGCTTGCCCTGGCGGCGCAGTATTTCCTAGAGGCCCGCACCACTTCCGGCAAGGTCATCGACCCGGTCGCGCGTTTCCATCTCGGCAATGGCGCGCGGCTGGAGCGGATCAACCTTCTCGGCGACCTGTCGCCCCGCGCCTTGCGGCAGGCGCATGGCCTGATGGTCAATTACCGCTACAAGCTCGACGACATCGAGAAGAACCACGAGCTTTTCGCCGCCAAAAACGATGTGGCGGCCGCACCCACCGTGCGCCGCCTGCTGCCGAAAGCCGTAGTAAGGCCGGCCACGCCGCGGCTTTTGCCGCCTGGCCGATCCGCCCAACCCTAGAGGGATACATGAGCAATCATTTGTTCGATGCGTTTCGCGCCCGGATGCCGGCGCCAAAACGGCTCTTGATGGAGACGGATGACGGGCGCGTGCTCACCTATGGCGACATGCTGGCGCGGTCGGCGCAATTGGCGCACGCGCTGCTGCAACTGGGTGTCGAACCGGGCGACCGCGTCGCCGTCCAGGTCGAGAAGAGCCCCGAAGCGGTCCTGCTCTATCTCGCTTGCCTGCGCGCCGGAGCGGTCTTCCTGCCGCTCAACACCGCCTACACGCTGACCGAGCTCGGCTATTTCTTCGGCGATGCCGAGCCACGCCTGGTCGTTTGCGATCCGCTGAAAGCAGCCGATATCGAGCCGCTGGCGCAGGCATCGGGCGCCACGACGGTGACGCTCGGCCGCAATGGCGAAGGCTCGCTCACGGAGCAGGCCTCGCGGCAGTCGGCGGATTTTCATGACGTGGTGCGCGGACCGGACGATCTGGCGGCGATCCTCTACACGTCGGGCACGACCGGTCGCTCGAAGGGCGCCATGCTCAGCCATGAAAACCTCGCCTCCAACGCGCTTGTGCTCGTCGAGCACTGGCGCTTCACCAGCGCGGATGTGCTGATCCACGCGCTGCCGATCTTCCATACGCACGGCCTCTTCGTCGCGACCAATGTCATCCTGATGGCCGGCGCCTCGATGCTGTTCGAAACCAGATTCGACCCAGCCCGTATCGTCTCCCTGCTGCCGCGCGCCACCGCGCTGATGGGCGTGCCGACCTTCTATGTGCGCCTGTTGCAGCAGGACGGCTTGAACGGCCAGGCTGCAAAAAACATCCGCCTGTTCGTATCCGGATCGGCGCCGCTGCTTGCCGAGACGCACAAGACCTGGCGTGAGCGCACCGGCCATTCGATCCTCGAGCGCTACGGCATGACCGAGACCAACATGAACACGTCGAACCCTTATGATGGCGAGCGCCGCGGCGGCACGGTCGGCTTTCCCTTGCCCGGCGTCGCGCTCCGCATCGCCGATCCCGACGGCGGTGGCACGCTTGCCCAGGGCGAAGTCGGCATGATCGAGGTGAAAGGCCCCAACGTCTTTGCCGGCTATTGGCGCATGCCGGAAAAGACCAGGGCCGAGTTCCGCGCCGATGGCTTCTTCATCACCGGCGATCTCGGCCTGATCGACGCCGACGGCTATGTCCATATCGTCGGGCGGGGAAAAGACCTGATCATCTCCGGCGGCTACAACATCTATCCGAAAGAGGTCGAGAGCGAGATCGACGCCCTTGCCGGCGTCAGCGAAAGCGCCGTCATCGGCGTTGCCCACCCGGATTTCGGCGAAGGCGTCACCGCGATCGTGGTGCGGACGCCAGCCTCGGCCATCACCGCTGCCGATATCGTCGGCGCTATCACGCAACGGGTGGCTAAGTACAAGCACCCGAAGCAGGTCATCTTCGTCGACGAACTGCCGCGCAACACGATGGGCAAGGTGCAGAAAAACCTGCTGCGGGAAACCTACAAGGATCTCTACAGCCCGCCCAAAGCCGGCTAACTCTAATACGCGGAACCTACCCAGCGTCTGCTCCAAAAACCCTGTCGCCGCCGATCCAGACGCCCTTGACGTCGAGATCGTCCGACAGCGCGACGATATCGGCGGCGGTGCCGTTGGCGAAGCGCCCGAGCCGGTGCGACTGGCCGATCGCCTGCGCCGGATAGAGCGAAGCCATGCGCAACGCCTCCGACAGCTCCAGCCCGACGGCGCGGTGGACGAAGCGCACGGCGGAGATCATGTCGAGATCGGCGCCCGCCAGCGTCCCGTCGGCCAGCCGCAGACTGCCGTCCTTGCGGTAGACAGTGCGGCCGTTCAGCGTGAACGAGGTCATGTCGGTGCCGATCGTCGCCATGGCATCGGTGACGAGGAAAATCCTGCCCGGTCCTTTTTTGGCGCGCAACGCAATCGCCATGGTGGCGGGATCGACATGGATGCCGTCGGCGATGATGCCGGCATGGAAGGTGCCGATGTCGATGGCAGCACCCGCCAGCCCCGGCTCGCGATTGCCGATCTGGCTCATGGCGTTGAACAGATGCGTGGCCATCGTGGCGCCTGCCTCGGCAAAGGCGCGCGCCGTGGCATAGGAGGTGTCGGAATGACCGAGACTGACGACGATGCCCGCCTCGGCCAGCGTTGAAACGCGGGCGGCTTCGACGGATTCAGGCGCGATCGTCGTCAGCAGCACCGGCAGTTTCCGCCGCGTGGCGATCAGCATCGCCTGGTCGGCATCCGTCATCGGCCGGATCAGCGCCGGGTCATGCGCGCCCTTGCGGGCGATCGACAGATGCGGTCCTTCGAGATGCAGGCCGAGAAATCCCGGCACCTTTTGCCGCGCGGCTTCAACCCCTGCGGCAACCGCCGCGGCGGTGATTTCAGGCGTATCGGTGATCAGCGTCGGCAGCAGCGCTGTCGTGCCGAAGGGCGCATGCGCCCGGCAAATGGTTTCGATCGAGCCGACATCGGGATGATCGTTGACCATGACGCCGCCGCCACCATTGACCTGCAGGTCGACGAACCCCGGCGTTAGTATGCCACCGTTGGTCTCAATGCGAGAGACACCGGATGGAATGGCGCCATTGGGAACGATGGCTTCGACCAGGCCGTCGCGCACGACAAGGGCCGCATCGTCGTGCCAGTCGTCGCCGTCGAATATCCGGGCACCGCGCAGGGCAAAACGCTCGCTCATACTGTTTCCGTCACCTTGCGCAGATTGGGCGGCAGATCCGGGTCGAGGCCGCGATGGCGGGCAAAGGCCTCTACGAAGCCGTAGAAGGACACGATCAGCGTCAGCGGGTCGGTCAGTGGATGGCCGGTGGCGACATGCGGCAGGGGTTGGGCGCTCCTTGCCTTGTCCGAGGTGACGAAGACGGCAGCACCCTTGCCCGCCAAAGCGTCCGCGGCCTCGGCGACCGACGGCTCGGAAGCATCGCGGGCGGCCAGCGCCAGCACCGGAAAGCCCGGTCCGACCAGTGCCAGCGGGCCATGCATGACTTCGGCCGCGCTATAGGCCTCGGCATGCATGGCGCAGGTCTCCTTGAATTTCAGCGCCGCCTCATTGGCGATCGCCGAGGAGGGACCGCGGCCGAGGATGAACAGCGATCTTGGCGTCTCCAGCGCACCGGCCAGCGCCATCCAGTCGCAGGCGATCGCCTTGCGGAAATGCTCCGGCAGGTGGGCAAGTGCGGCGAGCAGCTTGTCGTCGCCGGTGCTGTGCGCCATCAAGGCGAGGCCGGCGACCGCCGAGTTGACGAAGGTCTTGGTCGCCGCGACGCTGAGCTCCGGCCCGGCCAGGATATCGATGGCGTAATCCGAGGCTCGCGCGAGCGGCGAATCGGCGGTGTTGGTGATGGCTACGGTCAGCGCGCCACCGGCCCTTGCCGCCTGCGCCATAGCGACGATGTCCGGGCTCTTGCCCGACTGCGAGATGGCGAGGCAGGCCGAGCCGGCGAGCTTGAGCTTGGCGCCATAGATCGAGGCGATCGACGGGCCGACTGATGCAACGGCGAGGCCGGCGGTCAGCTCGACGGCGTATTTCATGAAGGTGGCGGCGTGGTCGGACGAGCCGCGTGCAACGGTGACGATGAAATGCGGGTCCCGTTCGCGGATGCCGCGTCCGGCCTCGGTCAGCACCGCTGCCGAACCGTCGAGCAGGCGTGCTGTGGCTTCCGGGATCTCCTCTATCTCGCGCCGCATATGTGTTTTGGTTGCGCTCATTGCCGGCCCTCTTCTCCCGGCCCGCTCAGCCGGAGTTCGGCGACGAAATCATAGGCGTCGCCCCTGTAGATGGAGCGGGTGAACTCGATCACCTTGCCGCTCGCCAGATAGGAAATGCGTTCGATATGCAGGCCGGCAATGCCGGGCGGCACTTCCAGCAGGCGCGCGTCGCCGTCGCCGAGATTGGCGGCGGAGATGCGCTGCACCGCCCGCACCGGCCGGTGGCCGGTCAATTCCAGCGCCGCGTACAGCGAGGAGCCTATTCCCGCCGGGTCGGGCAGCACGCTTGCCGACAGCGCCGCGCGTTCGATCGCCAGCGGCGTGTCGTTGGCGATGCGCAGGCGCGCCACGCGCGCCACCAGTTCGTCCGACGACAGGCCGAGCACCATCATCTCGTCGGGCGAAGGTGCATAGAGGCCGCGGTCGAGCCATGCCGAGCGCACGGCCATGCCGCGTCGCGCCATGTCCTCGGTGAAGGATGTCAGCCGCGACAGCGATTGCTCGACGCGCTCCATGCGCGGTGCAACGAAAGTGCCGGAGCCATGGCGCTGGACGAGGACGCCGCCCTTGACCAGGTCCTGCACCGCCTTGCGCACGGTGACGCGCGAAATGTCGGCCTTGGTGGCGATGTCGCGCTCGGAGGGCAGCGCGTCGCCTGGCCCGATCAGGCCGCGATTGACCGCGTCCTCGATGCTCTTCCTGAGCTGCAGATAGAGTGGCGCGCCGCTTTGCGAGGATTGTTTCAGCGTGGCGAAGATCTGGTCGGCGGCCTCGCTCATCGCGCCGCCTCCGCAGCTTTCGCGAAAATGCGAACCGCCATTTGCACCGCGCCACCGAGCGCATCGTCGAGCGGCGGCTTCAAGAGCGCCCGGTAGCGCGCCGACAGGCGCGGCGCGTAGAGCGGCGCCAGTCCGCCTAGCAGGCAAAGCGGAGCGTCGTCGCTGAGGTCGAGCACGCCGAGCGCTGCCTCGACATCGGCGGCCGCCTTGTCGAGGATCCAGTTGGCGACGCTGTCGCCCTTTTCGGCATGGTCGAAGACCTTGGGCGCGAAGCCGCCGAAATCGCCCGGCTTGGCGTTGGTGGTGAACTCGACCACGTCCTCGGGATTGTTGCGGAAGATGGCGAGCATGGCCTCGGTCAGCGGCGAGGCTTCGCGAATCCCGTCATAGGCAAGCAGCGTCTGTTCAAGCAGGTCGCGGCCGATGCGGGCGCCGCTGCCCTGGTCGCCGACCTGAAAACCCCAGCCGCCGATGGCGCGTGACTTGCCACCCTTGCGCGCCATATAGGCGGTACCGGTGCCGAGGATGGCCATGGCGCCGTCGCCCGATCCGACGGCACCTTCGAGCGCGATCTCGGCGTCGGTCTCGACACGGCTGGTGCTGAACGGCAGGATCGCTTCGAGTTGCTGCCTGTAGGTGCCGACATTGGCGCCGGCGAGCCCGAGAATGGCCGGCGTCTGCGGGATCAGATCCGGATTCTCGCCGGCAGCCGCAAAGGCCTGCCTCGCCGCGTCGACGATGTTGGCCCTGGCGCCGGTGAGGTCGGTGCGGATGTTGGCCGCACCACTCTTGGCGCGGCCGACGACGCTGCCGTCCGCTGTCGCAAGGGCCGCCCTGCAGCTTGTGCCGCCGCCATCGATGCCGAGCACGAAATTCACGCGAATTCTCCTCCGGTCGGATAATACCAATAAAATACCAATAGCCAAGAGTTAATTTCCGTTTCAAAAAGATTAAGGCGTATTTTATTGAAAAATCTAAGCATTTCGCCGGCTCATCGAATTCCGACCCGCAAATTCGTTAATGCGTGTGGACAAGTGGTATTTTTTTGGTATTGTTTTGTGGATTGGAGGGAACGGTATGGCCGAGAAGCGCACCGAAGCGCATCACCAGAATGCCGAGGGGCTGGACATCCAGGCCCCGGACGCCATCCTTTCCTCTTTGGCCAATGCCCAGATCGAGGCCGCCAGGGCCGTGCGCGGCGCCATTCCGGCAATAGCCGATGCGGCCGGGATCATCGCCGGCCGGCTGAACGGCGGCGGCAAGCTCGCCTATGCGGCGGCCGGCAGTTCGGGCCTGATGGCGCTGGCCGACGCGCTGGAACTTCCGGGCACTTTCGGCATCAGGCGCGACCGCATCGCCATCCTGATCGCCGGCGGCGACGAAGCCTTCAGGACGCTGGCCGGCGGTCCGGAGGATGATGCCGGCGAAGCCGTGTCGGCGGTCGCCGGGGCCGGCATCGGCAAGGATGATTGCCTGATCGCTGTTTCGGCCAGCGGCTCGACGCCTTATGCGGTCAGGGCGCTGGAGGAGGCGCGCAGGCGCGGCGCCGCCACCATCGCCATCGCCAACAACAGCGATGCGCCGCTGTTGCGGCTGGCCGATGTCGCCATTTTGCTCGAAACGCCGCCGGAGCTGATCGCCGGCTCGACGCGCATGGGCGCCGGCACCGCCCAGAAGATCGCGCTCAACATGCTGTCGACGCTCACCGCCATCCATCTCGGCCACGTGCACGACGGCTACATGGTCAACCTCATGGCCGACAACATCAAGCTGCGCGACCGCGCGGCGCGCATCGTCGCCGCCATCTCGGGGCGCGGCAGGGACGATGCGGCGCGCCTGCTCGAAAAGAGCGGCGGCGCCGTCAAGACCGCCATTCTGCTCGCCGCCGGTGCCGCCAGCGCCGATGCAGCCGAGAAGATACTGGAAGGGACCGGCCACAAGCTGCGACCGGCGCTTTCCGCGATCGAGGGGAGCAAGGGGCGCAATGCCTCTGTTCTCATCAAAACCGAACCTGAAAAAGGTCAACAGGGAGACTGAGCATGACAACGAAACTACTGACGGCACTTCTTCTCGGCACCAGCATTCTCGGCTCCGCCGGAGTTGCTTATGCCCAAGACGTAACCCTCAACATCGAAAGCTGGCGCGGCGACGACCTTGCCATCTGGAAGGACAAGCTGATCCCGGCTTTCGAGGCCAAGAACCCGGGCATCAAGGTGGTGTTCGCGCCGTCGGCGCCGACCGAATACGACGCCGCCCTCGGCGCCAAGCTCGCCGCCGGTTCTGCCGGCGACCTGATCACCTGCCGTCCCTTCGACAAGTCGCTCGAACTCTACAAGAAGGGCAATCTCGCCGATCTGTCGACGCTGCCCGGCATGGAGAATTTCTCCGACGTCGCCAAGGCCGCCTGGCAGACCGACGACGGCAAGACGAGCTTCTGCGTGCCGATGGCCTCGGTCATCCACGGCTTCATCTACAACAAGGACGCTTTCGACAAGCTCGGCATCAAGGTGCCTGAGACCCGCGACGAGTTCTTCGCCGCGCTCGACAAGATCAAGGCCGACGGCACCTATATCCCGATGGCGATGGGCACCAAGGACCTCTGGGAAGCCGCGACCATGGGCTACCAGAACATCGGTCCGAACTACTGGAAGGGCGAGGAAGGCCGCGCAGCCCTGATCAAGGGCGAACAGAAGCTGACCGACAAGAACTGGGTCGCGCCGTACGAAGAGCTGGCCAGGTGGAAGCCGTATCTCGGCGACGGCTTCGAGGCGCAGACCTATCCGGACAGCCAGAACCTGTTCACGCTCGGCCGCGCCGCCATCTACCCGGCCGGTTCGTGGGAGATCAGCCTGTTCAACACCCAGGCGCAGTTCAAGATGGGCGCCTTCCCGCCGCCGGTCGAGAAAGCCGGCGACACCTGCTACATCTCCGACCACACCGATATCGGCATGGGTCTCAATGCAGCCTCGAAGAATGCCGACGCGGCCAAAACCTTCCTGTCCTGGGTCGCCTCGCCGGACTTCGCCACCATCTACGCCAACGCGCTGCCGGGCTTCTTCAGCCTGAACAACACGCCGGTGAAGATGGAAGACCCGCTGGCGCAGGAATTTGTTTCCTGGCGCGGCAAGTGCAAGTCGACGATCCGCTCGACCTACCAGGTCCTGTCGCGCGGCACGCCGAACCTCGAAAACGAGACGTGGGTCGAATCGGCCAACGTCATCAACGGCACCGATACGCCGGAAGCTGCCGCCAAGAAGCTGCAGGACGGCCTCGACAGCTGGTACAGGGCGGGCAAGTAAGAGCCTGGCGGAGCGCGTCTATCTCCCCCCTCGAGGGGGAGATGTCGCCGAAGGCGACAGAGGGGGTCGGTGGAGGCAGGCCACTGCTTGTTGCTGGAAAGCACGGTCGAGACCATGATGGCGCGCTGCCTTGGCCGACCCCACCCGCCTCGCTTCGCGAGGCACCCTCCCCTCGAGGGGGAGGGAGGCGCCGCGCCTTTGGCGGCAATTGCAAGAACCTGATCGGCGGGGACCGAACTCATGGCCGCAGCACCGAAACGACCGTTCCGCTGGCACATCGGCGTTTTCCTGGCGCCGGCGGTACTCGTCTATACGGCGATCATGATCCTGCCGCTGGCCGGCACGCTGCAGCTGTCGCTGTTCCGCAACATCGACCAGTCGCAGGTCTTCGTCGGACTGCAAAACTTCCGCATGCTGCTCGGCGACCCCAACTGGTCGGTCAATTTCTGGAATGCGCTGGGGAACAATGTCTGGTTCTTCATCATCCACATGCTGGTGCAGAACCCGATCGGCGTGCTTTTGGCGGCGTTGCTTTCCAGCCCGCGGCTCAGATTCGCGGCCTTCTACCGCACGGCGATCTTCGTGCCGACCATCCTGTCCTTCGTCATCGTCGGCTTCGCCTGGAAACTGATCCTGTCGCCGCTATGGGGCGTGGCGCCGAACCTGCTCGACCTTATAGGGCTCAAGAGCCTGTTCACGCCGTGGCTCGGCAAGGAAGAATACGCGCTGACCACGCTCAGCCTGATCTCGGTCTGGCAGTTCGTCGGCATCCCGATGATGCTGATCTATGCCGCACTTCTGTCCATCCCCGAGGAGGTGATCGAGGCGGCCGAATGCGATGGGATCACCGGCATGTCGCAATTCTGGAAGATCAAGCTGCCGCTGATCCTGCCGTCGATCGGCATCATCTCGATCCTCACCTTCGTCGGAAATTTCAACGCCTTCGACCTGATCTACACCGCGCAAGGCGCGCTCGCCGGTCCGAACTATTCGACCGACATCCTCGGCACCTTCCTCTACCGCGCCTTCTTCGGCTTCCAGCTGCAGGTCGGCGATCCCAACATGGGCGCGGCGATCGCCACCATGATGTTCCTGATCATCCTCGGCGGCGTCTGCGTCTACCTGTTCCTCGTGCAGACGCGCCTGCGTCGCTACCAGTTCTGAGGGGCGAGATGTTGAGCTTGAGCACCCCCCTCTGGCCTACCGGCCATCTCCCCCGCAAGGGGGGAGATCGGACTGCCGCATTGCTTTCGCCACTTTTCGGCGTTGCAAGAGAAGTCGCCGGGCTGGAGCCGCCAATCTCCCCCCTTGAGGGGGAGATGTCCGGCAGGACAGAGGGGGGTGCCTTGGCGCGAAATCGGGAGACTCTGGGATGAGCACCGCAACCCGCTCCCTTCCCCGCACCATCGGCGCCCATGCGATCCTGTTGACCTACACGGTGATCGCGCTGTTCCCGGTGATCATCGTGATCATGAATTCGTTTAAATCCCGCGCCGGCATCTTCGGCGCGCCGCTGACGCCGCCGACGCCAAAAACCGTCGACCTGATCGGCTACACCACCGTCATCGGCCAGGGCGATTTCATCCACTATTTCCAGAACAGTCTCGTCGTCACCGTCGCCTCGCTGTTCTTCGTGCTTCTGTTCGGCGCCATGGCGGCCTTCGCGCTGTCGGAATACCGCTTTCGCGGCAATTCGCTGATGGGGCTTTATCTCGCGCTCGGCATCATGATCCCGATCCGCCTCGGCACTGTCGCCATCCTGCAATTGATGGTGGCGAGCGGGCTGGTCAACACGCTGACGGCGCTGATCCTGGTCTACACCGCGCAAGGCCTGCCGCTCGCCGTCTTCATCCTGTCGGAGTTCATGAAGCAGGTGTCCGACGATTTGAAGAATGCCGGCCGCATCGACGGGCTGTCCGAATACACGATCTTCTTCCGGCTGGTGCTGCCGCTGGTCCGGCCGTCGATGGCAACCGTCGCCGTCTTCACCATGATCCCGATCTGGAACGATCTATGGTTCCCGCTGATCCTGGCGCCATCGGAAGAGACCAAGACGGTGACGCTCGGCGCGCAGCTCTTCCTCGGCCAGTTCGTCACCAACTGGAACGCGATCCTGGCAGCACTCTCGCTGGCGATCATGCCGGTGCTGATCCTCTACGTCATCTTCTCGCGGCAACTGATCCGCGGCATCACGTCGGGAGCCGTCAAGTGAGTTCGCAAAAACCCCTTCGCGTCGTGGTCGCCGGCCTTGGCAATATGGGCCGCAGCCATGCGCTGGCCTATTACAGCAATCCGGGTTTTGAGATCGCAGCACTCGTCAACCGTTCCGACGTGCCGTTGCCGGGCGGACTTTCCGGCTACGGCATCAGGCGCTCGTTCGACGAGGCGCTGCGCGACGAGAAGCCCGATGTCGCCTGCATCGCCACCTATTCCGACAGCCATGCCGACTATGCGGTGAAGGCGTTCGAGGCCGGCTGCCATGTCTTCGTCGAAAAGCCGCTCGCAACCACAGTCACTGACGCAAAGCGCGTCGTCGCGGCCGCCAAGGCCAATGGCAAAAAGCTGGTGATCGGCTATATCCTGCGCCATCACCCGTCCTGGATCAGGCTGATCGCCGAGGCGCGCAAGCTCGGCGGCCCCTACGTGTTCCGCATGAACCTCAACCAGCAATCCTCGGGTCATACCTGGGAGACGCACAAGCAATTGATGCAGACGACGTCGCCGATCGTCGATTGCGGCGTGCACTATATCGACGTGATGCTGCAGATCACGGACGCCAGGCCGGTCGAGGTGCGCGGCATGGGATTGCGGCTGACCGACGCGGTCGCGCCTTCGATGTACAATTACGGCCATCTGCAAGTGCTGTTCGATGACGGGTCGGTCGGCTGGTACGAAGCCGGCTGGGGTCCGATGATTTCGGAGACGGCCTTCTTCGTGAAGGATGTCATCTCGCCGAATGGCTGCGTGTCGATCGTGATGAAGGAGGGTGTCAGGTCCGACGACATCGACACCCACACCAAGACCTCGACCATCCGTCTGCACAGTGCCGCGACCGGGGCGGACGGCAAGTTCGCCAAGCCCGACGAAATGCTGTCGATGGAAGGCGAACCCGGCCATCAGGATCTTTGCGACCTCGAACAGGCTTTTGTCCTGAAGGCCGTCCGTGAGGATCTCGATCTTAACAGACATATGGACGACGCGGTGAAGTCGCTCGCCGTCTGCCTTGCCGCCGACGAGAGCGTGCGCAGCGGAAAGGCGGTGCGTCTGTGACAAGGGAATTTTCGTCAGGGATTGCGCTCTACGGCGCCCCCCTCTGGCCTGCCGGCCATCTCCCCCTCAAGGGGGGAGATCAGCTGTCGGCATTGCTTTCGCCAATTTCCAGCGCCGCAAAATGGCGCGCGGCCGTGAAGCTGCCAATCTCCCCCCTTGAGGGGGAGATGGCCGGCAGGCCAGAGGGGGGTGCATTCGCGCCCACATTCCAATCCGGAGGAACGCCGTGGGCTCGCTGAACATC
The DNA here is from genome assembly GCF_000359125.1 of Mesorhizobium sp. STM 4661. Lineage (GTDB taxonomy): Bacteria > Pseudomonadota > Alphaproteobacteria > Rhizobiales > Rhizobiaceae > Mesorhizobium. The sequence continues at coordinate 1,121 of NZ_CAAF010000007.1, read as the reverse complement.
GAGAACGTGAAGAAGGCTTTCGGGCCGGTCGAGGTGCTGAAGGGCATCAACCTCGAAGTGACGGATGGCGAATTCGTCGTCTTCGTCGGCCCCTCCGGCTGCGGCAAGTCGACCTTGCTCAGGGTCATCGCCGGGCTCGAGGATTCGACCTCGGGCCGTGTCGTCATCGACGGCCAGGACGTCTCGGCCACGCCGCCGGCCAAACGCGGCATTGCCATGGTGTTCCAGACCTATGCGCTCTACCCGCATCTGACGGTGAGGAACAATATGGGACTCGGACTGAAGCAGGCCGGTACGCCGGCGGCCGAGATCGAGCGGCGCATCGGCATCGCCTCCTCGATGCTGTCGCTGGAGCCTTATCTCTCGAGGCGGCCGGCGGAACTCTCCGGCGGCCAGCGCCAGCGCGTCGCCATCGGCCGCGCCGTGGTGCGCGAACCCAAGCTTTTTCTGTTCGACGAACCATTGTCCAACCTCGATGCCGCACTTCGCGTCAACACCAGGCTGGAGATCGCGCAGCTGCATCGCCGGCTGAAGGCGACGATGATCTATGTCACCCACGACCAGGTCGAAGCGATGACGCTGGCCGACAAGATCGTCGTACTCAACGCCGGCAGGATCGAGCAGATCGGCGGCCCGATGGAACTCTACAATTCGCCGGCTAACGAATTCGTCGCCGGCTTCATCGGCTCGCCGAAGATGAATTTCGTCGATGGCGCCAGGCTTGGCGAGACGGCCAAGACCATCGGCGTCCGCCCCGAGCATCTGACCGTCGATCCGAGATCCGGCACCTGGAAGGGAACGGTGGTGCATGCCGAGCATCTCGGCGCCGACACCAATCTTTATCTCGATTGCGAGAAGGCCGGGCTGATTACCGTGCGCATCTTCGGCGTCTACAACGCCGAACCTGGCGCCACGCTCTACGCGACGCCGGATCCAGCGAAGACTTATCGGTTCGGGGTCGATGGCAAGGTGATGAAGTAGCGCCTGCTTCCCCTTCTCCCCCTGTGGGAGAAGGTGGCCGAGCGAAGCTCGGTCGGATGAGGGGTGTTGGAAGGATCACTGCCTTGAAGAGATAAGCGCTTCAAATAATTCGATATTTTGACGCCGCGCTTCTTCCAGCA
>NZ_CAAF010000008.1 GCF_000359125.1 Mesorhizobium sp. STM 4661 | reverse complement strand
TCCGTCTCGGCTTCGCCGAGCCACCTCTCCCCCACTTTCGTGGGGGCGAGGAAACCCAAACTGGAATGAAGCCGCTGTCCCGCCAACCTCAGAGCGTTGGCGATCTTCGCGCCACGCGGATCAGCGGGCGGCGCCCGATTTCGAAATCTCTTGTCCAAGGCGAACCGTTTCCCGCACCAGCAGGTCCAGATCCTCTCGCCGGGTGCGGTGATTGTTGATCGCCACCCTGAGGCAATGCTGGCCATGCACCGTCGTGTCCGAAAGGGCGGCGATGCCTTCTTCCTGCAGCCTCAGCATGATCTCGGTGTTGAGCGCCTTCAGCGCCTCGCCCGTCAGCCCGTCGCCGCGATGGCGAAAGCAGACGATGTTGATGCTGGTCGGCGCCGTCAGCTCAAGGGTCGGCTCGGCCTCGATCAGCCTGGCGAGAGTGCAGCCCTGGGCGATGTTCTGGTCGATCAGCCGGCCGAATTTCTCGACGCCGTGCTCCTTCAGCGCCATCCACACTTTGAGCGCGCGAAAACCGCGTGACGTCTGCAGGCCGTAATCATGCAGCCATTGTCCGGAGGCCAGCCCGCGTGGCGTCGATTCCAGATATTCCGGCGTCACCGCAAACGCATTTCGATGTGAGGCACCGTCCCTGACCAGGGCGCAGCCGACCTCGAACGGCGCGTGCAGCCATTTGTGCGGATCGAGCGCGATGGAATGGGCGCGTTCGATGCCGGCGACGCGATGGGCATTTTCCGGCGCGATGGCGATCAGGGCGCCGATGCAGCCGTCGACATGGAACCAGAGGTCCTCTTCCGCCGCCAACCTTGCCAGCGCCTGCAGATCGTCGATCGCGCCGGTGTTGACGGTGCCTGCCGTGCCGATGACGCAGGCCGGCTTGAAGCCTGCCTTGCGGTCTTCGGCGATCGCCTTGCGCAACGCGTCGATGTCGATCCGCAAACCGGCATCGGTCGGGATGCGCCGCAGCGCCCGGTTGCCGAGGCCGAGCGCTTCCATCGCCTTGCGGTGGCAGGAATGGAGCTGGTCCGAGCCGTAGAAACGCAGCGGCTTGGCCATGGCGGCGACGCCATATTCGCGCACGTCGACGCCGGCCTTGGCGTTGCGCGCCACCGTCAGCCCGATGATGTTGGCCATCGAGCCGCCGCTGACCAGCGTACCGCTGGCGGATTGGGGAAAACCCAGCATCTGCTTCAGCCAGTCGACCACCTGGCTGTCCATCAGGGCGGCGGCATGATTGCCGCCGCCGAGATTGGAGCCCTGGATCGCCGCCAGGAAATCGCCGAGCGCGCCGGTGAAATTGCTCGACCCCATGTACCAGGCCCAGAAGCGTGGATGAATGTTGCCCATCGGGTATGGCATCACGCTCCTGGTAACATCGTCATAGACTTCGGCCAGCGGTGTTGGCGATTGCGGCAGGGACGCGGTGAAGAAGTCCCTCACGTCTCCAGGCATCTCTTGCCACACCGGCCGCTCTCTGACATCGCGCAGGTAAGCGACGGCATCGTCGACGATCCGATGCGACAAGACCCGCACATCGGCCCAGTCCGAGGGGTCAAGCGTTTCCTCGGCGGTCGTGGCGGCGAATCCAGACGGCGTATCCATGCAGGTCGCTCCCGATATGCCGCCGTCACGCCGGAAACTGGCAGCCGGGCGTCGACTGCGAGAGCGCGATCTCCTCCGCGTCCATCTCGGCTTCGATGCCGTCGAACAGCGGCGTCGTCATGTAGCGTTCGCCGGTATCGGGCAGCATGCATAGGATCACCGAGCCGGGTGCCGCCTTTTCCGCTATTTGGCGCGCCACCGCGAAGGTGGCGCCGCCGGAAATGCCGGTGAAGATGCCCTCCTTCTGCGCCAGCGCCTTGGCCCATTTGATGCCTTCCGGTCCGGGAACAGGCATCACCTCGTCATAGAGGCTGGCGTCGACCGCCTCCTGCAGCACGTTGGGGATGAAATCCGGGGTCCAGCCCTGGATCGGGTGCGGCTCGAAGGCCGGATGGCTGGCGGCGGGCGCGCCACCGGCGCCGCGCTCCTGCGCCGTGCCGCTGCCGATGAGCTGGGCGTTGGCGGGCTCGGCCAGCACGATCCGCGTCTCCGGCCGCTCGCGCCGCAGCACGCGCCCGACGCCGACGACGGTGCCGCCGGTGCCATAGCCGGTGACGAAGCAGTCGAGCCGGGCGCCGGCGAAGTCGTTGACGATCTCGCGCGCCGTCGTCGCCTCGTGGATGGCGGCATTGGCCTTGGTCTCGAACTGACGGGCCAGGAACCAGCCATTGACCTCAGCCAGTTCCACCGCCTTCTTGTACATGCCGAAGCCTTTCTGGGCGCGCGGCGTCAGCACCACCTTGGCGCCCAGCATGCGCATCAGCTTGCGCCGTTCGACGGAAAAACTGTCGGCCATCGTCACCACCAGCGGATAGCCCTTCTGCGCGCAGACCATGGCGAGCCCGATGCCGGTGTTGCCGCTGGTCGCCTCGACGATGGTCTGCCCCGGCTTCAGCGCGCCGCTGCGCTCGCCTTCCTCGACGATGTTGAGCGCCAGCCGGTCCTTCACCGAGGCCGCCGGATTGAAGAATTCGGCCTTCACATAGATCGTCGCATGGGCCGGGCCGAGATTGTTGATCCGGATCACCGGCGTATCGCCCACCGTGTCGAGAATGCTGTCGAACAGGCGGCCGCGACCGGCCGTGGTCCTGATTTTCTGTTTATGCAACATGTTGATCTCCTCGCTTTTTCGTTGTGGCTTGTGGTCACGCGCCGGTTACAAACCGGCGGATTGGGCGGCGAAGTTTCGAGACCTGGCCGCCCTACACTTCCTCTCGACTTGCCGGCAATGCGGCGCGGCAAGTCGACAATGGCCTCGTCCGGCGTGGAAATTCGCCGCCGGATGCACCTTGTCGTTTTCGATGATAGAACAGGGGCCGACTGGCCAGCGTGGGAGCAGGCGTGGAAACGCACGTGGAATCCACTCGATCGAGCCTGGATAGCGGGATGGCAGGGTTTTGCGTGCGCCTGTTCGGGCCGCTGACCATCGTTCGCGACGGTGCCACGGTGCAACTGCCGGCATCGCGCAAGCTGCGCGCGCTCTTCGCCTATCTAGCGCTGGCGCCGCATGCCGTCGGGCGCAGCCGCCTTTGCGAGCTCTTGTGGGATGTGCCGAACGACCCGAGGGGCGAGCTCCGCTGGTGCCTGAGCAAGCTCAGAAGCGTCCTCGACGATCCAGGCAGGATCGAGACGTCTGGCGACACGGTCGCGCTTGATCTTGGCGGCAGTTTCGTCGACGCGATCGATATTGCCTCGGCCGCCGCCAAGGGCATCGAGACGCTCGATCTGGAGCGCCTGCAAGCCTTGTCCGAACTGTTCGTCGGCGATTTCCTCGAAGGACTGGAGATCGACCGCAGTCCGCATTTCATGAGCTGGGTGACCGCGCAGCGCCGCCGCTTCAGCTCATGCCATGCCGCCATCCTCGAACATCTCGTCGACAATCTCCCGGCGAGCTCGGGGAGCGTGTCTGCCTATATCGAGAAATGGCTTGCGCTGGCACCCTTCGACGGGCGCGCCCATGTCGCATTGCTGGAAAATCTGGCCCGGCGCGGCCAGCTCGGCGCGTGCGAGGAGCATCTTGCCGCAGCAGCACTGCTCTTCCAGTCCGAAGACCTGGATTTCGCTCCGGTCCGCGACGCCTGGCGGGCGATCAAGGAACGGCAATCGAAAGCCATGCCATGCGCGCGCTCGGTGATAACCTTGGCGCCGCCCCCGATTGCGCTTGCCGAACCCGATGCCGCCGCACCGCGCCGGGCTTCGCTGGCGGTGATGCCGTTTGTCGAGGAAGCCGGCACTGGCGGCCTCCGTGGCGGTCCGTTTCGAGGCGGGTTGGCCGACGGCTTCACCCACGACATCATCACCCGCCTGGCCAAGCTCAGGGATTTCTTCGTCATCGCGCGCGGCTCGGTCTTTGCGCTGGCGGAAAAGAACATCGCGCCGGAGGATGCCGGCCGGCGGCTGAATGTCGACTATGTCGCCACCGGCGCGGTGCGCGGCCTGCCGGGCCGCGTCGTCGTCAGCATCGAGCTCGTCGAGGTGCGCACCGCCAGGATCGTCTGGGCCGAGACGTTCGAGCGCCGGCCCGACGACATCTTTGCCGTGCTGGACGAGATCGGCAATGCCATCGTCTCGTCGATCTCGACCGAGATCGAGACGGTCGAGCGCAACCGCGCCATGCTGAAGGCGCCGAACTCGCTGAATGCCTGGGAGGCTTACCATCGCGGCCTCTGGCACATGTACCGCTTCACCCGCACGGAGAACGAGCAGGCCCGGCATTTCTTCGACATCGCCTTGAAGCTCGATCCGACCTTCGCCCGCGCCTATGCCGGCCTGTCCTTCACCCATTGGCAAAACGCCTTTCAGCGCTGGGGCGACCGCGAGCAGGAAAGCGCGCTGGCCTTCGAGGCGGCCGGGCAAAGCCTTCTGGTCGACGATCACAACCCGGCCGCGCACTGGGCCATGGGCCGGGCGCTATGGCTGCGCGGCGAGCAGGACGGGTCCCTCATCGAGCTGGAACGGGCCGTTGATCTGAGCCCCAACTTCGCGCTTGGCCACTACGCGCTTTCCTTCGTGCACTCGCAGTCGGGCGACCCGAAATCCGCGATCGGCTCGTCCGACCATTCCAGGCATCTCAGCCCCTTCGATCCGCTGCTGTTCGGCATGCTCGGCTCCCGCGCCATGGCGCTTGCCCGGCTCGGCCAGTTCGACGAGGCCGCCGAATGGGCGCTGAAGGCCGCCGCCCGGCCCAACGCCCACGCCATCATCCTGGCCATCGCCGCGCACTGCCTGTCGCTGGCCGGACGGCTCGACGAGGCGCGAAACTTCTCCGCCGCCCTGCGCAAGACGCTGCCGAGCTATTCAGCTGACGATTTCATCGGCACCTTCCGCTTCGATCCGGATGCCGAGGCGCTGTTCCGGCAGGGGGCGAAAAGGATTGGGCTGGGGTGAGGGTGGCGGTGCGGCAAAGCCAATCGATGACGCTGGCGGTGGCAGGTTCACCATCCGCATCGCCTCCAGCCGGTCACACCGATCGATGACTAGGCGACGAAAGCCATTTGCAACCTGTTGAAGAACGCGCCCGCTATCGCGGAAATTGCGACACATGGAATGGCTACGATGGCAAGCACGCCGGTCAAATCGATGTAGCCCTCCCATGCATCAGGTGGTGGGGGAGGAGAAGTGAGCGCCAGCCCTCCCCACAAGGCAACGTTCAGGAAAGCACAACCGGCAAAACCGATCACCCATGCCCATGTGGTGCGAGGCCGAAGCGAATAAAGCGAAACGAAAACACCGAGAACGAGCAATCCCGGACCATGACTTGCACCGAAGGCAGCGAGCCAAAAAACTGACACGCCAAGAGTTCCGTTCCAAGGCTGAACCAGCGCGAGCAGCAGCAGAGCACTTGGGATGGAAACCATCAGGATGGCGAGGAAGCCGCGGAGAAGGACATGTCGTTTCAATCGGGTCGCGCTCCCGTAACGACCGGCATCATGACATCATCACCTTAACAAAAAAAGCTCGGGCGAAGGCTGCTCGACCAGCATTGGCATCGACGAACTTCAAACGTCTAAAAGGCACGCGCGGAACAGGATCCAATCTGCGCCATTATATTAGGTGACGGAAATGTACGTGACATAATTTGTTGGGATCATGTCTGGCGGGTTTCATCGCGAGGAGGCGACGGGCGTGGACAACGAAAGGGCTGACCTTGATCGCCAAAAGGAACTTCAGGCGAACGCGCTCGCCCGAGAGACCGGGGTCACCATGAACGAGGCGCTGATGCTTATCGAGCTGGTGGGACCGCATCGAGGAGCAATGCTGCGAGTGGCGAAAATCGTGCAGGCCCGAAAGCGCGGCGGCACACCATGACAAAGCTGGCGGACCCTGATGCAGGTCGCCCAAAAGTATGCGGCGAGACTCTAGGCATTGCCTCCCACGCGCTCCGCGATAGCGAATGCCTGGAGATTCCTGGCCTTGCCGTGGTCCTGTTCCGCATTCGCAATGATTGAAAAGAAAGCCGCGCGCGCAATGTCCTTTTCGGATGCCTTCGGGTGCTGGTTCTTGACGGCCTTCAGCAGCTGCTTCGGGCTCATATCTGGCGTCACGATACGCATGAGCGTGTCGGCGATAGACTGCATCTCATCTGTGTTCATTGGTCCATGCTTCCTCGACTGGTCCACCGGCCGGCAGGATAGCAGCACGATCTAGATGCAGCCACCGCCTTACACTAGCGCGGTTGGCCTACACCACCCGCCGACCCCTCAGATGAAGTTGGCCGAAATGACCGTTGTATGATTCTCGCCGGCATGGGCGGCATCTCGCGAATGCGGACTCGCGAGTGTGATCGGCGCGTGCCAGTCGTGAGGCTCGGTTCGATGTATCTGATTGGCGGTCCAGCAAGCGGCGCATCGAGACCAATCTACCGCCTTCGGATTGATCCAGGTCTCCCGTTGTCTGTTATCGCCTGTGGCCCGACGTTGGGTTCCTTCGTTCGCATGCTTCGCTGATATTAGCATCGGTGCATATAGTCTCGCCAGCCGGAGAACCCCCCGCAAAGCCCTCCGGTGAGGCCCGGTTCCCGACTGTCTGATCGGGGGCCGGGCCTACTGCGCGATGATCGGGAGGGCTACCGTCCCAGAGCTTGCTTGGACACCGATACAAGCTCATCCTCGTCAACGACCCCGGCCATGTAGTTTGCCAGAATCCTGGAAGCGATTGTTTCACGCTCATGCTCGGACTGACCCGCAACCTTCAGCCGATCGAAGACGCGGTTAAGAAGCGCCACTTCGGTCGCATCGAAAACACCCGAATCCTCGGCTTTTCGACGAATCGGCATGCCACCTTCCCACGCCAGATGAACATCTCGCACAGCTAATACTCAATCAGAACACGAAGCAAAGAAAAAAGCCCGCCGCGGCTTGCGGCCGACGCGCCCGGTCCGGGCATCGCCATGCGCGGGCTTAACGATCCATTTCCGATTTTGGCGGTACGCCTTGTGTCGAAGATTAATTCTCGATTCATGGCGCCAGGATTATTCCGTCAATGTCAGTTGTCGCGTTCCCGATCAGTCGAGAGATTTCCACTGTGCGGCTCATCGCCAACACCATTGGCCGACTTCATGGTGAGGATGCGGTCACATTCTGGCGGGAAACAGCCAGCCACCTGCTCTCAGTTGCGATCGAGCGAGGCTATGAAACCGAAGCTGCGCGCCATGAGGTCCGACAGTTCTTTGACGCGGTTCAACTCACGTTGCACAAATCGCTACCAGGGTTTGCGGACCAAAATTCTGAACATTAGAAAAGCGCTGCTATCGTACCCCTTGAAACCCCATCTGGACGCGTGAACGCTGCTAGCAATCGTCCTAAAAATAGCCGCAATAAGCGTAGGTGAACGAGCGACTCATCCCGAATTCAGTGACGCGCACACAAGCCGGCTCACCGGACCATAGCGTTATCAGGCGACCAGTCGCATTGGCGGCGGCTTTGAACGCCGAAGGCGCAACAATGCTCTGGGACGCTGTAACCGTACTGCCGTGTATTTCTTCGACAACGTATCTTGGCATTATCAATCTCCAACCAATGTGGCGGATGCCGCAGTGGCGACAATCAGTGAGAGGGCCCGCCGGTCATTCGCGAAGCGACGAGCCCTCCACCCCAGGCCCCGAGCCCAGCGATGCAATTGCAGTGCCAACCTTGTTGACCCATTTCGGGTCATTCCCTGGCGTAAGCAGTTTTCAGCCGGCGTACTTCATTCAGATGTTTCGGCTCCAATTTCTCTCTGCACATGTTCGCCGGCCGGCGCCCCCCGCCAAGATCGCTGGTCAAGGCCCTGCGGCTGTAGCGTGTAATCTACCAGCCGCAGGGCCAAGCACAGGTCCGCCGCGCTGACCACTGAAAGTAGCCGGCGACATTGCGTGCCTTGCCCTGATTCCCCGCCAAGTCACGCAATGCGCGGCACATTAGCGACAGCGAAAACACCGGATCAATAACGGAGGTTGTGGATAAACCGATCGGAATCGATCTGTGACAAAAATGCCGTAAGGGAAGGTTGCAACCGCCGGCATCGGCGCCTGGTGCGGGGGTGGTCTAACCGCCAGCTAAGGCGCACTTCTGCGCGGGATGGTTATCGAAATAATTTCGCGGTTCAGACGGCGATGGGGTCACGACGGAGGACATCGATAAGCTCCAATGCTGACTTGGCAACATCGGCTACTTCCAGCCGTTGGACGCAATACACGCGACCAGTTTCGTCTTCCTTGCAGATGCCCTTAGCTGTGCACTGGCATGGCATTGACGGCCTCAGCGTCCGATTTGGTACGCCGAGAGGTCCCCAGATATCGGGCGATGTCAGGCCAAACAGTCCAACCACTGGTGTTTTGACAGCGGCGGCCAAATGCATCGGACCGCTTTCGTTACCCAAAAAAATGAATGCCTCGCTTAGCAGCGCAGCCAGGACCTCGAGCGAGGCCTTTCCCACCAGGCTGACCACTGGCGAGGTCGCGGCATCCAATACTTTTTGCGCGATGGGCGTCTCGTCCGGGCCGCCGACGACCACCGCGGCGAGACCGCTCCTTTCGTAGATCTCACCAATTGCCGAAGCGAACCGTTCTGGCTGCCAACAGCGGCCTTCGAAGCTGGCACCGGCATGCACCGCAACGAACGATCCCCTTGCCAGTTTATGTCGCGCGAGCAACTCTCTTGCTTCGTCCTGGCATGCTTTGACGGGCTGCAAGGAGGGAACCGGGTCTTCCAACTCGATTCCAAGTGCCGTAAGCGGGGACAGATACCGGTAGAGATAGTGTTCTCCGCCATGCCCGTACGTGGCCGCGAAGACATTTGCAGGCTGCATCTCCCAGATTCTTAATGGGCTCTCAGGCGGATCGAACCCGACGCGGATGGGAGCGTTTATAAGCCGCGTCAAAATTCGCGATGTTTTCGAGTCCGAGAGATCAATGGTCACGTCGAATTTTTGCCGTCGTATTGTAGACGTCACTCTGTAGAGCTCGGACGCCCTCTCATATGGGGTGCCCCGCATGCGTCGACGGCCAAATGGGATTGCAATGTCGGCAATGCCCAGGGCGACGACAAAATGCTCGAGCCCGGATGCGCACAAAAGCGCGATGGTTGCTTTCGGGTACGTCGCTCGAAGATGCCGCGTGAGGACCGAGGTGAGAATAACATCGCCAATGAACTTGGTTTGATTGACCAGGATCGATTGGATGTTGGTTCTAGCCACGACCCGATTTTGATCGGAAGTTGCCGTTGATCTCGCCAGGCTCATGCCACTGCCACTGGAATTAGTGCCAGCCCAACCAGACAAATCATGACGAGCGCAGCGCGCGTCGAAATGGGCCACCGCGCCGACCAAAACCGCCAGATCGAAAAGACCAACATCAAGGAACCGATGATGACAAGGGCGATGCGCATTTGGGACCGCAATGTGGCAGGGACATGTCAGCCGACAATCTTTCGCTTAAGCTTCTTTAGCCAGCCACGCGAGCTGCCGGGGGAGACATAATCGGGCGACACATAGCGTGGCTGTTGCGAGGTGCCTTTTAGATAGAGCGGCGGGTCAACCTCCCCAACCAGATTGACGAACAGCCGGGACTTATCAGTCGGCCGACGCACTGTGACGCCGTGGACGGATTCAATAGAATTGATGAAGAGGACAAGAAGATTTTTGTCATACTTGATTGTCTCGACACATTCGAGATATTGGTCATCGACATATGCGTCCCGAAACAGGTCTGCTCGTTGCTTTAACGTCGTGTATTCCGGTTTGAATCTGCTAATTGTCAGATCGCCACCAATGGCATCATAGTCGTCGGGCCGCATGTAGAAGAGACCGGAAAAGAGCTTGTCACCATTGTCGATATGGCTGGCTCGAACCGAGCTTGCAGTCGTTACCGGGGTGTTGCCGCTTAGCATTGCGTCCATGAGGACGTCGTGGGTGGTGTGGCTGTCGCTGGACCGGACACCAGCCTTCATGGATTTCAAATGCTCGTATGTGGGGAAATGATCCGGATAGATCGAATGGATTTCGTCGTAGAAGAGCTCGGCTATCTCATCGAAAAATGACTGCGACGTGTGATAGGCGATGAAATCGCGCCACAGTTGAGGAACGGAATGGTTTTTTCGCGTCTTTCGAGCCTCGTAGTCCCATCTCGAGTTATTCTTGCTTCCATCGATCTTGAGCGTTTCAGGCGATGGGAATTGCGCCTCCAATTCTCTGTAAAGGTCTTTCGGCAAAGCGTCTTTTAGCACGATATGCGGAAATGGGCTCGACCGCACGTCGTCCTTGGTCGCGCGCTGCAGAACTGAAAGCTGGTTAGACATGCACATTGCCTAGTTAAGGTTGCGGAAATGTCGCCCGCGGAGCCATTTCAAGTCAACTCTGCAACGAAGCTCCAACGGGTTAACCTGCCGGTTCAAGCCGGCGGCCTGTGCTGCCGAATGGCAGCTCCGACAACGGGGCGGCCTCGGATCTGACCATTTCACACGTCAGCAGATCTGCTCCAACCATCAAAGGCAGTAATGCGTCGGCGAAGGTATACGCTTCGATGTCATACAGCCATTTGAGGTAAAAAAGGGCTGCGGAAGTTCCAACCACGCAACCCACTATGTTGAGCTGGGATGCGACAAGTTCCACGGGCATCGCGTATGGGAGGTTCAACTCCATGAAGCGAATGTCTTCATCACCTGTCAGAATTTCAACGGAACCCCTCAGCTCGTCAAAAAAAGGTTCGCGAATGCGTGGATGTTCCTTCCAGACCACATCATAACCCTTTTGGATTATTGCCTCCACGACATGCCTGTAGATGCTGGCCTCCTGCGCATAAGACATGATTCCATTGCGGGATAAAGCCTGCCCCAAAAGCAGCACTCGCGGACGCACCGATCTGCCTCGACGGCCGGTATCGCCGGGAGTGGGTACAATGGCGGCCGCCTGGTCTATCACACGACGCAGAAGTTCCGCGCCAACCTGGATTCTCGGCACTTTCGCAAATGCAGCCGGCAGCGGCAATTCTCCCTGCAACAACGCGTAACATCGGTCGACGCGAACCAAGTGGCGTTTGTCGATTCGGTCAGCCGTTTTTCTCAGACGAAAGGCAGGAAGGAGCGCAGCCAATCCCCATCTTATGTATCCCCCGGCCCAGCCGACCGGCGGCCACGACAGATTGGAAACCTCCATTGGGAGGTAGGAGGTCAGGCCATCCTCGTAGAGCACTATCCTTGCGGAAGGATACGAGTCCAAGAGTATTTTTTCTGAAGGTCGATTGACGAAACATGTCCAGATTTCCTGCACTGAATGCTGTTCAAGCCCCAGCCTCTCTCGAATGAGCCTGTAAATTTGCAGGATTTCCAGCTGCCCATATTTACGCCGGGATGTAAGGATGTCGTAAGCCCATATGACGCGCTTCCAGGGCCAGATAGCATTTGCGAGCGCGGCGAGCGCCTCTTTGAATTCGTCCGGAACCCCCGCGATTTCGTATACTACCAAGTAATCGTCAGATTCCGTCGGAGCACGCGAAGAGCCGTCCGCGATTGCTTGATGCAGGGACGCTACCAGGCTCAGCACTTGCCAGGTTCCAAATGCACAACACAGACGGACTGTCATTCTGCCAACTCTGATGCGATTAATCGACAAGCTTTCTATAGGACTGCTGCCATCTTGTAGAATTTGAAGATAGGGATTGCGCCAAAGCGATCAATTGCTGAAATGAAATCGGCAAGAGTATCTTTCAGCGATCACGCTTTCGGATACCGCTCATACTGCAAGGCAACAAAAAGCCCGGCGAACCGGGCTTTTTTGTTGGGCTTCTGAACCGTATCGAACGGTCTCGAAACGGGAATTTGGTGCCCAGAAGAGGACTCGAACCTCCACGCCTTGCGGCACACGGACCTGAACCGTGCGCGTCTACCAATTCCGCCATCTGGGCTGGTGCGGGCTCATGTAAGCGGGCAGACGGTGGGTGTCAACGCGCTTTTTAATGCATGTCGCCCAAAAGTGCGCAGCGGTTTTGGGACAACGACATGCATAAAATCAAGGATTTAAAGCGCGCCGCATAAATCCCTCAACTACGACGCGCTTTAAAGCCGCAATCCGTTGCCGGCTCAGCCCTCCAGCACTTCCTTCGACGCCACCGTCGAATCGGCGTTGAGCTTGTAGACGATCGGCACCCCGGTGCCGAGTTCCAGCTTGACGATCTCCTCGCCCGATTTGCCGTCCAGCGCCATGATCAGCGCGCGCAGCGAATTGCCGTGCGCCGCCACCAGCACGGTTTCGCCGCGCAGCACATGCGGCTGCAGATCGTGCAGGTAATAGGGCCAGACGCGCGCGCCGGTGTCCTTCAGGCTTTCGCCGCCGGGCGGCGGCACGTCGTAGGAGCGGCGCCAGACATGCACCTGCTCCTCGCCCCACTTCTTGCGCGCGTCGTCCTTGTTGAGACCGGAGAGATCGCCATAGTCGCGTTCGTTCAGCGCCTGGTCGCGGATGGTCTCGAGCTCGCTCTGGCCGACCGCGTCGAGAATGTGCTGGCAGGTTTTTTGCGCCCGGATCAGCGCCGAGGTGAAGGCGATGTCGAATTTCAGGCCGCGTGCCTTAAGCTTCGCGCCCGCCTCCTTGGCCTCCTTGTGGCCCTGCTCGGTCAGGTCGACATCGCGCCAGCCGGTGAACAGGTTCTTCAGGTTCCATTCGCTCTGGCCATGCCGCACGAGCACGAGAGTTCTCGACATTTCTGCTCCTTCAGGTTTGAGCAATTCCAGGAAAAGTGTGTAGCGGTTTTCCGTCCGGAATTGCGTAAAGACAAATTTGAGCAATTCCAGGAAAAGTGTGTAGCGGTTTTCCGTCCGGAATTGCGTAAGACAAATAGTTCTGGATTTCTCAGCCGAGCCCGAGCACGTCCCGCATCGAATAGAGTCCGGGCTTCTTGCCCCGCGCCCAAAGCGCAGCCTTGACCGCGCCGCGGGCGAAGATCGCCCGGTCCTCGGCATGATGGGCGAGCGTGATGCGCTCCCCGGTGCCGGCCAGTATCACGGAATGATCGCCGACCACCGAGCCGCCGCGCAGCGTGGCGAAGCCGATGGAGCCGGCTTTTCGCACGCCGGTGTGACCGTCGCGTGACCGAACATCGTTGCCGGCAAGCGCGATGCCGCGCCCGGCGGCCGCGGCTTCGCCGAGCAGCAGCGCCGTTCCAGAAGGCGCGTCGACCTTGTGCCGGTGATGCATTTCCAGGATCTCGATGTCGAAATCGTCGGCGTCGAGCGCGCGCGCCGCCTGTTCCACCAGCACCGCCAGAAGATTGACGCCAAGGCTCATATTGCCTGATTTGACGATCGTCGCGTGGCGCGCCGCAGCCCCGATCTTGGCATCGTCCTCGGCCGAGCAGCCTGTGGTGCCGATGACATGGGCGATGCGCGCCTGCGCCGCGTAGCCGGCGAATTCGACACTCGCCGCCGGGCTGGTGAAATCGAGCACGCCGTCGGCCTCGGCGAAGGCCGGCAGCGGATCGTCGCCGATCGGCACGTTGATGATGCCGATGCCGGCGAGCTCGCCGGCATCCTTGCCGAGATAAGCCGAACCGGACCGCTCGACCGCGCCGGCGACGCGTGCGCCCGGGATCGTGTGGATGGCGCGGATCAGCGCCTGGCCCATGCGGCCGGCCGCGCCCACCACCACCAGCCCCATGTCAGTGTTGGAAGTGCCGCTCATAAAATTCTCCCGACCGCTCTCTTGGCGCGTCGCGCCGGTGGTTGCGGCACTGGAGTTTGGATGGGCTTGGCGTCATCGACAAGCCCCAGCCCCTTATTGCCCTGCACCCGGTGGAAACGGGCATAGACGCTGTGCGGGTCGGCCATCAGCGAGGCATGCGTGCCCTGTTCGACCAGCCGGCCCTCTTCCAGCACGATGATCTGGTCGGCATTGACCACCGTCGACAGCCGGTGCGCGATCACGATGGTGGTGCGCCCTTCCATCACCTGGGTCAGCGCCTGCTGGACGCGTGCTTCCGCCTCATTGTCGAGCGCCGAGGTCGCCTCGTCGAGCAGCAGGATCGGTGCATTGCGCACGATGGCGCGGGCGATCGACACGCGCTGGCGCTGGCCGCCAGACAGCGTCACGCCGTTTTCGCCGACCGGCGTGTCATAGCCTTGCGGCTGCTGGCGGATGAAATCGTCAGCCGCGGCCTGCTGTGCCGCGCGTTCGATCTCGGCGTCGGTGGCGCTCGGCCGGCCGTAGCGGATGTTGTCGCGGATGGTGCCTTCGAACAGATAGGGCGCCTGAGAAACATAGGCGATGGAGCCGCGCAGCGACTGCTTGGTCACCCCCGAAATGTCCTGGCCGTCGATCTCGATGTTGCCCTTGTCGACGTCGTAGAAGCGCTGCAAGAGCGCCACCAGCGTCGATTTGCCGGCGCCCGAGGCGCCGACGATCGCCGTCGTCTTGCCGGCGGCGGCGACGAAGCTCAAATCCTGGAGCACCGGCGTCTCCGCGACATAGCCGAACGACACATTGTTGAAGCGCACCTCGCCTTTTGTGAACTTCGCCGCGACCGCTCCCGGTGCATCGCCCTGCTGCGGCTCGAGGTCGAGCAGCTCGTAGATCATGCGCGCATTGACCAGCGCCCGCTCCATGCCGACCTGCATGCGCGCCAGCCGCCGCGCCGGGTCGTAGGCGAGCAGCAGCGCGGTGATGAAGGAGAAGACGGCGCCCGGCGGCTGTCCAAGCACGGTCGCCCGGTAGCCGGAATAGGCGATGACGCCGGCAACGGTGAAGCCGGCCAGTATTTCGGAGATCGGCGTCAGCCGTTCCGAAACGCGGGCGATCTTGTTTGACCGCTGCTCCGCATCGTCGGCGAGCTTGCCGATGCGGCGCGACAGCTCGTCCTCCATGGTGAAGGCCTTGACGATGGCGATGCCTTGCGTGGCTTCCTGCATGGCGCCGATCAGCCGCGAGTTGATCTGCACCGATTCACGCGTGATGCGCCGCACCCGCCGCATCAGATAGGTGACGGTGTAGATCAGCGGCGGCCCGATCAGCAGCGAGCTCAGGGACAGAACCGGGTCCTGGTAGATCATGACGCAGATCAGCCCGATCAGCGTCACGCCGTCGCGCGCGATCGATGTCAGCGTCATCGACAGCAGGTCGCGGATGCCGTTGACGTTCTCGTTGATCTGCGCCGCCAGACGCCCCGAGCGCGTGTCGTTGAAGAAGCCGACGCCGAGCTTCATCAGATGGTCGAAGATGCGCTTCTGGTAGCGCGCCACCAGATTGTTGCCGATCTTGGCAAGCGTCACCGCCTGGCCGTAGCCGGCCAGGCCGCGCAGGATGAAGGCGCCCATGATCGCGGCGCAGATCCAGGCGATCAGATCGCCGCGCCGCTCGTAGAAGATCTGATTGACCACCGGGCTCATGATCAAGGCGGTGACCGCTGTCGTTCCCGACACGGTCAACAGGCAGACTATGGTGAAGACGTACGACCACCGGTAGTCGTGTCCGTTCTCGGCAAGGATACGGCGCACCACCGCCACGACCTCGCCGGGCCGGGCCTTCGCCAGGTGTTTGGGCGCTTGGTGTTTGGGCGATTGGTTCAAGTCGTTCCGTGCTGTCCGTTCGGCGTCGCCGCCGGGCTGATATTGGGGACTTCTATTAGCGCCCCGGCGGCGGCTTGCCTATGGCCGAGCGCGGCGAAACTTCGTCGCGGACGATCCTGCCGGACGGATCGGGCTCTACACCCGCCAGCGCCGCCCCGCCGTCTGGACGCCGAACAGCGAGGGGTTCCTGGCATAGGCGGCAAGACCGGAAAGCGCGGCCAGCGGGTGGGTGATGACATAGACGGGCATGGTGCGCATCAGCTCGCTGTGCGGCGCCTTGTCCTCGAAAGCGGCGCGGAAATTGCCGGCCTTCAGCGCCGGCAGGATCTTCTGCGCGATGCCGCCGGTGAGAAAGACGCCGCCGCGGCTCATGAACACCATCGCCAGGTCGCCGGCGGTGCGCCCCAGGCAGGTAACGAACATCTCGAGCGCCTCCTCGGACACCGGATCCGACTTCGCCAGCGCAGCGGCGGTGATTTCGGCCGGCTTGGTGAAGGGCGCCGGCTTGCCGTCCGCCTTGGCCACCGCCCGGTAGGCATTGACGAGGCCGCGCCCGGACAGGATCTGTTCGCCGGAGATGCGGCCGTCCAGCTTCTCGATATGCGCAAACACCTCGAAATCGCGCGGCGTGCGCGGCCCGATGTCCATATGGCCGCCCTCGCCGGGCACCGGTATCCAGTGGCTCAGCGCATGGACCAGGCCGGCGACGCCAAGCCCGGTTCCAGGACCGAGCACCACCCGTCCCGCATTGGGCTCCGGCGCATCGCCGCCGATCTTCTCCATATGCTCCTCGCCGAGCGCCACGACGGCCAGCGCCTGGGCCTCGAAATCATTGAGCACCACGACATCGCCGATGCCGACGCTGGCAAACATCTGTTTCGGCTTGACGATCCACGGGCAGTTGGTGAGCGGGATCTCGTCGCTGTCGACCGGGCCGGCCACCGCCAGCACGGCGGAGTTGGGCCGCACCGACGAGCGGTCGAGCACCGCCGCCTGGATCGCCTCGTCGATGGTGTTGAAACTGGCAGTCTGCACGATGGTTGGTTCGCCCGCCTCGGAATTCGCGTCGAGCACGATCGAGAAGCGCGCATTGGTGCCGCCGATGTCGCCGATCAGGATCGGAAACCGCAACACGGTGTCGTCGTCGCCTGCCATGCTCTTGTCTGTCCCCGTTGCGGCAGTCCGCCGCTGTTCTTCGTTGACTAGCGCATGACCTGGGAAAGGGGAAGGCGCTTCAGAGTCAATTGCCCGGCCGCGGCCGCGGCAGTGGGATGCCGATCTCGGGCGTTGCCGCGAAGGCATTCGCCGAGGCCGGGAGCGCCCCCGCATCGCCTGTGACAGCCGGTTCCGGAGCTGCGACGGGAGGCGCAGGGGTGGCGTCCGCGATCGACTTGTCGCCGCCTTTATCATGATAGGTCGCAGCTTCGGCCGAAGACGGAGCAGGCGCGTCGAGCACCGCCCGGCATTCCCTGGGCAGGCTCGCCATGGTCATCAGCTCGCGCGCCTTCGGCTTGTCGGGGTTTTTGCTGGGGCGCCACGGTTCGTCGGTGAACCACCAGGCCAGCGACTGGTCGCAGCCGTCGCCCGGCACTGTCGTCTCCTGCCGTTTGCAGTCGGGCGAGCCGGGCTGGCAGCCGACGCGCATGTGGAAGTGATAGTCGTGGCCCCAGAACGGCCTGATCTTGCGCAGCCATGCGCGGTCGCCCTTCACCGTATCGCAGAGCTTCTTCTTGATGCCGGGATTGACCAGGATGCGCTCGACTTCCTTGTAGCTCGCTGCCCGCTTCAAGAGCCGCATATGCTGCGGCGTCCACAGTGCGTCCTTCACCAGATGGGTCTTCTCGTCGACCAGCAAGGTGGCGCTCATCTTCTCGCGCTGGTCGGTCGAAAGCCGGTTGTCGGGCATCGGCGTCAGCCAGATGTCGGCGTCGAGGCCGATCTGATGCGAGGCATGGCCGGTCAGCATCGGGCCGCCGCGCGGCTGCGAGATGTCGCCAACCAAGAGGCCGGGCCAGCCATCGGCGGCGGCGTCGCGCGACAATTTCTCGATCAGCCCGATCATTGCCGGATGGCCCCAGCGGCGGTTGCGCGAAGGCCGCATCACCTCCCAGTGCGGGCCGTCCATGGGGATGGCGACGCCGCCGGCAAAGCAGCCCTTGGAGTAGAAGCCGAAGGATTGCGGTGCCGCCACGGCGGGCAGCTTCTCGGCGCCGAACAGGTCTTTCGCCAATTCTTGCGCAGCTGCGGGCTGCTGCGCTCCCGTCAAGGCAAGGACGGCTAGCGCCGCCGCCAGCTTCAGCGACGTTCTGCCGGGCAATGATCGCTTCAACATTGTCATGAAGCCGGACCCCTCCGCGAACTCAAGTCGAATCATATCACGCCGCGCGCCCCGCTTCGATTACCTCATCGGGCTACGCGCTTCGCCGTCACGCCAGTTGCCATCAGCCCACATCTGGTCGAAGGCGGCACGATAATCGGGAAAACGGAAGCGATAGCCGGCCGCCTTGATCGCCGTGTTGGCGACGCGCTTGTTCTCGCCATAGAAGGACCGCGCCATGGGCGAAAGTTGGGCGGTCTCGAACGGAATTTCGGGCGGCGGTGTGACGCCCATCAGGGAGGCGGCATAGGCGACGACGTCCTGCGGCGGCGCCGGCAGATTGTCGGTGACGTTGAAGATGCCGCCGGTATTGCTTCCGGCCAGATGCCAGAGCGCGCCGGCAATGTCGTCGCAATGGATGCGGTTGAACACCTGGCCAGGCTTGACCAGCCGCCGTGCCGTGCCGTTTTCCAGATTGACCAGCGCATTGCGGCCCGGACCGTAAATGCCGGAAAGCCTTGAGATCGCCACCGGCCGGCCGATCGCCCGGCCCAGCTGCAACCAGCCCTGTTCGGCGGCGACACGCATGACCGAGCGCTTCGACACCGGCCGGCATTCAGCCGTTTCATCGACCCAGGCGCCGCCACAATCGCCATAGACGCCGACGGTCGAGAGATAGGCGATCCATTCGAGTGCCGGCATGCCAGCCGCGATCGTCCGGCGCATTGCATTGAGCACCGGATCGCCGGCCTCGTCCGGCGCCACAGAGACGACGAGATGGGTCGTCTTCTTCAACGCGCCGCTGATCTCAGGCGTCAGCGCGCCGTCGAACAGCAGCGGCTCGATGCCGGCCTGCCGCAACGTCGCGAATTTTTCCGGCGAACGGGTCGTGCCGAAGATCGTGCCGGCATCCTTGTTGGCGCGGGCGAAGGCCTTGCCCGAATAGCCGGCGCCGAAAATGAAGAATCCGCTCATGCATGCGCCTCGATCGGCCTTGGCAGCGCCAGCAGCCATTCGTCTCGAACGGCCGCTTCGCTCTCGGTTTTCACCGCCGCTTTGGCGTGTTCGGCAAATTCGGTTTCGGGCACAAGCCGCGACAGCGCCCACACCGCCGCGCCGCGCACCAGCGGCGAGGCATCGCCGAGCAGCGCGCGCACGGCCTTGCCAAGCGAAGAATTGCCGGAATTGCCGGCGGCGATCAGCACATTGCGGACAAAGCGGTCGCGACCGATGCGCTTGATCGGCGACCCGGTGAAGAACGCACGGAAGGCGGCATCGTCGAGGCTGAGCAGCTCGGCGAGCGGCGGCTCGCGCAGCTCCGCGCGGGCGACGAGCTTCGCCTCCGAGGCGGCGCGGGCGAACTTGTTCCACGGGCAGGCGGCCAGGCAGTCGTCGCAGCCATAGATGCGGTTGCCGATCCTTTCGCGAAATTCATGCGGGATCGGTCCCTTGTTCTCGATGGTGAGGTAGGAGATGCAGCGCCGCGCGTCGAGCCGGTAGGGCGCCGGAAAGGCGTCGGTCGGACAGGCGTCGAGACAGGCGCGGCAGGAGCCGCAATGGTCTTCCTCCGCGCCATCCGGGGCAAGCGCGGCCGTGGTGAAGATGGTGCCGAGGAACAGCCAGGAACCGTGTTCGCGGCTGACCAGATTGGTGTGCTTGCCTTGCCAGCCCAGCCCAGCGGCTTCGGCCAGCGGCTTTTCCATCACCGGGGCCGTATCGACGAACACTTTGACGTCGCCCCCGGCGCGCGCCACGATCTTGCCGGCGATCTCCTTCAGCCGGCCTTTCATCACCTCGTGATAGTCGCGGTTTTGCGCATAGACCGAGATCGCGCCGCGGTCGCGCTTTGCCAGCACCGCGCGCGGATCGCGGTCGGGGCCGTAATTCATCGCCAGCACGATGATCGAGCGGACCTCGGGCCACAGCGCCGCAGGCTCGCCCCGGCGCTCGAGCGTCTCGGCGATCCAGCCCATCGAGCCGTGGAAACCGTCGGCGACGAATGCGGCCAACCTGGCTGGCGCCAGCGGGATGGCGTCGGGCGTGGTGACGGCAATGGCGTCGAAGCCGGCGCGCTTCGCCTCGCGGTCGATCAGCGCGCGCAGGGGCTCATTCTTAGAAATCGAGGTCCGCATAATGCGCCACCGGCGACAGGCCGCGCACCCTGTCGGACAAGAGCGGCCTGAACGATGGCCGCGATTTCACGCGCGTGTACCATTCGCGCGCGGCGCTGTGTTCGCGCCAGTCGATCTCGCCGAGATAGTCGAGCACCGAAAGCGCCGCCGCCGCCGCGAGGTCGGCGTAGGTCACCCTGTTGCCGGCCAGCCAGTGGCGGGTACCGGCCAGCCAGTTGGTGTATTTCATGTGCTGGCGGATATTGGCGCGGGCGGCGCGGATCGCTCCCGAATCGGGCGAGCCGCCGCCCGCCGTTTCTGGCATGACCGGCTTCAGCACGCGTTCGCGCACCAGATGCCTGGTCACCTCGCTCTCGGCCTTGTTGAGATACCAGTCGGTCAGCCGGCGGATTTCGGCGCGCTCCATCGGGTCCTCGGCGAACAGCCGCTTGTCGCGCTTCAACACGCCGCGCGTCTCGTCGAGATATTCGGCGATGACCATGGCGCCGACGATCGGCACGTCGCCTTCGGCCAGCAGGATCGGCAAGGTTCCGGCCGGGTTCAGCGCCAGAAACTCCTTGCGCCGCGTCCACGGCTTTTCCTCGATCAGCGCCAGCTCTTCGCCATACTCGCCGAAAGCGAGGCGCACGAACCGGCAGGTGGCGAACATCGGGTGGTGAAAAAGCGTCAGCATGGTCCCGCGATAATAGAGCGCACTGGCAAATCGCCTGCTGCGCCGGTAAGTCTTGGCCGCCCGATTCACCGGGCCGTCAGGGTGCTGCGACCTATAGGGGGAGTTCCGCGCCGTGACAAGCAAGCCCTTTCGCAAGCCGTTCCTTCAAGCTCTCAATCGAACGCCGAGGTTGCCATGGAAAGCCAGACCATCGTCCAAGCGCTGCTGCTCGGCCTGCTGGAGGGGCTGACCGAGTTCCTTCCTGTCTCCTCCACCGGCCATATCCTGCTTGCAGGCCATTTTCTCGGCTTTCGCTCGACCGGCAAGGCCTTCGAGATCCTGATCCAGCTCGGCGCCATATTGGCGATCCTCAGCGTCTATTTCCGCCGCCTGTGGCAGATGCTGCTCGACCTGCCGCATGACCGGCTGACGCGCCATTTCGCCCTCGGCATCCTCATAGCCTTCCTGCCGGCGGCCGTCATCGGCGCGCTGGCGCATGATTTCATCAAGACGATCCTGTTCGAGTCGCCGCGGCTGATCTGCATCATGCTGATCATCGGCGGCGTGGTACTGCTCCTGGTGGACCGCATGAAGCTGAAGCCGGTCTACCGCGACGTCGAGCGGTTTCCGACCAGGCTTTATCTGCAGATCGGTCTGTTCCAGTGCCTGTCGCTGATCCCCGGCACGTCGCGCTCCGGTTCGACGATCGTCGGCGCGCTGCTGCTGGGCGTCGACAAACGGGCGGCGGCGGAATTCTCCTTCTTCCTCGCCATCCCGACCATGGTCGGCGCCTTCGCCTTCGACCTGTTCAAGAACCGCAACGTGCTGAGCAGCGCCGACCTGCCGATCATCGCCGTCGGTTTCATCGCAGCCTTCGTCACCGCGCTGATCGTCGTCCGCTTCCTGCTCGAATACGTCTCGCGCAATGGCTATGCGCTGTTCGGCTGGTGGCGGCTGGTCGTCGGCGGCGTCGGGCTTGTGGCGCTGATGATCTGGGGGTGAGCTTACCCTCCCCCTTGTGGGGAGGGTTTCGATCCGCAAAGCGGATCGGGGTGGGGGTCGGCGCCATACCCCCGCCCCGGTTCGCCAACGACGCTTCGCGTCGCTTGCTCGCCGACCCTCCCCACAAGGGGGAGGGTAAGGCACTCAATTCCGCCCATAAAAAGCGTTCTCGACATGCACCGGCCAGCGCCACGGCAGCACCGCCACCATGTCGAAGCGCACCGACAGTTTTCCATAGTCAGGCTGCCGCGACAGCCAGAGATCGGCGGCCCTTTCGATGCGGCGCTCCGATTCGTAGGCAAGTGCCTCCATCGCTTCCATCAGCGTGCGGCGCGCCTTGACCTCGACGAACAGCACCAGGTCGCCGCGCCGCGCGATCAGGTCGATCTCGCCGAACCGCGTGCGGTGGCGGCGGGCCAGGATCCGGTAGCCTTTCAGCATCAGCGCCGCTGACGCCAGCCATTCGCCGCGATGGCCGCGCCTGTAGGCCTGCCGGCGGTGAAGGGCCTGACGCTTAGTCGCCACCCTCGCCTCCACCGACATCCCTGAGTTCGAGCAGCCGCCGGTACAGCGCCTGCTTCTGGCCGCCGGTCATCTTTGCCGCTTCCGCCGCCGCCTTGGAGGCCGGCATCTCGGCCGCAAGCGACATAAGCAGTCGGTCGATGTCTTCAGGCTCGTCTGCCTTGGTTTCGGCGGGGCCGACACAGATGACGATTTCGCCCTTCGGCGTGTCGGCCGCCGCATAGTGGTCGGCGAGCGACTGCAAGGTACCGGTCCGCATTTCCTCGAAGGTCTTGGTCAGCTCGCGGCCGATCGCCGCCTTGCGGGCGCCGCCCAGCACCTCGACCATGGCCAGAAGCGTCTCGGCCAGCCGGCGTGGTGATTCGAAGAAGATCAGCGTCGCCGGCACGCTTTTCAGCGCTTCCAGCCGGGTCAGCCGCTGCCCCGATTTCACCGGCAAAAACCCGGCGAACAGGAAGGCGTCGGAAGGCAGGCCGGAAGCCGTCAGCGCGGCAAGCGGCGCCGACGGGCCGGGGATCGGCACCACGCGGATGCCGCGGTCCAGCGCCTCGCCGACCAGCCGGTAGCCGGGATCGGAAATCAGCGGCGTGCCGGCATCCGAAATCAGCGCCACGCTCTGCCCGGCCTCGAGTGCCGCGATCAGCTTCGGCCCGGCCTCGCCGGCATTGTGCTCATGATAGGCCGTGGTGCGGCGGCGGATGCCGTAGCGGTCGAGCAGCACGCGGCTGACCCGCGTGTCCTCGCAGGCGACGATGTCGGCGGCGGCCAGCGTCTCCAGCGCCCGCAGCGTGATGTCGGCGAGATTGCCGATCGGCGTCGCCACCAGATAGAGCGCCGGCCCGAGCGGCCGGGCCGCCAGCTCGGTTTGCCCGATCACATAGCTGCGTTTCGCCAATTCGCCGGTCACCGGTGCCCTCTAGCCGCTTGCATGCATTTGGACCTGTTTGGCACGGCTGACGGCAGGTTGCAAAAGCCACGCAGATGTCAAGGGGGCGCCATGCCTTCGCCACAGTAGGGAACGAAACCGGTGCCTGCGGATTTTATCTTGATCTCTTGGGAGGAGCAGGATGGACAGTCTGAAGCTACAGGACGTTTTCGAACCCTATTATGCCGGCCGCAAGCGCTTTGCCGCGCTGAAGGACAAGAACCTGCCTGCCGAAGTCGCCAACGCCGCCGACAGCAGGGAAGCCGGCAAACGGCTTTTGCGTCGCCTGCTGGCTGACGCCAGGACCGAAACCGACAGCACGACGGAGCACTGACCGGACGATGCCCAATCGCTTCGATATCTTCATCACCCGTCTCGAAACGAAAAGCGCCCGCGAGGGCGTGCCGCTACCCCCGATAGGCGACCAGCACCGCACCCGCCGCGATAAGGGCGACGCCAAGCCAGTTCACGCCGGACAGTCGCTCGCCGAGAAAGACCGCGCCAAACACCGCCACAAGCACGACGCTTAGCTTGTCGATCGGCGCCACCTGCGCCGCATTGCCGATTTTCAGGGCGCGGAAGTAGCAGAGCCAGGAAGCGCCGGTCGCCAGGCCGGACAGTCCAAGGAAAAGCCAGGTTTTTCCCGAGATGGATCCCGGCGATTGGAACTGGCCGCTGGCGGCAAGGATCGCGCCGAGCACGACGAGGATGATGATCGTGCGGATAAAGGTGGCGAAATCGGAATTGATGTTTTCTATGCCGACCTTGGCGAAGATCGCCGTCAGCGCGGCGAAGGCCGCCGACAACAGCGCCCATAACTGCCAGGAGGAAACGGTCAGGTTCATTGGCATGCCTCGCAAGTGGCCTCTCAACCGAGATACCGTGAAACCCGTGTCTCCAGAAGCCGAATTAGAACCGGGTCCATGAATTCATAGTCATCCGGAATATCGAGGCAGATCACCCGCGCCTTCTTCAGGCTGGCCTTGAATTTCTTCTGCAGCTTGGCGCGATGGGCCTTCTCCATCACGAAGATGATATCGGCCCAGGCGACGAGTTCATGCGTCAGCGGCGTATCGGCATCGTGGTTGGTTCCCGCCGAGGCGACCTCGATATCCCGGCGCTTGGAAAACACCTGCTCGGCGGTCGGGCTGCGCAAGCGGTTCTGGCTGCATACGAAGAGGACGTTCTTCAAGACCTGCCAGCACCTATTCGACTAAGGCAATTACTCATCCCAAATCTCACGTATTGTCTTGGTCAGCGGTATGTACTGATCGAGGGTAAGTCCGTTGAGGTCGAACTCCACCAAATCGTTTTTTGCCAGCGCTCTAAGGTTTGTCCCAACATACGTCATAAAATTACGAACTACGTCGAACTCACTCAGGCCTGACGTTTTGTGTCTTTTCGATTTTTGGTTTCTGCTGAACACAATCTCCGCTTCGTAGAGGTCGTCGTACTCTCGGGATTTCGAAATCTCGGTCACGCCAAACTCGAAAACATCATCCGTGTTCAAAGTTCGCAGTGTCTCATGGATCAGAAACTTCATGGCAGGCCCATGTTGGATGCGACTGCTTCATTTGACTGAGCCGAGTGTCTAACATTCTTGTGCGAGACGATAAATTGTCCGCGATGGATCGGCTGGCTTGCGGTTGAGCTCAACGCGCAAGGTCCGCCACCACTGCATCGAGCACGATCATGCCGGCCGGCGTGGCGCGCAGGCGGGTGTTGCCGATCGGCGCCACCAGCCCCTCGCCCTGCAGCACAGACAGCCGCGCGCTCGACAGGCCGCGTCCGGAAAACGCCTCGTAGCGGGTGAGATCGATGCCTTCGGCCAGCCGCAGCCCCATCAGCAGGAACTCGTCGGCTTCTTCCGAACGCTTCAAGGTTTCGCCGCCGGTGATGCCATGGCCCTTGGCCTCGACCAGATTGGCCCAGGTCTCCGGCATTCTCTCCGCGATCGTGACGATGCGGCGGCCATTCTCGACGAAGCGGCCATGCGCGCCGGGACCGACGCCGACATATTCGCCATAGCGCCAATAGGTCAGATTGTGCCGGCTTTCGGCGCCCGGCCTGGCGTGGTTGGAAATCTCGTAGGCCGGCAGGCCGTGCGCCGCCGTGATCTCCTGCGTCAGCGCATAGAGGTCGGCGGCGTGGTCATTGTCGGGAATGGTGAATTTCTTCGCCGCATGCAGCGCGTGGAACGGCGTGCCTTCCTCGATGGTCAACTGGTAGAGCGACAGATGGTCGGCGGCATGGCCGATCGCCTGTTCGAGTTCGGTCTGCCAGGCTTCAGGTGTCTGGCCGGGCCGTGCATAGATCAGGTCGAAGGAGAGGCGCGGGAAAATCTCGCGCGCCAGCCCGATCGCATGCAGCGCTTCCTCGACATTGTGCAACCGGCCCAGGAAGCGCAAATCCTTGTCGTTCAGCGCCTGCACGCCGAGCGACACCCGGTTGACGCCCGCCGCCCGATAGCCGCGAAAGCGCTCGGCCTCGACGGATGAAGGGTTGGCCTCCAGCGTCACCTCGATGCCATCGGGCACCGTCCAGTTCTTTGCCACGGCGTCCAGCACCGCCGCCACGGTCTGCGGCTGCATCAGCGACGGCGTGCCGCCGCCGAGAAAGATGCTGGTCACCTCGCGCGGCCCGGTGCGGGCGCGCATTGTCGCCAGCTCCGTCTCGAAGACACGCGCGAAACGCTCCTGGTCGACCGGCTGGTGGCGGACATGGCTGTTGAAATCGCAATAGGGGCACTTGGCCGCGCAGAATGGCCAGTGGATGTAGACGCCGAAGCCGGGGCTGCGGTCGAGCAGCATGGTCATTTCGAACCCGATCGGGCCAAATCCAATCGCGCCAAATCCAATCGGGCTTGGGCGAATTTCTGGAAGGCGCGGGCGCGATGCGACAGCGCCTCCGGCTGGCCGGGCTTCCAGCCATGCTTTTCCGCAGCACTCATCTCGCCGAAGGTCTTTTCGAAACCGTCCGGCAAGAATACCGGATCATAGCCGAAGCCGAGCTCACCACGCGGCGGCCACACCAGCGTGCCCTCGACCTCGCCGCGGAAATATTCGGCGGCGCCATCGGGAAAGGCGAGGCAGATGACGGCGACGAAACGGCCTTTGCGCTGGGCTGGATCGACCGCGCCGACGTCCTGCAGCGCCACCTCGGTGCGCTGCATGGCCATGCCGAAGTCGCGCGAACCATCCGGGGTTTCGGCCCAGTTGGCGGTGTAGACGCCGGGCGCGCCGTCAAGCGCTTCCACGCACAGGCCGGAATCGTCCGACAGAGCCGGCAAGCCGGTCGCCCGGGCGGCGGCAAAAGCCTTGATATAGGCGTTCTCCTCGAAGGTGGTGCCGGTCTCGTCCGGTTCCGGCAGGCCATATTCCTTTGCCGACTTCGCTTCGAAGCCGAAGGGCGCCATCAGATCGGCGAATTCGCGCAGCTTGCCTTCATTGTGGCTGGCGACGACGATCCTGTTGCCGTCAAGCGAATGGGCAGTCGGCGAGTGTGCAGTTGGCGAATGCATCAGATGCCCCAGATCCTTGGTTCGGCGAATTCGATCGAATTGCCGGAGGGGTCGCGAATATAGATCGAGCGGCCGCCTTGCGGCCATTCGAACTCGCTTTCGATGGCGATTTTCTTCGCTTCCAGATGGGCCTTCCAGCGCGCGATTTCGTCCGCGCTTGCGGCAAAGCAGAGGTGGCCTTCGCCGACCGTACCATGCGGCGGCACTTTCAGCCTGGCGTCGCGCGCCGGCGGCACTTTCGTTGCCTCGGCATTGAAGATGAGCAGCACGCCGTCACCGCAGCGGAAGAAGAGATGGCGGCCGTCGACCTTGCCGAGGAGATCGAGGCCGAGGACGTCACGGTAGAAGGATTCGGCGTCGGCGAGGTCCGTGACGTAGAGAGCAGATTCCAGAATGGCAGAGGGCGTCACGAGGCGCCCCCCTCTGGCCTGCCGGCCATCTCCCCCTCAAGGGGGGAGATTGGCAGCTTCAGTGCCCCCGCACATTCTGCGCCGCCGACAGTTGGCGAAAGCCGATTGGATATCCGATCTCCCCCCTTGAGGGGGAGATGGCCGGCAGGCCAGAGGGGGGTGGACAAGCTCGGCATTCGAGAAATTACACCACGGCCATCTGCTGCAGGCTGACCAGGCGCTGGATGCCTTTCTTGGCCAGGCCCATCAGCGCCGCGAACTGCTCTTCCGAAAAGGGCTCGCCCTCGGCGGTGCCCTGGATCTCGACGATACCGCCCTTGCCGGTCATGACAAAATTGGCGTCGGTACCGGCCGAGGAATCCTCGAGATAGTCGAGGTCGATGACCGGCTGGCCGTCATGGATGCCGCAGGAGATTGCCGCGACATGGTCCTTCAGCACCTTGGCGACGCTGGCCATCTGCCTTGCCTCCATCCAGCGCAGGCAGTCATGAAGCGCCACCCAGCCGCCGGTGATCGAGGCGGTGCGCGTGCCGCCATCGGCCTGGATCACGTCGCAGTCGACGGTGATCTGCTGCTCGCCCAGCGCCTGCAGGTCGACCACGGCGCGCAGCGAACGGCCGATCAGCCGCTGGATTTCCAGCGTGCGCCCGCCCTGCTTGCCGGCGGAGGCCTCGCGGCGCATGCGCTCGCCGGTCGAACGCGGCAGCATGCCGTACTCCGCCGTCACCCAGCCCTTGCCGGAATTGCGCATCCAGCCCGGCACCTTCTCCTCCAGGCTCGCCGTGCATAAAACATGCGTGTCGCCGAATTTCACCAGGCATGAGCCTTCCGCGTGCTTGGAGACGCCGCGCTCGAAGGAGATGGCGCGCATTTCGTCGGGTTGGCGTTTGGAAGGGCGCATTCAGGCTTCTTTCTTGTTATTCTCGGAATCGTGGCCGGCTTGTAACCGCATGGGGCGCATGGCGCAAAGGAAAATGGACTGGGGCTCGCTGGCGCAACCGGGTTGCGCTGATACCGCCGAACTCTATATCCTTGATATCGGAGGTTTTTGGCCCGAATGACCAAGGCAGTCGATCCCGCGTCGCAGTCACCAGCGCTCCAATCGCTCGACATGCGCTCGCGCGACATCTTTCGGCGCATTGTCGATTCCTATCTCAGGGATGGCGAGCCGGTCGGCTCGCGCAGCCTGTCGCGCATCCTGCCGTCGTCGCTGTCGCCGGCCACCATCCGCAACGTGATGAGCGATCTCGAGCATCTCGGCCTGATCTATGCGCCGCACATCTCGGCCGGCCGGCTGCCGACGCAGGCGGGCCTGCGTTTCTTCGTCGATGCCTTCATGGAGCTTGGCGACCTCTCCGACGAGGAGCGCCGCGTCATCGAGGCGCAGGTGCGGGCTTCCGGCTCGGGCGCGACGCTGGAGCACATGCTGACCGAAGCCAGCCAGATGCTGTCCGGCATGTCGCGCGGCGCCGGCCTCGTGCTTGCCGCCAAGAACGAAGTGGCGCTGAAGCACATCGAATTCATCCAGCTCGAGCCGACCAAGGCGCTGGCCGTGCTCGTCTCGCAGAATGGCGACGTCGAAAACCGTGTCGTCGACCTGCCCGCCGGCATCACCGTGTCGCAATTGCATGAGGCCTCGAACTTCCTCAACGCCCATATCCGCGGCCGCACGCTGGCCGAGGCCCGCATCGAGATCGCCCGCATCAAGGAAGAGACGAGAGCTGCCCTCGACACGCTGTCGCAGGATCTGGTCGAGAAGGGCCTGGCGGTTTGGGCGGGCGCCGACAGCGGCCTGCCGGCGCGCCTCATCGTGCGCGGCCGCGCCAATCTCCTGGAAAACGTCACCGCCCAGGCCGACATCGAGCTGCTCAGGCACCTGTTCGAGGATCTGGAGACGCAGGACGGACTGATCCAGCTGCTCGACCTCGCCGAGGATGGGCCGGGCGTTCGCATCTTCATCGGCTCGGAAAACAAGCTGTTTTCGCTGTCGGGCTCGTCGCTGGTCGTCGCGCCCTATCGCGACAAGGACGCCCGCGTCGTCGGTGCGCTTGGGGTGATCGGCCCGACCCGGCTGAACTATGCGCGCATAGTGCCGATGGTGGACTATACGGCGCAGCTTATTTCCCGGATGCTGAGGTAAGGAGAAAAAGAATGGCGCTGGAATCATTCAAGGCCCAGATCAGCATGCTGCTGGAAGAAATGGTCAATCAGCCCGAGGACCAGCATGAGATCCAGGAGCAGTTGCGCGAAAAGCTGCGGGAAATGCGCGCCATGGGCCTGCCATTGCCGGACGACCTCGTCACGCTGGAAAAGCGTCTCGATGACGATTTTTACGCCGCAGGGAACTGAGCCCTCCTTCAATTCCCCGTGTGCGGAACCATCTGTCGGGAACGACCGTCGAGCCCGGCCGTTATTGCTTCGGGTAGAATCCTGGAGGGCAGAATGATCCGATTTGCCGGTCTGGCGGCCATTCCCGTAACCTTGTTTCTTGCCACAACGACTTTCGCCCAGCAGGCGGCTGAGCCGGTGCTGAAAGGCGAAGCCGCCTTCGGCGACTGGCGTGCCGACCGGCCGGGCGTGCGCCGCTTGATCAGGCCTGAGGATCTGCAGGCGCCTTATGTAACCGAATCCGTCTCGAACGGCCCCGGCGTGGTGCAACGGCCCGAGGAAGCCAAGCCGATCCTGCCGCCGGGCTTTTCGGCCGAACTCATCGCCTCCGGCATCGTCAATCCGCGCGTCGTCCGCGTGGCCCCGAACGGCGACCTGTTCGTTGCCAACAGCAAAGACAGCCAGATACGCCTCTATCGTCTCGCCGAGGGCAGCGCGAAATCCGACAAGACGTCTATCTTCGCCAGCAGCCTCAGGCGGCCTTACGGCATTGCCTTTTACCCGCCTGGCGACGATCCGCAGTGGGTCTATGTCGCCAACAGCGATAGCATCGTGCGTTTTGCCTATCGCAACGGCGACCTGAAAGCCCAGGGCAAGCCGGAGACCATCGTCGACAAGATTCCCAGGAAGAGCCACTGGACCCGCGACATCGCCTTCTCGCCAGACGGCAAGACACTCTATTTGTCGGTCGGTTCCAACTCGAATGTGGGCGAGGAAGGCATGGCGAAGGAACCGGAGGGCGGCCTCGACGCCTGGGTGAAATCGAAGCCGCTGGGCGCGGCCTGGGGCATGGAGGATGGCCGCGCCGATGTGCTGGCCTTCGATCCGGACGGCAAGAACAGGAGGGTCGTGGCCACCGGCCTGCGTAATTGTTCGGGCATGACCATCCAGCCGACCACCGGTGCGCTCTGGTGCGTCGTCAACGAGCGCGACTCGCTTGGCGACAATGTGCCGTTCGACTATGCAACGACGGTCAAGGACGGCGCCTTCTACGGCTGGCCCTGGTACTATATCGGCAACAACGACGATCCGCGCCGCAAGGG
This sequence comes from Mesorhizobium sp. STM 4661, assembly GCF_000359125.1. Classification (GTDB taxonomy): domain Bacteria; phylum Pseudomonadota; class Alphaproteobacteria; order Rhizobiales; family Rhizobiaceae; genus Mesorhizobium. The sequence continues at coordinate 44,680 of NZ_CAAF010000008.1, read as the reverse complement.
CGAGCGACCCGACCTTGCCGGCAAGGCGACCGTTCCCGACGTGCTGATGCAGGCGCATTCGGCGCCGCTCAACATCGTCTTTTATGACGGCAAAAGCTTTCCACCCGACTATCCGGGGGATGCTTTCGTTGCCCTGCACGGTTCGTGGAACCGCGGCGTCAGGACCGGCTACAAGGTCGTGCGGCTGAAGTTCAGGGATGGCAAGCCGACCGGCGAATATGAGGATTTCATGACCGGCTTCGTCGTCTCGGACGAAGCGGTCTGGGGCCGCCCGGTCGGCGTGGCGGTGGCCAAAGACGGCGCGCTGATCGTCACCGAGGACGGCAACGGCACCATCTGGCGCGTGACCTATAGCGCCGGCCGGTCCTGACCGCGGCCTTGCGCGCCGCTGGCGCAATCGATTCGACCTTCAGGGAATTCACGCCAGTCCGCATTTTGTGCGACAAGGCTGACCATGACCCTTGCCGGATTCCTCGCCTACAGTGCTGCCCTCGGCATCGCCGCCGCCATTCCCGGTCCGGGCGTCACCGCGCTTGTGGCGCGGGCGCTCGGCTCCGGCTTCCGCTCGTCGCTGGCGATGTCGTTCGGGCTGATGCTCGGTGATCTGACCTACCTCACCGCCGTAGTGCTCGGCCTCGCTTTCGTCGCGCAGACCTTCGGCATGGTGTTCCTGGCGATCAAATGGGCCGGCGTAGCCTATCTTGCCTTCCTCGGCTGGCGTTTCTGGACAAGCGGCATCACGCCCGAAACGGTCGAAGTCAAAAAGGGCAAAAGCGGGCTGGCGTCGAGCTTCATCGCCGGCCTGGCAGTCACCCTCGGCAATCCGAAGACGATGATCTTCTACCTCGCCATCACCCCGACCATCGTCGATCTGAAGACCATCACGCTGGCCGACTACGGCATCCTCGTCGCGCTCACCGTGGTCGTGCTCCTGGTGGTGCTGGTGCCCTATCTGGCGCTGGCGGCCAAGGCGCGCTGGTTCCTGAAGTCGCCGCGCGCGCTTAAAGTCCTGAACCGCACCGCCGCCAGCTTCATGGTCGGCGCCGCCGCAGCGATTGCCGCCCGCCAGTAGGCTTCTTTCGGCCAAACGATTCCGGAAACAGGCCCTTCTCGGAAATCCTTCCGGAGCACGAGCGTTTTTCAGCATGTGCCCCACTCGGATATTTTTTATCGGCAGCTTATCTTGCGCGGCTGAAGGCCTTATCCTGCCTGTTCAAATTCTATTGCCTGACTCCTGGGAGCGAAACCAATGAACAAGCCCGTCACCCCCGCCCGCGTGCCCGGCCGCGGCCGCGTCTTCAATTCGATCACCGAGACGATCGGCGACACGCCGCTGGTGCGGCTCGACAAATTCGCCAGGGAAAAGGGCGTCGTCGCCAATTTGCTCGCCAAGTTGGAATTCTTCAACCCGATCGGTTCGGTCAAGGATCGCATCGGCGTCGCCATGATCGAGGCGTTGGAGGCTTCGGGCAGGATTGCGCCCGGCCGCACCACGCTGATCGAGCCGACCTCTGGCAACACCGGCATCGCGCTCGCCTTCGCCGCCGCCGCCAAGGGCTACAAGCTGATCCTGACCATGCCGGAGACGATGTCGGTCGAACGCCGCAAGATGCTGGCGCTGCTCGGCGCCGAGCTGGTGCTGACCGAAGGGCCGAAGGGTATGAAGGGCGCCATCGCCAAGGCCGACGAACTGGCAGCGACCTTGCCCGACGCCGTCATTCCGCAACAGTTCGAAAATCCGGCCAATCCGGAAATCCATCGCACGACGACGGCCGAGGAGATCTGGAACGACACCCATGGCGAGGTCGACATCTTCGTTGCCGGCATCGGCACCGGCGGCACCATCACCGGCGTCGGCCAGGTGCTGAAGAAGCGCAAGCCCTCGGTGCATGTCGTCGCCGTCGAGCCGGAAGCCTCGCCGGTGCTGTCGGGCGGCCAGCCCGGCCCGCACAAGATCCAGGGCATCGGCGCCGGTTTTGCGCCAAAGATCCTCGACACCACGATCTATGACGAGATCGTCAAGGTCTCGAACGAGGATTCGGTCGCCAATGCCCGCCTCGTCGCCCGCCTCGAAGGCGTGCCGGTCGGCATCTCCTCGGGCGCGGCCCTGCAGGCGGCGATCGTCGTCGGCTCGCGGCCGGAGAACAAGGGCAAGAACCTGGTGGTCGTCATCCCGTCCTTCGCCGAACGCTATCTGTCGACCATCCTGTTCGAAGGGCTGGGGGCTTAGGTCCGCGCCATCCAGGGATTCGTAGCGATCCTTCACGCCCCCCTCTGCCCTGCCGGGCATCTCCCCCACGAGGGGGGAGATTGGCAGCTTGAGCGCTTCGCTCATTCCTGCAACGTTGGCGATTGGCGAAGGCCAGGATGACGGCCGATCTCCCCCCATGTGGGGGAGATGTCCGGCAGGACAGAGGGGGGCGCTGTCCCGCCGCCGTTTCGCAAGGTTCTGCCTCGACGCTCGGCATGAACTTGGCTTCAACTCTCGTCGAGGTCTTTCCGTTTCCCCTGCAGGAACCGCCGCACGGCCGGGTCGCGCTCCAGGCCGATCGCCCGGTCATAGGCCTCGGCGGCTTGCGTGGTCGTGCCCAGCCTGGCCAGCAGGCCGGCGCGTGCGGCCCAATAAGGTTGGTAGTTATCCAGCCGCTTGTCGTCACCCAGCACGTAAAGGGCCGCCAATCCCGCCGCCGCACCGTCAGCCTCGGCAATCGCCACCGCGCGGTTGATCGCCACCACCGGCGAGCCCGCGATCGAAAGCAATGCGTCGTAGAGTTCGCGGATCGCCGGCCAGTCGGTGCGGCCGGTCAGCCGTCGTGCCGCATGGGCGGACTGCACTGCTGCTTCGAGCTGGTAGCGGCCGATCACCGCCTTGGTGGCGGCACAGGAAAGCAGTGCTTCCGCCTCATCGATGAGGGCGCGGTCCCACAGCCGGCAATCCTGCTCTTTAAGCGGCACGAAGTCACCTTCGGCGCTGCGCCTGGCCGCCCGCCGCGCTTCGGCAAACAGCATAAGCGCCAGCAGGCCGAGCGCTTCCGGCTCGTGCGGCATCAGCGAGGCCATCAGCCGGCCGAGCCAGATGCCTTCGGTGGCGAGGTTGCGCCGCCGGGTCTCGGTGCCGGCGGGGTCGGACCAGCCTTCGGCAAAGGTCGCGTAGATCGCCTCCAGCACCGCGTCCAGCCGCTCGCCGAGCTCGGTCCGCTCGGGCACACGGAAGGGAATGCCGGTGTCGCGGATACGGGCCTTGGCGCGCACCAGGCGCTGGCCCATCGTCGCCGGCGACACCAGGAAGGCCGAGGCGATTGTCGCCGCGTCGAAACCCAGAATTGTCTGCAGGATCAGCGGCGCGCGCACGCTCGCCTCGATCGCCGGGTGGGCGCAGGCAAACATCAGCCTGAGCCGCTCGTCGGGCAGGTCGTCGTCGGTCATGCGTGCCTCCATCTCCTCGGCGATCAGCCTGAGATGGTCGCGGCTGGCCTCGCCCGTCAGCCGCCGCCTGACCGCGTCGACCCGACGTCGGCGCGCCACCGCCAGCAGCCAGGCTTCCGGCTTCTCGGGCACGCCGGTCTGCGGCCAGCGTTCCAATGCCGCCGCGAAGGCGTCGGCCAGCGCGTCCTCGGCGCCGGCGACGTCGCGCGTGCGGGCGGCGAGCCAGGCGACCAGCTTGCCGTAGCTTTGCCGGGCGGCCGCCTCGGCCGCCGCCCGCGCGATCTCCAGGCCATTCTCCATCACATGGTCTGTTCCCAGATCGGCCGCAGCTCGACCGTGCCGGCGCTGGCGGCGGGGCAGCGCGCCGCCCAGGCGATCGCGGCATCGGCGTCCTCGGCCTCGATCATGTAGAAACCGGCGAGCTGCTCCTTGGTGTCGGCATAGGGACCGTCGAGCACGTTGGTCTTGCCGTTGGCCATGCGCACCGAAGTGGCGGCCTGGGTCGGCTTCAGCCGGTCGCCGGCGAGCCAGGCGCCGGACGTCTTCAACGCCTCGGTATAGGCGCCATAGGCGGCGCTGATCTCGTAGGTCTTGTCGGTCGGCGCTGCCGCCATCGCGGCTTCGTTGACGTAGATCAAAAGCATGTATCGCATGGGTCTTCTCCCGTTTTCTCGAAGGCCGCTCAGTTGCTGGCCGAACCTATGTCGCCTGGCCTCGTCCGATTTCGACAGGCGACAGCGAAAATCCTTCGGCTTCGTCGCGGCGTTTCGGTCATTTCTCAGACAGGTATTCGGCCATTTCCCAGATCGGGCGCACCTCGACCGTGCCGGTACTGGCTGCCGGACAGCGCCCAGCCCATTCCTTGGCCGTGTCGATGTCGGTCGCCTCGATCATGTAGAAGCCGGCAAGTTGCTCCTTGGTGTCGGCATAGGGGCCGTCGAGCACGTTGGTCTTGCCGTTAGCCATCCGCACCGAGGCGGCCGCCTGGGTCGGGCGCAGCCGGTCGCCGGCCAGCCATGCGCCGGATGTCTTCAACGCTTCGGTATAGGCGCCATAGGCCGCGAGGATCTGCTCGATCCTCTCGCGCGGCGCATTCGCCGTAGCGGCTTCGTCATTGTAGATCAAAAGCATGTATCGCATGGTCTTCTCCCGTTTTTCGAAAGGCCGCTCCGTGCGGGCCGACCCTATGTCGTGCGGTCTCGGCCGATTTCGACAGCCGCTGCTAAAATCTTTCGGCTTCTGGCGCGCCGGATAGGCGCAGGCGAACATCAGCCTGAGCCGCTCGTCCGGCATTGGACATGCGGTCAGCCGGCGCCGCACCGCATCGATGCGACTCCACCAGCTTGCCGCGGCTTTGCCGGGCGGCGGTCTCGGCCGCCGCCCTTGCGGTGTCGAGCAGTTCGGCCATCACGGACTGGGCTGCTGTTCCCAGATTGGCCGCACCTCGATCGCGCCGGTGCTGGCGCCCGGACAGCGCGCCGCCCAGGCGATCGCGGCGTCGGCGTCCTTGGCCTCGATCATGTAGAAACCGGCCAGCTGCTCCTTGGTGTCGGCATAGGGACCGTCGAGCACATTGGTCTTGCCGTCGACGATGCGCACCGAGGTGGTCGCCTGGGTCGGCTGCAGCTGGTCGCCGCCGATCCAGGCGCTGCCCTTCTTCAAGGCTTCGTTATAGGCGAAGTAGGCGCTCTTCATCTCAGTCAGCGCCTGTGCCGGCGCCGCCATCATGGCGGCTTCGTTTCCGTAGATCAAAAGCATGTATCGCATGGTCTTCTCCCGTTTTTCGAAGGCCGCGTCATTGCCGGCCGAACGTATGTCGCGCGGCTTCGCGCGATTTCGACAGGCACCGCAAAAATCTTTCGGCCCCCAAGCCATCTTGCGCAAGCCGGCTCGTGCCTCAACCGTTCGTCTACTGCATCGGCCCGAAAATCGAATCGATTTTCGGAAAGCACGATGCATGGAGTCAAAGTGTTAGAGCGTACTTTGTGCGTCCAAGTGGACGCACGTCGCTCTAATCACTGCAATTGCGGGTTGGCATTTCCCGGTCACTGTCTAAACTCGCCTCGGCTCGCGCTGGGAGGCGGTGCGGCGACCACCATTTCAGGGAGGATATGATGCTCAATTTCAGAACGAAACTTGTTGCTGCCGGCGCGGTGGCGCTGTCGCTTGGCCTGGGCGCGCTGCCGGCCAAGGCGCAGGAATTCATCAATGTGCTGACCGGCGGCACCTCCGGTGTCTATTATCCGCTCGGCGTCGCGCTGTCGGAAATCTACGGCAAGGGCATCGAAGGCGCCCGCACCCAGGTGCAGGCGACGAAGGCCTCGGTCGAGAACCTCAATCTGCTGCAGCAGGGCAAGGGCGAGATCGCCTTTGCGCTGGGCGATTCCGTCAAGCTGGCGGCCCAAGGCAACACCGAGGCCGGTTTCCCCGGCAAGCTCGACAAATTGCGCGGCATTGCCGCCATCTATCCCAACTACATCCAGATCGTCGCCAGCCGGGACTCGGGCATCAAGACGCTCGCCGATCTTAAGGGCAAGAGCCTGTCGGTCGGCGCGCCGGCCTCCGGCACCGAGCTCAACGCCCGCGCCATATTCGCCGCCGCCGGGCTGAAATACGAGGATCTCGGCCGGGTCGAATATCTGCCCTTCGCCGAATCGGTCGAGTTGATCAAGAATCGCCAGCTCGACGCCACGCTGCAATCGGCCGGCCTCGGCGTCGCCTCGATCCGCGACCTTGCCACCTCCGTGCCGATCAGCGTCGTTGCCGTGTCGGCCGAGGATGTCGCCAAGATCGGCTCGCCCTATCTTTCGGTGGTCATCCCCAAGGGCACCTATGAAGGCCAGGACGAGGATGTGGCGACCGCCGCCGTCGGCAATTTCCTCATCACCCGCTCAGATGTCTCCGACGAGACCGCCTATCAGATGACCAAGCTTCTGTTCGAGCATCTCGACCAGCTCACTGCTGCCCACGCCGCCGCCAAGGCGATCGACCCGGCCAAGGCGCTCGACGGCATGCCGGTGCCACTGCATCCCGGCGCCGAGCGCTACTACAAGGAGAATGGGTTGGTGAAGTAGGGAGGGGGCTCGGCAATCTGACATGCCTTCGCCAAGCACCCCCCTCTACCCTGCCGGGCATCTCCCCCTCAAGGGGGGAGATTGGCCGTCGCCACGCCCTTCGCTAATCGCCGACGCTGCGGGACGAGCGCCGACAGTGACGCTGCCGATCTCCCCCCTTGAGGGGGAGATGCCCGGCAGGGCAGAGGGGGGCGCCTCGCACTACAATTCGCTCGCTTTGGAGTGCGTCGGATGAGGGAAGCAACGTCCGGAACAATAACCGACGGCAAATCAGCCGCGTTCCATCCCACCGCCGCCGAAGAGCCCATGGAAGGTCTGCCGCCGGGCTTCGGCGAAGGCATCGCCGGCAAGGCGGCCTTCCTCATTGCCATCGCCTTTTCCGTCTTCCAGATCTACATCGCCGCCTATGGCAGCATTCCGAGCCAGGTGGTGCGCGCCATGCATGTCGGCTTCCTGCTGCTGCTCGGCTTTGCCCTGATCGCCAATCTGCGCGCCAAAAGCCTGCCGGCCAAGGCGGTGTTCTGGGGGCTTGGCGTGCTCGGCTTCGGCACCGGTCTCTACAATTGGGTGTTTTACACCGACCTCATCCGCCGCTCCGGCTTCCTCACCACACCCGACCTGATCGTCGGCACGGTGCTGGTGGTGCTGGTCTTCGAGGCGGCGCGGCGGCTGATGGGGCTGCCGCTGGCGGTCATCGCCTTCATCTTCCTCGCCTATTGCTTCGTCGGCAATCATTTGCCGGCGCCCTTCATCCATCGCGGCTATGATTTCGCCCAGCTCGTCGACACCTTCGCCTTCGGCACCGAAGGCATCTACGGCACACCGATCTATGTCTCGGCCGCCTATATCTTTATCTTCGTCGTCTTCGCCGCCTTTCTCGAACGCGCCGGCATGATCGCGCTGTTCAACGACTTCGCCCTGGGTCTTGTCGGTTCGTGGCGCGGCGGCCCGGCGCAGGTCTGCGTACTCTCTTCGGCGCTGATGGGCACCATTTCCGGGTCCGGCGTCGCCAATGTGGTGGCCAGCGGCCAGTTCACCATCCCGCTGATGAAGCGCTTCGGCTTCCGCTCGGCCTTCGCCGGCGCCGTCGAGGCGACCTCCTCGATGGGCGGCCAGATCATGCCGCCGGTGATGGGTGCCGTCGCCTTCATCATGGCCGAGACGCTGAACATTCCTTATGCCGAAGTGGTCAAGGCGGCGATCATCCCGGCGCTGCTTTATTTCGGCGCCTGTTTCTGGCAGGTGCATCTGGAAGCCGGCAAGGCCGGCCTGCACGGCATGGCCAAGGCGGACCTGCCCAATCCATGGGACGCGGTGAGAAAACACTGGCCGCTGGTGCTGCCGCTGGCGGCACTGATCTACCTCCTGTTCGCCGGCTACACGCCGATCTTCGCCGGCACCATGGGCCTGGCGTTGACCATCGTGCTCATCCTCGGCACGCCGCTGGCGGCGCTGATCGGGCCGTTTGCGTTCCGTGTCGTCTTCTGGCTGGCGCTCGGGCTTGCCGCCGCTTCGTTCATGAGGTTCGGTGTCAATATCCTCGTACTGGTGATCGTTGCGCTCATTGCCGCCTGCTTCACTTTCAAGGGCGGGCGCGAGACGCTGCGGATCTGTATCGACTCGCTTGCCGAGGGCGCGAAGAACGCGCTGCCGGTCGGCATCGCCTGCGCCATCGTCGGCATCGTCATCGGCACACTGACGCTCACCGGCATTGCGTCGACCTTCATCGGCTGGATCATCTCGATCGGCGAGAACAACCTGTTCCTGTCGCTGGTGCTGACCATGCTCACCTGCCTGGTGCTCGGCATGGGCATCCCGACCATTCCCAATTATATCATCACCTCGTCGCTGGCCGGGCCGGCCCTTTTGTCGCTCGGCGTGCCGCTGGTGGTCAGCCACATGTTCGTCTTCTATTTCGGCATCATGGCCGACCTTACCCCGCCGGTGGCGCTGGCCGCCTTTGCCGCGGCACCCATGGCAAAGGAGAGCGGCCTCAAGATCGGCATCCAGGCGACCAAGCTCGCCATCGCCGGCTTCGTCGTGCCGTTCATGGCGGTCTACACCCCGGCGCTGATGCTGCAGGACGCCGGACCGATCGCCGCTCAGTTCGGCTATCCCGTCGAGGTCGCCTATATCGTCGTCAAGGCCTGCATGGGCATCGTGCTCTGGGGCGCCGCAGCTGTCGGCTTCCTCGTCGTGCGCATGGCCTTGTGGGAACGCCTCGTCGCCTTCGCCGCCGGCGTGCTGTTTGTCGCGGCACTGCCGCTCACCGACGAGGCCGGCTGGGCGCTCGCTCTCATATGGATCGGCTGGCATTATTGGCGCGCGCGGCCTGTCGCCGGTACGGCATGAGCCTGTGCATCCTGGCCGCCGGCAAGACGGTGACGCTTTCTGTCACAGCCTTCACGCTGTCCTGGACGCATTCGGTGGAAAAGACCAGCTGGCAGGAAGACTGGAAGGTGTTGCCGTCGGGCCTGCAGGTCATAGAAGCCCGCATCAAGGGTTCGGGCGCCGGCATGGAGCCGCCGGAAGGCGCGGTGCTGAAAGGCGGCTGGTGGGCCTATGTGCCCAGGGTCGGCGTCCAGCGCCGTGTTGTGCTCGCCGCCTCCGGCGCAACCGGCGGCGGTTGGATGCTGTGCACGGTTCAGGGCTGCCGCGAGCTGGGCAAGGCCGCCGGCGACACGATCGTGCTGGAGCCCTGCGCTTCAGACGATTCGAGCCAGTCTCGTTAGCGGACAATCGTCAGCCAATCAGCCGCCCTCTCAGCTCGGCCGAAGGAATCTCGCAGCTGTCCTTCCTGCCGAACAGGGCATAGCGGTTCTTTGCGATGCGATCGTAGAGCCAGTCGCGCAGCGGCCGCGGCAGGATGAGCAGCATTCTCGCCGCCCGCCACGGCCAGCCCAGTTCGGCCATGACGGCGACGAAACTCTCCAGCCGGGTGAAGGCGGCGCCACCGATAAGGACCAGATTGGTCTCGTAGCTGTCGGTCGGCAGGCCATGTTTGCGGAACAGCGCTTCGCCAAACGGCGACTGCGCCGTGGCGAAGCGGAAGCGGCTCTTGCGGTCGAGCCGGATCACCACTTGCACGAAGCCCGAGCAGAACACGCAGACGCCGTCGAAAACGATCAGCGGCGGGTTTGCCCCTGGGGATGGTGGTTGGCAAGGATGGGTCGGTTCGGGCAGGTCGGTCATGTTGGCCCCAGCTGCTAGTGTCTCACGACACTAAGCCAGCCGACGGCTGCATCAAAGTCCTGGCGTTGTCGCACGCCGTCTGTCGGCCAGCGCGGGGCGCTCGACGCGGTAGGTGGTTGCGCGATGGTTTGCGGCCGGCCTGCAGATCCGGCTGTCATGACGGCTTTCGAAGGTCATGGTCAATGCGCGCTAAATGCCGAGCGAGCTGCCGCGACGGGCGCAAGCCGGGCCTGGGCCGCGCATGTAATAGCGCTCCGGCCGGTAGGTCGGCGCGACGAATTCGCGGATGGCGGCGGCATAGCCGATAAGGTGCGTCAAGAAGTTCATTTTACCTGTCCCTGTCCCTATTTCGGATGTCCCTTCCGAATTGCGGGCATCATAGCGTCGAGGCGTGAATAGTCGGTGAACGTGATGTTAATTTTTGGTCCGAAACGCCCTGGTTCGTGGCTGGAATGCGGCTGATTCGGGGTCTTTCCATGCTGTTTGTCGACATTCCGCCCACTGTGACTTTTGCATCACATATGTTTCGTTTGGATGTCGCTCAGGCGCGGTTCTGTTTCAACTTCGGCCGGCGTCGCGAAATTTCCGTGCGCGCGGTCCAAAAGCATCCGGTCTCGCCGCGCGTGCGTCGCCGGAACCGGAATGGGCTCTGTCCGTTCTCGGTTGAACCCACATCGCTGAGGGAGTTCGTCATGGCGCCGCGCCCGGCCTGGAAAGGCTATCTGAAACTTTCACTGGTGACCTGCGCCATCGAACTGACCAATGTCGTCACCCAAGCCGAAAAGGTGTCCTTCCGCATCCTCAATCGCAAGACCGGCAATACGGTGAAACGCATCTATGTCGATGCCGAGACCGGCAAGCCGCTGGAAGAGGGCGACGAGATCAAGGGCTACGAGGTCGAGGATGGCGCGTTCGTCCATGTCGAGGAGGACGAGATCGAGGCGGTGCAGATCGAATCCTCTCATACGATGAACCTCGATGGGTTCGTCGAAAAAACCTCGATCCAGCAGATCTATCTCGACACGCCCTATTATGTGTCGCCGGCCGACAAGGTGTCGGAGGAAGCCTTCGCCGTCATCCGCGACGCCATGGTTGCCAAGAAGATGGCGGGGCTGGCCCGCATCGTGCTCTACAGCCGGGAACGGCCGGTGGTCGTCGAGCCGCTGGGCAAGGGCATGGTGCTGACCACGCTGCGCTACGACAACACGGTGCGCCAGCCGGACAGCGTCTTCGACGACATCAAGGCGACGAAGACCGACGATGAGATGATCGATCTGGCCGAGCACATCATTGACAAGAAGAAAGCCAGGTTCGACCCTTCCAAATTCGACGACAAATACGAGGATGCGCTGCTCGAACTGATCCGCGCCAAGAAGGCCGGCAAGAAGGCGCCAAAAGCCAAGGCAGCGCCGAAGCCGTCAAACGTGGTCAATCTGTTCGATGCGCTGAAGAAGAGCCTGTCGTCGGGCGAGCAGGCAAAGCCGCCGGCAAAGGCCAGATCGCAGGCGAAGCGGGCCAAGCCGAAAACCGCCGCAGCCCGGCGCAAGTCGGCGTAGGATTTCGGCATGGCCGGCCTCGAACAATATCACGCCAAGCGCGATTTCAGGAAAACGGCGGAACCGGCCGGCAAGGTCTCACGCGGCGGCAAAGGCAAGGCGGGCGGCATCTTCGTTATCCAAAAGCATGCCGCCACGAGGCTGCACTACGACCTTCGCCTCGAACATGACGGCGTGCTGTGGAGCTGGGCGGTAACGCGTGGCCCGAGCCTCGACCCACATGAGAAGCGGCTTGCCGTGCATGTCGAGGACCACCCGATCGACTATGCGCCCTTCGAGGGCACCATTCCCAAGGGCGAATATGGCGGTGGCACCGTCATCGTCTGGGACGAGGGCACCTGGACGCCGGAGAGCGACCCGGCCAAGGCGATGAAGAAAGGCCATATCAGCTTCGAACTCAAGGGCCACAAACTGCATGGCGTCTGGCATCTGGTGCGGCTGAAGCCGCGTTCCGGCGAAAAGCGCGACAACTGGCTGCTGATCAAATCCGACGATGCCGCGGCCCGCCCCGGTGAGGACATCCTTGAAGAGGCGCCGCAATCGGCGAAGTCGGGCCTGACGATCGAAGAGGTCGCGGAAGGCAAGACCGCCGACGGCAGGAAGCCGAAGGTCTGGCATTCAAACAAACCGGCGGCCGGTAAGAAGGCCAAGGCAGCGAAGCGGCTCGACTTCATCGAACCATGCCTTGCGACGCTGGAGAGGGATGCCCCTGCCGGCGAGGAATGGCTGCACGAGGTGAAGTTCGACGGCTATCGCATGCAGGCGCAGCTTGCCGGCACCGAAGTGCGGCTGCTGACCCGCACCGGTCTCGACTGGACCGGGAAATTCGGCGGCGAGATCGTCGCGGAACTCGGGCGTCTGAAATGCACCGACGCCATCATCGACGGCGAGATCGTCGTGCTCGCCGACAGCGGTGTTTCTTCCTTCGCGCTGCTGCAGGCGGATCTGTCGACGCGCCGCACCAACCGTTTTCTCTACTACGTCTTCGACCTGATGCGGCTTGACGGCGAGGACCTGCGCGCCGAGCCGCTGGTCGAGCGCAAGCAGGCCTTGCAGGAATTGCTCGGCAAGCAGCCGGACAATCCGGCGGTCCGCTTCAGCGATCATTTCGCCGAGCCCGGCAAGGTCATGTTGCAGCATGCGTGCCGCATGGGACTGGAGGGCATCGTCTCCAAGCGCGCCGACGCGCCCTATCGCAGCGGTCGTGGTCTCACCTGGGTGAAGTCGAAATGCACGTCGCGCCAGGAATTCGTCATCGGCGGCTATCTGCCGTCGGACAAGACCGGACGTGGCCTGCGCTCGCTGCTGGTCGGTTATCACGAGCGTGGCAAGCTGCACTATGCCGGCCGGGTCGGCACCGGCTTTTCGGTCAAAACCGCTGCGGATCTGAAGAAAAGGCTCGATGCGCTGAAGGCGACGGCCTCACCCTTCGCTGCCGCCGTGCCGAAGGGCAAGGGACTGGCCTGGGTGAAGCCGGAGCTGGTCGGCGAAGTGGAATTCCGCAGCTGGACCTCGGACCGTATAATACGTCATGCCTCGTTCCAGGGATTGCGCGAGGACAAGCCGGCGGAGGAAGTCGTGCAGGAAAAGCCGAAAGCATCGACAGGCAAGGCAGCGACCAAAGACAAGGCAGAGAAGGCGAAGCCCGCCGCCGCGAAATCCACGGGGGCGGTGAAAACCACAGTCAAGCTCTCCCATCCGGACAAGCTTTTGTGGCCGGAGGAAAAAATATCGAAGCAGGGTCTGCTCGATCACTACGCCCTGGTCTGGCCGCGCATGGAAAAATTCATCGTCAACCGGCCGCTCAGCCTGGTGCGGGCGCCGGACGGCATTGGCGGCCCGCGCTTCTTCCAGAAGCATGCATCGGCCGGCATGCATGACAAGATCGCCAGGATGAAGGATCCGACGGATGGCGAGGAGATATTGTTCATCGGGGATTTCGACGGCGTCGCTGCCCTGGTCCAGTATGGCGTGGTCGAGATCCACATCTGGGGCTGCACTGTCGACGAGCTGGAGAAGCCCGACCAGATCGTCTTCGACCTCGATCCGGACGAAGGCGTCGACGTCAAGGCGGTGCGCGCGGCGGCGCTCGACATTCACGGCCAGCTCGACGGGCTGTCGCTGCCGAATTTCGTCAAGACATCGGGCGGCAAGGGCTACCATGTCGTCGTGCCGCTGAAACCATCGGCGGATTGGGACGCGGTGAAGACCTTCGCCCATGATTTCGCCCGCGCGCTGGAGCAGGCGGCACCCGAGCGCTACACGGCGACGCTGTCGAAGAAGGCGCGCACGGGAAAGATCTTCGTCGACTATCTGCGCAACGGCCGCGGCTCGACAACGGTCGCGCCCTATTCGTCGCGAGCCAAGAAGGGGGCGACGGTATCGATGCCGGTGACCTGGCCGGAAATCGAGGCCGGGCTGGCGCCAAATGCTTTTCCGATCGGTGACAAGACGACGCTGAAGCGGCTAGCCGAGGCCGATCCGTGGGAAGATTTCTTCAAGATGGGCAAGGTGCTGAAGCGGGGGTGATTCACAAAGACGGAGTGAAGACCTTCGGATGCGGCGTTGGCCGAATGGCAGACGTAGCGATCCTTCCCACCCCCCTCTGGCCTGCCGACATCGCCAGATCAGCGCCCGGCAAACTACGCCAGAAACACCTTCTCGAACGCCTGCCTGCCCGCCGGCGAAAACACCACCGCGCGGCTGTCCTTCTCGCGCCTTGCCCATTTTTCGGCGAGGATCTTGTCCAGGATGGCTGCGCCCAGCGTGCCGGCCAGATGCGAGCGCCGCACGCTCCAGTCGAGGCAGGCTCGGCACACCGGCCGCCGCGGCCTGGCATCGACAGAAATGCCGATCGCGGCGAAATGTGACGCGGCCGCCGGCGCAAGCCTGATCTCCTTGTCCTCGCGCAAGAGCAGCTTTTTGTCGATGAGACGGTCCAGCATCGCCACCGCCTGTTCGCCGGCGAGGTGATCGTAGCACACCCGCGCCACGCGCATGGCCGCGTCCCGCGGTCCCGGCCGCACACGTTGCGGTCCGACGGAAGCGGCAACACCGGTGATGGCTTCGATCATGCCAGCCACCTGCGGCCCGGCGAGGCCGTAATAACGATGCCGCCCCTGGCTCGCCAGCGTCAGCAGCCCGCCCTCCATCAGTTTCGACAGATGCGAGCTTGCGGTCGGCAACGAAACGCCAGCTTCCAGCGCCAGTTCGCTCGCCGTCAGCGCCGTGCCGCCCATCAGTGCGGAGAGCATGTTTGCCCGCGCCGGATCGCCGACCAGGCTGGCGATGCGGGCTATGTCGGGTCCTTCACGCATAGTTCGTTCCTCATCGAAGCATTCTCGTCAGATAACCATTATTCTCCGGGCAGATCAAGGAGACGACGATGACCGCAACAACCGCTTCGCCCCCTGCATCCGTCAACCCTGTCGCTCGCCTGCCGTTCCCGTTCCTGCGCCGGTTGCGCTTGCGGCTCGCGGCGCGCTGGTACGATCGCCATCTGCAGCGCCTCGACCTCGCCGGGATCGACGAACACCTTCTGCGCGACCTCGGCCTGACACGAGAGGACGTGCGCCGCGAATGCGCGAAGTCCTTCTGGCAAACGTAACCGGCAAAGAGGTTGCCTAGCACAGCGACCCCCGGAACGTTTCGACCCCGATCGAACTGTCAATGCACACAACATCCACCGTCAAGGGAGACGAAAATGACCATCACATGCTTCATCCGCTACGAGATCGACCCGTTCGGCAAGGCGGCGTTCGAGGAATATGCCCGCAACTGGGGCCAGGTCATCCCGCGCTGCGGCGCCGACCTGATCGGTTATTTCGCGCCGCATGAAGGCTCGGCCACCACCGCTTATGCCGCCTACAATATCGACAGCCTCGCGGCTTACGAAGCCTATCGCGCCCGGCTGGCTGCCGATCCCGCCGGCAAGGCGAACTACGAATTCGCCCGGCGTGAGAAATTCATCCTGAAGGAGGATCGCATGTTCCTGAAGCTGGCTTCCGGGCCGCATGCGCCGAGGCATGATCCCCAGAAGTTGCAGACTTTTCAGACCGAGATCATGCCTGAAGGAAAGATCAAGCCGTGATCGCCGTCATCTTCGAGGTCGAGCCGGCGGCGGGCCGGCGGGATGCCTATCTCGGCTTCGCCGCCGAACTGCGGCCGTTGCTCGACGGCATCGACGGCTTCATCTCGATCGAGCGTTTCCAGAGCCTTGTCGACCCGGACAAGATCCTGTCGCTGTCGTTCTGGCGCGACGAGGAGGCGGTGAAAGCCGGGCGCGACACCGAGGAGCACCGGCAGGCGCAGAAGGCCGGCCGCGGCGGTATCGTTGCCGGCTACCGTTTGCGCATTGCCCATGTCCTGCGCGACTACGGCCTGACCGAGCGCGCCGAAGCGCCGGCGGATAGCCGGGCGTTGCATGGGTAGGGCTCGCTACGCATTGCCGATCAGCACTCCTGCCGCGAACACCAATGCGCCGCCCAGCACCACCTGGAAGGCGGCGCGCAGGAACGGCGTCTGCATGTAGCGGTTCTGCACGAAGGCGATGGCCCACAGTTCGAAGAACACCACCACCGCGGCGACAGCCGTCGCCGTCCAGAATTGCGGTATGAGATAGGGCAGCGCGTGGCCCAGTCCGCCCAAGGTCGTCATGATGCCGACGGTCAGCCCGCGCTTCACCGGCGAGCCGCGGCCCGACAATTTGCCGTCGTCGGAAGCGACTTCGGTGAAACCCATCGAGATGCCGGCGCCGATCGAGGCGGCAAGCCCGACCAGAAGCGTCTGCCATGTATCATGCGTGGCAAACGCGGCGGCAAAGATCGGCGCCAGCGTCGACACCGACCCGTCCATCAGCCCGGCCAGTCCCGGCTGCACATAGGTCAGGATGAACTGGCGCTGCTCGGCGCTCGCCTCCTCGTCCTTGACCTCGCCCGGCACATGTTTCTGCTCCAGCTGATGGGCCGAACTCTCATGGCCCTGTTCGGCGGCCGCCAGATCGTCGAGCAGCTTTCTGGTCGAGGCATCGCTGGTGCGTTTGGCCGCCTCGACATAGAACAGATAGGCCTGCCGCTCCATCGCCTCGGCCTGCCGGCGCACGGCTGCGATGCCGAGCGGCCTCACCAGCCAGTCGGGCTTGCGTTCGTAATAGCCCTTCACATGCTCGCGCCGGATCAAGGGGATGCGCTCGCCGAAACGCTTGCGATAGAGCTCGATCAGCGCATCGCGATGGCCGTCCTCTTCCTCCGCCATCGCCTCGAACACCTTCGCCGATTGCGGAAAGCTCTCCGCCAGCCCGTCGGCATAGGCACGGTAGATGCGACCGTCATCCTCCTCGGACGAAATGGCGAGCGCCAGGATCTCCTGTTCCGACAGCGATTCGAAGGGTCGGCGGCCAAAGCCGAAAACACGGGAAAGCATGAGAAAGTCACCCTAGTTTAGAATAATTCTAAACTAAGGTTTGGTGCGCGGTTGGTCAATCACACACTTCGCCGGAACGTTCAAAATTATTGACTCCGGGAATCCTCAACGCGCCCTTCATTATTGGCGAATGTCCGCCTATATAGCTAAACCTAAGCCAAGAGAGATCCCAAACAAAGAGAAAGGAATCCGCAGATGCCGGCAAAACAGCACCCACATGCATTCGACCCGAAACCCGTTCTCGACCTCATCGCCAGCATCGAGGCCGACCTGCAGCGGCTGAAGGGTCTGGTCGAACAGCAGGTGGAAAAATTCGACCCCGCCAATCCGCACAACAAGGCCCCCGACGGCAAGCTGACCGAGGAGGGCGCCGAATGCTGCTACCGCATGTTCGACGAAGGCAAGTCGCGCTATTCGGTCGCCCAGCAGATGAAGATTTCCTTCGCCGCCGCCACCCATCGCTTCAACACCTGGCGCAAGCTCGGTGGTAACAAGCGGCAGAAGACGTTGCTGGGGTGAGCGGCCGGCCGCAGGCCACCTTCCGAGCCCTGCGGTGGTGTAGAACCTACGAGATGCCGGCGGGACAGCGCCCCCCTCTGTCCTCCCGGACATCTCCCCCTCGAGGGGGGAGATTAGCAGCATCGCCGTCCCGCCTCGCTTTCGGCGTTGGAGATTGACGAGAGCGAAGATGACAGCCGATCTCCCCCCTTGAGGGGGAGATGCCCGGCAGGGCAGAGGGGGGCGTGACGGCCGGGGCGGTGGCGACACTTGCATCTCGTCTTTAACCGCCAAACATTGTAACCGACACATTTTTTCTGTGGTGCACTGCCTCGCTTTCCGTGCACCATGCGGCGTTCCCATTTCCGCAGGACCTCGCCATGACCACCACAGCCACCCTCCCCGGCATCGCTGACATCCGCGCCGCCGCGGCGCGCCTCTCCGGCCTGATCGTCGAAACGCCGCTGATCGAATCGCCTGACATCAACAAGCGCTTTGGCGGCCGCATCCTGTTCAAGCCGGAGACATTGCAGCGCACCGGCTCGTTCAAGTTCCGCGGCGCCTACAACAAGCTGTCCTTGCTTACGGCCGAGGAACGCAGCCGCGGAGTCGTCGCCTTCTCCTCGGGCAACCATGCGCAAGGCGTCGCCGCCTCGGCTCAGATGTTCGGCGTCAAAGCGGTGATCGCCATGCCGGCCGACGCGCCGGCGATGAAAATCGGCAATGTCCGCAAGATGGGGGCGGAGGTGGTCTCATTCGACCGTTTCCGCGAGGATCGCGCGGCCGTCGTCCGCCCTTACGTGGAAAAAGGCATGGTCCTGGTGCCGCCCTACGACGATCCGGCCATCATCGCCGGCCAGGGCACGATCGGTCTTGAGCTGATGCGCCAGGCAAAAGCGCTGGGCGTCAGCCTCGACGCGGTCGTCATCCCCTGTGGTGGCGGCGGCTTGAGCAGCGGCATTTCGATCGCCGTCAAGGATGCCTCGCCGGGCACCTCGGTCTGGGCTGTGGAACCCGAGCATTTCGACGACACCAGCCGCTCGCTGGCCAGGGGCGCCAGGGTCGCGAACGAGCCCGGCCACGCTTCGATCTGCGATGCCCTGCTCGTCGCCGAACCGGGCGCGATCACCTTCGAGATCAACCGCAGGAACCTTGCCGGCGGCATCGCCGTCTCCGACGACGCGACGCGACAGGCCATGCGCGACGCCATGGCCCATCTCAAGCTGGTGGTCGAGCCCGGCGGCTGCGTTGGCCTGGCAGCACTTGCTTCGGGCAAGATCGAGCTGACAGGCAAATGCGTCGCCGTGGTGCTGTCAGGCGGCAATGTCGATTTCGCTGCCTATGCGGAAATCATGGCTGCTGCGTAATCAATCCAGCGTCCGCCTGAACCGCACCAGCGCCACGCCGGCAAACAGCGCCACGAACACCACCAGCCAGCCGATCTCGGTGGCTACCGCCGGCAGTTCGGCGCCCTTCAGCATCACCGCCCGGATGA
The DNA here is from genome assembly GCF_000359125.1 of Mesorhizobium sp. STM 4661. GTDB lineage: Bacteria > Pseudomonadota > Alphaproteobacteria > Rhizobiales > Rhizobiaceae > Mesorhizobium. The sequence continues at coordinate 26,018 of NZ_CAAF010000008.1, read as the reverse complement.
TGCGCAGGAAATGCGTCAGCGGCAGGATCTCGCCGAACCATTGCGCCCAGCCCGGCATGCCGCGATAGGGGAACATGAAGCCGGACAGCAGGATCGACGGCAGGAAGAAGAAGAAGGTGAGCTGCAGCGCCTGCATCTGCGTGCGGGCGATCGTCGAGATCGTGTAGCCGAGCAGCACCAGCGCCAGCACGAAGATGAAGACTGCGCTCAAGAGCAGCGACATCGACCCGATGAAGGGAATGCCGAACAACAGTTTCGCCGCCGCCAGCACCACCACCACCTGGACGGCGCCGACCGCGAGGTAGGGCAGCACCTTGCCCAGCATGATTTCCAGCGGGCTGGACGGCATCGCCAACAGGTTCTCCATCGTGCCGCGCTCGGTCTCGCGGGTCAGCGCGATCGAGGTCATCATCACCATGGTCATCTGCAGGATGACGCCGAGCAGGCCTGGCACGATGTTGTATTGCGAGATGCCTTCCGGATTATAGCGCCGGTGCACCACCACTTCGAGCTGGCCCCGGGCAGTCTCGGCCGCCGCCTCCTGCATGCCGCGCGCCCGAAGCAGCGCCTGGTTGGCGACGGTGCCCAGCGTCGAGATGGCGCCGCTGGCGACGGCCGGGTCGGTGGCATCGGCCTCGATCAGGATCTGCGGACCGTCGCCGCGCTCGACGCGGCGGGCAAAATCGGCGGGAATGGTGACGACGAAGGCGACATCGCCGCGCGCCATCAGGAACTCGGCCTCCTCGGCACTTTGCGCGACATGGTCGAAGCGGTAGTAGCCGGTGGTCTGCAGCGCCGAAACCATGGCGCGCGTGTACGGGTCGCTGCTCATCGCCACCAGCGCCGCCGGCAGGCTCTTCGGATCGTTGTTGATGGCATAGCCGAACAGCACCAACTGCATCAGCGGCACGCCCAGCATCATGGCGAAGGTGATGCGGTCACGCCGCATCTGGATGAACTCCTTGATCAGCAGCGCGCTAAGCCGGGCGAAGGAGAACAGGTCATTCATCCCTTGTTGTCCTTGGCCATATTGTCCTTCGAGCCGGACATGAACTGGATGAATACATCCTCCAGGCTGGTCTCTCCTGGGCTCACCGTCACGCCCTTGTGCTCCTTCTCGACATCGGCGAGGGCTGCTTCGAGCTTCTTCCTGTCGGAGCCCACGACATGCAGCGTCGCGCCGAACGGCGCCACTTGGTCGACCCCGGGGCGGCCGCTGAGCGCGTCGGCGACCTGATCGAGCTTTGGGCCCTGCAGGACGAAAGTGGTCAGCCCGGCGTTCCTCACCACCTCCTCGACCGTGCCGGTTGCCAGCATCTTGCCGTAGGAAATGTAGCTGATGCGGTGGCAGCGCTCGGCCTCATCCATGTAATGGGTCGAGACCAGCACGGTCAGCCCGCCGCTGGCCAGCCGATGGATCTCGTCCCAGAATTCGCGCCGCGCTTTCGGATCGACGCCTGCCGTCGGCTCGTCGAGCAGGAGCAATTTCGGCTTGTGCATGATGCAGGCGGCCAGCGCCAGCCGCTGCTTCCAGCCGCCGGACAGCGTGCCCGCCAACTGGTTCCTGCGCGAGGTGAGGCCGAGTTCTTCCAGCGTCCTGGCGACATGCTCGCCGACCGGCTTCAGCCGGTAGAGCCGCGCCACGAATTCGAGGTTCTCGCCGATCGTCAGATCCTCGTAGAACGAGAATTTCTGCGTCATGTAGCCGACTTCGCGCTTGATGCTCAGACTGTCGGTGCGGATGTCGAAACCCAGCACCGTGCCCTCGCCCTCATCCGGCGTCAGCAGGCCGCACATGATGCGGATGGTGGTGGTCTTGCCCGAACCGTTCGGGCCGAGGAAGCCGACGATCTCGCCCTCGGTCACCGTCATCGTCACCTGGTCGACGACGGTCTTGTCGCCGAAGCGCTTGACCAGCCCATGGACGTCGATGACATTCATTTTCCGATGTCCGCAAGATCGACATCGACGATCTGCCCTGGCTGCAGCGGGCCGGCGTCGCCTTCCGGTCGCGCTTCGACCAGATAGACCAACTTCTGCCGGTTCTCGAGCGAGTAGATCACCGGCGGCGTGAATTCTGGGTCCGGCGACACGTAGCTGACCCGCGCCTTCACGTCCGGCCCGCAGCCGTCGCAATGGACGCCGAGCAGCGTGCCGACCTTCACCGACGAGAACGCGCTTTCCGGCACATAGACGCTGAGCTTCACCGCGCCGTCCGGCAGCATCGAAATGACCGGCGCCGTCGGACCGGCCGTGTCGCCCGGATTGCGGATCACGTCGTTGACGCGGCCGGGCGAGGGCGCCGCCAGCACGCGCTTCGACAGCCGCCACTTGGCCTGCTCCAGCGTCGATTGCGCTTGGCTGACCAGATTATCGGCGGCCTTGATCGTCTCCGGCCGCGCCGGCAGGCCGCCGACGGCGAGATTGGCCTCCGCCTGGCCGACCTGCGCATTGGCCGTCTCCAGCGTGGCGGAGGCGGTATCGAAATCGGCCTGCGTGCCGGTGCCGCGCTTGAACAGGTCGCTGGCGCGGCTGTACCGGCGCTTGGCGTCGGCGGCCTGCGCCTTGGCCATGTCGACCTGCGCTTTCAGCACCGCGATCTCTTCCGGCCGCTTGCCGACCTTGAGATCGGCGAGTTGCGCCTGCGCCTGGGCAAGGCCGGCTTCGGCCTGCGCTACGGCTATCTTGGCGTCGGCGCTTTCCAGCGTCACAACTGGCGTGCCCGGCGCGACGCGGTCGCCGCGCTTCACCGCAACCGTCTCGACCTGCGCCACCTCGATCGGCGCCAGCAGCACATAGTCGCCCTCGACATAGCCGACGGCGAGCGGTGCTGCCGGCGCGCAGGCGCTGAACAGCTGGGCGGCGAGCGGCAGGGAGCAGAGGAAACTCATGGTCTGGGATCCTTGCGGGCGGCCAGTATGGCGCCGAGGTTGCTTGTGACCACCGCCACCACCTTGGCGGCCTCGGCGTCGCCGATCTCGCGCCAGCCCATGCGGCGCATCACCGCCTCGCGGCCGATGCGGAAATAGACGACCTGGCCGATCAGCGTGAACACGGTGAGCCGGGTCGCCTCGCTTTCGGCCGCCTCGCCCGTCGCCTGTTCCCAGATCAGGCAGAGCCGGCGATGCGTCGGCTCGAACACGCCGTCATAGATGCGGTCGAGCGCCGCCGTCGGATGCGAAAGTTCGCGCAGCACGAATTGCACGATCTCGCCCGCTTCGGGCCTCGCCACGATGAAGGCCACCATCCGCTCCAGCGCGGCAAAGAGTTGTGCCCGTGCCGCTTCGGGGTCGCCCGCTTCGGAGTCGCTTGACGGCTGCGGAGCGCCGATCGCCTGGCCGGCGACGGTCTGGATGGTGTCGACGATATAGTCGGCCGCTGCCGCGCGAAGGCCTTCCTTGCCGCCGAAATGATAGGCGATCGAGCCGATATTGGCCCTGGCCTCCGCCGCGATCTCGCGCGTCGAGGTGCCGTCGAAGCCCTGCCGTCCGAACAGCTTCAGCGCCGCGCGGACAAGTGCCGCGCGCGTCATCTCGGCGGGAGAGGAGTCTCGGCGCGAGGCGTTCGGGACCTTGATCATGGTCAAAGTTTAATCAATCGATTGATCAAAGTCAAAGCCTTTTTGCATGCTTAGCCGGTTTGGCTGGCAAGGGTGCTCCTGGATCGAAGGCAACCCAAGATGGAATCTGTGGGCGGGGGAGCTTGAGACGGCTTGCCATGTCCGGCCGCGCGCGCTTTAGTGCGCGGTCATGGTCAAGGAAATCGAGCGCAAGTTCCTGGTCCCCGGCGTCGAGTGGCGGGATCTTGCCGAGGCGGATATTCGCATTCGCCAGTTCTACCTCGCCGCCGCGCCCGGCCGCACCGTGCGCGTGCGCATCAGCGACAATGCCTCGGCAAAGCTGACGCTCAAATTCGGCAGCAAGGCCCGCGAGCGTGACGAATTCGAATATCCGATCCCCTTGGCCGAGGCGGAGGAGTTGCTGGCCTTCGCCATCGGACGTGTCATCGAGAAGACACGCCACCATGTTAGGCATCGCGGCTATCTCTATGAAGTCGATGTCTTCGGCGGGATGCTTGGCGGTCTGGTGGTTGCCGAGCTCGAGACGCCGGAGGATGTGCCGGACGAGATGCTGCCGGACTGGCTCGGCCGCGAAGTCACCGGCGAGCAGGGGTTTTACAACGCGTCGCTCGCCCTTGGGGGGATTCCGGAGATCGCGGCATGAGCTTTCGCATTGATCCACGCCTGCCGCTGACCGGCGAGGTCAGGCGCATTCTTGTCGAGGAAATCGGCAAGGCGCTGATCCATCTTAACACGGCGCACGAAAGGCCGGAGCAGGCGCTGCACAAGTGCCGCAAGCGCCTCAAAAGCGTCCGCGCCTTGCTGCGTCTGGTCCGTTCCGGTGACGAAACATTCTGTCAGACCGAGAACCAGTGCTACCGCCAGGTATCGGCTCTGCTGGCAGGCCCGCGCGAGGCGACCGCGCTGGTCGAGACCATCGACCGGCTGGCGGCAAGCTTTCCCGAACATAGCGCCGGCGGCGGTCTCGATGACGTCCGCGACAGGCTTGTCGCCCGCCAGCAGGAATTGCATGGCGGCGCTGGCCTCGGCGCCGCCGTCGGTGCCGCGACTGCCGCTTGCCAGGAAGGCATCAACCGGGTCGAAAGCCTTGTCTTGCCCGACCAGCCGGAGCAGGCCGCCGATGTGCTTGCCGAGGGTGCCCGCGCCACCTTGCGACGCGCCAGAAAGGCGCTGGACAAGGCAGGCTCGCGCGGCGAAGCCGACGATTTCCACGATCTGCGCAAGGCGGCCAAGACCCACGGCATGCATCTGTCGCTGCTTGGCAGGCTGTGGCCGACGCCGATCAAGGCCCGGCGCAAGGCCGTCGACGCACTGGGTGAGCGACTGGGCGAACTGCACGATGTGTTCGTCATGCGGGCGCTTCTCGATGCCGACGACCAGCCGCTTGGCCCTCGCCAAGAAACGCGGCTCCTGGGCAAGCTCCTGAAACGCTCGGAAAAAAGCCTGAAAAAGACCTGTCTTGCCGAGGCGGCCGAGCTGTTCGGCGACAGCCCCAAGCGCTCGACAAGGAAACTTGCCCGCAAGGTGCGCGAAGACCTGGCCGCTGCGCCGCGGGAAGATACCAGTCCCGTGGCCGCCGGTTGAGAGGTGCTGCTGGCGCATGGCGGCCTGCCCATGCTAATCGCCATCCACCATGACCGAGCCCGGCGACACGCTTCTGGACCGACTTGGCCGCTGGCTTGCCGGCCGGCTGCAGGAGGAATCCTCCGGTTATGAGCCCTACACGCCGTCCGACGCCGAAACGCTGCGCCGGACGCTCGAGCCCGGCGACATACTGCTTATCGAGGGCAACCAGAAGATCTCGGCGGCAATCAAGTACCTGACACAGTCGACCTGGTCGCATGCCGCTTTCCATGTCGGCGATGCCTTGCCGGAACCGGCGGACGGATCGGAACGGCGCCGCCTGATCGAGGTCACGCTTGGCGAGGGCTGCATCGCCGTGCCGCTGTCGCGCTACCGCACCTACAACACCCGCATCTGCCGGGCGAACGGGCTTATACCCGAAGACCGCGACAAGGTCGTCGCCTTCATGATCGGCAAGCTCGGCCTCAAATACGATCTCAAGAACATCTTCGACATGCTGCGCTACTTCCTGCCGGCGCCGCCGGTGCCGGTGCGCTGGCGCCGCCGCATGCTGGCTTTCGGTTCCGGCGACCCGACGCGGGCCATCTGCTCCTCGCTGATCGCCGAGGCCTATGGCCAGATCCGCTACCCGATCCTGCCCGAGATCACCCGCGCACCCGGCCGCGCCTCGGCGCAGTCGACCTATATGCACAAGGAAATCCTGCACATCCGCCATCACTCGCTCTACACGCCGCGCGACTTCGACCTGTCGCCCTATTTCCGCATCGTCAAACCGACGCTGGAGTATGGCTTCGACTACCGCGAGATGGTCTGGGACGACACGGCGAAGGACTCCGAGGCGAAGGCCGCCGAGTGAGGCAAGGCCGCTCGATCGCCAGGCAGGTTACGCCGGCAGCGGCCGCCGCCCTTTGCCGTTTCGGGACGGGCATTCGCCCGGGCGCCTGCATCTCGCGGATGCGGTCCGATCGGCATGATCGCCGGAAACGGCGTCGCGCCAAAGGCAAACGTCCATTTATAGCCGGTGAGCCCGTCTTCCGGCGTCGTGTGCTGGTCGTGATGGGCAAGCAATTTGGCGCGTTCCGCCAGCTCCTCCGCCTCGCGCTTCACCATCTCCGACTTAAACCATCGGTCTGCAACTGGCTGGGTCTGGGGCCGGGTGAAACTGTTACATAATCCTCCGCAACTGCGCCCGCGCATCGCGGATCGAGGCGGCATAGGTCACCAGCGGGCGCTTGACGCCGTGGTTGATCAGCATGCGCCGCGTTTGCGGCGAAGCGCCTGATATGATGAAGCGCACGCCGGCGCGCCTCGCCTTGTGGGCGGCGCCTTCGACGACATTGGCCGCCGTCGAATCGAAGAACGGCACCGCCGAGCAGTCGAGGATGAAGTTCTTGCGCTGGTCGGCGATGCGGTCGAGCACGGTGCCGACGGTCGAGGCGGCGCCGAAGAAGAAGGCGCCCGAAATCCGGTAGACGACGGTGTCGGCATCGCTAGCCTCGCTGGAATCATAGGCGCTGGCGCGGTCGGCGACATCCTCCTGCACCAGTGATTGATCGGCCTCGACCGCGATCGACTTGGCCATGCGGTCGATGAACAGGATCGAGCCCAGCGCAAAGCCGACGATGATGCCTTCGGTGAGATCGCGGAAGATGACGATCAGGAAGGTCGCCATCAGCACCAGCGCGTCGCCACGCGAAGCTCTGAGCAGCGTGGCGAAAGCTTGCTTTTCGACCATGTTCCAGCACACCACCGCCAGTACGCCGGCAAGGGCGGCAAGCGGGATGTAGCTGGCGAGCGGCGCCGCCACCAGCATCAGGACAAGCAGGATGACCGAGTGGATCATGCCTGAGACCGGCCCATGCGCGCCGGCCCGCACATTGGTGGCCGTGCGGGCGATGGTGCCGGTGGCGCAGATGCCGCCGAACAGGGCCGATGCGATGTTGGCGAAGCCTTGCGCCACCAGTTCGCAATTGGAGCGGTGCCGCCGGCCCGTCATGCCGTCGGCGACCACGGCCGACAGCAGCGATTCGATCGCGCCGAGCAGCGCGAAGGCAATGGCGTCCGGCAGGACGTCGATCGCCTTGTCGAGGCTGAGCGCCGGAAAGGCCGGCATTTGCAGGCTGCGTGGAATGCCGCCATAGCGCGTGCCGATCGTCTCGGCCGGCAGGGAAAACAGCGCCACGACCAGCGATGCCAGCCCGATGGCGATCAGCATGGCGGGCCATTTCGGCCGCCACCGTTTTGTCAGGGCGATCGCAGCGATGGTCAATGCCGCGACGAAGGTTGCCGCCGGGTTGAGCGTGCCGGCCGCCTCACCGATCGCCACCAGCTTCGGCAGCAGCGGCCCGGGCTCCGGGCCCGCCAGCTTCAGTCCGAACAGTTCGACGATCTGGCCCGAAAAGATGATGATGGCGATGCCGGCGGTGAAGCCGACCGTCACCGGGTAGGGGATGAATTTGATATAGGTGCCGAGCCTGAGATAGCCGATGGCGAGCAGGAAGATGCCGGCCATCATCGTCGCCAGCAGCAGCCCGTCCATGCCGGCCCGCGCCACCGTCGCCGCCACCAGCACGATGAAGGCGCCGGCCGGCCCGCCGATCTGGAAGCGGCTGCCGCCGAGCGCCGAGACGATGAAGCCGCCGACGATGGCCGTGAACAGGCCGCGCTCCGGCGTCACGCCCGAAGCAATCGCGATCGCCATCGACAACGGCAGCGCCACGATGGCGACGGTCAGACCGGCCATGAAGTCGGCCTTGAAGTGCTCTGATGTGTAACCCTCGCGCAGCACCGTCACCAGCTTCGGCGTGAACAGTTCTGAAAATGTCGGCTTTGCCGGTCTTTGGGCCGGTTGATGATTTGCCTGCCGGATCTGGTCCATAGCGGCCTTCCGCTCCTGAAAAGCAGCGGGATCGTCGGCAGGACTGTCGGCGGTCGCCGTCGCGACTTTATGCCGGCTCAGCTTTCGGATTGGGCGGCATGGCTGGCTTGAGGCGCACGCCTCTGCCGCCGCGCTCGCTGGTCTGGTTCTCGCCGATCAGTTCCACCCCGGCCTCGTCGAGGGCCTGGATGACCTTCATCAATGTGTCGACCACGCCCCTGACGACGCCGTCGCTCGCTTCCATGCGCTGGATGGTTGGAAGCGAAACGCCTGCGCGCTCGGCGAGGGTCTTCTGATCGATGCCGGCCAGCGCCCTCGCGGCGCGCATCTGCGCGGCGGTAATCATCGGCCAGAACTCCCGTCTGAGTCTGCAATATGAGTGTATAATACCATCATCATAATGTTTCAAGCATCACTATGCATATCTCAAACATGTAAGTCACTCATCGTCGGTTACCACCTTGCGCCGCTGCAGCAAGCGCGCCGCCAGCCAGCACAGCGTCGCCCAGGCGAAGCCGGCGCACCAGCCGGCCAGCACGTCCGACGGCCAGTGAACGCCGAGATAGACGCGGCTGGTGCCGACCAGCACGGTCGTCAGCACCGCCAGCACCAGCACAAAGATCTTCGTCGTGCGGTCCGGCAGGAAGCGCGCCGCCAGCGAGCCGAGCGTCAGGTAGGTCACCGCAGACAGCATGGCATGGCCGCTCGGGAATGAAAGCGAGGTCTCGTTGACGAGATGCGAGACGAGATCCGGGCGCGGCCGGTCGATGCCGACCTTCAAAAGGGTCGACAGTGCTTGCCCGCCAGCCACTGCCAAGAACATGAGAAGCGCTGTTCCCCACCGGCGAAGCAAGAGCAGATAGACAATCACCGCCGCCGTGATCAGCACCAGCACGCTGGAACTGCCGAGGCTGGTGATGTCGCGCATCGCCCCCTCCAGCCATGGCGGGCCGATCGGGCTGTCGGGTTGGCCCGCCTCGCGGAAGGCGAGCAGGATTTCGGTGTCGAAGGCGTGCGGCGTGGTGGCGCGCGCCATTTCCATCAACTCCTCGAACCCCCACAGCCCGCCGGCGATGATCACGCCGGCCAGCAGCACCGGAAATTCGATCCAGTTGAGCAGCGGGTGCTTCATCGCGCCTGTCGTCCGCAATCTATAGCCTTTGCAGATAGGGCCCGAGCGTGATCAGCGCCACGGCCGCGATAGCGAGCACGATACCGGTCGCCTGCAAGGCGTTCAGCTGCTCGCCGAAGAAGGCCAGCGCCAGCACGTTCACCGACACCAGCTGGATGACCGCCGAGAGGCTGAGCGATACCGACATGCCGAATTCGCGGATCAGCCTCAGCATGATCAGATTGCCAAGCGAATAGAGCACGAGCGTCAGCACGATCTTGCCGAGGCTTGGCGCCAGCCCCCATTGTTTGGCCGCAGCCGCCGCCAGCAGGAAGATCACCGTCGAAAAGCCGAGCTGTAGCAGTGCCCAGAAACCCACTTCCTGTCCCTCGATGACGTTTGTGGCAGCCCTTGTTTCCGAAGCGTGGCGGAACGTCAAGCAACGTGCATCGGAGCAAGGCGCAACCAAGGCATGACCGCCGCCGCCGACTACTGCTGGCGGTTGAAATCGGCTCGCCATGTCACGAAAGCGTGATCGGCCGACTATATAAGGGATTGAACAGGCAACCCGCTCCAGCCACTCCAAGAAGCCAGAGGCAGCCCACGACCGAACATCGCTCCCCCGACACTCGATTCCGCACCAGCCTGCTCGAGGAAAACGACGGCCCGGCCACCAATCGCACCATGGGCGAGATCATCGCCACGTTTCTCGCGCTGCGGTTTTCTGGGCCGAGCAGGTCGACGGCGCCAACCCGCGCGCCGAAAACGCCTTCGGCCATATCATCGAGATATCAGAGGACGGCGGCGATTTCACCGCCACCAAGGGCAAGAGGGAGGTGCTGCTGAAATGCGGCGATCCCTCGGTGGCCGAAGTCGGCGCCACCTTCTCGACGGCGACATCAGCCAATGGCTGGTTCGGCATGCCGGACAATTGCGCGGTCGATTCGGCCGGCCGCCTCTGGGTCGCAACCGACGGCCAGTGTCCGAAGGCCACCGGCCGCACCGACGGCCTGTGGGCCGTCGATACGGAAGGGACGGCGCGGGCGACCTCGAAACTGTTCTTCCGTGTGCCGGTCGGCGCCGAGATGTGCGGCCCGCTGTTCGCGCCGGACGACCAGACCGCCTTTGTCGCAGTCCAGCATCCGGGCGATGGCGGCGATGACTGGGAGCCTTTCGGCCGCCCCTCCTATTATGAGGATCTCTCGACCCGCTGGCCCGACTTCAAGCCCGACATGCCGGTCCGGCCGGCGGTCGTCGCCATCACCAAGCAGGGTGGCGGCAAGATCGCGGTCTGACACGCGGCGAGACTTTGCCGACCGAGGGAACTATTGCAGACGTTGGGGATTGGCCGAAGCCTCTCCAACGTCGTCATCCCAGGGCGAAGCAGGAGCGAAGCTCCGTCGCGGAGACCCTGGGATCCATGCCGTGACCTTGGCCGAAAAATGCAGCAGAGCAGAATTCTGCACCGCACCAGCACTCTGACGTCACGGTATGGATACTGAGGTCTGCGCCGCGTCGCTTCGCTCCTTGCTACGCCCCAGGATGACGAAGCGATGGGTATTTCCGCTAATCGCCAAGGCGTGCGATCCGTCGACGCAAGCGCATCGTCTGTCAAAACGCAGTGCAGAAGGAATCGCGAATACTCTGGATTCCGCATGCACAGGATGCACCTGCGCCTGACCATTCAGTCGGTGCGCTGAACCACGGCCATATTCATCCTGCTTCTCAACCGGAAGCCGATGGACTCGTACAGTGTTATGGCCGCGACGTTGGTGGCGTAGGCGTGGAGATAGGGAACTTCGCCGCGCGCCATGATCCGATTCGCCACGAACAGGGACAACAGCCTTCCCAGGCCGCCACCGCGAAAATCCGGATGCGAGCACACGCCGCTGAGCTCGGTATGGCCAGGCTGCTTCATGCGTTCGCCAGCCATCGCGGCAAGTCGGCCCTTGATTTTCACGCCCCAGAAATCGCCGAGGCTCAGCGCCTCCAGCGTGAATGGGGCCGGGCTTGGTGATTGTTGCCAGGGCGAGCATCTCGGCCGCATCGTGTTGCGTCAGTCGTTGCACACGCTCGTCGGCCACGGTCCGCACCGGCCGTTCGGCAATCATCTGCACCAAGGACGCGGTCGAAGTGGCGGAAAGCTCCGCAGGCAGGGTGATTGCGTCAGCCTGGACCACGATGGTGCTTTCGAGCGGGGGTATAAGCCTGCTCAGCGCCCGCAGGCTTTCCGGGTCATCCGCGGCGGTGGCGGCAAAAGGAACGATCGACGGCCGATATCGCTTGGCGAAGCTGTTACCTTGCGCGAAGGCCTGATGTCGCGTCGCAAGCGCGCTCCAGATGGGACGGTCGAGGACATGGTTCATGGCACGGCCGCCCTTTCCGCGCGACGGTCGAGGGGGACCTCGGCCAGGCCCTCCTCGATGGCGGCCAACTGGTCAAGAAGCGGTCCCGGAAGCTCCGCGCACAAATCCGTGACGGCTTTCTCGATGCGCGGCCAGACATCGCGCTTGGCAACATCGACCAGCCGTCGACCGTTCCGGGTGAGCGAGACAATCCTGCGCCGCTGGTCATTGCTCGACGGGCTGACTTCGACCAATCCCAGTTCGGCCAGAAGCGCCACGCTTCGCGTGATGCCCGGCTGGGCAATCCCGAGAGCCTTTGCCAGTTCCCCAACGGGCAGGGGCCCCAGCCTGTCGAGCGCGGCCAGGAGCGGGTACTGGCTCGACTGAACCGGGACATCCAGGCGATCGAGAACTCGCTGCGTGTCCGCCTGCAATTGCTCGCCTATGCGTTTCAACCTGCTGCCCAGGCACAGGAAGCCAAGAGACCGTATGACGTCTTCCATGAACAACGCGTCCTTGTTGAATCATAACATGATATATAACAATATATGGAAAATCAAAGAGTGCTGCCGCCAGGCGCAACTCGATATGGCGGACGACTCCGGGGTGGAGCCACCGCCATTTGGCGGAGGTCTCCCCTTCAGTCGGCGCCAATTGCATCCTATATGGCGCTTGCGCGATATGATCGGTAATCAATCGCGCCAAGGCGACTGATTCGAGGCCGTGGGCTGGCCTCCATTACCCAAGCGGCACGCGGAACCTCGACCATGCCCTCCTTGCGCATTCATTTCGATCGGCTGCTGGAAGGCGCGGCACCCAAGGTCGAGCGGCGGGAGCTGACGCATGTCGAGCGCCTGGCGCTGGTGCGTCGGCATGGCGATTTTTCGCTCGCCTACTCGACCGCCGTCCAGCAAAAGCTTTCTTATTTCGGCGATGCCGACGGCTACATCGCCTTCGGCACCAAAATGAAGCACCATTTCGCGCTCGGCGACCCGGTGGTTCATCCACCCGATCGGCCCGACTATATCAGGCGGTTCGTCGAGGCCGCCGGCAGTCCCTGGTTCGTGCAGATCGGCGAAGAGACGGCGCGCGTGCTGGCCGGGCTCGGCTACCAGGTCAATCGTCTCGGCATCGATACGCGGCTGATCCTGCCGGCCCATGATTTTTCCGGAAAGCGCAACGAAACCGTGCGCTATTCCGAGCGCTGGCTGTTGAAGAAGGGGTTTTCCCTCAGCGAGGACAGGCGCACCGTCTTTCTCGACGAAATCCAGCGGCTGTCGCAGAACTGGCGGGGGGACCGCATCGTCAAGCGATGGGAGATGGGCTTCCTCAACCGCCCCTTCAACGATCAGCTCGGCGTCGACATGCGCCGCTTCGTTCTCCATGGCCCTGACGGCGAACTCGTCGCCTTGCTCGACTTCGATCCGCTGTTCAGCGGCGGCAAGGTGATCGGCTACACCACCTCGTTCAAGCGCAAGCATGTCGACGCCACGCCGCATGCCGAGATCGGCCTGACCAAATTCGCCGTCGATCGCTTCCGCGAGCAGGGCATCTCCGTCGTCACGCTTGGCCTGTCGCCGCTTGTCGACATCGGACCGAGCGGCTTTGCCGAAAGCCAGTTTTGGCGCAACACCTTTCAGCGCGCCTATGATTCGCCATGGGTCAACCGCAGCAAGTTCAACCTGCAAGGCCAGGCTGCCTTCAAACGCCGCTTCCACGGCATCGAGGAGCCGACCTACATCGCCTTCCGCAAGGGGGCTTATGTTGAGATGCTGGGCCTGCTGCGGTTGATCAAGGCCATTTGAGCAGGACTTGGGTTCCTCGCCCCCGTGGAGCGGGGGAGAGGTGGCCCGGCGAAGCCGGGACGGAGAGGGGGACGACATTCGCGAAGCCAGAACCGGTGGGGACAGAGCGCGAGGCCGGCTATGATACGAAGCCCGTCAGAAACCCTTTTAACAGCGATTTCCCGGTCGCGAGGACCCCTCTCCGTCCCGGCTTCGCCGGGCCACCTCCCCCACTTCGTGGGGCGAGGAACCCAGGTTCTGCGAAGGCAGCGATTGCCCTCAGCCAATCCGTCAGTTGCGCAGCCGGTAGCCGGTCCTGAAGATCCAGGCGACGATCGCTATGCAGATGAGCAGGAACACCACCGTCATGCCGAGGCTGATGCCGACCGAGACGTCGGACTTGCCGTAAAAACTCCAGCGGAACCCGCTAATAAGATAGACCACCGGGTTGAACAGCGTCACCGTGCGCCAGATGTCGGGCAGCATGTTGATCGAATAGAAGCTGCCGCCAAGGAAGGTCAGCGGCGTGATGATCAACAGCGGCACCAGTTGCAGCTGCTCGAAGCTCTTGGCCCAGATGCCGATGATGAAGCCGAACAGGCTGAAGGTCACCGCCGTCAGCACCAGGAAGGCAAGCATCCAGACCGGATGCTCGATATGGAGCGGCACGAACAGCGACGCGGTCGCCAGGATGATCAGGCCGAGTATGATCGACTTGGTCGCCGCGCCCCCGACATAGGCGATGACGATCTCCAGATAGGACACCGGCGCCGACAGCAATTCGTAGATCGAGCCGACGAATTTCGGGAAATAGATGGCGAACGAGGCATTGGAGATCGACTGCGTCAACAGCGACAGCATGATCAGCCCCGGCACGATGAAGGCGCCATAGCTGATGCCGTCGATCTCGGTGATGCGCGAGCCGATGGCCGAGCCGAAGACGACGAAATAGAGCGATGTCGAGATGACCGGCGAGATGATGCTCTGCAGCACCGTGCGGAAGGCGCGCGCCATTTCCATCCGGTAGATCACCCATACTGCACGAAGATTCATGGCCGCGCGCAGGTTCATGCTTCCTGCCTCAAAAGATTGACGAAGATCTCCTCGAGCGAGCTGTTTTGCGTGTCGATGTCGCGGAACTGGATGCCGGCCGCTTCGAGGTCGCGGATCAGCGAGGCCACACCCGGGCGTTCGCTCTGGTTGTCATAGGTATAGGTCAGTTGTCCGCCGTCCGGCGAAAGCTCCAGCGCATAGCGCGAAAACGTCTCGGGGATGCTGGCCAGCGGGGCGCGCAATTCCAGCACAAGCCGCTTGCGGCCGAGCTTGCGCATCAGTTCGGCCTTGCCGTCGACCAGCACGATCTCGCCGCGATTGATGACGCCGACGCGGTCGGCCATCGCCTCGGCTTCTTCGATGTAATGCGTGGTCAGGATGATGGTCACCCCGTCCTCGCGCAGCCGGCGCACCATCGCCCACATGTCCTGGCGCAATTCGACGTCGACGCCGGCGGTCGGTTCGTCGAGGAACAGGATCCTGGGTTCATGCGACAGCGCCTTGGCGATCATCAGCCGCCGCTTCATGCCGCCCGACAGCGTGATCGCCTTGGCGTCCTTCTTGTCCCACAGCGAGAGATCGCGCAGCACCTTCTCGACGAAAGCTGGGTTCGCCGGCTTGCCGAACAGGCCGCGGCTGTAATTGACCGTCGCCCACACGCTCTCGAACGCGTCGATGGTCAGTTCCTGCGGCACCAGCCCGATCAGGGAGCGCGCGGCGCGATAATCCCGACCGATGTCGTTTCCGTCCACCGTGACCGTGCCCGACGAGCGGTTGACGATGCCGCAGACGATCGAGATCAGCGTCGTCTTGCCGGCGCCGTTCGGTCCAAGCAGCGCAAAGATCTCACCACGCTCGATGTCGAGGTTGATCTCCTTCAGCGCCTTGAAGCCGGTGGCGTAGGTCTTGGTGACTCCGGAAATGGAAATGATGGAAGGCATGGCTGAAAAACGGCTGCTTGAAACAAGGATGGTTGATTTTAGTCCGCTGAATGTCGGTGCGCGCAACCGGAAGTCAATGCCGCTCCTGACAATTCTGGACATTCGCTCCGGATCACCTCGATCGATGCGCTGACGCTTTGCGCAAAGTGCTGCGACGTTCCGCCCCGCGTGACGCCACGCCGCTTTGACCGTTCGGCGTATCCGGCCTATCTTCCCCAGCATAAGCAGCAGCCGGAGCCCGCCATGGACCCGCTCATCCTGTCGCGCATTCAGTTCGGCGCGAATATTTCGTTCCACATCCTGTTTCCTTCAATCACGATCGCGCTTGGCTGGGTGCTGCTGTTCTTCAAGCTGCGTTACAACGCGACGGGCGATTCCGCCTGGATGCGCGCCTATTTCACCTGGGTGAAGGTGTTCGCTCTGTCCTTCGCCATGGGCGTGGTTTCCGGCGTCACCATGAGCTTCCAGTTCGGCACCAACTGGCCGGGCTACATGGAAAAGGTCGGCAACATCGCCGGGCCGCTGCTCGCCTACGAAATCCTCACCGCCTTCTTCCTCGAGGCGGCCTTCCTCGGCATCATGCTGTTCGGCTTCCGCCGCGTCTCCAACCGCATCCACACGCTGGCGACCGTGCTGGTGGCCGGCGGCACCACCGTCTCCGCCTTCTGGATCATCGTGCTCAATTCCTGGATGCAGACGCCGGCCGGTTTCGAGATGCGCGACGGCGTCGCGCACGCCGTCGACTGGTGGGCGATCGTCTTCAACCCGTCGATGCCCTACCGGCTCGTCCACATGCTGCTCGCCTCCGGCCTGACGGTCTCCTTCCTGATCGCCGGCCTGTCGGCGCTGCGCTATCTCTATGGCGACCGTTCGGAATCGATGTGGAAGGCATTGCGCACCGGCGTCTTCACCGCGGCGATCCTGATCCCTATCCAGATCTTCGCCGGCGACCAGCATGGCTTGAACACGCTGGAGCATCAGCCGCAGAAGATCGCCGCCATGGAGGCCAACTGGAACACCGGACCCAACGTGCCGCTGGTGCTGTTCGCGCTTCCCGATGAAGCCGCGAAGGAGAACAAGTTCGAACTCGCCATCCCCGACGGCGCCAGCCTGATCCTGCGCCACAGCAGCAGCGGCGTTGTGCCGGGCCTCAACGACTATCCCGGCAACCATCCACCGGTCTTCCCGGTGTTCTGGAGCTTCCGCATCATGGTCGGCACCGGCATTCTGATGCTGATCGTCTCCTGGTCGGCGGCCTTCTTCCTCAAGCGCCACCACAGCCTGCCGAAGCCGCTGGCGCTGCTGATGGTGCCGATGGCGCTGTCCGGCTGGCTGGCGACGCTGGCCGGCTGGTACACCACCGAGATCGGCCGCCAGCCCTGGCTGGTCACCGGCGTGCTGAAGACCGCCGACGCCGTCGGCCCGGTCGCCGGCAGCCATGTCGCGCTGACGCTTGCCATCTATCTCGTCCTCTATGTGCTGCTTCTGATCGCCTATCTCGGCGTGCTGGTGCATCTGGCGCTGAAGGCGGCGAAGGACGGCGACGCCTCGCCGCTGCCCGGCGTCATGAACGCAGCACTTTCGCAACCGGCTGCAGGGGAGTAGAGGCGATGACCTACGATTGGCCGACCTTGCTGCCCCTCATCTTCGCCGGCCTGATGGGCCTCGCCATCCTGATCTACGTCATTCTCGACGGCTTCGACCTCGGCATCGGCATCCTGTTCTCTGTGGCCGAGGATGCCGAGCAGGACACGATGATCGCCGCCATCGGCCCGTTCTGGGACGCCAACGAGACCTGGCTGGTGCTGGCCGTCGGCCTTTTGCTGGTCGCCTTCCCGCTGGCGCACGGCACCATTCTCACCGCGCTTTACATTCCGGTGTTCCTGCTGCTGCTGGGCCTTATCCTGCGCGGCGTCGCCTTCGATTTCCGCGCCAAGGTGCCGGCCGGCAAGAAGCATCGCTGGAACCGCATCTTCCTCATCGGCTCGGTCATCGCCTCGCTGGCGCAAGGCTATATGCTCGGCGTCTACGTGCTCGGCCTCGATGTCGGCTTTGGCGGCATAGCCTTCGGCGCGCTGGTGGCGCTTTGCCTCGCCGCCGCCTATGCGGCGATGGGCGCGGCCTGGCTGATCTACAAGACCGAAGGCGAACTGCAGAAGAAGGCGGTGCGATGGCTGCGCACGGCGCTGGTGCTGGCAGCACTTGGCATGGCCGCCGTGTCGCTGGCCACCCCCTTCGCCAGCCCGCGCATCTTCGACAAATGGTTCGTCTGGCCTGAGATGCTTTATCTGTCGCCGCTGCCGATCCTGTCGGCGGTGCTGTTTGCCTGGCTGTGGCGGCAGACCTTCCATCTGCCGAAACCGGACGATCGCGGCGCGCTGACGCCGTTCCTGACCCTGGCGGCGATCTTCGCGCTCGGTTTCGCCGGGCTCGCCTGGTCGTTCTACCCCTTCGTCGTGCCCGATCGTCTGACCATCTGGCAGGCCGCCTCGGCCCCTGAAAGCCTCGCCATCATCCTTGCCGGCACCGTCGTCGTGCTGCCGATCATCATCTTCTATTCCTTCTATGCCTACCGCGTCTTCGGCGGCAAGGCGACGGACCTGACCTACGACTGAGCGGCAAGCGCCGCGATCCGGCGGAGCTCCGACGAGATCATGACGTTGCGGAAATAGAATATTCATCTTCCGGAGGAATAACCCTTCTTCGACAGTTACCGGCCAGCGATCGCGGCGGGCGAGAAGAAGGGCAATGCAATGACCTCCGTTGCATCGGCGAGACGAGATCGGCTGGCCCCGGTGCTGATGCGTATAGTCGCCCTGATCGCGGCGCTTGCCTTCTTCGGCCTGCTGCCGTTCCCGCAGCCGGCGAACGCCCAGGACATCCTCTTGGCCATGATCAACATCATGGATGAGGCAGGCGCGCAATTCGCCTTCCCGGCGCAACTGGAATACAGCGCCGCCGACCTTCCCATCGATGATGAAAAACGCGTTGCCGCCGAGAACAGGGTCAATGCCTGGCGTGACGAGGAAAACCTGCCCTTCCCCGATTTCAGCCAGATCGACAAGCTCGCCCTCAACAACACCCACGCCTACCCGCCTCGGGGCTCGGCCCAGTATCGGGAGACGGAGCCCGACCCGACATCGGCCGAGGCCAGGGCAACGCTGGAAAAGGTGCGCTGGAGCCTGCCGTGGAAAAAAGGGGCGTAGGTCGTTCCGTTTAGAAAGGCGGGAGCCTTCGAGACGCCGGCGGGACAGCACCCCCTCTGGCCTGCCGGCCATCTCCCCCGCAAGGGGGGAGATTAGCAGCTTCAACGCTCCGCTCATCCTGAAACGCTGGAGATTGGCGAAAGTCGAGGTGAAGGCCGATCTCCCCCCTTGCGGACAGGGCTATCGCAGATGGAAAGCCGAGGCTTTCGCTCTACGATGGACCCCCACCCCTAACCCCTCCCCACAAGGGGGAGGGAGACTTCCGTCGGCGCTGACGCCGCAAATTGCCTGCCTTTCGGTGCCAAAGTAGGAAGCAAAGGCACGCGGCAGCGTTCCCTCCCCCTTGTGGGGAGGGTTAGGGTGGGGGTCCATCTTCGCAAGAAATCCATATGCGATTGCCCTGCCCCTTGCGGGGAGATGTCCGGCAGGACGGAGGGGGGTGCTGTCCCGCCGACGTTTCGCAAAAACCTCAGCTCTTGCTGGCCGCCAGCACCAGCACCGGCTTGTCGCTGTAGAGCTGCGGGAACAGCGACTTCAGATTCTCGATCTTGGGCAGGTCGTTGTAGACGATGTAGGGATAGGTCGGGTTCAGCGTCAAAAAGTCCTGGTGGTAGTCCTCGGCCCGATAGAAGGTCTTGCCGGTCTCCAGCGTGGTCACGATCGGCTTTGGAAACAGCTTGGCCTTGTCGAGCTGGGCGATGTAGCTCTCGGCGATTTTCTTCTGCGCGTCGTTTTCGGCAAAGACCGTCGAGCGGTATTGGGTGCCGCTGTCCGGTCCCTGGAAGTTTAATTGCGTCGGGTTGTGCGCGACCGAGAAATACACCTGCAGCAACTGGCCATAGGTCACCTCCGACGGCTTATAGGTGATCTCGACGGCTTCGGCGTGCCCGGTGCGGCCGCCGCCGACCGTCTCGTAGACGGCGGTGTCCTTATCGCCGCCGGCATAGCCGGAGACGGCGTTTGTCACGCCCTTGACGTGCTGGAACACGCCCTGCACGCCCCAGAAGCAGCCCCCGGCCAAGACCGCCTTTTCCGTGCCGGCGGCTGGTTTCTCGTCCAGCGCCGGTGGCGGGATCGCCACCGCTTCCTCGGCCGAGATCGCCGGCGTCTGCCAGAAGGCGGCCGCCGCCAGGACCAGCGCCGCCAGCGCGCTCTTTGCGAAGTATCCGTTCACGGCTGGTTTTGCGGACATGTCATGATCTCCCATGATGGTGTTTGACTATATGATAGCGCGATGCGCCGCGGTATCACATTGCTGTGCGTGTGGGGCCGTGCGCGCCAGCCTGCCCGGACGAGCAACCCCGGCCCGGACAGGCAACGGCGTGCGCCTACTTGGCCGGAGCCATTGCGCCGGCGGGCATCATCGCGTCCGTTGCCGTGGCGTCGGCCGGTTTCATGGCATCCGTGGCCGTCGCCGGCTTCATCGCATTTGTGCCCGTCGCATCCGGCGCCATTGCATTGGCGGGTTTCATCGCGTCCGTGGCCGGCTTCATGGCATCCGTCGCCATCGGGTCAGCCGGTTTCATCGCATCCTCGGCGCGTGCGGCGGCTCCGGTGAACAGCGCGGTCGAGCAAAGCGCGAAGGCGAGTGCCGGCAGGGTCAGGCGATTGGTCATGGTGGTCTCCTCAGGGTTGGCGGTGCGCTGGAAATGGCGATTACACCAGGTCTTCGCCGCCGCCTGAAACTTCGTTACAGCCATCACCGCTTCGTGATCACGCGCGCCCATCTTGTTGGTGTGCGGCGCGCTGCACAAACGACAACGCCGCCCGGCAAACGGGCGGCGTGTGATCGGGGCGCTCTTGCGTGATCTGCGCTGGCAGGACTGCCGCGCTGCGGTCGGCCTATTGCGTGAGCACCGTTTCCGAGGCCCGTTGATTGAAGGCGCACTTACCGGTCACGGTGTAGAAGAAGTCGGCGTTGGACACTGGAGCCGGTACCGCATTGCCGCCGTCTTCCCAGGCCTGCGTGCTGGGTTGACCGCACGGCACGGCGGTGAAGATGTCCACCGTTTGGCCTTTCCCGACTTCGACGCTGTCGATGTACAATCGGTCCGACGTCAGCGGGTCGTTGGACTTGAGCACGGTTGGATTGCCCGAGGGAACATCCATCTGCAGATAGAGCTTGTCCATCAGGCTGACGTCGATCACCGCGCCGGCGCCATTGGCGGGATACATGGTGTTGACGCAGGTGGTCAGGTATTTCTTGTTGCCGCTGGTCTGGGTGATCGCCCCGGTGGGCAAATTGTTGAAGTTGTTGACCTGGGTGGTCGTGCACACCTGTTGCTGAACCTTCGTGTCCGTCGATCCGTTGACCGTGTAGACGATGGCCGTGCCATAACCTTTCGGATCGCCGAAATTGTTGTAGGCATAGGTGATCTTCATCAGCTTGTTGGCCGCCGTTTCGTTGAATTTCGTGCCGTAGAGCGTCATCGTCTTGCCCCAGTAGCCCGAGATCTTCTCGACCTTGAACGTGGCCTGCACCAGCGCCGGTCTCTTGACCACCCTGGACCCGACGGCGACCTGCACATTGTTGATACGGGCGATCGGCATGAAAGTGGTCGGCATGGCGAAGCCCGCGGAAGCCTGGATGTTGGCGGTGCCGTCGGTGTCGACGACGAAGCTGTCGAGCTTCGCCGTGCCTTGCCCGCTATTGGCGATGTAGGATTCCTGCAGCTTTTTCTCACGGTCCGCCAATGTCGTATCCGTCTTCAATGTCGTGATCGACAGCGCCGCCGCGTCGAGCGCGTTCTGCATCGACGACCTGGTCGAAACCGCCGACGTATAGTCGATCGAAAAGCCTATCGTGGCGATGACCGGAATGAGCGCGAAAACAAGGACCGGCGTAAAGGAGCCGTTCTCTGATTTGAGAAAATGGTGTGCGGATGATGGCATTCTTGGTTCCCCCGGGGCGTGACGGGCCATGGGCTATCACGCAGGCCGCAAACTATGCTCTAATCCAGTGGATCAAAGTTTAACGATTTTGCGCAGCCGGCGAAGCTGCCGATCTCCCCCCTTGCGGGGGAGATGCCCGGCAGGGCAGAGGGGGGTGCTGTCCCGCCAACGTATCAACCAAAATCGTGGCACAGCCTCTGGCGGATTCAGGTTGGGATGCCTCAAGTCGCAAGTCGGTGATCCTTCACACCCCCCTCTGTCCTGCCGGACATCTCCCCGCAAGGGGGGAGATCGGATGTCGCTGCGGCTTTCGCCAGCCAGCAACGCTGGAACGCTTGCCCCGCAAGCCCACCGCCCGCCGCTTGCCCCTGCATCGTGCCCCTGCTAAAGCGCGCGGCATGACCACGCCGCTCGACCACATCCGCAATTTCTCCATCGTCGCCCATATCGACCATGGCAAATCCACGCTTGCCGACCGGCTGATCCAGTCGACCGGCGGGCTGGAGTTGCGCGACATGAAGGAGCAGGTGCTGGACTCGATGGACATCGAGCGCGAGCGCGGCATCACCATCAAGGCGCAGACGGTGCGGCTGAAATACCGCGCCAACAATGGCGAGGACTATATCCTCAACCTGATCGACACGCCCGGCCATGTCGACTTCGCTTATGAAGTGTCGCGTTCGCTGGCCGCCTGCGAGGGTTCGCTGCTGGTCGTCGATGCCTCGCAGGGCGTCGAGGCGCAGACGCTGGCCAATGTCTACCAGGCCATCGACAACAACCACGAGATCGTCGTGGTGCTGAACAAGGTCGACCTGCCGGCCGCCGAGCCCGAGCGCATCCGCGAGCAGGTCGAGGAGGTGATCGGCATCGACGCCTCCAACGCCGTGCTGATCTCGGCCAAGACCGGCCTCGGCATTCCCGATGTGCTCGAAGCCATCGTCAACGACCTGCCGCCGCCGCGCGAGGGCGACATTTCGGCGCCGCTGAAGGCGATGCTGGTCGATAGCTGGTACGACGCCTATCTCGGCGTCATCGTGCTGGTCCGCATCATCGACGGCGTGCTGAAGAAGGGCCAGACCATCCGCATGATGGGCACCGGCGCAAAACATCTGGTCGAGCGCACCGGCGTCTTCACGCCGGCCCGCATCAATGTCGACGAGCTCGGCCCCGGCGAGTTCGGCTTCTTCACCGGCTCGATCAAGGAAGTGGCCGACACCCGCGTCGGCGACACGATCACCGAGGACAAGCGCGCCACCGCGCACGCCCTGCCCGGCTTCAAGCCGGCGCAGCCGGTGGTGTTCTGCGGCCTGTTCCCGGTCGACGCCGCCGATTTCGAGGATCTGCGCGCCGCCGTCGGCAAATTGCGCCTCAACGACGCTTCTTTCTCATACGAAATGGAAACCAGCGCCGCGCTCGGCTTCGGCTATCGCTGCGGCTTCCTTGGCTTGCTTCATCTCGAAATCATCCAGGAGCGGCTGGAGCGCGAGTTCAACCTCGACCTCATCGCCACGGCGCCATCAGTCGTCTACCGGCTGCTGCTCAATGACGGCTCGGTCAAGGAATTGCACAACCCGGCCGACATGCCCGACGTGGTCAAGATTGCGGCCATCGAGGAGCCATGGATCCGCGCCACCATCCTGACGCCGGACGACTATCTCGGCGGTATCCTGAAACTCTGCCAGGACCGGCGCGGCATCCAGGCCGACCTTTCCTATGTCGGCAAGCGCGCCATGCTGATCTACGATCTGCCGCTCAACGAGGTCGTCTTCGATTTTTATGACCGGCTGAAGTCGATCTCCAAGGGCTACGCCTCCTTCGACTATCACCTGACCGACTATAAGGAAGGCGACCTGGTGAAGATGTCGATCCTGGTCAATGAGGAGCCGGTCGACGCGCTGTCGATGCTGGTCCACCGCACCGCGGCGGAAAAGCGCGGCCGCCAGATGTGCGAGAAGCTGAAGGAGCTGATCCCGCACCATTTGTTCAAGATCCCTATCCAGGCCGCCATCGGCGGCAAGGTCATCGCCCGCGAAACCATCTCGGCGCTGCGCAAGGACGTCACCGCCAAATGCTACGGCGGCGACGTCTCGCGCAAGCGCAAGCTGCTCGACAAGCAGAAAGAAGGCAAGAAGCGGATGCGCCAGTTCGGCAAGGTGGATATCCCGCAGGAGGCGTTTATCCAGGCCTTGAAGATGGGGGATTGAGCGAGATTTGGATCGCAGGAGGGCCTTGTATAACGTTCCTCGGCCCCCTAAATGCTCAGGGAATTTAATGCGGCCATTAAGGATGAACGGAACCTCTAGGTCCCTCAATCGTTGACAGTCCCTATAAAAGTTGCTTTTATAGAGCCGCCTATCCGGTGGAAAGCTTCTGATTTGCGCTTCTCAGCCTACTCTCAGAAGGGGACCACGTTAGTGCCGCGCTAGCTAGACGTCGAAAGGCTAGATTGCTGCACGCGGCGAGAAACTACTCAGTAGAATACTCCGTGGCAACCGGCTGAGAAGAAGTTTATGGGCATTAGCCCCAAATAACAAACAGGGTGCTATTAGCACCCTGTTTCATTTTGCGGGCAATAGATGATCGTTTGGAAAGACGTTTAGATAGTCTCGACGCTCTGGTTTCAAGTCGCGCGCACGTCCGCAGCAATCATAGAATACAGACGCTAAAGATTTTCCATTTCCACTGCTGACGTCATAGTGGAAACCAGCGAACAATGCCGTTCCAAACCGAAATTTACCAGCGACGAAGCACCGCTCGTCGTCTCCGGTCGGGTGAGGTTTGCCGTGGCATTGACTATCAATTGCTGGCGCGAAAACGAGTTTTCGTTTATCAATGTGAGTGAAATTGTTAGTGTGAATCTGCCTAAATTTACCACAAAGACTTTTGATTCGTTCCTTCAATTCGTCAATGCTGGCATTGCTATACCAGTGGCCACGGAGAGTAGTGGTAATGTCAGAGTGAAAATTCCTTAAAGGAATCGGAAGTGGTGAGCTTTTTCTGTTGGAGAAAACCTCTGTTGATATTTCATTCATGAGTTGGAATAGAGATTTTACTCGACTCTCAATATAGCCACGACTTGCAGCGTCCTTATGTCTCAAATTGCCTGGTATAAACTCAATCCACGCCGAGCTTCCGAAAGCCTTCCAAAGTGTTTCCACCTGGGCAACGCTCTCAGGCTGATATGCCCATACCGACAAGCGGGCTGGTTGATCGAAACCACTAGCCACTCGCATGGATGTAACCAAGTCAGACGTGGCCCGAGCAACGGAACGGTCCGAGATCATGCGATCTGACTTGCCCATTGCCGGCGCAGTCACCTGGGTACCGGAAAAGCGCTTCGGAATCCGATTAATCTCTGTGGAGAGACTCGGCGATGCACCTATAAAGACCAAAAAATGGTTTATTGCTGTCATCTTCTGGAAAGGATTTTCTGAACTAGATCTAACGGTATCGAAATGCGGGATAGATCGACCGGGTCAAGTTTTGAGAACGCTGCCTCAAGAGTTAGCCTCGGTTGTTCTCCTTTCGCAGTCGTCCGCCCAGCAAGCCGATTTTCAAACGTTTCTCTATTGAGCCCATTCCGCGCTAGCCAATTCGATATGGCACCATGAACTGCGGGAACCTTGACGCTCATAGGCGTTTCCCGGGGCAGGGCTACGATATCTGAGTGAATGATTTCATAGGCCTTTTGACCTTCAGTCGTAATATCAGTCTCACTGATGCGCCACGTATCGGAATGA
This sequence comes from Mesorhizobium sp. STM 4661, assembly GCF_000359125.1. Taxonomy (GTDB): domain Bacteria; phylum Pseudomonadota; class Alphaproteobacteria; order Rhizobiales; family Rhizobiaceae; genus Mesorhizobium. The sequence continues at coordinate 904 of NZ_CAAF010000008.1, read as the reverse complement.
GGGTCGAGAATAACAAATCGTTTGTTCGGAAAACCATACACAAATGAGTTCCAGAAATCCTGTGAGTACATACGCGGCTTTGTTCCAACGGTATTAACTGGTGAGCGGTCAGAGTCTCTGAACAGCTCAGAAATATCTTCTGGAAGCGTTATGCCAAGAGGAACTGCGCCGACCTTTTGTATAACCGTCGGATGGGTTACAACTTGAACGACCGGGTGATCAAGTAAAAATCGCTTAAGGCCATTCTCGAAAACTACATCAGAATTATCGATTTTTTGCCTTATACTCCATCCAAGTGAGCTAAGAAGCAAAGGGATCCCTGCTGATGCCCAATAGTCATCAACTGACGCTTTTATAAAGCCCAATATTTGTTGAAGATCAGAATCGTTACTCATAAGTAGCTCTCCCAGCTCGCAGCATTATTCTCGGTGCGGCTGTTGTCTGTAGGAATCAGCATGGAAATCATCTTTTGACAAGGCAAGGTGATAAGTCCTTCGTTCCGCCGTTTCAAAGTACCCCATCTTCGCGTATCCTCTCCGGCTTGTGGAGATTCACATTTGCTCCACTTTGGATACCGTTGCCGCGATTGGCCTCGCCATCGGCGGCGCGCTTGGCATGGCGGGCACTTTCGTTGCGAGCGATGCGCCGCGCGAAACGCTCTGGACCATCGACGGCGTGGCAATCGTCATGGCGGCAGCTGCTAACAATCAAACACAACGGCTGGGCAATGACCTCGTCGGCGCTTTCTCGCAACGCGCGATGCCGCTACTCCTTCCGCCCTTCATGAGGTCCTACGCTTCCGCGCGGCGCGTCGCCGTCGCGCTCTGTCTTGCCGCATCCTTCGCGCCGGCGGCTTATGCCGGCGACAGACGATCAACCGCAAACTGCGATCAAATTTCCAGCT
>NZ_CAAF010000009.1 GCF_000359125.1 Mesorhizobium sp. STM 4661 | reverse complement strand
AGTGTAGACGAGTGCGCTCGGATCGCTTCCTTTCGTTCTTTCATCGCCGTCGTCGCGCAAGTCACGATCGACTAGGATTTTGATTTCGCGAGGCAGAACGGCTCCAGCTGGCTGCTGCAACAGGTCATGCGCCTGCTGAGCTTCGGGATCAGGAGAAAATCAAAACGCCAAAAGATCAGCTATTCGTTTCTCTTCATGACAGCGAATGGCGACCAGCTTGGAAAGATAACGTCCCTGATCGAGGCAGGCGACATACGCCCGGTAATGGACCGGGTCTTCCCGTTCGACAGGACCAACGAGGCATTGGCTTATCTCGAAACGGGTCGTGCAAGGGGGAAGGTCGTCATCGCAGTGAAGTGACGTCTGGGCCAAAGAGGGGGCATTTGCACTTGCCGCCCGGGCAGACCAATTCGAAACTGCACGCGGCTCGCGATGAACCTGAGCTACGATCGACTTGGCAAGGAGATTCACAATGACGAGATTGATCAAGAACCTGCTGGCGCTGGTCGTGCTCGCCGTCGGTGTGCTGTGGTCGCTGCAAGGCATCGGCCTTGTCCAGGGCAGCTTCATGACCGGCCAGTCGCAATGGCTCTATATCGGTGTCGTCACAGCGCTAATCGGCTTGGCGGGGCTGGTGTGGGCGAATCGTTCGCGCCTGTGAGCGGGCGACGAAACAGGAATTTTCCGTCTTCACCACTTGCCGAGCAAATCCATGCCGGGAACAGTCGAGGAATTGAAAGTCCATTCCATGTGCTCTGGAGTAAGTATAGTAGTCTTATCGACATTAGGGAGTTGGAGAGGACGATGAGCAACCCATTCTCGCGTCCTCACGGACGCAAGGCTAGTCAAATCAGCCTAAACCCAAGCAAAATCAACATTTTCGGCTTGTACATCATGTCACTAGAAATTATGTGTCATGGCAGCTTGGACGCGGCGGGGATGGACCGGAGTGCCAGGCGTTTCGAAACCGGTGGCCTTGCGCCGCCGCATGATAAAGAAACGTTCGGTCCATGCTCACGAAAAAGGGTAAGTACGGCCTCAAGGCGCTCGTTCACCTCGCGCGACTGCCGGCCGGACAGCTTGCCTTCGTCGGCGATATCGCCAGCGGCAATAACATCCCGAAGAAATTTCTCGACGCCATCCTCGGCGAATTGCGCAATGCCGGCTTCGTCCAGAGCCGCAAGGGCAAGGACGGCGGTTATCGCCTGGCGCGGCCGGCCGATGAGATCAAGGTCGGCCACGTCGTGCGCGTGCTCGACGGTCCGCTTGCTCCGATCCCCTGTGCCAGCCGCACCCAGTATCAGCGCTGTGAAGATTGCAACGAGGCGACATGCCAAGTCCGTCATCTGATGCTGGAGGTCCGCCAGGCGATCGCCGAGGTGCTGGACCAGCGCAGCCTCGCCGAGATGCGCGACATCGCCATCGACGAGCTTCCGCTGGCGTTGAAGGTCCAGGCCTGAAGCAAAAATTCCTCAGCCGGCATTCGCCAGGAATGCGCGCATGACTGGGCGCGCCAACTCAATCATCATTGTCGGCGGCGGCGCCAGCGGCGTCGTCCTTGCCGCGCATCTCCTGAAATCGCCCAATCCCGATCTGCGCGTCACGCTGATCGAAAAGCGTCCGCATTTCGGTCAGGGCATGGCCTATTCCACGCTGCTGTCGGCGCATGTGCTGAATGTCAGCGCCGCCGGCATGAGCGCCTATGCCGATGACCCCGGCAATTTCTGGCGCTGGCTGCTCGAGCGCGGCCTGGCCACATCAGAACAGGCGCCGGTCTATGCGCCGCGCAGCGTCTATGCCCGCTACCTCAAGGAGTTGCTGGACGAGCTCGAGGCCCGTGAACGCGAGACGGGCCGCCTTCGGCTGATCCGCGAGGAGAGCCTGTCGATCTCCCCCACCCCATCCGGAGTCGAGGTGGCGCTGGCCAACGGCACCAGTGTCGTCGCCCATCTTGCCGTGCTGGCGACCGGGCATGACGAGGAGCCGGGAGCCGGCCAGGGCCACGCGATCAGGATGGGGTCGGAGGCCGACACGCCGCTGGATGCCGAAGCCCCGGTCCTGGTGCTGGGCACTGGCCTGAGCATGGTCGATGCTTTCCTGTCGCTCGAACAGCGCGGACATCGTGGCGAGATAACAGCGGTATCCAGGCGCGGCCTGTTGCCGTCGCCGCACCGCAAGGGCAATCCGATCAAGCTAGACGTCGCCGACATTCCGCTCGGCACCCAGCTTTCCTATTTCGTCGGCTGGTTCCGCGACCTGATCCGGGAAAACCAGAAAGCCGGCATCGACTGGCGCGACGTCGTCGATGGTCTGAGGCCCTTCAACCAGAAGATCTGGCAGAACTGGCCGACTTCCGCCAAGCGCCGCTTTGTCGAGCACACCAAGGCCTGGTGGGACATCCATCGCCATCGCATGGCCCCCGAAGTCTACGCCCGCGTCACCGAGGCCGTGCAGGCCGGCCGCATCCGGCCTGTCGCCGGGCGTGTCGTCGCCATCGCGGCGGGCGAGGCATTCGCCGTCGAGATCCAGTCGCGCCACACAAAGCGTCTCGAAACGCTCGAAGTCGCCCGTATCTATGATTGCTCCGGCATCGCTCGTGACATCTCGACCACCTCGAACAGCGTGGTGCGCTCGCTGGTCGATCGCGGCCTGGCAAAGCCGGACCCGCTGCGCCTTGGCCTCGACGTGACCGCCAACTGCGAGCTCATCGCCAGCGACGGCACTGTGTCGGCCAAGATCCTCGCCGTCGGACCACTGACGCGCGGCACCTTCTTCGAGATCGACGCCATACCCGATATTCGGGTGCAGTGCGCAAGGTTGAGCAAACGGCTGCTGGGGTAGACTTGTTAAAACCGGCACTCTAGGGCGCCCCCCTCTGTCCTGCCGGACATCTCCCCCACGAGGGGGGAGATTGGATGTCGCGACGGCTTTCGCCAAATCTCCAACGTTGCGAAAGAATGGCGCGGTTAGCGAAGCTGCCGATCTCCCCCCGTGTGGGGGAGATGGCCGGCAGGCCAGAGGGGGGCGCTGTCCCGCGGCCCTATCGTGATTAGCGCCACAGTGCGGCCTTGGCCAACAATCGGAATTTCATTCCTCATCTCGCCGGTCGATTGGCACGATCTATCTTCTTTCAGACTGCAAACGGCTGGAAAAGACGATAGGCTGACCACCTTGCCCGGAGGCGGTCGCTCGCCTGTTACCATGGAGCATTTGATATGAGCGAGCACAAGACCGCCGCACCCGACAGGGACCTGCAGCGCCTGCGGCCGCCCTATGCCTCGGTCCTCGACCTGATCGGCCAGACACCGGTCGTCGAGCTGACCAGGTTCGACACCGGCAAGTGCCGGCTGTTCATCAAGCTCGAAAGCCAGAATCCCGGCGGCTCGATCAAGGATCGCATCGCGCTGTCGATGATCGCCGCCGCAGAGAAACAGGGCCAGCTCAAGCGCGGCGGCACCATTGTCGAGGCCACGGCGGGGAATACCGGCCTCGGCCTCGCCCAGGTCGGCATCCCCAAGGGCTATCGCATCATCCTCGTCGTGCCCGACAAGATGTCGCGCGAAAAGATCCAGCATCTGCGCGCGCTCGGCGCCGAAGTGCGCATGACCCGCTCCGATGTCGGCAAGGGCCATGCCGAATATTATCAGGACATGGCCGAAAAGATCGCCGCCGAATTGCCCGGCGCTTTCTACGCCAACCAGTTCGCCAACCCGGCCAATCCGCTGGCCCACGAGACCACGACTGGTCCTGAGATTTTTCAACAGCTCGAAGGCGATGTCGACGCGGTGGTTGTCGGCGTCGGTTCCGGCGGCACGCTGACCGGGCTTGGCCGCTATTTCGCAAAAGTCTCGCCGAAGACCGAGATGGTGCTGGCCGATCCGGTCGGCTCGGTGCTGGCGCCGCTGATCAAGACCGGCAAGATGGAAGAGGCCGGAAGCTGGACCGTCGAAGGCATCGGCGAGGATTTCGTGCCCCCCAATGCCGATCTGTCGCTGGTGAAAAAGGCCTATTCCATCACCGACAAGCAGAGCATGCTGGCGGTGCGCGACCTCTTGTCCAAGGAAGGCATCCTCGCCGGCTCGTCCTCCGGCACGCTGCTGTCGGCCGCGTTGCGCTATTGCCGCGAGCAGACCGTTGCAAAACGCGTCGTCACCTTCGTCTGCGACAGCGGCAACAAATATCTGTCGAAGGTCTTCGACGATTTCTGGCTGGCCGAGCAGGGTCTGGCCGAGCAGGAACAGCACGGCGATCTGCGCGATCTGGTGATGCGCTCGCACCGCACCGGCGACACCGTCTATGTCGGACCGGCGGAAAGCCTGCTCAACGCCTATGGCCGCATGCGCCGCTCCGATGTTTCGCAACTGCCGGTGCTGGACGAGGGCAAGCTGGTCGGCATCGTCGACGAAAGCGATATCCTCGCCCAGGTCGACGGCCCCTATGACAGCCGCTGGGATCGCTTCAAGGCCCCGGTGCGCACCGCGATGACCTCCAATCTGCACACGTTGCAGGCCAGCCAGACGCTGGACGCGCTGCTGCCGGTCTTCGACCGCAACGAAGTCGCCATCATCTTCGACGGCGATGAGTTTGTCGGCCTGATAACCCGCATCGACCTGATCAACCATCTGAGGCGCGCCCGATGACCGTGAAAGCAACCGTATCGGGCAAGAACCGCCTGGCCTTTTCGACGCGCACCATCCATGGCGGCCAGAGCCACGACCCGCTGACCGGCGCGGTGATGGTGCCGATCTACGCCACCTCGACCTATGCCCAGCAGTCGCCCGGCGTGCACAAGGGTTTCGAATATGCCCGCAGCCAGAACCCGACCCGCTTCGCCTTCGAGCGCGCCGTGGCCGATCTCGAAAGCGGCACAGCCGCCTTCGCTTTCGCCTCGGGACTGGCGGCGATCGCCACGGTGCTCGAACTGTTCGATTCCGGCGCCCATATCGTCGCCACCGACGACATCTATGGCGGCTCCTTCCGCCTCATGGAGCGGGTGCGCAAACGCTCGGCCAACCTGCAGGTCAGCTTCGTCGATTTCACCGACCTTGCCGCGGTCGAGGCGGCGATCCGTCCGGAGACGAAACTGCTCTGGGTCGAGACGCCGACCAACCCGCTGCTGCGCATCGTCGACCTCGAAGGCGTCGCTTCGCTGGCAAAACGCAAGCATCTGATCTCGGTCGCCGACAACACCTTTTGCAGCCCCTATCTGCAGCGGCCGCTGGAGCTCGGCATCGACATCGTCGTCCACTCGACGACGAAATACCTCAATGGCCATTCGGACATGGTCGGCGGCGTCGCGGTGGTCGGCGACAACAAGGATTTGGCCGACCGCCTGAAATTCCTGCAGAACGCCGTCGGCGCGATTTCCGGGCCGTTCGATAGCTTTTTGGCGCTGCGCGGCATCAAGACGCTGGCGCTCAGGATGGAACGCCATTCCGCGAACGGCCTGAAGATCGCGCAATGGCTGGAGAGCCGCCAGGATGTGCGCCGCGTCATCTATCCCGGCCTCGCCAGCCACCCGCAACATGACATCGCCAAACGGCAGATGCATGCCTTCGGCGGCATGATCTCAGTCGACCTCGACCGCGACCTTGCGGGCACAAAACGCTTCCTCGAACGCACGCAGCTCTTCACCTTGGCCGAAAGCCTCGGCGGCGTCGAAAGCCTGATCGAGCACCCCGCGCTGATGACCCACGGCTCGATCCCGGCCGGGAAGCGCGCTGAGATTGGGATTTCAGATTCGCTGGTGCGCTTGTCGGCCGGGATTGAGGACGGCGACGATCTGATTGCGGATTTGGATCAGGCGCTGGGGGGGTGAGCGAGGTAACAAGAAACCTTGCGAGACGTCGGCGGGACAGCGCCCCCCTCTGCCCTGCCGGGCATCTCCCCCACGAGGGGGGAGATTGGCAGCTTCGGCGCTCCGCACACATTCCTGCAATGTTGGGAGATTGGCGAAAGCGGCGGTAACGGCCGATCTCCCCCCTCGTGGGGGAGATGTCCGGCAGGACAGAGGGGGGCGTGAAGGATCACCAACGAGGGGCACTTGTTCTATTCCGTTGACCTTGGCGCCATCTGGCGGAATTGTAGTCTCCCGATGCATCAGATGGCCTGGCTCCGGAAGCTATGAACACCCTCCCGCGCGATCCATCAAAACCCACCGACGCCCCGCTCACCTTCGCCGTGCTCGTCTTCCCCGGTTTTCCGATGATGGCGTTCAGCTCCGTCATCGAGCCCCTGCGCGCCGCCAACGTGCTGGCGAAACGAGAATGCTACCGCTGGATCATCGTCGGCGCCGCTGCAGGCCCGGTCGAGGCCTCGAATGGCGTCGTTATCCAGCCCGGCTTCTTCGCCGGCGATGCGCCCAAGGTCGACCGCATCGTCGTCTGCTCGGGCGGCGATGCCGATCATCTCGTCGCCGAGGACGCGGTGAGCTGGATCCGCAGGAGCCTGCGCGGCGGCGCCCATATCGGCGCGGTGGCGGATGCCGCGTTCTTCCTGGCGCGGGCCGGCCTGCTCGACGGCCATGCCTGCACCTTGCACTGGACCAGCCAGGCCGCCTTCACCGAAGCGTTCCCCGACATCGAGCTCAGGCGCGATCTCTATGTCATCGACCGCAAGCGCTTCACCTCGGCCGGCGGCGTCGGCAGCCTCGACATGATGCTGGAGATCGTTGCATCGGACTATGGCGCCGAGCTTGCCGCCGGCATCGCTGAATGGTTCGTGCACAGCCCCCTTCGATCGAGTGTCGACCGCAAGCTGATGCCGCTGCGCCTGCGCACCGGCGTCCAGAACGAGCTGGTGCTGTCGGCCATCGCCATCATGGAGGATGCGGTGGAGGAGCGGCTCGGCATGACCGACCTTGCCGCCAGGCTCGGTGTGTCCTCCGACAAGCTCGAACGGAATTTTCGCGCCGAGCTCAGCATCTCGCCCAACGGCTACTACCGCCGCCTCAGGCTGAAGCGCGCCGCCGATCTGTTGGCGCATTCGACGCTGATGGTGCGCGACGTGGCGCTCGCCTGCGGCTTTGCTTCGATGTCCAGCTTTGCCCGGGCGTTTCGCGAGGAGCATGGGCATGCGCCGAAGGTGATGCGGCGGCATTAGGATGCCTGAATAGTCGCAAACCTTGGAGATTGGCCGAAACATCCCTCCCTTCGTCATCCCAGGGCGAAGCAAGGAGCGAAGCGACGCAGCGCAGACCCTGGGATCCATGCCGTGACATCTGTGGCATACGAAGGCGGACCAGAATCGAACATCACCTATCCCGCATTCGTTCCTCGATCGGCCACTTTGACCCGTTGCGTTCTTCGGCAGGTATCACGGCATGGATCCTAGGGTCTGCGCTCTGCTTCGCGTCGCTCCGCCCTAGGATGACGAACGCGCGGGGCTTACGGCTAATCACCGACCTTGCTGGAAGGTAAAGTAGCTGCGGTATTCCGCACGACATCTGCGGTGTTCCGCACAAGCTCCTCGTGGTGCGCGACTATGTTCAGAGCCTTCAGGAGGCACCGCCATGAGCATCGTCGTTTTCGACCCCGACAGCACCGAGGATGTGGACTTCAAGGACCGCATGCGCCACCCCGCCGCAGCCGATCCGGCCGGCGGCATGTGGCTTTCCGACACCGAGCCGTCCTTCATCGATGCCGATGCACTGCGCAAGGGCCGGCTGGCCAAACTGCGCGCCTGGATGCGTGAGGCCGGCTATGGCGGCGTCGTCCTGTTCGACCCCTACAATCAGCGCTACGCCACCGGCTCGCGAAACATGTTCGGCTATTTCCTGCGCAACTCGACCCGCTATTTCTTCATCCCGACCGTTGGGCCGATCGTGCTGTTCGAATATCCGCAGAGCTACCACGTCTCCATGGTGCTCGACACGATCGACGAGGCGCGGCCCTCCAAGCTGGTCTGGTCGTCGGTATCGGGCCGCGACGACGAGACCGTCGGGCCCTTCGCCGACGAGATCACCGAACTCCTGAAGCAGCATGGCGGCGGCTCGATGAAGCTCGGGCTCGACCGCTGCGGCCATTTGCAGGCGGTGGCGCTGGAAAAGCGCGGCTGCGAGGTCAGGGATTGTCAGGGCGAGATCCTGGCGGTGCGCGCGGTGAAGACGCCGGAGGAAGTGAAATGCCTGCAAGTGTCGATGGCCGGCGCCGAAGCCGCCGTCTACGCGGTGCGCGAGGCGATCAAGCCCGGAGTATCCGAAAACGATCTGTTCGCCATCATGTATCACGAAGTGATCCGCCAGGGCGGCGAGTTCATCGAAACCCGGCTTTTGACCTCGGGCCAGCGCACCAATCCCTGGTTCAACGAGGCGAGCGGCCGCAAGATCAGGCCCGGTGAACTTTTGGCCCTCGATACCGATACGATCGGCTGCTACGGTTATTATTCCGACTTCTCGCGCACCTTCCGTTGCGGGCCGGGCAAGCCGACCGATTATCAGAAGTCGCTCTACCGCATGGCGCATGACCAGGTTCAGCACAACATCGGGGTTGTCAGGCCGGGCATGGCGTTTCGCGAGATCGCCGAAAAGGCCTGGAAGATCCCCGACCGCTTCATCGACCAGCGCTACACCTCGGTCATGCATGGCGTCGGCATGCATGGCGAGACGCCGTTCATCGCGCACGCCATGGACTACGAGACCTATGGCCGCGATGGTATCGTCGTTCCCGGCATGGTGGTCAGCGTCGAGAGCTATATCGGCGAGAAGGGCGGCCGCGAAGGCGTCAAGCTGGAGGACGAGATCCTGATCACCGACACCGGCACCGAGCTTCTGTCGCGCTTCCCCTATGAGGATGAGTTCCTGGAGAAACAGGTTTGACACCCCATCGCTTCGTCATCCTGGGGCGCAGCAAGGAGCGCAGCGACGCGGCGCAGACCCCAGGACCCATGCCGTTACATCAAGGCGACGCAACGGTGCAGTGTTCTGCTCCGCTGCGCGCTTCGGTCGAGGCCATGGCATGGATCCCAGGGTCTCCGCGACGTCGCTTCGCTCCTGCTGCGCCCCAGGATGACGAAGTCGGGGGAGCTTTTCGGCCAATCTCCAGGGCTTGCGCCAGCCCGCTGAAAGGAGCGGCGTTGGCTGCCCGCAACCCAGGCGCATCCGCATGAAAACGCCCATTTCCATCAAACGCGGCGCGGTGGCCGCCATCTTCATCGACCTGCAGGAGGAGCACCGGCAGGACCAGCGCTATCTCGTCCACGGCTATGAAAAAATCCTCGCCAATGTCCAGCGCCTGCAGGCGGCGGCGCGGGCGAGCGGCGTGCCGCTCTATCACTGGGCCTATATCGTCGATCTCGGCGCCCAGGACCGGCCGTTCCACCCGGTTGAGGCCGACGGCAAGTCGGCCTTCTCCGACAAGGACGATCCGCTCTCCGCGATCTGCCACGAGGTTGCGCCGGCGGATGGCGAAGCCTTGCGGATCAAGGCCGAGGCCAGCGCCTTTCGCAGCGGCCCCGCGGCAGGCGAGCTCAAGGCGCGCGGCATCGAATGGCTGGTCGTCGCCGGGGTCTGGACCGAGGCCTGCATCGACGCGTCGGTCAAGGACGCGGTGGCATCAGGCTTTCGCGTGCTTCTGGTCAAGGACGCCTGCGGCAGCGGCAGCGCGGCCATGCACCAGACCGCCATCCTCAACCTTGCCAACCGGCTCTATGGCGGCGCGGTCACCGACACCGACGGCGCCTGCCGGCTGCTTTCCGGCGAAAGCGTGACCGCCTGGCAGGTCGAAGGCTCGGTGCCGCTACGCTTCACTTACGAGAATGCGGCCCGGCTCTACGGCGAGCTATGACCGGGGTGACCACCGCGATGGCCATCGACGTCGATCGATCCGAAAAGACCAGCCGGGGAAAATACGCCACCCGGCTCGATGCCGAGCTGTGGGACTACATAGACAGGGTCAATGGCTGGTATCCGTCCGAAATCACCGATTTGCCGATCGACAGGCAGCGGATGGTCTACGACAAGATGTGCCGGGCGTTTCGCGCGGCCTACCCGGCCGGGGTCGAGGCCAGCGACGGAGCGGTTGCCGCCGGCGACCACGCGATCCCGGTCCGGCGCTACCGGATGGCGGGCGGGACGCCGCAGGCAACAGTCGTCTATTGTCACGGCGGCGGCTTCATCCTCGGCGGGCTCGACAGCCATGACGACATCTGCGCCGAGATCTGCGCCGGCACCGGCTTCGACGTCCTCTCAGCCGATTACCGGCTGGCGCCCGAGCATTTGCATCCGGCGGCCTTCAACGATGCGCTGGCCGTGTTCGAGTATGCCGCTGCGACGAACGATCTGCCGATCGTGCTCTGCGGCGAGAGCTCCGGCGGCAATCTTGCCGCCGCGGTCGCGCAAGCCTTACGCAACCACCCGCGCCACGCGATCGGCCAGGTGCTGATCTATCCCGGCCTCGGCGGCGACGAAAACACCGGCTCCTACATCGAGCACGCCGAAGCGCCACTGCTGACGCTGGGCGACATCGAATTCTACCGCAACGTCCGCTCCGCAAAGGCACAGTCGCCCGCCGACCCGACCTTTTCGCCGCTCCGAGGCAGCAATTTCTCCGGCCTGCCGCCGACCTTCATCCTCACGGCCGAGTGCGACCCGCTGTCGTCCGACGGCGAGGCCTATCGCGACCGCATCCTTGCCGCCGGCGGCCGCGCCTGGTGGCGCGAGGAGCCGCGCCTGGTGCACAGTTTCCTGCGCGCCCGCAGGACCGTGCCGCGCGCCGGCGAAGCCTTCGCCCGCATCGTCGCAGCCATCGCCGCGTTGGGCAAAGGCGACTGGCCGTACTGAGTCGCGAAGGGGGGGTCTTCTGTTTGCGGAACAGCGCACAAGAACTGCGGAAACCCGAACACTCCCTTACAGCACCCCGCCCTATCATCCCCCGAGGCAATGGCGCTCCGGCGATCGCACCCGTCCCCCGCGTCTGGCGATCGGCCGGGGCGCCCAACAACAGGGGAACGACGACAATGAAGTTCATGCTGACCGGCAGATCACTGCATCCGCGGGCTGAACCCGTCGCCGACGGGTTCAAGAAGGGCCAGATGAACCGGCGCGAATATCTCGCCACCATGGCCGCCCTTGGCGTCAGCGCCGCCGGTGCGCTGGCGCTGGGCGGCCTGGCACCGTCCACGGCCAGGGCCGAGGAGCCGAAGCGCGGCGGCGTGCTCCGCGTCGCCATGAACGTCAAGGGCTTCAAGGATCCGCGCACTTTCGACGGCGTCGAAATGTCCAACATCGCCCGCCAGTGCAACGAATATCTGGTCCGCTGGAACCGCGACTTCACCTTCGAGCCATGGCTGCTCGAGAGCTGGGAGACGAGCGACGACGCCCGCACGCTCACGCTGCATGTCCGCAAGGGCATCACCTGGTCGAACGGCGACACCTTCAATGCCGACGATGTCGTCCACAACCTCACGCGCTGGTGCGATGCTTCCGTCGCCGGCAATTCGGTCGCCGCGCGGCTCGGCGCGCTGATCAACGCCGACACCAAGAAGGCCGTCGATGGCGGCATCGAGCGCGTCGACGACTTCACCATCAAGCTCAATTTGCCGAAGCCCGACATATCGCTGATCGCCGGCGTGGCCGACTATCCCGGACTGATCATGCATCGCTCCTACGATGGCGACGGCGATCCGCTGAAGGCGCTGGCGATCACCACCGGGCCTTGTGAACTGGTGTCATGGGACGCCGAGACCGGCGCCGAGGTCCGCCGCAAGGACAAGCCCTGGTGGAAGGGCGACTTCTATCTCGACGGCATCAAATGGGTCGACTACGGCTCCGATCCCAATGCCATGCTGTCGGCCTTCGAATCCGGCGAGATCGACACCAACCACGAAACCGCCGCCGATACGGTGTCGCAGACCGAACAGATGGAGCTCGGGAATTCGGAGCTCGCCACCGGCTCGACCCTGGTCGCGCGCTTCAATGTCGGCAATCCGCCCTATGACGACGTCAAGGTGCGGCGCGCCGCCCAGCTTGCGGTCGACAATTCAGCGGTGCTGAAGCTTGGCATAGACAATCGGGGCAAGCCCGCCGAAAACCACCATGTCGGGCCGATGCACGCCGAATATGCCGATATCGGGCCGGCCGTGCGCAAGGTCGACGAGGCCAAGGCGCTGCTCGCCGAGGCCGGCAAGGCCGATCATGAATTCGACCTCATCTCGGTCGATGTCGACTGGCAGAAGACGAGCGGCGATGCGATTGCCGCGCAGATGCGCGAGGCCGGGCTGAAGGTCAAGCGCACCGTGCTGCCGGCGGCGACCTTCTGGAACGACTGGAGCAAATATCCCTTCTCCTGCACCGAATGGCTCGGCCGGCCGCTCGGCGTCCAGGTGCTGGCGCTCGCCTATAAATCGGGCGCCGCCTGGAACGAAAGCGCCTATGCCAATCCGGAATTCGACACTTTGCTCGACAAGGCGCTGGCCACTCCCGACGCCGCCGCCCGCAAGGAGATCATGGCCAAGATCGAGCAGAACCTGCGCGATTCCGGCATCATCATCCAGCCCTACTGGCGCTCGGTCTTCCGCACCTATCGCAAGGGCGTGCACGGCTGCGAGCAGCACCAGTCGCTCGAGCAGCATTTCGAGAAGGCCTGGATTGAGGCGTGAGCCTTGCAGACAGCCAATTGTCGATGTTGGCGCCGCCCCTTTTTGCTTTCCAACGTTGGCGACGGGCGAAAGCCGAAGCGACATCCGATCTCCCCCGCGAATACGAGGGGGCAAGTTCAACTTTGAAGCTCCTGCCGCTGCTCTCGCTTCAGGGGGATTAACAGCGGGTTGTTCAATCTCGGAATCAATGCTTGTCCGTCGCGCTATCCGTCGGTAAAAGTCCAGTATGCGTTTGGCGAAACGCGACTTCGCTTAAAATGCGGGATATCCATCGGTTCGGGGCTTTCCGATGAATGTACAGCCAGTTATCCGGCCTATCCATGCCTTGTCGAGCGACGGGCCGGCGCATGCGATTGCCGCCATGTTCGCCGGGGAATTGCAGGTAGCGTCCGTCGGCCTCGACGACAATTTTTTCGATCTCGGCTGCGACTCGTTGATGGCGGAGAATTTTGTTCTTGCCGTGCAGAAGCGATTCGACGTCAGTCTCCAGACCTCGGTTCTGCTGGAGGCGCAGACGCCGCGCGAGTTTGGCAGGGTGATCGCATCCTTGACGCCGCCCCATCCGGCGCGCCGGCTTGTCGTGCCCGTATCCGGCAGCACCGGCGGCGAGCCGCTCGCGATGATCCACGGCATTTCAGGCTCGGCGCTCTTCGCCAACCGTTTTGGCAGGCGTCTCAAGGAAAGATACGCGGTTCTGGCCGTGCGCGGCATGGGGCTCGAGCCCGGCGAGACACCCTGTTCCAGCGTCGCCGAGATCAGTTCCAACTATTTTGAAGGCCTGACCTCGGCCATGGGCCGCCATCCCGGCGTCGTCGGCGGCATTTGCCTTGGCGGTCTGCTGGCCATCGAGGTCGGCCGCATGACCTATGAGGCGACCGGCGAGCGGCCGGCGCTGCTGCTGATCGATCCGCCGCCGCTCGGCTCGGCCTGGCTGAAGCCGATGGAAGACGAACGTATGACCTCTCAAAGGCGGCGCCAGATCACCCGCAAGGTCGTCTATTGGCGCACGCTGCGCGATGGGCTGAAGACGATCGGGCTCGGGCAGACGCGGCTTGGCCGTCACACCAGGCACAAGGCCTTCAAGAGCATGCTCGTCCGCGCCGCCGCGGGGTTCTCTCCCGCTCCTTATCCCTGCGACGTCCTGGTTCTCGCCAGTTCGGAATGGGGCGCCCGGACGGTGGACCAGTACAGGGGCTGGGTGTTTGAAAAGGCCAGGATAAAAACGGTCGTCATGCCCGGCACGCATGACAATTTCCGCCAGGCCAACATGGATGCGATCGACGACGAGATCATCGCCTTCCTCGCCGCCAGAGACGCGGCGCAGCCCAAATTCCAGCGTCATTGATGAGTTTTGGCCGGCAGATACTGGACGCTTTCGCGGCCAATGGCGACCGCGTGGCGATGGTCAGCGGCCGCTCGCGGATCACCTATGCGCAAGCCCTGGTTCAGGTCGGGCATCTCGCTGCCAATTTCAGGATGTCCGGGCTTCAGCCCGGCGACCGTGTCGGCCTTGCCATGGTCGACAATATCGATGTGGTTCTGGCCATTCTCGCCTGCTGGAAGATCGACGCCACGCCGGTGGTCATCGATTTCCGCACGCCGAGGAGCCAGCGGGCCAGAAATATCAGGGATTTCGCGCTGGCGATGATCTTCGAAAGCCGCAGCCCGCCCGGCGACGACCCCTATCCGAGCGCCATCTTTCACGCCGACTGGAAGGTCGCCTCGCCAGCCGCCCATGCCGTCCAGTCCGGCGCCAGCGGCGCGCATCCGGCTTTCCTGATGTTCTCGTCCGGCACCGCCGGCGATCCAAAGGCCTTTATACAGTCTCATGAAGCCTTGGGCGGGCGCGTGACGGGCCGCAAGAGCACGCTCGACGGTACGGAAAAACGCCTTCTGACGCCGATGGTCCTGTCCTATTCGGCGACACGCCATCAGATATTCGGCTATCTGCTCTATGGCGGCACGGTCAGCTTCTTTCCACCGCTGTTCACGCCGTCCGAACTTATCGAGGGATTGCTGACGTTCCGCGCCAGCGGAACCTCGCTGCCGCCGCCGGTGATTGCACGGTTGGTGCGCGAAGTGGGCCAGCCCTCGGCCTGTCCGCTGCCCGATCTCAAGGTACTCTACAGCATTGGCGGGCCGGCGCGCCCCGAGGACAAGCTTGCCGCCTACCGCTATCTGTCCTCCGGCTATCGCATCTCCTATGCGTCGAGCCTTACCGGCAACATCTCGATGCTGTCCGGCCCGGATGTGCTGGCGAGGCCCGAAAGCGCCGGCCGCCCTTTCGGCGGCGTGCGCATCGAGATCGTCGACAACGAGGGACATGTCCTTGCCAACGGTCAAACCGGGCTGATCAAGGCCTGGACGTCGACCATGGCCTCGGCGGTGCTCTTGCCCGGCAATCGGCCTTTCGTCGATCCGAAGATCATGGGTCCCGACTGGGGCATGCCCGGCGACATCGGCTTTCTCGACGATACCGGCTTCCTGACGATCGTCGACCGCGAATCCGACATGATCGTGCGCGGCGGGGTCAATGTCGCGCCGCAGGAGCTGGAGAAGCTGATCCGCACCCACCCCAAGGTTCAGGACGTCGCGGTCGCCGGTTTTCCCGACGAGACGATGGGCCAGGAGATTGCGGTCTTCATCGTCTCCGAGCACGGAACGGTCGACGAGTTCCAGGCCTTCCTGCGCGCCAACATCAGCCCCGACCGGCGGCCGCGCGAGGTCAGGCTGGTGGCGTCGCTGCCCTACAGCGACAATGGCAAGCTGCTGCGCCGCCGGCTCGTCGAGACGCTGTCGGCGCCGCCTCTGGTGAAGTAGTCAGAAGATCTGCATCAGCCATGGCGTCGGCCAGGGCTGCGAAGCCAGGAGGTCGAAGACGGCAAACACGATCAAGGTCGTGACCGCGGCGATCAAGGGGGGCGAGCGCCGCGATGTCGAGCCGAGCGCGAGGATCGCTCCGGCCACGAAGACAAAGGTCGCCGCCAGATGGCCGATCAGCAGGACCAGCACCGCAAGCACCAGGCAAAGGCCGATAATGGCGAGATTGCCCTTCATCGCCGCTTCGCCGGACGGCGCCCATTCGCCATTGGGCACCGCATTTGCGACTGGCGCCTGCCCGCCTTGCCTTTGCCGCCGCAGTCTCAGCGCCGTCTGGATCGATATCATCAGCGACAACAGCGCCAGCAGGCCGGATGTGATCATCGGAAAGATACCGGCCTCGAACGGAAACCATACGGCCGCCGTGACAAAGGCCGCCACGGCAAGCACCGTCAACGCGCTGCTGGCGACCAGGTCGGGCAGTGGCGGCGGCAAGGCGCCCATGCTGTTCCTTGCCTTGATCCAGGACACCGACTGCCTGACCACGCCGGCGACGGAAAGGCCGAGCAGGACCAGAACCAGCGGCTGCGTCAGCCAGGCCCACCCCGAAATCTGGTAGGCGAGAAAGAAATAGCTCTCCAGGCTCGGGCCGAGCACGAAACCGAGCGCAAAGGCCGAACGCGGCCAGTTGAGCTCCTTCATCGCCATGCCGACGGCGCCGATCAGGACCAGGAGAACGAAGTCGAGCGCGCTCATATTGGTCTGATAGGCGCCGACGACGATGAAGGTGATGACCAGCGGCACCAGCACGGCGGCCGAAACGCGGGCGATCCGCGCCAGTGGCCTGGTCAGGATGAGACAGGTGATGGCGCCGATGATGTTGGCGACGGCGATGGAGAACACCATCGACACGGTGACCGCGGCATTCTTGCCCAGCATGTCCGGGCCGGGAATCAGGCCATGGACGACAAAGGCGCCGAGCAGGATACTCATCGAGGCCGATCCGGGCACGCCGAAGGCGATGGTGGGAATGAGCGAGCCGCCCTCCTTGGCGTTGTTGGCGCTCTCCGGCGCGATGACGCCGCGCACATTGCCCTCGCCGAATTTCGGTCCTGGTCCCGGCCGGCGCGCCGCGTGGCCATAGGCGATCCAGTCCAGCACGGCGATGCCGACGCCGGGCACGGCGCCAAGCAGGGAGCCGATGGCGCTGCAGCGCAAGACCAGCGGCCACTCCCGCAGCGTGTCCATCATGCCTTGGCGCATGCCTGAATAGGTCGGGATTTCCGAATCGCCCTGGATCGAGCCACGCATCAGCAGCGAGGCGAGTTCGGGCAGGCCGAACAGCCCGAGAAACACCACGACAATGGGCAGCCCGTCCCACAGATAGATCTGGCCGAAGGTCCAGCGGTCGGCGCCGGCAATGTCGTCGAGGCCGACAAAGCATGCCAGCATGCCGAGCATCGCGGCGGCGAGACCCTTCAGCGGCTGGCTGCCGGCAAGCAGCGCGACAACGGACAGGCCAAAAGCGCAGATGGCGAAGAAGTCGGGCGTCTTCAGATAAAGAACAATCGGCCGCATGATCGGGATCGCCGCGGCAAGCACCAGCGCGCCGAAGACGCCGCCGATCAGCGACGCCGAGTAGGAGGCGCCAAAGGCGCGCGCCGCTTCGCCCTTCTTGGCCATGGCATGGCCATCGAGCACTGTCGCGGCGGCGCCGACCGAACCCGGAACGCCGAACAGGATCGCCGGTATGGTGTCGGACGTCGTGTTGACCGAACCCATGCCGAGCAGCAGCGCGAAGGCCGCATAGGCGTCCATATTGTAGGTCATCGGAATGAGCAGGGCCATTCCGAACAGGCCGCCGATACCGGGAACCGCGCCGACTATGAGGCCGGCGAAGACCCCGGCCATCAGCATCAGCAGTCGAAAAGGCTGCGCCATTTCGACGACAGCCGTGAGGATCACATCCACCCGGGACTTCCTGTCAGACGTCTATTTCACAAGGTTTCTGGCGGCTTCGAGCACTGCCGGATCGGCCTTGAGCTGGTCGGCCACGAGCTTGGTTATCTCCTCGCCGGTGGTGATGTCGAGGCTCAGACTGCCCAGCTTGGCGGCATCAGCGAGAAATTCCGGATCCTTGCTCATGTCGACATAGGCCTTGCGCAAGATGTCGAGCGTCTCGCGTGGTGTCCCCGGCGGCACAATCAAGGGCAAGTGAAAGTCACGCGACGATTCGATCAGCACAGCGGCCTGACGGATCACCGGATCCTTGATCT
Organism: Mesorhizobium sp. STM 4661; assembly: GCF_000359125.1. Taxonomy (GTDB): domain Bacteria; phylum Pseudomonadota; class Alphaproteobacteria; order Rhizobiales; family Rhizobiaceae; genus Mesorhizobium. The sequence goes on along the minus strand of NZ_CAAF010000009.1, from coordinate 1,859 downwards.
GGTCGGAGAACTGCGGCAGCGTCGGCGCGGCCGGAATCGTACCAGCTCCGAAGCGCCCGATGACGTTGAACTCTCCGGGCTTGTCGGCGACATTGTAGTAGACAAGTGCGCAGACCCCGGCGACTTCGCCACGCTGACTGGCGACCATGATCTCGGCGGAACCGTCAAATCCGGTGACGATCTTGAACTTGGCATTCAGGCCATTCTTGACCAGGGCAGCAAAAATATAGGTCAGGCTGCTCTTGCCCGATGCCCCAAGCAGAAAATCGCTCTGCAGGAATTTCTCCATCGTGTCGATGCCGGAGCTTTTTGTCGTGATGCATATGGATGGTTCCTTCGACAAGGAACCGATCCACTGCATCGAAAGCGGGTCGAAATCGGCGTTTGCCGGATCGAGCACCGGAGCGAACGGCATGGCTTCGCTGACCGAGGCGATGACGCTGCCATCCGCGGGTTCGCTGCCCAGCATCATCTTGGTGAGTTTCAGGCTGCCGCCGCCCGGCACGTTCTGAACGAGGACGGACGGATTGCCCGGCAGGAATCGGCCAAGGTGCCGCGCCACCAGGCGTGAGGTCAGGTCGTAATTTCCGCCGGCGCCATAGCCGACCTTGATGGTGACGGTCGTGAACTCGGCCGCCTGTGCCTGCAGGCCCATCGCGAACGCAATGCCAGCGGCGACGAAGACGCCGCGCAGCAAACCAGTTGAAAGCATGCCCACCCCCTCTGCTTCACGAATGCTGTTTTGGCGCTAATCGCCAAGATAGCGGTTATCGCCAAGTTGCGCCTGCCATGCAAGCAAGCAGGCGAACCGGATGCTTGTCGCGGCACCGGCTTCGGCATATGGATTGGGCAGTCCAGTCCGTGGCTTGCGCTAAATGACCTCGAAGCCGCTCAAAACGTTCAACGACCTGCTCCACCAGAATTGGCCCGTCAGAAAAGCCAAATCCATCCGCAATAGGCTGGTCGAAGGCAATTTCCGCTCGCATGGGGTGGTCGACGGCCTGAGCTTTGCCGAGAGCTTGCAACGCACCGGCTCGCGACGGTTCTGCTTCACCATCGCCTTCAACACGCCCTGGGTCATCGATGCGCTAACCCGCGCCTGGCAGCTTTATGCCTCGGGAATGACGCTGGTAGTCATCGACAATTCGTCCAGCCAACCGGCGCGCAAGATCATCGAGGACATCTGCCGGGCGCGGGGCGTCGCCTATTTCGGTCTGCCGCGGAACCGGGAGACCAACCCCAACCGGTCGCATGGCATCGCCATGAACTGGGCCTTCCACAACATCGTGCGGCACCTGCGGCCAGAGCTGTTCGGCTTTCTCGACCATGATTGCTTTCCTGTCGCCGCTGTCGACATTCCGAAGCTGATGGAGGCAAAGGTCGTCTATGGCTCGAAATGGCCGGCCAAGCGGGGCCTCGAAGGATGGTTCCTGTGGGCGGGACTATGTTTCTACCGCTTCTCGGCCGTGCAAGGCCTCGACATGGATTTCACCCCCCGTTTTGAACGCGGAATGGATACGGGCGGGGGAAACTGGCCGTTGCTCTATCGCCAGCTCGACCCGGGCGACGTCGCGACCGTCGACAGGAAGGCGGTCGGCCTGCAACTCGACGGCGTCGAGGCCGATTACCGCATGCTCGGCGACATCTTTTTCCACGTGCGCGGCGCCTCGCACAGGAAGTCGATCGACACCAAACGCTATCGCCGGCTGATGTCCGACCATCTGTGGGAAACCTATCTCGGCGGCGGCGACGGCCGGCTCGTCAGGGACTTTTGATACGTCTTGCCTGTCGCCCAAAAGCCTGTGCAGAGGGGTGCCGTCCCTCCAGCCTCTCAAGACCTGAGTTCCTCGCCCACCGCG
>NZ_CAAF010000010.1 GCF_000359125.1 Mesorhizobium sp. STM 4661 | reverse complement strand
TGCGGGGGCGAGGAACCCCAGGTCTTGAGAGGCCCGGGCTTCCTTCGCGCGCTCTCTGTCGCTCCGGCGTCTCGAAACAATACCGCCAACCTCCGTTCACCCCACGCCCGCACCATGCTAACCAGAAACCATGGCACAGAAGAAAGCTTACGAGGTCGATTCGTGGCTCGCGAAGCCTGATCCGCGCGTCTCGATCGTCCTGATCTACGGTCCCGATCGCGGGCTTGTCGCCGAGCGCGCCAAGGCCTTTGCCGCGAAGACCGGGCTGCCGCTCGACGATCCTTTCTCGGTGGTCAGGCTCGACGGTTCGGAGATCGACCGCGACGAGGGCCGCCTGCTTGACGAGGCCCGCACCGTGCCGATGTTTTCGGATCGCCGCTTGTTGTGGGTGCGCAATGCCAGCGGCCAGAAGGCGCTGGCCGAAGACGTCAAGGCATTGACATCGGAGCCCGCGCGCGACGCGATCATTCTCATCGAGGCCGGCGATCTGAAGAAGGGCGTCGGCCTGCGTGCCGTTGTCGAGGCAGCCGACGGCGCCATGGCGCTGCCTTGCTACGCCGACGAGGCCAGGGACATCGATGCGGTCATCGACGACGAACTGCGCAAGGCCGGCATGTCCATGGCGCTCGACGCCCGGCAGGCGCTGCGCCGCAACCTTGGCGGCGACCGGCTGGCCTCGCGCGGCGAGATCGAAAAGCTCGTGCTTTACGCCCATGGCCAGAAGGAAATCGGCCTCGACGACGTCAAGGCAACGTCAGGCGATGTGTCCGGTCTCTCCTTCGACGATGCCGTCGACGCCTTGCTCGAAGGCAAGATCGGTGATTTCGACACCGCCTTCACCCGCCATTGCCAGTCCGGCGGCCAGCCCTTCCTGGTGCTGTCGTCGGCGATGCGGCAATTGCAGGCGGTGCAAGCCATGCGCGGCCAGATGGACTCCGGCGGCCGCAACGCCGCCTCGGTCGTTGCCGCGGCGCGCCCGCCGGTTTTTTTCTCACGGCGAAAATTGGTCGAGAAGGCGCTCGAACGCTGGAACGGCGAGGCGCTCGGTCGCGCGCTCAACCGCTTGCAGACCGCCGTGCTGCAGACCCGGCGGCGGCCGGACCTCTCGGTCGCCTTGGCCCGGCAGGCGCTGCTCGGCATTGCCGTGGAGAGCGCAAGGCTGGCGCAGCGCACCTGATCTCCCCCCCTCGAGGGGGAGATGTCGCCGAAGGCGACAGAGGGGGTCGCCGCGCGTCGAACGCCGACATCTTCTTCTCTTCCGCAAGGCGCCGGCGCTTGATGTGAGACGACCCCTTCTGGCCAGCCGGCAATCTCCCCCTCAAGGGGCGAGATTAGCAGTCTCGGCGATTTCGCCAATCACCAGCGCCGCAAAAGAGAAGGGCTGGCAATCGCCAGCCCTCGTCGTGTTACATGTCCGCCTAGTCCGCGCTTAAACCTAAGCCAGAAGTTTATTTGCCGGCTAACAATAGCTGCGCCTCAACCGCCTACCGCTCTTGCTTCAGCCTTCGACACAATTCATCGAGCTGCTCCAGCGTCCGATAGGACACGTGGAGCGCGCCGCCCTTCCCCTTGTGCTCGATCGAAACGATCATGCCGATCGTGTCGGTCATCAGCTTTTCCAGCGCCAGCGTGTCGGCATCCTTCTGCGCCGGTTGGGCTTTCCTTGGCGCGGCTGGCGCCCCGGCTGGCATCTGCGCCAGCGCTTCGGCCTGGCGCACCGAAAGCCCATCCTCGACGATCCGTTTGGCAAGGCCGGCCGGATCTTCGGCTGTCACCAGCGTGCGGGCATGGCCGGCCGACAGCGCGCCCTCGACCAGCATGTCGCGGATCACATCGGGCAGCTTCAACAGCCTGAGCGTGTTGGCGACATGGCTGCGGCTCTTGCCGATCACCTGGCCAAGATCGGCCTGGGTATAGCCGTGGTCGTCGATCAATTGCTGATAGCCTTGCGCCTCCTCGACCGGATTGAGGTCGGTGCGCTGGACGTTTTCGATGATCGCCAGTTCCAGCGCGGTGCGATCGTTGACGTCGCGCACGATGATCGGGATCTCGGTCAGCCCGGCGCGCTGTGCGGCGCGCCAGCGCCGCTCGCCAGCGATGATCTCGTAGCGGCCGGGCAGCGTCGGCGACGGCCGCGCCACCACCGGCTGCACCACGCCATGTTCGCGGATCGACTGCGCCAGATCGGTCAGTTCGGCCTCGCCGAAATACCGGCGCGGGTTCTTCGGATTGGGGCTGATGAACTCGATCGGCACCTTGCCGTCGGCGCTCATGCCCTGCTTTTCCACCGCTGCCGGGCGATCGATTTCGCCGATCAGCGCCGCCAGTCCCCGCCCCAGTCTTTTTCTTGAAAGGTCTTCAGTCATCGTCCGTCCAGATCGTTTCGGTATCGAATCGGCTTCTTATGCCGCTGCGCCAAAAATCAGGCGGCTTACGCGGCGCGCAATTTTCGCTCGCGGCGGATCACTTCGGAGGCAAGCTGCAGATAGGCCTGGCTGCCCGAGCATTTGAGGTCGTAGAGGATCGCCGGCTTGCCGTAGGACGGCGCCTCGGAGACGCGGACATTGCGCGGGATGATGGTCTCGTAGACCTTATCGCCCATATGCGCCCGCACATCCTGCACCACCTGGTTGGCGAGATTGTTGCGACCGTCATACATGGTCAGCACGATGCCCTGGATGATCAGATCCGGATTGATCGTGCGGCGCACCTGCTCGACCGTTTCGAGCAGCTGACTGAGGCCTTCCAGCGCGAAGAACTCGCATTGCAGCGGAACAAGAACAGAATCGGCTGCCGCCATTGAATTCAAAGTCAAAAGATTGAGCGACGGCGGGCAGTCAATAAGCACATAGCCGAAGGGCGCGCTGCGCTCGCTCGCGGCGCGTAGCGCATTGCGCAGCTTGAGCACCCGGTCGGGCGCGGAAGCAATCTCCATCTCGATGCCGAGCAGGTCGAGCGTCGACGGCACGATCGACAGGCCGGGCACCGCCGTCGGGATCGCCGCCGCTTCCAGACCGAGTTCGCCGGTCAGCACGTCATAGGACGAGACGGTGCGGTCCTTGCGGTCGATGCCAAGGCCCGTCGAGGCATTGCCTTGCGGATCGAGGTCGACGATCAGCACCTTCTCGCCGATCGCCGCCAGCGCCGTGGCCAGGTTTATGGCGGTCGTCGTCTTGCCGACGCCGCCCTTCTGGTTGGCTACGGTGATGATTCGAGGGCCATTCTTCATCATGGATCTATGCCAGAAATTCATTCCGAGGTCGCCAGTTGCAGACAAGTGAGTCACGAATCAGAGAGTTCGCAGGCCAGTCAATTCGAGGATGACGCCATGGGCGTCGGTCACGCTGGCATGTTCTACCAGATCGAAGGACCATCGTTGAGCGCTTTCTGCCACTTCGGCGCGGTAATCCCGGCCTTTGTGCAACAGGCCGTGCGCGCCCTTGGTCAGCCAGGGCGCCGCCAGGTCGAGCAGCATGGGGAGTGAGGCCAGCGCCCTGGCCGTGACGATTTGCGGTGTCGGGACAAGGGAATAGCTGTCGTCGATGCGGCGCGCGACGACCCGCGCCGGCAGGTTGAACTGCCCAACGACCGTTTGCAGGAACGACGCTTTTTTCCGATTGCTTTCAATGAGATCGATGCTGGCGCCATTTCGCTCGGCAAGCAGAAAGGCAAGCACCAGACCGGGAAAACCGCCGCCCGAGCCAAGGTCGACCCAATTCTTCGCCTCGGGCGCGATTCGGGCGAGCTGGGCGCTGTCCAGGATGTGGCGGCGCCAGACATCGTCCTGCGTCGATTGTGCCGCCAGGTTTATCCGACGGTTCCACTTCTGGAACACCCGTTCGAATTCGACCAGACGATCGAATGTTTCACGTGAAACCGGGCCGGCTGCCTCTTGCAGGCTCGCCCAGGACGCAGCGCTCACGCAGCGTCCCTTTGCGCGGCCTCTGCGTTGCGGACATGCGCGACAATGATCGCCAGTGCCGCCGGCGTCATGCCTTCCATGCGCTGTGCATCGGCAATGGAGCGCGGCTGACGCGTCCGCATCTTCTGCTTCAGCTCGTTGGAAAGGCCCGGGACGGCGGCGAAATCGAGAGAAGCCGGGATCAGCCGGCTCTCCTCATGCCTGATCTGCGTGACATCGGCCTGCTGACGGTCAAGATAAACCGAATATTTCGCCTCCGTTTCGAGGCGTTCCGCCGTCTTGGCGTCGATGGCGCCAAATGCCGGCGCAATCCGCGCCAGCCAGGCGATGTCGACGCCGGGATAGGCGAGCAATTCATAGGCCGAGCGGCGCACGCCGTCCTTGTTGATCTCCAACCCATGGCGCGCCGCCTCGTTGGGGGTCATGGTGATGCCCTGCGCCAGCGCCCGCGCCGTCTCCAGACCCTGCAGGACATCACTGAACCGCTGCGTCCGCTGTTGCGAGGCGATTCCCAGCTTCATGGCCAAAGGCGTCAACCGCTCATCGGCATTGTCCGCCCTGAGCGACAGCCTAAACTCGGCCCGCGAGGTGAACATGCGGTAGGGTTCGCTGATGCCGCGGCTGGTCAGGTCGTCGACCATCACCCCGATATAGGCCTCGGTGCGGCTGAGCACGATCTGGTCGCTGCCGGATGCCTTGCGCGCGGCGTTGAGGCCGGCAAGCAGCCCTTGCGCCCCGGCCTCTTCATAGCCGGTCGTGCCGTTGATCTGCCCGGCGAGGAACAGACCGCCGATCCGCTTCGTTTCCAGTGTCGGCGACAATTCCCGCGGATCGACATGATCATATTCGATGGCGTAGCCCGGCTGCAGCATGGCCGCTCGCTCCAGGCCGGGGATGGTCTTCAATATGTCGAGCTGCACGTCTTCGGGGAGCGATGTCGAAATGCCGTTCGGGTAGACGGTGTCGTCGTCCAGCCCCTCGGGCTCGAGGAAAATCTGATGGCCCTCGCGGTCGCCGAACTTGACGATCTTGTCCTCGATCGACGGACAGTAACGCGGCCCGACGCCCTCGATCGAGCCGGAATACATGGCGGAACGGCCGAGATTGGCGCGGACCAGCTCGTGCGTGGCGGTCGTCGTGCGGGTGATGCCGCAATGGATCTGCGGATTCTCGATTGCGTCGGTCAGCAGCGAGAACGGCACGGGATATTCATCCGCCGCCTGGCTCTCCAGCGAGGCCCAGTCGATGGTGCGCCCGTCAAGCCGCGGCGGCGTGCCGGTCTTCAGCCGCCCCAGCTTGAAGTCCACGCGGCTCATCGTCGCCGAGAGACCGAGGCTGGCCTGTTCGTTCATCCGGCCGGCGACGATCTTCTTCTCGCCGATATGGATCAGGCCGCGCAGGAAGGTTCCGGTCGTCAGCACCACGGCGCCGCAGCTGAGTCTTCGGCCATCGGCCAGCAGCACAGCCGCTATGCGCCCATCGGCGATTTCAAAATCCAGCACCTCGCCTTCGACGATTTCGAGATCGTTCTGCTCCCGAATCGCTGCTTGCATGGCAAGGCGATAGAGCTTGCGGTCGGCCTGAGTCCGTGGCCCGCGCACGGCCGGCCCCTTGCGGCGGTTGAGCAGCCGGAACTGGATACCGGCCGCATCCGCGACGCGCCCCATCAGCCCGTCCATGGCGTCGATCTCGCGGACCAGATGCCCCTTGCCAAGGCCGCCAATCGCCGGATTGCAGGACATGACGCCGATCGTGTCGAAGCGCAGCGTCACCAGGGCGGTGCGCGTCCCGGCGCGCGCGGCAGCACTAGCCGCCTCGCAACCCGCATGGCCGCCGCCCACCACAACCACATCATAGCGATCGGTCATTCCAGTGTTCCAGTTTCAGAGTGGTCGACACTTGTGCCCACCGGGCCGCGCTGTCAAGAACATCAGGCAAATCGTTTCACGTGAAACAATGCAACGAGACGACAGCTACCGAACTTCGTCATCCTAGGGCGAAGCAAGGGAGCGAAGCGACGCGGCGCAGACCCTAGGATCCATGCCGTGACATTAAAGCGTCGCGGCGGTGCAAGGACTTTTGAAGCCGGGCACGAAGGCGGACCGTCAACTGCCATTTCATTCTGCACTGCAGCATTCTCCGGCTGACGTCATGGCATGGATCCCAGGGTCTGCGCTCCGCTTCGCGTTCGCTCCGCCCTAGGATGACGAAGGTATGGTGCCCATGCTTCAGTGCCTGACTGTTTCACGTGAATCACTATCGCCATCAACCGCAATGTTTCACGTGAGTCATTTGCCGATGCAGAACTGTGAGAAGATCACATCCAGCAAATCCTCGACATCGACCGATCCGACGATTCGCCCGAGCCGGTCCGCCGCCAGGCGCAATTCCTCCGCCCGCAATTCCTGCCCGCGCCGGTCCTCGGCAAGGGCTGCAAGCAGATACCGCTTTGTCTCGTTAAGAAGCTCGACATGCCGCAGCCGCGACGGCAGGATGTCGCCGGCCTGGCCGATTTCCGCCGCGGCGCGGCGTCCGATCTCTGCCAGCAATTCCGGCACACCCGTGCCATCCTTGGTCGAGATAGGAGTATCGTAGTTTGCGCCCGAAGAGAGCGGCTGGATCAGATCGACTTTTGTTCCAATCCTTAACACTGGGGCGTTGGCTGGGAGCGCGCCAACCGGGACCGGATTGGCCATGTCCTCCAGCACCAGCAAAAGGTCGGCCCCATGCGCCTTTGCGCGCGCCTTCTCGATGCCGATCGCCTCAACCCTGCCCGGCGCATCGCGAAGACCGGCCGTATCCGTCACCCTGACCCGCACCCCTGAGAGATCCAGCACCACTTCGAGCAGATCGCGGGTCGTGCCGGGTTCATCGGTGACGATCGCCGCCTCGCGCCGCGCCAGCGCGTTGAACAGGCTGGATTTCCCGGCATTCGGCGCGCCCAGGATGACGACTTCGAACCCGTCGCGGATGATTTCGGCGGCGCGGAACCCTTCGACATGGCGGCTGATCTCGTCGATCATTGCCCCGACGTCCGACCAGACCGCATCCGCCACGGAACCCGGTACATCGTCCTCGTCGGCGAAGTCGATCTCGGCTTCGATCATCGCCCGCGCATGGATGAGCCGCCGGCGCCAGCCGAGATAGAGCTCGCTTTGCGCGCCTTCGGCATTCCGCACGGCAAAGCGCCGTTGCGCCTCGGTCTCTGCGTTGACGAGATCGGCCAGCGCCTCGGTCTCGACGAGGTCGACCTTGCCGTTGAGAAAGGCGCGCCGGGTGAATTCGCCGGGCTCGGCATGCCTGACGCCGTCGAAGCGGGCGATCGTCTCCAGCATTGTCGCCGCGACGGCGCGTCCGCCATGGACATGGAACTCGGCGACATCCTCGCCGGTAAAGCTGTGGGGACCGGGGAAGAAGACAACCAACCCGGTGTCGAGCAAGGTTCCATCCTGTGCCCGGAGCCTGCGCAGCGTCGCGATGCGGTCCTTAACCATACCACCGGCAATCGTTTCGACTACGAATCGAGTCTGCGCGCCCGAAATGCGGATAACGGCGATGCCGGCGGGCAGCCGGCCGCTGGAAAGAGCAACAATGGAATTGCCTGAAATCATTTGCCCGCTCTATTCAACCGCCCTAGCTTGCCAGAGAACCGCCCCCGCTTCCCCAACACCGTCAACCGAGCTTGCTCACAGTGACATTGCCCGCGCAAAATCTGCTTGCCGAAGAAGCCAGCCCCTATCTGCGGCAGCACAGCGGCAATCCGGTGCATTGGCGGGCGTGGTCGCCAGCAGCGCTTGCGGAAGCCAGGACGCTGGACCGGCCGATCCTGCTCTCCGTCGGCTATGCCGCCTGCCACTGGTGCCACGTCATGGCGCATGAGAGCTTCGAAAAAGACGACGTGGCCGCCGTCATGAACCGTCTCTTCGTCAATATCAAGGTCGACCGCGAAGAGCGGCCGGACATCGATCAGATCTATATGGCCGCGCTGTCCTCGATGGGCGAGCAGGGCGGCTGGCCGCTGACCATGTTCCTGACGCCGGATGGCAAGCCATTCTGGGGCGGCACCTATTTTCCGCGCGAGGCACGCTACGGCCGCCCGGGCTTCATCCAGGTGATGGAGGCGGTCGACAAGGCCTGGCGCGACAAGCGGCCGAGCCTCAACCAAAGCGCCGACGGCCTGATCACACATGTCGAGGCGCGGCTGGCGGGCGCTCATGCCAAAGGCGTGCTCGACCGCGATACGCTGGCGACACTCGCCAATGGCATCGACGGCATGATCGACAGGGAACTGGGCGGGTTGCGCGGTGCGCCGAAATTCCCCAACGCCCCCTTCATGCAGACGCTCTGGCTGTCCTGGCTGCGCGACGGCGCAACATCCCATCGCGACGCCGTCCTCGCCAGCCTCGAAAGGATGCTGGCCGGCGGCATTTATGACCATGTCGGCGGTGGCTTGAGCCGCTACTCGACCGATGCCGAGTGGTTGGTGCCGCATTTCGAAAAGATGCTCTATGACAACGCCCAGTCCATCCGCCTGTGCAACTGGGCCTATGCCGCGTCGGGCAATGATTTGTTCCGGATACGAATCGAAGAGACGATAGACTGGCTGCTGCGCGAGATGTGCGTCGAAGGCGGCGCCTTCGCCGCCAGCCTCGATGCCGACAGCGACGGCGAGGAGGGGCTTTTCTACACCTGGGGCAGGGAAGAGATCGAGGCCACTTTTGGCAACGAATCAGCCTTGTTTTTCAAATACTTCACGCTTTCCGCGCCGCATGGCTGGGAGGGCAGGCCGATCCTCCATCAGACGGCTGCCCAGCAGATGCAAAGCGTGGCCGATCGTGACCTTCTCGTTCCCTTGAAGGAAAAACTGCTGGCAGCGAGAAAAGAACGCGTCAGGCCTGGGCGCGACGGCAAGGTCCTGACTGACTGGAACGGCCTGATGATCGCGGCCATGGCCGAGACGGGCCGGTTTTTTAACCGGGCCGACTGGATCGAAGCGGCTGAAATAGCTTTTGCCCACATCGCCAATGCCGCCCAGGACAACCGTTTGCCGCATTCAATGCTCGGCGCGAAGAAACTGTTTCCAGCTCTGTCCAGCGACTATGCCGCCATGACCAACGCCGCAATCGCGCTGTTCGAGGCCACAGGCAATTCGAAATACGTCGATCGGGCAGGGCAATTCGCCGAACAGCTCGACGTCTGGCACCAGGATGACGAAAAAACCGGCTACTATCTGACCGCGTCGGACAGCACAGATGTGCCGATCCGCATCAGGGGCGATGTCGACGAAGCCATTCCCTCGGCCACTGGCCAGATCATCGAGGCTCTGGTCCGGCTGTCTTCCATCACTGGCGATCTCGAACTGCAGGAGAGGGCCTGGAAAATCGCCGAGCACGCGGCCGGCCGTGCTGCGCACCAGACCTATGGCCAGGCCGGCATCATCAACGCCTGCGTGCTGATGCTGGAACCGCTGAAATTGGTGATCGTCGATAACCCGAAGAATCCAAGTCTTGTTCCGGTTGCGAATCGAAATCCGGACCCGCGCCGGGTGGATATTGTCGTGGCGATCGGCACGGAGATGAATCGACCGACATTGCCAGGCGGGATCCTGCCGCCGACAGACAGGCCCGGCGCCTGGTTGTGCACGGGGCAGGTTTGTTTGCCGGTGGTGAGGGAAGTCGGAGATTTGGAGCGCTTGTTACGTCGTCAATAGGCGCAACGATGCGCCGAACGCTGGAGGGACAGCGCCCCCCTCTGTCCTGCCGGACATCTCCCCCACTTGGGGGGAGATCGGAAGCTTCGCCGGCAGCGTCCTTTTTGCAAGGATTGGTGATTGGCGAAATCAATGATGACGGCCAATCTCCCTCCTTGTGGGGGAGATGTCCGGCAGGACAGAGGGGGGCGCGAAGGGACGCCGGCCTCTGACCGCCCCAATCACGTATTCATCGAATCGAAGAAATCCGCATTCGTCTTGGTTTGCTTCAGCTTGTCGATCAGGAACTCGATTGCGTCGGTCGTTCCCATCGGCGCCAGGATGCGGCGCAGCACGAAGACCTTCTGCAGGTCCTGCTTGGAGACCAGAAGGTCTTCCTTGCGGGTGCCGGACTTCAATATGTCCATGGCCGGATAGATGCGCTTGTCGGCCACCTTGCGGTCAAGCTGGATTTCGCAGTTGCCGGTGCCCTTGAACTCTTCGAAGATGACTTCGTCCATGCGGCTGCCGGTATCGATCAGCGCGGTCGCGATGATGGTCAGCGAACCGCCTTCCTCGATGTTGCGGGCGGCGCCGAAGAAGCGCTTCGGCCGCTGCAGCGCATTGGCGTCGACACCGCCGGTCAGCACCTTGCCGGAGGACGGCACCACGGTGTTGTAGGCGCGGCCAAGGCGGGTGATCGAATCGAGCAGGATGACGACGTCGCGGCCATGTTCGACCAGGCGCTTGGCCTTCTCGATCACCATTTCGGCGACCTGGACGTGGCGCACCGCCGGCTCGTCGAAGGTCGAGGAGATCACCTCGCCCTTCACCGAGCGCTGCATGTCGGTGACTTCCTCCGGCCGCTCGTCGATCAGAAGCACGATCAGGTAGCATTCCGGATGGTTGGCCGTGATCGAGTGGGCGATGTTCTGCATCAGCACGGTCTTGCCTGTACGCGGCTGCGCGTTGATCAAAGCCCGCTGGCCCTTGCCGATCGGCGCCACCAGGTCGATAACGCGCGCCGAGATGTCCTTGCTGGTTGGATTGTCGATCTCCATCTTCAGCCGTTTGGTCGGATAGAGCGGCGTCAGATTGTCGAAATGAATCTTGTGGCGGATCTTCTCGGGGTCGTCGAAATTGATCGTGTTGACCTTGAGCAGGGCGAAATAGCGTTCGCCTTCCTTCGGGCTGCGGATCGGCCCTTCGACGGTGTCGCCGGTCTTCAGCGAAAAGCGGCGGATCTGCGAGGGCGAGATATAGATATCGTCGGGACCCGGCAGATAATTGGCATTGGCCGAGCGCAGGAAGCCGAAGCCGTCCTGCAGCACCTCGACGACGCCGTCGCCGATGATCTCGATCTCCTGGGCGGCCAGTTTCTTAAGGATGGCGAACATCAGCTCCTGCTTGCGCATGACGCTGGCGTTCTCGACCTCGAGCGATTCGGCATAGGCGATCAGCTCTGGTGGTTTCTTGTTCTTGAACTCGGTGAGTTTCATTTCTTGCATAGACGGACTCTGAATCGGATTTGGGAAAAAATATCGGCGGGATGCGACAAATGCCGGGCGCGGCCGAAAGCGATGAAGGGGCGGCGCATGACGGGAAGGAAGACCCGTCTTTTATCGTCGGTCGGGTGAAAGAGCAAGCCGCCTTTTGCTGGTCACACCAGCAGCGCCACGATGCGTCAGAACGGCTTCACGATGACCAGCACGACGATGACGATCATCAGCAATGTGGGGATTTCATTGACGATCCGCCAGTGCCTCGCGGGCTTTTCATTGCGATCCTCGGCGAATTTCCGCACCGCACCCGCGAGATAGCCATGAACGGCGGAGAGGCCAAGCACCGCCGCGATCTTGGCATGCAGCCAGCCGCCCTGAAAACCGAAGCCTTTCCAGGCGAGCCAGAGGCCGAATGCCCAGGTAATCACCATCGCCGGATTGATGATGCCGCGCAGCAGGCGGCGCTCCATCACCTTGAAGGTTTCCGACTGCACCGAACCTTTTTCCGCATCGGCATGATAGACCAGCAACCGCGGCAGATAGAGCATGCCCGCCATCCACGAGATGACGGCAATGACGTGTATCGCCTTCGCCCAGGGATAGAAATCCTCCGGTCCAAACAGGAACAGCAGTCCTACCAGCACGAGAAAAACAGCTATCGCGATTGCCGCCCGGCGCATCGCCGCTCCGCCGCCAGTACCTTTGCCCATCATCGTCATGATACGCTCCTCACCTGCTTCACCATCTGCTCGACATGCGCCAGCGGCGTCTCCGGCGTGATGCCATGGCCGAGATTGAAGATCAGCGGCCCATCGCCCAATGCCTTCAGGATCGCCTCGACGCCCTCGGCAAGCGCCTTGCCGCCGGCCACCAGCCGCAACGGATCGAGATTGCCCTGGACGGCGCCATCCCGCTGCAATCCCTGAGCCGCCGTCAGCGGCACGGTCCAGTCGAGGCCAAGGCCGGTCACGCCGGTCTTCTGGCGATAGCGCCGGTAGTGGTCGCCGGCGCCCTTGGGAAAGCCGATGACCGGAACATCGGGATGAACGGCTCGGACCTGCCTGACGATGTCAGCCACCGGCTTGACGCAGAACAGTTCGAAGGACGCCTCGTCGAGCACGCCGGACCAGGAGTCAAAGATCTGCACCACATCGGCGCCGGCTTCTATCTGGCGGATGAGATAGGCGGCGGAATGATCGGCTAGCACTTTGAGCAGCTGTAAAAAGGCCGCAGGCTCACGATAGGCGAACAGCCGCGCCGGCGCCTGGTCGGGCGTGCCATGCCCGGCGATCATATAGGTCGCCACCGTCCACGGCGCGCCGCAGAAGCCGATCAGCGTCGTTTCACCGGGCAATTTTGCGCGCAACCGGCGCACCGCCTCGTAGACCGGTTCGAGATTCACGTGAAACGTTTTGCCATCGAGAGCGGAAATCCCGGCCGCTGAGATCGGCGTCAGCAGCGGCCCGCGGCCTTCCTCGAAGCGTACGTCGCGGCCCAGCGCATGCGGCACGACGAGGATATCGGAGAACAGGATCGAAGCGTCGAAGCCAAAGCGCTCGATCGGCTGCAGCGTGACCTCGACGGCAAGATCCGGATTGTAGCAAAGATCGAGGAACGAGCCGGCGCGTTTACGCGTCTCCCGGTACTCCGGCAGATAGCGGCCGGCCTGACGCATCATCCAGAGCGGCGGCGGAGCTGCCGTCTTGCCCTTCAGCACGTCCAGCATGATGCGGTTTTCAGGCATTTGGCACTCGCCTCTCCAGTGCAGTGACCTTCGTCATCCCAGAGCGGAGCAGGAGCGAAGCGACGTCGCGGAGACCCTGGGATCCATGCCGTGACCTTTGTGGCATACGAAAGCGGATCAGAATCGAGTGCCTCTTCGCATCGGCCGGCGGATACGGTCGCCATTCCGAACCGCTGCATTCTTCGACCAGTGTCACGGCATGGATCCCAGGGTCTGCACTCCGCTTCGCGTTCGCTCCGCCCTGGGATGACGAAGGCATGGTGGCCTGCAGCCAATTGCGAACGTTAGCAACCGGCGGCTGAAGGCCGGGCGGCAACGATCGTTTATGATCTCTTTTAGGCCAGATCAAAGGGTCAAATCCTCTGCCTCTCCAGGCTTCTCTATAATCAAATATTCTATTTCTAAGAATCTTCTGATTCTAAGAGTCTGTTGGTATTGGTGGTTGCCACCTGTCCCGCTTTGGCCCGCCGAAGGCCAGCCAGCATATTGTCGCGTGCTTCTCCGACGGGATTGTAGGACTTTGTGGAAAGGCGGGAATCTCTGACCGGAGTCAATGCGTTATGGTTGGCCCGAAGAAAACGACCCTGTGGATGACGCGAAGGCAAAAACACTCGTCCACGGATTTGTCCCCAGCCGTCCGGCGAAGCCGACAGCGCATCGAATTGTGGACAAACTGCCATCTGATACAGTCCCCTCCGACCGTTCGATCTTTCCGGCCGTCTTTATCCACACCGGCCCACAGCCTGGAATGACCCCTGTGAACAAACCGCAGAGCTTCTTTCACCTTCACCTGATTTCCGATGCCACCGGCGAAACGCTGCTCGCCGCCGGCCGCGCGGCGTCGGCGCAATACAAGGATGCGCGCGCCATCGAGCATATCTACCCGCTCATCCGCACCGAAAAGCAGGTGACGAAGGTGTTCGAGGATATCGAGGAGGAGCCGGGCATCATCCTTTATACTGTCGTCGACCAGAAGCTCGCCCGCGGCATCGATGAGCGCTGCGCTACAATGGGTCTGCCTTGCGTCTCTGTTCTGGAGCCGGTGCTGACCGTCTTCCAGTCCTATCTGGGCACCCCGGCGGGCCGCCGCGTCGGTGCCCAGCATGTTCTCGACGCCGACTATTTTCGCCGCATCGATGCGCTCAACTTCACCATGGACCATGATGACGGCCAGCTGCCGGCCAATATGGACGATGCCGACGTCGTGCTGATCGGCATTTCGCGCACCTCCAAGACGCCGACCAGCATCTATCTCGCCAATCGCGGTATCAAGACCGCCAACATCCCGATCGTGCTTGGTGTGCCGGTGCCGGAAAGCCTGGTCTATGCCAGAACACCGCTGATCGTCGGGCTGATCGCTACCGCCGAGCGCATCTCGCAGGTTCGCCAGAACCGCATCCTGTCCAACACCAGTTCTTATGAGCCGACCGACTATGTCGACCGCGCCGCGATCAACGAGGAACTTGCCTATGCCCGCAAGATCTGCACCCGGCATGGCTGGCCAATGATCGATGTCAGCCGCCGCTCGATCGAGGAAACGGCGGCGGCCATCGTTGCCCTGAGGGGGAAGAACAGATAATTGGAGCCGTACGCTGCGTTGCTGACACCGGCCGCCGAGAAGCTCGAAAGTCACGGCATGGATCCTAGGGTCTCCGCGACGGAGCTTCGCTCCTGCTCCGCCCTAGGACGACGAATGGGAAGATCGTTTCTGCCAATCTCCAACGCTTGCGCAGTTAGCAGCGGGCCGCTGTGTTTTCGTCATCCTAGGGCGGAGCAAGGAGCGAAGCGACGCAGCGCAGACCCTAGGATCCATGCCGTTACCGTGGCGGCGGAGTGCGGCAATCCAAGACATTGCTCGCGCGCCCGTCTCCGGCTCGGTTCAACCAGATCAATGGACTTTTAAGCGACTAGGCAACGAAAATCATGACCGAAAAAATCATCCTCGCTTCCGGCAGTCCATTCCGCAAGGCGATGCTCGTCAACGCCGGTGTCGCCATCGAGGCGGTCCCACCGGAAGTCGATGAGCGGGCGCTGGAAGCGCCGTTGCAGGACAGCGGCATTTCGCCGGAGGACGTCGCCCTGGTGCTCGCCGAAGCCAAGGCCACCGAGGTCAGCGCGCGCAGGCCCGGCGCCCTGGTGCTCGGCTGCGACCAGACGCTGTCGCTGGGCGACGAGGTGTTCCACAAGCCTGCCGACATGGAGGGCGCGCGCCGCCATCTCCTGGCGCTGTCGGGCAAGACCCATCAGTTGAACAGCGCCGCGGTGCTTGCCCGCAACGGCGAGATTCTGTGGCGCCATGTCGGCGTCGCCAGCCTGACCATGCGAAAACTCGATCCGGCCTTCATCGGCCGCCATCTGGCGCGTGTCGGCGCCAAGGCGCTGGCAAGCGTCGGCGCCTATCAGATCGAGGGCGAGGGCATCCAGCTTTTCGAAAAAATCGAGGGCGACCATTTTACGATTGTCGGCTTGCCGCTGCTGCCGGTGCTGGCGAAGCTGCGCGCCCTTGGAGCCATCGATGGCTGAGGGTGCGAAAAAGGCCTTCGTCACCGGCCATCCCATCGCCCATTCGAGATCCCCGAAGATCCATGGCCACTGGCTGGCGACATACGGCATCGACGGCAGCTACCGGGCGATCGATGTCGCGCCGGCCGATTTTGCCGAATTCGTGCGGACGCTCGAGGCGAATGGTTACCGGGGTGGCAACGTCACCATTCCGCACAAGGAGGCGGCCTTTGCGCTTGTCCCGCGTCGCGACGATGCGGCCGAAGCGATCGGCGCGGTCAACACGCTGTGGTTCGAGGATGGAACCCTGTGCGGCGGCAACACCGACGGCCATGGTTTTGCCGCCAATCTCGACGAGCACGCGCCGGGCTGGGCGGCAAACGGCCCGGCCGTGGTGCTCGGCGCCGGCGGCGCTTCGCGTGCGGTCATCCATGCGCTGCTCGAGCGCGGCGTCAGCGACATCCGCATCGTCAACCGGACGCTTGCGAGGGCTGAAGAACTCAGCCACCGCTTCGGCAGCGGCGTTTCCGCGCACGGAATGGCCGCGACCGGCGAGCTGCTGGCCGATGCCGGCCTGCTGGTCAACACGTCAGCGCTCGGCATGCATGGCAATGAAGGCCTTTCCGCCGACCCGGTGGGACTGCCGGCTCACGCCCTCGTCACCGACCTTATCTATGTGCCGCTGGAGACACCGCTTCTCGCTGCGGCGCGCGCGAGAAATCTGAAGACGGTCGACGGGCTGGGCATGCTGCTGCACCAGGCCGTGCCCGGCTTCGAGCGCTGGTTCGGCGTCCGGCCTGAAGTCACCGCCGAACTCAGGCGGATGATTGTTGCCGATCTCGGCGCCAAGAAATGACGAGCAGAACAATGATCGTCCTCGGCCTCACCGGATCGATCGGCATGGGCAAGTCGACCACGGCAAGGATGTTTGCCGAGGCGGGCGTGCCCGTCCATGATTCCGACGAGACCGTCCATCGACTTTATGCCGGCAAGGCCGCGCCGTTGGTCGAGGCGGCCTTTCCCGGAACCACGGTTTCCGGTTCGGTCGATCGCACGAAGCTGGGCGAGCATGTGCTCGGCGATGCCGCGGCCTTGAAACGGCTGGAAGCGATCGTCCATCCGCTGGTGCGGGCCGATGCCGATGCCTTCCTGGCAGGGAATCGCGCCGCCGGCGCGCCGCTTGTCGTTCTCGATATCCCGCTGCTGTTCGAGACCGCCGGTCGGGGCCGCGTCGACAAGGTCGTGGTCGTCACCGCGCCGGCCGACATCCAACGCGCCCGCGTGCTGGCGCGGCCGGGCATGAGCGAGGCGAAGCTGGCCGCGATCCTTGCCAAGCAGGTTCCCGATGCCGAAAAGCGTCGGCAGGCCGATTTCATCATCGATACCGGCTTGGGCTTTGACGCCGCGCGCGCCGCGGTTGCCGCGATCATCGCCGAACTGACCGGGGTTAAGTCCGGCTCCTGACGCCAGCTTTTCCTTGCCATTTTGTTCTGGTGTATGATTCTGCTCCTTAAGGACGGACTGATTCGATGCGCGAGATCATCTTCGATACGGAAACCACCGGTCTCGATTCCCGCGAGGATCGCGTCATCGAGCTTGGCGGCGTCGAGCTGGTCAACCGCTTTCCGACCGGCCGCACCTTCCATCACTACATCAATCCGCAAGGTCGCCCGATCCATGCGGAGGCGCAGGCGGTGCATGGCATCAGCGCCGCCGACCTTCAGGGCAAGCCGACCTTCAGCGACATCGCCGAGGAATTTCTCGCCTTCATCGACGGCGCCAAGCTGGTCGCCCACAATGCGACATTCGATATCGGCTTCCTCAATCTCGAATTCGGCCGTCTCGGCCATCCGGTCATCGATCCGGGCCGTGTCGTCGACACGCTGGCGCTGGCGCGCCGCAGGCATCCGATGGGTCCAAATTCGCTGGATGCGCTGTGCCGGCGCTACGGCATCGACAATGGCCGCCGCACCAAGCACGGCGCGTTGCTCGATTCGGAATTGCTGGCCGAAGTCTATATCGAGCTCATCGGCGGCAAGCAGGCGGCGCTCATCCTCGACAGCGTGGCGGTGCAAATCAACGGTGCGGGCGAAGTCGCCGACATCGACATCAGCATTGCCGCCAGGCCGATCGCCCTGCCGCCGCGCCTGACGGAAGCCGAGCGTGCCGCGCATGCCGGCCTGGTCGGCACGCTGGGCGAAAAGGCGCTCTGGCTGCGGGTGGGCGGGGTAGCGGTAGCGTCCTTCGCGCCTTCGTCATCCTAGGGCGGAGCAAGGAGCGAAGCGACGCGGCGCAGACCCTAGGATCCATGCCGTGACCGTTGCGCCGTACTCTGGCGGATCAGAATCAAGCGCCTACCAGCCGGTTCCACGAAAGAGTTCAAACCACTCCGGATTGGCCTTTTCGATTAGCTCGATCTTCCATTGTCGCGGCCATCGCTTGATCGACTTCTCGCGCTGGATGGCGTCGGTAATGTCGAAATATTCTTCGTACCAGACCAGCCGCTGTACACCATAATGGCTCGTGAAGCGCGAGCCGGTGCCGGATTTGTGCTCAGGCATGCGGCGGCCAAGATCGTTGGTAACGCCGATATAAATCGTACCGCGCTTCTGGCTTGCGGTTATATAGATGTAGCCGGTCATGGCTTCAGGGTAGCGAGCGGCGGTGCGCGCACAAGCGCCATTCTGATCCGCCGCATTCTACGACCAATGTTACGGCATGGATCCTAGGGTCTGCGCTGCGTCGCTTCGCTCCTTGCTTCGCCCTAGGATGACGAAGGGACGGTTGCCGACAGCCAATCGCCGATCTTGAAGAGCGGTTCGCGGCCGACATCTCAAAACAAAAAGCCCGGCGCGGAGCCGGGCTTTCAAACGCTAACGAACAAGCCTTCTCAGCTCACCTGGACCTTGGCGGCGGCCTGGTCCTCGGCCAGCTTCTGCTGGAACATCTGGGCGAAATCGATCGGATCCAGCATCAACGGCGGGAAGCCGCCATTGCGCGTCGCCTCGGCAATGATCTGCCTGGCGAACGGGAACAGGAGCCGCGGGCATTCGATGAACAGGATCGGCAGCATGTGTTCCTGCGGGAAGCCGCTGATGGCGAACACGCCGCCATAGACCAGCTCGACATTGAACAGCACTTCCTGGTCGAAGGACGCCTTGGCGTTTAGCGTCAAATTGACGTCGAACTGCTTGTCGGACAGCGGGTTGGCGTTGACATTGACGTTGATGGCGATGCCGGGGGCCTTGTCGCGGCCGCGCAGCGAGTTCGGTGCGCCGGGGCTTTCGAAGGAAAGGTCCTTCACATACTGGGCGAGCACGTTGAGCGAGGGTTGCGCCGCGTTGCCGTTGCCATTGGCCGCGCCGGTCGGCGCGTCGTCATTGCTGGCCATTAGCCGTTGTCCTTTTGCCTCGGCAGCGTTGCTGCCCGGATTGAAATCGGGCGTTCGCTACCATGGTCGGCATGACAAGACAAGTTTTGCGGGCGCTATTCGTCCTTGAGGCGGCGCCACGGAGAATTGTGGTCGGGGCCGCGCTTATAATCGTCGCCGCGCGAATAATCGCTGTCGTCCAGATCGATGATTTTGTCGCGAGGCCGGGTCCGGAACCCGCCGGTGCCGAAATCGGTGGCCAGCACGATGCGGCCTTTCAGCATCCGCCAGGCAAGATCGCGAACCATTGGCAGCAGCAATATAATGGCGAAAATATCCGTGATGAAGCCGGGGATGATGAGCAGGATGGCCGCCAGCACGATCATGGTGCCATGCGCGAGCTGGCGGCTTGGATCGCGTCCGGCGTCCATCTCGGCGCGCACGCGCGCCATGACGCCAAAACCCTGGTGTCTGAGCAGCAGCATGCCCGACACGCTCGAAGCCAGCACCAGCCCGACAGTCGCCAGCGCGCCGACCTGGCGGCCGACAATGACGAAACCGGCGATCTCCAGCAGCGGAAGCGCAAGCAGGAAGAGGGGAAGCAGCGAAATACGCAAGTCTTGACCGATCGTTTCCATGTTTTGCCGGCCGGCGGGCAATCGCCGCTGGCACTAGCCCTGTTAGATAGGTATGCCTGCCTTTGATTTGAATGATTGCAGTTTGCGTTCTATATGCTTTGGATGTTGAACGCTATGCGACCGCGGCCCTTGCTTGGCGCGCGGTCCGGCTGGAGTAGGGATTGATTGGCGGAAGATATGGGATTCTTCGACTTCGGCACGATTTTCTTTCTGATCGCGGCGGTGGTGATCTTTTTCCAGCTGCGCAATGTGCTCGGCCGCCGCACCGGCAGCGAGCGCCCGCCCTTCGATCCCTATACGGCAAGCCGCACGGACAAGGACGCTGCCCAGAAACAAGAGAATGTGGTCTCGCTGCCGCGCAAGCGGGCGCCGGGAGAGCCGGCGGGCGACATTTATGCGGCGATCGACGCCTTCGCCAAGCCTGACACCGATCTCAACAAGGGCCTGCGGACGATCAAGGACAATGATCCGACATTCGAGCCGAAGACCTTCGTCGACGGCGCCAAGATGGCCTATGAGATGATCGTCATGGCCTATGCCGATGGCGATCGCAAGACGCTGAAGAACCTGTTGTCGCGCGAGGTCTATGACGGTTTTGTCGCGGCAATAGGCGAGCGCGAGGCGAAATCGGAAAAGATCCAGTCCTCCTTCGTCGGCATCGACAAGGCCGACATCGTTTCCGCCGAGATGAAGGGCGGCGAGGCGCATCTCACCCTGCGCATCGTCAGCGAACTGATTTCCGCGACCCGCGACAAGGCCGGCGCCGTCATCGACGGCGATCCCGAGACCGTCGCCGAGGTCAAGGATGTCTGGACCTTCGCCCGCGACACGCGCTCGCGCGATCCGAACTGGAAGCTCGTCGCCACCGAAGAAGAAGACTGAACCCAATGCATGTCGCCCAAAAGTGCGCAGCGGTTTTTGGGGTTAACGACATGCATCAAACAAAGAAGCATGTCGCCCAAAAGTGCGCAGCGGTTTTGGGATGACGACATGCATGAAAGGTCAGCGGCGAGGCCTGTCGTGTCGCTATCGCCCCTCTTTGTCGAAAAATCCTTCGACGAGCTGCCCGGCTGGGACGAAGACGATCATCTCCAGGCCTTTGCCGCCTTTCGTCGCTCGGCCTTTCATGTCCTGACCAAGCCGTATCGCTCCGGCGCCCTTGGCGTCGATTTCAGCACCTTTGCCCAGGCCTATGCGGAAGCGCGTACCGTTTCGCCGGCGAATCGGTCGCCATTTTCGAATCGGCCGCAGGCGAGGGGCTTCTTCGAACGCCATTTTATCCCGGCGCATATCCGGGCCGAGAGTGGCGGCGCCGGCCTGGTCACCGGCTTCTACGAGCCCGTGGTCGAGGCCTCGCCGGTCCGAACCGGGCGATTTTCGGTGCCGCTGCTGTCTCGCCCGGCCGACCTCATCGACATCGACGACGCCAACCGACCGGCCGGCATGGATCCCTATCTCGCCTTCGGCCGTGACACGCCGCACGGGTCGGTCGAGTATTTCGACCGCGGCGAGATCGAGCGCGGTGCGCTGAAGGGCAGAGCCCTGGAAATCGCCTGGCTCGCCGACAAGGTCGACGCCTTCTTCATCCATGTTCAAGGCGCGGCGCGGCTGAAGATGACCGACGGCCGGCTTCGCCGCGTCACCTATGCCGCCAAATCCGGCCAGCGTTTTACCGGACCGGGCAAGATCCTGAGTGCATCAGGCGAAATCCCGTTGGAAAAGGTGACGATGCAGTCGATCCGCGCCTGGTTCAAGGCGCATCCGGACCGCGTCGACGAGATCCTGTGGCAGAACCGCTCCTATATCTTCTTTCGCGAGGCGCCATTTGACGAAGCAGTTGGCGACGATCCGGCGCTTGGTCCGATCGCCGCCGCCAAGGTGCCGCTGACGCCGGGCCGCTCGGTCGCCGTCGACCGCCTGCTCCACACATTCGGCACGCCGTTCTACATCGACGCGCCGTCGCTGACCGCCTTCGACAAAAAGCCGTTCCGGCGGCTGATGATCGCGCAGGACACCGGCTCGGCCATCACCGGTCCGGCGCGCGGCGACCTGTTCGCCGGATCGGGCGATGCGGCGGGCGAAATTGCCGGCGTCGTCCGCAACCCCGCCGATTTCTATGCGCTGATTCCGCGTGCGCTTGTTGGGCGCCCACGATGACCAAGCGCACCGACAGGCTGAGCGAGGACGACCGGGTGCTGTGGAACCTGGTGGCGCGCACCGCCAAGCCGCTGAAGGGCAAGACCGCGGTCGGTGGTCCGGGCCTCGCTCCGGATGCCGGCGACGAGGCCAGGCCAAGGCCGCAAGCAATTCAGGGCGCGGCTGCGGCAACACAAAAACCGAAAACGCAGCATGTTTCGCATGCGCTCGACGAACCGACGCTGGACAAGCTGTCCAAGGGCCGGCTGCCGATCGAAGGCCGCGTCGACCTGCATGGCCTGACCCAGGACGAGGCCTATTCGCTGCTGTTTTCCTTCCTGCACCGGGCGCATGCCGGCGGCATCCGCTATGTGCTGGTCATCACCGGCAAGGGGTCGTCCTCGGGCGGCGACGGCGTGTTGCGGCGCGCCGTGCCGGCCTGGCTGTCGACACCCGCATTCAGGCCGCTCGTCTCCAGCCACGACCATGCCGCCCGCAATCATGGCGGCTCGGGCGCGCTCTATATTCGCTTGCGGCGGGCGCGCTAAATGAGGAGGGGCGCGTGACCCCGTTCGGCGAGAAGCTGCGCCAATTGCGCGGCGAACGCGGCGTCAGCCAGAAGGCCATGGCCGAGGCGATCGGCGTCAGCGCCGCCTATCTGTCGGCGCTGGAGCATGGCCGCCGCGGCGCGCCGACCTGGACGCTGATCCAGAAGATCATCGGCTATTTCAACATCATCTGGGACGATGCCGAGGAGCTGGCGCGACTGGCTGAAAGCTCGCATCCGCGCGTAAAACTCGACACGTCGGGCCTGACGCCTGCCGCCACCGAGCTTGCCAATCTTCTGGCCGAGAACATCGAAAAACTGGACGAGGCGGAGCTTCGCCGCATCACCGCATCGATCCGCGCCGCACTCGATCCGCGGAAATAAGCCGGTCGGCGGAAAACTCTACTTGACCGCGCCGACCACAACCTGCTGGCCACCACGGATCGAGACCCAGCGGCCAGTATTGTCGATCGCCTGCCGCTTGAGGAAGCGGTAACCGGTCTGGTCCCATGACAGGACCTTGCTGTTCAGATTGTCGAGGACGTAGTCGCCTTTGGTGGTGCGCACCGTCAGCACCGCGTGGCCCGCGCCGTCGGGCTTGCGCAGGACGGTTATGAGCAGGTCGGCGAACGACACGCCGAGGCGGTTCAACTCGCGGCGCTTTTCCAGGACGTAGTCCTCGCAGTCGCCGACGCCATTGTCGGGATAGGCCCAGACCTCGTCCTTGCCGTAGATCTCGTAGTCGCTCTCCGGCTTGACGGCGGCGTTGACCTTGTCGTTGACGCTGATCAACTTGCGCCAGAGCGAGCCGGTCATGGCGGCGGGGGCGAGATTGGCCGGGCGGATCGAGCACTCGCCCGGATAGGCCTTGCAGAAATCGTAATGGCCGATCGGTTGCGATGTCGGGCCACCGGTCACCATCGGGCTGGCCGCCAGAGCCGATGTCGCCCAACCTCCCGAAATCGCCAGCCCGGCCACAACGCACCGGCGCAGCTTTCGCGCCACCTTTGAGGAAATCATTGTCCCCGCTCGTCCCATGTTGTTAACGAAACGTTAAGGGCGATTTACACTCCGTGTCAATTATGCAAACGGCGAGATTTGCGACATGGTTACCTGCACAGCCGAAAAAGCGGCTATTGTGCAACATCCCTACCCCTTGGCCTACCCCTTGGCGGCGCGCACCAGCCTCGGTTTCACCGCAACGCGGGTCTGGCGGCCGTAGCTGGTGATGAAGTCGACGATGCGCGGCACGATTTCGGAGCGGAAGCGCGAGCCGTTGAAGACGCCGTAATGGCCGACCGCCGGCTGCATGTAGTGGGCGTGCCTGTCCGCGGGGATGTTGACGCACAGATCGTGCGCCGCCTTCGTCTGGCCGAGGCCGGAAATATCGTCGTTCTCGCCCTCGACCGTGAACAGGGCGACATTGCGGATATCAGACGGGTCGACGGCCACGCCGCGATGCGTCATCTCGCCCTTGGGCAAGGCATGGCGGACGAACACGGTATCGACCGTCTGCAGGTAGAACTCCGCCGTCAGGTCCATCACCGCCAGATATTCGTCGTAGAAATCGCGGTGCTTCTCGGCATTGTCGCCATCATGCTTCACCAGATGCATGAAGAAGTCCTTGTGGGCGATGATGTGGCGGTCGAGATTCATGCTCATGAAGCCCGAAAGCTGCAGGAAGCCGGGATAGACCTCGCGGCCGAAGCCCGGCACCGGCCAGGGCGCCTGCATGACGACATTGTCGCGGAACCAGTCGATGCCCTTTTCCTCGGCCAGAAGATTGACCGCGGTCGGATTGCGGCGTGTGTCGATCGGCCCGCCCATCAGCGTCATCGTCGAGGGGACGAACGGGTCGCCGCGCGTCTCCATCAGCGCCACCGCCGCCAGCACCGGCACGGAAGGCTGGCACACCGCCATGACATGGGTGTCGGGCCCCAGCGCATGCAGCATGTCGACGATGTAATCGATATAGTCGTCGAGGTCGAAGCGGCCCTCGCTGAGCGGCACCATGCGGGCGTCGACCCAGTCCGTGATGTGCACGTCGGCATAGGGCAGCATCGCTTCGACCGTGCCGCGCAAAAGCGTCGCGTAATGGCCGGACATCGGCGCCACGATCAGCAGCTTCGGATCAGGCCGGCGCCCTGCCGGAACGGCGCGCTCGAAACGGACCAGATTGCAGAACGGCCGCGACCAGACGGTCTTTTCGCTGACCTCGACATTCTTCCAGTCGACGACCGTCTTCGTCAGGCCGAACCGCGGCTTGCCGTAGCGGCGCGTGGTGCGCTCGAACAATTCGGCCGCCGCCGCGACCGAACGGCCCCAGTGCGTGTGCGAAAACGGATTGAGCGGATTTGTGTAAAGCAACCGCACCGCATCGGCATAGAGGCGCGCCGGCTGCAGGGCTGCGTGGTTCAGTTCGTAGATCTGGTAGAACATCGGGAACCCCGCGGCTGCAGCACCAAGAGGACGACGGGCAGCGCCGAACCCTGAATGTCTGCCGGGGAAGTTAACAACAAATTGCTGCGATGCAATACGTCAGGTGCCGTGATCTATGCACTTCTTTCGTCCAAGGCCTTGGGAATCCGCCCTCCACAGCCAGAGCCGGCTCAATGTGCGCCCGCGAAGACGCGGAGTGGTGTCCAGCGGGAACCTGTTTCGACCGCCGGAGCCCAAACAGGCTCAGACGCGTGCCATGCACACGGACGTATGGCCCGAGCCGATGAAGCCGAGCCGGCTGGCGGCGCCCTTCGACAGATCGAGCATGCGCCCCTTGATGAACGGGCCGCGATCGTTGATGCGCACGACGACGCTGCGGCCATTGTTGCGGTTGGTCACTTTCAGCCTGGTGCCGAAGGGCAGGCTGCGGTGTGCCGCGGTCAGTGCCGAGGGGTTCATGCGCTCGCCGGAAGCGGTTTTCGAATGCAGCGCGTACCAGGAGGCACGCCCGCACTGGGCGGCGGCGGGAGAGACGGATGCGCCGACCATCAGGCCAGCCGCTATCGTCACCGCGACAAGCGCGGTCTTGTTGTTCTTCTTCATTTGGAAGGCTCCGTTGACAGAACCGCGCCGTTAGGTGGCGAATAAGGCAGGAAATGCGGCAAGCATCCGGCAGTTCCGTGGCAAGAGCACACGTTTGGAGTCGCTGCGAAACAGTCTGTCAGAGGTTTTCAGTCGTCTGGGCGCGAGTCTTGGCTGATATCCGAATGGATATCGCAGATGTCTTCAGCGAGATTGCCGGTCGGAATA
>NZ_CAAF010000011.1 GCF_000359125.1 Mesorhizobium sp. STM 4661 | reverse complement strand
GACCGAGCGGCGCCGACTTGAAACGGAAAGAGGGAATATAGATGCTCGAGATCGCACCATCGAAACAGGCGGCTACCTGGCTTTCCTCCTTTGCCCAGGCGCTCGAGGCCGGCGATGCGGCGGCTGTGACTCACCTGTTCGTCGAGGACTGCTACTGGCGCGATCTTTTGACCTTCACCTGGAACATCAAGACCATGGAAGGCCAGACGGCGATCCGCGAGATGCTCGATGCCACGCTGGCGACGGCAAGCCCGACCGCCTGGCAGCTCAGTGGCGAGGCGAGCTCGGACGAAGGCACGGTAGAAGCCTGGTTCACCTTCGAGACGGCATCGGCCTGGGGCCAGGGCATCATGCGCCTCAAGGACGGCCGATGCCGGACGCTGTTCACGGCGATGACCGACCTCAAGGGGTTCGAGGAGCGCAAAGGCCCGGCGCGGCCGCTCGGTGTCCGCCACAAGGCCGACCCCAACCGCGAGACCTGGTCGGAGGCGAGGGCGCGCGAGACGCGCGACCTCGGCGCCGGCGAGCAGCCCTATTGCCTGGTCATCGGCGGCGGCCAGGGCGGCATCATGCTGGGCGCGCGGCTGCGGCAGCTCGGCGTGCCCGCCATCGTCATCGAGAAGAATGCGCGACCCGGCGATTCCTGGCGCAACCGTTACCGTACGCTCGTGCTGCACGATCCGGTCTGGTACGACCATCTGCCCTACATCCCGTTTCCGGAGAACTGGCCGGTGTTCACGCCCAAGGACAAGATGGGCGACTGGCTGGAAATGTACACGCGCGTCATGGAGCTCAATTACTGGGTCGCCACCAAATGCGTCAGCGCCAGCTATGATGAGACAGAGAAGGTCTGGACCGTCGTCGTCGATCGCGTCGGCCGGCGCATCACGCTGAAGCCGAAGCATATCGTCTTTGCCACCGGCGCCTATGGCCCGCCAAGGCGCATCGATCTGCCGGGCGCCGATGCCTTCCAGGGCGAGCTGCTGCATTCGAGCCAGTATTCCAGCGGCGAAAAGTTCCGCGGCAAGAAGGTTGCCGTCGTCGGTTCGGCAAGCTCGGGACATGATGTCAGCGTCGACCTCTGGGAGAGCGGCGCCGAGGTGACCATGATCCAGCGTTCGCCGACCACGGTGGTCAAGTCGGACACCTTGATGGAAGTCGGCTTCGAGATCTTTTCGGAAGAGGCGCTGGAGCGCGGCATCACCACCGAGAAGGCCGACATGATCGTCGCCTCGACGCCTTTCGCGCTGGTGCCCCAAGGCCAGCGAGCGCTCTACGAAATCATCAAGGCACGCGACGCGGCCTTCTATGACCGTCTGCGCGCTTCCGGCTTCGCCCTCGATTTCGGCGACGACGAGACCGGGCTTTTGATGAAGGCCTACCGGACAGGTTCGGGCTACTACATCGATGTCGGCGCTAGCGACCTGATCATCGACGGCAAGATTGGCGTGCGCGGCGGCGTCGGCATCAAGGCGCTGACGCCGACAGGCATCCTCTTCGACGACGGCACCGAACTCGCGGCCGACGCCATCATCGCCTGCACCGGCTATCAGTCGATGAACGAGACGGTGGCGGCGATCGTCTCGCGCGACGTCGCCGACAAGGTCGGCCCATGCTGGGGACTTGGCTCGGGCGTCAAGGGCGATCCCGGCCCCTGGCAGGGCGAGTTGCGCAACATGTGGAAGCCGACGGCACAGGAAGCGCTGTGGTTCCACGGCGGCAATCTGGCGCTGTCGCGTTTCTATTCAAAATATGTGGCGTTGCAGATCAAGGCGAGGATGGAAGGTATTGAGACGCCGGTTTATGGGGCGCCTGGACGCTGAAGATTGGCTCGATCTCCCCCCTTGTGGGGGAGATTGGCAGCGTCATCAATCGTGGCTATGCCCGAAATGCCGGGCGGCGACATCGACATGCGTATCTCGGGCATGCGCCTCGAAACGCTCGGTGTCGCTGAGGTCATCCGCCGCTTCGTTCGGCCACCAGGTGCCGCCGATCACGATGCCGTCCGACACCAGTCTCTCGCCGGCGACAAGCGATGTGCCGACCGAATCGACGAAGGTGAAGCTGCCTGAACGCAGGCGCAGCACCGCGACGTCACCGACGCCGCCCACCTTGAGCGTGCCGAGATCAGGCCGGGCGATCGCTTCCGCCGGCCGCTGCGTCGCGGCGCGCAGCACCTCGACCAGCGGCATGCCCAGCGCAAGCAGTTTCGACATGCAGACCAGAATGTCGAAGGCCGGTCCGTCGACGCAGTAGAGATGCACGTCGCTGCTGATCACGTCCGGCGCCAGCCCCTCCTTCAGCATCGCCTTGGCGACCTCGAAGTCGAACGAGCCCATGCCATGGCCGATGTCGAAGATGACGCCGCGCTCGCGCGCCAGCCTCATGTCGGGCCGCACCGCGCCCGAGGCGAAGACCGACGCGTTGGGAAACGGCCGGAAGCAGTGGGTGAGGATATCGCCCTTGCGCAGGCGCGGCAGGACTTCCGAGCGGCCGGGCGGCGGCTCGTCTATATGCGCCATCAGCGGCAGGCCTGCCTGGTCGGCGGCCTCCAGCGCCAGATCGACCGGGGCGATGCCGCTGGCGCCGCCGGCATGGCGGCCCGAGCGGACCTTGACGCCGACGACCACGTCCGCGTGCTCGCGCACCGCCGCCACCGTCTCGCGCGGTTCGCAGAGCCTGAGGTCGCTGCACTCGCCGACCGCCACGCTATGCGAGAAGCCGAAGATGCCGGCAAAGGAAATGTTGACATAGGCCAGGATGCGCACCTTCGAGCGCTCGATGACATGGCGGCGAAAGCCGAGGAAGTTGCCGGCGCCGGCGCTTCCCGCATCGATGAAGGTGGAGGTGCCGCTCCTTGCGGCGAGACGGTCGGCATCGACGCCAAGCGAGGTGCCGCCCCAATAGACGTGGCTGTGCAGGTCGATGAGGCCGGGCGCGACGATGGAGCCGCTGGCGTCGATGACGCGCGCCGCGCGCTCGAACGGGATGTCGGCCTCGATTGCGGCGATGCGGCCATCGGCGATGGCGAGATCGCGTGGCGCGTCGAGCCCGGACGCCGGGTCGATGAGGCGACCGCCCTTCAGCAGGAGATCAAATTGCATCGATGTCTAGCCTCCGGTTCGTTCCATTCTGACGCGGTGGGCCCCTCATCCGGCCGCTTGGCGCCAACGCCGGCGATCCGGGTGAGGGGGCTCTTGCCCTTATGCGATGGTCCTGCATCCCAATGGAAAACAAGCCGGCTTCAGGCCGCGGCCTCGCCAGACCTGTCAGGCCCAAAAGGGTCTGCCACGATCGGCCAGATCGGGCGCTTGAGCTTGCGGTAGGGCGTGGTGACGGGATTGTTGGGATAGCAGCCCTCGACCGCGAC
The DNA here is from genome assembly GCF_000359125.1 of Mesorhizobium sp. STM 4661. Lineage (GTDB taxonomy): Bacteria > Pseudomonadota > Alphaproteobacteria > Rhizobiales > Rhizobiaceae > Mesorhizobium. The sequence goes on along the minus strand of NZ_CAAF010000011.1, from coordinate 10,658 downwards.
ATAGATGATTTCGCGCGCGACCGGCACGAAACCGGCATGGAAATGGTTGGTGGATTTGATGATCAGCACCTGCTTGCCGTGCGGGTCGATGCCGAGATTGGAGAAGATGTCGGGCTCGAAGGTCTGCGTGCGGTTGGTGTTGATGACGATGTCGATCTCCGTGCCCGCCAGGCGCAGCACGGCCGAGGGGCCGAGCGGCACCAGGCTCGACCCGAATGACTGCCAGGCGTCCGGTGCCAGGCGGCGGACCTCGAACGTGCCGTCGAAGGGCATGCCGCTGGCAACGCTCGTCTTGCCGCCGATGCGGATGTCGAGCATTGTGCCTTCGCCCGCGCCTGTCGCCCGCGCGACGGCCTGCGGATCCCAGATGGTGGCCACGCCGGCGCTTCTGATGCCGCTGTCGACCAATGCGTGCAGCAAGGCAGTGTTGTCGCCGGCGGTGCCACCGCCGGGATTGTCCCACATGTCGGCGAGCACGAACGGCTTGTCGCCATGGCCGCCTGTCCTGACCCGCTCGATGGCCTCGCCGACCGTCACGCTGCGCATCGCCGTCGAGCCGCGCATGGCGAAAACCTCCTGGCCGAGCCGCTCGGCCAGCGCATTGCCGGCGGCGCGGTCATTGTCGCTGACCACCAGAAGCTGCGTGCCGGTCTCGGCGGTGTCGCCGGCGAGAAACCCATGGATCAGCGACACCGACAGGATGCCGTCCTTGCCCTGCAGCGCCTTGATCCGGTCGACGAAGGAGCGCATCGGCTCGCGGCTGGTCGGAAACACGTCGATCATCCGGCAGTCGAAGCTCGAGATGACCGGGCGGATCTTGCCGCGCGTCGCCGCCAGCGCCAGCTCGACGACATGCTCGGCGCGCTCGACGAAATCGGTGTGCGGAAATTCGAGAAACGCGGCCAGTATGTCGGCCGCCGCGACGCGCTTTTTTGTCAAATGGCTGTGCGGGTCGAGTTCGGCGGCGACGATCATCTTGGGGCCGACGATCTCGCGCACGCGCGCCAGAAGATCGCCCTCGCAGTCGTCCAGCCCGCGCGCGATCATCGCGCCATGCAGGCCGAGCACGACGCAATCCACCGGCATTGCCGCCCGCAATTGATCGAGGATCTCGTCGCGCAGCGCCTCATAGACATCGAGCCTGACATAGCCGCCGGGTTCGGCCCAGGTCGCGGTACCCTCGATCAGGGTGAAGCCCTCGGCTTTGGCCCGCCGGCGCAGGACGGGGATCGGCGCGGAGCACAGCGTCGGGGTTTCCGGATGCTTGCCGGGCGGTGCGTAGAATGCCATCTCGAAGGACGACCGGTCGGTCGAGACCGGCGAGAAGGTGTTCGTCTCGGTTGCGAGCGAGGCCGTGAAGACACGCATGGCGACTGTTTCCCGTTTCTGTCCCTTGTCGGCGCCGATCAGAGCGGCCTGTAGGCGACGGCTTCGACCTCGATCTTGATGTCGATCATCAGCCGCGACTCCACCGTGGTGCGCGCCGGCGGATCCTTTGGAAAATGCCGGGCATAGACGGTGTTGAAGGCGCCGAAATCACGCGCATCCTCAAGCCAGACCGTCGTCTTGACCACGTCGTCCATGACGCACCCAGCCAGCGCCAACGCTGCCTTTACATTCGAAAGCACCTGCTCGGTCTGCTCGACGATGCCGCCCTTGACCACCACGCCGTCGCCGCCGACCGGCACCTGGCCGGAGACATAGACGAAGTCGCCGGCCCGCACCGCTGGCGACAGCGGGACATGTGACGTTCCAAAACACTGTTTGGGCAAGGAATGGCCTCCTGTTCATGGCGCGGCACTGCGCGACCCGGCATGTTGGCGATGGCGCCTATGCGATTCGCCGGATCTCTCTTGTCATAACGCCATTTGCCCGTTTCCTCCCGGACGGTCTACGCCTGTCCAGGCGATTCTCATACAGGCCTTGTAGGAAAGCAACATTTTTTGGAATTCATGTTGCTTTATTACAGGAGCGTCAGCATCCTGCACGCCAAGCGGTTGTAGCAAGGTGTTTTACGCGGCGATTGCATCAGGACATCCGGCAGGGGAGGATTGGAAGGGGAGCAAGCGAGGAGCCATATGATCGATTTCGGTGGCCGCGGCGTGGTAGTGACGGGTGCCGCCGGCGGCGTCGGCAGCGCACTGGTCGCTGTCCTGTCGACCTGTGGGGCAAGGGTGATCGCCTGCGATCGCGAGGCAACCGACCTGACCGCGACGGGAATTGCCGAGGCGCATCATTTCGACCTGCTCGATGATGACGCCGTCGCATCGTTTGCCAGCCGCATCGGCAAGGGCAATGCGCCGGCGGCGGTCATCTCGAACGCCGGCTGGACGCGGGCGGAAACGCTGGCTGACGTCTCGCTTGCCGCGCTCGATCATGAAATGGATCTTAATTTCCGCAGCGCCGCACTGCTGTCGCGGGCGCTGCTGCCCGCCATGCGCAACCAGCCGCGGGGCGCGGCCTTCGTGTTCATTTCCTCGGTCAACGCGCAGGCCCATTTCGGTAACCCGGCCTATGCCGCCGCCAAGGCCGCGCTCAACGCCTGGATGCGCGCCATCGCCACCGAGGAGGGCCGCAACGGCATCCGCGCGAACGCCGTCATTCCCGGCTCGATCCGCACCGGCGCCTGGGAACATCGCCTTGCGCAAAAACCGGAGATCCTCGCCGCCGTCGGCAAACTCTATCCGCTCGGCAGGTTGGTGGAACCGGTCGAGGTCGCCCGCGCCGCCGTCTTCCTGGCGTCGCCCTTTGCCAGCGGGATAACCGGCACGACGCTCAATGTCGACGCCGGGCTGATGGCCGGCAATCTGCCGTTTCTGGATCAGATCGGCGGCTAGCGCCGCCTGTCGCACATTGTTTACGATGCCATGGTATTGGCCTGAAGCAGAGCGTCGACGACTGGCTGAAGAACGCCGCGCAGTAGGTACTTTCGCTGGCGCGATGGCGGAACCTTTTGATGCCAGCGGGACAGCGCCCCCCTCTGTCCTGCCGGACATCTCCCCCACGAGGGGGGAGATCGGCCATCATCCTGGCTTGCGCCAATCGCCAACGTTGCAGGACTGAGCGGAGCGGCGAAACTGCCAATCTCCCCCCTTGTGGGGGAGATGCCCGGCAGGGCAGAGGGGGGCGCGAAGGATCACTACAGAACGGCTTTAGTTCTGCCCCCCTCAGCGGTCGATCCGCGTCGACAGGATGATCGAGGACGATGTCCGCTCGACCCCCTCCATCGCGCCGATCTCGTCGAGAAGCGTGTCGAGATCCCTGATCGACGGCGCGTCGACGATGACGATCATGTCGAAATTGCCGCTCACCGAATGCAGCGTGCGCACCGGCGCCAGCGCCTGCAGGGCGCGCACGACCTTGTCGGCAAGCTTGGGCGTGACGGTGAGCAGCACATGCGCCCGCACCAGGCCGCGCTCATAGTCCGGCGAAAGCCTCACCCCATAGCCGGCGATGATGCCGCGCTGTTCCAGCCGCTCGATCCGGCTCTGCACGGTCGTGCGCGACACGCCGAGCCGCCGCGCCAGCTCCGCCGTTGAGCGCGCATTGTCGCGCAGCAGGGAAATTAGTGCCTGGTCAGCGTCACTCAGCATTTCGACGACCTATATCGGCGTATTGATCATTTCGAGACTTCGTTTCGAACAATTCCACGCTTCCTTTCGACAGGCAAGCTGCGATTCTGTGCTCTTAACCAGGTTAGTCGAGGGAAGCCGTCATGAAGAAAATCGTAATCGTCGGCGCCGGCACGATCGGCTCGACCATCGCCGATATGCTCGCCGCGACCGGCGACTATCATGTCACCCTCGTCGATCGCTCAGTGGCGCAGCTGGGCTCGGCCGAACTGCCGGCCACGGTCAAAACGCTGGAGCTCGACATTGCAAAGGTTGGCGCTCTCGAAGCCGCGCTCGCCGGCAGTTTCGCGGTGCTGAGCGCGGCACCCTTCCACCTGACCACGCGCATCGCCGAAGCGGCGGCCACTGCCGGCGTGCACTATCTCGACCTGACCGAGGATGTCGCCGCCACAAGGCGCGTCAAGGAGCTGGCCCGTTCGGCCAAAACGGCCTTCATCCCGCAATGCGGGCTGGCGCCGGGCTTCATCTCGATCGTCGCCAACGACCTCGCCAGCCGCTTCGACACGCTGGAGAGCGTGCGCATGCGGGTCGGCGCGCTGCCGCAATACCCGTCCAATGCGCTGAACTACAATCTGACCTGGAGCACCGATGGCGTCATCAACGAATATTGCGAGCCCTGCGAAGCGATCGTCGAGGGCGAACTGGTCGAGGTGCCGCCGCTGGAGGAGCGCGAGGAATTCTCGCTCGACGGCGTCACCTATGAGGCGTTCAACACCTCGGGTGGGCTGGGCACCCTGGCCGAGACGCTGAGGGGCAAGGTGCGCACGCTGAACTACCGCACCATCCGCTACCCCGGCCATGCCGCGATCATGAAGGCGCTGCTCAACGACCTCGGCCTGCGCCATCGCCGCGACGTGCTGAAGGACATTTTCGAAAGCGCGTTGCCGGCGACGCTGCAGGACGTGGTCATCGTCTTCGTCACCGTCAGCGGCTTCAAGAACGGCCGTCTGCTGCAGGAGACCTACGCCAACAAGATCTACTCGAAGCGTGTCGGCGAAACCGTGCGCAGCGCCATCCAGATCACCACCGCATCCGCCATCTGCGCGGTGCTCGACATGCTGGCCGATGGAAGCCTGCCGGCCAAGGGCTTTATCAGGCAGGAAGACATCGCGCTCGACGCTTTCCTCGCCAACCGTTTTGGGCACGCCTATGCAAAGCACGAAATGGTAAGCCGGCTGGCGAGTTGAGGGCCGCCCATCTGAGAGGCGCTGGCGGGACAACGCCCCCCTCTGCCCTACCGGGCATCTCCCCCTCAAGCGGGGAGATTGGACTTCATGAAAGCTTTCGCCAATTTTCAAAGTCTTAAGAAAGGCGCTGAGCCCGAAACTGCCGATCTCCCCCCTTGAGGGGGAGATGTCCGGCAGGACAGAGGGGGGCCCTGTCCCGCCAACATCTGAAAGATTCTACACCGCACCAGCGCTTGGAAGAGACGCCTGCTCAAACATGCAGCGCGTGCCCCAGCGCCTTAAGCGCCGCTTCCTGAAAACCCTCGCCCTGTGTCGGGTGGGCATGGATGGTGCCGGCGATGTCCTCCAGCCGCGCGCCCATCTCCAGCGCCAGGCCAAAGGCCGCCGACAGTTCCGACACGCCTTGTCCGACCGCCTGAATGCCGAGCACCAGATGGTTGTCGGCGCGGGCGACGACCCGGACGAACCCTTCCTCGCCCAGTTTCGTCATCGCCCGGCCATTGGCGGCGAAGGGGAACAGGCCGATCTTGATCTCGCCGCCCAGCGCCTTCGCCTCCTCCGGCGACAGCCCTGCGGTGACCAGCTCGGGATCGGTGAAGCAGATGGCCGGGATTGAGCGCTTGTCCCAGCTTCTTTTGTGACCGGCGACGATCTCGGCGACCATTTCGCCTTGCGCCATCGCCCGGTGCGCCAGCATCGGCTCGCCGGTGACGTCGCCGATGGCGAAGATGCCGCGCATCGAGGTGCGGCATTGATCGTCGATGCGGATGAATTTGCCTGCCCTGTCGAGGTCGATCTGCTCGAGCCCAAAACCTTCGGTCAGCGGCTTGCGCCCGACCGTGACCAGGATCTTGTCGGCGGCAACCCTGGCGTTCTTGCCGTCCGATGTCTCGACCAGCAGCGCATCGCCCTTGCCCGCCTGTCCCTTGCCCGCCTGTCCCTCGCTTGCCAGCCCCTTGGCCTTGGCGCCCGTCAGCACCTCGATGCCGAGTTCGGCCAGCCGCTTCACCACGGGCCGGGTCAATTCGGCATCATATTGCGCGAGCACGCGTGGCAGGGCCTCGACCACGGTCACCTCGGCGCCGAGCTTGGCGAAGGCAATGCCAAGCTCCAGCCCGATATAGCCGCCACCGACGACCGCGAGCTTGCCCGGCACCGCGCTCAGCGCCAGCGCTTCGGTGGACGAGATCACCGGCCCGCCGAAGGGCAGGAAGGGCAGCTCGACCGGCGCCGAGCCGGTCGCGATCACCACCGTCTCGGCGCGGATCACCTGCGTTCCGGTCTCCGTCTCGACCGCCACGGTCTTGCCGTCGCGGAACGTCGCCCATCCCTGGACGGTCTTGACTTTTGCTTTCTTGAGCAGCCCGGCCACGCCGCTGGTAAGCCGGCTAATGATAGCGTCCTTCCAGGCCACGGTTTTGGCCAGGTCGAGCGATGGCGGCGCGAGTGAAATGCCGAGCGGGCTCTTGCCGCCGGCCATATGCGAGACCTTCTCGAACTCCTCCGCCGCATGGATCAGCGCCTTGGACGGAATGCAGCCGACATTGAGGCAGGTGCCGCCCGGTCTGCCGGCTTCGACGATCACCGTGTCGATGCCGAGCTGGCCGGCACGGATGGCGCAGACATAGCCGCCGGGACCGGCGCCGATGACGAGCAGCTTGCAGGAGATTTCTTTCATCTTGGCACCCTAACTCGTTGTCGCGCTGGATCGGAAACGCGGCCTGTGGCGATCCTTCGCGCCCCCCTCTGTCCTGCCGGACATCTCCCCCACGAGGGGGGAGATTGGCTGCTTCTGCGATCCGCCTGTTCCCCCGAACGATGAAGATTGGCGAAGGCCGGCGTGACATCCGATCTCCCCCCTTGTGGGGGAGATGCCTGGCAAGGCAGAGGGGGGCGCTGTCCCGCCGGCATCTCGATCGTCCCGCCTCAATCCACAAAAATCAGCGCCGGCGTCTCCAGCAGCGTCTTGATGCGCTGGATAAACACCGCGGCATCCCAGCCGTCGATCACCCGATGATCGAAGCTGGAGGACAGGTTCATCATCTTGCGCGGGATGAACTGCGTGCCGTCCCACACCGGCCGCACCATCATCTTGTTGACGCCGACGATCGCCACTTCCGGATGGTTGATCACCGGCGTCGTCGCCACGCCGCCCATGGCGCCGAGCGAGGTGATGGTGATGGTCGATCCCGACAGTTCGTCGCGCGTCGCGGTTCCGGATTTTGCCGCCTCGGCCAAGCGGTTGAGTTCGGCGGCGCAATCCCAGATGTCGCGCGCCTCGGCATGCCTGACCACCGGCACCACCAGCCCCGACGGCGTCTGCGCGGCAATGCCGATATGGACGCCGCCATGCTGGTGGACGATGCCGGCCTCGTCGTCGAACAGCGCGTTGAGATTGGGCTGGTCGGCAATCGCCTTGACCATCGCCCGCATCAGGAACGGCAGCAGCGTCAGCTTTGGCCTTTCCGCGCCGGCCGGCCGTTTCTCCTTGTTGAGCGCGGCGCGCAATTCCTCCAATGCGGTGACGTCGATCTCCTCGACATAGGTGATGTGCGGGATGCGCGATTTGGCGAGCGCCATCTTCTCGGCGATCTTGCGCCTGAGCCCGATCACCTTGATGTCCTCGACGCCATCGTTGCGGGCGAGGCCGGATGCCCTGGCGACCTGCGGTCCCCGCGCCAGGAAGGCGTCGATATCCTCGTGGCTTATGCGGCCGGCCGGCCCGCTGCCCGCAACCTGCCTGAGATCGATGCCTGCCTCCTTGGCCCTCAGCCGGATGGCGGGCGACGCCAGCGGCTTCTCACCTTCGGGACGTGGGGCGCCGGAGGTCGGCGCTGTACCCCCACCCCTAACCCCTCCCCACAAGGGGGAGGGGGATTCGGCACCCGCCCTTCCACTCTCATGCGTTGAAACTTTTCTAGATGATGGCGAAATGGGCTTGGCTTCAACCTTGGGAGCCGAGGCGCGTCCCCCTCCCCCTTGTGGGGAGGGGTTAGGGGTGGGGGTACTCTTGGCGTCCGCCTCGACGGCTTGCGCCGCTGCATCCTTCACATTGCCCTCTCCCGCCACTTTCAGCCGCACGATCGGCGAGCCGATCGCCACCGTGTCGCCGATCTCGGCGCCGAGCCACAGGATCTCGCCATCGACGGGCGAAGGGATTTCGACGGTCGCCTTATCGGTCATGACGGCGGCAAGCACCGCGTCCTCGCGCACGAGATCGCCGACCTTGACCTGCCATTCGACGAGCTCGGCCTCGGCGACGCCTTCGCCGACATCCGGCAGCTTGATCACATATTCGCCCACGCTCAGGCCTCCATCGTTTCAATGAGCGCACGGCCGACCCTGGCGGGACCGGGAAAATAGTCCCATTCCTGCGCATGCGGATAGGGCGTGTCCCAGCCGGCGACCCGCGCCACCGGCGCTTCCAGATGATAGAAGCAGTTCTCCTGCACCAGCGCCGACAGCTCGGCGCCGAAGCCGGAGGTCAGCGTCGCTTCGTGCACGACCACGCAGCGCCCGGTTTTCTTCACCGAGGCGACGATCGTTTCGAGATCGAGCGGCAGCAATGTCCTGAGATCGATGATCTCGGCGTCGATGCCGGCCTCCTCGGCGGCGGCCCCGGCGACATAGACCATGGTGCCATAGGCAAGCACGGTGACGGCGGCGCCCGACCGGCGGATCACGGCCTTGCCGAGCGGGACGGTGTAGTGGCCGTCGGCGACCTCGCCCAGATCATGTTTCGACCACGGCGTCACCGGGCGGTCGTGGTGGCCGTCGAAGGGACCGTTGTAGAGCCGCTTCGGTTCCAGGAAGATCACCGGGTCGGGATCCTCGATCGCCGCGATCAACAGGCCCTTGGCGTCATGCGGATTGGACGGCACCACGACTTTCAGGCCGGAGACATGGGTGAACAGCGCTTCCGGGCTCTGGCTATGGGTCTGGCCGCCGAAGATGCCGCCGCCGGTCGGCATGCGCACCACGATCGGGCAGGTGAAATCGCCGTTCGAGCGGTAGCGCAGCCGCGCCGCCTCCGAGACGATCTGGTCATAGGCCGGATAGACATAGTCGGCAAACTGCACCTCGACACAGGGCTTCAGGCCATAGGCCGCCATGCCGATGGCAGAGCCGACAATGCCGGCCTCGCTGATCGGCGCGTCGAAGCAGCGGCTCTTGCCGTATTTCGCCTGCAGGCCCTGCGTGCAGCGGAAGACGCCGCCGAAAAAGCCGACATCCTCGCCGAACACGATGACTTGGCTGTCACGCGCCATCGACACGTCCATGGCGTCGCGGATCGCCTCGATCATCGTCCGTCTTGGCATGGTCAGACCCCTGCCTGCTGGCGCTGGCGCCTGAGATGCGGCGGCATCTCGGCATAGACGCCTTCGAACATGTCGCGCGTCGACGGCTTGCCGCCGGCATGCAGCGTGCCATGGCTCTCGGCTTCCTTCTGCGCCGCGATCACCGTCTCGAGGATTTCCGCTTCGGCCTGGGCGTGGCGCTCGTCCGACCAGACGCCGCGCTGGATGAGATGGTTCTTCAGCCTGACGATCGGGTCGCCGAGCGGCCAGGCATCGGATTCGGCTTTCGGCCGGTAGGCGGACGGATCGTCGGAGCTCGAATGCGCGCCGACGCGGTAGGTGACATATTCGACCAGCGTCGGCCCGAGATTGCCGCGCGCCCGTTCCGCGGCCCATTTGGCCACCGCATGCACGGCGAGATAGTCATTGCCGTCGACGCGCAGCGAGGGGATGCCGAAGCCGAGGCCACGCGCGGCGAAAGTGCCGGAACCGCCGCGCGCAATGCCCTGGAAGGTCGAAATCGCCCACTGGTTGTTGACCACGTTGAGCACGACCGGCGCCTTGTAGGTCGAGGCGAACACGAGGGCTGCATGGAAGTCGGATTCGGCCGTCGAACCGTCGCCGATCCAGGCGGCGGCGATGCGCGAATCGTTGGAGATCGCCGAAGCCATCGCCCAGCCGACCGCCTGGATATATTGCGTCGCCAGATTGCCGGAGATCGAGAAGAAGCCATGCTCCTTCGACGAGTACATGATCGGCAATTGCCTTCCCTTCAGCGGATCGGCCTCGTTCGAATAGATCTGATTCATCATCGTGACCATCGGATAGCCGTCGGCGATGAGCAGGCCGGCCTGCCGATAGGTCGGAAAATTCATGTCGCCGGGGGTGAGCGCCTTGCGGAAGGCGCAGCTCACCGCCTCTTCACCGAGATGCTGCATGTAGAAGGAGGTCTTGCCCTGGCGCTGCGCCATCTGCATGCGCTGATCGAAGCTGCGCAGAGTCATCATGTTGCGCAACCCCTCCAGCAGCTCATCGTCGGAAAGCAGGCCGGCCCAGGGGCCAACCGCCTCGCCGTTGCGGTTCAAGACACGGATGATCGAAAACGCCATGTCGCGGATGGTGCGCGGATCGACATCGATCTCCGGGCGCGGCACCGAGCCGGCCTTGGGGATGGTCACATTGGAGAAATCCGGCGTCCCGCCCGGCCGTACTTCCGGTTCCGGCACATGGAAGCGCAACATTCCAGCATCGGCCATCACCTCGTCCTCCAATGTTGCCCGGCGCGATCTTCGCACACCGCCAGACCAGTGCCAATTCGTCGGGGCAAGTCTTCGCCATCGCTGCCGCTGGCTGCTGCTGCCTCGGCGGACAAGATGCAGATATGTCGGCGAAATTTCTTGTCGATCTTCCGCACCAGCGCGCAATTTGGCGAATGGTCCAGCCTGATCTGGCGCACGAGCCGCGAATTCTGTTGGAAGATCGCTCGGTCGAGTTCCTTCGCGCCCCCCTCTGTCATACCGGAGGACCGCGGCTTCATTCCA
>NZ_CAAF010000012.1 GCF_000359125.1 Mesorhizobium sp. STM 4661 | reverse complement strand
GTGCACGTTATGCCGACGTCGGCATAACGTCCATTTCATGAGGAACTGCTGGCGCATGCCGGCAAGAGCGGGCGCCGCGTCGTCTCGGCCTTCATCGCTACCGCCTTCGCCCAGGAGACGGCCGAGCCCGCAAGCGTGCAATGGCGCGCCGTGGCCGACCAGATCCGGCCCAAGGTGCCGAAGCTCGCCACCATCAGGACGAGGCCGAGCACGACTTGCTCGCGTACATGACTTTCCCGAAAGAGCACCGCGTCAAGCTGCACAGCATCAACCGGTCGAGCGTCTCAACGGCGAGATCAAGCGCAGGACCGAGGTCGTCATCTTCCCCAATGGCGATGCCATTGTCCGTCTCGTTGGCGCGTTGCTGCTTGAACAGAATGATGAATGGGCCGTGCAGCGGGCGCGCTATATGACACTTGAGACCATCAGCCAGTTGAGCGATGATCCGCTCATCAGCCTGCCGGTTGTGGCGCGCTGATCAATTACGGCCCATGCCGCAGAGAACCGCGAGCAATGCCGTCAGCTACACCACGCCAGTGGGCACGATCCGCTCAGATTGGGCAGTCACGAAGGCTATTTTCCCTGGGCAGACTTTGAAAGAAATCAACGGCTGATTACTGACAATGCCAACGGCAAGGGCATGATGGTGCGCGGGCCGGTGCGCAAGGGAGCGGCTTTGCTCGCCGGGCTATTGCGCGACGCAGCCACCCTAAAAAAGCGCGTTGGAAGGCATAGGCCTCGATGCCGTGCGCCCGCAACCAGCGCGCCAGCCAGAAGCCTTCGCCTGCCGCCTCATAGGCGACGGCGACGCGCTTGATCGGGTGCCCGGCTCGGCCGTCTTGGTGGCGCTGCAGCTGCTTCAACAGTGGGCGCGTCGGCATCAATCTTCTTAAGGGCTGGCGCTTGAGACCTGGAACAAGCGCGTGGTCGAGTGCGGTCTTTTGGCAGTGCTAATTTGCGGCTGGAAGAGGGTTGCCAGTTGACCGAATCAGATCAGGCTTAACGTTAACCGCCCCAAACAAGTCCCAAGTGCCAACCGTCATCATTCGACGTTCTGTGTCAGCCGTGTTTGGGCGAAGACGTCTATGTTCGGGACCCGACACACAGAGGGGCCAGCAACCCGTCGGCGCGGCGTGAAACACACGGGTTTGTCCCTCTTGCTCGCACGACCTGTTCAGTGGCACGCCGATTGCAGCGACACGGTGAATATCCATTCCCGACCGTAGCGTCGTCGCAATCTCTGGCCTAAGGAGGCTACATGAAACTTGCTAGAACGATCCAAATGGAGTGCGGGACCCAGACCAAAACCCGAGCGAATGAACGTGACAGCAGGCAAACATCCAAGGAGTAGCTCATGCGTGTAGCTATCGTGACGAACAGTGATTTTAACGGTGTAATCAACCGGTTCGGTCAGCCTTGGCCGCAGCCGCCGCAGCCTTGGCCACAGGAAGTCTACAGGACAGCCGAAAGGGTGGAAGCGGCACTTCAAGAGCGCGGCCACGAGACACTTGTGTGTGAAGGCGATAAAGGACTGCTCGCTACGCTTGAGCGGTTCATGCCACCCGATCCGCGGGCCGGCCCCTCGGGAATCGTTTTCAACTTGGCGGAGGGAATTCAGGGCGAAAAGCGTCTCACCCATGTTCCTGCCATGCTTGAGATGGCCGGTGTACCATATACTGGATGTAGCCCGCTCGGGATTGGGCTGACGAGCGACAAGGTCATTACCAAAATGCTCATTCGCGATCACGGCGTGCCGACGCCGAACTTTCGCGTGATGCGTCGCGGCACCGAGAGTACCGGCGACCTACGATTCCCGGTGGTAGTGAAGCCACGTCACGAAGACTACAGCCTCGGATTGCAGATCATACATGATCATTCCAAGTTGAGCCAGGCCGTAGAAGTGGTTGTCACCAAATATACGCAGGATGCGATAGTGGAGGAATACATCGATGGGCGGGAAATCTGTGTTGCACTGCTCGGAAATGGGGAGCTCGAAGTGTTGCCTCTGGTAGAGCAGGACTTCGGCGATCGCGAAACGCGTCTTATGAATTGGGATGCGAAATTCGTGGCGGCCGCAGCGGTGCCGAAGATTTGCCCGGCGCAAATCGAGAGTGGGCTTGAGACGATGTTACGGGATATTTCGGTTGCGACCTTCCGTGCCTGCAACTGCCAAGACTATGCCCGCGTCGATTTCCGGATCGATCGCTCCGGCCAACCGTTTGTCCTAGAGATAGGCTCCATGCCGACACTCGATATGAGTTCCTCTTATTCCGTGGCCGCAGCGACCGCCGGATACAGCTTCTCAAGCTTGGTCAATCGCATTCTCGATATCGCTCACACCCGGCATTTCGGAATCGGCATCCCCTAGGCCAAACGTGACCGGATTTTTCCGCCCTAGCGGATCGGATGGATTCTGTTGCTACGGCTGAATGGGAACGCAGAGAGGTCTGACAGCCAGTCACGCGGCAAGAATTTGCTCGGCCGAAGCCGATCAGCCAATTCCGGTCGGTCTGGCACAGTCCGCCGGCGAGCACGATCGAGAAGGGTTGCAAATGATAGATGATCGTTGCGAATCCGATGGAGGTTCGATGGAATCCCTCGAACAGCGTCAGCCAATCGATGCCGCTCACCAGCACGAGTGGCCACAGCTTCCGCTCAATGGAGAAAAGGCTTTGCCAGCCACCCCGTAACCAAACCCATCCAATGAGCGCCAACGCTCCGAACAAGCAGCGGAAAAACACACACATTCAGAGTCGGCTGGCCGGACGAGACGGAAAAAGCCCTGCCGATCCTGACAGAGCCATGCCTACGGAGAGCATGATTGTTGCCCCTGTCAGCCGCGTTCTAGATTCCATCTTCCTCCATTGTACACATTTCTGCGATCAGTTCTCATGCGACGTAGCAGGCTGTCGCGCTAGTCGAATTGCTGGATCCGAAGGCCTCGATGGGCCGCGAGGAAGCACGCACCTGCGAAATCACACCCATAAGGACCGAGAACATCGATGCGGACTAAGGCTGGCTTACAAGACTTTCGAGGATGTCGCAGAGACGAGCATCATCACAATGGCTTAGCTTTGCGTGTACGACCGATCCCGGCGATCACCATAGAGCTCTAGATGTCATGTTCCGAGGTCTGAGATCCGTGGCCCGCCCTTTCGTGCGATTAAGCGACGAGGGTTGCTCGGATAGGTCGAGCCGATCCTCACGCACGGAGGACGAGCCATGGGAGAGCATAGCGAAGCATTTGTCGCGTTTGATGTAGCCAAGAAGAAGCATGCGGTGGCGATCGCCGAGGGCGGCCGTACGGGCGAAGTCCGGTTTCTCGGCGAGGTCGAGAATAGGCCGGCAGCGATAGAGCGGACGATCAAGAAGCTGGGAAAAAGGTACGATCGACTGCACGTCTGCTTCGAGGCCGGACCGACTGGTTACGGACTTTGCCGTCAGGTCGCGATCTTGGTCACGACTGCATGGTGTTTGCGCCCGCCCTGATTCCGAAGCGGTCGGGCGAGCGTATCAAGACGAACCGACGGGACGCGGTCACTCTGGCGCGGCTGCATGTGTGGGTGCCGGACGTAGTCCACGAGGCTGTCCGCGATCTGGTCCGGGCTCGGGAAATCCGGAGCCGACGACCTGCGCCGCAAACGCCAGCAGCTGCTCTCCCTTCTTCTGCGCCATGGTCGGATCTACGAGGGCGGCGGTCATTGGACATTGGCGCACCGACGCTGGCTCGCCCGCCAGAGCTTCGAGCATCCGGCGCAGCAGATCGTGTTCCAGGAGAAAATCGACGCGATTGAGGACGCGGTTCAGCGGCTACGCCGCTTGGACGAGCAGCTGAAGCGCCATCGTGCCCACGTGGTCCATGGCGCGGGTCGTCGAGGCCTATCAGGCGATGCGCCGTGCCTCGTTCCTGGTCGCAGTGATCTTTGCGGCCGAGATCGGGGATGTGCGCCGCTTCGATACACCGCCACAGTTGATGGCCTTCCTCGGCCTGGTTCCGGGGGGAGCGTTCGACCGGCGACACAGTCCGCAGATCGAGCCTTACACTCGCCGGCAATCGACGCGCCCGCCGCGCCTTGGTCGAAGCGGCATGGACTTACCGCTATCCCGCCAGGGTTAGCGAGGCCCTGAGGGTCCGGCTCTGCGCTCGCTATCGTCGCCTCAACGCCGCCGGCAAGTTCGCGCGCGAGATGGCCGCCTTCCTGTGGGCCATTGGGCAAGAGATCGAACCGTCATAGACGAACCTCGACCCAGCCCGCTGCACAGGGCCGGGGGCGGGGCAACGGTGGGGAACTCCCGTCGCTAATTATGTGGCCGAGCCAATCCGCCCGACGCCCGCCCTCTAGACCGAGGAAAGCCCCGAGACGAAGACACGGAAGGCGGTATCCAACCCGCGGATGAGAGTCTAATCAACCGTCGTCTCTGAGCTCCGCCCCCGGCCCTGTGCAGTTCCAGCCAATCCGACTGCTTGCACACTCGCGCCAAGCAGTTGTTCCCTCTCGCCTTCAGCGTTGACAGGGAACATGAGAGACTAGAGGGATGTTCCTACCAGTAACCGTCGTTTTTGTGCGCCACAGAACAAGAATCACCGATTTCCTGCTCGGAAAGGAAGTCTTTTGCGCAAAACGACCCAGTGGCAGGGGTAGACTGCAATCCGCTCCGTTCCCGCAGTTTGCGGGTGATAAAAAAGAAGTGAAGGGAACAAAAGATGAATGAGCGCTCATTAAGCCGACGCGCGGCACTAAAGACGATCCTGGCAGGATCCACAGCATCTTGGATACTGCGATCGACGGCGTTCGCCGCATCGTCGTGCGCTGACCATATCGTGCGCATCGGCGGCATCGCCGCTCCCGACACGCTGAACCCGTTCGCTTCCTATAGCAACTGGTGGCCGCTAGTTTACACCTATGACACCTTGGTCTGCGTTGACGCCCAGCGTTATGCTGACCGGAAGGGATTTGCCAAGGAGTGGTTGGTTGACGACGACAACGTAACGTGGACTTTCAAAATCTGGCCTGGAATGAAGTGGTCGGATGGCCAGCCCGCCACCGCCAAGGATGCCGCATTCACCTTCAACTACGTGCGCAAGTCCATCGGCACGCCCAACGAACTGAATGTCGGCTTTAACACCACTGACGGCATGCAAAACGTCGAGTCCATCATGGCCCTTGATGACGAGACGTTGCAAATCGTGACCAAGTCACCCACTCGCTGGCCAATCGACAACAGCGTATTCATGGTTCCCGAGCACATCTGGAAGGACGTCAGCTACGCCGATGCGCGCGGCACCTTTCGGAACGACCCGCCGCTGGTGGGTACGGGGCCGATGATCATCCAGGAGTTTCAGCAGGGCCAGTTTGTCCGCATGATGCCGAACCCACATTTCCGCACCGGGCAGCTGGCGACGAAGGGCATGATTTTTAACTTCTTTGGTACCGCCGATCCCATCGCGCAGGGATTGAAGAGCGGCAATCTCGACTATGGCATCGGCCTCACGGCTTCCCAGTGGGCGGATCTGTCGAAGCATTCTGCCATCCAGGTGGGTCAAAATCGCATTGAGCAGCGAGACTATTTGGCTTTCAATACCGCCTCGGCAGACGGTGCAGGCAGCACTAAGGCCCTGCAAGATCCCGCGTTTCGCGATGCCATCGGCTACGCCATCGATCAGAAGACAATCGTCGAGCGCGCCTATCGCGGCCACGCCGACCCCGGTGTGGGATTGGTGATGCCGGCGGCGAAAGATTATTACTCAGATCTCAGTGACATCAGACGTCACTTTGATCTCGCCGAGGCCGGCCGGCGGCTGGATGCGGCCGGTTATCGGGACACCAACGGCGACGGCGCTCGCGAGGATAAGGACGGAAACAGCTTCCAGCTCGAGCTGATTACCGGACCCATCTCGGGCCTCCTCGATCTGCCGTTCGCGGCCGTACAGCTCATTGCTGGCTGGTTGGGACAAATCGGCATTCCCGTATCGGTGACCCAGCTCGACTCTGGCGCGCTCAGCGCCCGCACGGCAGCACCGGCGAAGGGCGGGGGAGGCTGGGACCTGCTAGTTTCAGCGGGCTGGCGCGGTCCCGACCCCCATAATTTGCTTAGTATAGGTAAAACTGCTGAAGTTCCCAATACGGCATACTGGAGCAACGAGAAGTTCGATCACCTTACGTCTCAGGTGGATGCCATCGTAGACCTCAAGAAGAGCCAGGAGTTGGTAGACCAGGCGGCGCGCCTTATTTACACCGAAGCCCCCTACATCATTCTAAGTTACCCGCTCATGCTTGATGCCCATCGCAAGGATTGCTTCGAGGGCTGGGGTAAAGAGATTTCCGGGTGGAGCTACTTTCCGTTCGATCGCCTGAAGCCGGTGTCAGCCCCATGAATGGAGGCAGGACGGGTCGCCACATCGGGAGCATCCTCATAAGGGCCATCATAACCCTCCTAATGGTGGTGGTTCTGAACTTCGTCCTGTTCCGAGTCATCCCTGGCGACCCTGCAGCGCTTCTGCTTGGCGGGGCGCGCACCAGCGTCACCGCTGAACAGATGGAGGCGCAGCGCCAGAACTGGGGCCTCGATCGGCCGCTGTTTCCGGACCAGGTGGTCCACTACTTGTCGGCAACCCTCCAAGGTGACTTGGGCTATAGCTTCAAGTTTAGGGGCCAGCGCGTCGCCGACCTGATCCTGGAGCGCTTGCCGGCCACCATCGTCCTGGTCGGCCTAGCCCAATTCATCGCCATCCTATCCGGAGTTATGCTTGGCCTATATGCGGGTTGGCGCAGGGGAGGAGCCGTCGACCATATCGCCACTGGAGCCTCCCTGGCGCTCTATTCTACGCCATCTTTCTGGCTTGGGATGCTCTTGGTCGTCATCTTCAGTACGTCATTGGGCTGGCTTCCGGGCTACGGTGCATACTCGCCCGGCACGATCACCGGCTCCCTTGACTCGTTGCTCGACTACTTGCGGCATCTCGCGCTTCCGGTCACCGCGGTGGCTCTTGGACTGATCGGCCAATACGTTGTAGTCGCACGTGCGGCAATGAGTGACGTAGTCACCGAGGATTACATGGTGACCGCTCGGGCCAAGGGACTCACCAATGGTCAGATGCTGATGCGTCATGCATTCCGGAATGCAATGCTGCCGGTCGTAACTCTGATTGCCCTTAATCTCGGCTACGTGGTAGCGGGAGCCATCACCGTCGAAGCCGTATTCGCCTGGCCGGGGATTGGAGGCCTGACGGTGGAAGCGCTCAATGCGCGAGATTATCCGGTCCTTCAAGGGATATTCTTGTTGCTCGGTGCGTCGATCGTCGTCGCAAACCTCATAGCCGATCTTGCCTACGGCCTTCTTGATCCGAGGGTCCGACAATGAGTGAAAGTACTGTTCGATATTCCCCGCGAGGCCGGGCGCGCGCGATAAAAGGCTTTCTGCGTCAATTTCTCAGCTACGGCAGCGCTCAGGTGGGCCTCGTATGTCTGGTATTCTTTCTTGTTGTGGCGGCGGTCCCCAATATTCTGGTGGGACCGCTCCAGACTGCGATCAATGCAACCGGCGATTTCCTCGTACCCCCATCAGGCCAGCATCTTCTAGGGACGGACGAGGTGGGTCGAGACGTGCTCAATCTGGTCGTCCATGGTGCCCGGATCTCGCTTATGATTGCGCTATTGTCGACTGTGATCAGCCTCGTCGTCGGGACTACTATCGGTATGACGGCGGGCTACTACGGTGGCAGGGTTGACGTCTGGCTGATGCGCTTGACGGACTTCTTTTTTGTCATGCCGTCCTTCGTATTGGCGCTGGTCATCACACCCGTGGTTCTCGAGGTGATGGGGCGCGGCGGAGAAATCCTCGGCTTCCGTCCTTCTCTTTTCGTGATCCTTGTCGTTATCGGCATGACAAGCTGGGCGTTCGTTGCACGCATCGTTCGCAGCCAGACACTGTCGCTTAAGGAGCGAACATTCATTGATCGCGCACGCGTTGTGGGCAGCAGCAATTTCAACATCATGGTGCGGCACATCCTCCCCAATCTCGTGCCGCAAATCGCAGCGAATGGTGCGCTCGTTGTCGCCGGCGCAATCTATGTCGAGACGTCGCTTTCGTTCCTCGGGCTTGGCGATCCATTGCAGCCTTCATGGGGCACTTTGCTTTCGCTCGCCCAGCGCGCCGGCGCGGCCAGTGCCGGAGCCTGGTGGTACCTCGGTGCACCCGGAGTGTGCGTCCTCACGGTTTCGCTTAGTTTCGTCCTGATTGGCAATGCCCTCGACGACACGTTCAATCCACGGCGGCGGGTGATCCCATGATACACTCCTCTCAAGGCGGAACATCGCTTCTGGAAGTCGACGGGCTCTCTGTCGACTATGGGCTCAAGGGGGTTTCATCGCGTGCGATCGACAGCGTAAGCTTCGCGCTCCGGGCCGGAGAGGCCGTTGGCCTCGTCGGAGAATCAGGCAGCGGGAAGACCACGACCGCCATGGCCATAGCCGGCC
This sequence comes from Mesorhizobium sp. STM 4661, assembly GCF_000359125.1. Lineage (GTDB taxonomy): Bacteria > Pseudomonadota > Alphaproteobacteria > Rhizobiales > Rhizobiaceae > Mesorhizobium. The sequence goes on along the minus strand of NZ_CAAF010000012.1, from coordinate 51,801 downwards.
TATTGTCTCCCAACGCGCGGGTCAGCGGTGGCCAAGTGCGCTATCGTGGTAACCGACTTCCGATCGACGATGATGCGGCGATGCGGCCACATCGCTGGAGCGAAACGTCCGTTGTCTTTCAGGGCGCGATGAATGCGCTTAATCCTGTTCACCGCATCATCAAGCAGATCGCCGAGCCATGCATGCTGAAGCTCGGCATGTCGCGTGGCGAGGCGACGGCGCGGGCAAGAGAACTGCTCGAGTTCGTTGGCATTCCGACGGATCGCGGTTCCGCCTATCCCCACGAGTTGTCGGGCGGTATGCGCCAAAGGGTGATGATTGCCATGGCGCTGGCATGTCGCCCCTCAATCATCATCGGCGACGAGCCGACGACGGCGCTGGACGTCATCACACAGGCTCAGATCCTCAAGCTGCTAGGGGAGTTGCGATCGCAGCTTAACCTTGCCCTGATTTTGATCACCCACGACCTGTCTGTGGTGGCTGAGTCGTGTGATCGCGTGATGATCATGTACGCCGGCCGGATCGTCGAGGATGGCTCTGTCGCCGAGATCTTCGCCCAACCCAAACATCCCTACACCCGACTGCTGATCGAATCGATCCCGAACCCAGCGAGCGGCAAAAAGATGATCCGGCCAATACCCGGTGATCCCCCCAACCTGGTGAATCGACCCTTAGGCTGCGCTTTCCATCCGCGTTGTCCGTCGGCTATGGCGGTTTGCGCGACCGAAGTTCCCAGCCTCGATAAGTTAGGGCGAGGACGCGTCGCCTGCCACCTTCACCGGTCCTCGCAAGACAAGGTCGCAGTCCATGCCTGACACGGCCGATATTCTGCGTCTTGAGAGCCTGCAGGTCCATTTTCCTATCCAGGGCGGGCTGTTCGACCGTGTCCTGGGCCGACCTGCCGGCGCCGTGCGCGCGGTGGACGGGATCGACCTCAACATCGGACGGGGTGAGATCGTCGCCTTGGTCGGGGAGTCTGGTAGCGGCAAGACCACTGTGGGCCGTGTCATCACAAAGCTTGCTCAGCCAACAGGCGGCAAGCTGTTGTTCGAAGGCCGCGACATGACCGCGGAGCGAGGCTCCTCGGCCCTGCGCCCTTACCGGCATCGCGTGCAGATGATCTTCCAAGACGCTTATCAGGCACTCAACCCCCGACACACCGTGTTCGACATTGTGGCAGAGCCGCTGCGTTCACTGCGGTTGGTCAAGAACAATGCTCAACTCACAGAGCGTGTGAGCGAAGCGCTGGCAGCGGCCGGGCTCAATCCTCCCGATGATTTCTTCGCTCGCTTCCCGCACGAGCTGTCTGGCGGGCAGCGCCAGCGGGTCGTGATCGCCGGAGCGCTTGCCGTGAGGCCGGAACTCATCGTCGCCGACGAACCGGTGTCTATGCTCGATGTCTCGATACGCGCACAGATTCTTCAAGTCCTGGTTGATCTGCGCGCCAAGCACAGCATGGCGCTGCTGTTCATCACGCACGACCTGCCGCTCGCTTGGTTGATCGCCGACAGAATTGCCGTCCTGTATCTTGGAAAATTGGTCGAGATCGGCACCGCCGACGAGATCACGTTCAACCCCTGCCATCCGTATACCGTCGCCTTGCGTAACGCCACCCCGCAGGTTGGCGCCAATGCAGGTCGCGCCGAGCTGCCGGCCCTGCAGGGCGAGGTTCCAAGCGCCGCCCGTGTGCCGAAAGGCTGCCGTTTCCATCCGCGTTGCCCACTGGCCTTCGACCGCTGCCGGCAAGAGGAACCACCAGCCATCGAGGTTGGACCACAGCACCTGTCAGCCTGCTGGCTGGCGAAGTAGAGGGCTGTTCCAGACTTTTTGTGTGTCACTCGCGGGCGGAAGATAAAGTTTACGGTACACCCCGCGGTGGCTTCGGCATCCCGCTGCTGCGCGCAGAGGAACGCCGCCCATCGAAGTCTGACCAAGGATAGGCCCAAATTCTTCGATCCCCGTCTTTAGCCTTCAACAAAGGAGAGGATCGCAGCTACTACTTATTACAAGCGGATGTCATGCCCTTGCAGCGGGTGAGCGGGGGTGATCCCTTCGGGATCATCCAAGTGCGCATGGCGGGCACGTTCATCACCGTCGAGCAAGTGCCACCCAAGAATCGTCGCTGCGCCTCGGAAGAGAGGTCAACGCAGATTTCCTGCGCCAACAGAGCGTAAATTTGTGCAAAGCGTACCTGCGAAACGCGCATATTGGAGTTCGTGTAGTCGCCTGGAGACGACGCGATGATCCGACGAGGAAATCACAGGAAGCGCAGCACGGCGCCATATTGCGTCGGTCAGTTATGCGAGTGACGCTCACATAAACGCCTGGCCCGCCGGCTGACTAAAGGTCCTTCCATCACATCGAGGTAAGCATGAAAGCGGCAGAACGACCAGATTTCACTGAGGCGGATGTAATTCGTAATATCGGCTACGTGACGATGGAGGACGGAACGCGCCTCGCTTATATCTCATATCATCCGAAGAAATCGGGTCAGTATCCGACGGTTTTCCTTTATGATCCATATATAGCGAACTCGACCCCTTTCGAAGTCGCGAACGAATTCCTTGATGCCGGCTACGCTTTCGTGGGCGCCAATCTTCCGGGAACGGGATGCTCGGAGGGTGTCATCGACTATTGGCATGAACAGCGAATGGTCAAAGGCGGACCTTATGGCGCCGAATTGATTGAATGGATCGCCAGGCAGCCCTGGAGCGATGGCAATGTCGGGATGGTCGGCAATTCGTCGGCTGGGCAACCACAGTTCTGGGTCGCGGCCGAGCGGCCCCCTCATTTGCGGGCAATCGTCGCGAGCGGTTTCGGGGACGGCTACGAGTTTTTGGGTTCGGTTGGCGGAATGTTCTCGCTGTCAGTGGGAACATGGCTAATTGAAAGTCAGTTTGTAACCCAGGTGCGCGGTGCAGAGTGGCGCGTCAATCAAGGCGATACCGAGTGGGCCAAGATTCGCAGTAGCGATAGGCAAGTCGTCAAGACTTCCCTTTTTGACGAGATACGGAAGCATCCGGTGAGGGATGAATGGTACGATTCTCAGACCGTGGTCAACAAGGAGCTCACCGACAGAGTCACTGTGCCCTCCATGCTTATCGGAGCTTGGCAAGAGGCCTACGGCGGCTCCGCCATGGCAAACGTTCGAATGTTTTCCCATTTTATGCAACATGTGAAGAACAAGAAGCTTGTTCTGATGAATGGTGATCATGGGAGCTTCGGACCTGGGCCGCGGGGCTATGGCCTTGTCGACAAGGAGCGAATGAGGTTCCTCGATCGCTGGGTTAAAGGTGTTAAGAATGGAATAGAGAACGAGCCGCCCATCAGTGTGTATTGGGAGGTTCAGCAGCCCGAGGGTGATCCGAAGAAATCGGTAGCAGGCTGGATCACGCATCACAACACGTGGCCAGACCCGAAAGTCGAGCGCCTCACCTTCTATCTTGCGGCCAACGCACAGATCTCGCCCGAGAAGCCGGCCAGTTCCAATGAGGGATCACGCGCCTACCTATACCCAACGGGAACAGAACTTTACGGAGACAATCAGCAATTCCAAGTTCGACCTTCTTCTCACGGCGTTCTCAACTACCGAACAGCCCCTGTCACCTCGGATATGGTTTTGCTTGGAAATCCGGAAGTCGTGCTGTATCTCAGCATTGACAACGGCGACGACGCCGATATCGAACTTACTCTGAAAGACGTCGGCCCCGAGGGGGTGCTCTTTCTTCAATCAGGCTTATTGCGGGCATCGCTCCGTGCGATCGACAAAGACCGCAACTATGTTGACGAGGTGGTGCATTCGTTTCGGAAGTCTGAGAAACTTGTGCCAGGTGAAATTTACGAACTCCGGATATCGTTGATTTCGCCCATAGCTCACGTCGTCAGGCAAGGGCATAGCCTTGAACTGACCATCGGTGCACCCAATCCCATTCCACTTGGTCACCTCGGGCACGGCCTCGCTAGCGTTCCTGCAGGAGCCCCGTCTATCAACCGGGTCTATCACTCGGGGAAGTATGCTTCCAGAATACTTCTTCCCGTCATCCCGGCAGCGGTGGCTCAAGCCCCGGCTCCGGCATACGAAGCGCTTAGAGGTCAGCCCTATCGCAAGGAGGACGAGTTTGTCCCTGGCGGACTGCCGTTTCAATAAACTACAGTCGTAGCTGCCTGCCGCTCTGATCGCTTCGTCAGTGCTCCTGCGGTGCCGCGCGTGGGCGGGCGACGATGCGAGCAGCGTGCGGGGATTGGTGGTCGAGGTTCAGTTTTCATTCCGGCTTATTCGAATGCCCCAGCTGCGCCTTTTCTGCTTGGGCTCAGGCCCGGGCCATAACGCGCGTCTAGATCTAGTCTCGGGAAGAAGCTGCAGGCGCTCGACAAGCTACTCGATGCTGATGCGGCGATCGGTCGGACCCGCTTCCATTGGTTGCGGTAGGCGCCGGAAGCGCCCGCGCAACGCGAGCTCACCACTGCTGCGCATGTCGACCTTGCCGCGCTTGGCGCCCTGGCGACGCTGCTCCGGGACACGGGTGCCCCATCGCAATCGCAGGAGAGCAGCTTTGGGCTCTCACGACTTGAATAGGGAGATGTCCACGCCGCGCCGGCCCACGACATGCCAGTTCGATCTGTTCTCGAAGCTGAACGACGCCGAGACGGTGCAGAGGCCGGATTGGCAAGCGCTGGCCGCCGAGACGCTCCAGTGACGAAGCAAATTGTCAGCCTGATTCTCGATCAGGTCGACGGCGACCGCTCTCCCGGCAGGAGATGCGTCATGATGCATGAGATCAGACCGCACCATCTGGAGCGCAAGGCGATCCTGTATGATGCGCCCGGTTCGCAAAGCCATCGCGTGTCCTCTCTGGGAACCAGATCACCGCTCGCGATCCATGTCGTCGAGACCGCCTGCTAGCCCTGAAAACAGGCGCGAGCGCGATCCTTCAACCATCCGGATCTCCACCTTCGGAAACCGGCCCGCATATTCGATCAGGCTGGCCTTGAGGTTCCCGGCGGAGAATGAAGGTAGGGCCAAGTCGTCGGCCCGACAACTCTGCCAAGCAAATTATTGCAATAAGATACTTCAAATAACTTTGCAGAACTTTCGCAATTGAGGCTCGTCGACAATGGTATCGTCCGGCAAGTCTGAGGTCAGCGACGAATATAAGCCAGCGCCTGTTTACGCTCAGGCCGCCGGACGGCACACAACGGAGGTCGACGCCAATGGCAAGAAGAGCGCTCATCCTGGTTGAAGGCCACAGGAGTACCGGTCTGCTGTACGTGAAAGCGGCCCAGCGTCTTGGCCTTCATCCAATTACCCTATCCGCCGATCCAGCTCGGTACGACTATCTCGCGGCGGAAAACATAGAGTCAATCCGTGTCCACACAGACAATCTCGATGCACTGATCCGCGAATGTTCCCGGCTGCGTGCGACCTGTGACATTGCTGGTATCACTGGCTTTACGGACCTTGACGATTCAGCCTACGCGACAGTTGGCGAGCTCTGCCGATACTTCGTTCTACCAGGACCGAACCCCGCATCGATTGAACGATGCTGCGATAAGTTCACTCAACGTCAACTCCTAGCGGAAGCCGGCATTCCAATACCGGCTTATCGCCTGGCAGTGAATGCGACAGACGTAGAAAGCTCTGCCGCGGAGATCGGCCTGCCGGTGGTTCTTAAGCCGGCGGTAGGCAGCGGCAGCAGCGGTGTCCAATTGTGCCGCAATGTCGATGAGTTGGCCGAACACACGACCTATCTGTTGGGCGGTCAGCACATATGGCAATCCCCGCCGAGGATACTGGTCGAAGAATTCGTAGAAGGCCCCCTTTATTGGGCCGACATAATGGGAGACCAGATCATTGGAATTGGTATCGCTGACTTCGGCCCTCCACCGCATTTCGTCTGTCGTCAGTACACATATCCGGCCCTGCTAACTGATGATGAGCATAGGCGTATTGTCGATGTTTCGTTGAGCTGTTTGCGAGCTCTCGGCCTTGGCTGGGGGCCAACGGGCATTGAATTCCGGTGGACGAACCGTGGCCCAGTTGTCATTGAAGTCAATCCGCGGCTTCACGGCACGCCCACTCCCGAACTGATTCAGCTGGCTTGCGGTATCGATCTCATCACCGAGCACATCAAGCTCGCCATCGGCGAAAAATGGGTTTTGCGCAGGCGGCATTCGCATACTGCGGCGGCGCGGATGCTAGTTGCTGATCGCGATGGCGCCCTCGATTGGATCGATGGCGACAGTCAGGCGGCTGCTGTGCCAGGTGTCGCCGAAGTCAAGTTGTATGTCGGACCCAAGACGCCGATCGTCAGGCATGGCGATTATCGAGACTGGATCGGATATGTAATCGCCGCTTCACCCAGCAGTGCTCGGACCAAGCTGATACTTCAGCATGCCGTTGCCTTGATCGATTGGTCGATCATACCATTTTCGGCCCTTGGCGAAACACAACAATCTGCGCAGCAGCCCGATATTTCATTTGGAGTATGGCAATGGATGTAACGACGCAAATCATTAGGCACGTTCTCAGTTCCGGGCTGGAGACGATACCTGAGAAAGCAATAGAACGTGCGAAGCTCTCAATCCTGGACACTATTGCGTGTGCGATCGGCGGATCGAATGATCCTATTGCGCACTTCTCTCGCAACCTGGGCGCGTTGTCGGGTGGCAAGCCAGAATGCACCGTTTGGGTTTCCGGAGAGAAGCTTCCTTCCAGCTTGGCAGCCCTTGTTAATGCGACTACGGCCAGAGCCCTTGATTTTGATGAGACGTATGAGATTTATATCAACGGTTGTCACGCAAGCTCATATGATGTCCCGCCGGCCCTGGCACTGGCCGAACGGGACCCTTCTATCACCGGAAGAGAATTGCTGACCGCAGTCGCAACAGCTATCGATCTGCACGTGCGTCTCGCGCGTAGCGTTACCACTTATTCTTCAAATACGGGCCGCGACAATATGGTCTCGGTCTGGGGCGCGACCGCGGTTAGTACCAAGTTGCTACGGCTCGACGAAGAGAAAACCCGGAATGCGTTCGGAATCGCTTACGCCCACGCCGCCGGCGAATACCAGATGTATGAAGAAGGTGCCCACACTGTGGCGTTGCAGCAGGGATTGCGGGCCCGCTCGGGAATTGAGTCGGCTCTATCAGCTATGGTGGGCTTCAACGGCCCGCGGGAGCCGTTCTTTGGTAAGTATGGTTTCTACAAAGCTTTTGAACCTGAGTTCGACCTCGATATGCTTATGGACAAACTAGGGTACGATTATGTGAACGCCTCCATGGGCTTCAAACCCTGGCCGTCCTGCAAGTGTAATCATTTCGGGATCGACGGGCTGCTACAATTGCGCGAGAAGCACAACTTCGCGGGCGAGGATATTGTTTCAATTGAGCTCGGGTTGAATCGTCGCGCTGAGAGTCTTGTGGTTCAGCCGCGCGACCAAAAGTGGAACCCAAAGGACCCGGTTGGAGCGCGTTACAGTCTGCCTTACGCCATCTCTGTCGCAGCGCAATATGGCAGAGTCGCAATTGGCGATTTCCGTCCCGAAGCGCTCCAGGATCCGGCCGTGCGTCGTATTATGGCCGTTACCAAGGTCGAAGTTGATCCAGAGATAGAACGCACTCACGGCCAGTATGGGAATTCGCCGACAACAGTTAAAGTATGGCTAAAGAGCGGATCAGAACATTTTATTCGTGTGGACAAGCCGTTCGGACATCCGGAAAACCCGGCTTCGCTCATCGATGGCATGCGGAAACTTAAGGATTGCAGTGAAATTTCGATGTTGCCTTTCTCCGAGAAACGACTCGGGCTGATCGGAGACTTCATCCTCGACCTTGATAAGCAGCCCACCTTGGCACCGCTATTTGAGCTGCTAGTGGGCGGTAAGTAATCTCGGGCGAATGGGGTACACAGAGGCGAGCTGATACAGAGCTAGGCGATTTTCATGAAACCAAATGTTAAAGGTGCTAACTGCTGCCGAAAGCAGGTTCTCCACATCATTTGCAAGGAGGAAGCAGCCGTCGCCGATCTAGGTGGTTGTCCTACCCTCGCGGAGAACAGCGTCATTGCATCGACCGGATCAACACGGGGGTGGCTGGTCAATACGAACGATAGCGGCACCGACAGCAGCCCCAAATCGCCGGTCGCGAACCAGAGCGGCAGCTCGCCCTCGAGAATGACCCAGCAGCTTCCTCTCGCGACGGCGAAGAACTTGATCGTCTTCGGGACTGGGAAGCGGATCGCCCAAGGTCCGCCTGCGGTTAAGCCGCCCGTATCACCAGCGTTCCCGCCCCGTCAGCTTAAGAATGTCGGAAAAGGGATCGTTCGTCATTCTCGCACTCTCGCGCAAGCTTTTCGGATTTTCAAGCATTCACCGTACGGCCCGCAGTTCATATCATTGCCTCCACACGTTTTAGAAGGTTGAAACCATGACATTGAGCAAGCGGCAACTGGGTATGCGAGGCCTGCGGGTTGGCGCGATCGGCCTCGGTTGCATGGGGATGAGCCAGTACTACGGGCCGGCGGATGAGGAGGAGTCGATCGTTGCACTGCACCGGTCGATCGAGCTCGGCTGCGATTTCTTCGATACTGCGGAAGCCTATGGTCCGTACACGAATGAGGAACTGCTCGGCCGCGCTTTTCGCGATCGGCGTGACAAGGTGGTGATCGCCACTAAGTTCGGGTTTCGCTTCAAGAACGGCCGCCAGCTCGGCGCCGAAACCGATAGCCGACCTGACTCGATCCGCCGAGCGGTCGAAGGATCCCTGCGACGGCTCCAAAGCGACCATATTGATCTGCTATATCAGCACCGCATCGATCGCGAGGTGCCGATCGAGGATGTCGCGGGTACCGTCGCGGAGTTGGTGCGTGAGGGCAAGGTGCGTTTCTTCGGGCTGTCGGAAGTGGGCGGCGCCACACTGCGCCGGGCGCATGCGGTGCAGCCAGTCTCGGCGCTGCAGAGCGAGTACTCACTGTGGGAGCGCAACCTTGAGAGCGACGTGATCCCGGTCCTTCGTGAGCTGGGCATCGGGCTGGTGCCTTTCTGCCCGTTGGGCCGCGGCTTCCTAGCCGGTGGCGTCAAACGCGCCGAGGAATATCCTGAAGGCGATACCCGCCGGATCGATGAACGGTATCGGGCCTCGAACTACGACAGCAACGTGAAGGCGGCTCAGGCTGTGTTCGACATCGCTGAAGCCAAGGGCGCAAGGCCGGCACAGATCGCGCTCGCCTGGTTGCTGCACAAGGGTGACGACATCGTCCCGATCCCAGGTACTAAGCGACGCGCCTATCTGGAGGAGAATGTCGGCGCCGACACTGTCCAACTGACTGACACGGACATGCAGACGCTCGACGAGGGGCTCGCGACAGGGACGGTTTCCGGCAATCGCTACCCCGACTGGCTGATGGCCGGGATCGATCGCTGATCGTCGGATCCGTTAACCCGATGCCGTAGTATCGGTCCTTGCCCGGGGACAATGGAAACGATTTTGTTTTCAGCGCATTCTCCGGAGGTACCGGCATGTTGAGGAACGTAACAATGGACGACACTTGAAGAAGATGTCGGCATCACCAGCCGACTCGCGCAAAAGTGCCGACCCAACCGAAGTTCCATCCCGGCCATTCTGGTCGTCGATGTCCAATGAAGAACATGTACCGCGAACCACGAGCCCTTAATCGCTCTCCTCGTCGGGTCCGGGGCAATTAATTACTTACACAACAACGCGAGTGTTATGGCGCCAGCTATTGAATATCTGGTCGGTGAGGACATTCTTCTGTCGCTTGATATGTATACGGCGGCAAAGCCCCGCTTCGGCGGCATGGACGTCTCCGAGGCTCCTCGCGGTCAAACTGCGTTTCTTCGCGACGTCGCCGTTCGACCGGATGGAGGCTTTATCGAGGGCGAACGCACCTACGTGCCAGCTGTCTCGGCTGCCATGGCCAGTCAGTTTCTCTAGAATGTGAATTTTCTCAACCCATTCCGGAGAGACCAACCATGACCATTTCAGATTCTACACCCGCCGCCGCAGTGCTGGTGGCGTTCGACATTGCCAAGCTGAAGTTCTGATCGAAGCACCAGGCCACAAGCGCCGGCATCGCCTTTTGGTGCTCAACACCCGTGTTGAGCACGATCATCTGATCGAAATGCTGCAGGCGCACGGCCGCCCTGCTCGGTCATCATCTGAAACCGATTTCCTTGTCGCGCGACAGGTCGAAGAAGGCTTCGTCCGCACCAAGAACAGCCGCCTATGAGTCGTTGTGCGCGACGAAGGCACCTGGAGATCGCGAAATCCGCCAGCGGCATGTTGTTCTGATTCAACATCCACGTCGATGGAGGTGGAGTACGCCCCACGGACGACTGGCTGGAGGTGAAGTACACCGCCATCGACACCTTGCCGCCAGTGGGCAAGCAGAAGCGCTACAGTCGACAGGTTCTGACTTACATCCACGCCCTCGAAGAGAAATCCGCCGCCTGGTCGCGAGCCGATCGACTGAAAGCTGGTGACCAACTTGCCGGTCGAAGATTTCTTCGCGGCGGTCGAAAAGCTCAACTGGTACGCCCTGCGCTGGAAGGCGGAGGTGTTCCCCAAGGTCATGGAGTCCGGCTGCCGTGCTGAGGAGGTGGATCCAGCGCGGCCTTGCACGTCAGCAGCGCCATTGACCTGCATCGGCTGATCGTCCTCATCGGCGTGCTGGGTTACGCTATCGACATCTAACAAATAGGCCTGAGAGCACGTTCGCCGGTTACATTCCCACGGGCGATACGTTGACGCGATAGCGCGCTCAATAGATTTGCGCTCATCTCGAAACCAGATGATGTGGATACACAGATTGAATTTGACGTTGGCCCAGCAGCCGACAATCCTCAAGACGATTAAAGAAACAAGAATGCGGAAATGAGAGGGAACAATAGGCTTTTTATGCCGCTGGCGCTCCAGGCAGGCCACGTCGTCGCCGACCGGGTGAGGCGCTGCGCCGCCGGAAACGTGCTATTGAAGCTTAGGTGATTGCCGGTCCAAGCCGAGAGTAGCATCAGCGTGAGCGCTGGCATCGAGGAGATGATCACATGGATAGGGGCGGGCCAGAATCCCTCCCCCGAGGGCGTTTTTCGGCAGGTCGGCGTTCGGGAGCAAGATCTCTCGGCCGCAGCTGACTGTCGCAGCGCTCATCAAGCAGATAGGCACGTGGATTAACCGCGCCATTAAGTCAAAAAAGGGGAAACTGGGACATGACGATCTCTGGACGCAATCTCATCAAGGTGGGCGTTGCCGCCGGAACGGGCCCTAGCGATGCCTTCCGTCCTGCGGGCACAGACAGCGCCAACCGACGTGCGGACGGTCCGTATGTGAATAGCAGTGGCGTCACCGTTTTCGATCCGATCTGGACGTCGACTACCATCACCCAGGACCATGGCCTGGCGATTTACGACACGCTGTTCGTCATTGGGGCAGACTGTCGCCTCGATCCGTCGCTGGGGTCAGGTGCATCCGGCAGATAGTTGATCATGGAGCGGTCAAGGATATCTCGTAGACGGACGACAAGACCTTTCCATCGCGCTCATGGAGCCACCGGGACTGCTGATCGATCTCCTCGCGTCGTTGGGACGGCCCCTGTTCGTCATGCGCGGGAAAGACGCCAGCCGCCATTATCACAACAGACATTACGACCTATGCCGGATGACGTTCGAAGCTGTCGGGTAAAACGATCCGTGGCGCTAGAGACCCTGTCGTGAGTAACCTATTCGACGCTTTCAGGTTAACCGATCGAGCGGAACGCGTTGCTCTTGTTCTTCAGAAGGATGCCGATGTTACATACGCCGATCTGGCTACGCTCGCCGGGCGTATTCGACAAGTCACACTTCGCCTTCGCCCTCTTTCTCGCGTGCCTCCAACGCGGGGCCGCCGTCTTCGTCTCCCTGAGTACGACGTTTTCGAAGATATTGATCATAACCTCGCAATGTTTCTTCAACATTCGATGGAATATTTCCGTTATCCAAGCGTCAGTGCGGAGAACATATTTATCCACGAAGTGAATTGGGTGGCATTATTCAACGTGACGGGGATGCAATTGAGTTAATTAACTAAGAACATCGAAAGGAAAAACTATAACGGTATTACATAAGAAAGGCGGCAGTATGAGACACGATGATGTTACCATTCGACCCGATATCATGATCCCAATGCGTGACGGAAAGAATCTTGCGGGCGATCTGTACTTGCCTGGCAAGGAAGGGCAGCCTTTACCTGGACCTTTTCCGACTATTCTGTGCCGCACCCCGTACGATAAACGGGGGGAAGGGCGGGGCAAGGAAGCCTGTTTTTTCACTAGGCGTGGTTATGCTGTGCTGATGCAGGATGTACGTGGACGTTACGGCTCTGAAGGGACTTTTCACGCTTGGGGCCCAGGCGAAGCCTGGGATGGTTACGATACAATGGCCTGGCTTGGCCAACAGCCTTGGTGCAATGGGAAAGTGGGCACTATTGGTCTCTCTTATCCTGCAATTGCGCAAGCGGCTCTGGGACAGACGAACCCTCCGCACCTTGGCGCCCAATTTATTTCCCAAGGCTTCTCCAACCATCACAGCGGACGCCTACGTCAGGGTGGTGCCGCACGCCTGGACATAATCGTCTGGACATTTGTCATGGCACTGGAGGACCGGAAGTCTTGGCGCTATCCTGTAATCCGAGAAATCCTCTCCGACGCCAGAAAAAACATGCGTAGATGGTTGGACATCATGCCCCTGCGCAAGGGTCGCTCGCCTCTCGCCATTTTACCAGAATACGAGGACTTTGCCCTCAATGTACAGAACCGCGGCGAATACGATGAATATTGGCAGGCTATCGGGCGCAACGCCGACGATTACTGGGATGTTTATGCCGACGTGCCGGTATATTTGCTTGGCAGCTGGTACGACTCACACTCGCATGTCACTGTGCAGGCTTTTCATGAATTAGCCAAACGCAAAAAACATCCGATAAAACTCATTATGGGACCATGGAACCATGCAGAATTGGAATTGCCGCACGCCGGGGAGGCGCACTTCGGGATTGTCGCTGCCCTCGAATATAACGATTTAAGGCTAGCCTGGTTTGAACAGACTCTCCGGAATATCGATACCGGTATCCTCGATGAGCCCCGGGTGAAAATCTTTGTGATGGGTGGCGGAACCGGGCGCAAAATCGAGGATTTGGATCGTATTGATCACGGCGGTTACTGGCGGTATGAAACCGAATGGCCGCTGGCTCGCACCTGTTATACACCGTTCTATCTCCAGTCTGGAGGCGTGTTGTCTCCGAGGAAACCCGAGAAGGACGTGCAACCTTCCATGTACAGTTTTAATCCCAAGGACCCGGTACCCACCGTGGGGGGGGGCAATTCATCAGCAGATAATTCCATGGAAGTCGGAGGATTCGATCAGCGCACCCGTCCCGAGTCGGGGCATCAGGCAAACTTACCCTTAGCTTCCCGGCCAGACGTGCTAGTGTTCGAGTCTGAACCTCTTGAAGAAGGGGTAGAGGTAACTGGATCGATTGAAGTTATCTTGTATATCAGCTCTTCATCGAGGGATACGGACTTTACCGCGAAGCTTGTGGACGTTTATCTGCCGAATGCGGACTATCCCATGGGGTTTGCTTTGAATATAACCGATGGTATTCAACGGGCGCGGTATCGTGACTCCTATACTGAACCGTCGCTACTGGAGCCAAGCAAGGTGTACGAGATCAAAGTTCTGCTCCCTCCTAGCAGCAACTACTTTGCGCCTGGCCATCGTATTCGGCTGGACATCTCCAGTAGCAATTTCCCCCGGTTTGATATCAACCCGAATACGGGTGAACGGTTGGGACAGAACCACCGAGTGGAGGTAGCCGTCAATTCGGTCTTTCATAATAGTACTTATCCTTCTCACATTAAGCTGCCTATTATTCCTGCGTCATCGGGAGCGGCGTGACGCGATCGGCTAAGCAGACGGCTGCAACGTGACGGGAAGTGACGTTACCCCCAAAAAAAGGAAATGGGATTCCCAATAGACGAAAGAAATGAAATTTGGACTTGATGCAACCCTGTAATCGAATCTCTGTTTAAATAAGAATTAAATTGAATCCGTTCGAGAGATTGTTTCATCCGTTTATGGAACGAAAATATCGAGCGTTACTACATGCTTGTCGGACGATGACCTCTCCCGCCAGCAATGAAAGCGGTCCGGTCCATCGTCCGGATTGTCGGCTCATCGGGGCGAGACCGCATAAGGAGGCTGCGGCCTTTTCGTCGAGGTCTCCGAGTTCTGGCAGTGCCACCGATTCGAACCGGCGAAGTGGCAACCTTGGTGCGCATCTCGCGCGACTTAGAACAGGCATGCTGAAATCGTGTGTGGAGGGTGCGTCTCGGGTACCGGAATCTTTTGTCACTCGACCCGAGCGAAATGCGAAAGGTCCGCGGCTGCGAGGTTGGGTTCATCTTCCAGACGCGATGACATCGCTCAACCCGGTCTTCACGGTCGGCTACCAGTTGATGGAGCCGTTGCGCAAGCACTTCGGTCTCAGCCGTAGCGAGGCGCGCAAGCGTGCGATCGAACTTCTCTCCCGGGGCGGCATTCCCTCGCCGCAGGACAGGGTAAACGACTATGCGCACCAGATCTCCAGAGGGATGCGCCAGCGGGTGATGATCGCCCTTGCGCTCCGCCGGTGACCCAAAGGTGCTTATCGCCGATGAGCCGACGACCGCCCTCGACGTGACGATCCAGGCCCAGATCCTAGAACTCGTCCAGAAGTTACGCGAGGAAACCGGCATGAGCATTATCTGGATCTTGTCGAGTGCGCCGCTGCCGACGATCTCTATGCAAATCCCAGTCATCCGTATACGAGCGCTTCTGGAAACCTTGCCGCGATATGGTGGGGCAGGAGCGTCTGATGAGCGTTGGCCGCCAGCCGCCTCATCTCACCGTCTTTCCGACAAGCTTTCCCTTTGCGCCACGATGTCCGCATGCCTTAGACCGGTGTCGCAGCGAAATTCCGCTGCTCAGGCGCCGGCTGGGGCGCTTCTGTTCGGATCACGCGCTCAATCGTCCATAGTTCCGCATGACCTCTCTTACAGCATCGTGGTCGATTGCAGCGACGCGCCGGTTCTCGCGTCCCACCATGGGTTCGGCGGCCACCATGGCATTGATAATTGCCTCCTCCACGGATTGCGCCGTCGCCTCGAACAGCGTGTCGAGCCCGTTGTTCGGTAGGAAAGTGAGCTCGCCCATTGCGGGTGCGGCCGCCGACTGGCTCTTGGTGAGGTTTGCCGTTGAGAAGGCAAGACACAGGTCACCGGAGCCGTCCCCTGATGGTGTTCCGGTCCGGCCAATGCCAAGGCCGGCGCGCCGCGCGATCCGTTCCAGTTGGGTGGGCATGAGCGGTGCATCTGTCGCGACGACAACGATAATCGACCCCTGCTCGCCGGCCCAGAGCCGGTCCGCAGTGAGGTGTTCGCCTACCGGGACTCCAAGAACCTTCAAGAGAGGACGAAGGCCAAAATTCGCTTGCACAAGGCACCCGATCGTGTAGCGCTCGCCAAGCAATTCTACGACGCGGGACGACGTTCCTGTGCCTCCCTTAAACTCGAAGCAGATCATCCCGGTTCCACCGCCGACATTGCCTTCTGCCAACGGCCCGCCAGAAGCTCTATTGAGAGCCTCCATCACATGCGCCGGCGTGACATGAAAGGCGTTCATGTCGTTTAGATAGGCGTCGCATGTTTCGGCTACGACAGGCAGCACCCAGGGATAGGCCCCAAACCCGGTATCCGGCTTCTCAATCATCCATTGCAGCATCGCCTGATGAACCGTTCCTAGGCTATGGGTGTTGGTGATGCCGATCGGTCCCTGGAAATATCCAGCCTCCCTAATCCAGTGTGTGCCTGTCATATCGCCGTTCCCATTAAGCGAGTGAAAGCCTGCCCATACGGGGGCCCTCAGAGGCCCGGAGCGGCCCCGCGGAAGAATGGCTGTGACCCCAGTGCGCGCCGGTCCCTTGCTCACTCCAGGTGAATCGCTGATCACGGTGGCATAGCCCACTTCCACACCGGCAACATCAGTAATGGCGTTGAGAGGTCCGGTCTTTCCGGAAAACGGCAATCCCAGGTCGCGTGCCCGCAGCTTTGCCGCAGCTCCAGAGATCAAGCTCTTATTGACTGTCATTGAGGGTGTCCATTTGGCCGGGTTCTTTGTATGCCTCACTCTGACGGCTCTCGCTGTGCTCGCGAGGGAGTTACCGCCATCGGCACCTGCGAAACTCCATCATCGGCGACCGTTCGACTGGGAAAAGAGGCCGCCATGTACCGAGGCTAAATGCTGCAGCCGGAATGATTTCGCTCATCGCCATGAACAGATAGCGGGCGATGTCTTCTGTCGTTGCGTCCTCGTTGACCGAGCGCGAGGCACAACATCGGCATGAGCACTGTGGAGCGAGAATGATTTTTCTACCTCCTGATGCAGCTGTCAGCTTCGCGTGCCGATCTGCTGCCAGTGGCCAGAAGTTCGACAGGCTGTTCCTTGCCGATCGCGTAAGCGGCTCGCTCTCCCGTGGCCAGGGCAAAGAGCCGGTCGTCCTTGAAAGAAACCTGGAGCGCTACGAACGAGCTAAAATCGTATCTACCGGCGAAGGCTTCGAGTTCTTTTGCCTGCGGGCGTTCGCTCTCTGATGGCTCGTCAGCTTGCGGTTGATCCGGCACGGAAACCAAGATGGCGTCCCATATCAGTTCTGAGGCAATCGCGCCCAGAGCCCCGACGTTCATTCCACCGAAAGCCGAGGGGGCGATATCTGAGTCTTGCTCGCCGATCACTTCATCTGTTGAAACCGCATAGAGGACGTCACCGTCGCCAATGGTCGCGAAAGGCTGGATCGCGCGAGCCATTGATGTGTGCACCTGAACCGCAAGTCGCTGCAGTTCCGCATAGTTCAGCTTCTGGTTCGTAACAACGAGACTGATCGTCGTGTTCTTGTTGTCGCTGCCTTCCGGCACGCCGTTCCAGCCGAGCTTGCAGCTGGCTGGAACGGCCGCGAGAAGGTCAGCCGTTTTCAAGAATTTGGGCCAATTCGAATCGGGGTAGCCTGCTACGATTTCACCATCCCGGTTCGTAACTACCCCTGCGGGATTGGCCACAACGAAGACAGCCACTTTGATCTCGCCTATCTGCCTGAAGGCTCCGCCTTGCCCCGAATAGGCAGCGCATCCGAAAAAGCCACCGGATCTCGTGAAACGGCCAGCGCCATAAGCTCCAAGTGGAAATTTTCCCGGACGGGCTGCTCTGAACGCAGCCTGCGCCAACTTCTTGTCAGGATACACTTCGTTCAGCCTACGCTCGCCGAAATCGTAGATGATGGCGCCGACCGAGAGTGCGACATTGTCCCAGAACCCGTTTCGGATGTTTTCGTCCTTCAGGGCGGTAGCTACGGCAGTGATGCTTTCAAGCCCGTACCAAGAACCACCTGAGAACACGACTGCATCGAGTTCCGGGCGGTCACAGCCGAGACGTAGGTAGTCGGTGTTGACCGTGCCGGGAGCGCCGCCACGGACATCGACCGCGCCAAGCACCTTTTTTCCGAAGCGGAAGACGGTCACACCGGTGGGTCCCTCTTGGTACTCGCCGGTGCCGATCTCCAGCATCGGCCAATCGAACTCTAGGAATTTTTCCCCGGCGTTGATGACCGGCTTGAAATCCTGACCCGCCGATAGCCCGCGTGGCGAGCCGACCGAACAATCTCCTTGCAAGCAGACATTCACGCCAGGCTCAGCCAAACCTGAATTCCCACCCCCTCCCGCTCTGTCACTAGGTTCTCCCGCTCTCAGTTGCTGTAATGTCGTTCTCAAAGGAAATGTTGTTCTGGTCTGGAATACCAGTGTCGTCGGTCATAGCGTACGGAATCGAACGTCATTTTCCAGTTGCGTGAAGTTTCCTCAATGCGATTACCGTTTGGTGTCTAAGCCGCAGCGGTCGCTCTTTAGCCAATTTCACCGCGATGATCGCACCGGGTCAAATATAGATTATTGCCGAAGTCCATCTGGAATCCAGATGCATTTCGTCCTGCTAACTGAGGAAAGAGCCATCTGGGTTTATCATGAGTCCGGAGCAGCTGCCCGGCACGCGCTCAATCGGGTTGCTGTCGACCCTGAACATGAGTCGGCGGCCGCAGGGACGGCTGGACGAGGGTCACTTCGTGGAGACGGATAGCGCCTATTCACCAAGGCGCTGAGCCGCCGGTTCACGGCCGTGCCCACGACGTCCACGGCGAGGCCGAAGCCTGCCACAGGCCTGATTCCGCTCAACCCGGCCTCTTCCAGAGCGTGAGGTGACGCCGGATTCGATCATCCGGCTCCAGCTGAGGATCCATCAACCCTTGCCGTCTTCAGCGCTTGACATGGATCTCCCGCGGGAAGCTGGACGCTCCTATTAACCTCGCCATTTCTGTCGGATTGTGATTCCATCGGCTACTGATGGCGATTGGAGATTTCTATGGGGACTTCGCCTGGGTTCTTCGATGTCGATGATCGGCTTCGGCGGTTGAGCGACCTTGGCGATCAGCTCGAAGCCTATGGCCGGGTTGTGGACTTCGAGGCGTTCCGGCGAGATCTGGAAAGGGCGCTTGCCTATACGAGCGGGCCGCACGGTGGACGCCCGCCCTACGATCCCGTCATGATGCTGAAGGTGCTGGTCATCCAGACTGTCAACAACCTGTCGGACGAACGCACCGAGTTCCTGATCAATGATCGGCTGTCGTTCATGCGGTTCCTTGGGCTGGGACTTTCGGACCGGGTTCCCGATGCGCGCACGATCTGGCTGTTTCGGGAAAGGCTGACGAGGACCGGAGCGATCAAAGTCTTGTTTGAACGCTTCGATGCGATGCTGTGCGAGGCGGGCTACATTGCCATGTCGGGCCAGATCGTGGATTCGAGCCTTATCGCCGCGCCGAAGCAGAGGAACACGAAGGAGGAGAAGGACGACATCAAGGCCGGTCGCATCCCGCAAGATTGGCAGGACAAGCCGGCGAAACTACGCCAGAAAAATCGCGACGCGCGCTGGACGGTCAAGTTCACCAAGGCCAAGCCGCAGGCAGACGGCACGATGCCACCAGTCGATATCGCCATTCCCGCTTTCGGCTATCAGAACCACATCTCGATCGACGCCAAGCATGGCCTGATCCGCAAATGGCTGGCAACGGATGCGGCGGCTTAGAGGGAGCCAGGCTGCGGGAGGGGTTGCTCGACAGATCCAACACCTCCAGGAGCGTTTGGGCCGACACCGCTTACAGATCGAACGCCAACGAGGCCTTCATGGAGAAGCAGGGCTTCATCAGCCGGGTCCATCGCAAGAAGCCGAAGGGCAGACCGATGCCCGAAACCACTAGGCGCGCCAACAACATCAAGTCGAGAGTCCGCGCTCGCGTCGAGCATGTCTTCGCCGAGCAGAAGAGCCGTATGGGGCTGTTCATCCGAACAATCGGCATCGCACGCGCCACGACGAAGAGCGGCATGGCCAACACCTCTATAACATGAAGCGCCTGATCTATCTGGACCGCATCGCTGGCGCATGAACTACGGCCGGAAGGGCCAACGACTGCGCGGCGCGAGCCAGAAATCGCTGGCGAACGACGTACCTACGCGCGGAAAGGCGCCAGTCATACTTCAGTCAGCACGTTGATCGAAGCGTCCAGCTGGTCAGCGTTTCGCAGCCATTGGCCGTGACGAGGATCGTTTCGCTGACTTCGATCCCCCAGCCATCCATCCACATGCCGAGGATGGAGTGGAGAACATTGCCCGGCTTCAGGATCGTCTTGTCGCCCTGACGCAGGCTAATCGTATGCTCGCCCCAATCCGGCGGGTAAGCGGCGCCAATCGAATAGCCGATGCGGGACTCCTTCTTCAGGCCGTAGCGCTGGATGACGTTACGCCAGCTTGCCTCGACGTCTTCCGCCACAACACCAGGCTTGATCGCAGCAAGGACGGCCTCCATGCCTTCCAGCACGGCCTATACCCGCTAGGGACGCCGCAGAAAGCCGTGATTCCCCCCCGATCGGAAGGCGAGCCTGCTTCCGTCGAATTGGTGCGGGAGAGCTGATTGTGCGTCGCAGTCTCGGGTGCGATCCGCCTGAGGAGGTTCTGGCCCAGGCCGAGATAGTATAGTTCGATAAGCCCGAGGGCACTCTTTTTCGTTAGGATCAATCACTTTCTGCGACAACCTTTGGCGGAACGGCTTCGAGGGATCGGTTTCGCGCATCCTTGAGGATGTTATGCGCAGGTCCAGCGCAACGCCCCGGCTGCTGAGTGAGACGGCTCTATGAGATACAGACCTTGTAGGCGTCATCTCGGTGCGAGATGGCGAACATACATAAACTGAATTTGACGCAAACGGCCTTGCAATCAACTATCGGTGAAACAAAGGCGCTTACCCGCGCTAAAAAGGGAAATGAAAGATGACGATTTCTCGACGCAGCCTCTTCAAGACGGGTATCGCCGCCGGAGCCGTCTTATCGATGCCGTCAGTCCTGCGCGCACAGACGGTGCCCCCCGACGCACGGACTGTGCACATGGTGAAGGTCGGCGGCTTAACCATCTTCGATCCCGTAGTTACGACCACTAACATCACTTTAGACCACGCAACAGCGGTTTACGACACGCTGTTCTCGCTTGACTCTAAACTTATGCCACAACCGCAAATGGTGGGAAAGTGGGACCTATCAGACGACAAGAAGACATATACATTTGAGTTGCGCGATGGCCTCAGCTGGCACGACGGAACCCCCGTCACCGCGGCCGACTGTGTTGCCTCGATCCGTCGATGGGGCCAAGTAAAACCTGGTGGCCAATTGCTAATGGCGCGGGCAAGCGACATCTCTAAGAAGGACGAGAACACATTCACCATAGTGCTGAAGAAGCCGCTGGGGCTTCTCCCAACTATCCTGACGCAGAACCTCTACGTCATGCGCGAGAAGGATGCTGCTACACCGGCGACCGACGCAGTTACCGCGAACGTCGGATCTGGGCCTTTTAAGTTCAATCATGCTCTGGCGAAGCCCGGCGCCAGTTTCACCTACGACCGCAACGAAAATTACGTGCCACGCAGCGAGCCATCTAATGGGTTGGCTGGCGGGAAGATAGTCAAGGTCGATCGGGTCATCTGGGACAATATCGGCGATCAGCAGACTGCTTTGGCGGCCTTGCAGGCGGGCGAGATTGACTACCTTGAGGGGCCGCCCGCCGATTTTTACCCTGTCATAGAGAGTGACCCTAATTTGGCGCTCCAAGTTCTCGATGCATCTGGTCAAGTTTATTTCTTGCGTATGAATTGTTTGCAAAAGCCGTTTGACAATGTGAGGGCGCGTCAGGCGGTTCTTCATTTGATCAACCAGGCGGCTTATCTGAGCGTCATTTCGCCTGACCCAAAATACAGCAGTACCGTCACTTCGTTTTTTGGCGACGGCAATCCGGTATCGAACGGGGAAAACACAGGATGGTTAAAAAAGGGCGGCGATCCAGAGAAGGCGAAGCAACTCCTCAAGGAGGCTGGATATGCAGGCGAAAAAGTCGTCATACTGCAGCCGACGGACTGGGCAGAGGCAAGCAACACCTCACAAGTTTTGGCGGCCGAGTTGCAGAAGATCGGCGTCAACGCCGAGCTAGCGGCGAGCGACTGGGGTGGACTTGTGGCCCGCCGTGCTAACAAGGGTCCGGTGGACGAGGGTGGCTGGAGCATCTTTATAACAAGTGAGTCCAACGCCTCCCGAGGCGATCCTACAGCAACAGAGTCTCTTGGCGCTCGTGGTGAGACAGGTTGGTTTGGTTGGCCGAACAGCGAAGAGTACGAGGCTTTTCGCGCCAAATGGGCCGATGTGGCAACACTCGAGGAGCGCAAGGCGTTGGCTCGCAAGATGCAGCAAGTTGCTTGGGATCTTGCTGGTACAGTTTTTCTGGGTCGGGTTGTTAGCCCAATCGCACGCCGCAAGACGCTTACCGGCCTTATCGGCATGCCGGAACTTATTCCGATGTGGAACATGCAGAAGGCGTCATAATGGCAGCCTATATTCTTCGCAGGTCGATTTCGGCCATCGCCGTCATGGCGATGGTCGGGATCTTCGTCTTCCTGCTTCTCAGGCTGGCTCCTGGCGATCCGGCGGCGATCATCGCCGGCAAATCGGCCACCGCGGAGATGATCGCCGGCATCCGCGAAAAGCTGGGCCTGAACGATCCTTTGCCGGTTCAGTTCATACGTTGGGTGCGCGACGTGCTCGGCGGCGATTTCGGCACCTCGATCTTTGCCGGACGACCGGTCCTTGATCTGATCTCGCAGCGGCTTGAACCGACCCTTTCGCTGTCGATCCTGACAATGATCCTTTCGGTGACAGTCGGGGTCTCCATCGGCATCCTTGCCGCGTGGCGGACTGGCGGGCTCGTCGATCGGCTCCTCGCGGCCTTTTCAGCGTTTGGTTATTCCGTCCCGGTCTTTGTCATCGGCTATTTCCTCATATACTTCTTTGCCATCAAGACACGCTGGCTGCCGGTCCAGGGGTACCTGCCGATCGAGCGTGGCCTTGGGCCATGGTTTGTGCATCTGGTCCTGCCCACAGTGGCGTTAAGTCTTGGCTTCATTGCATTCATCGCCCGGGTTACGCGGGCGAGCATGCTCGAGGTCCTGTCGGAAGACTATATGCGAACGGCTGCCGCCAAAGGCGCTTCGTCCTATTCCATGCTTTTTCACCATGCCTTGAAGAATGCTGGGGTCCCGATCCTGACGGTGATCGGCATAAGCTTCGCTTATCTGATCGGCGGAGTCGTGCTTACGGAAACGGTGTTCAACATCCCCGGTATCGGTCGTCTGGTCGTGGATGCAATCAACAACCGCGACTATCCGATCATTCAGAGTGTGCTGATCCTGACTTCGGGTCTGTATGTCCTTATCAACCTCACGGTCGATCTGGCGTACACCCTGATCGATCCCCGCATCCGGTACTGATATGACGATTATGTCCGCACCAGTTGAATACGTCCCTACGGGCCGCCTGCGAATATCCGACCTTCCCCGTCTGGCAAGCCGTCATCCGTTGGTCATCGCAGGCGGGGGCCTGTTGGCGCTTCTGATCATCCTGGCGCTCGCCGCCCCGCTTTACGCAGGCGATCCAGTGAACATGGATCCATTCAAGCGTCTCCAGCCGCCTTCCGACGAAATGTGGTTGGGGAGTGACAATCTGGGCCGGGACGTGTTTGCCCGAACGATCTTTGGTGCCCGGATCTCTCTCCTGGTAGGGCTGCTGTCGGCAGCGAGCGCGGCCATGGTCGGGCTTCTGATCGGCGTTGTCGCCGGCTATAGCCGCAGCTTCGACAATATCGTCATGCGGGTCATGGACGGCCTGATGTCGATCCCGACGATTCTGCTGGCGATTGCGCTCATTACTCTGACAGGACCCGGAATCGGCATCCTCATCGTTGCGATCGCAATCCCGGAGACGCCAGCCGTAGCGCGGTTGGTTCGTTCGGTGGTTCTGGGGGTTCGGGAGCGTCCCTACGTGGAGGCCGCGCTCTGCGGCGGTGCGCACCTGCCCAAGGTGCTGTGGCGACATATCTTGCCGAGCACCGTTCCGGCGCTCATGGTTCAGGGCGCTACCGTCTGCGCCAGCGCGATCCTGACGGAGGCGGGGCTGAGTTTCCTCGGCGTGGGCGTGCCGCCCGAGATTCCAAGCTGGGGCAACATGATCGCCAGTTCGCGCCTTTATCTCGCGATCGCTCCAATGACGATCTTCGCCCCCGGTGTCTGCCTTGCGGTCACGGTGCTTGCCGTCAACCTGCTCGGGGATGGTTTGCGCGATATGTTCGATCCCCGCGCGAAGCGGAGACGGTAACGTGCAGATGCATCAAACTGTAGGCGATGATGTGCTTCTCGATGTTCGAGACCTTGAGACGCACTTTTACGGCGAAGACAGCGTTACCCGCGCCTTGGGCGGCGTTAGCTTCCATGTGAAGAAAGGCGAAACGCTGGGGGTCGTCGGCGAATCCGGATGCGGGAAGAGCGTCACCGCCCTGTCGATCCTTCGTCTGCTGCCGAAGCTGACCGCCAGGACCGTCGGCGGCGAGATCCGCTTTCATGGACGCGACCTGCTTGATCTATCCGATCGAGAGATGCGACATATCCGCGGCGACCAGATCGCCATGATCTTCCAGGAGCCGATGACGAGTCTGAACCCGGTCTATACGGTCGGCCGGCAGATCGCCGAGGCGGTGCAGATCCACACAAAGGCGTCCCGCTCCGAGGCCATGAAGAAAGCAGAAGAGATGCTGCGGCTCGTGCGCATCGCGGACCCCGAACGCCGCGTCAACAACTATCCGCATGAGATGTCGGGCGGCATGCGCCAGCGCGCCATGATCGCCATGGCTCTTGCCTGCTCGCCGGAATTATTGATCGCCGACGAGCCGACGACCGCGCTTGACGTCACCATCCAGGCGCAGATCCTGCGACTCATCGTCGATCTGAAAGAGCGCACGGGAACAGCTGTCATGTTCATCACGCATGATCTGGGCGTTGTAGCCGAGACATGCCAACGCGTGATCGTGATGTACGCTGGCCGGATCGTAGAACAAGCGAACGTGACAGATTTGTTTGCGCACCCGGCGCATCCCTACACTCAGGGGCTCATGCGATCGGTGCCAGACCGACGGCGCGGCCGTCAGCGCCGCCTTCCGGAAATTCCCGGCATCGTGCCGAGCCTGCGCGAGCCCATTGTCGGCTGCAGCTTCGCTCCTCGCTGCCCGTTCGCTATCGACATTTGCCGCGAGAAGGCGCCCTTGCTGCGTGACGTCGGGTCGAGCCACGCCGCGGCTTGCTGGCGCGCCGAAGAGGTGATGGGCGCATGAACGGTCCTCTGCTGAAAGTCGACAATCTGACCAAGCACTATCCGCTTGGCTCGGGATTCTTCAAGAAAAGCATTCCAGTGATCCGGGCGGTGGAGGATGTATCCTTCACCGTTGAAGCGGGCGAGACACTTTGCATCGTCGGCGAGTCCGGCTGTGGCAAGTCTACCGTGGCGCGGCTCTTGATGCGGCTCGTCGAGCCGACGGCCGGGCGCGTACTGATCGAGGGAACCGATATTGCAAGCCTCAAGAAGCACACGCTCCACGCGTGGCGCCGTCGGATGCAGATGGTCTTTCAGGATCCTTACTCCTCGCTGAATCCGCGCCTTACTGCCGGGCAAATTATTACGGAGCCTGTCGAGAACTTTGAGCACCTCAACCGGAAGCAGCGTCAGGCACTCGCTGCGGACCTTCTCCGAAAAGTCGGAATGTCGCCCGAAATGATGCACAGGCTCCCGTCCGAATTGTCGGGCGGTCAGCGCCAGCGGCTCGGCATTGCACGCGCCCTGTCCCTCAACCCCTCCCTCATCATCGCCGATGAAGCGGTGTCAGCCTTGGATGTCTCCGTGCAGGCGCAGGTCCTGAATCTGCTTCTAGATCTCCAGCAGCAGATGGGCATCGCCTTCGTCTTCATCTCACATGACCTCGGCGTCGTGGAGCAGATCGCGCATCGCGTTGCCGTCATGTATCTGGGGCGGATCGTGGAGCTCGCCCCGAGCGAGGCGCTCTTCGCGAAACCGGTCCATCCCTACACCGAGGCGCTGATCGCGGCAGCTCCGGTGCCCGATCCCACGCGGATTCGACTAGAAGCAGCCGTCGAGGGCGAGGTACCAAGCCCCATCAATCCGCCGAGCGGATGCGCGTTTCATCCGCGTTGCCCACTCGCGGTGGAGCGGTGCCGCATCGAAGTGCCGCCTTTGGTGCCAATGGTAGATGGGCGCGTCGTGGCCTGTCACGTGCGCGCTCCGGCCACAGGCATGCCGGGCCAGGTGTATGCAGTGGCCAACTTGGCTACGCCAATCTCAGCAATTACCGGTAGATAGAATTGGAACGCCAGGTTGGTATGCCTCGTTGACGAGCCATTTCCGCTGGCAGACATAACTGGTCATCCGCATCAGTGCGGACGGCAACATGACCGTAACACGCCGTTCGAATTCGTAAGGGGACTTCGCAACATATTCCACCCGATAGGCTGCCTCTTGATGACGGACCAAATTGGCGGCCCCGATACGGGGC
Organism: Mesorhizobium sp. STM 4661; assembly: GCF_000359125.1. Taxonomy (GTDB): domain Bacteria; phylum Pseudomonadota; class Alphaproteobacteria; order Rhizobiales; family Rhizobiaceae; genus Mesorhizobium. Next base: position 25,694 of record NZ_CAAF010000012.1, on the reverse strand, counting down.
AACCTGCTCAGAAGAACCGTGCAATGTAGTTGGTTAGTCCACGCCCAGAACTGGGACTGGAAGCAAGAATGTTCCGGTGCCGAAGGTTCGGCCCGCAACAACTGATGAAAGGAAGTCTGTAAATGGGCATTCTTGAATTCGACGGCCAGTGCTATCTTGACGGCCGTGCGTCCGATCCGCGGGAGCTCGGCTGGATGCATGGTGCGCCTCCCCCCGCCGACAAGCGCATCACGTTCGAGAGCGACTGCTTCCGAACCTTTCCACAGATCCGCTGGTCGCTTTCACACATGCGCGAACTAACCGCAACTGTGAACGTGTGGCGCGGCCCTGGCGCACCTTCGCATTTTCAGCGCCAGGACCGGACGAACGAGATCGACGCGTTGGCGTTCACGGACGCGAACGGCCGTCCACGCCGCTTCGAAGAGGCGCTGTTCGACACTTACGCCGATGGCATGGTGGTATTGCATCGCGGACGCATCGTTTACGAGAGGTATTTCGGGGCGCTCGAGCCGCAATTGCCCCACGCGTGCCATTCAGTCACAAAGTCGTACGCGGGTACGCTCGCCGCAGCGTTCGTCCACGAAGGTGTTCTCGACGATCGCAAAGCGATCTCGCACTACCTGCCCGAACTGTATGGCACGGCCTGGGAAGACGCCACCCTGCGCCAGGTGATGGACATGCAGACTGGTCTGGCTCACACTGAGATCTACGCCGACGAGAACTCCGACCTCTGGGCGTATTCGCGCGCCTGTGGTTTTCGGCCGCGGTTGGCCGGCTATGACGGACCGCAGACGATGTGCGATTACCTTGCGACCGTTCGCAAGGAAGGCGCACACGGCGAAACCCTAGATTATAAAACCGTCAACACCGAAGTGATGGCCTGGGTGATATCGCGCGTGACAGGCTGCTCGTTTGCGCAGTTGTTGCAGGAGCGCCTGTGGGCCCCGCTTGGTTGCGAAGAAGACGCGTATGTTGTCGTCGATAGTGCCGGCATCCCAATGGCGGGCGGTGGCTTGAGCACGAGCCTGCGTGACCTCGCACGCTTTGGCGAGTTGATGCGATGCGAAGGCGTGTGGAGTGGTAAACAACTCATTCCCGCGTCGGTCGTGCAGGACGTGCAAAAGGGCGACCACTCGGCCAAGCTCCCCGACGGATACTCGTATCGCAGCCAGTGGTGGGTGACGCACAACGAGTTGGGCGCCGTCGAAGCCCGGGGCATCCACGGCCAGCGCCTTTATATCGCGCCAGAGGCGGAGATGGTGGCCGCGCGTTTCGCGTCGCATCCGGTGGCGTCGGCCGACGCCAGCGACCTAATCACGATGCCGCAAATGTTAGCTCTAGGGCTGATGCTGCGCGGCTAGCCTGCGCGTGCACCAACCTCCGGGGAATGGCGCAGCCGTACTGTTTTCCCTGAGGTTCGGCTGAGCCAAGGACGGTTTTCTTTCATATTCAAACACTTGAGGAAGCTATGAAAATGTCAGACGACAATAATTCTCGTCCGGTCCATCGCGCGGATGGATACGATACGGTGGGCTCGATTGAAACAAACGTTGCGGACGGCTTCACGATGGTAGCAGTCGGCGACCTCATCGTATCGCGGGCGCTGACCAACTACCAACATCCCGGCTTTGGCGATGTCGTCGAGATCCTTCATGACGCCGATGCCACCTTCGGCAACATGGAAACTCTGATCTTCGATATCCAATCGTTCAACGGCAGCCCCCAGGCAGAGTACGGCGGTGCGTATCACATCAGCCTACCGGAACTCGGACCTGATTTGAAGGCGATGGGGTTCAATATGGTCAGTCGTGCGAACAACCATACCCTTGATTGGGGCCTTGAAGGCATGCGCGAGACGAGTCGGGTGCTCGACGAGGCCGGTATCGTTCATGCAGGTGTCGGTGAGAACCTTGCGCAAGCTGGCGCCGCTCGCTTTCTGGAAACAAAACGCGGTCGCGTGGCGTTGGTGTCATTTGCTACGACGTTTACACCTATGTCCCGTGCAGGCGATCCCGCCGGCGAGGCGCCTGGCAGACCTGGCCTTAATCCCCTGCGGTTGACGGAGAGCATCGTCGTTCCGGAGCAATCGTTAGAAAGCTTAAAGCAGTTACGCGACGCGCTCCCAGGCACCGATCGCAAATTGAATCGCAGTAACCCAAATCAAGTTTCGTTTCCTGGACTAAACTTTAGGGCTGGAGACCAAGCCGGGTACAGCTATGAACCCAACTCGCAAGATGTCGCCAACATCCTTCGGAATGTCCGCCGGGGCAAACAATTCTCCGACTTCTGCATCGTCACGAACCACGGTCACGAGCCTAATTGGAGCCAGGGAGTGAGCCAGGAACCGCCGGATTACGAGCCATCCTTTGCGCGTAAGATGATCGATGCCGGCGCTGACGCATACATCGGGCACGGACCGCATCTGCTGCGAGGTGTCGAAATTTACAAGGACCGGCCGATCTTTTATAGCCTGGGAAATTTCTTCTATGATGACCTCCGGACGCCTATCGGGGCTGACCAATTCGCCGCCATTGGTAAGGACCCTCGGACCGACACGGATGCGGACGTCACAGCCTCTGAAGAGGCTAACGGTGACGCGATCTGGGAAGGATTTCAAGACCCAGTCTACTATGAGAGCATTATCGCCGTCAGCCGATTTGAAAACAATACTCTTGCTGAATTGCGACTCTATCCTGTCGAGCTTGGGTATTCGATGAGGTTTGCAAATCGAGGGCTGCCGCGCCTCGTCTCCGGGCCGCAAGCAAAGGCCATTTTGGAACGTCTTCAGAAGCTCTCGGAGCCGTTTGGAACCCAAGTCGCCATGGAGAACGACGTCGGAGTCATAAGGCTGAAGTCTGGCTCATCACTATGAGGCATCTCGGAGGCGCGAATTAGCAGCTTTATCCAGAAAATCGCAAACGCGCTTTAGATAGGCTGGCAACCACTCGTGATGGCAATGTCACTAGAGATTCACGTCGCCGGTCGTCTCCACCAGAAGTCGCGCGAAATGTCTTGATCACTAGTCTCGTAATTCTGTACTAATGGAGGCTGAACTTGAGTGACGCATCACACCTTACATTCGATTTGGGCAAACTCGGCGGGAGCACGGGGCATCTCTTTGTCCCCAAAGGCGCCGACTGCGAAGCTCTTTCGCTTCCGGTCTTCAGCCTCAACAAAGGGGAGGGACCGCGCCTGCTTATCACTGGCGGAAATCATGGCAATGAATTGGAGGGGCCAATAGTTGCTCGACGACTTATTGAGTGGCTACCTGAGGCGCAAACCTGTGGTAGGGTTATCATCGTACCAGTGCTCAATCCGCCGGCTGTGCAGGCATGGACCCGGAACACGCCGATCGATGGTTTGAATCTCAATCGAGTGTTTCCGGGCCGCGCCGACGGGTCGGTAACCGAACGCATTGCGGATGCTGTTTCGCGCCTATTGTTGCCGATGGCCGACACGGTCTTCGATCTGCACAGCTTCGGACCAGTGTGGGATTTTCCCCCGGCGGTCACGACGCATCCTATTGCTGATGCCGATCTCATGAGCAAGACGCTCCAAATGGCAGAGGCATTCAAACTTCCCCTGACATTGGTCTGGGAAAACGATGATACGCTTGGAATGTTCGATATCTTGGTCCAAAACCAGGGCAAGGTATTCGTTTGCGCTGAATTCGGAGGCGGCACGGTCGGCTCCGAAGCTCTCGCGATCTACGAAGCTGGAGTACGCAACGCACTCGTAGCGCTTGGACTCGTCGAAGGAAAAGCCGAGTATCCGACCTTTCGTCAAAAGAAGTCCAGCCAGACACTTGAAATGCTTTCGTCTGACATATTGAAATCGCCGGCGCGGGGCATCTTCGAACCTCGCTGCTCGGTGTTGGATGAAGTGAAGCAGGGAGATCTCATAGGAGTTCTGCATTCCATCGAGTCGCTGTCGGCTGATTCCATTGATATTCGTGCGCCTACTACATCCACCGTCGGTGCTATCCGATCCGGCGCCCATGTCGACGCCGGCGAGGAGATAATTTATCTTGCTCGACCCGCTAAATCTTTGAGGATGAGGCGCGTCGAACTACTGTTGGATCACTAGCAATAGGGCCTGGAGGACAATGACGACTAGTTCGACGCGGCTGAGCCTTTCCATGCAGTTTTTGCCGTCGGCGTTCAACATCGAATCCCCGGCGGATTTTGGTTCGACGCAAGCTCAAATTTAGAACTACGCCAAGATCGTATCGATCTTGGACAACCGGGGTCTGCGCCGACGGTTTCCGCGGCTGATCACCTGCGACATTTCTGGTTTCGGGGACACAGGGCCGTATTCCCATTTGAAGGCTTATGATCTTATCGTTCAGGCTAAAACAGGTCTATGCGCTTATCACCGGCAACCAACAAGGCCCGCGCGAGTAGGGGTCTCTGTTTGCGATATCTCGGCGGGCATGACGGCACACAGCGCCATTCTTCAGGCACTGTTCCACCGCGAGCGGCCATGTGAAGGCGCCAGCATACAGGTCTCGTATTCGATGCCGTCGCCGACTGGATGAATGTGCCGGTTCTGCAAAACGAATATAGCGGCTTGGAGTTGCCCCTATTTGACCGGACAGTCGGCTATTGAGTTTGTGCTCGGATGAACTCTCTTGGGGAGCGCATTCTGAGCCCTGAATGAGGATGGTTTTCGTTGTAGTCCTCGAACCATCCGGCGATTTTGCCGAGTGCGGTGACCGCATCTGGCAAAGGATTGACGCGAGCATAGTCGCGTTTGAAGGTTTTGACGAAGCTCTCGGATATGCCGTTCGACTCCGGGCTCTGGACCGGCGTGAAGCAGGCAATGAGATTGAGCGCGGTGGCGAAGTCGCGCGTCTCCTTGGCGGTGTAGGCACTGCATTGTCCGTCAGCCATCGAGCGGCGCCGGCGACTGGAGGGCGCCGAACCTGCTCTCGACAGCTTCCAGCATCATGTCCCGGATCATGCTGCCGCTGATGCCCGATCCGACGACGGCATGCCATGCGATGATCTCGCGGTCATGGGCATCGATGATGAAGGCGACCCTGATGATATCTCCGTTCCAGCATCCGACCTCGAAGCCATCGGAACACCAGCGCAGGTTCGAGCGCATGACGATGACCTTGCCGTCATGGACGCGGCCGGTCCTGCGGCCCGTGTGCCTCGCAAGCAGCATGCTGTTCTGGCGCATGATACGGAAGACGCGCTTGTGATTGATGGCCGGTTCGCCCGTCTTGGCGCGTTCCCTGTTCGTCAGGGCTGTGATGCGACGATAGCCATAGGTCGGGCGTTCGTCGATCAGGCGGCGAACCAGCTCCAAGAGCCCATCGTCGTCGGGTTTGCGATAAGGCCCGCGCGGCTTCACCAGGCGATGCACCTTGTCATGGAGATGGGAACGCGCCACCCCGAGGGTCTCGGCAACGGCCTTCATCGGGAACCGTCCCTCGGCTGCGACAAGAGCCGCAAGTTCGGTTTTTTTGACTCCGACCTGGCCAGCGCGTCTTTGAGGATCTCCACTTCCATGGTCTTGCGGCCGAGAAGCCGCTCGAGGTCGCGAACGCGCTCTTCAAGCCGCCGCACTTCCGAACTCCCGACCACAGATTCGTCCGATCCCACCGCAGCCGCTCCGCCTTCCTTCAATAAACGACGCCAACGATACAAAAGATTTGGCGCCACGCCTCGTCGTCGGGCGACAGAGGACACGGTCTCGCCCGGAAGGAAACTCTCCTCGATAATCTGCTGCTTCTGTTCGGTCGTCCAGTGTCGGCGCCGTACCTCACCGGTGATCAGTTCAATCCGTCGATAGTCGTCAGCCATAAGCCTGTGCTTGAGGATATCCCCAAGCCTCCCGCGTTAGGCCGACTGTCCGGTCGAAATGGGGGCCAGTTCACGGCTATCACACACTGTACGCGCCGGCGTGAAACACCCGTCGCATGCGCCTCGAGCTCGTGCATTGCATCGTGGCAGGACAGTTCAGAAAACCGCCGTTCAATGATCTGATCGAGTTGCGCCGGTTGTCGAGGCGGTCCATGTTGTCGGCAAAACTAGGTGCCCGTGTGAGCTCGGGCTGCTTCGGGAATTTCTCGCAGAAGTTCACCCATTCTCGGTCATTCTGGACCGAAAAGATGACCTCTTTTCCATCGGCGCAACGATAGTCTTGCGCCGGGCGCCTTGCAAAGGCTCGCGTTCATTGCGTCGCCACTTCCGAGAATTGTCGCATGGCGCTCGGTCCTGAAGACTTCAGTGCCGCTGTTAGCGGCACCCCGGCATTCGACCTTCTGTTGACGCCGAACCTGTCTGTTCTGTTTGCCGCCCGTGCGGCCGGATTGCTCCCGCTCTCCGACACTGATGAACTTCGTGAAGCCGCGGTGCGCGCGCGGCGGCTTGGCTTTGCTGGAGCCTTGGCGATCCATCCGACACAGGTGGCCATATTCAATGAGGCTTTCTCGGCAAGCGCCCAGGAGCTCGAGTGGGCCCATAAAAGTCGTCGCGCCGGAAAATGATGCCGCCACGCTTGGCCTCTCTGCATTCTCGTTGAATGGCAAGATGATCGATCCCCCAGTGGTCCGGCGCGCCCACGAGATCCTGGCTCTCTCCAGCAACAACTGAGCCTTTAATCAGTGGCCGGACAGGTATTTACGCCGATCATCCGGGTTGGCACGCAGTTCAGTCAGGCCAGCGGCCATGAATTTGAACTAGTGCCACAGTTTGTGGCCAAGGTCGTCAGGCCATTGATGGAGAGCAAGCACTGGTCAGCCACGGCTCCGGACCGGCCTTAGGCACATCCGAATACAGTTTTTAGTGCTAGCACTCTTTCACGGCTGTCTGAGCCGTATCAATCTGGATTTGAGATGGTTTTGGCGACATTCGATATTTGGCCGCATGCGGCTATCGCGATGAAACTGCAGGGAAGCGAGCCCATGGTCCGGATATCGGCTAGTCTCGCACTGGCAGGAATAAGTCAAGCGGAACAAAGTTGTGCAATGTGCGAGCTCACTCGGCGAGTGACCTACCGAGCCCGCTCCTTAGGCATCCGTCTTGACCACAGCCGCATCACTAGCGCCGGGGCATACGGATGCGCCCCGTCTCGATCTTGCGTACCTCTTCTCGATGCCGTTGATACATCTCGTTGGAGGCAGCTAGCCGAATGAGGTGGCATAGGTCGAAGCCGGCTTTTGCGAGCATCCTAGGAAAGGTGCTCGTTGCGGTCAGGAGCGGGACCAAGTTGACTTCGAAGAAGTGAACACGTTGTTGCTCGTCAACGATGAAATCAAGGCGCCCGAATGTGTGGAGCCTGAACTCTCGAGCGATCTGCGTGGAAATCGAAGCGATACTGGTTTGGAGGGTGTCCTCTACGTCGTGGAAGTCTACAGAGTATTCACACTCTCCCGTCTTCTGATCATACCCGAGGAAGCCCCAGGGATTGTTGATCCGCCCAACCGGAAGCGCCGTAATCTCATGGCCATCGATTAAGACGCCGCAAGTGTACTCTGTTCCAATAATTCGCTGCTGGACCAAAAACGAAGGGTCATACGGAGCGACCCGTTCGGAATAGGAACGGAGGCCGTCTTCCAAGAGTTCGTCGGTGCACTCGGTGAGGAAGGATCCTCCGAGCGTATTCGGTTTGAGGACACACGGGCCAGCAAGATGCCGCAGGGCGTCTGTGATGCCGGGTTCGAGATTGCGTTGGGAGACGTGGACCGTCGGGATCGGCGTCAACTCGGGGCAAAGTCGATTGGCAACTACGCCTTGCAGATACTTATCCGCTGAGAGCATGGCCGCAGTCTTGTCGCCAAAGCTGCCTGGAATGTCGTGGAATTGGGCAAGAGCCTGGATTTGGCCATCCTCTCCGTCCTGGCCCTGAAGAAGTGAAAAGACGAAAAGGCCATCGCTTATGAGTAGGTCAGCGAGAGAAGCTAGCGGGTGCGTTTCGGCGCGAGCTACGAGTTCCTCATGCTTGGGAATGCGATCCCAACCAAGCGCGAACCTGAGCAGGTCCCCGGATCGGGAGATGTAGTAGATAGATGCCGGTGAGATATCCTCACCGGAAGCATTGTTGAGGACGTCGACAAAGTGATTGTACATAGCAATCGACCAATCGTGCTCCACGGACCGGCCGCCATACATGAGCGCCAATTTCATGAAGATTACCTTTCGGAATGGGTTGCGGGGCACAAAGAGAATCTGGACTAAACGGGAGGGTTCTCCGACTGGTAGATTTCACCGCCTAGTCCGCCCCGTGAGCTATCAGCGATTGGCCCGACTCGGGATCTTTAAGGCGTTGCCAGGAGAGCCCTCGCGAACCGCGAACGTCAGCGTTCCATCATCCTCTGTCCCAGCATCGTAGAACATGCGGTCGCGGACAGAATTGTCCCGGTCGAACGTCAGCACCCGCGGTTTGATCTCTGTGATCTGATGTTCCTCAATATATGTGGAGGAGCAAATGATCATCTCATCTCCGACCTGGCATGTACGAGCAGCGGCTCCGTTTAGAACACAGCAACGAGAACCCCTCTCACCGTAAATGACATACGTGCTGATTCGCGCACCTGAAGTCTTATTCCAGATTTCAACGAATTCTAGCGGAAGAATACCCGCCTCATCGCAGTGGTCTGGATCCAGAGTTATTGATCCGTGATAGTTCAGATCCGCGTCGGTCACGGTGATGCCATGAAGCTTGGCGGCAACAACTTTTCTCATCTACAGGTTTCCTCTTGCGGTCGTGGATCGCCACGCCGACGAGCGACAGCAGTGGCCGTAGTGGCAGGACAGCGGATTGATCGATGTACTGCGATAGCTCAGAGGGGATCGGTAATCGCGACGGAGATCTCGGTCATCATACGCCAGCAGGAGGGGATGGTCAGGCGCGGGTTGGCCCGTCATGAGGTGGAGGCATTGCCGGTCTGCCGATGCCCCTTCCCGGAAATTGGTCTGACGCAGACCTGACATGTTCCTTTCCTTCGATCAATCGCGAGGTCACCCAGCTTTCGCCGCCTCACAGCTAACTGAGCAAAACTCACGCCAAATTGGCTGATCGAGCCAAAGAAGAAATCATATGGCTGCTTTTCAGCTATTTAGCCGGTGGCCAAACAAGAGACTGGTTCAAAAAGCTGTGTCGCGGAACCGACAAAGCGACAGGGGTGTCGGATGGGAGACGCGATAGGGCCGCGCTATGGAGTTGCCGAACGCCTTGCGGCAAGGCATCTCGATCGCAGCATGCCCCATTGATGCGGCATCGCCGGCGATGCGGTGACCGGTCGCCTCGAAACGGCCGAGTGTCTTGATATCGAGATGGATGGAGCTTGCCCGGCTCGATATCCTTCAGCCGCGACAGCCCAGCCCGCTTCAGCACCCGGCTGACGGTAGCCGGTGAGACGCCGACGGTAACCGCGATGTGCGAGCCGGTCAGGCGCTCTTGCCACGTCATGCGATGGATCGCTTGGGTCGGGACGAGCGATCGACCATGCCCCCGGCCCTCGGATTTGAACCGCTCCACCCACCGCGCCACGATCTTGGCCGACACACCGTAGACCCGCGCCGCAAGAGCTTGGGAAAGACGGTCCTCAATGATCGAAACAGCCATCTCCTCTCGACGCAACGGCGTCAAACGGGCATTCTTGTGATATTCATTCGGACCCTTCGGTGAGTGTGATGGCTTGGTACCTCCAGTCTCCTCGGTTTGGTCCGAATGGACAACCCTCTGAAAGCTCACAGCTAGAGCCTGATCAACGACGGACGCCTACATCGAAGCCTTCAACGGTCGCTTCCGGGCGGAGTCCCAGAACGCCCACCGGTTCCTGACCTTGCCGACGCCGCCGAAAAGTCGGAGGATTGGCGCAGATACTTAAATCCTGTTTCATAACACTCATCTGTCTATGCCGTTGAAGTAAATAGGTTTTTGCTGATCTTGATGCGATCCCGTGGGGTATTTTGGGTTTTGCCGCGCGCGATGAGCGATGCGCTGAGCCGCCGGTTGGCCGAGCGTAGATCGGCTGAAGATCCACGGACAATTCGGCAGAGGATGAACGCCTTCGATGTCGCCCGCCTCGGCGGCGAGCCTTGTTCAGGTTAAGCCATAGGTCGTTGCCGTCCGCCGCCGGCCGGAAGACAGGGATCTTATGATGTGCGCGGTGACCCGTTCGCGTGTCCATCGATTGCCGTGACCGGTCACCAGTCCATTGCGCTTGAGGATGCCGGCAATCAGATCATCATTGGCGATGTGCACCAGTTGGCGGACGGCCGCGATTATATCGCCGGAGGTGCTGTTGCGCTGTCTGCGGACGCCGCCAACCCAATGGATCAGGAGAACGATCTCTGACGCTTCGTCATCGATATCGGCGACCACCTCCCGGATGACGGTGCGAACGATGCGCCTCTTGAGCCGCGCGTCCGTCATCGGCGCCGCCCCCACAGCCTTGAGATCAGCGGCGAGCGCGGTGACGTGTATTGGCGACAGAAGTGACGGCTCCGATGTCGTCGAGGTATCATGCGCGGCAATCCTGCCCTCGACCTCGTTGACACGCGTCAGCCCCCGGTTCCATCGCACCTCCAGTTCCACCGCGAATCACTGCGCCGGGCGTTCTCATAGCGGGCCGACAGGGAGCGCTGACGCAAAAGATCGAGCTCATACTCATTGAGACTGCCCTTCAATCCCAGCAGCAGCCGATCATTGCCCTGGCGCGATGCGTAGACCGTCTCCTGGTCGTTCAGTGCGGTATCGATGACGCTGCCAGCTCGATGAGCTGCTGCCATTCGCGGCTGTTGCGGGCGAAGCGCGATACCTCCCGCGCCGCTACCGCCCCAACCTTGCCGAGACCTACTTCGACGACCATCCGATCGAAACCCGCTCGCGCGACACCGCCAGCGGCAGAGCGGCCGAGATCGTCATCGACCGTCTCGATGCAAGACCAGCCAAGCGCCACCCGGCGATCGCGCATCGCATACTGCAGGGCGCTGCCCTCACGATTGTGCAGAACCTGATGGGGCGAGGACTGACGCACATACATGATCGCCCTTGCGCTCCAGATGGTGGGGCCGGATCTTCTCATGCCATCATGACGCGCCTCCTCCCGTCGAACGGCGCGCTCGACGTGGTTCGAGGATCAGGCGCACCATCAGCTTGTCAGCGTCAGGCGCGTCTCTTCCGGCAGCGCCTGCCATGGTGGACATCTGTGCGGTCTCGGCATCGTGCGGGTCGGAGAACAGATCGAACTGGTATGTCGTAGGCTGGCGCGGCATGGACATCTCCCCGATTCGCGTCGTGAGGACGCAAGGTGCGCCCGAATCCTCCAATTGCGATGGGGTTTGGGAATTGGCCGTCGCGTCCTGCAGCAGTGTCACCAAGAGGCGAAGCGTTCTGAGATCGAGATGTGGGGCAGCGGCAATGCGCGACGCGGCGCAGCCCGCCCGATCAAACATTCAGGCCCGGACCCTCCAGCCACCGATCGGAGGCGTGGCCAGTGAGATTGCAGCGGAAAACCTCCCGGTCAGCCTTGTCGATCGCCTCATGAACGTGAACACACCGCCCGGCCCAGGGATGCCATAGATAAGGAAGCTCGCGTTCCTCGGTCCCGTGGGCGTTCTTTCGTCGTGTTGTTCAATGAGGAACGCCCACATGAGCCGATCGGGCACAAGGCCCCGATCTCGTTGCTCAATCCCAATGACGCCGCAGCCCCCGATCGTGAGAAAGCCGGGAAACTCTACCTTCCGGCGGTCCAGAGAATGGTATCGGAGCACCAGAAGAACCGGCCAAACGCAAAGCGACGACAATTCAGGGGAGCACGTCAGGCTCAACCTGCGTCGCCATTACGGAAGACCTGCTCGACACTCCCATCCAGTCGGCGCTGTCCGCCGCCGCACCAGGATCCCGTGGGTCGACGCCCCTTCGGATGCAAGAAGTTTTTTCTAACGGCATCGTGCGCAGGTTCAGATGCTTCCGTGTGTCCGACCTGTTTGATGCGGCCGGTCATAGGGCCGCTGGCCTGTATGGAGATCGCGGATCGGGTCCAATACGCTTGCGCGCTCAAAGGCGCTTGGGGTAATAGCTGGCTTTCCGATGCAGTCTTCTGACCGTTGCGCCATACCTCTCATCTGACCTTCCTGCCCCCTGACCACTCGCCATCAACGCCCAGACGATCCTTGCCATATTGTGCGCCAACGCGACCGTCACGGCTTTCGGGCCAGCATGCTGGCCAGCCACGGGCTTGCCTTACATCCGTCGCGTGCGGCGGCTTTTGTGGCGGAGCTCGCTCCGAGGATCAGCAGCTTTCGCAGACTGCGCTCGCCCATTTTGGTTGTTCGGCCCAGCCGCTCCTTGCTCCGCGCTGGAGTTCTGCCTGGATGTAAGCCCCAGCCACGCGGCGAAGTCACGTCCTCGCCGGAAAGCCGAAGTCGCGGGTGTTAGAGCCACTACGACCGGGCCGATCCGGGTACTGTCATCAGCACTTGGAGACCGAGTCAGTCTTGGCCTTGATGGCGATCTCACGATCCAGCAGCAGGATCCTTGCCTGGATCGCATGCAGGCTGTCGGCGATCACCGCCAGCACCGGGCGCTCGGCCGGCAGCTCAGACGAGGGATAAGCCACCAGGTCGATGAGCTTGCTGACGTGCCCAGGACCTTGGCGCACGATGAAGCCAAACTCCATGAGGTGACCGCGTAGGGCGTTGATCAGCTGTGTCCGCTGCCGGACGAGGAGATCGCGTGTTTGAACACTACAGCCGCGCCTTGCGCCTCGGCGCTTTTCGCAGTGACGAAGCGCGCGTAGTTGGCCATTGCGCCGCCTCGCAGATCGCCCCCGCATCCGCCATGTCGTTCTGTCGACGCGCAACGAACGGGTTCACGTAGGCCGGCGGGATCAGCCTGACCTCATGGCCTGGGGCAGCAATTTCACAGGCCCATTAGTGGGCGCTGGCGCAGGCCTCCGTCGCCACCAGACAACGCGGCTGGCCGGCAAAGAACCCTAGCAACGCATCTCGTCTCAGCTTTTGACCACCCCGCCCGACGAATCGGCGCCATGCGCTTGGAAAACCATCTTCGCCAGATCGAGACCGATCGTGCTAACTCCCCATGGACGCCTCCTTCAAGTGTTATTCTCAACACCTCCACTTTGGCACATAAATGCCGCCAGGGGGCGTCCATCCCATCGCTTGCGGCAGGCAGGGCTCCGGACGACGAGGCCATTCTCCATTACCGGCATTTCGCCATGGTAGCATTCGGTTCGTCGGTCTGACCCGGACAACTTGAGCCCGAAGCGCAGCAGATTGCTAAGCATCACTGAAGCGGACGGCGCAATTCAAAGAACTGAAAGTTCGTTCCATCAACGACAACCGGCCCAAGGTAGGAATAGCCCAGTGGGGCTCTCGTTTTTAGAGCTCGTATATTCGTCGGGCGTACGAGAGAGACCAACCGATCGATAGATTGGGTTGCGAAGGCGAATTCGATCACTGCCTTAAGGCTTTCCGGCCCAATCCCCTGACCGCATCGGGCTCCGAACAAAAAGCATCCGGTTTGAATGTCGTTCTCGCCGAACCGGTGCAGCCCGGACCGCCCCACGAAGCCCAAATCGCCATTGGCCTCTCGTTCATAGACCATCCAGACTCCATACCCGTAGGTCTCCCACTCATGAAGATAGAGGGACAGCCGCGCATCAGACATTTCCCGCGTTAGCGGAATTCCCTCCATCGTCAATTCGACTACTAGCGCGTCACAGTGCAGGCGATGCAGGGCATCGGCGTCCCAAGGACGTATTGGGCGCATGAATAAACGTTCGGTTTCCAGATTCATGTGAAATTCCATCCAATTGTAGAGATGCGCCAGCAACGACAGCCTAAACACCAAGGTGGGTAAGGATGCGTGGCTGCGTATGAGGTGGCGTACCTTCGAAGTAGCGCATGATGCGGCCGTAAGCCCCCATCAATCTCTGAGCGCGCGTTCGCCGGTATTCGATTGCGCATCCTCGATAGCGTCGGCGGCATTACGCAAGGGGCGCGTTGACGGCGCCAGCTTGTAAAAACGAGAGCACTCGTGCCGAATAGACATTGCGACAAAGCCTGCTCCTTGGCCCGTGACGTTCTGCGGATACCCATGCATGTGCCGTGCCAATCAGAAAGTTATTCCAAAATAACGGCTAGCTGTAATACTCTGCTACGTCGTATGTCCGACATCGTCGGACATACGACGTAGCAGAACGCGGTTGAATGACCAGAAATTCCACTTGCTGTTCTTCGTGATTTTGCCCACGCTGATCGTCATGCAGATCTCGTTCGGCAGTGTCCTATATCGTGACAGGCCGATAAAGACATAGGCTTGGGTTTAGTGGCCGTGGCACGCCACATTCTGTTTGTAGAGCTGGCGCAGGTTTTCGGTTCCGAGTCTTGTGAAGGCGCTTGTATCCGTAACCGATGCTGTGAGCGCCGGTGAAGCCGTGCCGTCGGGGCAGGGATGCCGAGCGCGATGTAGATCGCCCTACCGGTGCACATAGCCCTCGCACGTTCGGCGAGCGTGATCATGGATGAGTTCTTCTCAGTCCACAGCGCGCCGCGCGTTTGCGGATAGGACAGCATGTGTCGTGCCAACTAGGAAAATCATTGCAAAACATGCTATCGCTCTGATAACTCTGTGTCTCATAAGCGCCTGAGCGATCTCGTATGCTAGCTCGCAGGACACCCTGCAAAACTCAAGCAGTGAAGCTCACAGCGAACCTGGTTTGAATCCGGAGGCTTCTGTGAGGTCCGCATGCTCGACGGAGCCACCTGGCAGGACGTCGGACCTCGTTGCAAGCCGGATTGAACCGAGGCGCGGGTAGGTTTGGCTCTAGGGGTTGTAGCCTTGAGGAGCGGTCGGGATTGTCGGTGCCAGGCTGATGAAGGGCGTTCACGATGCGGCCACAGCGAAGGATGGCACGGTGGAAGTCGGAACCGTGATAGCGCGAGCCGTCGGACAGGCTGCAGTGCTTTCTATCGCCGGGCTGGCTGCTTGCGGCTTTGTGGGGCTGGACAAGGGTCGGGGGCCGGCGCGCATCGCGACGGATACCGTCCCGGGTGATGTGGACGAACTCAGCGTGATCATGAGTTGTTGTTCCAAAAGTGGCTCGGCGGTGCCTGCCCGCACAGCCAGATGCGAGCATGATCATTGGCTTTCCGCAGGCAGCGACGCGCCACCGCAAGGCGCTCGGCGACCGCGGCGCTTTCGGTATCCGGTTCGAGATCGTTCTGCTGCGATCCGGCCAGCAGGCTGCGGCAATAGGTCGAGCTTGGCGGCGCGATTACCGTTGGCGAGGAAGCCGTAGTGGCGTCAGACGGGCAGCTTCCAGACGATTGTCCGCTCCGCCGCGCGCGTGTATTTACGGCCGAGAGCATGATGCCTTCGTGGCGCAGCCACACGTGCACCTGCCGGATGCTCTGCAGTTCATTGAAACGCCGGAATACGAGATCGATCGCCTCGCGCACCCGCAGATTCAGGGTCTTTCTCGATCCGGTTCCGAGCCGACTTTGCGTAACCGATCGCCACGCCAGAAAAAGTTCGCCTCGCCGCGCTTTCTGCTTCAGAGCTTCGATCGAGCAGGCCCGCAGGATCGAAAGTTCCAGTTCGCTCAGGTGCCCTTCATGTCAAGCAGCGGCCTGTCGTTGGGATGCCCTCCTCGTCGATGATAAGCGTTCCGACAATGCCGCAAAACTCGATGAGCGTGTGCAGTCCCTGCCATTGCGCGCCGGTCGGGAGGCTTCAATGGCGAGGACTGCACCCACCCGGCTTTCGTAGATCGCCGCCAGAAGCTCCTCGAAGTCCGGGCGGCTGACGCCGGACCCCGACGGCCGAGATCTTCATCGATGATGATGGCGTCTTTCCAGCCAAGTGTCCGCGCGCTCTGCAACGCCATCCTGGCGTCGCGGGCTCTCGGGGTTGTTGACAAGCGGATCGCCGGTGGACTGCCGAACATAGACGTAAGCGCCGCGTGCAAGATGTTCAGCGGTGATCTTCATGATTTGCCTCCCGGCCCCTCTGGCTCATCGCCGTGGCTGCCCTCAACAAAGCGTCGATCAACGGAAGAGCGCTTTCCCGCACTTCGCCCGGTAGAACTGGAGGCGGGATCTCCGCGGAGAACAGGTCTGGCTGGCTGGTTCGACATTGTCTGCGTTGCGTGATGGCCTCCTGACCGGCGTGTGTCGCCTTGGAGAAAGCCTACACACGCATCGATCTCTCGGCGCAGGTCGCGCAGGCACCAAAGCGCAAGCCGAGGCGCCTCGCCGACCGCCATCGTCACGGCGGTCTCTTGCGTAATCCAGATCGGAATCAGCGCCAGACTGCCATCCGGTTGCCGCCCAACATAAGCACGCTCGCCGCAATGAGGTACAACTATTGGCAGTTGGCGAATTACCAAAGAACGGCCGTCTAGAAACTGGGTTGTGAAGGCAGACCGAGATCGCCGCGCGCGGTTCAAAGAGTTGGAACGGTGAGCGATCCCCTTAGCGCTGGCGTCAGCAATCTGGAAACGCGATGGCACCGCCTCGGATATTATATTGGCGAACTCAACGCCAAGTGGCGCATAGTTGGGCAGGCGGGTTGAGATGCATCCTCCCATCAATGCCATCTGGTGAGAATCGAGCGAAGTGAAGTGCAGATCAAAGACGTCCTCCTCGCGCCCGGCAATGGCGCATTTTTTTATGACGACCAAGCAGCGATCAGGGCCGGCGCAACTCAGGACGGCTTCGTCTATGTCGGCGAACCGATAACGCCCGGACTTACGTCGATTCGTATTCCGGCATCTTCACTCAGCATCGGGCTCGTCCTTCCCGACGAGGCCGTTGTTTGGGGCGACATGATGAACGTCCAGTACTCTGGTGCAGGCGGACGCGATCCTTTGTTCGACACCAATCAAATCTCGAATTTAACGTCACGCATGGTCGCGCCGCGGCTTTTTGATGTCGATGCCTCTCGGTTTCGTGATTCTTGCACGATGGTTTTTGAACCTGTCGAACATCTGCGGTTACCTTTGGCCGTTGAGTATGGCGTGAGCCAAGCTCTGCTTCGCGCAGCCGCCTACCTTCAGGGCAAGACAATGGCGGAGATCATATGCGCGGAGTTTGATCTGCCCCTACCGACGTGCCGTGTCCCGATTTACTGCCAAAGCGGTGACGCTCGCGAAATTAATGTCGACAAGATGATTCTAAAGGCCGTGGATGTGCTTCCCCACGGCCTGATCAACTCAAGACGGAAATTCGGCGTCGAGGGCCAGACCTTCATGGAGTTCGTGAAGTGGGTTGCAACGCGCACGCGCCAAATCGGCCACCCGGGGTATCATCCGGTGCTGCATTTCGATGTGTACGGCTGGATCGGTCAGGAAATCGGCCTGGAGCCGCAACGCATCGCCGACTTTATCTGCAAGGTTGCAGATACCGTTCCGGATTTCACGCTCAACATCGAGTTCCCGGCGGATTTTGGTTCGACGCAAGCGCAAATTGAGAACTACGCCAAGATCGTATCGATTTTGGACAATTGGGGTTCCAGTGCGCGCATTGTCGTGGATGAGAGATGCAATACGCTTGAGGATATTCGGCTCTTTGCCGAAGCGAAGGCCGCGCATCTCGTCCAAATCAAGACGCCCGATGTCGGCTCAATCGCCGACACAGCGCGGGCCGTTCTCATCTGCAAGGAAAACAAGGTCGGCGCGTATGTCGGGGGAAGCTGTACCGAGACAGATCTCTCCGCTCAAGCTTCTGTCCACGTATCGGTGGCAACCCAGGCTGACATGATGCTTGCAAAGCCCGGAATGGGTGTTGACGAGGCATTTTCCATCGTCGGGAACGAACAGAGCCGATTGCTCGCGATGCTGAACCGTCGTCGAGCTGAAACAGAAAATGTCGGATGAAAAGCACGGTGTCGCATGCAGAACTCTCTTGAGGGGATCACTGTCGTAGCCGTGGAGCAGGCCGTGGCCGCGCCTTATGCATCGTCTCGTCTTGCTGACGCCGGCGCACGGGTCATCAAGGTCGAAAGGCCCGAAGGGGACTTTGCCCGCAACTACGACAAGTTGGTGCGGGGGCAGAGCGCTTACTTCGTCTGGCTCAACCGGGGTAAGGAGTCAGTGTGCCTGGACTTGAGGTCGGAAGCGGACCGTGCCGTCCTGGGATCGCTCGTCGCTGTTGCTGACGTCTTTATCCAGAATCTAAAGCCGGGCAGCATCGAAAAACTGGGTTTCGCGTCTGCTGAACTCCGTCGACGTTTTCCGCGGCTGATCACCTGCGACATTTCTGGTTTCGGGGACACAGGGCCGTACTCCCACTTGAAGGCCTATGATCTCATCGTCCAGGCCGAAACAGGTCTATGCGCCATCACCGGCAACCAGCAAGGGCCCGCGCGAGTAGGGGTCTCGGTTTGTGACATCTCCGCGGGCATGACGGCGCACAGCGCCATTCTTCAGGCGCTCTATCACCGCGAGGTCACCGGCGAAGGGACAAGCATCCAGGTGTCACTGTTTGATGCCGTCGCCGACTGGATGAATGTTCCGGTTCTACAACAAGACTACAGCGGCTACCACACGGTACGCGCCGGCGTGAAACACCCGTCGCTCGCACCATATGGCGCCTACCGTTGTGCCGATGGCAAAGAGGTCGTCTTTTCGGTTCAGAATGATCGGGAATGGGTGAATTTCTGCGAGAAGTTCCTGAAGCAGCCCGGGCTTACACGCGCAACTGGCTTTGCTGATAATATGGAGCGTCTCAGTCACCGTGCGCAACTTGATGAGATCATAGAACGGCGGTTTTCCGAACTTTCCTGCCACGAAGCGATGCAGGAGCTTGAGGCGGCCGGCCTGGCATATGGCCGACTGAACGAAGTGGTGGATGTTTCAAGGCATCCACACATTCGCAGGGTTGAGGTTGGCACACCCGAAGGAACCGTCAAGACGATAGCGCCGGCGGCGATTTTCAACTCGGAGCACCCCGCGCTGCGCCCAGTTCCGGCTCTTGGAGCTCATACCGAGGCTGTCCACGAGGAGGTTCTGGGGCTTGTGCGCGAAAGAGCCGCTTCAGCGTGAGCGCGCGTCTGAGTAGGGGAGTGCGCTCGCGGTTTGCGAAAAGCCTGTGTACCTCGGATCATCTCAGCGCGTCGGCCACCCAGCAAGCCCACTGCCGTCACGCTCGCTCAGATTGATTGCAGAGGCGACTCCATGATCAAGGACACCTTTCCGGCCGTTGAAAGCGCGATGTCTGTACCTCGCTGGAGATCCCTGCTCTTCGTACCCACTCACGTACCGCGATTTGTGGAGACGGCCCATGAGCGAGGTGCGGATGGCGTCATACTCGACCTCGAGGACTCCGTTCCCCAGGATCAAAAGGGCGAGGCACGGCGGCGGCTTCCTGAATGCGTGGCAAAGGTGGGCCGGAAAGGCGCATCTGTTTTGGTCCGCGTTAATCATGGTTTGCGTGCCTTGGCGGCCGATCTTGATGCAGCAGTGATAGCGGGTGTTGACGCGCTTGTTCTTCCGAAGACGGATTCGGCAGAGTGGGTGTTAGAGATCGCGAATGCGGTTTCAGACCTTGAACGGGAAAGAAATCTTGCGCCGGGACGCATCCGGTTCCTTGCTCAGATCGAGACTCCGGGCGCACTGCAAAGGCTTGCGGCCATTGCGTCAGCGCATATCAGGATGATCGCAATGGCGCTTGGTCCTGAAGACTTCAGTGCCGCTGTTGGGGGCACCCCGGAATTCGACCTTCTGTTGACGCCGAACCTTTCTGTTCTGTTTGCCGCCCGCGCGGCCGGCTTGCTCCCGCTTGGCTTCATAGGAAGCATCGGCGAGTTCTCGGACACGCATAAACTTCGTGAAGCCGCGGTGCATGCGCGGCGGCTAGGCTTTGCAGGAGCCTTGGCGATCCATCCGACACAGGTGGCCATATTCAATGAGGCTTTCTCGCCAAGCGCCCAGGAACTTGAGTGGGCCCATAAGGTCGTCGCGGCGGAAAACGATGCCGCCACGCGTGGACTGTCCGCATTCTCGCTGAATGGCAAAATGATCGATCCGCCAGTGGTGCGACGCGCCCACGAGATCCTGGCTCTCTCCAGCAATAACTGACTTCAGCGGCCGGACAGGCGGTTTGAAACTTATGCGACAGTTTTGTGGCTTGCCTGCCATCTCGTTTCGAGATAGATAAAGAGCGCCGGGGAACATGCCCCGAGTGGATTTCTTCATCGTGGACATCAGGCAGTTAAGATACTTTATCGGCGTCGTCGAAGCCGGCAGTTTCACGAAGGCAGCTGCGACCCTCAACGTTGCTCAAAGCGCTCTAAGCCTGCATGTGCGTCAACTGGAAGAAGGATTCGGCACACAGTTGCTGGTTCGCGACAGGACCGGTGTTAGCGTCACGGCGTCCGGCGACAAGTTGCTTGAGCGCGCGCGGGTTATCCTGAGGGAAATTCAGCTCACTGAGGCCGAACTGACCAACTCGGTGGCTGCGCCTTCCGGAGAGGTGACCATTGGGATTCCCTCCGGGGCCGCTCGCGTCCTTAGTGGTCCCCTACTTGAATCGGTAAGAAGCGAATTGCCGAGGATCTCGCTTAAGATGATCGAGGGGATGACCGGACCGCTGGAGGAATGGATGTCTGCTGGCCGTTTCAATCTGGCTGTCCTTTACCGAACTGCCGAGAGCGTGGGGCAAATGACCGTGCTGGCCCGCGAAGAGTTTTGCCTGGTGGTGCCGCCTGGCCAAGCGCCTTTCGAAGATTCGATACGGCTTGCCGACCTGCACGCGTTTCCACTGGCGGTTCCCATGCGCAACAACAATGTCAGGCGTTCGGTGGCTGATGTCGTTGCCCAGCACGGTTGTGTTCTGGACGTCAGGTTCGAGGTCGACTCCCTTTCCACGATCATCAATATAGTCATGGAAGGAAAGGCGTATTCCATCCTTACCCCGTCGGCCATTCAAAAAGAGGCGTCTCAAGGCCAAGTCCGGACGGTTAAGATCATTGACCCCGTGATCACCCGTTCCGTTGTGCTTGCCGTCAACCCGAAAGATGAGCGCTCTCCAGCTGTCTCCGCGGTCCGCAAGCTGATCCCCAAGGTCGTAAGGACTTTGATCGAGGGCAAGCACTGGTCAGCTACGGTTCCGGACCGGGTTTAGGAGATCCAAGCCAAGTTCTTCCAGTGCTAACGCTCTTCGCGGCTGCTCGAGCGGTATCAATCTGGATTCGAGATGGGTTTGGCCAATATTCAATATTTGACCCGCTGCGACCGTCGCGGTGAAACTGGCTCAAGCGAGTTCAGCGGTTTCGGTATCGAACGGCGCTCGTATGGCAAAAATTCACACAAGTGGAGCAGCACGCGATGTCCGACGCCAGGAGCCACGAGCTCTTCATCAACGGCAAATGGCGGGCCGGTGGTAGCAGAGCCACATTGCCGGTGATTAATCCGGCAACGGAGAAGGTATTTGCCTCCGTGGCTTCGGCGACGGTGTCCGATCTGGATGAGGCCCTCGCTTCGGCAGAGCGCAGCCGCAAGGCGTGGTCCTCCCAGCCAGCCAAATATCGTGGCGAGATCCTGGTAGGAGCCGCAAGAATTTTGGCAACGAAGATTGAAGCAGCAGCCAGGGACCTGTCGGCTGAACAGGGAAAAACGATTGCCGAAGCGACAGGTGAGTACGCGCGCGCGATCGAAACGCTGGAATGGAACGGCACGCACGCCGAAGAGCTGTCGGCCCCTATTCCGATTGGCCCGAGCCGGATGATCGTCCCGGAGGCCCTTGGCGTCGTTGCTGCCTTTACGCCTTGGAACTATCCCGCCGTCCTCATCGCCCGCAAGCTCGCCCCCGCGCTGGCGGCGGGCTGCCCGGTGATCCTCAAAGGGGCGGAAGAGACCCCGAGTGTGGCCGTCCATATCGTTGAATCGTTGCACCAAGCAGGCATCCCGGAGGGCGTGGTCAATCTGGTCTTCGGCGTGCCGGTGCATATATCGCGGCATCTGCTCAGTTCGCCAATCGTGAAGGTCTTGACTTTCACGGGCTCAACCGCGGTTGGAAAGCAGCTGGCCACGCTCGCCGCAAATAATTTGCAGCGTTGCATCCTTGAACTCGGTGGCCATTCTCCGGTCATTGTGTGTGAGGATGCCGACCTGGCAAAGGCCATACCGGCCATTTCGGAATACAAGTTCGAGTGCGCAGGCCAGAGCTGCAATGCGCCCAGCAGGATTCTCGTCGCTCGGCCTCTCTATGAGCAATTCTTGTCCCAGATCACGGAAGCGGTACGTAAGATCAGGATCGGCCAACCGGACGACCCTGCAACGGAGATGGGACCGATGGCAAACGCGCGGCGAATCGAGGCCATGCAGCGTCTGACCAAGGATGCGGTCGATCGCGGCGCCCGCATCGAGACCGGCGGCGCCGGCCTCGACCGACCGGGCTTTTACTGGCCGCCAACCATCCTGACGGGCGTGCCAAAGGATGCCAGAGTGCTTCATGAAGAGCCGTTCGGACCGATCCTCACAGTGGCGCCGTTCGATACGCTCGAAGAGGCCATCGAGGAAGCCAACGCCACCGAGTACGGCCTGGCCGCGTATTTATTCACTGCCGTTGCCGACGCGCAACAGAAGCTAATCAACGGCCTTTCGGCAGGCGCTGTCAGTGTGAATTACCTGAAAGGGGTTTCCGCGGATGCGCCCTATGGGGGCGTCAAACAGAGCGGCTATGGATATGAAGGAGGCGAGCACGGGGTGCGGAGCTTCCAAATCTTGAAAATGGTCAACGGCCTCAGCTCATTTGGATGAGATCCGGTGGGAAGTAGAACACGGAACATCGTCGGCAAGGACATCACAAGGAGCGTGGCAGACGCCCTTCAGTACATCTCGTACTACCATCCTCCAGATTACATCCGCTCTCTTTCGCAGGCATATGCGCGCGAACAGAGCCCAGCGGCAAAGAACGCAATAGGGCAGATTCTGCTGAACTCCCGCATGGCGGCGTTCGGGCGGCGGCCGATCTGCCAGGACACCGGCCTTGTGGTGGTCTTCGCAAAAGTCGGCATGGACGTCCGCATCAAATCAACGGCCAGTTTCGCAGACCTCGTGAACGAGGGCGTCCGTCAGGCCTATCTCGACCCGGACAACCCCCTTCGGGCATCGATCGTTGCCGATCCGCTCGCCGGACGGGTCAATACTCGTGACAACACGCCGGCGGTCGTCCACGTCGACCTTGTACAAGGTAACCAGATTGAGATCACCATTGCCGCAAAAGGCGGCGGGTCGGAGAACAAAGCACGTTTTACCACCTTGAACCCCAGCGCCTCCGTTTCCGACTGGGTGGTCGGTACGGTTTCAAACCTCGGCAGTGGATGGTGTCCGCCCGGCCTGATCTCCGTTGGCATCGGTGGCAGCGCTGAAAAGGCGATGCTGCTGGCCAAGGAAGCAATGAACCAGCCCATCGATATGACGGAATTGATCGCCAGGGGGCCATCAAGTGCGGAGGAGGCACTACGGGTCGAGCTTTATGAACGGATTAACGCGCTGGGCATCGGCGCCCAGGGCCTTGGTGGCCTGACGACAGTCGTCGACGTCAAGATTGCGACCTATCCTACCCATGCGGCGTCCAAGCCCGTGGCACTCATTCCGCAATGCGCTGCGAACCGGCACCTGAAGTTTACCTTGGACGGCTCTGGACCCATCAGGCTTCAGCCGCCCGACTTGCGCGAATGGCCCGATATTGGAACCGACGAATTGAGTCCTGCCGGCGTACGAAGGGTCAACCTCGATGCACTTACGAAGGAAGAGACGGCATCGTGGCGCTGTGGCGAAACGCTTCTTCTGTCCGGAAAAATGTTGACAGGCCGTGACGCCGCCCACAAGCGAATGGTCGAGTTGATCGACGCCGGCAAGCCGCTTCCGTTCGATCTGCAGGGACGCGTGATTTATTACGTTGGACCCGTCCGCGCCGTGAGAGATGAGGTCGTCGGACCGGCTGGCCCCACGACCTCCAGCCGCTTGGACGATTTTACGGACAAGGTGCTCGCCGAAACCGGGCTTTTCGCGATGGTGGGCAAAGCGGAGAGGGGACGGGCTGCCATCGAATCGATTGTAAGACACAAAACGCCGTATCTCATCGCAGTGGGTGGGGCTGCCTACCTGATATCAAAATCGATCAAATCAGCGCGGCTCATTGCCTTCGAAGACCTAGGTATGGAAGCAGTCTATGAATTCGAGGTGCAGGATATGCCTGTCATCATGGCTGTGGATGTTGAGGGAAACTCCGTTCACAATTCCGGGCCTCTTGAGTGGCGCAAGCGCATGGCGGCGGACAGCATCGCACGCAACATCGGCGTTTGAGCCTCCCGATCAAGCTCGGTTGGTTGGCGTCAATTCCATTGTCGACAACGGCTAAGAGCAGAAGGTCATGAAGTCGAAACCCAATCCTGTGCGCCTGGACGCTTGGGACTACCGGATTCTCGCAGAGATTCAGTCAGACGGCCGGATCTCAAAAAGCGAGCTTGCAAAACGCGTCCATCTTTCGGCGTCGGCCTGCTCAGAGCGGCTCCGTGCACTCGAGGTCGCAGGGATTATTGAGGGGTTCTACGCGCGGCTGAGTCCGGCCCTCATCGGCGGCATGGTCTTTGTCATGGTGGAGGTCGTGCTGGAACGTCATCGCCTCGAGGACCAAAGACACTTCGAGACTGCGATCGGAGAATTTCCGGAAATCCTGGATTGCTGGGCTATCGGGGGGCGGATCGATTATCTGATGCGCGTCGCATCTCCGTCTATGGCCGCGTATCAGGATTTCATGGAGGGACTGCTGCAGGCAGGCCTAGGGATTGATCAATATTACAGTCTTGTCGTGACCAAACCAGTCAAATCCAATTCGCCGATTTCCTTGTCCGCACTAGGGTTTGTAGACATACGTGAAGTAAGGGATTCCGGAAGGGATCGAAATTTGATTCAAGGCTGAAAAATGGAGATCGGCCTTGATTCGGATGATGCTGAAAGACGCGCAATGGGAGCGCCTCGCGCCGCTTCTTCCTGGCAAGGATGGGGACCCCGGTCGCTCCGGCGAGGACAATCGGCTTTTTGTGGAAGCGGTGCTGTGGTTGGTGCGGGCTGGTGCGCCGTGGCGCGATCTGCCGCCGCAGTTCGGCAAATGGGGGTCGGTGTGGAAACGCTTCCGAAGATGGGCTGAGAAAGGCGTTTTCGAGCGGGTATTCCACGCACTGTCGGACGATCCCGATTTCGAATACGCGCTCGTCGATGGCACGATTGTGAAGGTCCACCGGCACGCAACCGGCGCAAAAGGGGGACTCAAAATCAGGCCATCGGCAAGTCGCGCGGTGGCCTGACCACCAAGATCGTGGCGCTCGTCGATGCGCTCGGCAATCTCGCACGCTTCATTCTCCTGCCAGGTCAGCGCCACGACAGCATCGGCGTGGAGCCGCTGCTTTGCGGCGTCGCGCTGGGTGCGCTCATCGGCGACAAGGCGTTTGACAGCGACTGGCTGCGCCTCAAGCTGAACGAGCGCGGCGCTCTGGCGGTGATCCCGCCGAATGCTAGCCGCGCCGGCAACATCCCTTACGACGGCGAGATGTACAAATGGCGCCACCTCGTTGAAAACTTCTTTCAGAAAATCAAAGAGTTTCGGCGTATCGCAACCCGATACGACAAAACCGACACCAGTTTCCGAGCCGCCATTCATCTCGTCGCAACCGTCCTCGCTCTCCGATGAATGTCTACAAACCCT
>NZ_CAAF010000013.1 GCF_000359125.1 Mesorhizobium sp. STM 4661 | reverse complement strand
CGCCGAGACGGTTGAGGGTGCTGGCCGGATCGCTGTTGGTGCCAAGCTGGAACACCCCTCATCCGACCGAGCTTCGCTCGGCCACCTTCTCCCACAAGGGGAGAAGGGAGAGCCGCGCGAGCCGCAATGC
This sequence comes from Mesorhizobium sp. STM 4661, assembly GCF_000359125.1. Classification (GTDB taxonomy): domain Bacteria; phylum Pseudomonadota; class Alphaproteobacteria; order Rhizobiales; family Rhizobiaceae; genus Mesorhizobium. The sequence continues at coordinate 4,409 of NZ_CAAF010000013.1, read as the reverse complement.
TGGCGCCCCGAACCCGTCTTTCAATCCAACACGAGTTGAGTGCGAATATTTGTCTGAAAATATCGCCCATCGATCGTTTGCCGGCGTCCTACTTGACCGCCGAGTCGAACAGATGCGCCTTGATCTTCTCGACGTCGAGCGCGGCAAAGCCTTCCGACAGCTTGTAGCCATCGGCATCGGCCTTGACCTTGGCCTTGTCGAAATCATTGGCCGGGCCGATCAGATCGTTGGTGCAGACGTCCTCGGCCTTCACCGGATTGGTGATCTGGCCGATCTTGTGGATCTCGTCGAAGAAGCCCTGCCAGCTCGCCATGTCGTGCGAGCCCCAGCCGCCGCGCTTGTCCATGTCGCCGCGGAAGACATTGATCTGCTGCAGGATCGAGGTGGTGCCGAGCTCCGGCCCGAGATTCTTGGCCAGCGTCGGAAACTGCTCGAACACCGCTTCGACGGCGGCGCGTGGATTCTGGTAGCCAAATTCGAGACCCATCGCCCAGCCGCGCAGATATTTCTCCAGAAACGCCTTGCGGTCGGGGTCCTCGAGATCGGCTGCCCGCACGACAAAGGTGTTCGCCGGCAGCTTCGAATTCTGCACGCCGAGCCAGTATTCGAAGTCGAGGCCTGTGGCGATCCATTCGGCGCGCAACCCTTCCCAGGACAAGGCCGCATCGCCCTGGCCGCCGGCAAGTGCGGTGCCCCAGGTCGGCCAGCCGGCTTCGACATATTTCACTTTCTTGATGTCGACGCCTTGCGCCGCGAGCAGCGGGTCGGTGATCGACTGCCAGGCGGCGGAGCCGAGCAGAATGGTCTTGCCCTCGAGCGTCTTCAGGTCGTTCGTCCCCTCGCCCTTGCGGAAGGCGATACTGAATGTGTCGCGAGCGCCCATGTGGAACACGGATTTGAGCTTCATGCCGTTCTGGATGGCGAAGGAGAACACGCCTGGCGAGGGAAAGCCCATGTCGGCCTGGCCGACATCGACGAACTTCACCGTCGCGGTGCCGTCCGACGGACCCGGCTGCATGTCGGTGTCGAGGTCGCCGAAATAGCCGGCCTTCTTGGCCGCCCAATAGGGATAGTCGTCCAGCACTTCAAGCGTGCCGCGCGGCGATATCCAGGTGAACTTTCCGTACGCCTCGGCCCGCGCCCTCAAACCCGAGGCGCCCAGAGCGGTCGCCGTCACCAGGCCGGCGCCGGTGACCTGCAGGAAAGTGCGGCGGTTGATCCCCGCGCTATGGCTGATTGAACTTTCTTTGGTCATGGCATTCCCCTTTTTGTTGATTGATGGCTGCTTGCCTTGCGCCCGCCTCCGGGACGCCATCACTGTCAGTTTCTCACGCCTCCCAGCTCGCCCATTTCTTGCCGATCAGGAAGAACAGCACATAGATGAGGATGCCGAGGGTCGACAGGATCAGCACCACCGCGAAGAATTGCGGCATCTGGATCATCGACGAATAGGTGGTCAGCCGGTTGCCGAGACCGAAGCCGCCGCCGACCATTTCGGCGCCGACCGCGGTCAACAGCCCGAAGATCGCGCCGATCATCAGCCCGACCAGGATCATCGGCAGCGCCATCGGCGCCCGGATCTTCCAGAAGATCTGCAAGGTGCTGGCGCCGTAGGAACGCGCCAGCGCGATCTTGGCGCTGTCGACGCGGCGAAATCCGGTGGCGGCATTGATCATCACCATCGGCCCGGCGGCCAGCGCCACCGCGATGATGCGCGGCGTGTAGCCGAAGCCGAAGCGCAGGATCAAAAGCGGCACCAGCGCCAGCATCGGCGTGGTGACCAGCAGCAGTATGTAGGGCGCGACGATCTTCTCGGCGAAAGGAAACTGCGTGATGACGGCGGCCAGCACCAGGCCGATGACCGCGCCGATGGTGAAGCCCGATATAAGCTCGACCAGCGTGTAGCCGAGATGCGGGGCGATCAGCGGGAATTCGTCGAACAGCGCGTAGGCGATCGAGCTTGGCGGCGGCATGATGTAGAGCGGCACATGGAACAGGCGCAGCGCCAGCTCGATGCCGCCGATAATGACCACGGCAACGGCGAGGATGGCCGCCACCTCCTTGCCCGACTTGATGCCGGGGCCGCTGGCGAAGGCCGAAAGATTGGTCAGGCTGACGTCGTGGCCGTCACCGGCCTTGGCGCCCGTCTTGGCCTTCGAGAATTCCGGGATGGCGTCGCCTCCGCTCACGGCCTGATCCTCACGATTTCGGCGGTGGGCCGATCCGGCGCCTTTGGCCGGGTGCGCTCCCCGACAATGTCCATCTTGATCTTGTTGGTGAGGTCGAAGACCTCTTTCGTCGCCATGATCTCCAGCGAGCGCGGGCGCGCGAACGGCACGCGATACTCCTTGGCGACGCGCCCAGGCCGCGCGCTCAGCACCACCACCCGGTCGGAGAGGAAGATCGCCTCCTCGATACTGTGGGTGATGAAGACGATGGTGGTCTTGGTGTCGAGCCAGATCTCCTCGACGAGCCGGTTCATCTCCTCGCGGGTGAAACTGTCGAGCGCGCCGAACGGCTCGTCCATCAGAAGCACGGACGGTTTCAGCGCCAGCGCCCGCACGATCGCCGCGCGCTGCTGCATGCCGCCCGACAGCTCGCGCGGAAACGTGCCGCCGAAGCCGTCGAGCCCGACGCGGTTGATGAGATGCGCGATCCAGGCGCGGTCCGGCTTCTCGCCCTTGATCTCGAAGGGAAAATGGATGTTGGCGTCGAGATTGCGCCAAGGCAGCAGGTTGGCTTCCTGGAAGACGATGCCGATATCGGGATGCGGGCCGGTGATCTCCTTGCCGTCGAGCCGCACCCCGCCGCTGGTCAGCCGGTGCAGCCCGGACATCGACCACAAAAGCGTTGTCTTGCCGCAGCCGGACGGACCGACGATCGAGACGATCTCATTGGCATGGACGTCGAGGCTGCAGCGGTCCAGCGCCAGAAGGTCGCCGGAAGCCGTGTGATAGACCTTGGTCGCGGCCTGCACGCCAAGCTTCGGGGTGGTTGCACTGCCCGCGTTCATGCGCCCCTCGGAGATTGCGCGACGAGCCAGTGGGTCGTCGCGCCAAAATCAGTCTGTAACTATCCTACTTTGCTGTCAAGCGAAGAGCGGCGGCGTGACGCGTCGGTTTGCATAATCGCAAAGTACTACGTTGTTTTCATGTAGTTTTCTGTCGCTTGAAAAGAATGTTGCTTTCCTACATACTTCAAAAAGACAGCCCCAGCGATCCGCAGGCTGTTGTGGCGCCAGGCCATGCGGGCAACGCGAGACAAGCGCAGCATTCGCACCCGCGTTGCAGACGTGATGACGGCATGCGGACATGGTAGGGATTCCAGCTCCACGAACGGCAAGGGAAGGCTCGATGACTGAAGCTGATGGGCGGACCTCCAACGATGATCCCGGCGGGCGCGACGCCGATGGACGCGATCATGTCAGGCGCATCCCCGACATCATCTCGCTGATAAAGGATTCCTATGCCGAGCTGCGCCCGGCGGAGCGGCGCGTCGCCGATGTCGTGCTCGACGACGTCAGATACGCGGTCGATGCTTCCAACGCCGCGCTCGCCCAGCGCGCCGGCGTCAGCGAACCGACCGTGACCCGGTTCTGCCGCGCCATCGGCTGTGACGGCGTGCGCGACTTCAAGCTGAAGCTGGCGCAGAGCCTCGTCGTCGGCGCGCTCTACCTGAGCAAGCCGCCGCCCGCGAGCGCCGACAACGGCATGCCGTTCTGGAATGCCGTGTTCGGCGAGGCGCGCCAGGCGCTGCAGGAAGCCGAGCGGCAGCTCGATCCGGCGCAGCTGGTCAAGGCGGCCGAACTCATTGCCAAGGCGCGCCAGGTCACCGTGTTCGGTCTCGGCGGCAGCTCGTCGGCGCTGGCGCAGGAAACGCAGTATCGGCTGTTCCGCTATGGCATCACCGTCAGCGCCCAATGCGACCCCTATCTGATGCGCATGACCGCCTCGACCTTGAAGCCCGGCGATCTGGTGATCGCCATCTCGGCGACGGGGCGCACGCGCGAAGTGATCGAGGCGGTCGAACTCGCCAAGCATTACCGCGCCAACGCGATCGGCGTGACGGCGCCCGACACCGACCTCGCCCGCGCCTGCGACGTCAGGCTGACGGTGGCGGTGCCCGAATATCCCGACACGCTGAAGCCGACGGCGTCGCGCTTCGCCTTCCTGGCCGCGATCGACCTGATGGCGGTCGCTTCCGCCTACAAGCTCGACGGCTCGGCCCGCGAAACGGTCCGCCGCATCAAATACAATGCCCAGATCCACAGGACAGGCAAGGAAATGGAGCCGCTCGGGGATTGAGGCGCGGCTTGCCTTCTCCCCTTGTGGGAGAAGGTGGATTGGCGCGCAGCGACAAGACGGTTGAGGGGTGTTGGACGGAGTGAGACGTTGGTGTCCTCTGGAACA
>NZ_CAAF010000014.1 GCF_000359125.1 Mesorhizobium sp. STM 4661 | reverse complement strand
GCACAACAAGGGGAGAGGGGAGAGCGAGCTCGGCCAATAAAAAACCGGCGTCAGCTTGCTTCTGACGCCGGTCATTTAGGTTTTGGGATCGTCGCACCTGATTTTCCCTAGGGAAAACCGAGGTTGGTTCGATCCGACGCAGACCCGTGGGCGGGGGGCTTGGGGTTTACGAGCCGGTGCCGGACCGAACCGTCTCAGGCAACGCCGGTAAATTCGTCGGACATTGGGGCATGAGCGCGGATAAAAAAAGGCAGGATTGTGGCGAAGCATCACCAATTCCAACGACCGTTTTACAAATGTGACTGGACACTGCGGAAACGGCCCGGCGCCGCCATTGCCCGGCCGGGCCTTGCAATTCCATCACGAAAGCGCCAACTTTGGTCGGCGAAAGATTCATTCGAAGGATCTAGGCATGACTGATCGCGGCAGCGGGACGGAGGATGGGGACGCATCCGCAATATTGATCCCGCTGCATGAGGCAAGACGCGAGCGCCTCGACCAGCCGGTGCGCTTCGACCGGCGCGAACTGGACCAGATTCTCAGGCTTTACGGACGCATGGTCGCCGCCAATGAATGGCGCGACTATGCCATCGACCATCTTACCGACCGCGCTGTGTTTTCCGTGTTCCGCCGCGCCAGCGAGGTGCCGCTGTTCCAGATCGTCAAGGATCCGAAGCTGGCGCGCCGGCAAGGCGCCTTCGCCGTCATCGCCGCCGGCGGCCGTATCCTCAAGCGCGGCCAGGAGCTCGGCCGCGTGCTCGGCGTCTTCGACGGCAAGCTGAAGCTGGTCGAGGCCTAACTATTTTATTTGCTTGCGGAATTTCCGTTCCGGCAGAGAATCCGGAGCGGGCGGCACGTCTGCACCGCCATTCAGCGACAGCTGCATGAAGACCGTGTCCAGCCAGCGCCCATGCTTGTAGCCGGAGCCTTCCAGGCGGCCCGAATGGCGAAAGCCGAGCTTTTCGTGCAGCCGCACCGAGGCGCTGTCCGCACGGCCGTCACCGATCACCGCGATGACCTGACGGAAGCCCGCTGCCTTGGCCGCGTCGATCAGCCCCTGCATCAGCTTGAGCCCAACGCCCTGGCCCTTGGCCTCGGGCGCGACATAGACGGAATCCTCGACGACAAAGCGGTACGCCGGGCGTGGCCGGAAGGCGCCGGCATAGGCATAGCCGAGCACGACGCCGTCTTTTTCCGCTACCAGATAGGGAAAGCCGCCCGCCATCAGACTGTCGAATCGCGCGCCCATTTCGGCGCGGCTCGGCGGCTCCAGCTCGTAACTCGCGGTGCCATGGGTCACCGCGTCGGCATAGATTTCCGTGATCCGGTCGAGGTCCGCGACCGTGGCGGGCCGTATTGTGATGCTGCTCATAATTTATGCAAACCGTTTGTCTGCCTTCCATAACAGCAAAGGCAGGCGCAAAAGAAAAGGGCGGCCGTTGGGCCGCCCTTTCCAAACTCGCTGGTCCGGGAACCGTATTAGCGACGGTCGCCCATGAACTGCAGCAGGAACATGAACAGGTTGATGAAGTCGAGATAGAGCGTCAGCGCGCCCATGATCGCCTTGCGGCCGGCGACATCGGTGGCGTCGCCCTCGAAATACATCTCCTTGATTTTCTGCGTGTCATAGGCGGTCAGGCCCGAAAAGATCAGCACGCCCAGAGCCGAAACGGCGAAAGACAAAGCCGACGACTGCAGGAAGATGTTGATCACCATCGCGATGATCAGGCCGAACACGCCCATCACCAGGAACGAGCCGAACGCGGTCAGGTCGCGCTTGGTCGTGTAACCGTAAAGCGACAGCGCGCCGAAAGCCGCGGCGGTGGCGAAGAAGGTCTGCGAAATGCTGGCCGTGGTATAGACCAGGAAGATCGACGACAGCGACAGACCGACCAGGCCGGCATAGACCCAGAACGTGGTCTGCGCGGCCGAGACGCTCATCGACTGGACGCGGAACGACAGGAACAGCACGGCGGCCAGCGGAGCCAGCATCACCACCCAGCGCAGCGGCGAGTCGAAGATCGCGTAGCCGAACGAGGTGAGCATTTCACCGCTCGGCAGCGTCGCGACCGCGGAAGCCGGATCGCTGGTGGTGGCCAGCATGATCGTGCCGACAGCAGCCAGGCCTGTGATGAGCAGGCCAAGCCCCATCAGATTGTAGACCTTGACCATATAGGCGCGCAGGCCCTGGTCGATGGTGGCGTCGACGCCAGCGCCGGGCACGGCGCGCGTCTGGTAGTTGCGAATGGGTTCAGCCATGGTAGTCCTCTATTGCTTCTGCCCCGTCGGGTGTCAGGTCAATTCGGACCAAGGCGCCGCTGGCGGGGCTCCAGCATGCCTGCCGCGAAATATGATGGTTCTTGACGACAAGAACAAGACCGTAACCCGGTGTAATGCTTCGTGAGGCACCGGAAACCCGATTTTATTGGCTTTCAAGGCGCTACATTAACGAGATTTAATCGACTCCCGCCCCTCCCGCTCCGCTCGGGCCTCGCGAATCAGAGATTGCGCAGCACCGGCGCCGCCTTGTGGCCGAGCACCCGCCACGTACCGGCAAGGCCAATGCCGACCGTGACCGTCAGCGCGAAGACGATCGTGGCCACTGCCACTTCAGGCATGAAATGCGACGGCAGCGTCATGATGCGTGCGACAACGAACCACGCCGCGATCCCGCCAGCCGCCAGCGCGAAGATCGCCGTGGCGAGGCCGATCAGCATGTACTCCAGCGAAAAGGCCGCGATCAGCGTCTTCCTGGTGGCGCCCAGCGTCTTCAGCACCACCGCGTCGTGGATGCGGGCCCGGTTGCCGGCGGCGAGCGCGCCAGCCAGCACCAGCACCGAGGCGATCAGCGCCACGCCGGCCACGGCCCGGATGGCCGTGCCAAGCTGCGCGACCAGCCGGTTGACGATGTCGAGCGCGTCCTTGACCCTGACCGTCGTCACCGCCGGAAAGGCGCGGGTGACGGCGTTGAGGAGACGGGCATCGTCGGCCGCCGAAACGTTCTTCTCGGTCAGCGTCGCCAGCCAGCCATGCGGCGCGCCGGCAAATGTGTTGGGCGAAAACACCATGACGAAATTGATGCCCATCGTCTCCCACTCGACCTCGCGGAAATTGGCGATCCTGGCCGTCACATTGCGGCCGAGCACATTGACGGTGACGGTGTCGCCGAGCTTCAGCCCGATCTCCTGGCCTTCCTCGGCGGAAAACGAAACCAGCGGCTCGCCGGCATAATTGTCCGGCCACCATGTCCCTTCCGTCAGCGACGCGTTGGCGGGCAGCTTGGCGTCGTAGGTCAGCCCGCGGTCGCCGCGCAGCACCCAGGCGCCTTCCGCCGGCACCTTGACCTTGCCGACATCGACGCCGTTCAGCGCCATCACCCGGCCGCGCAGCATCGGCACCTTGACCAGCGTTCCCGCCGGTGCCTCTTTTGAGATCAGCGCGGAGAAGGCGTCGACATCGCCGTTCTGGATGTCGACGAAGAAGAAGTTCGGCGCCCGTTCCGGCAGGCTGCCGGAGATCTGCCGCCGGAGATTGCCGTCGATCAGCGCCAGCGTCACCAGCAGCGTCAGCCCAAGCCCCAGCGACAGCACCACCGACGGCGTCAGCGCGCCCGGCCGGTGGATGTTGCCGATGGCGAGCCTGAGCGCCGTCGAGCGGACGCGCGGGCTCTTCCTGGCGGCCGACTGCACCAGCCCGCCAACGACGCGCAGCACCAGGAAGGCAAAGATTGTGGCGCCGACGAAGATCGAGGCGATGCGGCGATCGCCGGAAAACAGAATGGCCAGCGCCGCCAGGGTGAGCGCGATGCCGAGTGCCGCGGCCACATAGATCGAGCGAGGCAAACCGCGGCCTTCGAACCCCATTTCGCGAAACAGCGCCGTCGCCGGCACGTCGCGCGCGCGGCCGAGCGGAAGCAGCGCGAAGGCCAGCGTCACCAGCAGCCCGAACAGCGCCGCCATGCCGAGCGCGCCGGGATAGAAGCCGCCTTCCGCCGGCACCGGAATGACTGACTGGAGCGCCGCGCTCGCCGCGAACGGCATCAGCGCGCCGAGCACCAGGCCAAGCGCGATGCCGAGGCCGGCGATCATCAGGATCTGCACGAGGTAGACGGCAAAGACGAAACCGCCCGAAGCCCCCAGGCTCTTGAAGGTGGCGATGACGCCACGCTTGCCGTCGAGATAGGCGCGCACCGCATTGGCGACGCCAACGCCGCCGACCACCAGCGCCGTCAGCCCGACCAGCGTCAGGAACTGCGAGAAGCGCTCGATGTTGGAGGACAGTGCGGGTGCGGCATTGCTGCGCGTGCGGATCGACCAGCCGGCCTCGGGAAAATCCTTGGCGGCCTGATCCTGGATGGCCTTGATGCGCGCTTCGCTGGCGCCGCTGGGCAGCCGGACCTTGTAGGCGTTTTCGACGAGGCTGCCGGGCTGGATCAGGCCGGAAGCGGCAAGCCCGTCCGTCGAGACCATCAGCCGCGGCGCAAAGCCGAAGCCGTCGGACACGGCGTCCGGCTCGCTGACCAGCCTGGCGCGCAGTTCGAAGGTGGCGGTGCCGAGCTTCAGCCGATCGCCGATCGTGACATGCAGCCGCTCGAACAGCAAATCCGGCGCGGCGGCGCCGAAAACGCCGGACCGTTCGCCGAACAGATCCTGCCTGGACAATGCCGGCTCGGTTTCCAGCGCGCCATAGAGCGGATAGGCCTCGTCGACCGCTTTGGCCTCGACCAATGCCTGGTCGGAGCCGTCCTCGAGCCGCGCCATCGAGCGCATGTTGGCGCTGTGCGAGACCGTACCCAGTTCTTCGAGGAAAGCCTGCTCGGCTTGCGTCACGGCGCGCTGGTTGATCTGGAAACGCAGATCGCCGCCAAGCAGCGTCTGGCCCTGGTTGGCGACCCCGGCGGTGATGGCGCGCGCCACCGAATTGACGCCGCCGATCGCCGCGACGCCAAGAGCGATGCAGGCGAGGAAGATCAGAAAGCCGGACAGCCCGCCGCGCATCTCGCGCAGCGAAAACCGAAAAGCGAGCTTCAGCGTACGCGACCAGCCAGCCCCCTCATCCGGCCGCTTCGCGGCCACCTTCTCCCCGAGGGGAGAAGAGATCGCCGACGCCGGCGTCAGCCTCTTCTCCCCAGCGGGGAGAAGGTGGCCCGAAGGACCGGATGAGGGGGTCTTGTCTGCCATGGCTACGCCGTCACTTTAAGCAGTGGCGCGTCTTCTATCTGGCCGGAGCGCATCGACACCTGGCGCGAGCAGCGCGCGGCCAATGCCGGATCATGGGTGACCAGCACCAGCGTCATGCCGCGCTCGGCCGCCTTGGCGAACAGGAGATCGGCGACCTGCCGCCCCGTCGCCTGGTCGAGATTGCCGGTCGGCTCGTCGGCGATCAGGATGCGCGGCGACGGCGCCAAGGCCCTGGCGATCGCCACGCGCTGTTGCTCGCCGCCCGACAATTCGCCGGGATAATGGGTGACGCGATCGCTCAAGCCGACCGCCGCCAACTCCCGCGCCGCGACGCCGAACGGGTCGGCATGGCCGGCCAGTTCAAGCGGCACCGCGACATTTTCGAGCGCCGTCATATTGGGAATGAGGTGGAAGGATTGGAAGACAATGCCGATGTTTCGTCCACGAAACGATGCGATCTGATCCTCGCTCTTGCCGTTGAGAAGTTCGCCGGCGATTCGTACCGTACCCGAATCGACCCTTTCCAGGCCGGCGAGCACCATCAGCAGCGTCGACTTTCCCGAGCCCGATGGCCCGACGATGCCAGTCGCCTCGCCGCTTGCCACATCGAGGCTGACGCCTTTCAGCACATGGACGGACGACGCGCCTTCACCGAGCGTCAGCGATACGTCTTTCAGCGCGATGACGGCTTCTGTCACAATTTAATCGTCCTATATGGGAGAATAGAGGCTCTTATTCCGCCGCCACCGAATGTTCATCGTCATATGGGGCCTGCCGCATGGCTTTCAAACACTCTCTTGCCGCAGCCTTCCTGCTTTTCCTCGCGCTTTGCGGCGCCATTTCGTCGGCGCGCGCCGAGCCGCTGGAGATCGTCGGCTTCGGCGACAGCCTGATGGCGGGCTTCGGCCTCGGGCCGGGCGAGGGCTTTACCGACAAGCTGCAGGCGGCACTTCGAGCCAGGGGCCACGACGTGACCGTCGCCAATGCCGGCGTTTCCGGCGATACGTCGAGCGGCGGCCTGTCGCGGCTCGACTGGTCGGTGCCGGACGGCACGAAGCTCGTCATCCTGGAACTCGGCGCTAACGACATGCTGCGCGGCGTCTCGACCGCGATCACGCAAAAGAACCTGGACGACATACTGGCCAGGCTCAGAGAGCGCAAGATTGCCGTGTTGCTGGCCGGCATGCGCGCCGCGCCCAATCTCGGCGCCGACTACCAGAACAGCTTCGATGCGATCTTCCCGAAACTGGCCGAAAAGTATGGCGTTCCGCTCTATCCGTTCTTTCTCGATAGCGTCGCCGGCGAGCCCGCTTTCCAGCTCGAGGATGGTCTGCACCCGAATGCGCAAGGCGTCGACCGCATGGTCGAGCGCATCCTGCCGACGGTGGAAAAGGCCATCGCCACGGCTCAGGGCGCCTCTTGACGGGCGATATTTCGATGAAGTCATGCATTCCGTTAGGGAAACTTTCAGGCAAGCCTGCGACCAACAAACCACTTGCCCTGCGTGAATATCGATGATTCGGTAGGGATAACAGTTCGATTCGAGGAAGGGAGGCTCTCCATGCCGCGTCTTTTCACCGCCCTCGAAATTCCGCGTGACGCCGCCCTTTCGCTGTCCCTGCTCAGGGGCGGCCTGCCCGGGGCCCGCTGGATCGACGTTGAAAACTACCATTTGACGCTGCGCTTCATCGGCGATGTCGAAGGCCATGTCGCCGACGAGATCGCCAACGCGCTCGACCGGGTCCATCGCCCGTCCTTCGCCCTGACGCTGTCCGGCGTCGGCGCCTTCGGCCAGAAAAAGCCGCATGCGGTATGGGCGGGCGCCATGGCCTCGCCCGACCTCTCCGCCCTGCAGGGTGAGATCGACCGCATCTGCCAGCGCCTTGGCATCCCGGCCGATCCGCGCAAGTTCACGCCGCACGTGACGCTCGCCAGACTGCGCAATTCGAGCCCGCTCGACGTCGCCCAATATCTGTCGGCGCGCGGCAATTTTTCGACGCTGCCCTTCCGCGTCGGTCGTTTCGTCCTGATGTCGTCGCGCGATTCGGTCGGCGGCGGACCCTACATCGTCGAGGAGGCCTGGCCGCTATCGAGTGTCGATACGCGAGCCGCGAGCCGCGTCGCCAACGTCTCCGACGCCTCGCGGATCATGCGGTAGACCGACGCGAACGCGTCCAGTTCATCATAGTAGGGATCCGGCACGTCGCGCGCCTTGCCATCCGCGAATTCCAGGAACAGATGCACCCGGTCGCGCAATGCGGCAGGCGCCAGAGCCCTGAGATCGCGGACGTTCGAACGGTCCATGCCGAGGATCAGGTCGAAGCGGTGGAAGTCTTCCACTGTCACCTTGCGCGCTTTCTGCCCGGAAATGTCGATGCCGTGGCGCGCCGCAATCGCGATCGAGCGTGGGTCGGGGGCAGAACCGACCTCCCAGCCGCTGGTCGCGGCCGAATCGAGCAATACGTCCAGGCCCCGCTCGGCCAGAACCGCGCGCAAGACGCCTTCGGCGAGCGGCGACCGGCAGATATTGCCGAGGCAGACGAAAAGAATGGAGTTTATGGGCTTTGCGCTCATCGATCCGGCGCTATGGTGAAGGTCACAATTCGAGATAGCACAGGAAGCGCACATGACGAGAGAGAAACTGGACAAGGATGCGATCGCCGAGGCGCTTGCCGGTCTCGACGGCTGGGCACTAGCCGGCGATGGCCGTTCGATCAGTCGCAAATTCACCTTCAGGAATTTCTCCGAAGCCTTCGCCTTCATGACGCGTGTCGCGCTCGCGGCGGAGAAGATGGACCATCATCCCGACTGGTCGAATGTCTACAAGACCGTCGACGTCACGCTGAACACGCATGACGCCGGCGGCGTCACCGCTCTCGATATCGAGCTGGCGAAAAGGATGAACCACTATTTCGGCGGTTAATTGCGCGGGCAGGCGAATCCGAAATCCATCACCGGCATCTTGCAGCGCGGTTCGGGTTTCACCACATTTCCCTCGCGGCGGCGCGTTGAACGCGCGACGCCCACGAAGGAGATGTTGATGGCGCAAAAATCCGGTTTTGATTTCTTCGGCTTTAGCGGCAAGCAGGGCGACGAGGGCGAAGTGCGCGCAAAATTCTGGCGCACCGCCAAGAAGGCCGCCCGGCATATCCCGTTCATGGAAGAGGTGGTCGCCGCCTATTACTGCGCCATGGACAAGAAGACGCCGCTGCGCGCCAAGGGCATATTGCTGGCCGCGCTCGGCTATTTCGTGCTGCCCGTGGACGCGATCCCCGACTTCGTCTTCGGGCTCGGCTTCACCGACGACATCGCCGTGCTGACCGCCGCGATCACCGCCGTCAGCGCCCATATCACGCCCGCGCACCGGCTGGCCGCCAGGGAGGCGATGGCCGACGAGAGCTGAGCTGGCGTAGGGCCAGCGGGCCGTGTGAAAAGTCAAACTCTTGCCGCTTTCGTGGCCTCCAAGTCGCGCCAGGGACACCATGTCTGCCGCTTTTCGGGCGGCAGCGCGGGAATGGCGGCGGTTTCCTGGGGTGAGGGTCCTTTTCCCAAAGGAAGTTCACCGTTTGGTAACCCAGATTAAATCAAAATGAAGCGACGGCAGGACGCGATGCGGATCTGCCTCCGCACCATTTGGAATACGGGAAAAACGATGCGCGGATTGATTGCAACAGTTTCGAGCCTGGTCCTGGTGGCCTTGACAGCGCCAGCCCTGGCGCAATCGGCGACCAAGATCGGCCAGCACAATGCCTGGGGCACCTACAGCTACAAGGCGTCGGGCGGCAAGGTCTGCTACGTCTTGACCGTGCCGACCGACAAGCAGCCGCCAACGCTCAACCATGGCGACATGTTCTTCTTCGTCAGCCAGCGGCCGGGACAGCAGATCTCCTATGAGCCGCAATTCATCGCCGGCTACAATTTCCAGGAAGGCTCCAAGGCCACCGTCACCATCGACAAGAAGAGCTTCTCGATGTTCACCCGCGGCAAGTCTGCCTGGGTCGAGAATGCCGCCGAGGAGCCGGTGCTGATCGCCGCGATGAAGACGGGCACCGACATGAAGGTGTCGGCGAAGTCCGGCCGCGGCAACACCACCACCTACGTCTTTTCGCTGAAGGGCATTTCGGCGGCATTGGCGTCGATCGCCAAGTGTAATTAGGTCGGTTGACGGCAGCCTGGAAACAGCTGTCCTCGCCCCCGTTCTTGTGCGAGCGCGAGGCCTCGACCTTCGCTGGCCGTGGTCAAGATTTGTTGACCTCCATTCCCATCGCAAGCGTCGGCCTTTAGGGCTAAGCCGGTTGGCGCACGGGATGATGTGCCCTTGAACGCGGATGTACCGGCGTCGGACACAGGCCGCCTGCCCGCGATCATCCCGCTGATTTCGATTCCGGGATTCCTGTACCTGCGGGCCGAGGACGGCGTGCAGGTCAGCGGCCACATCCGGAGACCAGACCCTCGCAAATGATACTCGTGTAAAAGGCCGGCCCAAAACCTGGCCCTGCGCTGGCGCGACAATCGGCATCATACATGACTCCGCTGTCAGGCTGTGCTATGCGCCGCGCTTCATTTCCAGCGCGATGCTGCAATCGGCCGCAAATCGCTTATATTGGCGCAACCATGACCCTTTCGCTCGATCTTACCACTGAGGGCGCCCGTGAGGCGTTGCGCGCTCGCGCCATGCCGGCCGAAAAACCGTCGCTGATCGGACTGACGCGTGCCGAGCTTGGTGCCGCCCTCGTCGCATCAGGCATCGTGCCGGAGCGCCAGGCCAAGATGCGCGCCCAGCAGCTCTGGCACTGGATGTATGTGCGCGGCGTCTCCGACTTCGCCGGCATGTTCAACATCTCCAAGGATCTGCGCGCCGAGCTGGACAAGCACTTCACCGTTGCAAGACCCGAAATCGTCGAGGAACAGATCTCCTCGGACGGCACGCGCAAATGGCTGTTCCGCTTTCCGCCGCGCGGCGCCGGCCGGCCGGTCGAGATCGAGACCGTCTACATTCCCGAAGAGGGCCGCGGCACGCTGTGCATCTCCTCGCAGGTCGGCTGCACGCTGACCTGTTCCTTCTGCCACACCGGCACGCAGAAGCTGGTGCGCAATTTGACAGCGGAAGAAATCCTGGCGCAGTTGCTCACCGCCCGCGACCGGCTCGGCGATTTCCCCGACCGCGACACGCCGGACGGCGCCATCGTGCCGGCCGAGGGCCGCAAAGTGTCGAACATCGTCATGATGGGCATGGGCGAGCCGCTCTACAATTTCGAGGCGGTGAAGAAGGCGCTGCTGATCGCTTCCGACGGCGACGGACTTTCCCTGTCCAAGCGCCGCATCACGCTGTCGACCTCCGGTGTCGTGCCCGAAATCTTCCGCACCGGCGAGGAGATCGGCGTCATGCTGGCGATCTCGCTGCACGCCACCAATGACGATTTGCGCGACCTTCTGGTGCCGATCAACAAGAAGTATCCTTTGAAGGAGCTGATCGCCGCCTGCCGAGCCTATCCCGGCCTCTCCAACGCCAAACGCATCACCTTCGAATATGTGATGCTGAAGGACGTCAACGATTCCATCGAGGACGCCAAGGGACTGATCAAATTGCTCAAGGGCATCCCGGCCAAGATCAACCTGATCCCGTTCAACCCATGGCCGGGCACCAACTACCAGTGCTCGGACTGGGAGACGATCGAGAAGTTTGCCGACTATATCAACAATGCCGGCTATGCCTCGCCGATCCGCACGCCGCGCGGCCGCGATATCCTCGCCGCCTGCGGCCAGCTCAAATCGGACTCCGAGCGCATGCGCAAGGTCGACCGTCTGGCGCTGGAAGCGATGATGATCGCGGGGCACGGCGAGGCGTGAACCGTCTCGTCGCCTACCTCGTCCGCTTCGCTGTCATCCTGATCGGCTATGGCGTCGCTTCGCTGGCGGCCAGCGCGTTCCTCAACATCATGTTCCTGGCGTCTCTTGGGCTGATGACGGAGCAGACGCAACCGGCGGCGCAAGCCTCGCTGTGGTTTTCCATCCCCTTCGTCGCGCTGTTCGTCGCCTATTTCGCCTTCATGCCGGCGGCCGTCGCCATCCTCGTCTCCGAGATCCTCGGCCGGCGCGACTGGCTGTTCTATGCGCTGGCGGGTGCTGTGGTCGCCGCGGTTTTCCTCGGCTTCGTCCACCAGACGGCCGACGCCAATTTCGATGTCACCAACACCAGCGTCATGCTGGCGGTGATCGGCTGCGGCATGGTCGGCGGCATTTTCTACTGGCTGAGCGCCGGCCGCTGGGCCGGAACCTGGCGTCAGATTGGCAGCCCTATTTCGCCTGGGCCGTCAGGATCTTGAGCGCGAAGGCCGAAAACACCCCGGCGAACAGATAGTCGACGACGCGCGTCACCCGCGGGCTGGCCTTCATCGCCGATGAGAATTTCTCGGCCGCGAACACCATCGGCGCCGTCACCGGGATCGACAGCACGACGAACATCGCGCCGAGGAAGAACAGTTTTCCCGGCGCGTTCGGATCGTGCGCCGAGACGAATTGCGGCAGGAAGGTCATGAAGAACAGGATGATCTTCGGGTTGAGCAGATTGACGCCGAGCCCCGCCGCCCAGCTGCGGAACAGCGAAATCTGCGGTCCGCTCTTCTTCTCCGGCGAAAAGGCCGACCCCTTGGCGATGGCTTGCCAGGCCAGGAAGACGAGATAGCCGGCGCCGAACAGCTTGAGCACGAAGAAGGCCATCGGCGAGGCGACGATCAGCGCCGAGACGCCGACCACCACCAGCGTCGTGTGGATCAGCGTGCCGCACAGCGCACCGGCCATCGAGGCAAAGCCGGTGGCGCGGCCCTGGCTCAGCGTCCGCGACACGAACAGCGTCATGTCAGGCCCCGGCGTGATCGCCAGGATCACGGTGGCAATGGCGAACTGGATCAGCGTGGCGGTGTCGGGAATGAAGGACATGGACAGCTCCCGATGGACGGAAAGACGGTGCACCCTATAGCGCATGCACCGTGTCCGTGCCAGCGACTGGCCGATGCAGCATCTGGCCCAGTGGGGCTGGAGCATCGTTCGTCTCTTGCGCAGCCCGGAAATGCCGTGATACCTCGCCCAGCAAAGAACCCCTGTCGCGGAACCGCCAAAAATGTCCAAATGGAAAGACGTCAAGAAGGTCGTGCTCGCCTATTCCGGCGGTCTCGACACCTCCATCATCCTGAAATGGCTGCAGACCGAGCTCGGCGCCGAAGTTGTCACCTTCACCGCCGACCTCGGCCAGGGTGATGAGTTGGAGCCGGCGCGCAAAAAGGCCGAGATGATGGGGATCAAGGATATCCGCATCGTCGATGTCCGCGAGGAATTCGTCTCCGACTTCGTCTTCCCGATGTTCCGCGCCAACGCCGTCTATGAAGGCACCTATCTGCTCGGCACCTCGATCGCCCGGCCGTTGATCGCGAAGCATCTTGTCGATATCGCCGCCGAAGTGGGTGCCGACGCCGTGGCGCATGGGTCGACCGGCAAGGGCAACGACCAGGTTCGCTACGAACTCTCGGCCTATGCGCTGAACCCCGACATCAAGGTCATCGCGCCCTGGCGCGACTGGTCGTTCAAGTCACGCACCGACCTCATCAATTTCGCCGAGCAGCACCAGATCCCGGTGCCGAAGGACAAGAAGGGCGACGCGCCGTTTTCCGTCGACGCCAACCTTTTGCACTCCTCCTCCGAGGGCAAGGTGCTGGAGGACCCGTGGACCGAGCCGCCGGAATTCGTCCACCAGCGCACCATCTCGCCGATGGACGCGCCGGACAAGGTCACCGAGATCGAGATCGAATTCCTGAAGGGCGACCCGATCGCGCTCAATGGCAAGAAACTGTCGCCGGCGACCATGCTGGCCGCGCTCAACGATCTTGGCCGCGACAATGGCATCGGCCGGCTCGACCTCGTCGAGAACCGTTTCGTCGGCATGAAATCGCGCGGCGTCTATGAAACGCCGGGTGGCACGATCCTGATCGCCGCCCACCGGGCGATCGAATCGATCACGCTCGACCGGGGTGCGGCCCACCTCAAGGACGAGTTCATGCCGCGCTATGCCGAGCTGATCTACAACGGCTTCTGGTTCGCGCCCGAGCGGCTGATGCTGCAGGCGATGATCGACAAGAGCCAGGAAGACGTCGAAGGCACGGTGCGGCTGAAGCTCTACAAGGGCAATGTCATCGTCACCGGCCGCAAGTCGAGGAAGACGCTCTACTCCGATGCGCTGGTCACCTTCGAGGACGACCGCGGCGCCTACGACCAGAAGGACGCCGAAGGCTTCATCCGCCTCAACGCGCTGAGGCTGCGCACGCTGGCGGCGCGCAACCGCCGCTGAAGCTGCTGATCTCCCCCCTTGCGGGGGAGATCAGCCGTCACCTCGGCCTCGTCTATTAATGGACATTCTGTCAGTCGGCATCGATCGCCGTGGCGATGCGGGCGATGGCCTGTTGATAGACGCTCGCGGAATTCCAGCCAGCGATTGCGCCCATATTCGCCTCGTAACTCGCGCCGGCCCGCCAACCTTGACCCTTGAGGAAGTTGGCGGTGGAAGCCAACGCAGTGCTCTTGTCGCGCAGATTTCCGTTGCCGACTCCATACTTCAAAACATTTCCGGGCAGGAACTGCGTGTGGCCAATCTCGCCATGCATGGCGCCGACCGACGAGGCGCTCAACGCTCCGCGATCAACCAGCTTCAGGGCAGCAATGGCATGCGGGTAAAAGAACTCCGGCCGGCGGCAATCATAGGCAAGCGTTAAAATGGCGGAGACCGTATTCTGGTTGCCCATGGAGGAACCGAAGCCGGTCTCCATACCCCAGATGGCGAGCAACACACCCGGCGGCACGCCGTAGGTCCGTTCGATCTTGTCGAACAGCGCCGCATTCGACCTCTTCAGCGCACGGCCCTTGGCAATGATCGCGGACCCGCCACGGCGCTTCATGAAAGCTTCCACCGAGCCGCTGAAGGCCTTGTGGATGGCGCGGTCGGCGGCGATCGTCTTTGTTGCGTAGGTCGCGCGAGCCAGAGCGGCCAGCCCCTTCGAGCCTACGCCGTTGGCCTTGGCCTCCGCGGCAAACTCCGGCTTCCAGGCATCGAAGCCGGCGCCGCTCTTGCCGCAGCTGGCCGCCTGCGCGCCCGTCGCCAGCGCAAGCAACGCCACCACCGCGGCCGCTGCAAACATTTTTCCCTTGGCAAGAAATGCCATGCTGTTCTCCTGATTGCCTGAATCACGTCCCGGTTGCGAATTTGCCAGCGAAACGCGCGTTTGTCACCGTGCGTCCATTCGCACGCACAAAGTACGCTCCAACACTTTGAACCCGCTTATCATGCTTTCCGAAAGTCGACTCCGATTTTCGGGCAGATGCGGTAAGAAGTCGTTTACGCGTCCCCGGCCCCCTGCTGGCGAATGCCGCGGAACTTGCCTACGATCAAGCGATTATTGTGGCGGGGAAGAATATTCATGGAAGACGTTGATGTCGTGATCATTGGCGTCGGCTCGGCGGGGCTTTCCGCCGCCAGGATCCTTGGCGCAGCCGGCCCTTCCTTCAAGCTGTTCGAGGCGATGAACCGCATCGGCGGCCGCGCCTGGACCAGCGATCGGCATTTTGGCGTGCCGTTCGACATCGGCTGCGCCTGGCTGCACGCGGCAGACCGCAATCCCTATTTTCCCGAGGCCCAGGCCGCCGGCTGGACGCTTCACCATCACGACATGAATGTCGATCATCTCTATTACCGCAAGCGCAAGGCGAGCGAGGCCGAGGAGGCCACGATGAAGGCCGCCGATGCCAAGCTGTTCGAACTGCTGGCGGCGCATCAGGTCGGCGATGGCGACGACGACCGTCTTTCGGCGCTGCTGGCCAGGGGCCAGGCACCGCGCGCCGCCGCCACCTTTGCCGGGCCGATGGATTTCGGCGCCGATGAGGACGAGATCTCGATCCGCGACTTTCAGGGCCGCCGCCGACCTCGATCCGAACTATTTCACCAAGGAAGGGTTTGGCGCATTGGTCGCCCGAGCGCTTCGTGCGCGGCGCCTATGCGGCGGCCCGCCCCGGCCGTTCGGAGGCGCGCGCCACGCTGATGCGGCCGATAGCGGAAAAAATCTTCTTCGCCGGAGAGCATCTGGCCGGTCCGCTTATACAGACCTGCGGCGGCGCGCGCCTGTCTGGCGAGGCGGTGGCACGGCAGGTCGCCGCCCAGCTTGCGGCAAAGTAGCATCGGCGGGAACGCCGGCGGGTGGGCGGGCGTTTGGGCAATGGATGGCCCCGCACTATATCCGTCACCTTGTTCCGGGGTGCGGACCCCCTGATGATTTGAGACCGAGATGAAGCTCTTCGACTGCCCGCATTGCGGCCATCGCCTGTATTTCGAGAATGCCCAGTGCCTCAACTGCGCCAGCCTCGTGCTTTACGACCCCGGACACGCGCGCTTCGCGCTGTCCGGGGTCGACGGCGTCTTCCAATGCACCAATGCCGACGAGTGCGCCTGCAACTGGATGGCGGAGCCGGGCCATGCCTTCTGCCGCGCCTGCGTGCTGAACCAGCTGATCCCCGACCTTTCGGTCGATGGCAACCGCCGCCGCTGGATCCGCGTCGAAGCGGCGAAGAAGCGAGCCATCTATTCGCTGCTTGCCGCCGGGCTGCCGGTCGCACCCAAGCAGAGTGCCGCTGACGAAACCGGCCTCGCCTTCGACTTCCTCGGCGATCCGATCGGCGGCGGTCCCGGTGGCGAGCGTATTTTGAGCGGCGAGCGCATCCTGACCGGCCATGACAACGGCCTGATCACGCTCAATGTCGCCGAGGCGGATTCGCCCGAGCGCGAAAAGCGGCGCGTCGAAATGGGCGAGAACTACCGCACCTTGCTCGGTCATTTCCGCCATGAGCTTGGTCACTACTACTGGGACCGCCTGATCCGCGACGATCCGCAAAGGCTTGTCGCCTTCCGCGCTTTGTTCGGCGACGAGCGCGCCGACTACGAACAGGCGCTGAAGGCCTACTACGCCAATGGTGCTGCGCCCGACTGGCAGCAGGGCCACATCTCGGCCTATGCCACGTCTCATCCCTGGGAGGACTGGGCCGAGACATGGGCGCACCATCTGCACATCACCGACACGCTGGAAATGGTGCATGCGCTGAATTTCCCGCTCGGCCGGCTGGAAACCGTGGAAACCAACGCTCTGCCGCGGGGCGATACCGGCGGTAGACTGCAGGCCGCGCCGGCCGAACCCGCCGCCACGCCGGAACCCTTTGAAAAGATCCTGACCCGCTGGCTGGTGCTGTCGGAAGCGTCCAACTCGATCAACCGCTGCATGGGTCTGCCCGACCTCTATCCCTTCGTCATCTCGGATGTAACAGCGCAAAAACTGGCCTTTATCCACGACCTTCTGACCGGGCTGACGAAAGAAACCGGAATAAATCGTGAGCCGGCCGGGGCATTTTAGCCGGAACGCATGAGGGTTTGCCTCGTTTCCGTTCGCGAGGGATTGTGAAAAACGGAGCGAAACCATGAAACGCTTACTGTTTCCTGCCATAGCCGGCGCGCTTGCCGCCATGTCGGGGACGGCCTTGGCCGACACTGCCGTTTCGGCCATTGCCGATCTCAATGTGCGCGCCGGGCCTGGCCCGCAATATCCGGTTATTGGCGTGCTTGCCGCCGGCCAGTCGGCGACGCTCGACGGCTGCATCGAAAACAGCAAATGGTGCACAATCGCCGAGGCCGGCGGTCAGGGTTGGATCTATTCCGACTATGTGACCGCCGATTTCGGTGGCGACCGCGTCGTGCTGACGCGGCGTCCGACCGACGCCGACATCACCATCGTGACACCGCCGGCGGACAGCGACGAGTATTCCGACACCTATACCGGAGCGATCGTCGCTGGCGAGCCGATCGAGCCTATCAGACGGCCGCCGGCCGAGGTCCGCACCTATGTCGACACCAACCGGCTCGATCCGGTCTATCTCGATGGCGAGGTGGTTACCGGCGCAACCTTGCCCGACAGCGTCGAATTGCGTGAGATTCCAGACTACGACTATCGCTATGTCTATGTGAACGGCCAGCCGGCGCTGGTCGATCCGGCCACGCGGCGCATTATGTACGTCGTGCGCTGACGTCAAGAACCAGCAGGACACCGCCGCCAAGGTCGGCGGTGTCCGCAGCTTCAATTAGTGTATGACCCCGAAAATCGATTTTGATTTTCGGGGTCATGCGCTAGATCATGCGACCCGATGCGTTCGGCAAAGGAACCCGCGTGATACCAGACCCTGCCGCCTTCGAGCGCTATCGGCTTACCCTGAACGACAAGACGACCCTGCCGCGCCTCCTGTTCGGATCGGCGATCGTCATCCTGTTCTGGGTCGCGACGACCATGGTCGTGCTGCTCGGCGGCGCCTATCTTTTCGCGCTGTGGCAGGCATCCTCGGGTACGGTTCAGGACTTCATGGCGTCGCCCGCCGGGATTCTTGCCGCGCTCGCCTCGTTCGCCGGCATCTGGATCGGCCTGTGGGTTGCCATGCGCTGGGTCCATCGCGAGCCGCTGACGGCGCTGCTCGGCGTGAGTCGCCGTGTCTCGCGCTCGGGATTCCTTAGGGGATTGGCCGCGGTGCTGATCACCTCGCTGCTCTCCGAAATCCTGCTCTATATGCTGCAGCCCGGTATTGCGCGCGGTGCGATCGGCTTCTCGACCTGGCTTGTCTTCCTGATCCCGATCATTGTGCTGACCCTGCTGCAGGCCTCGTCCGAAGAGGTGCTGTTCCGCGGCTATTTCTTGAGGGGCCTGGCCAGTCGGTTTCAAAACCCCTTCATCTGGGCGCTGCTGCCGGGGCTTCTGTTCACCTCGATGCATTGGAGCCCAAGCTCGAGCGCCGCCATCAACGCCTGCGTGCTCGCCTCGATCGCCGCTTTTACGTTGCTCCTGACGCTTCTCGTCTATGCCACCGGCAATCTCGGTGCCGCCTTCGGCGTCCATCTCGGCAACAATTTGACCGGGTTTCTGCTGATTTCGCATCAGCAGAGCTACAATTCCTTCGCCTTGTTCAATGCCAAGCCGCTCGAAGGCCCCGGCTGGACGACGCTTGACGCTGTCATCATCGCCGCGATCGGCATCGCCTGCAGCCTGCTGACGATCCTGCTGCTCCTGCATCCGCGCTCGCCGCTGAAGGTCGAACCGGATAGACCATGATCCCGAACCGAAGGTCAGCGCAGCAAAAGTGGAAACCGGTTTTCGGATAAGATCATGGTCAAGCAAAAAACCGGCGGGGGCGGCTGATGCGCATCACACTGGCGGTGACCGGAACCATCCCGTCCAGGGGCTATGGCGGCACCCAGCGCCAGGTTGACTGGCTGGCGTCGGAATTGGCCCGCCTTGGCCACCGCGTCGTGCTGATCGCCGATCCAGGCTCGAGCCACCCGCTTTGCGAGGTGCGGCATGCATCCTCGGAAGCGCAATGCCGGGCCGCCATCCCCGCGGACACCGAGATCGTCCACTTTCACAGCTGGTTTCTCGACGCTCCCTTCCCGACCCTCAACACCGCACACGGCTATTCCCCGGAAAAACCCAGGCCGCAGCCGAACTGGAGCTTCGTCAGCGCCAGCCACGCACACAATCACGGCAGGAAGACCTTCGTTTACAACGGCTTTCCGACGGAGTCCTACCGACTGGCCAGCTCGAAGAACGATCACCTGCTGTTTCTCGCCGGCATCGCGCGCGCCAGCAAGAACCTCAATCGCGCGGTCGATCTGGCGAAGAAATTCGATTTTCCCCTCGACATCGCCGGCGGCTCGCGCTGGAAGCTGCTGACGCGCAGCCAGGTCCGGCGCGATGGCGTGTTCTTCAAGAGTTTGGGGCCGCGCTACCGCTTCCACGGGACAGTGGACGGCGACAAGAAGCTGCACCTGCTGGGCGCGGCAAAGGCTTTCCTCAATCCGATCGCCTGGGAAGAGCCGTTCGGCATGGCGCCGGTCGAGGCCATGCTGTGCGGAACGCCGGTGCTGACGACGCCGCGCGGCGCCATGCCCGAAATCATCGACGACGATACAGGGCGCCTCTTCGACAGCGACATGGAGTTCGCTGCAACGCTTGCCGCGGTTGCCGGCCTTTCGCCGCAGCGTTGCCGTGACCAGGCCGCCGAGCGATTTCCGATCGCCCGCACCGCAAAGGGCTATCTCGACCTCTATGCCCGGATCCTCGATGGCGAAACATTGCCATGAGCGACCCGACCCGGCGGTAGTGTCCCAGAAGCGGAGTAGCGAATGATTGTCAGGATAGCAGAACTGGAGATCGATCCCGACCAGATCGAGGCTTACGGCGCACTCCTATCAGAAGAGATTGAAGCCTCGATGCGGCTAGAGCCTGGGGTCATCTTCCTGTACGCGCTGTCGGTCAAGGGAAGCCGCGATAAGGTGCGGGTGATTGAAGGCTACGCTGATCAAGCGGCCTATGAGGCGCACCTCACCACGCCACATTTTCTCAACTACAAGACCCAAACTGCCGACATGGTGAGATCGCTTCGGCTAATCGAGACAGACCCGATCTCGCTCAATGCGAAAAATCAGATTTAGAACTGAGACATTGCCGATCCGGCCTTTGTCTTGACTCCGCGGCCGATTTCCTGTCTACACGCCGCGAATTCCGCGACGAGTATCCCTCCGAGCAAGCCGACCGGGACGCTGAAACCTCTTTGAGGCGGGTGCTGTAAATCGATCCTGGAGGCCAACACCCGGCAGCGCAGTGCGCCCCCGGGTGCTTTTTGGCTTTGCGCTTGCACGGGCTTTTGTTTGGACACTCGGCGCGAACGCACTACCTCTCGGGCACCATCCGGGTGCCAGGGAAAAGGAAAAAGAATGTTTGAATCGCTTCAGGAGCGCACAAGAGGCGTGGAGGGCCATCGGCCCGACAGGGATCAAAATGAATCCAAGGCGCTGTCGCGCGGCGGGTTGACCAATGTTTGAGTCCCTACAAGAGCGCCTTGGCTCCATCCTGAACGGCCTGACCGGCCGCGGTGCCTTGTCAGAGGCCGATGTCTCGGCGGCGCTGCGCGAGGTGCGCCGCGCGCTGCTCGAGGCCGATGTGGCGCTGGAAGTGGTGCGTTCCTTCACCGACAAGGTGCGCGAGAAGGCCGTCGGCGCCGCACTGGTCAAGTCGATCAAGCCCGGCCAGATGGTCGTCAAGATCGTCCATGACGAACTGGTCGAGATGCTCGGCGCCGAAGGCGTCGCCATCGATCTCAATGCGCCGGCCCCGGTCGTCATCATGATGGTCGGCCTGCAGGGTTCCGGCAAGACGACGACCTCGGCCAAGATCGCCAAGCGGCTTTCCGAGCGTCAGAACAAGAAAGTCCTGATGGCCTCGCTCGACACGCGGCGTCCCGCCGCGCAGGAGCAGCTCCGCCAGCTCGGCGAGCAGGTCAAGGTGGCGACGCTGCCTATCGTCACCGGCCAGAACCCGGTCGACATCGCGCGGCGCGCCGTGCAGGCGGCCAAGCTCGGCGGCCATGACGTCGTCATCCTCGACACCGCCGGCCGCACCCATATCGACGAGCCGCTGATGGTCGAAATGGCCGACATCAAGAAGGTGTCGTCGCCGCACGAGATCCTGCTGGTCGCCGATTCTCTGACCGGCCAGGACGCCGTCAATCTGGCCAAGAGCTTCGACGAGCGCGTCGGCATCACCGGCCTCGTGCTCACCCGCATGGATGGCGATGGCCGCGGCGGTGCTGCCCTTTCGATGCGCGCCGTCACCGGCAAGCCGATCAAGCTGATCGGCACCGGCGAAAAGATGGACGGGCTGGAGGAGTTCCATCCCAAGCGCATCGCCGACCGCATCCTCGGCATGGGCGACATTGTCAGCCTCGTCGAGAAGGCCGCCGAGAACATCGACGCCGAACAGGCGGCGGCGATGGCCAGGAAGATGCAGTCGGGCAAGTTCGACCTGAACGACCTCGCCGGCCAGCTTCAGCAAATGTCGAAGATGGGCGGCATGGGTGGCATCATGGGCATGATGCCCGGCATGGGCAAGATGAAGGACCAGATGGCTGCCGCTGGCCTCGACGACAAGATGTTCGGCCGCCAGCTTGCCATCATCTCGTCGATGACCAAGGCCGAGCGCGCCAATCCCGACATCCTGAAACATTCGCGCAAGAAGCGCATCGCCGCCGGCTCCGGCAGCGATGCGGCCGAGATCAACAAGCTGCTCAAGATGCATCGCGGCATGGCCGACATGATGAAGGCGATGGGCGGCAAGGGCAAAGGCGGCGGCCTCATGCGCGGCATGATGGGCGGCCTTGCCCAGAAGATGGGCCTCGGCGGCATGATGCCAGGGGGTATGGGAGGTATGCCGGACCTGTCGAAGATGGACCCCAAGCAGCTCGAAGCCTTGCAAAAGCAGGCGCAGGCGGCCGGGCTCGGCGGCATGAAGGGCCTGCCGGGCTCACTGCCCGGTGGCGGTGGTCTGCCCGGACTGCCCGGCGGCATGAAACTTCCGGGGCTTCCCGGCCTGGGTGGCGGCGGACTGCCAATGCCTAGCAAGAATGGCCTTGGCAAGAAGAAGTGAGAATACGATGAACGAAGAGAAGGATATGGCCGACGCACGCACGATTCTGGCCGGCTACCGCGCCTCGATCGACAATATCGACGCGGCCCTCATCCATATGCTGGCCGAGCGCTTCCGCTGCACCAAGGCGGTCGGCGTGCTGAAGGCCGAACATGGCCTGCCGCCGGCCGATCCGGCGCGCGAGCAGCAGCAGATCGCCCGCCTTCGCCAACTGGCGAAGGACGCCCATCTCGACCCGGATTTCGCGGAGAAATTCCTCAACTTCGTCGTCCGCGAAGTGATCCGGCATCATGAGCAGATTGCCGCCTCGAACGGCATAACCAAAGCCGGCTAATTATAAGCCGCGAACGAGACCAACCAAATCAGAGCTTTTTAGGAGAAAACAATGGCACTGAAGATCAGACTGGCCCGTGCGGGCTCGAAGAAGCGTCCCTATTACCACGTCGTCGTCGCCGACGCCCGTTCGCCGCGCGACGGCCGGTTCATCGAGTCGCTCGGCTCGTGGAACCCGCTGCTGCCGAAGGACGGCGAACGCGTCAAGGTCGACGCCGACCGCGTCAGGCACTGGCTGTCGCACGGCGCCCAGCCGACCGACCGCGTGCTGCGCTTCCTCGACGAGGCCGGCCTCGCCAAGCGCGAGGCCCGCTCCAACCCGAAGAAGGCCGAGCCCGGCAAGAAGGCGCAGGAACGCGCTGCCCTTTTGAAGAAGGCGCAGGAAGATGCCGCCGCTGTTGCAG
Organism: Mesorhizobium sp. STM 4661; assembly: GCF_000359125.1. GTDB lineage: Bacteria > Pseudomonadota > Alphaproteobacteria > Rhizobiales > Rhizobiaceae > Mesorhizobium. The sequence goes on along the minus strand of NZ_CAAF010000014.1, from coordinate 82,365 downwards.
CCGCTGCGGCCGCGCCGGCCGAGGCGGAAGCCGCGACCGCGGAATAATCCGCTTATCCCCCTGTGGAAGCAGAAACGGCGGGCCCTTTGCCCGCCGTTTTGCTATTTTCGGATACCAGAGCCGCTATTTTTCAGCCGCGCTCTTCAGACTGGCGAGGCCGGTCTCGAAATCCTTGCCGACCAGCTTGTCGAAGTTCATGAACACGCCCATCAGCCTGGCGATGAAGGGATAGCGGCCGTGCATGGCCCAGGTGACGGCGGTGCTGTTGCCTGCCGGCGCCAAGGTGAAGTCGACGGTGTTGTTCGCCTTGAACGGTTTCTCGAAGTCGAGCTTCAGCGCGACCAGGGAAGACGGCACCGAATTGGTGATCTCCATGCGTCCGGCGCCGGCCTTGCCATTGCCTTCCCAGGCATAGGCGGCGCCCTTGCCGCTGTCGGCGCCGGAGAGCGTGCGCTTCATCTCCGGATCGAGCTTTTCGTAAGGCGACCAGACGGTCCAGCGCTTGAAATCGTTGATCAGCGGAAAGATCGCCTCGGGCGGCGCCTTGATGCTGGCCGAGCGGCTGACGGTGAAATTGTCCGGCTTCATCGCGGCATGGATGAGCAGGGCCGCGATCAGGACGACCAGGATGACGATGATGGTGGTAAGCATGTTCTTCTCCCTTGCTTGCGCTTATCGGCTGAACGGGATCAGTGCGCGCACCCTTGGGTCGCGCAGATACAGGCCGCCCCACAGGATGATGCCGAGATAGACACCGAACAGCGTGTGCGACAATAGCGGGCTGCCGACACGCATATTGGTGGCGATGGAGCCGCCGAGATAGGCGGTGAGCAGGATGGCGCCGAGCACGGAGGTGCGCGGCAAGGCGTAGAGCGCGGTCGAGATCAGCCCGATGAGGCCGAGCATGCGCGCAACGTTCGCGTCGGCCGGCCAGCCAAGCGGCACCATGGTCTGTGTGACGACATCGAGGGGCGGCAGCTTGATGACGCCGTCGAAGATCATGAACAGCACGATGATGGCGCTGAGCACGCGGCCGGTCCACAGGGCGCGCGGCGAGACGGGTGCGATCTGGGAAATGGTCATTAGTGTTCCTCCTGATGTCTTGCCCTCTTTGTGAAGGTCGAACCAAGGACGCAGCATGAGGCGACGATCCGACACGCGCCGGATTCTTTTCGTGTCAGGTTCCGCTCAACAGGGCGAAAGTGGGCCGCTGGCCACCATGCCTTCGTCAAACAATCCCAGGGCGGAGCGAACGCGAAGCGGAGCGCAGACCCTGGGATCCATTCCGTTCCTTCAAAGCGCTGCCACGGGTGCAGACCTCTCGATACGCCAGCGGGGCAGCGCCCCCCTCTGTCCTGCCGGACATCTCCCCCACTTGGGGGGAGATCGGCCGTCGCCACGGCTTTCGCCAATCTTCATCGTCGCAGGAGTTGGCGGAGCGCCGAAGCTGCCATCTCCCCCCTTGTGGGGGAGATGTCCGGCAGGACAGAGGGGGGCGCGAAGGATCGCTACGGAACGGCTTTGGATCTGCGCCGCTGTATCCTTCGGCCATTCTCGACACAGGACCCGACCAGCTTCCATCCGTCAAAATGACTACGAAAAATAGAACTTTTCGGCCGGGATCATTTTCGGCGGTGTTTCGCCCAGCGCCTCGAACACGGAGATTTCGCAGACGCGGCAGAGCCCGTCGAGGGCAAGGTCGTTGGCCTCGGTGCCGAACGGATCCTCGAGCTCTTCCGAAAGCGCGTCGAGGCCGAAGAAGGTGTAGGCGATCAGCGCCATGAACAGCGGCGTCGCCCAGCCGGTGGTCGAGATCAGTCCGATGGGCAGAAGCAGGCACACTATGTAGGCCGTGCGGTGCACCAGCAGCGTGTAGGCGAAGGGCAATGGCGTGCCGGCGATCCGCTCGCAGCCGGCCTGGATGGCGGTGATCGATGCCAGCCTTTCATCCAGGATGCGGAAGCCGATCGAATCGATCTCGCCTGCCCGGCGCTGCGTATTGGCGCGCCGGCCCATGCGCCTGACCATCTCGTCCGCCGGGTTGGCGAAGTTTGCCACCGTATCCGCCTCGGCGTCGACGAAGGCGCGGGCGTCTTTCATGCTGTCGATCTTGCGCAATTGGCCGCGCAGGAAATGGCAGAAGGCGAGCGCCTCCATGAGCAAGGCGCGTTGTTCTGTCTGGTCGGCGATCAGGCTGGTCGTGGCGCGCGCCAGATTGCGTATTTCGAAAACCAGCGTGCCCCACAGCTTGCGCGCCTCCCACCAGCGGTCGTAGGCGGCGTTGTTGCGGAACGAGAGATAGATCGACAATGTCACGCCCACCAGGCCGAAAGGCGTGATGTTGAAGACGCCGAGATCGAGTTGGAGCCAACGTGCCAAGGCGAGAATGACCGCGGAATAGATCGCAAACCCAAAAATTTGCGGCAGGATGCGTGGCACCACCGAGCCGCGCATGACGAAGAACAGCTGCAGGAACGTGGGGCGCGGACGAACGATCATTTCGAGGAAGCCTTTGCGACCGGACCTGGTCCTGAATTTCTCTATTGTGCGATGCAGTACGCAATGCAAGCTCAGCCGCCAGCGACATCGCGATGTCGCCTGTGCACCGGGGACTATCCCCCGCCACGGATAGTGAGATTGCATGCCCAGATATTTCCAGGCGGCGTCAGTCGGAGGATGGCAATGAGCGGCGAAACCGACCTGAAAAAACTTCTGGCGACGATGACACCGCAATTGCTTGCCGGCATCCATGTCTTCGTCACCTTGCCGCCCGGTGTGCCGGTTCCCGCCAGGCTCGATCCGGTGATGCTGTTTCGCGAGCGCGAAGGCACGACGCTGATCGTGCACGAGGATCAGGCAAGGGCTGCCGGCCTTGACGGCGTATTCCCCAGCCGCATGATCACGCTGAACGTCCATTCCTCGCTGGAAGCCGTCGGCTTCCTCGCCGCCATCACCACGCGGCTGGCCAGCGCCGGCATGGGCGTCAACCCCCGTCTCGGCCTTCTACCATGATCATCTGTTTGTGCCGGCTGATCGGGCGGAGGAAGGGTTGGAGCTGCTGCGCCAGCTGGCGAAGGACAGCGCCGGCTAGAGCATCGGATCAAATCCGGAACCTTCAGGCCTTACGGCTTGAGCAAGTTGTGCCCCGCGCTTGTCGTGGCCCAGCGCAAACTCCTATATGCTTGGCATACGGCATGGGAGGTCTGCATGTCCGACTTCGATTTCATAACCCACAAAGCCAGCGATTTTCAGCACTTTCATGGGTCGCAAAAGGAAGACGTTCACTATGGCCGCAACCGGCATCCTCTGTCGGCAGAAGAGCGCGAGCTACAGCGGAGGGCAGTCGGTAAACTCCGCGCCATGGACCGCGAACTAGAGCGCGCTCTGAGGCGGGGGGATGGCAAGTGGAGTGACGAATTGAAACGCCGCGATAGCGCTCAGCGTGAGCTTGATGACTTGGTACAGACCTATGCCCGCCGGATCTAAATCCCGGAGGCGCCGCACCGATATGGTCGGAAACGCCGCCGGCGTCGTGGCATTGCCAAGGGCGCGGCAATCGTTCGCCACCAAGGATTTGCTGCGCGAGGAAGTGGAGACTATCGCCAGCGGCCGCATGTCATCGGAGCACGATCATCTCAATGCTTTGATGGACGCCAAGTAAGGCCAAGCTGTCGATCTCCCCCCTCGTGGGGGAGATTGGCCTTCATCAATGCCTTCGCAAACCTGCAACGTGAGAACGGCCGAAGGCCGAGCCCGCGACCGCGGGCCGCCGGTCGTCCGGCGCCCTCGCGGAGGGCCAGCCGCGGCAGCGGCGGTGCGGCCCGTGAGCGAGAATCAAGCCGCCTTCTTCTTCGGCTGGATAAGCCCGCGCTCGACCAGTAGCTCGGCGATCTGCACCGCATTGAGCGCCGCGCCCTTGCGCAGATTGTCGGAGACGATCCACATCGACAGGCCATTGTCGATGGTCGAATCCTCGCGGATGCGCGAGATGAAGGTGGCGTCCTCGCCGGCCGATTCCAGTGGCGTGATGTAGCCGCCGTCCTCGCGCTTGTCCAGGACCTGACAGCCCGGCGCGTCGCGCAGGATATCGCGCGCCTCGTCGGCGGTAATCGGCTTTTCGAATTCGATGTTGACCGCTTCCGAATGGCCGATGAACACCGGCACCCGCACGCAGGTCGCCGTCAGCTTGATCTTGGGGTCGAGCATCTTCTTGGTCTCGGCCACCATCTTCCATTCTTCCTTGGTGAAACCGTCGTCGAGGAAGACGTCGATATGCGGGATGACGTTGAAGGCGATGCGCTTGGTGAACTTCTTGACGTCGACGGAATCGGCGACGAACACGGCCCGCGTCTGCGTGAACAATTCGTCCATGCCTTCCTTGCCGGCGCCCGACACCGACTGGTAGGTGGCGACGACGACGCGCTTGATGGTGGCGAAGTCGTGCAGCGGCTTCAGCGCCACGACGAGCTGCGCCGTCGAGCAGTTCGGATTGGCGATGATGTTCTTGCGCGTGAACAGCGAGATCGCGTCCGGGTTCACTTCCGGCACGATCAGCGGCACGTCCTGGTCGTAGCGGAAGGCCGACGAATTATCGATGACGACGCAGCCCTGCTTGCCGATCTTCGGCGACCATTCCTTGGAGACGTTGCCGCCGGCCGACATGATGCAGATGTCGGTGTCGGAAAAATCATACTGGTCGAGCGTCCTGACCTTCAGCGTGCGGTCGCCGAAAGACACTTCCGTGCCCTGGCTGCGCCGCGAGGCCAGCGCCACCACTTCGCTCACCGGAAAGCCGCGCTCTTCCAGTATGTTCAGCATTTCCCGGCCCACATTGCCCGTGGCGCCGACGATCGCAACCTTGAAACTCATCAGAAATCTCCTGTCCCTCTCCACTCGGTTTTTGGAGAAAACCCGCTGGCCGGTGCGGGTTTCAACCCCCCGGGCCGGAACCCGGGAGAGGGTGGTTAGGCCAAGGGAATCACACCGTTTTGGTGGTGGTTTTGGCCGTAGTTTTGCTGGAACGGTAAGACGCGGCGGCGCGCCCGGCCCAATGATTTGCATTGTGGCCAGGGAAGTCGAATGCAAGGAACGCCATCAAAAGGCCGCGCATCGAAAACTTTCCCGTTCGGTGCCGGCTTTTACGCGCTTTGCGCAAAGAGTCAATTGCAACGAGGCGAGGCGCTGCCCTGTACAATGACGGCGGCACGAAGTACGAACGGCGGGACCGTCCGGCTCATTGAGCGTCTCAGCGCCCGCCGACGAAAGGCCCATTGCCGGGCACAGAAGTATCCGAATTCCGAAAGAGCAAGATGTCCAATTTCGATCGTATTGTTCCTGCGCTGGCAGCGGCGCTGGAAAAACGCGGCTATGTCGCGCTGACGCCGGTGCAGAAGGCGGTGCTGGCCCCCGAGCTTGGCGAGGCCGATGCACTGGTTTCGGCGCAGACCGGCTCCGGCAAGACTGTCGCCTTCGGCCTTGCCCTGGCGCCGACCCTTCTCGGCGGAGCGGAGCGCTTTGCCCAGGCCGCCGCCCCGCTGGCGCTGGCGGTGGCGCCGACACGGGAACTCGCCCTGCAAGTGACGCGCGAGCTGGAATGGCTTTACGAGTTGACCGGCGCCACTGTCGCGTCCTGCGTCGGCGGCATGGACATGCGCACCGAGCGGCGCGCGCTGGAGCGCGGCGCGCATATTGTCGTTGGCACGCCCGGCCGCTTGCGCGACCACATCACCCGCAATTCGCTCGACATGTCGGCGCTCAGGGCTGTGGTGCTCGACGAGGCCGACGAGATGCTCGACCTCGGCTTTCGCGAGGATCTGGAATTCATCCTCGACGCCGCTCCGGCCGAGCGCCGCACCTTGATGTTTTCGGCCACCGTGCCGCGCTCCATCGCCACGCTGGCCCAGGGCTACCAGCGCAATGCCGTGCGCATCTCCGCCGCCGGCGAGGAGAAGCAGCATCTCGATATCGAATATCGGGCGTTGAGCGTCGCCCCGGCCGACCGGGAAAACGCCATCATCAACGTGCTGCGCTTTTACGAGGCGAAGAACGCGCTGGTGTTCTGCAACACCCGCGCCGCCGTCAACCATCTGACCGCCCGCTTCAACAACCGCAATTTTTCCGTCGTGGCGCTGTCCGGCGAGCTCAGCCAGAACGAGCGCAGCCATGCGCTGCAGGCGATGCGCGACGGCCGCGCCAAGGTCTGCATCGCCACCGACGTGGCGGCGCGTGGCATCGACTTGCCCAACCTCGAACTGGTTGTTCATGCCGACCTGCCGACCAACCCGGAGACGCTTCTGCACCGCAGCGGGCGCACGGGACGGGCGGGACGAAAAGGCGTCAGCGCGCTGATCGTGCCCAACAGCGCCCGCCGGCGCACCGAACGCTTGCTGCAAAGTGCCGGCCTGACCGCCACATGGGCAAGCCCGCCCTCGGCCGACGACGTGCTCAGGCGCGACGACGAGCGCATTCTCGCCGATCCAACTTTCGACGAGCCGGTGAAGGATGACGAGCGTGGTTTCATCGAAGCGCTTCTCGCCCGGCATAGCGCCGAACAGGTGGCCGCCGCCTTCGTGCGCCAATGCCGTGCCAGCCGTTCGGCGCCCGAGGATCTCATGGACATCGCACCCTTCACCCCATCCGGCGAGAAGTTTGCGCGCCGCGATGAGGCGCCCAGCCGCCGCGACGATTTCGGCGCCAGCGTCTGGTTCTCGCTGTCGGTCGGACGCCGGCAGAATGCCGAGCCGCGCTGGCTGATCCCGATGCTGTGCCGCACCGGCAACATCACCAAGCGCGAGATCGGCGCCATCAAGATGCAGCCGGAAGAGACCTTCGTGCAGATATCAGCCGATTGGGCCGACCGCTTCCTCGCCGCGATCGGGCCGGATCGCAAGTTGCAGAACAACATCGCGGTGAAACGGCTGGAAGGCACGCCCGACCTGTCGCGGGCCGGCTATCAGCCGCCAAGGCCCGACAAGAAGCCACATCGTGGCAAGGGAGCGTTCGAGCAGTACGCACCGAAGCCGAAATTCGAAAAGCGCGCGCCGGCCGGGCAGCGCGAGGCCGGCGCCTTCGAGGCAAAACCCTGGGCGAAGAAGCCGGGCAAGCCGAAGTTCGAGACCAGCGGATCGCCGAAACACAAGAAATCGAAGAAGCAGCCGGGTTAGGTCCTCGACACGGTGATTCCGCCAGGCCGATCCGAAGCGAACGTCGACAGTTCCTTTCTGTAGCAGAGATCCTGGGATCTATACGATAACAGGAAGAAGACCGCAGCGTCGGCGGGACAGCGCCCCCCTCTGTCCTTCCGGACATCTCCCCCACAAGGGGGGAGATTGGATGTCACCTCGGCTTTCGCCAATTTCCAACGTTGAAGAGGGCAGGACGGCGAGGCTGCCGATCTCCCCCCTCGTGGGGGAGATGTCCGGAAGGACAGAGGGGGGCGCTGTCCCGCCGACGCCTCTCGCAAAGTTCTGTACCGCCGCATCGTCGTAACGCAGCTGTAGTCGATGCACAGCATTTCACGCACACCCCTTGCGATCCGCCGGAACTTTGAACAGTCTGGGCGAGACGCGAATGGGGGTGGGCAAGCATGCGCGGCGAAGTTCTTCACTATGACGAAGACCAGGGCTTCGGTTTCATCACCGGAGCGGACGGCAACCGCTACAGCTTCGCGCGCGAGAATCTGCGCCGCGAGGCGTCGATGGCCAAGGGCGCACTCGTCGAGTTCCAGCCGGGTGGCGGGCAGGCGCGCGACGTCTTTTCGGTCCGCGCCCAGACGGCTGCGGCCGATGCTCCTGCTGCAGCCGCCGCGCCCTCTCAAACCGGCAATGCGCCCGAGGCACCCAAGCCGCAACATTTCGGCCGGTCCGCCGAGAACGAGCCCGCCGCGGCCACCGGATTGTGGGACTATTTCTGGCGGGGTCTGACTGAGAATTACTTCAACTTCGCCGGCCGCGCCCGTCGCAAGGAATTCTGGGGCTATAGTCTGTTCTGGACGATCGCGCTGATCGTGACGATCGCCATCGGCCTTTTCGCCGACACGGCAATGGGCAATCTTGACGCCGGCCAGGATTTGCCGGCGATGACGGTCGGCCTCACCGGCCTCTTCTTCCTGGCAACGTTCCTGCCGTGGCTGGGGCTTATGGTGCGCCGTTTGCACGACATCGGTATCACCGGCTGGCTCGCCTTGCTGTTTTTCATCCCGTCGGTCGGCGGCTTGGCCACGCTGGTCTTCGCGCTCATCCCGACCCAAGCACGTGAAAACCAGTGGGGTCCGGTACCGGTCGGCGTCAGGATTTAGCCGCGATCGCTTGCAGCGCTTCGCCAGACAGCCTGAGAAACACCTTCTGGTCGTGACGCTCCGCGCCGAGCCTGGCGTAGAAGCGCAGCGCGCCTTCGTTCCAGTCCTCGGTGGTCAGGTCGATGCGGCCGATGCCTTGGCTGAGGCAATGGCCGGCGAGAAAGCTGAGCAGCGCCCGGCCGACGCCGGCGTTGCGGGCGCCGTCGCGCACGAACAGTTCCTTGAGGAACAGCAGCCGCTCGAGATCGATGCCGGGATGTGCGATCGCCACCGATGCCAGTCCTGAAATCTCTCCCTCAACAAAGGCGAGCGCGAAATGCGGATAGGCCGGGCTCTCGTCGCCGAGCCATTTCTCCGCCGCTGACAGCGCCCGGTCGGCGTCGAGAGGCGACTGCTGGTAGTGTATCGCCATCTCGCAAAGGATAGCGGCGAGTGCCGCCGCATCACCGGTCGTCGCCCAGCGGACGTCGACCGCCATGGGTTCAGCCCAGGAACTTGGCGATGATCGCGTCGCCCATCTGGACGGTGCCGACCTCGGTCATGCCCTCCGACAAGATGTCCTTGGTGCGCAGGCCGTCGTCCAGCACGGTGGCGATCGCCCCTTCGAGCTTGTCAGCTTCAGCCACCATGCCGAAGGAATAGCGCAGGCACATGGCGAAGGAGGCGATCATGGCGATCGGGTTGGCGATGCCCTTGCCGGCGATATCGGGCGCCGAGCCGTGCACCGGCTCGTAAAGCGCCTTGCGCTTCTTGGTCTTCACGTCTGGCGCGCCGAGCGAGGCCGAAGGCAGCATGCCGATCGAGCCGGTCAGCATGGCGGCGATGTCGGACAGCATGTCGCCGAACAGATTGTCGGTGACGATGACGTCGAACTGCTTTGGCCAGCGCACCAGCTGCATGCCGCCGGCATCGGCCAGCATGTGGTCGAGCTTGACGTCAGCGTATTTCGCCTTGTGGGTTTGAGTGACAACCTCGTTCCACAGCACGCCCGACTTCATGACGTTGCGCTTTTCCATCGAGGTGACGTGGTTCTTGCGTGTCCGCGCCAGCTCGAAGGCGACGCCCGAAATGCGCTCGATCTCGAACGTGTCGTAGACCTGGGTGTCGATGCCGCGCTTCTGGCCGTTGCCGAGGTCGATGATCTGCTTCGGCTCGCCGAAATAGACGCCGCCGGTGAGCTCGCGCACGATCAATATGTCGAGGCCCTCGACCACTTCCTGCTTGAGCGAGGAGGACGCCGCCAGCGCCGGATAGCAGATCGCCGGCCTGAGATTGGCGAACAGCTCCATGTCCTTGCGCAGCCGCAGCAGCCCGGCTTCCGGGCGCACCTCGTAAGGCACCTTGTCCCATTTCGGCCCGCCGACGGCGCCGAACAGCACCGCGTCGGCCGCCATCGCCTTTTCCATGTCGGCACCGGAAATCGCCGCGCCATGCGCGTCGTAGGCGCAGCCGCCAACCAGGCCCTCGTCGGTGGCAAAACCGCTGCCGAGCTTGTCGTTCATGGCTGATATCAGCTTCTTCACTTCGGCCATGGCCTCGGGGCCGATGCCGTCGCCGGCAAGCAGGAGAAGATTTTTCGAAGCCATGGAGAACCGTCCCAATATTGTTTGGAGAAACCGCGGCCTTGCTAAACGCCAAGCGCCCGGCGCGCAAGAAGGAACGCAGCGATGAAGGATCAGCCACGCTCTGCTGGCGACCCTTCACACCCCCCTCTGCCCTGCCGGGCATCTCCCCCGCAAGGGGGGAGATTGACAACCTCACCGCCCCGCGTCGCTTTCAGCGTTGGAGATTAGCGAAAGTGAGGATGACGGCCGATCTCCCCCCTTGCGGGCAGGGCTGTCCGGTAGGACAGAGGGGGGGTACTGTCCCGCCTGCGTCTCCCAAGATCAGCAACCCACCTCAGCGCTTCAAAGGCATCACCGATGCGAGAGAATGTTGACCAGCCTGCCGAGCGGATCGCGCACATAGAAGCGGCGCACGCCCCAAGGCTCGTCGGCCGGCCCGTATTCGATGGCGAAGCCGGCGGTCTTCATCGCGCCGAGCGCCGCATCGACATCGTCGACCTCGATCGACAGATCCGGCACCGGCGTGCCGGAGCCGCCCTGGGCCATGAAGCTGATCTGCACGGTCATTGTCTCTTGCGAGCCATAGGTGGCGATCCAGCCAAGATCCATCTTGAGATCGAGGCCGAGCACGTCCTGGTAGAACCGCTTGGCCGCCGCGATGTCCTGCGTGTCTATGTTTGCGACGATGCGCCGGACTTTCATCAGGCCGTCCGCCGCAGCGCCGTGACTTCGATCTCGATCTTCATTTCCGGTCTGTTGAGCTGGCAGACGATCATCGTCGCCGCCGGCCTGATCTCGCCAAACGCCTCGCCGAGGATCGGAAAGACGATATCCACGAAGGCCTGGTCGGTGATGTAGTAATGCGCCCGCACCACATCGGCCATCTCGAAGCCGCCGTCTCTTAGCGCCTTGGCGGTCGTCGCCAGGCAATTGCGCGTCTGCGCCTCCACCGTCTCGGGCATCGCCATAGTCGTATAGTCGTAGCCGGTCGTTCCGGAAACGAAACACCAGTCGCCCCGCACCACGGCACGCGAATAACCGGCGGTCTTCTCGAAGGGCGAACCGGTGGAAATGAGTTTGCGCATGGTGCCTCGCAAATCGTGCCGCCATCCTGCAGGAAAAGCGCCCACTCGGCCATGGGCCAAGCCGAGCTGACTGTTGTCCTGGACGTGCATCCTCGGCTTCCAGCACCCGCTGTCAATCGCGCATGAGTTGTGGCACTCTTGCCATCTCACTATTTGGAGATCGCCATGGTGACGCGCGTGATCGGCATTCCGGACAAGGATGGCATCATCCGGGTTTCATGCAATGGCGAGATGCTCGAAATTCAGGTTCCCGGCTATCAGCCTGCTGGAGGAGACGTTGCCGGCATACCGATAAAACCTCGCAGCGTGCCTGCAAATCCTAGTGACATAGTAGGCACCTATGTCACCGTGCTCAAAAAGGCAGACGGCAAACTCGATGTCGAGCAACTCCTCAATGATATCGGCAGCATGAAGGCCGATCCAGGCAGGCCCGATCCGAGCATCATCCTGTTCAGAGCCCAGGAGGTTGACCTTCACGAGATTAGCCGGTGGGGGCAGCAAATCGAGCAGGCTACGAGCGATCTTCCGCTCGCGATCGACTTCGGAGAACCGGGGCCGCTGGAAAAATGAGCGAACCGGCCTCGCCAGTCGTGGCAGCGATGGCGGCCGCGACACAGTCGCTGAGGGATACCGCCAAATGGCTCGTAGGCGGGGTGGTGGCGACCGCGGCGGCCGTCTTTGCGGGAAGTTCCCTGACATCGCTTGGAGCGCTTGATCCAACGGCAGACCAGCAGAGGCTGCTGTTTGCCCTTGGCGGTCTTGTTGTGGGGTTCATCGGTCTTGCTGCCATACTGGGTCCGGCATTCCGAGTGCTTGTTGTCGAGACCAGGACGGTTCGCGAGTTCGCTGTGGCCACGGAGCCTGAATTCACCAGGGTGCGGGATCGTCTGATTACACGCTATCAAGCCGAATTTCCGGCGGGCGTAAACTCGTTCGAGGGTTATGTGAAAGCCGTTGACGAGGCACACGGGCGATTGAAGCTGGGCGGCACTGACGCCACCGATATGGACTTGGTCGACAAGGCCACCGCTGACTTTCCTGTATTCAACGCGGACGCCGGTTTCAACGTCGTCCGAAATCGCTTCGCATCGCTTCAATGTGGGCTGGTTTTTGGGACGATTTTGGCGATCCTCGGCTTCGGCGTCTTCGCATGGGCGGCAAATCCGCCACCGCCTAAATCCACGCCGCCAGCCTTCTCGCTGACCATCCAGGGGAAGCAGTAGGGCCGGACGGGCGTCGCCCAGAGGGAGCGATCGAGCGTAGGCAGTCCAGATTCTAGTTCGCCGACCCCAGCGCCTTGTCCAACGCCGCCTTCACGTCGGCCGGCCATGTCTTCACCGCCGGCCACGTATCCGCCTCGGGTTTGTCGCCGCGGCGGGCGAAATAGAGCGTGTGCTTGGCCGGATCGACCGCCATGAAACCGTCATTGCCGCCGCAATCATGCGGCACGCAGCCGCTGGCGTAGAAGGCGCCCGACGCCGTCTTCTCCGTGCCGCCGCCGACCAGCAGGCTGGTCGCCATGTCAGGCATCTCCTTGCCGAGCAGTTTCTCGGCCTCCCTGTAGACGGCCTCATTGTGGAAGGCGTCGATGATGTTGTCGTATTTCGCCGGGTCGATGTCCTTCCAGTCCGTGCCGGGTTCCGGCATGTAGGTCAGATTGCCTGATATCGTCAGCCCGTCCGTCGGCGACCATTGCAGCGCTGGCTTCGAATCCCCCGGCAGGAGATAAGGCACGAAATAGATGGCGTTGTCGGACACCGCCGCGGGCGGCGCGCCGCATTCGTCCTGCTCGACCGTCGTGGTCTGGATCGTGCCGCCTTCCGGCTTCCACACGATCACCTTGGCCGGCCCGCACTGGTTGCCGCCGTCGCCGACATCGACCAGCGCTACATCGACGCCGCCGATCTTGACTATTCTGTCGAAGAACACGTCGTAATTGCTCGCCAGCTGCTTGCCGTCATAGGCCAGCACCTTCTCGCCATACTGCTCCTGCTGGGTGATGGTCAGCTGCCCACCCTCGAACGGGATCGGCCCCCGGCTGTCATCGTCGGCTAGGGCCGCATTGCTCGACGCGCCCTGATCGGCGGCCCCGCCGGACGGATCGTCAGCCGGCACGAGCACCATGTCGGTCTGTGCATGCGCGCCAGCCACCGGCATCAGCATCCACGCCAGCGCGCAGGCGCCGGCAAGAAGCGAACGTGTCATGACTGTCCCTCCGCCACGAACCCGGCCTGCAACGGCCGGGCTATCCGTCCAGATCGCTCAGGCCCAGGGGCGCTCAGCGGCGTTCTTCTTCTCGAACGAGGCGATGGCGCCGGCCTTCTCCATGGTCAGGCCGATGTCGTCGAGGCCGTTGAGCAGGCAGTGCCGCTTGAAGTCGTCAAGGTCGAATTTGACCACGCCGCCATCGGGACCGCGGATTTCCTTGGCTTCGAGATCGATCGACAGCGTCGCGTTGGAGCCGCGCGAAGCGTCGTCCATCAGCTTTTCCAGATCCTCGGGGCTGACAGTGATCGGCAAAATGCCGTTCTTGAAGCAGTTGTTGTAGAAAATGTCGGCGAACGAGGTCGAGATGACGCAGCGGATGCCGAAGTCGAGCAGCGCCCACGGCGCGTGCTCGCGGCTCGAGCCGCAGCCGAAATTGTCGCCGGCGACCAGGATCTGCGCCTTGCGGTAGGCCGGCTTGTTGAGCACGAAGTCCGGATTTTCCGAGCCGTCGTCCTTGTAGCGCATTTCGGCGAACAGGCCGGTGCCGAGCCCGGTGCGCTTGATCGTCTTGAGATAATCCTTGGGGATGATCATGTCGGTATCGACATTGACGATCGGCATGGGTGCCGCGACGCCGGTGAGCTTGGTGAATTTTTCCATGGTTTTGCCCGTGTTTCGTTGCGGGGATTTTGCTGCCGCCCGGTTTACACAAAGCCGCGGGCAAATAAAAGGCAACTGTTCATGCACGGCACCTGGTCCATTGCGCGACGCGGCCGATACGCGCTTCGACTTGACCGCCTCGTGGTGCGGGTTGCGACTTAGACGGCGGTGCATCGTGTGGCAGAAATCAAGGAAATGTCGGAGGGACAGCACCCCCCTCTGGCCTGCCGGCCATCTCCCCCGCAAGGAGGGAGATTGGCTGTCATCCCGGCTTTCGCCAATCACCAGCGTTGGAAGGTTGGAGTCGCCAGTCAAGCTGCCGATCTCCCCCCTTGCGGGGGAGATGTCCGGCAGGACAGAGGGGGGTGGGCGGGAACTCGACAGACGGCTTATTCTGCACGGTCCGCCAGCCTCAAATCACATTCAACTCCCGAAACGCCCGCCCTTCCGCCACTCGCTCATACCCGAACGCCGAGCAGTCGACCGTGCGGTAGCCGCCATGCACGATCAGCTCCGCCAGCGCCTTGCCGACCGCCGGCGCCTGCTGCAGGCCGTGGCCGGAAAACCCGTTGGCGAAGATGAAATTCGTCACCTCAGGGTGTGGCCCGATCACCGCGTTCTGGTCGAGCGTGTTGTAGTCGTAGTGCCCGGCCCATGCCCGCGTCGGCTTGATCGCTTCGAAGGCCGGAATGCGGGTCGCCAGCACCGGCCAGATCACCTCTTCGAACAGCGGCCAGTCCGGCTCGAAATCCTGGGGATCGGCGGGGCCGTCGCCCTCTTCCGGCTCGGCGCCGCCGGTGATGTAGACCGAGCCTTCCGGCCGGACATAGATGCCGCTGGGATCGACCAGCAGCGGCATGTCGGCATATTTTTCGCGCGCCTCGAAGACGAAGACATTGCGCTTGCGCGGCTCGACCGGCAGCGCCAGTCCGGCCATGCCTGCAACCTTGCCGGCATTCGGCCCGGCGGCGTTGACGACGATGCCGGCTTCGAGCCGCTCGCCATTGTCGAGGCTGACGCTGGTGACGCGATCGCCTTGCCGCTCGATGCCGGTGACATCGGCCGTGATGAAATCGATCTTTTTCTCGCGCAGCGCCTTGCGGAACAGCATCAGCATCGCATGCGCGTCGAACCAGCCCTCGCCGCTGCGGCCATAGGCGCCGGCGGTGATGCCCTCAGTCGACAGCCACGGGAAGCGGCGCGTAAGCTGGTCGGCATCTTCCAGCACGATGTCGGCGCCCTCGGCCATCTGCGCCTCGTGATTGGACTTGAGGACCGGCAGGCCGTTCTCGCCGGCCAGGATGAGATAGCCGCCTTCGCGAAAGCCGATATCGGCGTCCGCGCCAAAAACCTCCGTCAGCCGCCGGAACAGTTTTAGCGTGAACCGCGACAGGCGGATGTTTTCGGGGATCGAGAATTGCTGGCGGATGGAAGCGCAGGACAGCGTCGTCGCCGCATGGGCGAATTGCGGATCGCGCTCGACCAGCGCGATCCTACCCGAAAACCCTTCCTCGCGCAGATAATAGGCGACCGAGGAGCCGACGATGGCTCCGCCGATGATGACGATGTCGTAGCGCACTCTTTCGCCTCTCCAGCTCTAGCGCATGATCCCGAAAGCCGGTTTTCGGAATCAGGCTCCAATTCATACAACCGGCAAAGTGATCTCGAAGCGCGTGCCGGGCGCGGAGTCAACCAGCCGGATCGTGCCATCATGCGCTTTCAGGAGGGCCAGCACGATGCCCAGTCCCATGCCGGTGCCGCCTGAATCGCGGCGCGTGGTGAAGAATGGCTCGAAGATGCGGTCCCGATTGCTCGGTGAAATGCCGGCGCCGTCATCGCTCGCCAATATCGTCGCCTTGCCGTCCGCGCTGCTTGCCGTGAGCGAAACCGCGGCCGCGCCGTGCCTGGCCGAATTGTCGATCAGATTGGCAAGCACGATTGCCGCGTTCTCGCCCGAGATGCGCAGGCCGATATCGCCGCCCGCCTCGATCTGGACCGCCAGTCTGTTGTCCACGGGCAGCAGCGCCAGTGCTGCGCCAATCGATGTGGTTTCGCCACTGGGGGCGAGGTTTTCGGCGCGCGCCAGGTCGAGCAGGCGACGCACCAGCAGATTGAGCCGCCCGGCATCGGTGACGATATTGTTCGAAAACCGCTGCCGCTCGGCCTCGTCCATGGCGGCGCCCGAATCGCGCAGCAGCTCCGCCGCGCCCTGGATCGCCGTCAGCGGTGATTTGAGTTCGTGCGAGACATGGGTGGCAAAGGTCTGGATGCTGTCGGAGCGCGCATGCAGCTTTTCGGCCATGTCGAGGAAAGCGGCGGAAAGCTCGGCCATCTCGCGCGTGCCGTGATGGTCGAGCGGCCTGATCGCCGTACGGTCGCCGGCGGCAATGCGCTTTGTCCGCTCCATCAGCGCGTAGATCGGCCGGCTGACGGTGCGCAGGAAGACAAAGGCGATGAGCAGCGTGCCGCCGAGGATGGCGATGGCCGCGAGCGTCACCTTGCCGCGCTCGCCATAGAGATGCTTGACGATGTTGTTCGGCGTCCGCGACAAATAGACGACGCCGGCGACCTTGCCGTCGACGGCGACCGGCAGGGCGACGAAGACGCGCACTTTCGTGCCGCGGCTGACCGAATAGAGCGGCGGCGCCGGCTGGTCGGGAATCCGCAGCCTGAGTTCACTGGCATAGCGGCCGGAAAGTGCTGCGCGCACCTCCTCGACGTCGGCGAGCGACTGCCCGACCTCCTCGCGCCCTGCAATGACGACGCCTCTGGGATCGAGCAGCCGGAAGCCGGCCAGCGTGGTTTTCTGCGTCTCTTCGAGAATGCCGGACAGGCGAATGCCGATCGCCGCAAAGACTGGGTCGAGACTGGCGGTAACGGCCGCCGGTCGGGTCGGCAAGACATAGTCGGAGGCGAGATCGAGGCTCGGCTCGATCGGCCGGTAGTCGGGATTGTCGCTCCGGCTCGCAGTGTCGCTTTCCTGGGGCGGCATCAGCGCGCCGAGTTTCTCGGCCGGAATGCCGGCCTCGCGCGCATTCTGCGCATAGATCGCGGCGAGCACCGCGCCTTGCGCGATCAGCTCGGCCTCGGTCTGGCGGATCAGCTGGTTCTCATAAAGCCTGAAGAAGAACAGGCCGACCAGCGGCAGCGCCATCACCATGATCAGGATGGCAACGACGATCGTGGCCAGCCGAGGCCGCCATTTGCCGCCGATCCATTTTTGCGCGCTCAAGCGCCGCATTTGCCGAGCCGGAAACCGACGCCGTGCACGGTCTCGATCGCATCCTCGCAGCCGGCCGCCGCCAGCTTGGCGCGGATGTTGCGGATATGGCTGTCGACGGTGCGGCCGGCGACATGGATATTGGCGGCATAGGCGCTGGCCATCACCGTCTCGCGGTCGAGCACATGCGCCGGGCGGGCGAGGAAGCCTTTCAGGATCGAGAATTCGATTGCGGTCAGCGCCAGCGTCTTGCCGTCGAAGCTGGCGGCGTGGCTGGCCGGCGCCAGGGTGAGCCTGCCATGCGAGAGATGCCGGTCGTCGATCTCGACCGGCGCCGGGCGGGCGCGCCGCAGGATGACGTTGACGCGGGCGACCAGTTCGCGCGGGCTGAACGGCTTGGTGACATAGTCGTCGCCGCCCATTTCCAGCCCGAGCACCCGGTCGATCTCCTCGTCGCGCGCGGACAGGAACAGCACCGGCACGTCGGATCGCTGCCTGAGCCGCCGGCACACCTCCAGCCCGTCCATCTCAGGCATGCCGATGTCGAGCACGACGAGATCGGGCGCGCGGCGCTCGATCGCTTGCAAGGCGGCCGCGCCGTCGGCGACGGCAAGCGTCTTCATCCCTGCCTTTTCCAGCGCAAAGCAGATGATCTCGCGGATATGCGGGTCGTCGTCGGCGACGAGGATGTGATGCGGCATTTGTCAGCGACCCGGCACGAAGGGTTCGAAACCGTCAGGAACCACGAACGGACCTTGCCTGTCGAGATAGCGAAGAAGCCGCCAGTCGCGAAAGCTCCAGGCGCGCCAGTTTTCCTGAGCAGTGCGGTAGCGGGCTTTGTCCGATTTATGCACGGCAAGGAGTGCGCGGTAAGTGGGCTCGCCGACGGCAATCGTCTTGCTCTGTTGCTCGATAAAGCGATCGAGAGCCGGCAAGGCGCCCGGACCCAGCGAATGCAGATATGCGAAATCGAGCTTGATGCCCTGGCCGGTCATTTCGAGGGAATGGTCGACATTGTAGTTGGCGATCAGCGCGGCGAAGTTGATGAACGAGCAGGCATAGAGCGTCGCTGAAAGCGTCAGAAGATTGGCGGAAAGCAGCCATTCATTGGGTTTTTCCAGCGCGATGCGGCCAATGATGAGAGCAAGACCAGCCGTCACCAGCCCCATCCAGACGAAGGCGGCGACCCGCCAGTAGGTCAGCGCATAGATGCCGATATAGAGGTCGAGACGCAGGATCGACGAGACGACCAGCGCGATGTTCTGCGCCACCCAGGCATAGACCAGGTACCGGATCAGCGGATCGCCCGATGTCGCGCTGCCGGGTCTCAGCGCCGCCAGCACGAAGCCGGCGGCAAGCAGCGCGGTGACGATCAGCGGATAGGCGCCGCGATGCGCATAGGCGGCATAGGTCAGGCCATCGGGCAGCGCGACACCGCCCCAGAGATAAGCGGCGTCGAGCGCGGTCTGCACCGCGAACAGGATGTTGAAGACGATGAGCGCGCGCAAGATGGCGGCCTTGCCGAAGACGATGTCCTCGATCGTGGTGGCGGTTTTTTTCGACGGCGGTGCCTTGGCGCTTACGGCCGGCGCCAGACGCGGAATGCGCCGGAGAAAGCGGGGCAGGCGCGGCCGCAAAAAAGCCCAGACGCCGGCAAGCACGACCAGCCAGAAGATCAGCCGCGGCAGCTGGATGAGCTTGAGCAGTGCGAAGAGGTGGACCAGCGAAAACCAGTATTCGATGACCGGATTGGCGGCGCCGAACAGCGCGAGGAACACCGCGCCGAGCACCAGCGGCATGATCCAGACGGCGATCGCCCCAAAGCGGATGCGGCGCTGGCCAAGCCACCGCATCGCCGTGCGCCAGCGGAGGAAGTCATGGACGAACCGAAAGGGCGCGGCGAGCGCGAAGACCAGGAGCTGACCGGCAATGCGGGCAAGGCTATGCCGCAGCCGCCCGGTTAGCGAAAGCGCAAAGACGGCCAGAACCGCAAGGCCGATCGAGACGGACAGGGCGCTGACATTTTCGATGAGCGGCAGCAATCCGACCAGCAGTGCGGCTGGCTTCAACCAGACCCTGATGTCGCTGAGAGCGGAAGGATGCACGGCAACGATCGCCCCGGCGATCAGGATGGCGAACAGGAAGAAATTGATGCCGGCCGGCTGGCCGTGGAAGAGGAAATCCGCCAGTGCGGCCAGCAGGACGGCGACGCCGAAGCGGCTGCAATAGCTCGGCGTGAGATACGATGTCATGACCGGACTTTCCTGATCGCCCGGCCGGGATATCGCGGCGCGGGCGTTGGGATGAAAGGGAGGAGGGTGGCGAGAGGGTGCGCCGCGGGCGGATCGACAAGCCACCAGCCTTCGTTTCGGAGCCGATACGGCAGGGACCAGCGAGGATTTCCTTGATCTTGCATGCTCGCCTCCTTCGCGTGCCGGCAAGGACACGGCGGGGCGGACCGGAGGAGATTTTCCGCAAGGGAGTGCAGTTTTCGTGCAGTTGTTCCTCGCCCCACGAAGTGGGGAGAGGTGGCCCGGCGAAGCCGGGACGGAGAGGGGGCCTTCGGGACGTCTGGGAGCTGACGTCGCATTATGACCAGTCTCGCGCTCCATCCCTCACCGGATTTGGCTTCGCGACTGTCGTCCCCCTCTCCGACCCGGCTTCGCCGGGCCACCTCTCCCCCGCTTCGCGGGGGCGAGGAACCAAGAGCGCAAGCCCGATTTCCCGGCATGCTTGCCTCGGCCCGCCGCAGGCGGCATAGATCGGACATGACGCAAATCTATCGCCCGCGCCGCTCGGTGCTCTACGTCCCGGCCTCGAACGGCAAGGCGCTGGCCAAGTTGCCGGCGCTGGCCTGCGACGCCGTCATCATCGATCTCGAGAATGCCGTTGCTCCGGCCGACAAGATCGCCGCGCGTGAAAAGCTGGCTGGCATTTTCGCCGACCGCGCCGGCCGGCGTTGCGAGATGGTCGTGCGCGTCAATGCGCTCGCCAGCGAATGGGGCGCCGACGACCTGATGGCCGCGGTACGCTGCGAGCCCGACGGCATCCTTCTGCCGAAGGTCGACACGCCGCGCGACATCCTCGAAGCCGGCGACGTCCTCGACGACAATTTCGCCCCGGACGAGGTGAAACTCTGGGCGATGATCGAGACGCCCAAGGCGCTGCTCAACATCGGCGCCATCGCCGAACTCGGCCGCGATCCGGCCTCGCGGCTAAGTTGTTTCGTTGCCGGAACGAACGATCTGGTCAAGGACACCGGCATTCTCGCCACGCCGGACCGGCGCTATCTCGTGCCATGGCTGATGCAGATGGTGCTGGCGGCGCGCGCCGGCGGCCTCGATGTGCTCGACGGCGTGTCCAACGATTTTCGCGATTCTGATGCCTTTGCGCGCGAATGCGCGGAAGCCGCCGCCATGGGCTTCGACGGCAAGTCACTGATCCACCCGGCCCAGATCGAGGCGGCGAACCGGGCCTTTGCGCCATCGCCCGAAGCGCTGGCCGAGGCGCGCGCGGTGAAGGATGCCTTTTCGCTGGCCGAAAATACCGGGAAGGACGTGATTGCGCTGAATGGAAGAATGGTCGAGCGGCTGCATCTCGCCCAGGCCGAAAAACTGCTGGCGAAGGCCGCCGCCATCAGCGCATGATTGGGTAGCGGGCACTCACGACAGGAAATTAAGATGAAACTCTACCGCTTTCTGTCCGCTCCGGACGACAACAGCTTCTGCCACAAGGTGACGGCGGCGATAAACAAGGGCTGGCACCTGTTCGGCTCGCCGACCTATGCCTATGACAAGAAGGGCAAGACCATGCGCTGCGGCCAGGCCGTGGTGAAGGATGTCGAGGGCCAGGAATACGGTCCCAATACCAAGCTCAGCGATTGGTAGGCCAGCCGTACTGCGCAGATCTCTTCGAAATGCTGGCGGGACAGCGCCCCCCTCTGTCCTGCCGGACATCTCCCCCTCAAGGGGGGAGATTGGATGTCGCATCGGCTTTCGCCAATCATCGACGTTAAGGAAGTGGGCGCGGTCGGCGAAACTGCCAATCTCCCCCCCTTGAGGGGGAGATGGCCGGCAGGCCAGAGGGGGGCGCGAAGGAATGAGACGTCAGTTATGAGCAGTCGTGCTCTTGCCTGTCACTCCGCCGCCTCTTCGATCTTCTCCATATCGTCGTCCGACAGGCCGAAATGGTGGCCGATCTCGTGGATCAGCACATGGGTGACGATGTCGCCCAGCGTCTCCTCGTTCTCCGACCAGTAGTCGAGGATGGCGCGGCGGTAGAGCGTGATGCGGTTCGGCCCCTCCCCGGTCTGCGGGTTCCAGCGCTCGGCGATGCCGCGCCCCTCGAACAGGCCGAGCAGGTCGAACGGCGTTTCCAGCGACAGATCGTCCATGATCTCGTCGGTCGGGAATTCGGCGATCTGGATGACGATCTCGCCGGTCAGCTTGCGGAAATCCTCCGGCAGATGGGCATAGGCCTCCAGCGCCAGGAACTCCATTTCCTCAATCGACGGCGAAAGCTCGGCGTGCCAGGTGCGGGTCTTGTAGATGCGGGCCATGCTTTGTCCTTTGATCCCGGCATATAGGCTTTCGCGCCGGGCGAGGCAAATGAGCCAATGCAACTGCTTCAGACAGAAGATCGCGCGCAACTCGTGTTGGAGACGATCAATTGTCGATATCGGCACCGCCCCTCATTGCCCTGCCGGGCATTTCTCCCCGTAAACGGGGAGAAAGAAGCCGACCGCAACGCCAGCGCCCTTCCTGCCTGTGATTGGCGAGATGATCGACAAAAGCGTCCTTCTCCCGTTTACGGGGAGAAGATGGCGGCAGCCAGATGAGGGGCAGCGCCGACACCGGAAAGGATGATTGGACGGTTCAAATCTGAAGCAATTGCCCTGGCTGGGTCTTGGTGAGCAGGAATAAATTCCACATGACTCCGCTTGACTCTTCGATCCCCCTCTGGAATCTATAAGAACATAACAGGAACAATTGTGAGTGGAAGCTGACCGTCATGGCGATGACCGCCGTGGCGCGGGAGACTGTTTTTGCCCTGCGCCGCCAGATCGCGAAGATCGAGGGAACGCTGCCCGAGCGCCTGCAGGCGCCGGCTCGCGCAACCCCGGCTGGCTTGCCTCCTGACGCGGGTGTCACCTCCCGGACTCTGACAATTGTCCGGCGCGGCATGGCGCCGCCCGATGCCTTCCTGCGCACCGGCGCCGCGCCTCTCGATGCCGCGCTCAGTGGCGGCCTGCCGAAGGCAGCGCTGACCGAGATCCATGGCGCTGAAACCCGCGATGCCGGAGCCGTGGCCGGCTTTGCCCTTTCGCTTGCCAGCCTGATCCTCAGAGAGCAGCAGCCGCGCCTGCCCATCCTGTGGATCGGCACATCGGAGATTTTTCGCGAGGCCGGCTTTCCCTATGCCAGGGGGCTTCATGGCCTGTTCGGCATTGAACCCGGAGAATTGCTGTTTTCCGAGGCACCGCGGCTTGTCGATGCGCTGTGGGTCGCCGAGGAGGCCGCCCGCATGCCGGCGCTCGCCGCTGTCATCCTTGAAATACGCGGCAGCCCGCAGCGATTGGACCTCACCGCGACGAGACGCCTGCACGCCCGGGCACAAAATGCCGGCCGGCCGGTGTTCCTGCTGCGCCAGGCCGGCGAGGCCGAGCCGACCACCGCGCCCGTCCGCCTCATCGTATCGGCGGCGCCGTCGGCATCGCGCGAGACAATCGCCGGGCCGCTCGCCGGCTCGATCGGCCGGGCCGCCTTCACCGTCAGCATCGGCAAGAGCCGCACCGCCTTGCCTGGACAATTCACACTGGAGTGGAACCCCGATGAACATGTTTTCGAGGAAAGAAGGGCCGGAGAAGAACGAGCAAAGAATCCTGTCCCTGTGGTTCCCGCATCTCGCCGCCGAAAGGATCCTGCGCCAGCGTCTGGGGCGGTCCGGGCGTTCGCGCCCGTCGGATCACCTGCCGCCATCTCATCCACCGCTCGTGATCAGCCATCGCGACCGCAACGCCCAGCGCATATCGGCCCTCGACGAGCGGGCTGAGGCGCTTCACCTGAAGCGCGGCATGGGCATTGCCGATGCGCGCGCCATGCATCCCTCGATCGACGTCGTCGAGGCCGATCCGGAGGCCGACCGCCGCCTGCTCGAAGGTCTCGCCGACTGGTGCGACCGCTACACCCCGCTGGTGGCGCTCGACGGGATCGACGGCCTGTTCCTCGACGTCACCGGCTGCACCCATCTGTTCGGCGGCGAACGCGCGATGCTGGACGACATCCTGTCGCGCTTTTTCCATCAGGGTTTTGACGTCCGCGCCGGCCTTGCCGCCACGCCGGGCGCGGCCTGGGCGGCGGCGCGGTTCGCCGGCGACCACATCGTCCAGAGCGGCGAGGAGGAGGCGCTTCTGGTCCCCTTGCCGCTGGCGGCGCTGCGCATCGAGCCCGAAATACGCGCCAGCCTGGAAAGCGTCGGCCTGCGCACGGCGGGCGCCGTCATGACAGCACCCCGCGCGCCGCTTGCCCGCCGCTTCGGCGCCTCGCTGCTGTTGCGCCTCGACCAGGCGCTCGGCCGCCTCGACGAGGCCGTGTCGCCGCGCCTGCCGGTGGCGCCGCTTTCGGTCGAACGCCATCTCGCCGAACCAATCATGCTGACCGACGATATAGAACGGCTGGTGAGCCTGCTGGCGACGACGTTGAAGGCCGATCTCGAGCGCCGCGGCGAGGGCGCGAGACGGCTGGCGCTGCTGCTTTTCCGCGTCGACGGCGCCGTCAGCCGCATCGCTGTCGGCACCTCGCGTCCCTTGCGCGAGCCGCTGCTGATCCAAAAATTGTTCCACGAAAGGCTGGCCGCGCTCGAACAGGATATCGATGCCGGCTATGGCTTCGACCTTGTGCGGCTCTCGGTGCTGTCGGCGGCGGCCTTCGACATGCAGCAGGCGGATCTCACCGGCGAGACGGATGATTGCGACGCCGATATCGCGCTGTTCGCCGACCGCATCCGCGCCCGCCTCGGTGACGGCGCGGTCCTGCGGCCGGTTACTGTCGAGAGCCATCTGCCGGAGCGCGCCGTCGCCACTGTCCCTTTCTCGGAGGCCCCGCAAA
The DNA here is from genome assembly GCF_000359125.1 of Mesorhizobium sp. STM 4661. Lineage (GTDB taxonomy): Bacteria > Pseudomonadota > Alphaproteobacteria > Rhizobiales > Rhizobiaceae > Mesorhizobium. The sequence continues at coordinate 58,225 of NZ_CAAF010000014.1, read as the reverse complement.
GGACCTCGCCGCCGAGGAAGCCGGACAGAAATCCGCTCATGACAATCTATCCGCCGGCCACGATCCACCCACCGGCCACGATCTACCCACTGGAGCGGCCGATCCGGCTGTTCCGCTCGCCCGAGCCGATCGAGGTGCCGGCCACCGAAATGCCTGAGGGACCGCCGATGAATTTCCGTTGGCGGCGGGCCTTGTATCGTGTGGCGCGCGCCGAGGGGCCCGAACGCATCGCGCCGGAATGGTGGCGGGGGCAGGGCGGCGAGGACGCGCCGACCCGCGATTATTTCCGCATCGAGGACAGCGACGGCCGCCGCTACTGGCTCTACCGCCAGGGCCTTTACGGCGCCTCTCAAGTTCCGCCGCGCTGGTTCATGCATGGGGTTTTCGCATGAACGCGCCGACCATCGTTCCCTATGCCGAATTCGGCATCCAGTCGAATTTTTCGTTCCTGCGCGGCGCCTCCAAGCCGGAGGAACTGGTGGTCACGGCCAAGTTCCTCGGCTTCTCCTCGATCGGCCTTGCCGACCGCAACACGGTTGCCGGCGTCGTGCGCGCCTGGCAGCAGGCCAAGGTGGAGAAGCTGCCTTACCATCCCGGCTGCCGCCTGGTTTTTTGCGACGGCACGCCGGATATTCTCGCCTATCCGCGGGACCGCAAGGGCTGGGGTCATCTCTGCCGCATGCTGACGCAAGCCAATCTGCGCGACGAAAACGAGAAAGGCGCGACCCTTTTGCGGCGAAGCGATCTTCTCGAATGGGGCGATCTGCTGTCGCTGGCCGTCCTGCCCGAATTGACGGCAGGCGCGGATGATAGTCTCGCATTGATTAGCCAGCTTAGGGATCGCTTCGGCAGGAACCTACGGCTTGCCGTTGCGCCGGATTATCGTGGCAATGACCGCTACCGCATCGAGCAGGCGGCGGCGATTGCCGAGGCATCAGGCGTGCCGCTGATGGCGACCAACGACATCCTCTATCACACCGCCGAGCGGCGCCCGCTGCAGGATGTGCTGACGGCGATCCGCCTCAATATGCCTGTCGGCGAGGTCGGGCTGGAGCTGGCGGCCAATGCCGAGCGTCATCTGAAGCCGCCAGTCGAGATGGCCCGCCTGTTCCGCCGCCATCCGGAGGCGCTGGCGGAAACGCTGCGTTTCGCCAGCGAGCTGACCTTCTCGCTCAGCGACCTCCAGTACAACTACCCCGACGAGCCGACGGAATCGGGCCTCGGGCCACAGGCCGAGCTCGAACGATTGGCCAGGGAGGGGGCCGCCACGCGCTATCCGGCGGGCGTCCCCGCTTCCGTAATGCAGCGCATTCGCGAAGAGCTCAGCCTGATCGAGCGCCTGAACTACGCGCGCTATTTCCTGACCGTCCATGACATCGTCAAATTCGCCCGCGGCCAGGACATTCTCTGCCAGGGACGCGGTTCCGCCGCCAATTCGATCGTCTGCTTCTGCATCGGCATCACCGAAGTCGGCCCCGACAGGATCGATACGCTGTTCGAGCGTTTCATTTCCGAGGAAAGAAACGAGCCGCCCGACATCGACGTCGACTTCGAGCATGAGCGGCGCGAGGAGGTGATCCAGTACATCTATACGAAATACAGCGCCAAGCGCACGGCGCTGGCCGCCGCCGTCATCAGCTATCGCGGCCGCTCGGCGCTGCGCGAAGTGGCCAAGGCGATGGGCCTGTCCGAGGATGTCCGCAGCGCATTGTCCAGCTCGATCTGGGGCTGGTCGACCTCGGAACTCGGCGAAAAGGAGGCCCACGCCGGCGGCATCGACCGCACCGACCCGCTGGCAAGGCAGGTGATCGAACGCGCCAACGAGATCATGGGCTTTCCCCGGCATCTCTCCCAGCATGTCGGCGGCTTCGTCATCACCAGGGACCGGCTCGACGAGATCGTGCCCATCGTCAAGACGGCGATGGACGAGCGCAAGATGGTCGAGTGGGACAAGGACGATCTCGACGCGGTGAAGATCCTCAAGGTCGATGTGCTGGCGCTCGGCATGCTGACCTGCCTGAAACGCGCCTTCACCCTTCTGCACAATCACTACGATGTCCGGGACGAGTATGACCGTCCGCTGGGACTGGCGACGCTGCCGGAGAGGGACGAAAGGGTCTACGACATGATCTGCCGCGCCGACACGCTCGGCGTCTTCCAGATCGAATCCCGCGCCCAGATGTCGATGCTGCCGCGCTTGAAGCCGCGCACCTTCTATGACCTCGTCATCGAGGTGGCGATCGTGCGGCCAGGCCCGATCCAGGGCGACATGGTGCATCCCTATCTGCGCCGCCGGCAAGGCAAGGAGAAACCCGAATATCCCAAGCCGGAATTGGAAAAGATTCTCGGCAAGACGCTGGGCGTCCCCCTGTTCCAGGAACAGGCGATGAAGATCGCCATCGTCGCCGGCGGCTTCAGGCCGGGCGAGGCCGATGAATTGCGCCGCGCCATGGCCACCTTCAAGCGCACCGGCACGATCGGCAATTATCGCCAGCGCATGATCGACGGCATGGTCGGCAGGGGTTACGAGAAGGACTTCGCCGAGCGCTGCTTCAAGCAGATCGAAGGTTTTGGCGAATACGGCTTTCCCGAAAGCCACGCCGCCTCTTTCGCCCTGCTGGTCTATGCCTCCTGCTGGTTCAAGACCTTCTATCCCGACGTGTTCTGCGCCGCGATCCTGAATTCGCAGCCGATGGGCTTCTACCAGCCGGCGCAGCTCGTCCGCGATGCCCGCGACCATGGCGTCGACATCCGCGCGGCCGACGTCAATTTCTCCGGCTGGGACTGCGCCCTGGAGGAATCGGCCTTCGATCCGGCCCGCACCCTCGCCCGCCATGCCGGGATGCGCGGCGTCATAAGGACCAATCATGCCGTGCGGCTCGGCTTCCGCCAGATCAAGGGGCTTTCCAAGGATCGCATGGACATATTCGTGTCGAGGCGCGGCGAAGGTTACGAAACCGTCAGGGATGTCTGGCTGCGCTCGGGCCTCGATGTCGACGAGATCGAGAAACTGGCGCAGGCGGATGCCTTCCGCTCGATCGGCCTTGACCGGCGCGCGGCGCTGTGGGCGGTCCGCGCGCTCGATGGCAAGAGCGCCGCCGAGATGCTGCCGCTGTTCGACCAGAAGAATATCCGCCTGCGCGATCTCGAGCCCGAGACGAAGCTACCGAAAATGCCGCTCGGCGAGCATGTCATCCATGACTACCGTTCGCTCGGCCTGTCGCTGAAGGCGCATCCCGTCGCCTTTCTGCGTGAACGGCTGGACCGCTCCGGAGTGACGCCGAATGCGCGCCTCCCTTCGGTGCGCGATGGCAGGCGGGTCTCCGTCGCGGGCCTCGTGCTCGTGCGTCAGCGCCCGGGCAAGGGCAATGCGATCTTCCTGACGCTGGAGGACGAACAGGCGGTCGCCAACGTCATTTTCTGGGAACGGACCTTTACCCGCTACCGGCCCATTGTCATGGGAGCAAGGTTCGTCCGCGTCACCGGCAAGTTGCAGTCGGAATCCGACGTCATCCATATCGTCGCCGAAAAGATCGAGGATCTGACGCCCTGGCTGGCAACGCTGCTGGAGGAGAAGTCCGACGCACCTGTCGTGCAGAACGACAGGCGGGAGATCGCAACGCTGTCGGGGAAGGCAGAAAGGGTCATGCCCAAGGGGCGCAATTTTCAATAGGGCATGGCGCTGCGGCGATGCGCAATCTTGCGAGATGTCGGCGGGACAGCGCCCCCCTCTGTCCTGCCGGACATCTCCCCCTCAAGGGGGGAGATTGGATGTCGCTAAGGCTTTCGCCAATCTCCAACGTTGCGGGAGAAGCGCTGCAGGCGAAGCTGCCGATCTCCCCCCTTGAGGGGGAGATGCCCGGCAGGGCAGAGGGGGGCGGCCGTAGAGCACCGACGCCAGCGGCCGCAAGCCGTCGAATCGCCCGGCCGATGGGAGCGCTGCGTTCAGCTCGGCCCGCCCAGGCGCGGCGGCGACAATACATCCTCGGCCGAGATCGCCCGCGCCTCCGAAGGCAGCATGACCGGGATGCCGTCGCGCACCGGATAGGCAAGTTTTGCCACCCTCGAGATGAGTTCGCCGCGTTCCGGATCCCAGGCCAGCGGACCCTTGGTCAGCGGGCAGGCCAGCAATTCCAGCAGCCTGCGATCGACATCGATCTTCTTGCCGTCACGCCCGTCCGCCATTCGGTCCGTCCTTCTCCAGGCCAATCGCTTCAGGTCTAGCGCGGCCCTCCCTTCTCCCACAAGGGGAGAAGGACAGTTCCTTCTTACTGCAAACTCGAACCGAAATCCTCATTCTCGCGCGCCAGCGCCATTTCGGTGATGGCGATCAGCGTTTCGGCGCGCGTCTTCAGATCCGACGCTTCGAGCAGCGCCTGTTTCTCAGCCGGCCCATAGGGCGCCATCATCGACAGCGCATTGACCAGCATGGCGTTTTCCGCGCGGCTGACGCTTTCCCAGTCGGCTTCCAGATCATTGGCCTGCAAATAGGCCCGGAACGCTCTGAGCAGCGCCGGCCGGTCGATCCCGGCCTCCGCCTGGTCCTCGTCCAGGTCGGTGAGAAAAGGCGCGAAACGGCACTGGCGAAACGGCGTCTTGACGGAGAGTTCATGCACGATGCGGAACCGGCACACGCCCTGCAGCGAAATCAGATAACGGCCGTCGCCACTCTCGGAAAACGCAATGATGCGCCCGGCGCAGCCGACATTGCAGAGCTCCGGCTCGCCATGGGCACGCAGCGCCCCGTCGAGGCTAGGCTGGATCATGCCGACCAGCCGTGACCCGGCGATCGCCTCGTCCACCATCTGCAGGTAGCGCGGCTCGAAGATGTTGAGCGGCATGCGGCCTCTCGGCAGCAGCAGCGCGCCTTCGAGCGGAAAGATCGGGATCGTCGACGGCAGATCCGTGCCCAGCCGGTAATGCGCGTTTCCCGCTTGCACCTCGTTCCTCCGATCGCTTCATATCGAGAAGCGCGCCATGCCTGCGATCCGCCTGTGCCCAACGCAGCAAGGCGATCGGACCTGTCCTGAAGCGCTTCGCGTCTTGAACCGATCGGCGCGCTTCAAGTCCTTGTTTTAGTGCATATCACTGACCCAAAACCGCTGCGTGCTCTTGGGCATCATGCACTAAGGTGTGTTGATATTCAGGTGATGCCGGCCAGCAAACGGCGATTTTCCGCGCTTCCGGTGCTCACGGACCCAAATGTCCGCTCCGCTCCGGTTCTCGAAAACCACCATTTTCGGCTCGTCCTGACCTGAATCTCAACACACCTTAATCTGGCGCAGCCGTCGCCGGCCGCAAGGCCAACGGTCAAAAACAGCGCCGGCTCAGGAAAACAACAGTGACGACAATTTGCGCCGCGCCGACAGCGTCGCCTCGTCGGTCATTCCCCAGGCCTCGAAGAATTGCAGCAACTGGTTCCTGGCGCCATCCTCGTTCCAGGTGCGATCGGCCTTGACGATCGCCAGCAGATTGTCGGCTGCCGCCATGCGCTCGCCCCGGGCGTTCTGGATCATGGCAAGATCGAACCGTGCCTGGTGATCTCCAGGGTTGTCGGCCAGTCGCCGCTCGAACTCCGCCGGATTGCCAAGCGCCGATGCCTGCGCGGCGAGCGCCATCTTGGCGCGTACCGCGGCGAGCGGCGGTGCATCCTTCTTTGCCTCCGGCGCCCGCGCCAGCATGGCTTCCGCGCCGTCGGTATCGCCGGCCTCGAACAGAAGATCGGCCAGCCCGGCGATCGCCTCGATCGTTTCCGGCGCCTGCTCCAGGATCGCGTCGTAGATGTCCGCGGCGGTCTGCGCGTCGCCGGCCTCGCGCGCCTCCGCCGCCGCGGCAAGCGCCTCGGCAACCTGCGGCGCGCCGCCATTCTTGCCGCCGACCTTCTGGATGAATTGGGTGATCTGGCTCTCGGGAATGGCGCCCATGAACCCGTCGACCGGCTGGCCGTCCTTGAAGGCAATGACCGCCGGTATCGACTGGATGCCGAGCTGGCCGGCGATCGAGGGATGGTCGTCGATGTTCATCTTGACCAGCTTGACCTTGCCGCCGGCCGCCTTGACCACCTTTTCCAGCAGCGGCGTCAACTCCTTGCAGGGGCCGCACCACGGCGCCCAGAAATCGACCAGCACCGGCTGACGGCGTGATTCCTGGATGACGTCGGCGGCGAATGTGGCGGTCGTGGTGTCCTTGATGACGTCGGCCGGCGCCTCGCCAAGTGCTGCTTTCGCACCGGCCGCCTCGGTGCCGCCATACTGCACCGATGTGGCATACTGACCGCCATTGCTGCCGAATTGGCCGCCAAATGGATTGTTATCGCTCATCTCATCGCCCTTTCGGTCGCGCCGCCGGCTTCGGCCTGGCGCAACGTCTTTCTCCAGAAGTCGGTTTTTCAGCCATCCCGGCTATTCCGCCATCCATGTGGCGCTTATGCCGAGACTTTCAAGATAGCAGCATCATGCCCGGTTGCCTCGACGAATCTGACGAGATCGGCTGCGGCGATCGACGTCGTTGCCTCACTGGTCAGCGGGTGGGCGTTGATCACCGCATGGTTCATCAACTCCTGGTCGAGGACGACTTTGACCCGCAGCTTCGTATCGTTGATCAGGCCGAAAACCGTGACCGCGCCCGGTACGACGCCGAGAAGCTCCATCAGCATCTCCGGCCTGCCGAAGGAGACGCGACCGGCGGCGCCGATCACATTATGGATCTGCTTCAGGTCGACCACCGCCTCCTCGCCGACGCTGACCAGGAAGAAATTGTCCTTCCTGTCCTTGAGGAACAGGTTCTTCGTGTGGCCGCCGGCGATTTCCCCGCGCAGCGCCTGCGAATCGGCGACGGTGAACAGCGGCGGATGGCGGCGCGTGGAGACGTCAATGCCGAGATCGGCGAGAAAGGCGAAAAGCTCGGCTTCGGTTTTCGGCATCAGGCGTCCTGTTGTCGCGGGTTCCGGTCACGCCGTTTACGGCCAATGGCGCGGACGAGACAAGACCGTTGCGCCGGGGGACGATGATTCCGTCAATGCATGTCGCGCAAAAGTGCGCAGCGGTTTTGCGATAACGACATGCATACAAGAACGCCGTCACCGCGACGCAAGCCTTGTAGGCGTCGCCGGGCGCGGCCGAAAAAGCCTGCGATTTCCCTGTTGCAATCGCCGCGCTCTTCAGCCATATAGGCGCGGCTTGCGGCCCAAAAGCCGCGCGAGCGGGTGTAGCTCAGGGGTAGAGCACAACCTTGCCAAGGTTGGGGTCGAGCGTTCGAATCGCTTCACCCGCTCCAGTTTTCTCCAAGAAAATCAAGCGATTAAGAGGCGCCTTTCGGGGCGCCTTTTGCTTACATGGCTTTCTGAACCGGCAATGTAAGCTCATCGTAAGCGCGCAAAGGCGAAAACAGCGGCGGGCTTGACCGCCACGATCAACGAGGAAGTTCCAGAATAGCATGACGAATGGGTTGGGTACTTCACTTCGAGTGTCTCGGCGAAGCTCCTAACTATAATGTGCCTTGGCGGTGGGGGGAGTTGCAACCGCACGAAACGGCCCTGTGGCCTCGGTGGTCGACTGCTTCGCGCACCTCTGCGGACATTCGAAACCATGATGTTTGACCAGCTTGAGATGCAATGCGCTCCGGGGGCGGCACTGCCAAGCGGCAAATCAGGCCGGGAGCCGCCACATTCGCACACGACCTGTACCACGCAATTCCGTTTCCGCGAGTGGGTCGCAAGTAAAATTTGGTCCAAGCAGTTTGTGAGTTGCATCCGAAATACGGATTTCATCGGGCTCCGCGGACGTTTGAATACGTGCGGCGAGATTAACGGTTTCGCCCCACAGGTCATAGGCAAACCGCCTTTTGCCTATGACGCCCGCGACGATTGGTCCTGAGTGAATTCCAATTCTGAGTCTTAGCGGTTCTCCTGCGAAGCGTTCGCGCTTAACCGCTTTCCGCAGTTCAAGTGCATAATGCGCAAGGGCTTCTGCATGATCGGATCGCGCGGCGGGCAGGCCAGCGACCACCATCACACAATCGCCGATTGTCTTGATCTTTTCGCAGCCGTATCGTTCCGAGAGCAGATCCGCCGCCTTGAAGAAGTAATTTAAAATAGCGAGCGTCGTCTCGGCTCCGACGCTCCGCGCTCTTTCCGTAAAGCCGACGATGTCGGCAAAAAGCACACTCACCTCTGCGTGGTTGTCTGCAATTTGTTCGTCCGCTTTTAACCGCTCCGCGATCGACGCCGGAAGAATGTTGAGGAGTAGGCTTTCGGCGCGCTGGTATTCACGCGACAGTCCCTCTTGGCTCTGCCTCAACGCCTCGTTCGTCGATTGCAATTTCTCGTTGAGTTGACGCTCCCTCTCTTGCAGGAGCGTCATTTCATAAGCCTTCTGTTGAAGCCGCTGCCTATTGTCGCGTTCGGCAGTGGCGTCAAGAAAGAGCAGCCACACGCAGGCATTGTCAGCAAAAAGATGAAGGTCCGCGACACGCCCGCTGGGCAGTTCGACCATGGCCATATGATATGGAAGCTCCGGGCAAGGCAGCAAACCTTCCATGAATTCAAGCTGCTCGGCAACAGGCTTACCAATGCGAAGTGATGAGAGTCCGTAATGTTTAACACTGCCGCCCTTCGCAGCTATGCAAAGCTGGGCGTCAATTTTCAAATATGCGACAGAGTGCTCGCTGTAAAAGAAATTGTAAATCCAGCTTCTGACTTCTCTTGGCAATCCATGCATGGTCTATTTGGTGACCATCGAAGCAAGCTGACGAAATGCATCGTCAACATGTTCACCCGAAAGCGCGCTTGTTAGATAGATTTGCCATCCAAGTTGCCTCAGTTCGTTAATCTCACTATCCGATATTGCCCAACGATCGGCCAGATCGGATTTGTTGAACAGCAATACAAACGGCATGGCGCCGAATTCGGCCTCGGCCCGCTCGCGCAGCGTGAGCGCCACGGCAAGAGTAGCGGCGCGGGTCCCATCGACGACAAGCACGAGCCCGGTCGCACCTCGCACATAGCTGACGCGGAATGAGCCGATATCGTCTTCGCCGGCCAAATCCCACAAAATCAGATCCACGGTTTTGTCCGGGAGTGCGACACTCTTCTTGTCGATTTTCACTCCCACCGTGGTCAAGTAGGTTTCTGAAAAGATGCTTTGCACAAACCTGCGAACCAGACTCGTCTTTCCGACAGCGAACCCGCCCAACATGCAGATCTTTTTTTGCAACATCCCGGACTCCGCACTAGTCTAGGTTTACCGTAACCGAAACCCGGCGATTGGCGGAGCTCCCAGTTCGACTATTTTCAGGCACCGCCGGCTCAAAGGTGCCCGCGCCCCGAACCAGCAGCAATTCCGGAGCGACGCCGCGCTTGTTGAGAAGCGCACGAACTGTCTCGGCGCGGGCGGCGCTGATCGACGCGTTGGACGTCTCACGGCCCGTGGCGTCCGAATGGCCGGTCAACATGAACCGAGCTGTCACGCCTGACTTGCGGGCATTTTGGGCGAATTCCTTTAATTGATCCGCCAATCTGTCGAGAACCGGCGTCTGTTCTGGTCCCGGCACAACCTTGCCGGAATAGAAGAGAATATCGGTCGCCTGGATGGCCTCTCTCAAATTATTGAGTTCCGCAAGGCTCAGCTCACGCAGCTGTGAGACATCCAGAACCACTCCGTCCGCGGACAGCTGCTGAGCGGCGGCCCGCGCCCGGTTGATCCAGGCGGCAGGAGCCTCACCCACGACAACGATGCGATCCTGGACGATCGAAAGCTGAACCGATTTCGGCGGGGTCAGCGACGCCGTCAGCCGCTTCACCACGAACTTCGGATCAAGGCTCTGATAGAATTGCCACTGCGAATGAACGCGGGCGGGATCAACCTTCGTTCCGGACAGCAGAGCCTGCGGGTCGGCGGCAAGCGGGTCTCTCAGGCCGGAAATGTAGAAATGTCCGCCCCTCGCCGTTTGTTGGGCGACGATGATTCCCGGTTGGGCCTCAAGTCGCGACACATAATGCTGCCAATGCTCCGCCGCGCGTGCTTCGGGGCTCACATCACGGACCTTGGAGATGTCGAATTCCGGTCCGCCTGCCGAAAGCTGTCGGGCCGCTGCGCGCGCCCGATCTATCCAGGTGTCGGGAGCCTCACCCTCGGCAACGATGCGATCCTCGACGATCGAAAGCCGAACCGATTTCGGCGGGGTCAGCGACGCCGTCAGCCGCTTCACCACGAACTTCGGATCAAGGCTCTGATAGAATTGCCACTGCGAATGAACGCGGGCAAGATCAACCCCCGTTCCGGACAGCAGAGCCTGCGGGTCGGCGGCAAGCGGGTCTCTCAGGCCGGCAATATAGAATTGGCCATCGCGCATTTTTTGTTCGGCAACGATGATGCCCGGCTGGCTCCCCAGTCGCGACACATAGGCCTGCCAGCGCTCCGCCGCGCGTGCTTCGGGGCTCACATCACGAACCTTGGAGATGTCGAATGCCGGTCCACCTGCCGAAAGCTGTTGGGCGGCGGCCCGCGCCCGATCTATCCAGGTGTCGGGAGCCTCACCCTCGGCAACGATGCGATCATTGACGATCGAAAGCCGAACCGATTTCGGCGGGGTCAGCGACGCCGTCAGCCGCTTCAACACGAACTCCGGCTCAAGGCTCTGATAGAATTGCCACTGTGAATGAACGCGGGCGGGATCGACCTGCGTTCCGGACAACAGCGACTGCGGGTCGGCGGCAAGCGGGTCTCTCAGGCCGGCAATATAGAATTGGCCATCGCGCACCTTTTGTTCGGCAACGATGATGCCCGGCTGGGTCTCCAGTCGCGACACATAGGCCTGCCAGCGCTCCGCCTCGCGTGCTTCGGGGCTCACATCACGGACCTTGGAGATGTCGAATACCGGTCCGCCTGCCGAAAGTTGTTGGGCGGCGGCCCGCGCCCGGTTGATCCACGTGTCGGTAGCCTCACCCTCGGCAACGATGCGATCGTTGACGATCGAAAGTCGTACTGAATCCGGCGGGGTCAGCGACGCCGTTAGCCGCTTCAACACGAACTCCGGCTCAAGGCTCTGATAGAATTGCCAGCGTGAATGAACGCGGGCGGGATCGACCTCCGTTCCAGACAACAGCGACTGCGGGTCGGCGGCAAGCGGGTCTCTCAGGCCGGCAATATAGAATTGGCCATCACGCATTTTTTGTTCGGCAACGATGATGCCCGGCTGGGTTCCCAGTCGTGACACATAGGCCTGCCAGCGCTGCCCGGATTGCCAGGAAAGAAGGAACCAACCGCCCGCCGGAATCAAAACCAGCAGGACTGCAGCCACCACCAGCCACGGAAATCCCTGGTTCGATTCCTCCTGCTTCAGTTCAACACAGGTCTGCAACTGCGTCTCTACGCCGGCCAACTGCGAACTGTCGCCGTCAAACTGCTCTAAAGCCTGTGAGGATTCATCATGGATGCGAAGCAATACATCGCGAATTATTTCATGTAATTCCTCTGGCGGATTTCCCCGGATCACGGCAACCAAGGTCGCAAACGGTCCAACTTCCGACCAGAGACGAAGCTCCCCGAAACGGATAGTGTCCAGGCCGCTCTGTTCTTTCTCGTTAAACGAGTCCTTTACGAAATCTTGAATTGCACTAAGCATCGAAGAAATTAGTTGAGGGTCTTCGCTCGTTGCGTTTTCGGCAGTTACATGCGTAATCAAAAGCCCGGAATTTCGGTTAATGAGAAAGACGTGTTCTACACGATAGACAAGAGAATGCTTAAGAACAACTTCTGAAAAGCTTGCGCCCGTTCTCCAAGCTTCAAATCTCCACTTAAGTCCACGCCAGGTAAATATATGTCTTAAAGATTCATTCAGCGATTGAAAGGTCTGGTCGATCTTTTCGCCGATCGACTTGCGAATAGCCGGCAGAAACACCGGGTACAATATATCCGTCAGCGTGCGCGGGTTCTTCTGGATGGACCGTTGCACAGCCCTCTCGACAGCTGGCGCAAGGGCCTCGCCGAGTTGCGCATGAGACGCACGCGCGGCTGCATCGGGGAGAACGCCCCCCACTGCAGCCGCAAGCTGCTCAGGTTCGTCGAGCAGGTGCGCAACTCGTGAAAGCTCGGAAATTTCGCGGCCGACCAGCAACTGGCGCAGCGTTTCCATGCGAGGATCGGCGGTTGGAACTCCGTCGAAACGCGCACGATAGTCCGGATCGACGTTCCGGGCAATTTCGACCAAAAGACTAGCCAGAGCCTCGCGATCAATCTCTGTATCGTTCGAAGCTGCTCTTTGCGGAAGGCTGATTGGGTCGACGATCGACGTCAAGTTCCGATCAACTCACTTTCCAACTACGCTCCGAGTTGCTCTTGCTGCCGACGGGATCCTGATTTAGACATTTTGCAACCTCGACAAACAGGCCAGCCAAAAGATTTCGGTCGGTCTTGACGTTGCTGAGATCGGAAAACATTTTCTCGATCAGCATCTGAACGCCTTCATTCTTTTGCTTGATTTCCTCACGCAGCAAATGATCGTTTCGATTTATCCGGTCCGCAACTTCGCGCTCAAGCTCGCTCAATTGATCCGACAATGCGCGCACCTGCTTTTCAAGCGCCTGGTTTTGCTCGCGAAGATTCCGGTCAATCTCCTTGTCGGCGTCGGCTCGCGCGTCTTTTTCGTTCCGCAATTGCCCCGCAAGCGAATCGACCTGCTTCTTTGCATTTGACTCGTACATTTCAAGATTGCGCTTGGCCTCGGATTCGACATCCTTGAAGCGCTGCAAGACGCGTTCTTCAAGCTTGGAAAAACGGCGGTCATAGTCCTGCATCTGGTTGCCGAACAGCAGATCACGTATCTTGTCGACACCTACAGCGTCGCCGGAGGCCCCGCTCTCGCGAGCCTGGCCCACTATGAAGTTCAGCCCGTTTCCCTCTGTATTACTTATCAGATCCGCTTTATTTGCTGAAGAAGCGGCGTTCGAAGATTCCTTCGCCATCCTTATGCCCCTATTACCCAGTGCAAAACTCGGAAACGGGAAATATGTCAGACAAATAGCCAGCCCGCAAGCCGGAATCCTTTTGGCTTAAGCCGATTCGTGTGTTCCTTTTTTGTGTCCTAGACTAGCAACAAAAGCACGAGTTCTGATTGGTGTCGCTCTCGCACCTCTTTGTGATAGCAGTCACAACTGGTTAATCTAATAGGCCATCGGACGCAATCTACTATCGAAATGATTAATACAATGCCAGACTATAGCTGCTGGAGCGCAATTAAGTAGCGCAGACTTATCAGAAACATCTAAATTAGCTGGTTTGGCGGTGCACATATTGTCTCGCGCCCGGCTGTATACTGCGACGATCAGCTTCCGATGCGTGCCCAATGGGGGAAGGAAGGTCTTCTTTCGCGCGGAGAAATGGCCGTTCGAGAATGCACCTCGGAATCGAGGCGTTTCGGGCGATAGGAAGGGAGCAATAGTCCCAATAGCTGCGGTCATTCACACCAAAGCTTCAGTGGGCTTGCATTTATTGCGCCCCAGATTGCAGAAGAAGTCAGTTTGCCATAGATATTGCATTCATACGGTGCCAGGGACCGCGGCTTGTGGTCATGGCGCCGATTCCGGGGATCGACATGAGTATGCGGGATGCTTGGCTTTGACGTGCATCGGCGACAGCTGGCGCCCAAGCTCGGCGGCACGGATGCGAATGCTGCGCCAGGCTTCCAACATCGGCAGCACGACAGGAGCAAGCTCGCTCCGCAGCCAAATGGTGGCGTCGCGGCGGCTCGGAAGAATTCGCGGAAGACTGTTTGAACGCAGCGTCCCTGAGGACCGTTCCCTTTGGCAGGAAATCGCCGGCTATGTTTCGGGGCTCTTGGTCCACCTTCGAACCAGGCGCGGGTAAGACGGCGTGGCGCACAATCCCTTGGTTTCAATCGTGGTTCCCGCGCACAACGCGGAGGTAACGCTGGCGCGCGCACTCGATTGCCTTCTCGATCAGGAAATAGTGGATTGGGAGGCGATCATCGTCGACGACGCCTCCACGGACCGCACCTCCGCGATCATCGCCGGTTATGTGGAGCGCGATGCCCGATTTCGGATGTTGAGCTCTTGCGCGTATAGCGCCGCCGGCGCGCGCAATACCGGGATTTCGGCGGCGCGCGGCCACTGGCTCATGTTTCTGGATGCGGACGATTGGGTGGATGCCAGCTTCCTTGCGAAAATGCTGGCCACACTGAAAACCGCTCCCGATGCAGTGGCCGCCTATTGCGGTTCCCGGCGCGTGATGCCCGATGGCGAAGTCACCCCGTCGAGCATCGCAACGGAGGTTGCGACCCAGCCCTTCGAAACATTCGCCCGCCGGTGTGCCATCCGCACTCACGCACTGCTGGTCGACCGGGCGACAATTGTCGAGTTGGGCGGTTTCGATGTGTCGCTGCGCACCTGCGAGGACTGGGATCTGTGGCAGCGTCTCGCGCGTCTGGGCAAAAATTGGGTGATGGTCGACGAGCCGCTCGCTTTCTATCGTATCAGCCCCAACGCGCTCTCCCGCAATTCGACGCAGATGCTGGCAGATGCGGAAATCGTGATCGCCCGTGGCTTTTCTCCTGATCCCAGGGTCAAACACCCGGCATCGGCTCATGCCAATGGAGCGATCGAGGCGAACGGCGGCACCGCCTCCGAGGCACTCGCGTGGTTCGCGTTGTGGAACGCCGCGTCGGATTGCGGCAGCGGCTCGCGCTCGATCGATCCGCAGTCCTTGCGCGCGCTCCCGGCAGGACGCAAATGGGCGCGTGAGATCGCCAAGGTGATCGTCGATGGCCTTTTGGTGGGAAGCCTGTCGGTGCCGGCGCAATTGGCTGCAGGGTGGGACAGGTTCGGCGGCGCCCTAACCGAATTGATCACCGAACTCAGCAAACTCTGGGACAATCCAGCAGCGGCTCGCCGCGTCCAGTATAGCCTTGAGCAAATGCTTCTCGACGTCGACGACCTTGCCGCGCCGCGCAGGCTGGCGCGGACACTTGGAATTCGCGTCGACGCTCGAAATCCGACCACGGTCGAACTTCCGCAAGGAATCGATCAAATCTATGCCAACCTGATGATGGATGGCCGGATCGAGGCTGTCGTGCAGTTCGGCGCACTCGGGACAGTGACAAGGGATCATTGGATTGAATTGATCCAGAATGTCGTGCCCCCTGAGCGGCTTGAACGCCGGTCCGATCCGGACAGTCACTTCGGCAAACTCGCCCAATTGGCCGAGGAAGCGCGGGAACTGGTTCGGTCGAGCGCCGAACCTGCGGAGCCTCCCGCGGCGCCGCGCCGAGCACGGGCCAGGCACGACAAGGATCGCACGTCGTTCTGGAATGGCTATTTCGCGACCGAGGATCCCTGGAACTACGGTTCGTCCTATGAGCAGGAAAAATATCAGCGGCAGCTCGAAATTCTGCCTGCCGGTCCCATCGGACGGGCGCTTGAGCTGGCCTGCGCGGAGGGCCATTTCACGCGGCAGCTGGCGCCGCGAGTGGGCCATTTGACCGCAACCGACATCTCCGCCATAGCCGTCGAACGGGCCCGCGCGCGATGCGGCGATCAGCCGAATATTGAATTCGGCGTACTGGATTTCTCTGCCGACACGCTGCCGGGCGAGATGGATCTGATCTTCTGTTCGGAAGTGCTCTACTATCTGGATGATCTGGCCGAGTTGCGGCGCATCGCCAAAAAATTCGCAGAGGCATTGGCACCTGGCGGCAGTTTCATCAGCGCACACGCATTCGTGCTGCGTGACAATGTTGAAAGGACGGGCTTCGACTGGAACACATTCGGTGCACAAGCGATCTCGGAGACGCTGGCAGCGACCGAAGGCCTCGTGCTTGAGCAATCGATCCAGACCGAGCTCTATCGCATAGACCGCTTCCGCCGCCTGTCACCCGACGACGTGGCGACGGAACCGATGATAGATCATATGCCAATCCGCGCGCCCGTCGGAATCGGGGTCGCGCGAAATATCGTCTGGGGCGGGGCGAGGGCCTTGCGCCGCGACGTCGCACGTAGCGAGCGGCGGCGGCGTATCCCTGTCCTCATGTATCACAGCGTCGCCGATGATGGTCCGGCCGCGCTCACCCGTTTTCGGCTCACACCCGCCGCATTCGCCAGCCAGATGGCATGGCTGCGCGCCAATGGCTTTCACGCTGTCAGGTCCGAGCAACTGGAAGGGTCCATCGCCAACCGTCACCCTTTCGTTGGCCGCCCAGTGCTCATCACCTTCGATGACGGCTTCCAGAACTTTGCCGACCATGCCTGGCCGATCTTGCGCGCGAACGACCTGACCGCGGAAGTGTTCCTGGTGACGGACCTGGTGGGTGAAAGTGCACTGTGGGACGCCGACAGCGGTCCGCCGACGCAGCTTATGGACGCCGGGACGGTGCGACGCCTCTCCGCCGAAGGTGCGTTCTTCGGAAGCCATCTGGCGACGCATCGCGCGATCGACGGTCTGTCGAGCTCTGACCTGGCCGCCGAGCTCCTGCGCTCTCGTATGTTCATCGAGCGGTGGACCGGTCGGCCAACCACGGCGTTCGCCGCACCCTTCTCTGTCACCGACCGACGGCTTGGCCGGCTGGCCAGGGAGTGCGGCTATCGGATCGGTTTCGGCGGCAGACACGGGCCGGCGGGCCTCGACTGCGATCCCATCGACCTTCCGCGCATCGAGATTCGCGGAGATCGCTCACTCGATGACTTTATTGCCATTGTCGAGGCCGTGCTCGAAGAGCGGTGAACTTGTCAGTGTCATTATTGGGCGACTTGGGACACGGCTGACATCAGCTCCTGCGGGCTTGGCGCCCCAAACATGTATCGCCCACCCTCTGGAACCTCCGTGAAGCTCCAGCGGACGATCCCCTGCCGGTCCAGCAGGAACTGACCGACCAGTTGTCCGTGTCCCGTTGCCATCATCTGCTCGTCGGCTTCGGTCACTTCGTAATTGTCCTTCTTGTTGAGGATTTCGCTGGCCGTCATGGGATCCATCGGACCGGGCAACTCGCCTGGCATGTCGACCCGCATATCCTGTGCCACTGCCATCGCGACCTTGTACGGCCAGTTCGTCTCGTTTTGGGTGAATTCGAGATTGGGCAGTCCAAAAGCACGATGTGAAGCGCGTTCAGGGTCGGAAGCCGCAAGCAGATTCGGCATCGGGTGGTAGCGGAAGTAGAGACGCGCCCGTTCGATCGGCGTGTTGACCACCGTCAGGCTCTCCACGCCCTTTTCGCGCAGCTCCGGATCAAGCCGCGCCTGGGCGGCGATATGGCGCCGGCAAAACGCACAATGCAGACCTCGAAACAGGCCGACCAGCACCGGTTTTTGTCCGCGAAAGTCGTCAAGCGCGATCTTGCCTTCCTGGGTAATGGCGTCGAGTATCAGGTTGGGCGCACGGTCGCCCGGTTGAAGCGGTACCAAGTCACTATGCGAGGACATTTCCAACCCCCAGCCCCGGCTAGTCGAGAAAAGGCAGCACCACAAGCGCTTCCGGGTCGAGCCCGTGCTGGGCGCATATATCCTGCGCCAGGGAAAAGTAGCGTTCGGCCTCGGCCAGATTGTCGAGGTCGAGATTAAGCGTTGCGAGCCCATCATAGCACGGAAACAGCAGTTGGGGTTCGCCCGTTTCGCGGGCTATGTCCAGTGCTTCGTGGAACAAGCCAACCGCCAGTTCCGGACGGCCGTTGCACTGGTGGATCTGCCCAAGCACGATCAGCGGCACCGGCAGGTGCTCGCGCTGGTCGAGCGCCCGGTCGATCTCGATGGCCTTCTCGGCAGCAGGCACGCCCTCCGTTGGACAGCGATCCGTGAAAGTACAACAAGCGACCGCCAGATTGGCGAGGAGGCGCGCCTGGAAACCCAGATCACCAATATGGCGCGCCACTTCAAGACCGCGCCGACAGACCTCCATCGCCTGTGCCGGATCGATGGTCGTGTAAAGCACGCCGAGATTGGTGTAGCCGCGGCAGGCCGCGCCCAGTAGGCCGGCGGCTTCGGCCAATTCAATGCTACGCTCAACCTGACCCACGGCTTCACGGTTTCGCCCAAGGCGAGCCAGCGCAACAGCCTTGGTATTAAGTGCCTCGGCGGTCACAAGAATGGCATCACACCCTACCTCGGAGACATGCTCCGTTGTCAGAGTGTGTACGCAATCCAGCGCCGCGTCCGCCCATTTTGCCGCGAGAGCGTGATCTCCGCTGCGGAACGCCTGTCGGCCACGTTCTTGCCAGAGATGCGCCTGCTCGATCGGGGCATCCGCTCCATCGAGGAGCGCTGCCGCTTCAGCATAGCGGGATTCTGCGTTGTCCCGCTTGCCGACGTCCCAGAGCAGCCGACCGATCTTACGCAAAACGCGCGCCGAAGCGACACGATCGGCTGACTCGCGGTATGCCTGCAACACCGTCTCGTAGTGGTGGTGCGCGATCTCGCGGCGGCCTACCGAGCCGCTCAAATCGGCAATGCGCTCTGCAATTGCCAGTTTGAGTGGTGTTTGCCCGATCGCGCCCAACGCAGTCAGTGCTCGCTCGTAGAAACGAAGGGCGTCGTCGTTGGCGTATATCGTGCGAGCGCGATCGCCCGCCGCCTGCAGGTAATGCGCGCCCCTCTCCCGCTCGGCGCTCTGTGCGAAATGATGACCGAGCACGGTCAAATCCTCGAGCCGTTCCGGCTTGTCGCCGCACAGTTGCTCCAAGGCAGCACCGACCCGTCCGTGGATGTCGGTCCGGCGTTGCAGGAGCAGATTCTGGTAGATCACGTCCTGCAGCAATGTTTGCGTAAAGCGGTAGCTTTGCGACGAGACCGAGCCTGATCCGGCAACTTCCTCGATGATTTCCGCATCGCAAAGCAGTTCGCAGCCGGCTTCCAGCCGGCCGGGGTCGGCTGTCACGGTTTTCAGAAGTGTGGCGTCGAAGCGCGGGCCGATTACCGCGGCTTCCTGGGCCAACCGGCGCACCTCTTGGGGCAGCCGGTCGACGCGAGCAAGCAACATTGCCTGGATAGTGGCGGGAATGCCGGTTGCGACTTCGCCTGCCATAGTCCGCCATCGCTGGCCCTCGCGCATCAGTACACCGCGATCGATAAGGCCGCGAACGATCTCCTCTACAAAAAGGGGGTTGCCGCCCGCGCGCTCGAGGATCTGCTCGAGAAGCCCTCCTGCGGAGTTTACCCAGCTCTCGCCGAAAAGCGCCGCCAGCAGGCTGCGTCCGTCATCACTGTTGAGCGGCGAAAGCCTGAGCGCTGTGTGACTGACCCGACTTGAGTCGAGCTGGTCGTTGTCCGGCGCCGGACGATGCGTGACCAGCACCATCAACCGCGTGCGCACCAACCTGTCCATCACGAAACGTAGTGCCTCGAGCGACACGGCGTCGGCCCAGTGCAGGTCTTCGACGACAATCAACAGTGGCGACAACGCAAGCCGCCGTTCGATGATTGTGCGGACTGCGTAGAGAATTTGCCGCCGCAGCTGCTCGGGTTCGACATGCTGCAAGGTGGCATCGGGGTCGCCAAGGCCAAGCACATGGTAGAGCAAAGGCATCAGCCGCTTCGCCTCCTCGCCCTGCAGGCCGAGATCGGTAAGCAAGCCTGCGAGTTTCCCCCGCATTTCGTCCCCATTATCGTTTTGCATCATCCCGGCAGCGCTGCGCACCACTGCGCCCAAGGCGCCAAATGATCGTTCGCCCAGCGGTGAGCACGTGGCTTGCCGCACGGCGACGTTGCGAAAACGATCCTCGTCGCCGACGCGAGCGACGAACTCCTTCACCAGCCGCGATTTCCCGATACCGGCTTCTCCGACGAGGCGGACAAGTTGGGCCGAGCCGCCGCACGCCTGGTCAAGGCTCGCCAGCATTCTATTGAGCTCCGCACCACGACCTATCATCGGCGCGCTGAGGCCGAGCGCCTCGAGCCCACGCGCTGCACGCGGCGCCGCAAGCGGTGCATCCAGTCGATGGACGAGCACACTGCCAGCCTTGCCGCGAAGCACGACATCACCCAGCGACTCGTAAGAGAAGGCATGCCGGGTCAGCCTGTGAGTGAACTCGCCTACCAGCACCTCACCGGGCGCGGCCAGCGATTGCAGGCGTTGCGCCGTATTCACGGTGTCGCCGGTCACCGAATAGGATTTGGCGGTGCCGATGCCCAATCCGCCAGTAACGACCGGACCAGTGTTTATGCCGATGTGGAGTAACAGAGGCGAGCCGGAGTGGGGGGCGCTTTCGCCGAGCCGCGCCGTCCGGGCGATCATGTCGAGAGCGGCGCGAAGCGCACGTTCCGGATCGTCCTCATGCGCGACCGGCGCACCGAACAAAGCGAGCAATGCATCGCCGATGAATTTGTCGACGAAACCACCAAAGTTTCGCACGGCCGCCGTCAATTCCTTGAACAGTTCGTTCTGCAGCGCTTGCATGACCTCGGGGTCGAGCTGTTCGCTGAGTGTCGTGAAGCCGCAAAGGTCGGCGAACAGGACCGTTACCGTCCGTCGATCGGCGTCAGAGACGGGATGCAGCCCAACTTCGCTTTCGATGTTCGGAAGCAGCGACGGAGTTCGAGAAGGCGGCACAATGGTCCGGCTTGGCGTCGGAGCAGGCCGTTCGACGGCTTTTGCGGCCGCACCGACGCTTGCCCCACATTTCGGACAGAACTCGAAATCAGGTGCGCAGGAGTAGCCGCAACTGGCGCATGGCACGGGCTGGCGCCTGCCACACCTCGGACAGAAAGCGTAACCGCCCTCAACCTCGAAACCGCAGCCCGAGCAGTCCATCGAACAAGACCTCACCAGGGGCCGTGACGGCGTGATCTCGCTACGCACTTCACGGCCGGGGTATTCACACAAGGATGAACCGATAGCCGTCGGCCAGCAAGCGGCAGCGCAAATGGGCATCGAGCGATCCGTGGGTCCGGTGTGGCAGAGCGCTGCCGATACGGGCGACTGCGTGGCCCTTGTTTGCGTCGAAAAGCCCTGCTCGAGGATATCAGCGAGCCATCCGCTTGCGGTTGCGCACCAAGGCCTGAAGTAAGGCTCAGGTCGCCTTGATTTCTGCCTGGCCGATCTTGCGCCATCGGGCGTTTTCGCGAACCAGTTTCAGGTCGTCGGTCGTCTCGGCAAGTGTCCGCAAACGGTATCGCCGGAGCAGGTCCGGGAAGAGCGCCCCTTCCGGCAGGCCGGCAAGCTGCTCGCGGACCGAGATCTTTTCATCGATGACCCGCATGCCCCAGGCATTTTCCCGAACCTGCAGCTCCGCGGCCAGATCGCGCTCTTCCGGCGCGTTTTCATCCAGCGCAGCCAGCAGGATAGAGTGGAAAAGCGTTACATAGCCAATCTGCCTCAGGCCGCCCACAATCCGCACGCGCGGCAATATGGCAAGGACGAGGACCATCAGGAACAAGTTCGGCAGCAATACGCCGTCCAGCAGCGCCTGCTTGAGATGCGGCCGCTCGAACGGGATGGAAAGACCATGCGGCCTGTCAGGCTCGATCAGGTGCCCGTTCTCGAGGACGAGCTTGCGCACGCGCTCCTCGCGGATGCCCCAGAAATAGGCCGTGGCATTGGGCAGGAATCCGCCAAAGGGGCTCGATGCGGCCTCTTGCAAGGCACGTTCGAGACGCTGGCGCCTTGCGGGCTCGATGAGCAGCTTGGAAAGAAGGCTGTCGTCATATTCTAGATGCCGCGCCATGGCAGCCGCGGCGAGCCGATCATCGATGAAAACCGGCAGGGCCATGCCGGAACGATCCCAATCGGCGACCAGATCCTCGTTGAGGGCTGTCAGCGCATCGGCGGCGGTTCCAAACACCTTGTCCTGACTGGCAAGCAGTGTGCCCAGCCAGCGGCTGGCATCCGTTTCATCTCCCACCGCTTCGAGCGCGCGCTTGTTGAGGGAGACGGGACCGGCCACGCAGGCGCTTTTGCGGCACAGTTTGTGGCGCCCCATGCCAAACAAGTTGACCTTGTCGTCGCCGACATCGAGCCATCCCGGCCCCTCCCGGCCAATTGTCTCCATGGTCATCGTCGTTCCCATGAAACCGAAGAAGGCCGACAGCCCGTTTTCGACCGCGCCGAGCCAGGCAAGCAGGAGGGCATCGAAGGTGATCCGGTCCATCAGAAGCAGACAGTGCAGGCCGGACTGAATCACCGGTCTGTGCTCGAATTCTTCGAGGGCCTTGCCGATCTCTTCAGGCTGCATAGTCACCCCAAGACGCTGATGCAGGACTTCGCGCAGGATCGAGCGGGCAGCGATCGCCGGGTCCGATGCAGGCCTTGCCACCGGCCGCCACAGATGGCGGGCGTAATCGGAAACCGGTGCATTCCAGTTCTGCTCGATGTCACGCACGACTTCCGGGCAGAGCAGCGACAGCACAGCCAGAATTTCCGCCGGAGGCGTAGGGGTTGGATCAAAGACGGCGGTCATTGGTCCCGTCTAGCCGCTTGCGGTGCAAACGCCAAGGGAGACCAGACTTAGCGGCCGGCCCACACACAGATCGTCAACTCGATCAAAATGGTGTGAGACGAAATTGGCCGTATCCTACGGAGTTCTCCATGAGCAATTCGCCGACTCGGCACGAATTGTTAGATTGGCTAAACAGTTAAGGCCAAACAGCGGATCTCAGAACCGCAGCCGGGCCATGCTCAGAAGATCGTGGTACTGCCCGTCGGTAAAACCGGCCTTCACATGCCGGCCTTCGACCTCGAAGCCGTGGCTTGTGTAGAGACGGACGGCCGGTTCGTTGTCGGCATAGACGGTCAATTCGACCCGCTTCAGGGCGCGCCAGTTGTCGGCCACGTCAAGCAGCGCGCCAAGTATGGCAGAGCCGATGCCCTTGCCGACAAAGGCATCGTCAAGGCCGATATTGATCTCGCCGATATGCGAACGACGCGGCGAACCCTGCACGACCAGGCTGCCATGGCCGACGACCCTGCCGTCCAACTCGGCAACGATCCAGGTGGTTTCCTGGCCGGACTTGGCGATGCGCCGCTCCACCTGCTCCACCATCTCGAAGGGCATCCTGAGCGTGCCCGAGCGGAAGCCCGGCATGTTGAAGATAGCGCAAAGCGCCTCCGCATCGCTTGGCCGGACGGACCGGAGCTGCGGCTGGATTTTCTCTTGGGATGGCGAGGTCGTGCTGGTCATGGCGCTCCCGGCGAAGGCATTCGGCCCGGCACGATGCACCGGACGTCACCTGAAAATCCAGCCGTCTCCGCAACCTATGCCGATCGCGAGCTAAAATACCGGGAGGCGGCGTAGAGTTTGAAGACGCCGCTGATGCCGATCCAGCCGAAAAGGGCGAGCCAGCACAATGTCCCGGTCGCCATCCAGTCGATCCGGTGCACCGCAGCGTCGGTGATGACGAGGCCAAGGATGGCAAGCAGGCCAACCAGAAACTGCGCCAGGCCGAGCACCAGCAGCTCCTCGCGCGGCGCGCTTCTCCAGACGAGATATGCGCCGCCCGCGCCGGCGAGGAAGATGGCGCTGTAGACCTGAGCGTGGAAGGCATCGATCGGCCATGGCCAGAAGCTGCTGAATGTCAGGGGAAACAGCAACAGGCCGACGCCATAGAGCCCGAGGATCGCCGATTCCGCCGGCATGTAGCCGCGCCATGCGGGGTTTAAGGTCACGCCTTTTGCAGAAGGACGGGCCCTGGCCCGCCACAGGAACAGCCCGGATACCGCGACCGAAGCAAGATAGACCAAAAACCACAGCCAGGGCGCTTTGCGCTCGAAGTTGAAATAGCCGAGATTGATGAACGAAGCCACCGACACGATGACGGTGAAGATGAAGGCCATGACGAGCACGAGCCTGCCCGGCGACCAGCGATTCCAGACCAGCAGCGCCGCCATCACGGCCATTTCGGCGGTGTAGAAGCCGCCGAGGAAGCGGGCATTGAACGGCGTGACGGCCCAAGGCCAGCGCGGCTTGACCAGCGCAGGCGCGAAAAACAGGCCGGCGCCTACGATCAGGACGATGATGACCACCACCGAGAAAAGGCGCAGGGCCGCGGGAAATGGCGGGTTGTCGGGTGTCGGCACGGGAGAAAGTCCCAGAGATGAATGCCCCATGGACCCATCATAGTGCCGCTTGCGGCCGGTGAAAATCCGCCGAATGGAAATTGAACCGTCACCGGGCTTGTCCATTCGAATGGCCGCACGGTCCGTTTCGGAGTAAGATGGAGCGCTCGGACCGAAGACCGGCCCGGTCAACACGCCCCGGGGCGCATTTTCCGGAGCCTGCACGATGAACGAAGCTCAGGATCTGTTCTCGCTTCTGCGGCAATCGACCGATGTCGATCCGCGGGCAATCGACGCGATCAAGCGAACCATCGCGGAGGGCGAGGACCGCGAACTTTGCCGCATCAATGTGCCAGCCTTCGCCAGCAAGCATGGCCTCGACGAGGAGCGCGCCATAAGCGCCTTTCTCCATGCGGCGCGGGTGGGCATCTTCGACATTTCCTGGAATGTTCTGTGCCCCGGCTGTGGCGGCGTGCTTGACACCAACGCCACGCTGAAAACCCTGCAGAAGGACGAATACACCTGCGCGCTGTGCTCCGAGGGCTATTCGCCGACCCTCGACGAGATGGTCGAGGTGACATTCACCGTCAGTCCCCGCGTGCGCAGGATTGCCGCCCACAATCCACACGAACTGCCGTTGGTGGAATATTTCCGCCAGATCTACTGGGCGTCCGGCGTCGATCTGCCGGAAGAGGATTTGGCGAAAAAGATCGAAGCGTTCTCGCTGGAGGATATCGAGCTTGCGCCCGGTGAAAAGGCGGTTCTGCACATACAGCTTCCGTCCGAATTCATCATCGTCTTCGAGCCGGTCACTCATTCAGCGCAGTTCATCGACGGGAAGGGCGAACCAACAAAAGAGCGCCGAGGCCTCTCTTTGGTCTTCGACCGCGACCATGTCCAGAACCAGACGCTGGAGATGCAACCCGGCCCGTTGCGCATTTCGCTGGAAAACAGGACCGACACCCGCGTGCTGCCGACGGTCTTCATCGCCGGCCAGCTATTGCATGATCTCCTGGGCAAACGCCGGCCCTTCCTGACCGCCAAGCGCCTGCTCACCAACCAGACGTTCCGCGATCTCTATCGCACGGATACGCTCGACATCAACCAGCGCCTGAAGATCACCAGCCTGACCTTCCTGTTCACCGACCTGCGCGGATCGACCGAGCTTTACGAGCGGGTGGGCGACCTTTCTGCCTTCGATCTCGTGCGCGAGCATTTCCAGGTTCTGCACGAGATCGTCGCGGCGGAGGCAGGCGCGGTGGTGAAGACGATCGGTGATGCGGTGATGGCGACCTTCGCGACGCCTGATCGTGCGATTGCTGCGGCCCTCAGGATGCGCGATGCCATGCGTGCGCTCAATGACAAAAGCGGGCGCGAGGATCTGCTGCTCAAGATCGGAGTCCATGCCGGCCCCTGCATCGCCGTGTCCATGAACGAGCGACAGGACTATTTCGGCCAGACGGTCAACATTGCTTCGCGGGTCCAGAACCTTGCCAACGCCCGGGCGATCTTCGCCACTCGTGCGGTGATCGACGACAGTCTCACCGCCGATCTGTTGCACAGGAACGCGCTGACGCCCGTGCCCCACGAGGTCTCGCTGCGCGGCATTGAGCGGGAGATAGCAGTCTATACGATCCCCTGAAGACTTGGCCCTGAAGAGAAGGCTTAGGCCCCTGAAGATTTGGGCCGTCTCCGCCCCTTACACGCGCCTGCAGAGGAAATAACGATCGGCGGGCTCCGAAGTCGGCGGCGGGAGGCGTTGCAGCAGCGGGTGATCGAGCGGCGTGCCACTGACCGCGAAGCCGCCGACGCGAAGCAGGCGCGCAATCAGATCGGGAAGCCAGGTAGAGGTCACTGCATCGCGATCGTCATAGCCGGTGCCGATGTCGGCATGAACAAGAGCGGCGTCGATGCCAATGAACTTGCGGGCCGTCTCGCGTATTTCGCCGAGCACGAGGTTTTCAGCGTCGGGAATTGAGCTGGCGTGTGCGCCAACTTCGCGGTCGAACACCACGATCCGGCGCCCGGGCAGGCGCTCGCGCAGATGGTGGAACGTCCTGCCATTGCCGAGGCCGAGCTCGAGCACCAGCCCCTCCATCTTCGCCACCTCGGGGCAGATTTGATTGAGAATGTCGCGCTGTGCGGTCATCCTGCTGATGAAATTATCGAGGCGACTCATATGCGATTGTATGTCCTGAACCAGCAGCCCCGATCGAGGCTTGCCGCATATAGAGGCGAACGACGAACCTTGCAATAACGCAACCGGCCGCCGACAAGCATCATACGAGTCGTCGGCAGGCCGCGCGGCGGAATAGCGATCTCACTTGTAGGGGTCCGCGGCGTCCCGCAAGCCGTCGCCGAGGAAGTTGAACGCCATGATGACGAGAATGACGGGGAGCATCGGCAAAAGCAGCCATGGATAGAACGCGATGACGCTGACGCTGCGCGCCTCGGTGAGCAAGATGCCCCAGCTGGTTATCGGCGCTCTCAGGCCGAGCCCGAGGAAGCTCAGCGCCGTCTCGCCCAGGATCATGCCGGGTATGGAGATCGTCGCCGTCGCGATCAGATGCGACATGAAGCCGGGAATGAGATGCCGCCCGATGATGCGGCTGCTTCTGGCGCCCATCAATTGCGCGGCCAGAACGTAATCCTCCTCGCGCAAGGCTAGAAGCTTTGAACGCACGGCCCGCGCCAGTCCGGTCCAGTCGAGCAGCCCGAGGATGACGGTGATGCCGAAATAGATCAGGATCGGACTCCAGGTTATCGGCATGATCGCCGCCAGAGCCAGCCATAGCGGAATGCTGGGGATCGATTGCAGAACTTCGATTATCCGTTGAACGATCAGGTCGAAGACACCGCCGTGATAGCCGGCCAGTCCGCCGATGACAATGCCGAGCAGGAAGCTGAAACTGATGCCGACGAGGCCTATTGTCAGTGAAATGCGTGCGCCATAGATGATGCGCGAGAGCACATCGCGCCCCAGCCTGTCGGTGCCGGCTAGAAAGAGCTGGCCCTTTTCGGCAGGGCAGACAAAATGCCTGTTACCTTCGATCAGGCCCCAGAACTGGTAACTGTCGCCCTTGCAGAAGAAACGGATCCGCTGAATATCATCCTTTTTCTCGATGTAGTTCCGCTTGAGCGTGTCCATATCCAGAGTCATCTGGCGGCCATAGACGAACGGCCCTACGAACTGGCCGTTGTGAAACAAGCGCACCCGCTGCGGCGGCGAATAGATGTAGTCCATGTTGCGGGTGTGCAGACTGTAGGGCGCCAGGAACTCGCAGATCAGTATTCCGAAATAAAGCGCTGCCAGGAATATGCCGGATATAACGGCAAGCCGGTGCTTCCGGAATTTCCACCACATCAGCCGCAACTGCGACGCCTGAAAGACCTTCGACTGCTCCGGCGTCATCGCCTCGACTGACTGCAGGTCAAAGGGCGCGGTGGAAACGTAGTGCTGCAGCGGAGCACCCGGAGCGGGCAGCGGCGAATGCGTGCTCATTTGGTGCTACCGCCCTGCAAACGAATTCGTGGATCAAGCAGCGCCAGCGCCAGGTCGGAAATCAGGACACCGATGACCGTCAGGAAGGCGAGGAACATGAGGAACGTCCCTGCCAGATACATGTCCTGGCTTTGCAGCGCCTTGATCAGCATCGGCCCGGTCGTTTCCAAAGACAGCACGATCGCCGTAATTTCGGCGCCGGAGATGATGGCCGGCAGGATAGAGCCGATGTCGGAAATGAAGAAATTGAGCGCCATGCGCAGCGGATATTTGACCAGCGCCTTGAACGGATGAAGTCCTTTGGCGCGCGCGGTCACGACATATTGCTTGTGTAGCTCGTCGAGAAGATTGGCGCGCAGCCGCCGGATCATGCTTGCCGTGCCCCCGGTGCCGATGATCAAGACCGGAATCCAGAGATGGGCGAGGATCGACTCGGCCTTGGCCCAGCTCATCGGCTCGCCGAGATATTGCTGGTCCATGAGATTGCCGATGGATGTGCCGAACCAGATGTTGGCGAAATACATCAGGATCAGCGCCAGCATGAAGTTCGGAATGGCGAGGCCGAGAAGGCCGAAGAAAGTCAGGCCGTAGTCGCCCCAGCTGTATTGATGCGTGGCGGAGTACATGCCGATCGGAAAGGCGATGAGCCAGGTGAAGATGATCGTGACGAAGGAAACCAGCACCGTCAGCCACATTCGGTCCCCGACGACATCGCGAACCGGCAGCTCATATTCGAAGGAATAGCCGAAATCGCCTTGCAGCATCCCGCCGACCCAGTAGAAGTAGCGAATGATCGGCGGCTTGTCGAAACCATACTCCTTGCGCATCATCTCGATGCGATCGGAATCCACCGCTTCGCCCTGAGCTCGAAGCTCGGCAACGTAGCTGTCGAAATAATCGCCTGGGGGAAGTTCGATGATGGTGAACACCAGCGCCGATATGACCAGCAGTGTTGGAACCATCACGGTGATGCGCCAGACAAAATATCGAAGCACGCTCAGGACTCTCCAAGCCAGAATGTATCCGGCATGTAGACACCGAAATAGGCGGTCGGGTCGTAGCCGTACAGCGCCTTGTCAGGCAGGTTGCGCAGCCGCGAGGACGCCAGAACCGGCTGATGCGTTCCGTTCACGGTGCCGATCGAAAACACCTGATCGGTGTAGATCGACAGCATCGAAGTCCATATTTCGGCGCGCTCCGTGGCTTCGGTCGATGCGTTCCAGCGCTTGAGTAAGGCCATCAACTCGACCACAGGCGGAAGATCGGGCGCCTCACCGACCTTGCCATGAGACAAGTAGTGAGCACCCCAGAGCGGCCATTGCAGCTGGTCGTCGATGGTGGGGGCCAGTTGGTACGGGTTCATGTCGGCGGTCGGCACGCCATTGTCGATGCCCGACGACATCGACATCAGGATCTGGCCGCCAAGCGCGCGGCTGCGGAAGATGTCGCGCTGCGAAGTCCGGATGAACAGGGCGATGCCGATCTTGCGCCAGTGATCGGTGATGAGTTCGAGGGCGTCGGTTTCCAGCGTGCTTTCGCCGGCCGTTTCCACGATGATCTGCGCGGGACGTCCATCGGGAAGCATCCGCAGGCCGTCATCGTCACGTGCCTGCAGCCCGACCTCGTCAAGCAGGGCATTGGCCTGGTCGGGATCATGGGCGACCCAGGCTTTCGCGAATTCCGGCCGGTAGAGCGGGCTCTCCGGCAGGACCGTATCGGCACTTTCCTGCGCCAATCCGTAGAACACGGCCATGTTGATCTCGCGCCTGTCCACGGCGAGCGAAAGGGCGCGGCGCACGCGCACGTCACGAAGAAGGCCACGCCACACCTGGTCGGCGCAATTCAGATTGGGCAGCAGCGCCAGCCGCGAGCCCTGTGTGCGTTTCCACAGATGCATCTTCACCGGGTAGCGCTTCTCCGCGTCCTTCAGGAAGGCGTAATCGCTGAAATCAATTCCCATGCCTTGCAGGTCGCTCTCGCCCGCACCGGTCTTGGCGGAGATGATCGCCGACGAGCTGACATTAAGGACAAACCGGTCAATATAGGGCAGTTGCCGGCCGTTCTCGTCCATTCGATGAAAGAACGGGTTGCGCTCGAAGACGAATTGCTCGGCCGGCGGCTTGGTCCGGTTCTGCCAGGGATCGAGCGTCGGCAGTTCCGGGTTCTCCGGGCGATACTGCCTGGACATGCGGATATGCAGCAGCGTCCATTTCGGGGTCCGGTTCTCCTTCATCAGGCCGGCGAGCCGAAACGGGTCCTGGTATTTCTTGTGGAACTGCTTGAGATAGGCGGCCGGCAGAACAAGCGATAGCGGCGAGGCAGCAGCGAGCCTGGGCAGGAAGTCGGGATTGGGCGCATCCCAACTATAGCGAACCGTCAACGGATCGACGATCTCGAAGCGTGGCGGCTTGCCGTCCGCCAGCAGGGTCGGGGCAAGCCCGCCTTGCGAAAGCTCATCGTTCAGCCAGACATCTTCCCAGCAATAGCGAAAATCCTCCGGCGTCAGCAGGCTACCGTCAGACCATTTATGCCCTTCCCGAATCTTGAAAGTGAAGACGCGATCATCCGCTACGTCGAAACTTTCGAGAATGTCGGGTTGCAAGTTAAGCTTTTCGTCATAGCCGACCAGGCGAGCATACCCGTAGATCGTCATCATCCGGATATCTTTCTGGCTGCCGATGATCGTGCGCAGCGTGCCGCCATACTGGCCGGGTTGCCGGCCCATCGCGGCGAGGTTCAACGCGCGCGGGCTCTTGGGCAGGCGTTCGGCGAGTGCCGGCAGCGCCCTGGCCTTCAGCCGCGGCTGAAGAAATTCCGGCTCCAGCTCGCCGGCGCGCAAAGTGCCCGGCAGAAATGCCGAAGCCATGAGGCCAAGGACGGTGCGCCGGCTGATCAATGGCGTAACTCGCCGACATCGGCCGAACGCCGGGCCAGCACGAGGTGGCCGCCGCCAAGATCGAGCGGCGACAGCATATCCTCGTCGCCCTCGTCGCGGAATTGCGGTCCCCATGCGCTGGCGTCGGAAGCGCCGCCGAGCTTCAGCGTCTTGAAATCCATCGGCCTGTCGAGATCGGGGAAAGGTACTGCGGCGACCAGCGAGCGCGTGTAGGGGTGGACCGGTTTCCTGAGCAGAATTTCGCGCGGCGCAAGCTCGACGATGCGCCCGCCGCACATCACCGCGATGCGGTCTGCCATGTAGTCCACCACCGCCAGGTTGTGGGATATGAACAGGTAGGTCAGGCCCAGTTCCTTCTGCAGGTCTTTCAGAAGGTTCAGGATCTGCGCCTGGACAGAGACATCGAGCGCCGAAACCGGCTCGTCGCAGATCAGGAGCTCTGGCCCCAGCGCCAACGCGCGGGCGATGCCGATACGCTGACGCTGCCCGCCGGAGAAACTGTGCGGATAACGCTTTATGAAGCGCGGATCGAGCCCGATTGCCTGCATCAGGCTCTTGACCGTGGCGAGTCGGGACGCGGCATTGCCACGTTGATGGATTTCCAGCGGCTCGCTCAAGATATTCTCCACCGTCATGCGAGGTGAAAGCGACGAAACCGGATCCTGGAAGACCATCTGGATTTTCGCGCGCAGCAACCGCAGGGCGTCCCCCTCGGCTTCCAGGACGTCGATCGGACCATCGCGGCCGTTGAAGATCACGGAGCCGCCGCTAGGGGTGACAGCCCGCATGAGGATCTTGCTGACGGTGGTTTTGCCGCAGCCGCTTTCGCCGACAAGACCCAGGCACTCACCCCGCCTGATATCGAAGCTCACGCCGTCCACGGCGCGAACAGAGGCTTGATGATCTCCGCCGAACCATCCGGACTTGCGGATGGTGAAGGTCTTTGTCAGATCCCTGACCGACAGCAGGATGTCGTCCGGACCCTTCGATGCCGGCGCCGTCTGCTTCCCGAGCAGGTTCCCGACATTCACCGGCACCTCGCGGAGCGCCTTCAGCCTTTCGCCAGGCTTCAGGTCGAAATGCGGAACGGCTGCCATCAGACCCTTCAGGTAAGGGTGGCCTGGCCGGCGGAAAATCGCCTCGACAGGTCCCATTTCCATGATCTCGCCATGGTACATGACCACCACCTCGTCGGCGACATTGGCGACCACGCCGAGGTCGTGCGTAATCAGCAGCATCGCCATGTTCAGTTTCGTCTGAAGCCCGCGCAGCAATTGCAGGATTTGCGCCTGGATGGTGACGTCCAACGCCGTCGTCGGCTCGTCGGCGATCAACAAAGCGGGCCGGCAGATAAGCGCCATGGCGATCATGGCGCGTTGACGCAATCCTCCCGAAAGTTCAAAGGGATACATGTCATAGGCGCGCTTGGGATTGGGAAAGCCGACGAGGCCGAGCATTTCCTCGGTCCGCGCCTTGCGCTCCGCCCGGGCCATGGGCGTATGAATCTGCAGGGATTCGCTGACCTGGTTGCCGATCGTGTGCAGCGGCGACAGCGATGTCATCGGCTCCTGGAAGATCTTGCCGATGCGGCTGCCTCTCAACGCCCGGATTTCGGGTCCGTCACGCGGCATCCGCAGGATATCCTGCGTCGTGCCGGGCTTTTCAGGATCGGAAAACAGGATACGGCCGCGAGCATGGGCTGTGTTCGGCAAAATGCCCATCACCGCCTGGCTGAGAACCGATTTTCCGGAACCGGACTCGCCCACAAGCGCGGTAACCTTGCCGGGCAGGACGCGAAGATTTGCACGCCTGACGGCATGCAACGGTCCCCCGATAATGGCAAAAGAGATGCCAACATCCTCGATCCGCAACAGATCAACGCCCGAATTCATTCACACACCAGCCCCACTCTGGCGGCCTGCCAGGGGGCAGGCCCAGAAAGCGAGACTAGCGCATTGCCAGCCCAGAGCAACTTGGATTCGAAACGAGTTCCCCGGCGGAACCGGCGACCGGACTGCATACCAAAGGCGTTCGGATCAGATCGTGGCGGTTACTGGAGCTTCCTCGGGTCGCCCGCCGACAGCCGCGCGGCATCGCGATGAAGCAGCATGACCTGCTCGGCGTCCGATATTCGGTCGTAAATCGGCTCCATCGCGGTGTCTTCATCGCCTGCGAGAGCACCCGACAGATCGGGTGAAAGCACCGTCAGCTTCTGCTTGATGCCCGCCAGTTCCTCCTTGCCGAGCGTCAGCCAGCTGTTGGCGCCGCAATAGCCGGCGAAATCTCCGCTGGCGAGAACGCTGTGCGGATATTTCTTGGTCAGCGTTTGGAGGCGCTGGACCTCGTTTACAGCCGAGCCGAAGACAGAGAATGTGAGCCGGTCGGTAAGCCCGACATTGCCGAACATCACATTGCCGACATGCAGGCCGATACCAAATTTTATGTCGCCCAACCCCTGCTCTTTTCTGCGCAGATTGAGATCCATCATGCGCGCGCTGGCCTTGTGCGCTGCCGCAAGAGCAGCCTGGCAGGCGATCTCGGACTGCGAGCGGCGCCTTTCGCAAGGGTAGACGGCAATGAAGCCGTCACCTATGAAACTCATGATCTGCCCGCCTCTGCGATTGAAAGGTGCGGCAACGGCGTCAAAAAACTGGTTCAGCGTATCGATATAGATTTCGCGGCCGGAGGTTTCGGCAAGCCTGGACGACCCGCGCATATCGCCCATGACCAGTGCGGCCCGGATTGTATCGCCCTCGCCGCGCTTGATCTGGCCGTCGAGCACGCGCCGGCCGGCGTCGCCGCCGAGATAAGTGGTCATCATGTTGTCGGCGAGCTTGGTGAGCACCGCCATCTTGGTTGCGATAGCGAGATGGTTCTGGATGCGCAGCAGCGCCGAAATCATGCTGTCGCTGAAGCCTGCGGCACTGTCGGTGGACCAAGACCCCAACATGCCCTGACTGGTGTTGCCGCTGAAGGGATGGACGAAAGCCATGTAATCGGTGACGCCCATAAGCCTGAGTTCATCGAAAACAGGAAACTCTGACCGCACCGACGAGTCGAGCCGGCGTCGCAGATGGTCGAGCTTGTTGCTGAGCAGATGGTAGTATGGGCTGGTCAGGAATCTGTCAGACTGCACGCCGCCCTCATTGCGGAAGCCTTCCACTTCCATGCCCTGGCCGCGAAGCCAGGTGAAGCCAAGCGCGTCATAAAGCGGATGAAGCATCGAAAAGCTCAAATGCACCCGCTTCAGTGGCAGGCCGGCAGCGGCCAGCCGTTCACAAAAGCCTTTTACCAATGTTTCCAGATCGTTGCCGGCCAGCGCCGATTGGGTCAGCCAATCGGCAACCTTATCCATGAGAATGGCGGAAATTTCTGCTTGCGCTGTGCTCATGCTATCTCGAAACTCCTTGGGGGCATATGTGGCGAGGCTGCCGGCGGAGTGCAATCACGATCCTGACATCGGGCAAAAAATTCGCCGGCTCGGACGCCGTCAGGCCTTCACCACAGTCTCTCGGGCTAGCCCGAGGCGGCCAAAAACATTGCGTGTGTCGACGATCAGAAGAGCGTGATCAGCGATCGCCCGATAGTCGATCGCGTCGTGGTCGGTTGCAACGACGACAGCATCGAAATCCTTCAAGACCGCCTCGGTCAATTCGACCGAGCGACGCCCCTTGATCGCCATATGCTCCCGTGTGGTCGGGATCTCGGTAACATGCGGATCGTGGAATTCCGCCTTGCCGCCCCATTCCTCGATGAGTTCAATAAGCCGCAATGAGGGGCTTTCGCGGATGTCGGGCACATTCTTCTTATAGGCGAGCCCGATGATGAGAATGCGCGAGCGGCTGAGCGCCTTGCCGCAGCGCCGGTCCAGCGCCTTCGCCAGTTCATCGACCACATGACGCGGCATGGCCGTGTTGATCTCTGCCGCCAGCTCGATGAAGCGGGTCGGCAGTTCGTATTCGCGCGCCTTCCACGTCAGGTAGAAGGGATCGATCGGAACGCAGTGCCCGCCAAGTCCGGGGCCAGGATAGAAAGGCATGTAGCCGAAGGGCTTGCTCTTTGCCGCCTCGATCACCTCCCAGATGTCGATACCCATCGCACCGAGCACGACCTTCAACTCGTTGACGAGGGCTATGTTGACCGAGCGGAAGATGTTTTCCGTCAGCTTGACCGCCTCGGCGGTCGCCGTGCTGGAAACCGGAACGACGGTCTTGACCACGCCCTGGTAGAAAGCCTGCACGAGCGTCGCCGCTTCAATGCCGTCGCCTGCCACGACCTTGGGGATCGTCGCGACTTCAAAGCTGCGGTTGCCGGGATCCTCGCGTTCGGGCGAGAAGCCGAGGAAGAAGTCTATCTTCGACTGCAAGCCGGTTTCTTCCAGTATGGGCTTGACCACGTCGTCGGTGGTGCCGGGATAGGTGGTCGATTCCAGCACGATCAGCTGGCCGAGACGCAGATGCTTCGCGATGGTGCCTGCCGTGCTCCTGACAAAGGAGAGGTCCGGCTCACGGTGTTTCGTCAGCGGTGTCGGAACGCAGATGATGATGACATCGCAGACGGCCAGTTCGGCAAAATCCGCAGTGGCGCGGAACCGTCCGCTGGCCACATGGCCGGCAAGGGCTGTCGACGTCACTGCCTCAATGTAGGATTGGCCGTTGTTCAGGCTCTCGACCTTCTGGGCTTCGATGTCGAAGCCGGAAACCGGGAAGCCGGCGCGTGCGATCGCAACCGCCAGCGGCAACCCGACATAGCCCAGTCCGATCACGCCGACTTGCGCGGCGCGCGTCGAAATCCGGTTCAGAAGACGGTCATATGTCGATCGTGAGGCGTCCAAAAATCTGCTTTCCCGTCAATTCGGACAGACTATCCGCTCCCATGGCGAGGCTCACCATGGTCCCAAGAACCATGGCCGAGGCATATTGCGGAAAATCGATTTCCGCAAGCCGTCATCGGACCGGCACCTTCGCCTTCAGGCTTGCGGCAGCCATCGCATAGCCGCCGGCGGCGCCATCGATGAAATGAACGTGATCGCGCTGCAGCGGCGAAGCGACGAGGCATGTCATCAAGGCCGATTTCTGGCGGTGCAGGCCATAGTTGCAGATGCCCGCCTCTTCCGCCTGTTTCAGCCGGTTCTCGATCCGTTGCAACACATCCGCGTCAACGTCGATCGTCATCTTCAAGCCGTCGTCGAACTTCCGGAAATCCGAATTGCTGGCCACGTCGCGTTTGTAGATCCTCGGATCGAAACCGCCGATCGTCCAGCCATATCTATCGGTAACAGCCGTAAGCGTCATCAGGAACACTATCCACAGCTTCGACAGCCACCGCCATCCTGCCGGCGCCATGGCCCGCGCCTCGATATCGAGGCCGGCGGGCAGAAAACTGTAGCCCGGCCCGTTCACCGGCACCGGGTGGCCATCGCGTTCCTGCCTGCCGGCAAGGGCGATGATGTCGGAAGCCAGAAACTGAAAACCGCGCAGGTCGCGCGACGCCCCCGGTAGGGCTATGATCGAGACGATTTCGCCATGCCAGGCTTCGATCGGGTTCCAGCGGCAGGAGAGGCCGGTCAGATCCGGCCGCGCGCCGGCCGGCGCAGGATCGATGCGGTAGCGCCCCGCTTTCATCTCGGCTTCCGCCCAACTGCCGCCACCGCCGGCGAACATGGCATAGAAGACCGCTTCGGAGGCCTGGAACCTCGCCACGCGAACGTCGAGGCCTTGCGCTCTTATGTCCTTTATCGGCACGATTGCGGCACGCAAGGTCAGGTCCAGTTCGTCCGCCACCCATCTCTGGACGGCCGCCAGCGCGTCGCGGGTGATCTCCAGCGCCGAGCCGGGAAACGCCACGAGCGCGCCGTCGCCGCCGAAGACAAAGGGAAGATCTTGCCGACCCAGCGCATTGAGCAGCGCCGAAATGACGCTGGCGCCGGCCATATTGACGGTTTTATAGCGCCCCGCCTTGATCGCCTTGGTCGAGCCGACGATGTCGGCGGTGGCCAGCGCCCAGCCATCGGGGAGAGGCCGATAGTTATCGATATCGGCAACGCTTTCGAACCTTGCGAAGACCGGCAAAGAAGCGACAAACGGGTCGGACGCGGCAGCTGTTTCCATGAGCATCAGATAGCACATTCCACTGCTTGAAGGTGAAGTCGATCATGCTTCGAAATTGACTTGCGCAGGCTTTCCGATGATAGGGTCCGGCGATGCGAATTGCCTTCTACGCGCCGCTGAAGTCGCCCAATCATCCCGTTGTCTCCGGCGACCGCCAGATGGCACGGATGCTGGTCAAGGCGCTGGAGCATGGAGGGCATAGCGTCGAACTGGCATCCGAATTGCGCTTCTATCTACGCCAACCGGAGTCGAAAAGTTTCGATGCGCTCAAGATCGAGGCCCGAGAGGAAGCCGCGCGGCTGACCAAGCTTTGGGATCGTGACGGCAAGCCCGATCTCTGGTTCTCCTATCATCCCTATTACAAGGCGCCAGACCTGATCGGACCCGAACTGGCGTCGGCCTTTGCTGTCCCCTATGTGACAGCGGAAGCCTCCTATTCGAGGCGGCGCAACGCCGGCTTGTGGGCCGATACGCAAGCGTTGGTGGCGCGAGCCATCGAACAGGCAGCGCTGAACATCTGCTTCACGCAAAGGGATCGGCAGGGACTGACAGATGCGATTCCCGACGCCGCTCTCGGTATGCTTTCGCCCTTCATCGACACATCGGTATTCCGGGAAACGCCGGCACGGGGTTGTCCGACGCGCCTCGTTACCGTCGCCATGATGCGCCCAGGCGACAAAGTCGAAAGCTATCGCATGCTGGCGCAAGCGCTCGGTTCGATCGGCCACCTGCCCTGGACCATGTCGGTCGTCGGGGACGGGCCTGCTCGTGACGAGGTCAAAGCGCAATTCGCCGGCTTGCCCGCCGACCGTATCGAATGGCTTGGCGCGATTGAGCCAGCCGCCGTGCCGGATGTCCTCTACAGTGGGGGAATTTACGTCTGGCCGGGTTACGGCGAGGCCTATGGCGTCGCCTATCTTGAAGCACAGGCCGCCGGCCTTCCGGTGGTGGCCCAGGACATCGCCGGCGTGCCGGAGGTCGTGCGGGATGGCCAGACCGGGTTTCTCACCCCGCCGGGCGATGTGGCGGCGTTCGCTTCTGCCATTGAAAGGCTTCTGGCCCGTAGCGACGAAAGAACCATCATGGCTGCGGAAGCCAGGCGTTTCATCCTCGAAGAACGTTCCCTCGGTGGTGCAGCGGCGCGTCTGGCCGAACTTCTTCCGAGGATCCCGGTTTCATGACATCCGATCGGATCTGGCAGCCCTTGGTGGAAGAACTGGCGTGCCGGCAACGGGCGGACCGCAAGGCAGAATTCTGGCTGCGCGACGACGACGCCGTGGATCCGACGCCTGCGCTTGATCGGCTGCTCGACCTCACTGGTGAATTCGCGGTTCCGATCACTCTGGCCGTCATTCCGGCCCTGACCGATGAGAAGCTTGTCGTCCGGCTTGACGAGGCGCCGCATGCCACGGTCGCCATCCATGGCTGGGCGCACCGAAATCATGCGCCCGAGGACCAGAAAAAGCAGGAACTCGGCGCGCATCGGCCACGCGAGGCGGTGCTCGATGATCTGGCTCGCGGGCTGTCGCGCGTAACCGGCCTGCACGGCGCACGTGCCGTTCCGATGCTGGTGCCACCCTGGAACAGGATCGACGCCGCCTTGGTATCCGACCTTGGATCGATAGGATTTGCGGCATTGTCGGTCTATGGGCCGCCGAAGCCGGCTTCACTGGCGGTCATCAACAGCAATGTCGACATCATGGATTGGCATGGCACGCGCGGCTGCCGCGATCATGGCCTATTGGTTCAGGCTATCATCGCGCAATTGCGGCATGCATTCGACGGCGGCGAACCGGTCGGCCTGCTCACTCACCATCTCGTACATGATGAATCGGCCTGGCTTTTCCTCGAACGGCTGTTCACAGTCATCGCACGGACTGAAGCCTGCGCATGGCTTCCGATCAGGACATTGATCGGGCGCAGCGCCGGTAGAGCAATTCCAGGAAAAGTGTGAACGGTTTTCCCGGGAAAAGCGCGTAGCGCTTTCCCTGCGGAATTGCGTCAAAACAAAGAGATAGAGCGCTTCGCCGTTTCTGTGAAACGGTGAAGCGCTCTAGAGGAAAATAGCTCAGCGCTTTTTGTGCAATGAGACTGGAAATTTGAGCGTCTGGCCATCCCGCGCGGCAAAAGCGCCGGCAAACCTGTCCTTGGCCAGTTTCTCGATCTCGTCCAGTTCCTGGTCGGTGCGTGTCGGAGTGTGGTGAAACACCGCAAGCCCCCGCGCACCGGCCGCCTCACAGAGCTTGACGCCCTGTTGCCATGTCGAGTGCCCGTCACCGCGGTGGCGTTCCATTTCCTCCTCGGTGTAGGCGCAGTCGTAAATGACGAGGTCGGCATTTTCGATCAGGCCGAGCACCGCCTGATCGAGTTTGTCCGGCTCGTGCTCAGTGTCTGTGATCATTGCCACGACACGGCCGCCCCATTCCACCCGGTAGCCTATGCAGCCCCCCGGATGGACAAGACTGCCGGTTCGGACCACCACCCCTTCGCGCGGCCGAAGCACGTCTCCGGATACGAAATCGCGGCAGTCGAGGCTTGCCTTGCAGATCTCCAGTTTCACCGGAAACCACGGCGGCCGCATGAACTCGTCGACCATCTGCCGTGTCGTCATGCGTCCTGCAAGATGCCCGGACCAAAGCGTAACCTTGGCGTTCCGGTCATAGATCGGCACAAAAAACGGCAGCCCGATGATGTGATCGTAATGGCAATGGGTGAAAAGCAGGTCGAAATCGGTCACGCCCGACGCCCGAAACGCCCGTCCGGCGGACCGTAGGCCGGAGCCCGCGTCGAATAGAAGCGTATGCTTGCCGCATCGCATCTCAATGCAGATTGTGTTGCCACCATAGCGAGAGAATTCTGGCCCCGATACCGAAATGCTGCCGCGCACGCCCCAAAACCTGACCAGGAAAACGTCGTCGTCCATGCTAGCCCTTCGCAGTCCCCGTCGCCCATCGTAGCCAAACAACTGCTGCTAGGCGAGACAGGTTTTCTCCGGGAGATCTTCTCGGCAAGAGGCCAGTGCCATCACGACGGCGAGGATCGAGCGCATGTCATTCGTTATTTGGCGCTTCGGGCGTCGATCAGATCCGCGGTCGTATGGCTTAGGCGATCGGCAAGAACCCGCACCATCTCGATGGTCATTTCCGGAAACTCCTTCATAAGCCTCAGGAAATGATCCTTGCGGATTCTCAAGACTTCCAGCGGACTTGCCGCTCTGACGGTGGCAGTGCGGGAGCTGTTGCACAATATGGCGATCTCGCCAACAATCGAATTTGGCACCAGTTCGGCAACTTTTATCGGCCCGCTGTCGGAATCGACCAGAATATCCGCCCTGCCTGAAAGGATGACATAGGCGGCGTCTCCCTCGTCGCCCTGCCGGAAAAGGATCTGGCCGGCGCTGTAGCTCACGCGGTCGGATGTGAACGCAAGCAGCTTGAGCTTTGTCGGTTCGATGCCAGAGAACAAGGGAACGCGTTGCAGCATTCCAACTTCATCCTTGAGCAGCATTGTCGCAAACCTCAAAATTCGCGTTTGCCAGACTAGAGTAACGGACGCCCGGATGGAATCAATTCAGTTTCCGGGATTTGCGGCAAATCTTTCGGGTTTTCGGCGCGGATGTAGTCCCGCTACGCCCTTCGCCGTATCCCTTGACCTTGCAGCAAATTCCCATCGGCGGAATGATCCCATCTGAATGTCCGTTGCTCTATGACAGCAGTTCCTTGAAGATACCGTTTCCTGCCAAAAGTGTCTCGTGTGTTCCGTCTTCCACCAATTGGCCCGAGTCGAAGACAATAACGCGATCGAACATCATCCCCATTGCCGGATTCGTCACGACCCACACAATTGCCGGCGAATGGCCGTCGCGTCTGGCTTCCTCGAGCACGTTTCGCAGCACCTTATCCTGCATGCGCTGGTCGAGCGCCGACAGCGGCCGGTTGAGAATGAGAAAATCGGGACGCTTGAGCAGGGCCCGGGCAACATCGAGCTTCTGTCGCTGTCCACCGGTCAGCCGCCTGCCGCCGGAGCCGACGTTGAAGTCCAAGCCCACATCCAGAAGTTCGGCATAAAGCCCCAATTCGTCAAGAATTTCATAGACGATGGTGCGTATGCGGTCCGGCGCGTCGGGATGGTTGTTGCCCACACGCCCGAACAGGACATTATCCATGACGGTTGCCGCGGCAATGTATTTGGCGGGATCATACCGTTCGATCGCATTTTGCAGCTCGGGCGGCAGGTTTTCATAGAACCGGTTGCGTGCAGCGACGATCTTGCTCATCAGCTCGTCGCTCAGCAGGCCGAAGCGGTGCCGGGGCTCGATATAGGCAAAGCTCAAGGTGACGATCATGGCGCGGTCGTTCTCCGAAACCGCCTCGTGGGGACGGTTCTTGAGCCGTTGCAGCAAGGTTTCGTAGGCGGGTATCTCCTCGGCGCTCATGAAGGCGAGCTGCTGGAAGAACTGGTGATCGGGCGGCAGGTCGGCAAACAGCTCGATCGCCTGTTCGGCGATCTCCATGCCCATTTCGTAGAGCGTGCGGTCGAGGCCGGCTTGCCTCAGCACAGAAGCAAAATAGGGATTGGCCGCCAGAGCCTTGTCGGCCAGTTTGGGGCCGGCGGCGGCGCCGAAGAGCAGGTTTTGGCCGATCGTTGCTTCCTTGTTGTAGGCGCCCGGTTCGAAAGGAACCACCAGTCCGCTCAGTCCTTCGTGCTCCAGCCGGGTTCGCAGCGCCGCACGCAGTTCGACGATCCGCCTGGCAAGCTCCGTGTGCCGCGTGAGGTCGGCCGAAGAGCGCAAGCCAAGATCCAGGATGTCGCGCGACAGAACAACCGCGTCGAGCACCCGGCGCACGGCTTCAAAGAGGTCGTGCGGGCCGGTAGCGCCGGCGGAAGCATAGTTGATCCAGTCGCTGTGGATATCAAGATCCGGATTGCCCGACCGGCGCGCCTCGTCGATGTTCCAGCGGTGCTGGTCTGCCGCGGCACCGTCATAAGGCACCGATGTCAGCGGCGCATGCTTCAATCCGTAGAGCAGGTTATCGCGGAGGCTTGCCTGGAACAGGAAAACATCCGACGAGGCATAGGACATGCGCCGGCCGGTCACTGCTTCGGGGAGTTCAAGCAGGTCGTCGGCGCCCGAAGCGACCCTTCCGCTGTCCGGCCGGTTCAGCCGCGCGAAGGCTTCCGCAAGCGCCTCCGCCCCACCTGTTGCGGTACTGACCAGCGCCACCGTCTCACCCGGCTTGACCTGGAGGGAGATACGGTCGAGGAGCATTGCACCGCCATCGTCAGCCATGGACAGACTGATCGCCGACAGGGGGTTGGTCATCGGATCGGGATCGTCGATCGTCAATGCCCCGATTCTCGGCGCAATGAGTCCCTCGACTGTGAACTGTTCAACGACCTGCTGATATTTGACCTGGACATCCTGCCGCGCCTGATCCCAGTCGATCAGTTCCTTCATCGGTCCGGGCAGGTCCTTGTAGGCGCCGATCACGGCCACGAGCTGGCCGACGTCCAGCCGCCCCTGGATGACCAGATACCCGCCGATCATGTAGAACAGAAAGGGCGTGACCTGCGCGAGAAAATTGTTCAGGAACTTCACCATGAATTTCCATTGGTAAAGATCGAAGCGGATCTTAAAGATGAGCCCGAGCCGGGCAGCTATGTCGGCGCGCTCGTAGTTTGATGTATCGTGGACGTGAACCGCGCCGATGCCGTCGACGATTTCGCCAACCCGGCCCGAAAGCGCGCGCGCCGTCAACTGCCGTTCGCGCCCGAGCACGATCAGCCGCCGCCGCATTCGCGGGATGAGCACGATCTGGATCGCCACGATCACGGCCGCTATCGTTCCGAGCCAGAAGTTCTGGACCATGATGAACAGCATGGCCGTCAGCGCCTGGCCGCCGAGCAGCACCGGCTGCACGAAGGCATCGCCGATGAAGCCGCCCAGCGGCTCCACCTCGTCCTTCACCATGGTCGCCACTTCGGCGGATTTCACCCGCTTGAAGTAAATCGGCGGAAACCGCAGCACACGATCGACCAGATCGAAGCGGATACGCCGCAGCATGCGTTCGCCGAGGCGGCCCTTGTAGGTGTTGATGTAGAGTTTGAACAGGCCGTTGATGATGACGAGCAAGAGGAACACAAGGCTCAGGGCAAGCAGCGTCTCCTTGCGGTCGAGCTGAAAACCGGAGAAGAACTGGACCTCTCCAATGAACGGCAGGTTATAGTGTAACCTCATGAATGGCTGGGTCGCGCCCGGTTGCTCGAAGCCGCCACCTTGGATCGGGCCGTTGACGATCAGCTTCGGCAGGTCGAAGGACATGAAATACGGGATCATCGAAAGCACGACGATCATCAATATCCAAAGCTGCTGCTTCTTGGTGTGCGTCCAGATATAGCGGGCTAGGCTGGGTTCCATATGCGACTGTGGACCCTTCAGTTGGAAGGATGCGGGATGCAAAAGCACCTGCTGGCGAATGGCGTATCGGCAATTTCTTCGTCGCCAACGACAAGCTCGAAGCTGCAGTGCATGGAGATTGTCCTGCGCTCAAACGGTTCGCGGCTTCCGTAGGGCTTTGGCGAATAGCCGAGCACGAGGCCGCAGCTGCGCGGCTGGTGCTGGCGGATGGACGCCGATGGTCCGGACAGATGCAAGCGGCTCTCTCCGGCACCGGGCAATGACGAAGCGGCTTGCAGCATAATCACGTCCGCGGATCAAACAGCCTTGCGGGAGGCAAGATTGCGTCGCCCGAAATCCCAACATACAAGACGAATATGATGGATGTCACGCAACCACGCAATGCCGGCATGGACTGGCACGAGCAAGCCCTGGACCTCACGCGGGGAATTGCTGCCTATGTCAAATGCCCTCTCGTGGCAGGGCTGGCGCGCGTCATCGCCAAGCATCCGAAGGCCGATATCGCCAACGCCTTCAACCACAAGCAGGTCGCCTGCAAGATGTGGGCGCTCGACAGGCTGTTCGAAAGCCGCGGCGGCCGGTTCGGGCGCATATGGGTTCTGGGTGGATGGTACGGCGTATTGCCGGCAATGCTTTTCAACGACGCCCGTTTCGACATCGCGGCGGTCGATAGCATCGACATCGATCCCGAAGTCGCGCCGGTCGCCCGGACCCTCAACCGGGAAGCCGGCGACCGGTTCCGGGCGCTGACGGCAGATATGTACGCACTCGACTATGCGGCCGGGCGGTCCGACCTGATGGTCAATACGAGCTGCGAACACATAGCCGAGCTGCGCGCCTGGCTTGCTCTGCTTCCGCGGGGCACGAATGTACTGCTGCAATCGAACGATTATTTCAGCGAGCCGACGCACATCAACTGCGTGGCTTCACTTGCAGCGTTCGAAGCAATGGCGGCGCTACGGGAGGTGCGGTTCTCCGGCGAACTGCCGACAAAAAATTATACGCGCTTCATGCTGATTGGAACTGTTTAATGCATTTCGCCCAAAAGCGCGTAGCGGTTTTGGGACAACGACATGCATGAAAACAAGGACTTGAAGCGCGTCGCACGAATCTCGTCAGACGCGACGCGCGTTAGGATCCATCGTCTGTTTGATCATGAACTTTTCCGAAAACCAGGCCCCGCTTTTAGGGACCATGTTCGATACCGCTCGCGCAGGATTTGCGCCGAGCGACGCGCGCCTTCCAGATCGAGACGATGCGCGGATGGCGTCGGTCCCACAAGCGCCTGTTCGATCGCTTGCGCCAAACCTTCAGGCGTTAGGTCCTTTTCCATCAGCACCGTTGCAAGACCGAGTTCTTCGAGCATCAGGGTGCGAACCGTCTGTTCGGTTTCCCCGCCGGCTGCAAATGGAACGAGCAGGGAGCGACAACCCGCGCGCAGGACATCGCAGACCGTGTTGTAACCCGCCTGCGAGACTGACAGGCGGGCGCCGGTCAGCAGGCTGGCGAAATCCTCGCGGAACCGGAAGATGGACAGGCCCGGCGTGGCATCGCGTGCGATCACGTCAAACTCGTCTTTCGGCAGGTTAGGGCCGGTGATCAAACACCATTTCCAAGCGTTGTTGGCATTCCGCGCCGCTGC
Source organism: Mesorhizobium sp. STM 4661 (assembly GCF_000359125.1). Taxonomy (GTDB): domain Bacteria; phylum Pseudomonadota; class Alphaproteobacteria; order Rhizobiales; family Rhizobiaceae; genus Mesorhizobium. The sequence continues at coordinate 13,673 of NZ_CAAF010000014.1, read as the reverse complement.
GATGGTGGATCTGACAAGGCTCTTTCCGGCAGCCCCGCCGCCAACCGACACCAGAACGTCGAAGCGCTCGGAGGCCGCGGGCGATGGCGGCGCTGCAACGAGCCCCGTATAGGTGACCTCGGCCCTGATCGCCCCAGCCAGTGGAAATGTCTTGTCGATGGTTGCGAAAGCCGGATCGCCGTGGACCATAACAAGGTCGAAATAACTGTTGATGAGATCGACCGTTTCCTCGTTTCGGCCCGGCTTGACGCGCTCCTGAAGGATATCACGGACGGACGTCGCCAGCAGCGGTCTGGGCGACGTCGCGTCGATGGCCTCGATCAGCGGCAAGAGTTCGAAACGCATCTGCCGGCGTCCAAATGGAAACGCCTCGACAATGACGATATCAGGCCTGCAATCCCGGAATGCCCGCAGCAGCATTTCTGAACGCCATTTCTTGAAATCATCGTCGATGGGTTTGCCCTGCAGGTCGACAAGTCCGGAAAATCCTTCATCACCGGAGGTGACAGGTGGCAGGGTTACAGATTTTACACCCAGTCCGGGAAACCCCGCGATCGGCGCTCCGCCGGTCACGACGGTTACGTCAAACCCGTCATCGACCAGAGCCGCCGCAATGCGGCTGGCGCGCGCGAGATGGCCGATACCGAGCAGGTGCTGGACATAGAAGAAAGCGCGCAGCCGCTTCATTCGGCGGCCCGCCACTCCCGCTCGAACAGTTCCTTGAGCTGTCCAATGCTTGCCATATGATCGAAATTGCCGCGCACGCGCCGCTCTGCGGCGTCGCCGAGGCGGGCGCGCAGCACGGGATCACGGATCAGGCGCTCCAGCGCCTGTGCCAGGGCAATTGGGTTTTCCGTCGGAACCAGCAGCCCGGTTTCATCCGGCGATAAAAGCTCCGGCACGCCGGAAATATCGGTCGACACGCAGGCAAGCCGCTGGCTAGCCGCCTCCACCAGAACATTCGGCAGACCGTCCCGGTCGCCATTTGCGGTGATCCTGCAGGCCAGGGCGAAGATGTCGGCGCGGCGGTAGTGCTCAAGCACCTCCTCCTGCGCAAGCGCGCCTTTCCAAGAGACGCGACCATCCAGGCCGAGCTTTTGCGCCAGCGCCTTGAACCGTTCCAGTTCCTCGCCGCCGCCGATATGCTCGAAACGCCACGCCAAATCACCAGGCAAGAGGGCAAGGGCCTCCAGCAACGTATCGTAACCTTTCTTTTCAACGGCGCGCCCGACACTCAGAACGATAACCGGTTCGTCCGGCGCCGAGCCGTCATGCTGTTTTCGCGCCTCGCCGAAACTGCCGAAGCGATCAAGGTCGAGCCCATGATAGCTCAGATGCACAGACGAGTTGCCGTTAGCGAGTTTTTTCAGACGGTCGAAGCCGGTTTTCGTGCAAGTGACCGTCCAGCGCGCCGAGGAAAGCTTGCCAGCCAGATCCCAGTCCGCCGAAGTCCATATGTCCTTGGCATGGGCCGAGCAGCTCCAGGGCAGGCCACGAAGCTGGCTGGCATAGCGCGTCACCGATGCCGGTGTGTGCGCGAAATGTGCATGCAGCCAGCCCGCGTCTTCCGGCCATTCGGCCGCCAGCACGAGCGCTTGCCCGAAGCGGCGCGCGCGATTGCGCGTAAAGTCGCGGGGGATATCGGCAGCCAGCGATCCGAGCGCGCGCCAGAAGCCCGGCCGCAGCAGAAAAGCAAACAGCGAGCGAACCACGCGCAGCGGCTCTTCATGCAGATATTCCGGCAGATAATGGACGGGCGCTTTGATCTCGTCATGCACGGGGTGGCGTTTTGCGTCGGTCGGCCGCCTGAGCGCGACGAGTATCAGGTCGAACCCCGCACGCTCCAGACCGAGCAGTTCCTGCGCGATGAAGGTTTCCGACAGCCGCGGATAGCCCTTCAGAACCACGACGATCTTGCGATGTTGCAACTCAGTTCATGCCTTCAATGACCGAAAGGTGATGGCCGGCCCGCCGGTCGAGCAGTTCCGCGACGATTTCGGAAATATGAGGCAGCCCTTCCAGCGTCAGATGCGGATTGCTCTGCGATGGGCGGGGCCGGTCCGGCAGCACCTTCAGTGCATCGGCAAACCGCTGGGAATCCTCGGCTTCTTCCGGCAAAAGCATCTCGATGAGGCCGAGTTCGGCTGCGCGCCGTGCTCGGATCAGTTGTTCCTCGCGGGGCTTGACGCGCGGCACGATCAGCGCCGGCTTGTCGAAAGACAGTATCTCGCAATAGGTGTTGTAACCGCCCATCGCCACTACCGCCTTGGCGCCGGCAATCAGATCTTCCATGCGGTTGTCGAACTCGATGATCTTGATATAGGGGATCTTGGACCCCTTCTTGAGCAGCTTGTTGCGCTTGCGCGCCGGCATGTAAGGCCCAAGCACGATCAGCGCCCTATGCTGCAATTGCGGATCCTGCTGATAGGCGTCGATGACGTTGTGAATCAGTTCGGCGCCGTCACCGCCGCCACCGGTGGTAACGAGGATATAGTCGCCCTCGGGCCGGTGGCCGGGCAACTCGTTCTTCTGCAGGCTCCGTTGCAGGAAACCGACGAACTTCATCTTTGCCCTGACAGCCGGCGGCACATCCAAGCCGGTCAACGGATCGTAGAAATCCGGCGGACCATAGGCCCAGACCTTGTCGTAGAACAGGCCTATCTTGCGCATCACATCCCTGCGTGCCCACTCTGCTTCGAGCAGATGCGGCGCGTCCATCACCTCGCGCAGGCCAAGCACGAGCGTGGTGCCCCGCGTCTTGAGGTAGGACAGCGTGTCCTCGATCTCACCGCGCAGGCCGAGCGGTTCCTTGTCGACGATGAAGATATCCGGCCGGAAGGTCTCGGCTGTGTGGCGGATGATCGACTGGCGCATCCTTAGCGTCTCATGCAGATCGATATCCTTTTCCAGCGAGTTGTATTCGCCGTTGCGCAACTTGATGACGCTGGGGATCTTCACGAAGTCGACACGGGCGCGGTAGTCGAAGGCGCCAGCTATAGTCGCACCCGAAATGATAAGCACCTGAAGTCCGCGGAAATCCTCGACCAGCGAATGCGCGATCGTCCGGCAGCGCTGCAAGTGGCCGAGCCCGAACGTGTCGTGGCTGTACATGAGAACTCGAGCGTCTTTTACGTGCTGGGTCATTGTTGAACGTCTTTTAGAATTCTCGCCTTGAGGATCGTGGGCGACCCCTCAGGATTCGAAACCATCCTCGCGGGTCTACCGACCTGTTTTGAAACATGAGGGCGCAATTTTCAATCTGTATTACCCAAGAGGGTCCATATGCTGAGCCCAGGAAGCCGCGTCTGCTCAGCTGCCCGCTTACCGGTCCTCTTTCCCGCCATGCGCCCCCTACCTCTCTCAGCACCATACAGAGGTGCGCCGCGATCGCGCGTCAACTGACTTGGAGGCCACTTTGGGGGCCAAACTTCACCCAGGCCATCACTCGCGGGCCGACGGTGGCCACCGCTCTCTCCCTTTCCCGGTTCCGGTCGCTGTCATCGCGCGACAGGCGCGAGAGGTACGCAACGGCATTCTTCACCTGGACTCTGCGTTTTCGTGATGAATGCGGAAAGTCGTTTTTAAAAGCTGCACAGAGTATTAATCGTTGTTCACCAATATGTTGCGCGGGGGCATATCAAACGCATATCGCACAGAGTGCGCAGCGGTTTTGCGATAACACATGCACAAAAACAAGAACTTAAAGCGCATCGCATGGGCCTTTCAAACTTGGCACGCTTTAAGTAGCTTTATCGTATTCTGGAGTTGATTATGGCCGTCCTTGGCGCTCTCCCTCCCGATCTTCGCTGTCGACCAATTTGCGAAGCTGATTGGGAAGGAGTGGTCGACTGCCTGTGCAGGGGCTTTCCGGAGCGTGACCGGAGTTACTGGATACAGGCGCTGACCCGTTTGTCGCGGCGGCCTGCCGTCGACGAATTCCAACGATACGGCTTTGCTTTGGAAAAGGCTGGTCGAATCGTCGGCGTTGTGCTGACCCTTTATACCCGCTACCGGAGGCCGGAAGGCGACGAGATCCGCTGCAATCTTTCAAGCTGGTCCGTCGACGCGGAATTCCGTCCCTATGGCGCCAAGCTGGTTACAACGATTCTCAGGCAAAGGGATGTGACCTACACGAACATTTCGCCGAAACCCGCGACATTGAAAGCCAACTGGGCGCTCGGCTTTCGCCCCTTTTCCAACGGACAATTTGCCTTCTTGCCGGCCTTGAATTCAGTGCAGCGGTCGTGTCGGGTGCTTGAAGTTCGTCCCGATCTTGCGGAATTGGCGATGCTGCCCGACGCCGAGAGATACATACTCCTGGAACACGCCGCGCTGGGCTGCCTGTCATTGATTTGCATTTGCGACGGAGCAGCGTTTCCCTTGGTGTTGATACCGCGTCGAATAGTGCACCGTCTTATCCCATGCTATCAGATCGTCTATTGCCGCTCTCTTGCGGATTTGAGCCGGTGCGCCGGTGCCATGGGGCGCTTTCTCTTGCGAAGCGGAATCCTGCTTTGCTTCGTCGACGCCAAGGAGCCGATTGCAGGTCTGGTCGGGTGGTACCGCCCCAACAAGGGGTTGAAATATTTCAGAGGCCCCAAACCACCCTCGCCTGGCGATCTGACGTTCACCGAGCTTGTGACATTCGGTCCCTGAACGAAGGCGCAGCATCGCGAACTACCTGACGCCCGCTTTGCGAAAATCCGACGGCGACATGCCGGCGAGCTTGCGGAATGATTTGTTGAAGGCGCTGAGCGAACCGAAGCCGCTCTCCATGGCGACGCGCAGCACATTGGCGTCCTGGTGCATCAAAAGCGCCTGCGCGTAGCTCAGCCGCAACAGGTTGACATATTCGTTGAGCGTCATGCCGGTCGATTTCTTGAACAGGCTCATGGCGTATTTGGGGTGGATGTCGGCGGCGGCAGCGATGGTCACGCAGTCGATGTCGTAGAGAAAATTCTCGGCGATGAAGTCGCACATGCGCCCGACATTGCGCGACGACTGCTGATCGAAGGGGTTGCCCGTTTCCTGACCCGTCGGTGTTTCGGGCACCAGCCGGTAAGGCTCGAACCGCACCCGCTCCAGCCGCAGCAGAAGCTCGTTCACGGCGTGCTCGGCCCTGGCCGGATCGCCCGAGCGGGCATAGCGGTTCCAGCGCTCGAAACTATCATTGTCGGAGCGGTCGGTGGCTGATGTCACCAGCGCAGCACCCGTCATCAGCCTGTGCCTGATATCGGCGGGCAGATGCAGCCGGAAGAAATGCACCAGCGGCAGATGCGCGCCGGCATAGACGGCATCGTCGCTGAGATCGTCCATCTGGTGCGGCAGGCCGCCCCAGAACAGGCACATCTCGCCGGCCGAAAGCGCGATCTCGTGATCGTTCATGCGGTAGTGGACAGTGCCGCGGACAATGAAGTTCACCTCGACCTGGGCATGCCAATGCGGCTTCAGCATCACCAGCGGTTGCGTGTGGAACATCTGCAGCAGCAGCGGCAGGCCTTCCACGCTGCTGGCGCCAGGCTGGTAAAACGGCCGCTCCGGCATCTTACTTTCCGCCAATTTCATATTCCCTTTGACGGCGACAGGCCCTGCCCACTGCATAGTCTAGCCACGCTCACAGTGAGAGAGCAAATGAAATGGGAGGATTTCAATGCGCACCACACTGACCTGCGCCGCGCTCGTGCTTGCCCTGGGCTCCGGCCCGGCCCTTGCGCAGTCCGGCGAAATCACGATCTGGAGCTGGAACATCGCCGCTTCGTCGCTGAAGGCCACCGTCGAAGGCTTCAACAAGCAATTCCCCGACATCAAGGTCACGGTCCAGGATCTCGGCAACCAGCCAACCTATGACAAGTCGATCGCCGGCTGCGCCGCCGGCGGCGTCGGCCTGCCCGACATCATCTCGATCGAAAACGGCGAGGCCGAGAACTACTGGAGCCAGTTCCCCGACTGCTTCGTCGACCTGCACACGCTCGGCTACACGGCGCAAGACCAGGCGAAATTCCCGGATTTCAAGCGCACCGAGCTCGAAGTCGGCGACAAGGCCTATGCCATGCCGTGGGATTCGGGTCCGGTCGCCGCCTTCTACCGCCGCGACTTCTACGAGAAGGCCGGCGTCGATCCCGCCTCGATCAAGACCTGGGACGATTTCATCGCCGCCGGCAAGAAGATCCAGGCCGCCAATCCGGGAGTGACCATGACCAACGCCGATTTCAACGGCGACACCGAATTCTTCCGCATGATCTCCAACGAACAGGGCTGCGCCTATTTCGCCGCCGACGGCCAGTCGATCACGGTCAATCAGCCCAAATGCGTCGATACGCTGACCAAGATCAAGGAGATGAAGGACGCCGGTATCATCACCTCGGCCGACTGGAGCACCAAGATCACCAACAACACCGCCGGCACCGTCGCCACCCAGGTCTATGGCGGCTGGTATGAGGGCACCATTCGCACCGAATCGGCCGGCGAAAACGGCAAATGGGGCGTCTATCCGATGCCGAGCCTGACCGCCGACGGTCCCCGCGCCGCCAATCTCGGCGGCTCTTCGCTCGCCATCACCTCGGCGTCGAAGAACAAGGAGGCCGCCTACGCCTATCTGAAATACACGCTGGAGACCAATGAAGGCCAGATAGCCATGCTGAAAGGTTTCGGCCTGGTGCCCTCGCTGATCTCCGCGCTCGACGATCCCTATGTTTCCGAGGGCCTGCCCTACTGGGGCGGCCAGGCGGTGTGGAAAGACATTCTCGCCACTCTGCCCAAGGTCGTCCCCAGCCGCGGCACGCCGTTCCAGAGCGACGCCGAGATCATCATGCGCGCGGTGCAGACCAAATACCTCGGCGGCGGCTATCCCGACGCCAAGGCGGCGCTCGACGATGCCGCCAGCCAGATCGCCTCGGCGACCGGCCTGCCGATCATGGAGTAGGCTGGCGAGCTGGATAAACGTTGACGCCGCCCCTCACCTGCCTGCCGGCATCCTCTCCCCGTATAGTGACGGGGAGAGGGGCGCTGTCATCAACGGTTTCGCCAGTCACCGGCGTTGCAAAAAGGCTGCCAAGGCTGCGGCCAGCCCCTTCTCCCCGTCACTATACGGGGAGAAGTGCCCGGTCCACCCTCCGCAGCTGCAGCGCAGCTGCTGCGGAGGACGGGCAGGGTGATGAGGGGCGGCGCCGGTCTCGACAATTGATTCCCCAGCGGGCGTGACACAGAACGGAAGGAGGTAACAATGCGCACTCAGAATGCCACGGCCTACCGCTTCCTCGCGCCCTATCTCCTGATCTTCTCGATCTTCTGGGTATGGCCGATCATCTCGTCCTTCCTGATCTCCTTCCAGGCGACACGCACCGTGCCGTGGCGGTTCGCGCCCACCTTCAACTGGGGCCGCCTGATCGGCGACCCCGCCTTCTTCAATGCGCTGGAGAACACGCTGCTCATCCTCGTCATCCAGGTGCCGGTGATGATCTCGCTGGCGATCGTCATGGCGGTGCTGTTGAACTCGCCGCTGCTCAAGGCCCGCGGCCTCTACCGCTTTGCCTTCTTCGCGCCCGTCGTGGTCGGCGAGGTCGCCTATTCGGCGGTGTTCAGGCTGATGTTCAACCTCGATTTCGGCATCGTCAACAAGCTCTTGAACAGTGTCGGCTTGCCCAAGATCGACTGGTTTTCCAACGTCACCCCGGCGATGGCTGTCATCATGATCGCGGTGACCTGGCGCTGGGCCGGCTACAACGCCATCATCCTGCTCGCCGGCCTGCAGTCGATCCCCGATGATGTCTATGAGGCGGCGACGCTCGACCGCGTCAGCAAGGTGAAGCAGTTCTTCTACATCACCCTGCCGCTGCTCAAGCCGGTCATCGTCTTCTGCGCGGTGCTGTCGATCATCGGCACCATGCAGCTCTTCACCGAGCCCTTCCTGATCACCGAACGCGGCGGACCGGGCGGCGGCACCGAAACGCTCGGCCTGCTGCTCTACCGCCAGGGTTTCCGGTCGCTCAATTTCGGCTACGCCTCGGCCATTGCCTACACCATGGCCGGGCTGGCGATCGCCATCACGCTGGTTCAGCTATGGCTGACGAGGGACCCGAAATGAGCTCGCTGTCCCAGGCCAGGCTCGCACGCAGCATCGCGCTGCATCTGTTCCTGACGCCGCTGGCGCTGATCTGGCTGTTTCCGCTGTGGATGATGGTGGTGTTTTCGACCATGCCCGACAATGGCATCTTCAGCCCCGGCATCGAGCTTCTGCCGCATGGCGGTTTCCTCGACAATTTCGACAATCTGCAGCGCGGCACCAATTTCGTCGGCGCCATCGGCATCTCGGTGTCGGTGGCGGTGACCTACACCTTCCTGTCCGTGCTGCTCACCTCGATGGCCGGCTGGGCGCTGGCGCGCTATCAGTTCTTCGGCAAGGGCATGGTCGTCGCCATCATCCTCGGCACCATCACGCTGCCCTATGCGGTCGTGCTGATCCCGCAATTCATCATGGTGGCGCGCGACTTCCAGCTCGCCAACACCTGGGTGGCGCTGATCGTGCCGCCGCTGTTCAATTCGCTGGGCGTGCTGTTCATGCGGCAGGCCTTCTCGATGATGCCGCATGAGCTGTTCGATGCCGCCCGCGTCGAAGGCGTGAAGGAATGGCGCATCTTCCTCTTCGTCGCGCTGCCGCTGGCGCGGCCGATGCTCGCCGCGCTCGCCATCATCCTGTTCCTGGCTTCCTGGAACAACTACCTCTGGCCGCTGCTGATCAACAGCCAGCCCGGTGCGATGACGGCTCCCGTGGCGCTCGGCACGCTGATCGGCCTGACCAAAGTGTCGTGGGGCGGCATCATGGCCGGTGCCGTGATGCTGACGGTGCCGATGCTCGTCGTCTTCGTGCTCTTGCAGCGTCATTTCATCGCCGGCATCGCCGCCGGCGCCGTGAAATAGGGATCGGCAATGGCGGCGGTCACACTCAGCAATGTCGTCAAGCGCTTCGGCGTCTATGAGGTCGTCCATGGCGCGAGCATCGACGTCAGGGATGGCGAATTCGTCGTCTTCGTCGGCCCTTCCGGCTGCGGAAAATCGACACTGCTCAGGATGATCGCCGGGCTCGAGGACATCAGCGGCGGCGAGATCGCCATCGGCGGCAAGGTGGTGAACGATGTCGAGCCGGCCGATCGCGGCATCGCCATGGTGTTCCAGTCCTACGCGCTCTATCCGCACATGACGGTGGAGCAGAATTTGAGCTTCGGGCTGCGGATGAACGGCAACCCGAAGGCCGACACCGATCGGCGGGTTGGCCGAGCCGCTGAAATCCTGCGCATCACTGAACTGATGCAGCGGCGCCCAAAACAATTGTCGGGCGGCCAGCGCCAGCGCGTCGCCATCGGCCGCGCCATCGTGCGCGAGCCTCAAGTGTTCCTGTTCGACGAGCCGCTAAGCAATCTCGACGCCGAACTCAGAGTGCAGATGCGGGTCGAGATATCGCGCCTGCACAAGGAGCTCGGCGTCACCATGATCTATGTGACGCACGACCAGACCGAAGCGATGACGCTGGCCGACCGGATCGTCGTGCTCAATGCCGGTCATATCGAGCAGATCGGGGCGCCGCTCGATCTCTATGACGACCCGGCCAACCGCTTCGTCGCCGGTTTCGTCGGCTCGCCGAAGATGAATTTCATGGCCGCGAAGGTGGTCGGTATCGAGAGCGGCGCGGCGACCGTCGAACTCGCCAACCATCGCGGCGCCCGGCTGCGCAAGCCGCTTTCGCAAGCTCCACCCGCGGTCGGCAGCGATGTCGTTCTCGGCATCCGGCCGGAGCACTTTTTCGATGCCGGTCGAGGCGACTGCGACATATCGGTCAAGGCCGATGTCGCCGAGCACCTGGGATCGGTGAGCTACGTCTACGCCGATGCCGGAGACGAGGAACTGATCATCGAGCGCGAGGCTTCGCGGCAACGCGCGAGCGGCGACCATATTACCGTGTCGATCAAGGCCGAGCGTTCCCTGCTCTTCGACACGTCAGGCGGAAGGATTCGCTAGGCGGCAGATTTTCTTGGCCCGATCGCAATGCATCGCGGCTACCCTTGGAGATATGACATGAATTCCAGACCGGAAAAACTTCGCTGGGGCATTCTCGGGCCCGGCGGCATTGCCAAGTCCTTTGCCGGCGGGGTCGCACAGTCGCGCACCGGCACGCTGGTAGCCCTTGGTGCCCGCAACCCGGGCAAGTCGGGCCTCACCGAGAGCTTTCCCGGTGCCCGCATACTCGATGGCTATGAGGCGTTGCTCAAGGACCCGGATGTCGATGCGATCTATATTTCGATACCGCATCCCGGCCACGCCGAATGGGCGATCAAGGCGGCCGAAGCCGGCAAACATGTGCTGTGTGAAAAGCCGATTGCGCTGACCGCCTTCGAGGCCGACGCGATGATCCATGCGGCGCGCAAGGCCGGCACCTTCCTCGGCGAGGCCTTCATGTACCGGCTGCATCCGCAGACGTTGAAGCTGGTCGAGCTGGTCAGGTCGGGCGCCATCGGCGAGATCAGGATGATCAAGTCGAGCTTCGGCTTCGCCATGCCCGGCTTCATGCCGGAGCACCGGCTCTTTGCCAACGATCTCGCCGGCGGCGGCATACTGGATGTCGGCGGCTATCCCGTCTCGATGGCGCGGCTGATTGCCGGGGCAGCAGCGGGAATGCCTTTCGCCGAGCCGGACCGAGTGGTTGGTGCCGCGCATCTCGGCCAGTCCGGGGTCGACGAATGGGCCTCGGCGCTGCTGCATTTCCCCGGCGGCATCGTCGCCGAGGTGTCCTGCAGCATCTCGCTCGATCAGGAAAACGTCCTCCGCATCCTCGGCACCAAGGGCAACATCGCGGTGCCGGATTTCTGGTTCGCCGGCGGCGATCGCGATGTTGGTCTGGGCCGGATCGACCTGATCCGATCCGACGGCACGCGCGAAACCATCAGCGTCAACGAAACGCGTCATCTCTATTCCTTCGAGGTCGACGCCGCCGGCGAGGCGATCCTTGCCGGCCGCCGGGAATTTGCCTGGCCGGGCATGGGCTGGGACGACAGTCTCGGCACTCTGCGTGTGCTCGACAGATGGCGCGCTGCTGTCGGCCTCGAATATGAAATCGAAAAGCCGGCAAAACGCCTCAACACGATTTCCGGCCGTCGGTTGCGCACCGACGGCGCCACCATCCCGAAACGCCAGATTCCGGGTCTGCCGCGACCGGCTTCGTGTCTGGCGCTCGGCTTCGAGGATTTCCGCACTTTCTCTTCGGGCTCGATCCTGCTCGATGCCTTTTTCGAGGCCGGCGGCAATCTGTTCGACACCGGCTATGTCTACGGCGCCGGCTATACCGAGGCGTTGCTTGGCCAATGGCTGAGGAATCGCGGCGTGCGCGAGCAATCGATCGTCATCGCCAAGGGCGCGCATTCGCCGCTCTGCTATCCCGATGTCATCGCCAAGCAGCTCGGCCAGTCGCTCGACCGGCTGCAGACCGATCATGTCGATATCTATTTCATGCACCGCGACAATCCGGATGTGCCGGTTGGCGAATTCGTCGACGCCATGGACCAGGAGGCCAGGGCAGGCCGCATCCGCGGGCCGTTCGGCGGCTCCAACTGGACGATGGCGCGCATGGACGAGGCCATCGCCTATGCCGAGCGGGCCGGCAAGCAGAAGCCCGGCGTGCTCTCCAACAATTTTTCGCTGGCCGAAATGCTGGAGCCGATCTGGGCCGGCTGCGTCACCGCCTCCAGCGACGACTGGAAGGCGTGGCTGACCACCCGGCAGATGCCGAATTTCGCCTGGTCGAGCCAGGGGCGGGGCTTCTTCACCGAGCGCGCCGGGCGCGACAGGCTGGACAATGAGGAACTGGTGCGGGTCTGGTACTCGGAGAAGAATTTCGGGCGCCGCGACCGGGCGATCGAACTCGCCGACAGGCTGGGCAAGGCCCCGATCCATGTCGCGCTCGCCTATGTCCTGGCCCAGCCGTTTCCATCCACGCCGCTGATCGGCCCGCGCACGCTCGGCGAACTGGACGACAGCCTGCAAGCGCTCGACATCGCGCTGTCGCCGGACGATCTGGCCTGGCTGGATGGTGGTTCGGACCTGCCGCCCGCGCGGTAGGGGCTGAAACTAGAAGGTTGGCGAAAGTAGAACGGACAGCCGATCTCCCCCCTTGCGGGGGAGATGTCCGGCAGGACAGAGGGGGGTGGGAAGGATCGCCGCCTTTCGACTTAACCCATCCCAAACCGGCATTGGCCTGACGAGATGGTGCCGATTGCCTGGCAAGTCGGAGGGACAGAACCCCCTCTGCCCTGCCGGGCATCTCCCCCGCAAGGGGGGAGATCGGCAGCTTAACCGACGGCGCCCGCTCCAGCTGCTTGAGGTGAAGATGCCGGCAGGCCGCGCTGAAGCAGTCAGCGCTCACCTTCAGTCTGCGATCCTTCACGGCCTCACGCCAGCTCGACGGTCCGCCCCAGCTCGATACTCTGCTCGGCGGCGAGCACGATACGCAGGCTGTTGACCGCGGCATCCATCTGCTCGGCGAGGTCGAGATCCTCGCGAATGGCGCGCAGGAAGAACGCCTGCTCGCGGTCGCAGAGCTCCTGATGGCCGGGCTCGTCCTCCATGCTGACGATCTCGTCGGGCTTGCTGAAATTCTTGTCGCCATCGACCTGGGCATAGTGGATCTTCAGCGCATCGGTCTTGGTGTGACGGTCGATATCGGCGGAGTTCGAGACTTCGGCGGTGTCGGCAGCGCTGCTTGCCGTCTGGCCGGCGACGATCGAGACCGCACCCTTGGGGCCGACCACATCCTTCACGAAATAGGCCGTCTCGCTCATCATCGGGCCCCAGCCCGCTTCGTACCAGCCGACCGAACCGTCGTCGAAGGTGACATGCAGGTGGCCGTAATTCTGCTTGTCGGCTTCCGCCCACAATTTGGCGCCGATGCCGTGCACCCGCACCGGCTTGGCGCCGGTGAGCTGGCACATGACATCGACATAGTGCACGCCGCAATCGACGATCGGAATCAGCGAATCGATCAGGTTCTTGTGCCAGTGCCAGGCGCTGCCGCTGCTCTGCTGATTGAGGTTGAGCCGCATCACCAGCGGCTTGCCGAGCGTCTTGCCGACCTCGATGAACTTGATCCAGGAAGGGTGCACACGCAGGATGTAGCCGAGCACCAGCTTGCGGTTCTTCGCCCGCGCCGCGGCGACCACTTTTTCGGCATCCTCGATATTGGTGGCGAGCGGCTTTTCCATGAACACATGACAATTGGCGGCGATTGCCTTCAGCGCGTATTCGGCGTGCGTATTGGGCCAGCTGTTGATGGAGACGGCATCGGGCTTCGTCTCCTTCAGCGCCAGGTCGAAATCCTCGTAGAGCGGATAGCCTGAAAGTTCGGCCGGGATCTTCTTGTTGCTCTTGATCGAGCGGCTCATGATGCCGACGATCTCGAAACCGTCCAGCCTATGATACGCGCTGGCATGCGACGCGCCCATATTGCCGAGCCCAACCACCAGCACTTTTACCTTGTCCGCCAATGCCACCTCCCAAGTTCTTGATTATTGAATAGCGGGCGACGACGCCCTGTCTTGCCTTCTCCCCTTGTGGGAGAAGGTGGATCGGCGCGCAGCGCCGAGACGGTTGAGGGGTGCTGGCCGGATCGCTGTTGGTGCCAAGCTGGAACA
>NZ_CAAF010000015.1 GCF_000359125.1 Mesorhizobium sp. STM 4661 | reverse complement strand
CCTGCACCCGCGCCAGCCCCGGCGCCCGCACCGGCTCCTGCCGCGCCGGCCAACTGATCAGGCTCCTGATTTCAACGCAGAACGGCCCGCCGAAAAGCGGGCCGTTTTGTTTGGGGCTCCGCGACAGGTGGTAAACAGGACGGAGCGCCGGCGATCCTTCGCGCCCCCCTCTGTCCTGCCGGACATCTCCCCCGCAAGGGGGGAGATTGGATGTCACTAGTGCTTTCGCCAATCTCCAACGTCGAAGAAGAAGCGCCGAGGCGGAAGCTGCCAATCTCCCCCCTTGCGGGGGAGATGTCCGGCAGGACAGAGGGAGGTGCTGTCCCTCCGGCATTCCTAAAAATCCTGCACCACCACTAAATGTGGATCGGCTTGAAGAAAGTAGCCAGCGCCGCTTCCTTCACCGCTTCCGACATCGTCGGATGGGCGTGGCAGGTGCGGGCGAGATCTTCCGACGAGCCGCCGAACTCCATCAGCACCGCCGCCTCGTGGATCATCTCGCCGGCGCCGAAGCCGACGATATGGACGCCGAGCACGCGGTCACTAGCCTTGTCGGCCAGGATCTTGACGAAGCCGTCGGTGTGCAGCATGGCGCGCGCCCGGCCATTGGCGGTGAACGGGAATTTTCCAATCTTGTAGTCGATGCCGGCCTTCTTCAGCTCTTCCTCGGTCTTGCCGACGGAAGCAATTTCCGGACTGGTGTAGACGACGCTGGGAATGACGTCGTAGTTCACATGCCCGGCTTGGCCGGCAATGGTCTCGGCCACCGCCACGCCTTCGTCCTCGGCCTTGTGGGCAAGCATCGGCCCGGCGATGACGTCGCCGATGGCATAGATGCCGGGCACATTGGTCCGGAGATGGCCGTCCGTCTTGACCCGGCCACGCTCGTCGACTTCGACCCCGGCCTCCTTCAGACCGAGACTGTCGGCATAGGCCCGGCGTCCCGTCGCGATCAGCACCGCATCCGCCTCGATCGTCTCGGCGGCGCCACCCTTGACCGGCTCGAAAGTGACGGTCGCGCCCTTCTTGGCCTTGGCGACACCGGTCACCTTGGCGCCCAGCTTGAACTCGAATCCCTGCTTGGACAGCATGCGCTGGAACTGCTTGGAGACCTCGCCATCCATGCCACCCAAAATGGTGTCGAGGAATTCGACGACGGTGACCTTGGCGCCGAGCCGCGCCCACACCGAGCCAAGCTCCAGCCCGATGACGCCGCCGCCGACCACCACCAGATGGCCCGGCACCTTGTCCAGCGACAAGGAACCGGTCGAGGACATGATTACCGTCTCGTCGATATCGACCTTGACGCCCGGAATGCCGGCGACGTCGGAGCCGGTGGCGATGACGATGTTCCTGGTCTCGATCTCCTCGACCTTGCCGTCCTCGCCGGTCACCGACACCTTGCCGGCCGAAACCACTTTGCCGGTGCCGCGAAAACTGTCGATCTTGTTCTTCTTGAACAGGAAGGCGACGCCATTGACGTTCGACGCCACCGTTGCATCCTTGTGCGCCATCATCTTCTTCAAATTGAGTTTCGGCGCTGATATCTCGACGCCCAGCGTATCGAAGGAATGGCCGGCCTCGGCGAACATCTCGGACGCATGGAGCAGCGCCTTGGACGGGATGCAGCCGATGTTGAGGCAGGTGCCGCCGAAGGTCGCGTTCTTCTCGACCACCGCCGTCTTCAGGCCGAGCTGTGCCGCCTTGATGGCGCAGACATAACCGCCTGGCCCCGATCCGATGATAACGACGTCATAAGCCATGATGGTGTCCTTCTTGCCTGGCCTTCAGCGGCCGCCGCTCACATTCAGGATCGCGCCCGTCGTATAGGACGCTTCGTCCGACAAAAGATAGAGAACCGCATGCGCGACTTCATGTGATGTGCCCGCCCTTTTCATCGGCAGCATGTCCTTGATCCGTGCGATCCGGTCCGGCTGGCCGCCAGATGCATGGATCTCGGTGTCGATGATGCCCGGCCGCACCGCATTGACGCGCACGCTTTCGGTCGCCACTTCGCGGGCCAGCCCGACGGTGAAAGTATCGATCGCGGCCTTGGACGCCGCATAGTCGACATACTCGCCCGCCGAGCCATGTACCGATGCGGCCGACGAGATATTGACGATGGCGCCGCCCCTGCCGCCGTGGCCGGTCGACATGCGCCTGACCGCTTCGCGAGCACAGAGAAAGGGCCCGACGACATTGATGCGCATCATGCGCTCCAGCCGTGCTGCACTCATCTCGTCGACGCGCGCCTTGACGTCGACGATGCCGGCATTGTTGACCAAAGCGTCGAGCCGGCCCCAGGCGCGGTCCACCGCCTCGAACATGGCAAAGACATCGGCCTCCTTGCCGACATCGCCCTTGACCGCCAAAGCCTCGCCGCCGGTGGTTTCGATCTCGGCGACCAGCGCTCTAGCGGCGTTTTCATTCGACGCGTAGTTGACCGCGACGCGATAACCGGCCGCGGCCCCCAGCCGGCAGATGGCGGCGCCGATACCCCGGCTGCCGCCGGTAACCAGCAGCACCTTTGGAGCGCCGCTCATTCCTGGCAACCCTTCAGCGCAAAGACATCCCGCGGCACTTTCGAAAACCCGTTCTCACCATAGGCTGCCGACATTTGCAGCGAAGGCCCGAGGTCGGGAAAGATCAGCGTCTTCGGTGCATCGACGCCTTCGGCCGGCAGCAAGGCGATCTTGCCCTGGTCGTCGGAACTGTAGATGACGCCCTCCCACACCGTGCAGGCGGCGAGCTCGTCGCCGGTGACGTCGCCGGTCGGGCATTTGTACATCAGCGAGCCATGCGGGCGCGCCACCCCTTCCGTCCACATGACGATGCCATCGAGCACGACCCCCTTGTCGAGCACCATCTTGAACGTGTTGGAGACAACGGCCGATTCCCCGGTCGGCCTGAAATCGATGCCGGCTTCGCTCTCGGCATCGCCATAGACGGCGAGTTCCAGCGGGCAGGCAGCAAGCGCAGCGGAGCTCGCAAACAAAACGGCCAGCAACCCAGCCAAAGATCCGATGGTGGGCGACAGGGCGCTTTGCATCGTGGCGGCCTACTTGCTCTTGCGCCCATCGGCGTTTTTCAGCACGCCGAAATCGGTCGTCAGCAGCAGCGGTTCGCCCGCCGCGTCCAGCCCCCAGAACGATGGATAAAACCCGTCGCCCCAACCGCTCCAGAACATCGCGATGTTGACGGGGTTGCCGGCAGCCGGGTGATGCATCACGAACCTGTCCTGATTGGGGGCAAATTCGGCTGCCAGCACATCATCGTAGTAGTTTTCGTCGGCCTTCAGCCTGTCCTGCTGCTCCGACATCAGCGCCATGGCCGTCTTGTCCATGAACGAGCCAAGGCCGGCATCGACGGGATAGCCGAACATCTCGTCGCTCTTCAACGTCGCGACATCCTGGCCTGGCACGGTGGCCAGTTCCCAGCGGACCGGCGTGCCGGGCCTGAAGCGCAGCACCGCAACGGCGACACGATCTTGTGCTTCCAACAGCGAAACCGGGTAGCGCCCTGGTTTGACCTTGCGGCTCAAGGCCGGCGTCTCGACGCCGCTCACCAGAGGGTCACAGGCGATAATTTCGCCGGTCGGCAATTCAAGCTCACCGATCGGGGCGACCGTGATCTGTCGCTCCGCCAGTTCGGCATCGCTCAGGGCGAAAACCCCAAGATTGCTGCTCGCCTTGGTCACGTCCCAGTCGGCGGCGAGCGCCATGGATGGCAAAGCGGAAAAAATGCCAAGCCAGACGAGACTACGTCGAAACGATCGCCGCATGGCACGCAGCCAACCAGCCATGGCGCGATCAGCTTCGCTCACAGATCGAGCACCAGCCGCTCGGGATCCTCCAGGCTTTCCTTGACGCGCACCAGGAAGGTCACCGCTTCCTTGCCGTCGACGATGCGATGGTCGTAGGAGAGCGCCAGATACATCATCGGCCGGATCACGATCTGGCCGCCGACCACCACCGGCCGCTCCTGGATCTTGTGCATGCCAAGGATGCCGGACTGCGGCGCATTGAGGATCGGCGTCGACATCAGCGACCCGTAAACGCCACCGTTGGAAATCGTAAACGTGCCGCCCTGCATATCGGCAACCGAGAGCTTGCCGTCGCGCGCGGCGAGGCCCAGCCGGCCGATATCCTTCTCGATCTCGGCTATTCCCATCTGGTCGGCGTTGCGCACCACCGGCACGACGAGGCCTTTCTCGGTGCCGACGGCGACGCCAATATGGGCATAGTTCTTGAAGATGATGTCGGTGCCGTCGATCTCGGCGTTGACGGAGGGGATCTCCTTCAGGGCGTGGGTGACGGCCTTGGTGAAGAAGCCCATGAAACCGAGCTTCACGCCGTGCTTCTTCTCGAACACATCCTTGTATTTGGTCCTCAGCGCCATCACCGCGCTCATGTCGACCTCGTTGAAGGTGGTCAGCATGGCGGCGGTCGATTGCGCTTCCTTGAGCCGGCGCGCGATGGTCTGGCGCAGCTTGGTCATGCGCACACGCTCTTCGCGCGACGCGTCATCGGTCGAGGAGGGCGCGCGAACGGCGACCGGTGCAGGCGGCGCCTTCGGCATTTCGGCCGGCTGCGACGGCGCGCCCCTGGCGATCGCGTCGAGCACGTCGCCCTTGAGCACCTGGCCGCGCTTGCCGGAACCCGAGATCTGGTCGACCGCGAGATTGTTCTCGGCAAGCAGCTTTGCCGCTGATGGCGCCGGCGGCATTGTGCGTGTCTCGATGGCGCCGGCGTCGCCGGCGATCTTGGCGGTTTCGGTCGCGGCCTGCTTGACGGTCGAGGCGGCCGTCGGCGCCGAGGCCTGCGACACCGCATCCTGCTTCGGTTCAGGTGCTGCAGCTTTTGCAGGTTCAGGTGCCGTCGCTTTTGCCCCATCGCCCGCCGAAATCATGCCGAGCAACGCGCCGACCTCGACCGTCTCGCCTTCCTTGACGGCGATTTCGCTGAGCGTGCCCGCCCCGGCCGCCGGCACTTCCACCGTCACCTTGTCGGTTTCGAGCTCGACCAGCGGCTCGTCGGCGGCGACCGCGTCGCCCACCTTCTTGAACCATTTGCCGATGGTCGCCTCGGTGACGGATTCGCCGAGAGTGGGAACGCGGATTTCGGTAGCCATTGTGCCTGTCCGTTCTGTCTCGTTTGACGTTCTATTCGCCCAATTCTGTCCTATTCACCAAGCGCGTCTTCGAGCAAGGCGGCAAGCTGGGCCAGATGCTTCGACATCAATCCGGTCGCCGGCGACGCCGCGGCCGGCCGGCCGGTGTAGCGCACCCGCTGATGCTTGGCGTCGATATGCGCCAGCACCCATTCCAGATACGGGTCGATGAACGACCAGGCGCCCATGTTCTTGGGCTCCTCCTGACACCACACCATCTCGGCATTGCGGAAGCGTGACAGTTCGGTGATCAGCGCCTTGGCCGGGAACGGGTAGAGCTGTTCGACGCGCAGCAGATAGATGTCGTTGATGCCGCGCTTCTCGCGCTCCTCGTAGAGGTCGTAATAGACCTTGCCCGAGCAGAGCACGACACGGCGGATCTTCGAATCCTTGGTGAGCTTGATCGCCTGGCCCGTTAGCAACTGGGCATCGTCCCACAGCAGCCGGTGGAACGCGCTTTCGCCGGAAATATCCGGCAGCGTCGACACCGCCCGCTTGTGGCGCAGCAGCGACTTCGGCGTCATCAGGATCAGCGGCTTGCGGAAGTCCCGCTTCAGCTGCCTGCGCAGGATGTGGAAGTAGTTGGCCGGCGTCGTGCAATTGGCCACCTGCATGTTGTCTTCGGCGCAAAGCTGCAGGAAGCGCTCCAGCCTAGCCGACGAATGTTCGGGACCCTGGCCTTCATAGCCATGCGGCAGCAGGCAGACGAGGCCCGACATTCTGAGCCACTTGCGCTCTCCGCTGGAGATGAACTGGTCGAACACCACCTGGGCGCCATTGGCGAAGTCGCCGAACTGGGCCTCCCACAGCGTCAGCGCCTTCGGCTCGGCCAGGCTGTAGCCATATTCGAAGCCGAGCACGGCCTCTTCCGACAGCATCGAATTGACGACCTCGTAGCCGGCCTGCGCGGCCGACAGATTGTTGAGCGGGATGTAGCGGGTTTCGTCGCGCTGGTCGTAGAGCACGGAATGGCGTTGCGAGAAGGTGCCGCGTTCCGAATCCTGCCCGGACAGCCGGATCGGGTTGCCATCGAGCAGGATGGCGCCGAAGGCCAGCGCCTCTGCCGTCGACCAGTCGATGCCTTCGCCCGACTCGATTGCCTGGCGGCGGTTCTCGAGGAAGCGCAGGATCGTCTTGTGCGCCTCGAAATCCTTCGGCACCTCGGTCAGCTTCTTGCCGATCTCCTTCAGCGTCTTGACCGGCACGGCGGTCTTGCCGCGCCGCTGTTCGTCCTGGTTGTCGGCCGTGCGCAGGCCCGACCAGGCGCCGTCCAGCCAGTCGGCCTTGTTGGGCTTATAGTGCTGGCCGACCTCCCATTCGGACTCGAGATGCGCCCGCCAGTCGGCCTTCAACTTGTCGAATTCGGCCTGGGTGATGTGGCCCTCGGCGATCAGCCGGTCGCCATAGATCTGCACCGTCGTCTTGTGCTTGCGGATGTTGGCGTACATGATCGGCTGGGTGAAGGCCGGCTCATCGCCCTCATTGTGGCCGAAGCGGCGATAGCAGAACATGTCCACCACCACAGGCTTGTGGAATTTCATGCGGAACTCGATCGCCACCTTGGCGGCGTGGACCGTGGCTTCCGGGTCGTCGCCATTGACGTGGAAGATCGGCGCTTCGATCATCTTGGCCACATCCGACGGATAGGGCGAGGAGCGCGAGAAGCGCGGATTGGTGGTAAAGCCGATCTGGTTGTTGATGATGAAATGCAGCGTGCCGGCGACCCTGTGGCCGCGCAGGCCCGACAGGCCGAGAATTTCGGCGATCACGCCCTGACCGGCAAAGGCGGCGTCGCCGTGCAGCAGCAGCGGCAACACCTTGGCGCGCTCTTCCAACGGCACGATCTCCTCGCGGCTGCGGCCGAACAGATAGTCCTGCTTGGCCCGCGCCTTGCCCATCACCACCGGATCGACGATTTCCAGATGCGAGGGGTTGGCGGTCAAGGACAAATGCACCTTGTTGCCGTCGAATTCGCGGTCCGACGAGGCGCCGAGATGGTACTTCACGTCGCCCGAACCTTCGACCTCGTCGGGTGCGGCCGAGCCGCCCTTGAATTCGTGGAAGATGGCGCGGTGCGGCTTGGCCATCACCTGGGAGAGCACGTTCAGCCGGCCGCGATGCGCCATGCCGAGCACGATCTCCTTCATGCCGAGCTGGCCGCCGCGCTTGATGATCTGTTCAAGCGCCGGGATCAGCCCCTCGCTGCCATCGAGGCCGAAGCGCTTGGTGCCCTTGTACTTGACGTCGATGAACTGCTCGAAACCTTCGGCCTCGACCAGCTTCTGCAGGATCGCCTTCTTGCCGGGGGCGGTGAAGGTGATCTCCTTGTCGGTGCCCTCGATGCGCGCCTGGATCCAGGCCTTCTCCTCGGGGTCGGAAATATGCATGAACTCGACGCCGAGCGTCGAGCAATAGGTGCGGGTCAGGATATCCAGCATCTGCCGGATGGTGCCGAATTCGAGCCCGAGCACATTGTCGAGGAAGATCGGCCGGTCGTAATCGGCTGATGTGAAGCCGTAATTCTCCGGCGACAGTTCATTATAGTCCTCGAGCGGCTTGGCGATGCCGAGCGGATCCAGATTGGCGTGCAAATGGCCGCGCATGCGGTAGGCGCGGATCATCATGATGGCGCGCACGGAATCGCGCGTCGCCTGGTGCACGTCGGCGTCGGAAAGCACGGCGCCGTTGACGACGGCCTTCTCCTTGACCTTCTTCTCCAAGTGCTTTTCGACGAGGCCCCAATTGCCGTCGAGCGCCGAGACCAGTTCGCCATTGGCCTGCAGCGGCCAGGAAGGCCTGGCCCACGATGCGCCCTTGGCGTTCTTGCGGACATCGCCGGCGTCGTCCTTCAGCGCCGCGAAGAAGTCCTGCCATTCGGGGTTGACCGATTCGGGATCGTCCTCATAGGCGGCATGCAGCGCCTCGATATAGTCGGCGTTGCCGCCATAGAGGAAAGAGGTAAGCGAAAACTGGTCGTTGGCCTGATCTTGTCTTGCCATTTTGTCTGCGGAGCCTGGCTCCGTCTCCTGTTTTTGGAGGGGAGTGGGGCAGTAGGGGAGTAAGGCAGTAGGGAAAGCAGGCGGTTGCCGCGCTCGTCCCGTTCTTCCTATTCCCCTACTGCCATACTGCCCTACTCCCTTACTGCCTTATCCTTTGATCGCCTCGACCAAGGTCGTGCCGAGCCTTGCCGGCGACGGCGAAACCTTGATCCCGGCCGATTCCATCGCCGCGATCTTGTCATCGGCGCCGCCCTTGCCGCCGGAGATGACCGCGCCCGCATGACCCATGGTGCGGCCGGCCGGCGCCGTGCGGCCCGCGATGAAGCCGGCCATCGGCTTCTTGCGGCCGCGTTTGGCCTCGTCCTTGAGGAATTGCGCGGCGTCTTCCTCGGCCGAACCGCCGATCTCGCCGATCATGATGATAGACTTGGTCTCGTCGTCGGCGAGGAACATCTCCAGCACGTCGATGAACTCCGTGCCCTTGACCGGATCGCCGCCGATGCCGACGGCGGTGGTCTGGCCGAGGCCGACATTGGTGGTCTGGAACACTGCCTCATAGGTAAGCGTTCCAGAACGGGAAACAACGCCCACCGAGCCCTTGCGGAAGATGTTGCCGGGCATGATGCCGATCTTGCATTCGTCGGGCGTCAGCACGCCCGGACAGTTGGGGCCGAGCAGCCGCGACGTCGAGCGGTCGAGCCTTGCCTTGACCTTGACCATGTCCATGACAGGAATGCCTTCGGTGATGCAGACGATCAGCGGGATCTCGGCTTCGATCGCTTCCAGGATCGCCTCGGCGGCGCCCGCCGGCGGCACATAGACGACCGAAGCGTTGGCGCCGGTCCTGGCCTTGCCTTCGGCGACGGTGGCGAAGATCGGCAGGTTCTCGCCCTTGGCGCCGGTCCAGGTCTCGCCGCCCTTCTTGGGATGGATGCCGCCAACCATCTTGGTGCCGTGATAGGCCAGCGCCTGTTCCGTATGGAACGTGCCGGTCTTGCCGGTCAGGCCCTGCACCAGCACCTTGGTGTTCTTGTCGACGAGAATGGACATTTTTTGCGACCTGATCAGTGAGTGCGGAAGGGGTTGATGGCGACCACGGAGCCGTAAGCCTGCCCGTGGTTGAGGTCTTCGGTGTAAAGTGTCTTGACGCCAAGGCGCTCGGCGGCGGCGATGATCGCGCCATCCCAATATGAAATCTGGTAACGCTGCGCGTTCTCGATGCCCCGCATAACGACCGCGCTGTCCAAATCCTGGCAGGGCTTCATGGAGATCGCGGCGACCCACTCGGCCGCCTTCGCTGGCGCCAGTGTGACATCCGCTCGTTTGGTCACGTTCACATAGAACTCCTGCAGCACCTGTGCGGAGGTCGAATAGTCTTCCTTGGCGATCAACTCCACGGCGCGCTCGTACTTCGCGCGCTCGGATTTGTATCCGATGGCGGCATAGACGAGAACGTTCGTGTCGAGGAAGCACTCAGCGGTCATAGAGAGCTTCCCGGTTCCATTTCTTGCCACCCATGTCGCCCGCCGCCTCGCGGGCGAGCTGCAGAAGGGCTTGCCGTGCCTCGTCCTTGGCACGCCGCTTCGCGGCAACTGTCGCGAAAAACTCCCGCACCATTGCGTTGACGGTCGTTCGCTGCTCGGCAGCCACCAGCTTGACCTGCTCCAGAACCTCGTCTTCAACCGCCAGCGTGATGTTCTTCATTTCTCTTTTCTCCTGCAAATGCCACACAGTATATGTGGAACTGTGTGTCAGTCGCAAGTTGTCGGCCGACATCTCTTCCTCGCCGCGCCACGCGCCGGCCAGCGCCCGCAGGCGCTGATGATCGGTGGAAAGCGATGTTGAGGGCGCCACGTTCATGATCAGAGCCGCTTCAGATCGGCGACGGTAAGGTCGCTCTTGGCATTGCCGGTGTTGAGCGTCGTTGCCGGCTCGAACATCAGCACCACCGGCTCCGCGGTCAGCGAGCGCGGCCGGTGCTCGACGCCGCGCGGCACGACGATGAAATCGCCCTCGCCGAGCTCGACCGGACCGTCGCGGAAATCAATGGCGATGCGCCCGCGCAGCACGAGGAAAGCCTCATCTTCTTTTTCATGCGCGTGCCAGTCGAAGGCCTCGCCGAACTTGGCGACCTTCGCCTGGCTGTCATTCACGTCGCCGGCGATATGCGGATCGAAGACCCTGGTGATCTTCGCGTCCGCCGCCTCGATAAGGTTTATCTTGCGTGGAGGCATCGTCTATCAACCTCTGACTAGCTCTGTTCTCACCGGACAATCCCAAACAATGTTAGGAAGCCCATCAAGAGCAAGATGACGCTCATGCCAAGATGCAACCCAAGGTCAAGTGATCTTGGAAGAACAATCCTGAAGGAGGTGTGGCGGCGCATCTTTTCTGACATTTTTCTCCGCTCGGGAAAGGCCCACAGTCCGCCGATACCCATGGCAATCATAAATATTGACCATAATGGATGAACAAACGGAGCGTTTGCCAAACGCTCAGCCCTTCACCGCCGCCACGATCTTCTGGGCCGCGTCGTCGAGATCGTCGGCCGAAACCACATTCAGCCCGCTGTCGTTGATGATCTTCTTGCCGAGCTCGGCATTGGTGCCTTCGAGCCGCACCACCAGCGGCACTTTCAGGCCGACTTCCTTGACCGCGGCAATGACGCCCTCGGCGATGATGTCGCACTTCATGATGCCGCCAAAAATGTTGATCAGGATGCCTTTGACCGCCGGATCCCTGGTGATGATCTTGAACGCCGCCGTCACTTTTTCCTTGGACGCGCCGCCGCCGACATCGAGGAAGTTGGCCGGCTCGGCGCCATAGAGCTTGATGATGTCCATCGTCGCCATGGCGAGGCCGGCGCCGTTGACCATGCAGCCGATATTGCCGTCGAGCGCGACATAGGCGAGGTCGTATTTCGACGCCTCGATCTCCTTCTCGTCTTCTTCGGTGGTGTCGCGCAGTTCCAGCACGTCGGGGTGGCGGAACAGCGCATTGTTGTCGAACGACACTTTCGCGTCGAGCACGCGCAGCCGGCCGTTCTTCATGACGATCAGCGGATTGACCTCGAGCAGGCTCATGTCCTTCTCGACAAAGACATTGTAAAGCAGCGGGAACAGCGTGCCGGCATCCTTGGCGGCCTGGCCCTCAAGCCCCAGCGCTTCCACCAGTATATCGACGTCGACCGTCGTCACGCCGGCCAACGGGTCGACGGCGCGGGTGATGATCTTTTCCGGCGTGTCGTGGGCGACGCCCTCGATATCCATGCCGCCCTCGGTCGAGACGACGAAGGCGATGCGGCCGACCGCGCGGTCGACCAGCAGCGACAGATAGAGCTCGCGCTCGATGTCGGCGCCGTCCTCGATATAGAGGCGGTTGACCTGCTTGCCGGCCGGGCCGGTCTGCTTGGTGACCAGCGTGGACCCGAGCATCTCCTTGACGTTGGCGACGACATCGGCCACCGACTTCGCCAGCCGCACGCCGCCCTTGGCGTCGGGGCCAAGCTCCTTGAACCTGCCCTTGCCGCGGCCGCCGGCATGGATCTGGCTCTTCACCACATAGAGCGGGCCGGGCAGCGCCTTGGCGGCGGCTTCCGCCTCGCTCGCCTCGAACACTGGCACGCCGTCGGCCACCGGTGCGCCAAAACCCTTCAGCAGCGCCTTGCCCTGATACTCATGGATGTTCATGCTCGGTGTCTCCAGATCAATCTACTGGGGGGTTACTTCGAAGCGAGATGCGGGGCGATCGTGACGCAGGCCTCGGTCAGGCCCTGCACCGCCGCCACCGAACTGTCGAACATCTTCTGCTCGCTCTTCGAGAGCTCGATCTCGATGATGCGCTCGACACCGCCGGCGCCGATCACCACGGGAACGCCGACATAGGTGTTTTTCAGGCCATACTGGCCGGAGAGATGCGCCGCGCAAGGCAGCACGCGTTTCTTGTCCTTGAGATAGGCTTCGGCCATCGAGATCGCCGAAGCGGCCGGCGCATAATAGGCCGAGCCGGTCTTGAGCAGGCCGACGATCTCGGCGCCGCCGTCGCGGGTGCGCTGCACGATCTGGTCGAGCTTTTCCTTCGAGGTCCAGCCCATCTTGACGAGATCGGGCAGCGGGATGCCGGCTACCGTCGAATAGCGGATCATCGGCACCATGGAATCGCCATGGCCGCCGAGCACGAAGGCGGTGACGTCCTCGACCGAGACCTTGAATTCCTCGGCCAGGAAATAGCGGAAACGCGAACTGTCGAGCACACCGGCCATGCCGACGACATGGGTCTTCGGCAAGCCTGAGAATTTCTGCAGCGCCCAGACCATGGCATCGAGCGGGTTGGTGATGCAGATGACGAAGGCCTTCGGCGCATACTTCTTGAGACCGGCGCCAACCTGTTCCATCACCTTCAGATTGATGCCCAGGAGATCGTCGCGGCTCATGCCGGGCTTGCGCGGCACGCCGGCGGTGACGATGCAGACGTCGGCGCCCTCGATGCCGGCATAATCGTTGACGCCGGTCAGCCTGGAGTCGAACCCATCGACCGGCGACGACTGCGCTATATCGAGCCCCTTGCCCTGCGGAATGCCCTCGGCGATATCGAACAGCACCACGTCGCCGAGGTCCTTGAGGCCGATCATGTGGGCGAGCGTGCCGCCGATCATGCCCGAGCCGATGAGCGCTATCTTGTTGCGTGCCATGTCAGGATGTTTTCCCTTTTTCTGTGACTGCGCCCAAATCTTAACGACTTGATGACGGCGTCGAGGAAGAAGCCGGTATGCTGCGGAGAACCCGCGAGATTTCGCCGCACCCAATAGCTCCGGCGGAAAAAATATTCAATCGATTATTTTCGAGTGAATATTTTCAATCGGTTAGAAACATTGGGATTTACGTAAACGTCAAAGTTTGTAAGCCGACTTGGGAAGCTTTACACAATGACGATCGAAATCAGAAGGCTCAATCCCGGGGATGACGCCCTTGTGATTTAGGCGTTGCGGCGTGCTGCCTCTTCAATGCTGGGGTGTGACGGAACGCTGCCTTTGCCTTCTGAGGCTCAAGCCTGCGCCTGCCGCTCTTCCGCAGGCGGCGTCCGCACCTTCTGCCGCTCCGCCCAATCCTCCAGCCAGTCGCGGCTCTGCATCTCGATCAGCCGCGACGCCGTGCGCTCGAACTCGAACACTTCGTTGCCGCGCTTGGCGGTATAGAGTTCAGGCGGCGCAGCCTCGGCGCTCGCCACCAGCCGCACATGATGGTCGTAGAGCGTGTCGATCAGCAGGATGAAGCGTTTCGCCTCGTTGCGCCGGCCTTCGCCGAGAACCGGCACGCGATCGATGAAGACGGTCGAGAAACGGGCTGCGATGGCGAGATAGTCGCGGGCGCCGAGCGGCTTTTCGCAGAGATCGGCGAAGGAGAACCGCGCCGCCTCGCCTGCGGCGGCCGGCACCACGACCTGCCGGCCCTTCACCGTCAGCGTCGTCTCGGCCGTCGGCCTGCCATGCGTCATCGCTTCCCAGGCAGCGTCGAGCGCGGCATCGGCGGCGGCATCCGCGGGGGTGATGTAGACCGGCATGCGGCTGAGCTTGTCCAGCCGGTAGTCCTTGTCGGCGACCAGCGCCAGCACATGGGCATGCCGCTCCAGTATCCCGATGAAGGGCAGAAAAAGCTGGCGGTTCAGCCCGTCCCGATAGAGATCATCGGGTGCGACATTGGAGGTGGCGACCAGCACCACGCCACTGGCAAACAGCGCCGAGAACAGCCTGGACAGGATCATCGCATCGGCGATGTCGGTGATGGAGAACTCGTCGAAACATAATACCCAGGCTTCGCCGGCCAGCGCGCGCGCCACCGGCGGGATCGGGTCGTCCTCCTTGACGTCGCCATTCTTGCGCGCCTGCCGGTGCTTCTGGATGCGGTCCTGCACATCGGCCATGAAGTCGTTGAAATGCACGCGGCGCTTGCGCCTGACCGGCACCAGTTCGAAGAACATGTCCATCAGCATGGTCTTGCCGCGCCCGACGCCGCCATGGATGTAGAGGCCCTTGACCGCCTCCTGCGTCTCGCGCTTGCGGGCGAACAGCCAGCCCAGCGCGCTCGACTTGTGCGCCAGCCGCTTGGCCGAGATCTCGTCGATCAGCCGGTCGAGTGCGGCAGTGATCCGCTCCTGCGCCGGATCGCGCTCGATCGCGCCTGATACAACCAGATGGTCGTAGCGCTGCCGGACGGTCGCATGGGTCTGGAGGCCGTCACGCAGATGCATCGGTCACGTCGTTCCAGAGCAATTCCAGGAAAAGTGTGTAGCGGTTTTCCGTCCGGAATTGCGTAAAAACAAAAGACAGCAATTCCAGGAAAAGTGTGTAGCGGTTTTCCGTCCGGAATTGCGTAAAACAGATAAGGGGCGGGTCTGCCTACCTTGTAAGCGAGATCGGCAGGCCGTTGGAAGTCTGGCCGTCGAATTTCTCTCCACCCGATGAATAGAGCCGCGCCAGCGCGCCGCCATTTTCGTCGTAAAGCGTCAGCTGCTTGCCGGCGACGCTCCAGGATTTGATGCCGTCGATCGGCGCCGGGCACTGCAACGGTCCGGCACGGTAGCCGGAGCCGAACTTGGTCTGCGGCGTCGCCACCTTGCAGCTCTGGCCCGATACGCTGGCGTTCCAGACGCCGGCGACGCTGGCCGCCGTCAGATCCGGAGCTCCGGCTGGCGCCGTTCCATCCGGCGGCAGCGAGGCGACTTGCGTGTTTGGCGCGGTCTGCGGTGCGGTCGGAAATTTCGACGGATCGGTCGTGCCGGGCGATGCCGGCGGCGGCAACTGGTTTCCGGTCACCTTGCCGGCGGGCGCGGCCTCCAGCGGCGCCGGCTGCTGCTCATCCATCGACGAGAACCGTGAGGTCGAACAGCCGCTCGCAACGAGAGCGGCAAGCGATACGGCCACGAGACCGGTTTTCGAAAGAATCATTCCAACCTCCGTCGGATCCGGCTGGGGCTGCCGTCCGCTTCCCTCACCAAGATGGAGAAGGTGGCGAAATTTCAACCCGATATGGTTAAAATACGGTTTGCGGTAAGATTTGTGGCAAATTTATCACGGTTACTGACTCACGATACCGTCCTTCAGCGGCAAATCGCAAACTTTCAAGATTGGCGGAAACCATCTTCGCTTGGCGGCCGGCGGCCCACCAAGTGCTTGCGCTAACCGGCTTCAGCCCTATCTGTGATGAAACCGAAATCTGCCGGAGCCGAAACCTTGGCCGCGAGAAAGAGAGCCGCCAATCGCTACTACAGCGGCCCGCCCAGCGATCATTTCGACGGCACCTTGTTCTTCAACCCAAATGGCAAGCCGCCGGGCCGTTTTTCCGACCTGCTGAAATGGCAGCTGGGCGGCGAACGCTCCAAATGGCCGGCGGCCCACCCAAGCCCGTTTCACCAGGCAAGACCGGCCGAGCGCATCGAGGGCGCCGGCCTGCGGCTCACCATGGTCGGCCATTCCTCGCTGCTCATCCAGACGGCCGGGCTGAACATCCTCACCGATCCGGTCTGGTCGCCCCGCGTCTCGCCACTCTCCTTTGCCGGGCCGAAACGGGTCAATCCGCCGGGCATCGCCTTTTCCAATTTGCCGCCGATCGACCTCGTTCTGGTCAGCCACAACCACTACGACCATCTCGACCTCGCCACGCTGAAGCGGCTGAAGGCCAGGCACGACCCGCTGGTGCTGACGCCGCTCGGCAACGACGCCGTCATCGACGACGCCGTGCCTGGCATGCGGCTGTCGGTGCATGACTGGGGCGACCGGGTCGACATCACGAAGGAGGTCGCCGTGCATGTCGAGCCGGTGCATCACTGGTCGGCGCGCGGCGCGCGCGACCGGCGCATGGCGCTGTGGGCGGGTTTCGTGGTCGAGACTCCGGCCGGAAAGGTCTATTTCGCCGGCGACACCGGTTTCCACGGCGGCACCAATTACCGGCTGATGGCCGAGAAACATGGCGGCTTCCGCCTCGCCATCCTGCCGATCGGCGCCTATGAGCCGCGCTGGTTCATGGCGCCGCAGCACCAGAACCCGGAGGAGGCGGTGCAAGGCATGAAGCTTTGCAACGCCGCCCATGCCGCCGGCTGCCACTGGGGCACGTTCCAGCTCACCAACGAGCCGATCGACGAACCGGCCCGGAAACTGGCCGAGGCACTGGACGCCGAAGGCCTGCCGCGGGAATGCTTTCGCGCCTTGCGGCCCGGCGAGATCTGGGACGTGCCGACGGTCTGATTATCCGCTGCTTGACAGATGGCAGGGGTCAGGCGGCGGAACCCAAGCCTTGGAAACGCGTTTGCCCCACAACGCATTTTGGCCGGGAGCTGATTTCCATGATCAAATGGATCATCATTCTTCTGATCGTCGCTGCCGCGGCAAGCCTGCTCGGCATGCCGGCGCTGGCCGGAGCCGCCGCCACCGGCGCCCGCATTCTCATCGGCATCGTTCTCCTCATCTTCCTGCTCATCGTGCTCGGCGTCTTCGCGGTGACGTGAACGGCGCGCCGCACTGGTAATTCCGGCCCGTTTCCGCCATATAGCGCCAAACGGACACGGCCAACGGACGCGGAACCACCGGAGCAATGGCAGGCACTGCCCCCTTCGCCAAGATGAACGGCATCGGCAACGAGATCATCGTTGCCGATATGCGCGGTCGCGTCGATCGGGTCACACCTTCGGCAGCCATTGCGCTGAATGGCGACACTGCCACGAAATTCGATCAGATCATGGCGATCCACGACGCCAGAACCCCGGGCACGGCCTTTTTCATCGACATATTGAATTCCGACGGCACCGGTGCGCAGGCTTGCGGCAACGGCATGCGCTGCGTCGTCCAGGCGCTCGCCGCCGAGACTGGCCGCAAGACCTTCACCTTCGAGACCGTTGCCGGCATCCTCAATGCCAGGGAACATGCCGACGGGTCGATCTCGGTCGACATGGGCACACCGCGTTTTGGCTGGCGGGACATCCCGTTGGCCGAGGAGTTCCGCGACACCCGCATGATCGAATTGCAGATCGGCCCGATCGACGCGCCGGTGCTGCATTCGCCCTCGGTCGTCTCGATGGGCAATCCGCACGCCATCTTCTGGGTCGACCGCGACGTCTGGTCCTACGAGCTCGACCGTTTCGGCCCGTTGCTCGAGAACCATCCGATCTTCCCCGAGCGCGCCAACATCACGATTGCTCAGGTGACCTCGCCAGAGACCATGGTCATCCGCACCTGGGAGCGCGGCGCCGGCCTGACCAAGGCCTGCGGCTCGGCCGCATGTGCCGCCGTCGTCGCTGCCGCCCGCACCAAGCGCACCGGACGCAGCGTCACGCTGATGACGCCCGGCGGCGGCTCGCTCCATGTCGAATGGCGCGACGACGACCACGTCATCCTCACCGGGGCCGCCGAATGGGAATTTTCCGGCAGCTTCGACCCGTCGACCGGCGTCTGGGCGCGCGACACCGAAAGCGCCGCCTGATGGGCGCTGTCTCCAAGGGCCCAATTTCCAACGGCATTGAGGTCGTCACCTTCGGCTGCCGGCTGAACACCTACGAATCCGAAGTGATGCGCCGCGAGGCGGAAAGCGCCGGCCTCGGTACGCTGGAAGGCGGCGCCATCATCTTCAACACCTGCGCGGTCACCGGCGAGGCGGTGCGCCAGGCCAGGCAGTCGATCCGCAAGGCCCGCCGCGAGAACCCGGCCGCCCGCATCATCGTCACCGGCTGCGCCGCGCAGACCGAGCCGCGGAATTTCACCGCCATGGACGAGGTCGATCTCGTGCTCGGCAATGAGGAGAAGCTCAAGGCGCATTCCTATCGCGCGCTGCCCGATTTCGGCGTCAACGACACCGAGAAGGCGCGCGTCAACGACATCTTCTCGGTGCGCGAGACGGCCGGCCACATGGTCGACGCCATCGAGGGCCGGGCGCGCGCCTTCGTCCAGGTGCAGAATGGCTGCGACCACCGCTGCACCTTCTGCATCATTCCCTATGGCCGCGGCAATTCGCGCTCGGTGCCGATGGGCGCCGTGGTCGAGCAGGTCAAGCGGCTCAGCGACAATGGCTATGCCGAGATCGTGCTGACCGGGGTCGACATGACCAGCTTCGGCGCCGACCTGCCGGGCGCCCCGAAGCTTGGCAAATTGGTCAAGACGATCCTGAAGCAGGTGCCCGGCGTAAAACGCCTGCGGCTTTCTTCCATCGATTCGATCGAGGCCGACGATGATTTGCTCGACGCCATTGCCACCGAGCCACGGCTGATGCCGCATCTGCATCTGTCGCTGCAATCCGGCGACGACATGATCCTGAAGCGGATGAAGCGTCGGCACAGCCGAGACCAGTCGATCCGCTTCTGCGAGGATGTCAGGAAACTGCGCCCCGGCATCGTCTTCGGCGCCGACATCATCGCCGGCTTCCCGACCGAGACCGAGGCGATGTTCGAGAATTCGCTGAAAATCGTCGAGGAGTGCGGCCTGACGCATCTGCACGTCTTTCCGTTCAGCCCACGCGAAGGCACACCGGCCGCGCGTATGCCGCAGCTCCGCCGCGAAGTGGTCAAGCAACGCGCCGCCCGGCTGCGCGCAGCCGGTGAAGCCGCTTATATCAGGCATTTGTCTTCGCTCGCCGGCACCCGCCAGTCGATCCTGGTCGAGCGCGACGGCCTCGGCCGCACCGAAGGGTTTACACTAGCCGCGATCGCTGCGGGCGGGCCGGGCGAGATCGTCGAGGCTGATATCGCCGGCCATGACGGTATCAGCCTGATCGCGGCGCCGCTTGCTGCCCGCGCCGCCTGAGACAGTTGAAGCATGGCTGGTTTTTTCAAGAAGATATTTTCGTTCGGCAGGAAGGAAGTCGTCGAGGAGCGCATCGACGAGACCGCCCCGCTGCCGCCGATCAAATGGGACGCGCTGGAGGCGCTGAAGCCGGCGGCCGAGCAGACCGTTCCTCACCCTCCCCTTGATGGGGAGGGTCGCCCTGAAGCGGCGGGGCGGGGTGACAGCGCCGGCGCCAGTCACCCCCACCCCCGAGCTGCGCTCGGGACCTCCCCCATCGAGGGGGAGGTAAGGCCCGCGCCCGAAGAGCCAAAGCCCGAACCGGCCCCGACCATTCCGTCCGAGCCGGAGGTCCAGCCGGAGCCTGCGCCGGTCGAGCCGCAACCGGTCGAACCGGAAGCGCCGGCCGAGGAGCCGCCGCCCGAACCGACACCGTCAATTCCGCCCGAACCGGAAGTCCAGCCGGAGCCTGCGCCGGTCGAGCAGCCCCCAGCGAAACCTGAAGCGCCTGCTGAGCAGCCGGTGCCCGGGGAGATTCCGGCGACCCCCAAGCCGACTCGGCCGCCGGGGCCTCAGAAAACTCCTGAGCCGAAGCCGAGGCAACCGGAGATCGTCCCGCCTCAGCCGGAAAAACAACCGGAACCCGCACCTGTCGAGGTGCCGCCGCAGCCTGTCGTCGAGCCGCCCCCGGCAACGCGTGAACCCGTAGCCCCGCCGGCCGAAATCCCGCCCCCCATTCGCCAGCCAGCGCCGGTCGAGACACAGCCGGTACGTGCCGAGATCGCGCCCGAACCCGAGGCCATACCAGCGCCTCACCCTCCCCTCGATGGGGAGGTAAAGCCCGAGCCCGTCCCGCAACCCGCACCCGAGCCAAAACCTGCGGTCGGCAAGGTGACCGTCACCAAGAAGGTCGAGCAGAAGGCGGAACCGCAGAAGGCGCCGGAGCCGGCGCCAAGGCGCTCATGGTTCCAGCGCATGAAGGACGGGCTCGCCCGTTCATCCCGGGAGCTCACCGGCAACATCGCCGGCGTCTTTACCAAGAGGAAGCTCGACGAGGACACGCTGCAGGATCTGGAGGACGTGCTGATCCGCGCCGACCTCGGTATGGAAACCGCCCTGCGCGTCACCGATGCGCTGGCCGCCAGCCGCTACGGCAAGGATGTCTCCGATACCGAAGTGCGCGCCATTATGGCGGCCGAGGTGGAGAAGGTGCTGACCCATGTTGCCATGCCGCTGGAGCTCGACCTTTCCCACAAGCCGCATGTCATCCTGGTCGTCGGCGTCAACGGCACCGGCAAGACCACGACCATCGGCAAGCTGGCGGCCAAGCTCACCGATGGCGGCCTGTCGGTGATGCTCGCCGCCGGCGACACTTTCCGCGCCGCCGCGATCGAGCAGTTGAAGATCTGGGGCGAGCGCACGAAATCGCCGGTCATTGCCTCGAAACTCGGCGCCGACGCCGCCGGCCTCGCTTACGACGCCTTCGAGCGGGCCAAGGAAGCTGGCTCCGACGTGCTGATCATCGATACCGCCGGCCGCCTGCAGAACAAGACCGAGCTGATGGCGGAGCTGGAGAAGATCGTGCGCGTGCTGGGCAAGCTCGACCCGGAAGCGCCGCACACCGTGCTGCAGACGGTCGACGCCACCACCGGCCAGAACGCGCTCAACCAGGTCGAGATCTTCCGCAATGTCGCCGGCGTCAACGGCCTGGTGATGACCAAGCTGGACGGCACGGCGCGCGGCGGTATTCTGGTGGCGATCGCGGCAAAGCATAAATTGCCGGTCTATTTCATCGGCGTCGGCGAACAGGTCGACGACCTCGAACCTTTCTCGGCAAGCGAATTCGCCAGGGCGATCGCTGGAGTGGCCTAAAAAAGCATGACCTCAAAAAGTTGCAGGCTTTTTGGACAAGATCATGCGTAAGAAGGAAACCATGAACCCTCCCATTCTCGAACGCGACCCGTCAGACCCGCAAAAGCAGAAGAAGGAAAGCGTCAATCCGCTGCTCAAGCTGGTGCTGGAACTCGGCCCGCTGATGGTGTTCTTCTTCGCCAATGCACGCGGCGAATGGCTGACGCAGAAATTTCCTGCCCTTGCCGAATTCGGCGGGCCGATCTTCGTCGCCACAGGCCTGTTCATGGCCGCGACCGCGATCGCGCTGATCGCGTCCTGGCTGCTCACCCGCACCTTGCCGATCATGCCGATGGTGTCGGGCGTCGTCGTCTTCGTCTTCGGCGCGCTGACACTTTATCTGCAGGACGATATCTTCATCAAGATGAAGCCGACCATCGTCAACACGCTGTTCGGCGGCGCGCTGCTCGGCGGCCTGTTCTTCGGCAAATCGCTGCTCGGCTATGTCTTCGATTCGGCCTTCAGCCTCGATGCCGAGGGCTGGCGCAAGCTCACCTTCCGCTGGGGGCTGTTCTTCCTGTTCCTGGCCCTTGTCAACGAAGTGGTCTGGCGGAATTTTTCCACCGATGCATGGGTTACCTTCAAGGTCTGGGGCATCATGCCGATCACGCTTCTGTTCACATTCAGCCAGATGCCGCTGATCCTGCGCCATTCGCTCGAGGACAAGACCGAGAACGCAAAGAAGGCCGGCAAATAGGGAGACGGGGATGGAGTTCATCACCACGCGCGAAGAGCTGAGGACGGTCTACAAGACGCCCCGGCCGACCGATGGCTCGATCCGTAAGGAGTTGAGGGCGCTGGACGGCCACTGCCGCTCCTTCATCGGCAAGAGCCCGTTCGTACTGATCGGCTCCTCCGACGGCGCCGGCAATGCCGACGTGACGCCGAAGGGCGACAAGCCTGGTTTCACCACCGTGCTCGACGAGAGGACCATCGCCATCCCCGACCGCCCCGGCAACAACCGGCTGGATACGCTGGAGAACATCCTTCTCAACCCGTCGATCGGCCTGCTGTTCCTCATTCCGGGCATGAACGAGACACTGCGCGTCAATGGCGATGCCCGCATCACCGTCGATGCCGGCTTGCGCGAGCGCCTCGCCGTCGACGGCAAGGAGCCGCAAAGCGTCGTCGTGGTGTCGGTGAAGGCCGCCTACATGCATTGCGCCAAGGCCTTCATGCGCTCCGACCTGTGGAAGCCGGAGACCTGGTACGACCGCGCGACGCTGCCGACGCTCGGCCAGATCATGCGCGACCAGTTGGCGCTCGCCGATTCCGCCGAGGCGACGGATCGCTGGCTGGACGAGGAATACAAACATACGATGTGGTAATTCTCCTCGGACAAGAATGGCCCGAGCCGGTTCCTTCCCTTGCTTGATATCCTCGCCACCTCCGGCAGTCTGCGGGCCGCCTCCATCTGCCTGCCTTCCAGCGCTGGTGGTTGGCGAAAGCCGAAGCGGCTGCTGCGGAATTAACTCTTGCCTCTTAGCGTCTCGACATCGGTCTTGCCGACATACCAATCGCGGGCGTTGACCTCCTCGAAGACCACCCAGACGTCGTCATTGCCCAATCCGGTGGCGTCCATGATGGCCGCCGTGATCTTTTTGGCGATGTCAGCCTTCTTGCCGGCGGGGTCGGCGGCGATCACTTCCTTGACGATGCGGATGTTGACGAATGGCATGACGTTCTCCCTTTGAACTGTGTTGGCTGCCGTCAGCAAGCTGATTCGAAATTCGCTCTGGCGAACCGCGTGGTGGCACCGGGAACCGCGGCGCGGCAGGCACTGCAGGTAAGCGCAAAAACGCCATCAAAGGCCGCCAGAGAAGAGTTTCGAACAGCCTCAATAGGTTTTGGCCCCGTTGACCATCAGCCGGACCATGTAAAGCGAGGTCGTGCCGGCGATATAGAGGCAGTTCAGCTTGTTGCCGCCGAACACGCAATTGGCGGTCACCTCAGGCACCTTGACCTTGCCGATCAGCGTTCCGTCCGGATCGTAGCAATGGATGCCGTCGGCCGCACTCGTCCAGATGCGCCCGTCCGCGTCGAGTCGGAAACCGTCGAACAGGCCGGCCGTGCAGTCGGCGAAGATTTTTTCGCCCGAAACCTTCTTGCCGCCCTTGCCGACATTGAACACCCGCATATGCGCCGGATTCTGCGCGCCATGCGTGCGGCCGGTGTCGACGACATAAAGCTTGCTCTCGTCGAGCGAGAAGGCAAGCCCGTTGGGCCTGACCATGTCGGTGATGACCGCCTCGACATCGCCTGTGCCGGGATCGACCCGGTAAACATGGCAGGCGCCGATCTCGCTCTCGGCCTTGTCGCCCTCATAATCCGTGTCGATGCCATAGGTCGGGTCGGTGAACCAGATCGAGCCGTCGGACTTCACCACGGCATCGTTTGGCGAGTTGAACCGCTTGCCGCGCCATTTGGCGGCAAGGGTGGTGATCGAGCCGTCATACTCGGTACGGCTGACACGGCGGCCCGAATGCTCGCAGGTGACCAGCCGGCCCTGCCGGTCGACCGTGTTGCCGTTGGAGTTGCCTGACGGCTGGCGGAACACGCCGACGCTGCCGTCGATCTCGTCATGGCGCAGCATGCGGTTGTTGGGGATGTCGGACCAGACCACATAGCGGCCGGCCGCGAACCAGGCCGGCCCTTCCGCCCATCGGCACCCGGTGAACAGCTTGTCCACTTGCGCATTGCCGTTGAACAGCCGCGCAAAGCGCGGATCGAGAATTTCGTAGTCTTCGGCGGCCATGTTTCCTCCCAGTCAGCAATCGCAATGTCGGCGCGATCAAGCCAGCCGGCGATCGATATGGCAAGATCGATCGTGGCGCAGCCTCGCAATTTGTATGACAAAACAGATCGATGGGGCACGGGGTGATGGAATGCCGCTTCGTCGAAGTCATGGCCGCGGCGCCGTTAACCCGCTATGCGTGCAGCGCAATGGTGCATTGCAACATCTTCTTTTTGCAACGCACAATGACTATGTCATGATCCGTATAGATCAAGGGAGGAACAACCGGCCGCGGGAATGCGGCACAGAAGGAACCTTGCTATGATCCTCGACAGTCTCATGAGCCGCGCTCGCGCAAGCATCGCCAAGCGCCGCCAGTACAATCGCCTCGTCGCCGAAATCGACAGTTTCTCCAGCCGCGATCTGGCCGACATGCGTGCCGACCGCTCAGAAATGCTCTACCAGGTCCACAAGCAGATCTACGGCTGAGCAGCATCACCTTCGTCATCCTAGGGCGTAGCGACGCAAAGCGGAGCGCAGACCCTAGGATCCATGCCGTGACCTTCGAGCATCCGCAACGGTGCAGAATCTCTGTCCAGCATCACTTAGCGGGCGATTATTTTGCCCCGCTGCATTCTTTGGCTGATGTCACGGCATGGATCCCGGGGTCTGCGCCGCGTCGCTTCGCTCCTTGCTTCGCCCCAGGATGACGAAGCCTAGCGGACACATCACCCCGGTGCCGCCAGCGCTTTCTCGATCTGTGGCAAAAGCAGCGTCTGAGCCGACTCTGGTGTCAGCGGACCGACATGCTTGTAGGCGATCTTGCCGTCCTTGCCGATGACGAAGGTTTCCGGCACGCCATAGACACCCCAATCGATCGCCGCGCGCCCCGCTTCGTCGACGCCGATCGCCTGGAACGGATTGCCGAGATCGCCAAGGAAGCGGCGGGCATTTTCCGGCCGGTCCTTGTAGTTCAGCGCCGCCATGACGAAGCGCTTGTCCCGTGACAGGGCTAGCAGCACCGGATTCTCTTCCCGGCACGGCGCGCACCAAGATGCAAAGACATTGACCAGCGTGACCTTGCCGGCGAAGGCTTTCGAATCGAGGCCGGGCAGGCTCACACCCTCCAGCGCCGGCAGGTTTGTCTGTGGCGCCGGCAGGCCGATCAGCGCCGACGGCACGTCCGAAGCGTCACGGCCGGACAAAAGCTGCGACAGGAACAGCCCCGCCAGCGCAAGGAAGATCAGCAACGGCAACAGCACGATCAGGCGCCGGCGCGCGGGTGCCTCTGTCTGCGTGTTCATGATTTCCCAGCCTTGTCGGATCGGCGTCGCACGCCGGATGCTTCCAGTTCGGCGAGATCCCGTTTACGCGCCCGCTGGTCGATGAGGAGCCAGCCGATCAGCCCGGCCAGAACCACGGCCGTGATGGCATAGGCGGCTGTGACATAGAGCGCATGCACGCTCATCAGGCAACCTCACGATTGCGTTGAATCAGTTTAAGAGCTGATTGGGCGTTGGTCCCGCGCCACCGTGACGACTGCCAAGGTCGCTTGCCCCACGAGGGCCCGCATGAGACCCGCGGCGTTGCGGTGGCCGGGAGTTCCAGACGGGCTACAGGAAGATGCGCCACGGACAATTCGGCCAAGATGCGTCCAGAGCGCCGATTGATGAGCACCCCGCGAGAGCTCCCGGCACCGGGCACCATACTCCAGTTTGTTGAGGTGCATCCATGACCATTTTCGTCGGTCTCGATTGGGGCGGATCGAGCCATGCCGTTTGTATCGTCGACCCCGCCGGCAAGATCCTCGACCACTTTAGCGTCGCCCATGATCGGGACGGTCTTGCCGATCTCATTGCCCGCCTGCGCCGGTACGGCCCGCCCGGTGCGATACCGATCGCCATCGAGCGGCCCAGCGGGCTTCTCGTCGACGTGCTGGTCGAGGCCGGGTTCGTTGTCACCCCGGCTCATCCCAATGTCGTCAAGGCCTGCCGGCCCCGTTATCGCGCCGTCGCCGCCAAGAGCGATCACGGTGACGCCTACATCCTTGCCGACGTCCCGCGGACCGACGGTCACCGGCTGGTCCCGCTCAAACCACAGTCCGACGCCATCAAGGCGCTGCGGGCGCTGGTGCGCGGCCGTGACGATCTCGTCGCCACAAGGCTCGTGCTCGCTAACCAGTTGCGTGCCCTGCTCGACAGCTTCTGGCCAGGAGCCGCCGGCCTGTTCGCTGACATCGCAAGCCCGATCGCGCTGGCGTTCATCCAGCGCTATCCAACGCCGGAAAGCGCCAGCCGCCTCGCTGACAAGCGCATGGCCGCCTTCCTCGCCCAGAACCAGTATTGCGGCCGCCGAAGCGTCGCCGATGTGCTCGGCCGGCTGCGCTCCGCTCCCAGCCCAACAGCCGCCGAAGCCGAGGCCGACGCCAAGGGCGAACTCGCCCGCGCCATCGCCACCGCTCTCGAAAGCCTTGTTGGCCAGATCGCCAAGCTCTCCAGCCGCATCGAACATGCCGTTGCCGAACTTCCCGAGGGACGCATCGTCATGTCGTTTCCGCGCGCCGGAAAAATCTGCGCCGCCCAGATCACCGCCGAGCTGGGCGACGTGCGCACCCGCTTCCAAAGCGAGGATCATCTCGCCGCCGAGGCCGGTGTCGCGCCCGTCACTTATCAAAGCGGAAAATCTCGCAGCGTTGCCTGGCGATGCGCCTGCAACAAACGCCTGCGCGCCGCTGTCACCTGCTTCGCTGACAACTCCAGACATGCCAGCCCATGGGCCGCGAAAGTCTATCAAGAGGCCAGAAGCCGAGGATGTCGCCACCCTCATGCCGTGCGCATCCTCGCTCGTGCATGGCTGCGCATCCTCTGGAGAGCATGGCGGGCCTCCATCCCCTATGATCCCCAAAAACACCCAGCAGCTCGTGCCATCAGCACCAAGGGTTGACACAGGAAGTCTCATGCCTGCCGCTCCGCGAGCGCGCAGCTTTCCAACCCGGCCATTTCACCTCGTTCGAACATGCTTTTCCTTAGCCCCGTGCCATCGGCTTCGCAATTGGCCGCCGCGCCGCAGCCTTTGCCCTAATCCGTTCCGTGGCGCAGCGCCAGCGCCGCCGCCACCGGCCCCAGCACGGCAAGAAACAGGGTCAGCGCGGCAAGAATGAGGAAGGGCTGCAGGAACGGATCGGGATCCGCCACCGCGCCATAGCTTGCCGAGACGCCGAAGATCAGCACCGGAATGGTCAGCGGCAGCACCAGCACCGAGATCAAGAGCCCGCCGCGCGGCAGCGCCACCGCCACCGCGGCACCGGCCGCACCGATGAAGGTGATCGCCGGCGTGCCGACCAGAAGGGTCAGCGCCGTGGCGCCGATGCCGACCGGCGCCATATTCATGAACAGGCCGAGCAAGGGTGCGGCGACGACCAGCGGCAGCACGCTGCCCACCCAATGCGCCAGGCATTTCACCAGCACCGTCAGCGCCAGCATGTGCCGGTCGTTGCCGAGCACCAGCAGATCGAGCGAGCCGTCTTCCCGGTCGGCCTGGAACAGCCGGTCGAGGCCGAGCAGACAGGCGAGCAAGGCCGATATCCACAGGATCGCCGGCCCGATGCGGGCAAGCAGATTGAGGTCCGGCCCGACGCCGAAGGGGATGGTGACGATAACGGCGAGAAAGAAAATCACGCCGGTCAGCGCCCCGCCGCCGGCACGGATACTGAGACGGATGTCGCGCAGGAACAGGGCTAGCATTGGCGAGGCGCTTCTGGGGGTTGGCTGCGCTCTCTCCAACGACGGCGTTCCTTCACACCCCCCTCTGTCCTGCCGGACATCTCCCCCGCAAGGGGGGAGATTGGCAGCTCTGCTGATAGCGCCTTTCCTCCAATGCTGGTAATTGGCGAAGGCCGATGTGACGTCCGATCTCCCCCCTTGCGGGGGAGATGTCCGGCAGGACAGAGGGGGGTGGGCGGGAACGCCGACATTACCGAGTTTCCCCCATCCTCAATTCCTTCGCCCCCTCGATCCCCAGCGGCAGATGCGTCGCCGCAACGACCATCCCTCCGTCCTCGAGATGCCCACGCATCACCTCGCCAAACCGCTCTTCCGAAGCCTTGTCCAATCCCGCCGTCGGCTCGTCGAGCAGCCACAAAGGCCGCCGGCTGACCAGCAATTTTGCGATCGCGGCGCGGCGGCGTTGCCCGGTCGAGAGATAGCCGAACGGCAGATGGCCGATGCCGCCGAGCCCCACCGTTTCCAGCGCCTCTTCGACACTCAAGAAATCCGCACCCGAGAAATCGCGCCAGAAGCGCTGATTCTCCGCCACGCTCAGCGCCGCCTTCATCGCGTTCTGGTGGCCGAGATAGTGGCAGGCCGAGGCGACCGACGGAAAAAACTCGGCTCCGCCCTCGATCCGCACACGACCTTCCACCGCCGGCAGCAGCCCGGCGATGACCCTCAGCAGCGTCGATTTACCCACGCCGTTCGGTCCGGTGACGATCAGCGCCTGACCATCATCAAGGGCAAATTCGATGCCGGAAAACACCGTTTCACCGCCCCGTTCGCCGCCCAGATTTTCGGCGATCAGCCGCATTCCTCGCCCGTCCCGAAAACGCCGCGCCGCGGCAGGCACCGCATCGCACAAAATAGCCTTTCGACTGTCTAGAACTATTCCAGAAAATTCTCTATATGCGGGGCATCCGTGCCAGCGGTCGGCACGGGAACAGAATTTGCGCCGAACCAGCGCACGCGCCGCCTTGAACGGCTCGGGTTGCTTGGGAACGGATAGCGGAAATGGCCGTACCCGCACCTTTGCGCGTGATTGCATGCCATCGGCGTCCGTTCCCTTTCAGGCTGAACAGACAAGGACGGATCGCACGTGTCAAAATCCCTCGACAGTTTCAATTGCCGCCGCACCCTGACCGCGGGTGGCGCCGACTATGCCTATTACGACCTCATCGAGGCCGAGAAGAACGGCCTCACCGGCATCGCCCAGCTGCCCTATTCGATGAAGGTGCTGCTGGAGAACCTTTTGCGCAACGAGGACGGCCGTTCCGTCACCAAGGAGAGCATCCAGGCGGTGGCCGGCTGGCTGACCGACAAGGGTACCGCCGGCGTCGAGATCGCCTATCGCCCGGCCCGTGTCCTGATGCAGGATTTCACCGGCGTCCCCGCCGTTGTCGATCTGGCCGCCATGCGCGACGCCATGGCCTCGCTCGGCGGCGACCCGCAGAAGATCAATCCGCTGGTGCCGGTCGACCTGGTCATCGACCACTCCGTCATCGTCGACGAATTCGGCACGCCGATGGCTTTCGCCAGGAATGTCGAGCTCGAATATGAGCGCAACGAAGAGCGCTACAAATTCCTGAAATGGGGCCAGCAGGCCTTCCGCAACTTCCGCGTCGTGCCGCCAGGCACCGGCATCTGCCACCAGGTCAATCTCGAATATCTCGGCCAGGTCGTGTGGACCAGCACCGAGGACGGCGAAACCACCGCCTATCCCGACACCTGCGTCGGCACCGATTCGCACACCACCATGATCAACGGCCTCGGCGTGCTCGGCTGGGGCGTCGGCGGCATCGAGGCCGAGGCCGCCATGCTCGGCCAGCCCGTCTCCATGCTGCTGCCCGAAGTCATTGGCTTCCGCCTCACCGGCAGGCTGAAGGAGGGCGTCACCGCCACCGACCTCGTGCTGACCGTCACCCAGATGCTGCGCAAGAAGGGCGTCGTCGGCAAGTTCGTCGAGTTCTTCGGTCCGGGCCTCTCCAATATGACGCTAGCCGACCGCGCCACCATCGGCAACATGGCGCCCGAATATGGCGCCACCTGCGGTTTTTTCCCGGTCGATAGCGAAACCATCCGCTATTTAACAATGTCCGGCCGCGAGGAGAACCGCATCGCGCTGGTCGAGGCCTATTCCAAGGCGCAAGGCCTATGGCGCGACACCGGTTCGACCGATCCGGTCTTCACCGACCTGCTCGAGCTCGACCTCGGCGATGTCGTGCCGTCGATGGCCGGCCCCAAGCGCCCGGAAGGGCGTGTTGCGCTGGAAGGCATTCCGGCCGGCTTCGCCAAGGCGATGGAGACCGAATACAAGAAGGCCGCCGAAATCCACAAGCGCTATGCCGTCGAAGGCACCGACCATGATCTCGGCCATGGCGATGTCGTCATCGCCGCTATCACCTCCTGCACCAACACCTCG
The DNA here is from genome assembly GCF_000359125.1 of Mesorhizobium sp. STM 4661. GTDB lineage: Bacteria > Pseudomonadota > Alphaproteobacteria > Rhizobiales > Rhizobiaceae > Mesorhizobium. The sequence goes on along the minus strand of NZ_CAAF010000015.1, from coordinate 3,211 downwards.
AACCCGAGCGTGCTGATCGGCGCCGGGCTGTTGGCGCGCAATGCCAACCGCCTCGGCCTCAAGCAGAAGCCGTGGGTCAAGACCTCGCTGGCGCCGGGCAGCCAGGTGGTGGCCGAATATCTGGAGAAATCAGGCCTGCAGAAGGAGCTCGACCAGATCGGCTTCAACCTGGTCGGCTTCGGCTGCACCACCTGCATCGGCAATTCCGGCCCGCTGCCGGCCCCGATCTCCAAGACCATCAACGATAAAGGATTGATCGCTGCCGCGGTGCTCTCCGGCAACCGCAATTTTGAAGGCCGCGTCTCGCCCGACGTGCAGGCGAACTATCTGGCGTCGCCGCCGCTGGTCGTTGCTCACGCGTTGGCCGGGACGGTGACCAAGGATCTGACCACCGAGCCGCTCGGCGAGGACAAGAACGGCGAGCCGGTCTATCTTAGGGATATCTGGCCGAACTCAGCCGAGATCCAGGAGTTCATCGAGAAGAACGTGACGCGCGAGCTGTTCGCCCGCAAATATGCCGACGTCTTCAAGGGCGACGAATACTGGCAGAACGTCAAGGCGCCGGAAGGCCAGACCTATGCCTGGGACGACAACTCGACCTATGTGCAGAACCCGCCCTATTTCGCCGGCATGACGTCGGGCTTCGGCAAGATCGGCGACATCAAGGGCGCCCGTGTGCTCGGTCTCTTCGGCGACAAGATCACCACCGACCACATCTCTCCGGCAGGTTCCATCAAGGCCGCCTCACCGGCCGGCAAATACCTGACCGACCATGGCGTCGGCGTCGCCGACTTCAACCAGTACGGCACGCGGCGCGGCAACCACGAGGTGATGATGCGCGGCACCTTCGCCAACATCCGCATCCGCAACCACATGCTGGGCGAGAACGGCCGCGAGGGCGGTTACACCATCCACTATCCGTCGAAGGAGGAGACGTCGATCTACGACGCCGCCATGGAATACAAGAAGGAAGGCGTGCCGCTGGTCATCTTCGCCGGCGTCGAATACGGCAACGGCTCGTCGCGTGACTGGGCCGCCAAGGGAACGAATCTGCTCGGTGTCCGCGCGGTCATCGCCCAGTCCTTCGAGCGCATTCACCGCTCGAACCTGGTCGGCATGGGCGTCATCCCCTTCGTCTTCGAGGAAGGCACCTCCTGGGCCTCGCTCAACCTTAGGGGTGACGAGCTGGTCGAGATCGACGGGCTGGACGCCATCAAGCCGCGCCAGAAGATGGTCGCCAGGATCACCTATGGCGACGGCACGGTGAAGAACGTGCCGATCATCTGCCGCATCGATACGCTGGACGAGCTCGACTACTTCAAGAACGGCGGCATCCTGCGGTACGTGCTGCGCGATCTAGCTGCATAAGGCAGCAAGGGAATAGGGCTTAGGCAGTAGGGAATAGGACTACTGCCTACTGCCTACTGCCTACTGCCTTCCCAAACCGCGCCGTCGCCGCCAGCAGCACGCCGAGCATCACTGCGTTGAGGATGTGCCACAGGAAATGCGTGCCGAGCGGAAAGCCGCCGCAGACCAGCGGGTCGATCATCCTGCAGATCACCGACACCACGAAGATCGCCGAGCCCGCCAGATTGTACCAGCCGGCGCGATTGCCGCTGGCCGCCACCCAGGCGCCGAAGAAGGCAAGCGCCAGGAAGGGCGGCAGATAGCCGGTCGTGCCGTTCGATGCCTGGCGCAGCCAGTCCGGCACGGCGAAGGTGAGCAGCCCGGCGGCGGCATAGAAGGCGACGAAGACGACAATCGCCTTGCCCCATTTCATGCCGAGGAAACGACGCAGGTTGAACAGCGTGTAGGCCAGCGTGAAGCCGGCGATCGGCAGCACGTCGGCCCAGGCCGTGCCGTGATTGCCAAAGGTGTGGAACAGCGCCGAGCCGACGCCGATCGCCACCACCCACCAGGCCAGCATCTCGGCGAAGGTGCCGGTGCCACGGCGCCGCACCTCCCGGACACCCCACAGTCCGGCCGCGATGAAGGCGAGATTGGTCAAGGCATTGACCGGTTCGGCCCAGAGTTCCGGCCCGGTCCGCTCGCAATAGAGGTCGATCGGCGTCAGGAAAGTTTGCCACATTCTGATATTGCCGCCCGAATCGGTCGCTACCTGTGAGTGAGGGTCTCTCCTATTGCTATTGCGCCTTTGCCGGTGGTTGCAACGGCAAAATTTCACCGCAACGTGACTTCACGTTGACTGTCGCTTCTGCCACATATTTTAGCAATCAGAACAAGGCCGGCATCACCGGCGGGAATTGGAACGGTCATGACATCTCGAAGACCATTGCGGCTTGCGGCCCTTGCGCTGGCCTTCTCGGTGCTTGCCGGCAATGGTTTTGCCGGCGAGGCCGACAGGCCCCAGTCTGACCGGCCCTTGGGCGTGGTCGAGCTTTTCACCAGCCAGGGCTGCAATTCCTGCCCGCCGGCCGACGAGTTCTTCACCGAGCTTGCCGCCAGGGAGGACATTGTCGCGCTCGCCTACCATGTCGACTACTGGGACTATCTCGGCTGGCAGGACACGCTGAGCCGCAAGGAGAACACCGAGCGCCAATACGATTATATGCGCGCCTTCGGCAGCCGGTCCGTCTATACGCCGCAGGCCGTCATCAATGGCCGCAGCCATGTCAACGGCGCCAGCCGCAGGGAAGTCGATGGCGCGCTCGCCCGCATGGAGAAATCAGGCGAAGGCATGCGGGTCGGCATCAAGGTCAGCCGGACCAGCGACCGGGTCGTGATCGATACCGGCGATGCCGGAACCGGCCCCAGCGACGCCCACGTCGTCATCGTCTATTTCGACCCGCCGCAGACGGTCACGATCGCCAAGGGCGAGAACACCGGCCGCAGCATGACCTACTGGAACGCCGTCTCCGGCATCCAGACCGCCGGCATATGGAATGGCAAGGCGCAGCGCTACGAACTGCCGATGAGCGAGATTTCCAAGAAGAAGGGCGGCTGCGCCGTGCTGCTGCAATCGGTCGGCAAGGACGGCCTGCCCGGACCCATCCTGGGCGCCGCCTTCATCCGCAAGCCGTAAGCGGGCACCTCACCTTCTCCCCTTCTTGTGGGAGAAGGTGGATCGGCGCGCAGCGCCGAGACAAGGGGTGCTGGAAGGAATGAGGCGGCGGCGATTTCAAGCAAATTGCCAAGCTGGAACACCCCTCATCCGACCTCGCTTCGCTAGGCCACCTTCTCCCACAACAAG
>NZ_CAAF010000016.1 GCF_000359125.1 Mesorhizobium sp. STM 4661 | reverse complement strand
GGGGGCTGACCGCAACCTCGACGCCCTTCCTGCAACGCTGGTGATTAGCGAAACCGTCGATGAGAGCACCCCTCTCCCCGTCACTATACGGGGAGAGGATGCCGGCAGGCAGGTGAGGGGCGGTGCGACGCTGAAAGTCTTTTTCTTAGACGACGGGACAAGGCACCGACAAAGGCAAACAGCAGCGCCGCCAGTACGACCGAAAAGCCTGAAATCAAGGCCTTTCCAGCGCTATCGCAATGCCTTGGCCAACGCCGATACACATGGTGGCAAGCGCATAGCGGCCGCCACGTTCGCGAAGCTCCAGCGCCGCCGTGCCTGATATGCGGGCGCCCGACATGCCGAGCGGATGGCCGAGCGCTATGGCGCCGCCATTCGGGTTGACGTGCCTGGCGTCCTCGGCAATGCCGAGTTGGCGCAGCACCGCTATGCCTTGCGAGGCAAAGGCTTCGTTGAGTTCGACCACGTCGAACTGCTGCGGCGTCAGGCCAAGCCGTGCGCACAGCCTTTCGGTGGCCGGCGCCGGGCCGATGCCCATGATGCGCGGCGCGACGCCGGCGGTCGCACCGCCGAGGATGCGGGCGAGCGGCGTCAGGCCGTATTTCTTGACCGCCGCTTCGGAGGCGACGATCAGTGCCGCCGCGCCGTCATTGACGCCCGACGCGTTGCCGGCGGTGACTGTGCCGCCTTGCCGGAACGGTGTCGGCAATTTCGCCAGCGCCTCGACCGTCGTGCCCGCGCGCGGATGTTCGTCTTTCGAGACGACGACGGGATCGCCCTTGCGCTGCAGGATGGTCACCTGCGTGATCTCCTTCGCCAGCCGGCCATTGGCTTGTGCCGCGACCGCCTTGTCCTGACTGCGCGCGGCAAAGGCATCCTGGTCCGCGCGGGAGATGGCGAACTCTTCCGCCACATTCTCGCCGGTCTCCGGCATCGAATCGACGCCGTATTGCTTCTTCATCAGCGGGTTGATGAAGCGCCAGCCGATGGTGGTGTCATGGATCTCGGCATTGCGCGAGAAGGCGGTTTCCGCCTTGGGCATGACGAAGGGCGCGCGGCTCATCGATTCGACGCCACCTGATATCACCAGCTCCGCCTCGCCGGCCTTGATGGCGCGCGCGGCGATGGTGACGGCATCCATGCCCGAGCCACAGAGGCGATTGACGGTCGAGCCGGAAATCTCCTTGGGCAGGCCGGCCAGCAGCAGGGACATCCTCGCCACGTTGCGATTGTCCTCGCCGGCCTGGTTGGCGCAGCCGTAGACAACATCGTCGACCGCTTGCCAGTCGATGCCTGGATTGCGCTCGACCAGCGCCTTCAGCGGCACGGCGCCGAGATCGTCGGCCCGAACCGAGGACAACACCCCGCCGAAGCGCCCGATAGGCGTGCGGATATAGTCGCAAATATAGGCCTCGGCCATCTATGCAGCCTTCTCTTTTCCAGTTCCCGCATGCGCCGCCTTGGTGCGGGCTTGCAGGTCGCGCAAAGTCTTCAGTTCGAGCGCGGTCGGCGCCGGCGTTTCCTCGAGCGCATCGGTGAATTTCACCGTCCAGCCGCAGGTCGCCTGCACCTCGGCGCGCGAGACGCCCGGATGCAGCGACACGACCGTGAATTCCTTGGTGTCCAGGTCTGGCTTCCAGATGGCGAGATCGGTGATCAGCAGCGTCGGGCCTGACGTTTCGATGCCGAGCCGTTTTCGATGATCGCCGCCCTCGCCATGGCCGAAGGAAGTGTAGAAATCGATGGTCTCGACCATGCCGCGCTTCGACTGCGCCATGGTGATGTAGATCTCCTTCGACGAGGTGGCGATCTCCGGTGCGCCGCCGCCGCCGGGGAGCCGGGTCTTCGGGTGAAGATAGTCGCCTATCACCGTGGTGTTGATGTTGCCGAACTTGTCGAGCTGGGCAGCGCCGAGGAAGCCGATCGAGATGCGGCCGCCCTGCAGCCAGTAGCGGAACATTTCTGGCACCGAGACGGTGGTGACGGCGGTGTCGCACAATTCGCCGTCGCCGATCGACAGCGGCAAGACTTGCGGTGCTGTACCGATCGTGCCGCTCTCGTAGATCAGCGTGATGTCGGGCGCATGCGTCAGCCGCGCGACATTGCAGGCGGCCGACGGCGCGCCGATCCCGACGAAACAGACATCCTCGTTCTTCAGTGCCCGGCTGGCGGCGATCGTCATCATTTCATTGGGCGTGAAACCCGGCTCGCGCTCGCTCATGCCGCCGTCCTCAGGTGCTCGACGCGCGCGGCGAAATCGGCGGCGGTCTTTTCGATGACGTTCGCCTGCATCCATGCCTGGAATTTTTCACGATCCGCTGATATCTCGTCCCATTCGAGATAGGCGGCATTGTCCCTGATATAGTAGCCATGCGTATAGGACGGGTGCGACCCGCCCGGCACGACTGAAATGGCTGATATCGTCCAGCTCGGCAGCACAGTCAGATTGGGATGTAATTCGTCGAAACTGTCGACCACTTCCTCGACCGTAACCACGGCGCGCTTTGCCGCCAGGACCGCCTCCTTCTGGATGCCGATGATGCCCTCGACCAGCACATTGCCCTTCCTGTCGGCCTTCTGCGCATGGATGAAGGTGACATCGGGGCGGATGGCGGGGACCGCGGCAAGCACCTCGCCGGTGAACGGGCAAGAGACCGTTTTGATGTTCGGATTGACCGCAGCCAGGCCGGCGCCGCGATAGCCGCGGAACATGGCGCAGGGGAGACCGGCCGCGCCCGCCTCATAGGCATTGGCCATGCCGGCATGGCTGTGCTCCTCGACCTCGATCGGCCTGGGAAAACCGTTCTCGATGGCGTCGCGGGCGCGCCGCAGCAGCCCGACTCCGGGATTGCCGAGATAGGAGAAGACGATCTTCCTGGCCATGCCCATGCCGATCATCTGGTCGTAGACGAGGTCCGGCGTCATGCGGATCAGCGTCAGCTCGCCAAACCCCTGGCGGATCGCCTCATGTGCCGCCGCCGTCGGGATCAAATGGGTGAAGCCCTCGAAGGCGACTGTGTCGCCATCGTTCAAATTCCCCGCCACGGCCTCGCTTAGCGGCAGGAATTTGACCATCGCTCATGCTCCAAAGTTCAAGAAAGTTCGTATTGCGAACTTATGTTTTATATGGGATACTTTTATGTCGAGTTTTGGCGTGAAGTCAATCTGGCAGCGCCGCCATTTTCAGGAGGCCACATGAACGACGAGGCCGCTTCCCGCGACCATATCGGCTCGCTCGAACGCGGGCTCGCGGTCATGGAGATACTGGCCCGGCACCCGGCCGGCATGACGCTGACCGAGATGGCGGAGGAAGCGGGACTGACCCGCGCCGGCGCGCGCCGCTTTCTGCTGACACTGGCCGCCGCCGGCTACGCGACGCAGGCCGGCCGGCAGTTTTCGCTATCGCCACGCCTGCTGACCGTCGCCCGCACATGGCTCGGCGGCGCCTCGCTGTGGACTTATGCCGCCCCCATCATGCGCGAGGTCGCGGCGCAGCTGAACGAGTCCTGTTCGGCCGCCATCCTGTCGGGCGAGGACATCGTCTATGTCGCCCGCGTTCCCGGCCGGCGCATCCTCAGTGTCTCGCTCGATGTCGGCACCAGGCTGCCCGCATATTGCACCTCGATGGGACGGGTTCTGCTTTCCGGCCTCACAGCCGGCGAACTGGAGAGCTTCCTCGGCCAGGCGGCCATCGAGGGACGCACGCCAAAGACGATCACTGCAAGAGCAGCGCTTGCCGAGGCCATCGGCAAGGCGAAGGCGAACGGCTTTGCCGTCATCGACGAGGAGCTTGAGCTCGGCCTGCGCTCCATCGCCGTGCCGATCAATGACCGCACCGGCCGAACCGTGGCCGCGATCAATGTCTCCACCCAGTCGGCCCGCTTCTCCGTCGCGGAGATGGAGCGGGAAATCCTGCCGGCGCTGCTTGCGGCCAAGCAGCGCATCGAGGATTTCTTCGTCGTCTAAACGACTTCGTCGCTGCGTCCGCCTGCCCTCAATGCTTGATGCGATCGCGCATCGCATACCACAGCATGCCGAGCACATAGAGCGGGCCGCGCAATGCGGTGCCTCCGGGAAAGGGCATTGGGCTCAGCGTCGAAAACAGGTCAAGCCGCGAGGCGTCGCCGGTGATCGCCTCGGCCAGCAGCTTGCCCGACAGCGTCGACAGGATCACCCCCTTGCCGGAATAGCCATGCGCGAAATAGACCTCGCCATAGTGCCCGACATGCGGCAGCCGCGACGTCGTCACCGAGACCAGCCCGCCCCAGGCATGATCGATGCGGCAGCCGCTAAGCTGCGGAAAGGTCTTTTCCATATGAGGCCGCACGAAGTCGGCAATGTCGGCCGGTGGCGAGGGCGTATAGCGTTCGCCACCGCCGAACAGCAAGCGGCCGTCCGCCGACATCCGGTAGTAATTGACGACGAAGCGCGTGTCGGACACCGCGACATTGGCCGGGATGACATTGCGTTCGCCCTCAAGCGGCTCGGTGGCGACGATGTAATTGCCGACCGGCATGATGCGGCTGTTGACGCGCGGCTCCAGCCCGTGAAGCAGCGCGTCGCCGGCCAGCACGACATGTTTTGCCCGGACCGACCCCTTGGCCGTCGAGACCCGGACGGAAGGTTCGCGCTCCAGCCGCACGGCAACCGAATTCTCATGGATGACGACGCCGGCCGCGACGGCGGCGCGGGCAAGGCCGAGCGTGTAGTTCAACGGATGCATGTGGCCGCCAAGCGCCTCGTACATCGCGCCGTGATAGGGCGTGTCGACCTTGGCGCGTGCTTCCGCCGCCGACAGGATTTCAGCATGCGGGAACTTCATCACCCTTGCGAGGCATTCGGCCTCTTCTTCGAGGTCACGCAGGTCCGAGCTGTTGACCGCGCCGACGAGATGGCCGGTCAGCCTGAGGTCGCAATCGATGGCATGACGCTCGATGATGTCGAGCACCAGCCCACGCGCCTCGAAGGCGAGATCGAACAACGCCTTTGCCCGCTCCGGGCCGTAGAGCTTGACCAGCCCCTTGGCGCCCTTGCGGAGGCCGGGGATCATCTGGCCGCCATTGCGCCCCGATGCGCCCCAGCCGATCTTGCCGCCTTCGAGCAGCACCACTTTCAGCCCGCGTTCGGCGGCATGAAGCGCTGCTGACAGGCCGGTGCAACCGCCGCCGACGACAACAAGGTCGGCGTCGACCTCGCCTTGCAGGACCGGATGATCCGGTGACGGGTTTGCCGTCGCGACATAATAGGATTTGCCGATATCCAGGCCGGAATTGAATGCCATCACTACACCTTGAGCAGCAGATGGTCGCGTTCCCAGGACGTCACCACGCTCTGGAACAGGTCGAGCTCGACGCTCTTGACGCGCAGATAGGATTGGAAGAAATCCTCGCCGAGCAGCGCCCGCACCGGGTGGCAAGCGGTGAAGCGGTCGAGCGCTTCCTCCATGGTTTTCGGCAGCGTGCTCTTGATCTTATAGGCATTGCCCGACGCCTCCGCCGAACGCGCGATCTTCTCCTCGACGCCGAGATAGCCTGCCAGCAGCGAGCCTGCCATCGCCAGATAGGGATTGGCGTCGGCGCCGGGCAACCGGTTTTCTATTCGCCGTGCGGCCCGCCCACCGGCCGGCACGCGCAGGCCGCAGGAGCGGTTGTCATGCGACCACTCGATGTTGGCCGGCGCGCTGTGGTTCGGCCGGATGCGGCGGAACGAGTTCACGTTGGGTGCGAACAGCGGCATGATCTCGGGGACGTATTTTTGCAGTCCGCCGATGAAATGCCCGAACATTGGCGTGTCTGCATCATCTGAGCCGGCAAACAGTGTATTCCCTGCCTCGTCGATAACAGACATATGAAGATGCATCGAGCTGCCGGCCTGCGCCGCGATCGGCTTGGCCATGAAGGTCGCATGCATGCCGCTCTCCTGCGCCGCTTGCCGCGTCATCCGCTTGAACAGCAGCACCTTGTCGGCCAACGGCAACGCATCGCCATGCAGGAAATTGATTTCCAGTTGCGCCGTTCCCGATTCATGGATCAGTGTGTCGAGCGGCAGTCCGGCCGCCGTGGCATAATCGTAGAGGCGCCGGATCACCGGCTCGAATTCTTCCAGCGCCGCCATGTCGTAGGGATGCTGCACGGTCTCGGCGCGGCCATTGCCGCCGACCGGTGCGGTCAGCGGACGGTCAGGGTCGGGATTGGGCGCGGTGAGATAGAATTCGAGCTCCGGCGCCACCACCGCCCGCCAGCCACGCTGGCGGTAGAGATCCAGCACCGCGCGTAGCACATGACGCGGCGAGGCCATCCAGGGACGGTCGTCCATGTGGAACGCATCGGCGAACACATAGGCTTTCCCCGCACCGGCACCGGGCGCCAGGCAGAGCGTGGAAACATCCGGCACCATGCGCATATCCGGGTCCTGGTAGGCAAAGCTCTCATCGATCGAGCCGGAATAGCGGCCGTCGATGCTGACCAGGAAGGCGCTGCTCGGCAGATAGAGCGCACGGTCCTCCAGCGCCTTGAGGAACTTGGCCACCGGCAATGTCTTGCCGCGCAAGACGCCATTCAAGTCGGGCACCAGGCACTCGACTTCGTTGATCGCATGCGCGGCCAGCCAGCTTTTTGGATCTTTGGTGCCGCTCGAAGGCGACGTAGTGGTTGTGTGATTGTCAGGCATTGGTTCATGTCCGTAGCAGTGAGAGAATGGCTTCGGCGGCCACATCCGTTCCGGGTTTCAGCGCCATTTCAGCTGCATTATCCCTGAGGCGGGCGCGCATCGCGTCGTCGGCCAACAGGCCGAGAATGGCTCGCTCCAATACGTCCTCGGTCCAGCCGTCACGGCTGATATGGTTGCCGACGCCGGTTTCCTCGGCGCGTTGCGCATTGTCGTGCCCGTCCCAGCAATAGGGCATGATCAGCGACGGCACCCCGAAACGAAGCGCTTCGCAAAAGCTGTTGTTGCCGCCGTGATGGATGAACAGGTCCGACTTCGCCACCACCGAGGGCTGCGGAAACCAGGCGTCGAGATAGACATTGTCCGGCACAGCCCGGTAGCTGTCGCGCAAGCCACCGACATTGACGATGAAGCGCGCCAGCAGCCTGTCGAACACGGCCAGCATGCGCTCGATCAGCCCGACATCCATGGCGCCAAGGCTGCCGAAGCTGACATAGACCAGTGGGCCGCCATTGCGCGGAAAGACCGGCACCTCGAACGGCCCTTCCGAGCGCACGCAGCCTTCGAGATAGGTGAAGCGCGAGGGGTCGAGCGGCTCGGCGCGCTCCCGGCGCACGATCGACGGCGTCAAAAGCAGGTTGAGGTCGGGCGAGGCCTCCAGGAACAAGCCCTTGGGCAGCGAAGCGAGGCCAGCCTCGGTGCGAAGCCGGTTGAAGCGGTCGTGCGCCGGCGCGACCGCCGCGAGGTAGCGCGCCTCGAAGGTCGCGCGGCCCGGATCGTCGGCGGCGAGGCCGGACAAATAGGGCGGCACCTCGGCATCAGGAAGCTCGGTCTCGGCGCAGGAGACCACGCGCACCCATGGGCAACCGGCGGCGGCAAGTGCTGGAAACATGATGACATTGTCGAGCACCACAGCGTCCGGCTTCAGCCGCGCCAGCAATTGGCGCAGCGGCGCCTCGGCATTGGCCGCGGTGTCGACGATCGCTTGCCATGTCGGAGCGACATAGGTCTCGAGCTGGTCGATCGGGCTCAGCCTGAAATGCGGCAGATGGCGGCGCACGAAAGCCTGCCAGTAGCTCTGGCGTTCGCTGTCGCTCAGCGGATCGTCGGTCGGCAGCTGGTATTCCTGAAAACCATAGTCGGCAAAGACACCGGAAAATCCGGCATGGCAGATGAACACCGGCCGGGCGCCGCGGGCGCGCAGCGCCTGGGCGATGCCGACGCAATTGAGCGCCGCGCCGAAGCTCGCTTCGGGAAACAGCGCGATGGTCGGGCTGGCTTTGCGCGTCAAAATGATCCTCGTCAATCCGGCCGGCTGATCATGCCGAACAATGCAGGCACCCCGCGGCTGGCCGCCTGCGGTCGCTGGTTGCGGGAGAGCCGCAGATGCACGCGAAGCAGGTCGGCCGCAACCTCAACCTGCCGGCTCTCCAGATGGTCGAGTATGGTGAGGTGCTCGCGCAGCGATTGCTTCAGCCGGAAGACGTTGACGCCGGCATAGACGCCCGGCAGCCGGCGTAGCCTGAGGTGATCGGACAGCGCATCGGTGACGAAGCGGTTGGCGGAACCGTCGGCGATCATGCCGTGGAACTCGATGTCCAGCCGCTGGAACTCCCTGGTATCGAAGGCCGCATCGGGTAGCGACAGCAGCGCCTCCATGCCCTGGCGCAAGGCCGCCGCGCGGGCTCCGTCCAGCCGGAAGCCCGGTGTCAGAATGGCGGCGGGTTCCAGCAGCAGGCGGAATTCGTAGCTTTCGCCCTGTGTCTCCGGATCGTCCGGTGTTCGCCTGAAAAGCCATGACTGTCCCGGCGCGCGGTCCAGCAGATTTTCCTCAGTCAGTTTCCTTAGCGATTTTAGTACCGTCTTGCGCTCGGCATTGTACCGCCGCATCAGCGCCCCGACGGTGACCGTCTGGTCCAGCCGGCGCGCTGACCGGTCGCGCAGGATCTTTTCGGCGAGGTCGTCCTCCTCGGTAACAGGCAAGCCGTCGGCAACGGTCGCCTGCGCGGCGGGATCTACGGCCAGGCGATAGCCTGAGGCGGCTTCCCAGCGCACCACGCCTTTCTCGGTGAGCAGGCGCAGTGCGGCCCGCACCGGGGTCCGTGAGACGTTGCAAAGCGACGCGATCTGCTGCTCCGGGAGATGGGCGCCGGCTTCGAAGCCGCGCTGCCGGGCGACATCGAGAATGCGCTGCGCGAGATCGAGATGGTTGGTGCGCGGTCGTCTGGCGGCGGCTTGCATTGGCAATTCCCGTGAACGGAGGTGACCGATACGGTTTGGCCGATCATCCTTGCGAACGCAATCGGCCAGATTCCTTGAGCGTCCGACAAATTATGGATTGACGTACTTTTTTCCGCAATAGTACTGTCACCCCAATCGGCAACAAAAAGACCGGGGAACAGGATCGAAGCGGCGGCACGGTCGCAAGCGCTGGTTCGACGAAAGAAATTCGACGATCAACCAGAATGGGAGTCTGTCATGACAGCCACCACACCGCGGCACCGTTCGCTAAGAATATCCTCGATCGCGCTTGGCTTTGCCCTGGCGCTGTCGGCGCCTGTCTCTGCCGCCGACCTCGTCATTTCCAACTGGGACGGCTACATGGCGCCCGATGCCATGGCCGCCTTCAAGACCGCGACCGGCGTTTCCGGCGAGGTCGTCGTCCACGCCACCAACGAAGAGATCATGGGCAAGCTCGTCGCCTCCGGCGGCAAGGGCTATGACGTGGTCTTCGTCTCCTCGCCTTTCGCCGAGGTGCTGAACAAGCTCGGCCTGACCGAGCCGATCGACCACGCCAAGGTGCCCAATCTCGCCAACCTCTATCCCGAGGCGACCAAGCTGCCGCACGATGTCGGCAACGCCTTTTCCGTGCCCTACACCTGGGGCACGACAGGCCTCTGCTACCGCTCGGACCTGGTGAAGGTGGCGCCGGCGAGCTGGAACGATCTTCTGGCCCCATCCGACGACCTCAAGGGCAAGACCACCATGCTGGCGACCGACCGCTGGCTGCTGGCCGCCGGGCAGCTCGCCAAGGGTTACTCCGTCAACGAAACCGGTCCGGCCAAGCTCGCCGAGGTCAAGGACTTGCTGATCTCGGCCAAGAAGACCTTGCTCGCCTATGACGACACCACCTTCTATTCGAAGCTGGTCTCCGGCGAGGCGCTGCTGGTGCAGGCCTGGGACGGCTGGTGCAATTACGGCATCGCTGAAAAACCCGAGATCAAATACGTCATCCCCAAGGAAGGCTCCGACCTGTGGGTCGATACGATGGTGGTGATGAAGGCCTCTGCCAACAAAGACGCCGCCTTCCAGTTCATCAACTTCATGCTCGACGCCAAGAACCACGCCTGGGCGGCACAGAACATTGACTACAAGGTGCCGAACAAGCCGGCGATGGAGAGCCTGCCGGCCGACTTTCTGGCCAAATTCCCCAACATGGCGATGCCGGTTGCCGACCTCGTCAAGTTCGAGCAGCTGCGCGATGTCGGCGACGCCCAGCGCGACTATTCGAAGATCGTCAGCGAGATCAAGGCCGCGCAGTAAAATCGATTACTGGAAGTCAACTTGCGTTCCTTCACGCCCCCCTCTGGCCTGCCGGCCATCTCCCCCTCAAGGGGGGAGATCGGCTGTGGCACCGCTTTCGCCAATCTTCAATATTTGAAGGTAAACGAGAGGTTGGAACTGCTAATCTCCCCCCTTGAGGGGGAGATGGCCGGCAGGCCAGAGGGGGGTGCAACTTGACGCAACCCTCCCGCTCCTCCTTGCTGATGGCGCCGGCGCTGGCCTGGCTTACCGCCCTGATGGTGGTGCCATGCGCGCTGGTGCTGGCGCTCGCTTTCTTCCGGCGCGGCACCTATGGCGGCGTCGAATACACATTCACGCTGGAGAATTTCGGACTTGTCTTCGACCCGCTCTATGCCGGTATCTTCCTCAATTCGGCGCGCATCGCCGGCACCGCCACGCTGATCGCCGTCATCATCGGCTATGCCGCCGCCTATGCCATCGCGGCCGCACCGCGCCGGCTGCAGCCGGTGTTGCTGTTCTTTGCCGTACTGCCCTTCTGGTCCAACTATCTGATCCGCACCTATGCCTGGATCGTGCTGCTCAACCGCGAAGGCCTGATCACCCAACTGCTGCGCTGGTTCGGCTACACCGGAGAGCCGCCATCGATGCTCTACACCGAAGGCGCCGTCATCGCCGGCCTGGTCTACAACTATCTGCCCTTCGTCATCCTCGCCTGCTACGCGCCGCTGTCGCGGCTCAATCCGGAACTCGCCGAAGCCTCGCGCGACCTCGGCGCCTCGGCCGTGACCACGTTTCGCCGGGTCGTCCTGCCCTTGACCGTGCCCGGCATCGCGGCCGGCGCCGTCTTCGTCTTCGTGCTGTCGATCGGCAATTTCGTTACGCCGGCGCTGCTCGGCGGCGGCCGCTTCCAGATGATCGGCAACCTCGTCTACGACCAGTTCCTGACCGCCAATGACTGGCCGTTCGGCGCCGCACTCGCCATGGCGTTGATCGCCATCATGCTGCTGGTGCTGATGGCGCAGGCGCTGCTTGCCGATCGCGCCGCCGGCCGCGCCGCTGAAGCCAGAGGTGGCGCCGATGGCTGAGCGCTCTTCCGCCACGCGGCGCACGCTGTGGCTCGTGCTTTCACTGGTCTTCGCCTTCCTCTACATCCCGATCGCCGTGCTGGTGGCGCTGTCCTTCAACGAAGGCGGGCTGCCGACGGCATGGTCGGGCTTTTCGCTGAAATGGTACGCCTCGCTGGCCGGCAATTCCGCGATCCTGTCCGCGGCTCTCAACACGCTGATCGTGGCGCTGGTCTCGACGGCGATCGCCACGCTTCTCGGCACGTTGCTGGCGATCGGTATCGAGATGCGCCGCCAATACGGCAAGGGGCTGGAGGCGCTTATCTTCGCGCCGATGATCATTCCCGACATCGTGCTGGCCATTGCGCTGCTTTCGTTCTTCTCCATGCTCGATGTCACCATGGGCCTGCACACCATCATCCTCGCCCATGTCGTCTTCAACCTCGCCTTTGTCTGTTCGGTGGTGCGCGCGCGGCTGAAGAGCTTCGACTGGTCGATCGTCGAGGCGTCCGCCGACCTTGGCGCCCCCGCCATCACCACCTTCCGGCGGGTGACCTTGCCGGTCATCCTGCCGGCGGTGATCGCCGGCGCGCTGCTCGCCTTCACGCTGTCGGTCGACGAGTTCATCATCGCCTTCTTCACCGCCGGCGCCGGGCGCGCTTCGACCACCTTGCCGATGCAGATCTATGCGATGATCCGCTTCGGCATCACGCCGGAGATCAATGCGCTGGCGACCATCGTCATGGCGGTCTCGATCACTGCGCTGACCCTGTCGCAACGGTTCAACCGCGGGGTCATCGGCCAATGAGTGAGCCCCGCACGCTGCTTCAGATCGATCATGTGTCGAAGAATTTCGGCCGGGTGACCGCTGTCGACGGCATCTCGCTCGACATTCGAGAGAACGAATTCTTCGCGCTGCTCGGCCCCTCCGGCTGCGGCAAGACCACGCTGCTGCGCATGCTGGCCGGCTTCGAGACGCCCAATGATGGGCGCATCCTGCTCGACGGCCGCGACATCGCCCGAACCCCGCCCAACAAGCGGCCGGTCAACCTGATGTTCCAGTCCTACGCGTTGTTCCCGCATATGAGCGTCAGGGCCAATGTGTCCTACGGCCTGGAAATGGAACGTTTGCCGGCTGCCGAAATCCGTGCGCGCGTCGATGCCATCCTGGCCACCACCGAGCTGGTCCCATTTGCCGACCGCAAGCCGGAGCAATTGTCGGGCGGCCAGAAGCAGCGCGTTGCGCTTGCCCGCGCCCTGGTCAAGCGACCTCGCCTGCTGCTGCTCGATGAACCGCTCGGCGCGCTCGACAAGAAGCTGCGCGGCGCCATGCAACTGGAACTCAAGCGTCTGCAGCATGAAGTCGGCATCACTTTCGTCATCGTCACCCACGACCAGGAGGAATCGCTGGTCATGGCCGACCGCATGGCGGTGCTGAAGGATGGCAGACTGCTGCAATGCGATACGCCGCATGCGGTCTATGAGTATCCAGCCGACCGCTTCGTTGCCGACTTCATCGGCGTGATGAATTTCGTGCCGGGCAAGGCCACAGCCGACGGCGTGCTGGCCGCCAATGGCGCGCGCATCACAGGCAAGGTTCCGACGATGCTCTCGCCAGGCGCTGCGGCCGTCGCTTCAGTGCGGCCCGAACGCATCCGGCTGTTCCCCTCGGTGGAGACCGCCAACCGTATTGCCGGCACCGTCGAAGCGCTCGCCTATCAGGGGCTCGACCTGCAACTGCATGTCCGCACCGCTCTGTCGCCAAAGCCGTTCCTGGTGCGCGTTACCGCCGATGCCGCCGACCGCCGGCCGGTGTCGGCGGGCGATACGATCGAACTCGGCTGGGATGCCGCCGACGTCAGAATTTTCAAGGATTGATGGAGAAGCTTGATGGCGCAAAAGACGATCGCGTTCTTCCCCGAGGCGGCCTTTGGCCCGGCGCTCAATTCCGTCGGCATCGCCCAGGCGGTCGAGACACGCGGCCACAAGGCGGTGTTCCTGTCGGACCCCGGCTTTGTCGACGTCTACAGGGGCTACGGCTTCGAAGCGCACCCGGTGAACCTCTCCGAACCGATGCCGCCGGAGCAGATGGCCAAGTTCTGGGAGGACTTCATCAACGGCCACATCCCGAACTTCCGCAAATCGCCCTACGACCAGGTCGACAACTATGTGAAGGATTGCTGGACGGCGATCGTCGACAGCGCGAAGTGGGCGCAGAAGGATCTGCCGCGCGTTCTCTCGGCGATCAAGCCCGATGTCATCTGCGTCGACAACGTCATCTTGTTCCCGGCGATCAAGCAGTACGGCAAGCCGTGGGTACGCGTCATCTCCTGCTCGGAAAACGAGATCGAGGACGAGGACATCCCGCCGCATCTCTCCGGCTGCGGCGAGAACGACCATGGCGGGCACCAGCGCTACCGCGCCCATTTCAATGCGGTGATCAAGCCGATCCATGACGACTTCAATGCGTTCCTGACCGCCAACGACGAAGCCCCCTATCCGGCCGGCCAGTTCTTCGAGGCTTCGTCCTATCTCAATTTGCTGCTCTACCCCGAGGCGGCGAAGTTCAAGCGCCGCCATCCGCTCGACCCGGCGAAGTTCCAGTATCTCGAAGGCTGCGTGCGGCAGGAAAAGCCCTATGCGGTGCCGACCTTCGCGAAAAACAATGACGGGCCGCTGCTCTACGTGTCCTTCGGCAGCCTCGGCGCCGGCGACGTCGACCTGTTGAAGCGCATCATCGCGACGCTGGGCAAGACGCGCTATCGGGCGCTGGTCAATGTCGGCGGCTACAAGGACCAGTATGCGGACGTGCCCGGCAACGTCATTGTCGAGGGCTGGTTCCCACAGCCCTCGGTCATCCCGCAGGTCGATGCGGTGATCCACCATGGCGGCAACAACTCGTTCACCGAGTGCCTCTATTTCGGCAAGCCGGCCATCATCATGCCCTATGTCTGGGACGGCCACGACAACGCCACCCGGGTCGAGGAGACCGGCCACGGCTTCGGCATGCCGCGCTACGACTGGAGCGACGCCGAGCTGATCGCCAAGATCGAGGCTTGCCTGACCGACCCCAGGATGACGGCCAAGCTGGCCAAGACATCGGCACGGATGCAATCGCAGAACGGCCCGGAGAAGGCGGCAGGGTTGCTGGAGACGCTGCTGTGACAGGGATGATCGGTATGGCGTTCCTTCGCGCCCCCCTCTGTCCTGCCGGACATCTCCCCCACTTGGGGGGAGATTGGCCGTCGCGACCGCTTTCGCCAATTCTCGACGCTGAAGAACGGGCGCCGAAGCCAAAGCTGCCAATCTCCCCCCAAGTGGGGGAGATGTCCGGCAGGACAGAGGGGGGCGCCGTAGAGCGAGAGCAGATCAGAACCAGCATCAGCGGAGCCTCCGCATGACCTCCTCCGCGCCACATCTCCACCAGGCCTCCACCCGCACCGATCTCGTCGACTGGGGCGCCCAGCCGGACGCACTGGAAGGAGCCTCGCACTCCACCGGCAGGCTGGTGCACAAGGGGCCGGACAACCAGCCGGAATCCGGCATCTGGGTCTGCACGCCCGGACGCTGGCGGCTGAGCATCCCGCGCGACGAATTGTGCCACTTCGTTGCAGGCCGCGCCATCTACAGGTCGGATGTCGGCGAGGTGATAGAAGTCTCAGCCGGAACCGTGGTGATGTTCCCGGCCGGCTGGGCCGGCGAATGCACCGTCCACGAAACCATCCGCAACATCTACATGCTGGCCTGATTCAGGGGTTGATGAAATGCCGACACCGCACTGGCCGAAGGCCTCCACTGTGGAATTGGAAGACTGGGGCGCGGGCAGCAATACGCTCTCCGGCTCGCCGCGCGCCTCGGGCAAGATCCTGTTCAAGCACGCGGACGGATCGAGCGAATGCGGCCTCTGGTCATGCACGCCGGGCACGCGCAAGGTCACCTTCCCTGCCGACGAGTTCCGCCATTTCCTGTCAGGGCGCGGCAGCTATGTCCACGAGAATGGCGAAGCGATTCCGGTCGAAGCCGGCACGCTGGTATTCTTCCCCGCCGGCTGGACCGGCACCTCTGAAATCACCGAAACGCTGACCAAGGCCTTCATGTGCCGGTGAGCACGTGAATCCGTTTCAAGGAAATCGAAATGACCACCCCGATTATGAAATCCCCGCTCGCCATCACCGACCTTGTCGACTGGGGCGTCATCCCGACAATGATCGAGGGTGAATCCCGCACCTCGGGCAAGCTGCTGCACAAGGGGCCGGAGGGCCGTTCCGAATGCGGCCTTTGGGTCTGCACCCCGGGCAAATGGCATTGCCACGTCACCGGCGACGAGTTCTGCCACTTCCTCGAGGGCCGCTGCACCTATGTCCATGAGTCCGGCGAGGTGATCGAGATCGAGCCGGATACGGCGGCGTTCTTTCCGCAGGACTGGAAAGGCGTCTGCACCGTCCATGAGACAATCAAGAAAGTCTACATGATCCGCTGAGCGGGCTTGAAAGGACGACCATGGAATTCTCCGCTGACCGGCCGGCTTTCTTCGTCAATCCGGATTACCGGCCGATGGCTGGCGCGGCGAAACCGGTAATCGACCCGGCGACGCTGGAGACCGTGGGCACAATTGCCGCCGCCGGCGACGGCGAGATCGACGCCGTGCTGACCGCGGCGACCAAGGCTCAGGCCGCGTGGAAAAAACTCGACGCCAAGAGCCGCGCCAAACATTTGCATGCCGTCGCCAACGCCATCGAGGCGGCGGATTTCACCCGCTGTGCCGAGTTGATGGTGCGCGAGATGGGCAAGCCCTATCCGGAAGCGATCGGCGAGATCGCCAATTGCGCGCCGATCTTCCGCTACTATGCCGAGATGGCGCGCGACGATGCCGGCAAGGTCGCCGGCACGACGCAGGCCGGTTCGTTCCAATATGCGCGCTACGAGCCTTACGGCACCTCCGTCCACATCATGCCCTACAATTTCCCGATCCTGCTGATGTGCTGGACGGTCGCCGCCTCGCTTGCCGCCGGCAATGCCTGCATCATCAAGCCGGCCGAGGCAACGACGCTGTCGACGCTGGACTACATGACGGTGTTCCGCTCGCTGCCGGAGGGTCTGGTCTCCTGCCTGCCCGGTGCTGCTGCCACCGCGCAGGCGCTGATCGCTTCCGACCGCACGCACGCCGTCGCCTTCACTGGCTCGGTCGCCGCCGGCAAGGCCGTCGCGGTTGCTTGCGCCGAACGCATGAAGCCTTGCGTCATCGAGGCCGGCGGCAGCGATCCGCTGATCATCAGCAAGCACGCGCCGCTGGAGGTGGCGGCGGCCGGCTCCGTCACCGCCGCGTTCCACCTCACCGGCCAGGTCTGCACTTCGGCCGAGCGGTTCTTCGTCGTCGATGCCGTGCATGACCGCTTCGTCGAACTGTTCGCCGAAAAGACCCGCGCGCTGCGCATCGGCAACGGGCTGGAGAAGAGCGAGATCGGGCCGCTGGTCAGCGAGGCCGCACGGGCGAAGGTGATGCGATTGGTCGACGATGCGGTGCGCAGCGGCGCTACGGCCGTTACCGGCGGGCGCATTCCGCCTGCGCACAACACCGGCTGGTTCTACGAACCCACGATCCTGACCGGCGTCACGCCTGACATGGCGATCGTGCGCGAGGAATGTTTCGGGCCGGTTGCCGCGATCTGCCGGGTGAAAGATTTCGACGAGGCGATCAGGCTCGCCAATGATAGCCCGTTCGGGCTTGGCGCCTCGGTGTTCACCACCGATCTCGCCGAGGCGCATGAAGCGGCCGAACGGCTCGAGGCCGGCATGGTTTGGGTCAACAACCCGCTGATCGACAATGATGCGCTGCCCTTCGGCGGCTGGAAGGCGTCGGGCCTCGGCCGCGAGCTCGGCCGCCAGGGGCTGGACGCCTTCCGCCGCTCGAAGATGGTGATCATCGACCACAAGCCTGAAATCCAGGGCTGGTGGTATCCCTATCCCGACAGCTGGTTCCGCGAGGCCGGCGGCCGCAAGCACGTTTGAGGTGGGACGACCGGAGCCGTGGTCACTCCCACGACCCGGTCTCGGCCATCCGCCTGAGCAGCGGCGACGCCCTGAAGACTTGCCGGCCGGTCCGCTCGTGCCAGTGGTCGAGCCGCGCGACGATCTTGTCTACCCCTTCGAGGCCGGCCCAAAACATTGGTCCGCCCTTGCCAACCGGAAAGCCGTAGCCATTGACCCAGACGACATCGATGTCGGAGGCGCGGGCTGCGATCTTCTCCTCGAGGATTTTCGCCCCTTCATTGACCAAGGGATAGAGCGTGCGCTCGATGAGCTCGTCGGCGCCGATGGTGCGCGGTGCTATGCCGTTCTCGGCCGCCTTGGCGCGGATCAGCGCTTCGACGTCCGGGTCGGGGACCGATACGCGTGAACCGTTCTCATAGAGATAAAAGCCCCTGCCGGTCTTCTGGCCGAAACGCCCCTGTTCGCACAGCGCGTCGGCGATCACGGCTGTCTGGCCGCGCGCCTTGCGGTTGCGCCAGCCTATGTCGAGGCCGGCAAGGTCACCCATCTGAAACGGCCCCATCGGCCAGCCGAAATCGGTGAATGCCCGGTCGATCCGGCTGGGCGTCGCACCTTCCAGTAACAGCGCCTCGGATTCCGCGCCACGCGCCGCAAGCATGCGGTTGCCGACAAAGCCGTGGCACACGCCGACGATGACCGGCACCTTGCCGATGCGCCGCGCCAACTCGACGACCGTCGCCAGCGCATCGGCGTCAGTCCTCTCGGCGCGAACGATCTCCAGCAGCTTCATGACATTTGCCGGCGAAAAGAAGTGCAGGCCAAGCACATCCTGCGGCCGCGAGGTCGATGCGGCGATTTCGTTGACGTCGAGATAGGAGGTGTTGGTGGCCAGGATCGCGCCCGACTTGGCCACCGCGTCGAGCCTGCCGAACACATCTTTCTTGACCGCCATCTCCTCGAACACCGCCTCGACGATCAGGTCGCAATCGGCGAGATCGCCATAATCCGTCGTGCCCTTGAACAGGCCGAGCCGCTGGCGCTTGGCATCTTCGCTCAACGAGCCGCGCGCGACGGAAACGGCATAGTTCCTGTCGATCGTCGCCAGCCCGCGCTCCAGCGCCTCACTGCTGGTTTCCAACAGGGTGACGGGGTAGCCGCCATTAGCGAAGGCCATGGCGATGCCGCCGCCCATCGTGCCGGCGCCGATGACGCCAACTCGGGCGACCTTGCGCCGTGAAAGATCCTTGCCTGAAATCTTTGCCGCCTCACGTTCGGCGAAGAACAGATGCCGCTGCGCGCGCGATTGGTCGCCTGCGACCAGTTTCAGGAACAGTTTTCGCTCCGCCGCGAGCGCTTCGTCGAAGGGCAGCGTGATGGCATTGCGGACGGCCTGCGCGCAGGCAATCGGCGCCTCGAGGCCCCGCGCCTTTTTGGCAAGCTTCGCGGCTTGCTCATCGAATTCAGGCAATCCGGCCGGGTCGAGGCGATCGTTGCGATCGCGCACCGGCATGAATGGCCCACCCTTGGCGGCCATGTCCCTGGCGAAGCTGATAGCGCGCGCCGTGAGGTCGCTGTCGAAGACAGCGTCCACCAGACCGGCGCCGAGCGCCTCGGCTGCATTGATTGGTGTTCCCGATACAATCATGCCGAGCGCTTTGTCTGCGCCGACGAGGCGCGGCAGCCGCACCGTGCCGCCGCCGCCCGGCGGCAGGCCGAGTTTCACCTCCGGCAGGCCGAGTCTGGCGCCCGCCTCGGCGACGCGGAAATGGCAGCCGAGCGCCAGTTCCAGGCCACCGCCGAGCGCCGTGCCATGGATGGCGGCGACCGTCGGCTTGGCGATCTCCTCCAGCACCGCGATGATGGGGCGCAGCTCCGGTTGCTGCACAGGCTTGCCGAATTCGGTAATGTCGGCGCCGGCAACGAAGGTCCGGCCGGCGCAGGCGATAACGATGGCCGCCACTGAGGGCTCGTCTCGCAACAAAATCAGCGCCTGCATCAGCGGCTCACGGACATGGAAGCTCAGCGCGTTGACGGGCGGGTTGTCGATATTGACGACCGCGACGCCGCCATCCCTGGTAACGCTGACGAAACTGGACAAACAAAACCTCCCGAGATATTGGCCGACTGCGACCGCGCGGACGGGATTTACAAGGCCGGAATGCGGATGGGAACCGGATGTTGCGCTGGCACAATGGTTGCCCGCTGCAGAACCCCTATTGCTAGCGCAGCGCTTTCTGGCCACCCGCAGCCGTAATCACGCCGACGATGATCAGCCCGGTCAGCACCAGCCGGACCCCGGCGCTCACGCCGAACGTGTTGAGCATCGTCAACAGCAGCACCAGGAACAGCGCCGCGCCCCAGACGCCAGGCACATTGGCTTTGCCGCCCGCCACCGACGTGCCGCCGATGACGACCACGGCGATCGACGCCAGGAGATATTCATTGCCGATGTCGACATTGGCGCCGCGGAAATAGCCGGCGAGCAACGCCCCGTCGAGGCCGCCGAGCGCGCCCGACAGCGTGTAGGTGAGGAAGCGGATGCGGCCGACTTTGACGCCGGCGAGCCACGCGGCGCGGATGTTCTGGCCGATCGCCAGCACCGAGCGGCCATAGATCATGCGCTGCAGCGCGATCGCCGCGCCGATGGTGAACAGCACGGTGAGGATAGCCAGCACCGGAATGCCCAGGATCTGCCAGTTGGTGAAATCGGCAAAGCCTGGCGGCGGCTTGATCTGCAGGCCGCGCCCATAGCTGATGTCGATCGACTGGATGATGAAGCTGGCCGACAGCGTGGCGATGATCGGCGGAATGCGCAGCGCCCAGATCAAGAGGTAGTTGGCGGCGCCGATCGCCATCCCGCAAGCGAGCGCCGCCAGCAGGCCGACGGCAATCATCGCGTCATTGCCGTCCATGACTTTCATGGCGACGGCGCTGGCGAGGCCGATATTGGCCGGCAGCGACAAATCGACATTGCCTGGCCCAAGCGTGATGACGAACATCTGGCCGACGCCGACAATGACAGTGAAGACGGCGAGCGAAAGGGCGGCCGTTATCATGCCGCCGCCGCCATAGCCGCCGGTGAAGGCGATGGTCGCCAGCCACACCAGCAAGGCGCCGATGAACGACCAGATCCAGGGTTTGGCGAGCCATGCTTGCAGCGAAGCCATCGCTCACCTCTCCCTGCGGCTGATCAGCACCCGGGCCGCCAGCACGATGATCAGGATGGCGCCATTAGCCGCCACCTGCCAGTCGGGTGGGATATGCATGAAGGTGAGCAGAGGCGAGGCGGCGAGCGCCAGTGTCAGCGCCCCGAGCACCGCGCCGATCGGCGACACCCGGCCGCCGACGAATTCGCCGCCGCCAAGGATGACGCCGGCGATCGACAGCAGCGTATAGCCATTGCCGATATTGGCATCGGCCGAGGTGGTGATGCCGATCAGCGCCATGCCCGACAGCACGCCGAAAAAGCCTGTCAGCGCAAACAGCGCGATCTTGGTGCGAAGCAGCGACCAGCCGGCGCGTTCGAGCGCTGCGGCATTGCCGCCCGAACCGCGCAGGATCACGCCATAGGAAGTGCGCATCAGCCCGAAATGGACGACCGCAGCGATCAGCAGTGCGGCAATGATCGGGAAGGGAACCAAGGGCGGCTTGAAGGCCATCAGCGACAGCAGCCAGTCCGGCGCCTTGCCGCCGGGCTTCGGCAGGACGAGGATCGCCAGCCCCTGCCAGACGAAGCTCATGCCCAGCGTCACCACGATCGAGGGCAAATTGCGCAGATGGATCAGCGCGCCGAGCAGTGCATAGACGCCGATCGATCCGAGCAGGATCAGGACGCCGATGAGCGGCGCATCCTTCAGCCATGTCGCCGTGACGCAGCCGACGAAACCGACAAAGGTGCCGATCGACAGATCCAGCTCATTGCCGGCGATGACGAACATCTGCGCGATCGTCGCCAGCGCGATCGGGATCGCCAGGTTGAGCATCAGGCTGAAGCCGAAATAGCTGATGGCGCGCGGGTTGAGCCAGGCGATCGCCAGCAGCACCAGCACCAGCGACAGCGCCGGCAGCAGGCTGCGCAGCATGCGCGCCCTTGCAGCGCCGCGCGCCGAAGAATTGTTGTGGCTGGTTCCCAACGAGGCTGCCGTCATCTCAGGCCGCGTCGCCGAACGAGGACTGGATGATCTTTTCCTCCGTCAGCTCGTCGCGGCGAAGATTGGCGACGATGCGGCCGTTCTTGAAGACATGGATGTGGTCGCAATTGTCGAGCTCTTCTGTTTCGGTTGTGTACCAGAGGAAGGTGCGGCCGTTGCGAGCCTCCTCGCGCACCAAATCGTAGACTTCGAGCTTGGTGCCGATATCGACGCCGCGCATCGGGTCGTCCATCAGCACGATCTTGGCGTCGGACCCGAGCGCCCGGGCAAACAGCGCCTTCTGCTGGTTGCCGCCGGACAGCGAGAAGATGTTGTTGTTCATGTCGGGGGTGCGGATGCCGATCTTTTTCCGCCAGAATTCGGCGAGTTCGGCTTCGCGCTGTGGCGAGATCAGCAAACCGTTGCGCAGGCGCGCCAGCGAGCGGACGCCGATGTTCTGTGCAATCGACCATTGCGGGAAAATCCCATCCGACTGGCGGTCGCCGGCCACCAGCGCCACCGGCGCGGTGACCTCGATGCCGGCCTTGGCGCGCGACGCCGCGGCAAAGATCGCCAGCAGCAGGTCGGTCTGACCATGGCCGGCAAGTCCGGCCAGCCCGATGATCTCGCCGGCATGCGCCACAAGTTCCTTGCCGTCGTCCTGCCTGGCCGGGCGCGCCCGCACCCGCAGAGGCCCGGCCTCCGGCCTGCTAGCGGTCTCGGCTACAGCCTTCTCGCGCGCTTCCGCGCCGCCCATGGCCGTGACCAGCCTGTCGCGATCGAAAGCATTCGCCGCACCGGACGCGACGATCTTGCCGTCGCGCATCACCACGATGCGGTCGGCATTGCCGAGCACTTCGCCCAGGAGGTGCGAGATCAGGATGCAGCTTTTGCCGCTGGCGACGAAGCGCCGCACGAAGGAGAGCAACTGGCCGGCCGTATGCGCATCGAGCGAGGATGTCGGCTCGTCGAGGATGACCAGTTCGAGCGGATCCTGTGTCACCGTGAAAGCGCGCGCCACCTCCACCATTTGCCGCCTGCCGATGGAAAGATCGCCGGCGATGTCGTCGGCGGAAATGCTGTGGTCCGGGAAGATCTCGTCGAGCTTGGCCGCGATGAGATCGGCCGCCTTGCGCCGCCAGCCGAAGCCGCTGAGCGAAGCGTGGTTGATGCGCGTGTTTTCGGCGACGCTGAGATTGGGGCAGAGCGACAATTCCTGGAACACGCAGCGTATGCCGAGCTCAAGCGCGCGCGGCACCGAATAATTGTTCTCGATGCCGCCACGCACCGCGATCCGCCCGCTGTCGGGCATCAGCGTGCCCGCCACCATATGCATGAGCGTCGATTTTCCCGCGCCATTATGGCCGACGAGACCAACGCATTCGCCGGCACGGACATGGAAATCGACACCGGCAAGCGCCCGGACGGCGCCGAAATGTTTTTCGGCTCCGTCCAGTCTGATGATGTCCATATTGGCGGCGCCGAAGTGCTTTTCGGCGCCGTCCAGTGTGACGATGTCTGCCCTAACCTCCGGCATCCCTCAGCAATATCCGTTTGGCGACGCCTGCGGCAAGGATCGTGTCGGGCTCACTTGATGTTGGCTTTGATGGCCGCGATGGCGTCCTCTTGCGTGTATTCATGGCTGGCGACGCCGCCCTTGACGATCTTCGGCAGCTCGGCCTCGAAATCGTCCTGGGTGAAGGCCAGATACGGCACCAGCAGGTCGTGCGGAATATCGGTGCGGCCATCGAGTACCTGCTGCGCCACCCAGAAGGCGAGCGACGACACGCCCGGCGCGATGGACGCCGACCAGGTCTGGTAGCCGTCCTTGTCCTTCTGTTCCTTCCACCACTGCAACTCGTCCTGACGGTTGCCCATGATGATGGTTGGACGCGGCTTGCCGGCAGCGGCGAAGGCCTGTGCCGCACCGTAGCCATCGCCGCCCTGATCGACGACGCCGACAATATCGGGCAGCGACGGCAGGATCGTCGCGACCGCCTTCTGTGCCGTGGTCTGGTCCCAGTCTCCGGTGACCGAACCGACGATCTTGAACTCGGGACGGGCAGCGACACCCTCCAGGATGCCGGCATGGATGGCATCGTCGATCGAGGTGCCGGCAAGACCGCGGATTTCCAGGAGATTGCCGCCCTTGGGCTGGAACTTGGCCATCTGCTCGATTTCCTGCTTGCCCATGTCCTTGAAGTCGACGACGACGCGGTAGGCGCAGGGTTCGGTGACGATGCCGTCGAAGGAGACGACGACGATGCCGGCGTCGCAGGCCTGCTTGATGGCGCCATTGAGCGCATCGGGCGAGGCGGCGTTGATGACGATGGCGTCATAGCCCTGCAGGATCAGGTTCTGCACCTGGGCTGCCTGGGTCGGTACTTCCTTGTCGGCCGTCGTGAAGATGTCGGCGGCGGCGACCACCTTGTCTTCGACCGCCTTCTTGGTGACGATGCCGTAGCTGTCGAGCATCGCCTGCCGCCACGAATTGCCGGCATAATTGTTGGAGAAGGCGATCTTCTTGCCGCTGGTGTCGGCAAGCGCGGTGCCTGACGCGAGCATTGCCGCGAATGCGCCCAAAACGAGCATTCTCTTCATGTCATACTCCTCCCTGAGTTGCTGGTCTTTGTTGACTGCTGATGATTGTTAAAAGTTCACGCCCTGTTTTTTATCTATTGTCAGA
Organism: Mesorhizobium sp. STM 4661; assembly: GCF_000359125.1. GTDB lineage: Bacteria > Pseudomonadota > Alphaproteobacteria > Rhizobiales > Rhizobiaceae > Mesorhizobium. Next base: position 52,691 of record NZ_CAAF010000016.1, on the reverse strand, counting down.
CAAATGCAGATGGCTCGCAAGCTGTCAACTGCAATCCGCGCCGGGTTGGCGATCAACTTGCGGTGCAAAGATTGAAAAGCCTGCGGTTCCTGGGCTAGGGAAGGGACCGGAGGCCAAAATCGGATGGCAGTGACGCCGACAGTTGCGCCGGGCGCGCCCGGAATTCCGGCGCGCTGGACGTCAAGCGCCAAGAGCGGTGTCGGCACCGCGCTTTCACTGGCCAGCCGCGTCTGGTTCACGATCAGCCACGGCATCCTCAACGAAATCTACTATCCCCATCTCGACAGCGCCTGCACGCGCGATATGGGACTGATCGTCACCGGCCCCGGCGGCTATTTCTCCGAGGAGAAGCGCGACGCCGAGCATAGTATCGAGCCGTTCGAGGACGGCGTGCCTGCTTACAGGCTGCTGAACACCGCCGCCGACGGCGCCTACCGCATCGAAAAGGGGATCATTACGGATCCGAAACGCCCTGCTCTGCTGCAGGAAATCACCTTCACGCCGCTGAAAGATGGCGTTTCCGACTACAGCGTCCATGCGCTGCTGGCGCCGCATCTCGTCAACGCCGGCATGGGCAACACTGCCTGGATCGGCGACCACGAGGGCAAGCCTGTCCTGTTCGCATCGGGACGCGGTGTCTGCCTGGCGCTCGCTTCGTCCCTCCCCTGGGGCACGTGCTCCGCGGGATATGTCGGCTTCTCCGACGGCTGGCAGCAGCTGCAGAACGGTGGCCGGCTCGATCCGGCCTGCCAAAGGGCCGAGGACGGCAATGTGGCGCTGACCGGGGAGATCGGCTTTTCGGCCGAAAACCCGAAGGTCTTGCTGGCGCTGGGCTTTGGCGCAACGCCGCAAGAGGCGGCCGAAATGGCTTCGGCCAGCCTGAAGCAGGGCTTCGAAGCCGCCGCCAAGGTCTATGTCGAAAAATGGCGCAAATGGCAGGCGGGGTTGCTGCCGCTCGACCGGCACACGGGGCCCGGGATCAACACCTACCGCGTCAGCACGGCGGTTCTGGCGGCACATCGGTCGATTGCCACGCCAGGTGCGGCCGTTGCCAGCCTGTCGATCCCCTGGGGTTTCAGCAAGGGCGACGACGATCTCGGCGGCTATCATCTGGTCTGGCCGCGCGACCTGGTCGAAACCGCCGGCGGCTTCCTCGCCGCCGGCGATCCGGCGCAGGCGCTGGAGATTCTCGGCTATCTCCGTTCCATACAGCAGCCCGACGGCCATTGGCCACAGAACGCCTGGCTCGACGGATCGGCCTATTGGCCTGGCATCCAGATGGATGAATGCGCCTTCCCGCTGCTGCTTGCCGACGCGCTGCGCCGCGCCGGACACCTGCCGCGCGCCAAACTGACGGCCTTCATGCCGATGATCGAGCGGGCTGCTTCCTATGTCATGCGCAATGGTCCCGTCACCGGCGAGGACCGCTGGGAAGAGGATGCCGGCTACAGCCCGTTCACGCTGGCCGTCGAGATATCAGCCCTGCTCGCCGCCGCCGACATGTTCGACGCTTGCGCTAAACATCAGCCGGCAAACTACCTGCGCGAAACCGCCGATATCTGGAACGACCAGATCGAGCGCTGGACCTATGTCACCGGCACTTCGCTGTGCGAAGAGGTCGGCGTCGACGGTTACTACGTCCGCATCACGCCACGCGACGCTGCTGGTGCTGCATCGCCAAAGGACGGCTACGTGCCGATCAAGAACCGGCCGCCTGGCGATACCGACCGGCCGGCCGAGGCGATCGTCAGCCCGGACGCGCTGGCCCTCGTCCGCTTCGGCCTGAGAGCCGCGGATGATCCGCGCATCGTCGACACGCTGAAAATTATCGACGCCACGCTGCGCTGCAACCTGCCGCAAGGGCCGGTCTGGTACCGCTATACCAACGACGGCTACGGCGAACACGCCGATGGCGCGCCCTTCGACGGGACTGGCCAGGGCCGCGCCTGGCCGCTGCTCACCGGCGAGCGCGCCCATTACGAGCTGGCGGCGGGGCGCAAGGACAGAGCAGCCAGCCTGCTCCGGACGCTTGAGGGCTCGGCCGGGCTCGGCGGCCTGCTGCCGGAACAGGTCTGGGACGGTCCCGACATGCCGGAACGCGAGTTGCGGCGCGGTGGCCCTTCGGGCAGCGCCATGCCGCTGGTCTGGGCGCATTCAGAGCATATCAAATTGCTGCGTTCGCTTCGCGACGGCGCGGTCTTCGACATGCCGCCGCAAGGGGTGAAGCGCTACATCAGGGACAAAACAGTGTCGCCGTTCCGGACATGGCGCTTCAACCACAAGGTCCGCACCATTCCCGGTGGCAAGATGCTGCGACTGGAGCTGCTGGCGCCGGCGATCGTCCATTGGAGCCGCGACAACTGGGTGACTGCCCATGACAACCGGACCACCGAGAATGCCTTTGGCATCCATCTCGTGGATTTGCCTGTCGCCGACGTTCCACCCGGCACTACGATCGTCTTTACTTTTCTCTGGTCCGATGCCGGCCGATGGGAGAATGTCGACTTTTCCGTCGGCATCGACAGGTCGGACGGCCAATGATTTCGATTCCTCAAGCCACCGGGACAAGACCATGCAGATAGGAATGATGGGACTGGGCAGGATGGGCGCCAACATGGTGCGGCGCCTGCTGCGCGACGGCCACGAATGCGTCGTCTATGACATCAACCCGGCCAGCGTCGCGGCCCTGGTCAAGGATGGCGCGATCGGCGCCGCCTCGATGGAGGAGTTCGTCGGCAAGCTGACCAAACCGCGCAGCGCCTGGCTGATGCTGCCGGCGGCGATCACCGGCAAGATCGCCGACCAGGTGGCGGCGCTGATGGAGCCTGGCGACATCATCATCGACGGCGGCAACTCCTATTACCACGATGCCGTCAACCAGGCCGCCGAGCTCGCGGCCAAGGGCTTGCACTATGTCGATGTCGGCACCAGCGGCGGCGTCTGGGGCCTCGATCGCGGCTATTGCCTGATGATCGGCGGCCCCGATGGCGCGGTCCAGCATCTCGATCCGATCTTCGCGACGCTGGCGCCGGGCGCCGATGCCGGCGCCACGCCGGCCAAGGACGCCGGAACCGCGCCCTTCGGCTATCTCCATTGCGGACCGAGCGGCGCCGGCCATTTCGTCAAGATGGTCCATAACGGCATCGAATACGGTGTCATGGCCGCCTATGCCGAAGGCATGAACATCCTGAAGTCGGCGAATGCGGGCAAGCGCAAACGCACGGCGGACGCCGAGACCAGCCCGCTGGAGAACCCGCAGTATTACCAGTTCGACATCGATCTTGCCGAGGTGGCCGAGGTCTGGCGGCACGGCAGCGTCATCGGCTCCTGGCTGCTTGACCTGACGGCCGGCGCGCTGAAGAACGACTCCGCGCTAACCCAGTTCGGCGGCCGGGTTTCGGATTCCGGCGAAGGCCGCTGGACGCTGAAGGCGGCCATCGACACCGGCGTGCCGGCGCCGGTGCTGTCCTCGGCCCTGTTCGACCGCTTTTCCTCGCAGGGCGAATCCGAATTCGCCGACAAGCTGCTGTCCGCCATGCGCTTTGCTTTCGGCGGCCATGTCGAGAAATCGAAGACCGGCTCGTGACGCGCAACCAGGGAGACACGCTCATGAGCCAGGAACGGTCCGACACGCTGGTGCTTTTCGGGGCGACCGGCGATCTCGCCCACAAGAAGATATTCCCCGCACTCTACCAGATGGTCGCCAAGGGCACCCTCACCGAGCCGGTGATCGGCGTCGCCTTCGACCCCTGGGACATCGGCAAGCTGCAGGCGCGCGCGCGTGATGGCATCGTCAACGCCATCGGCAAGATCGACGAAAAGATCTTCGCCAAGTTAGCCTCGCAACTGCGCTATGTCAGCGGCGACTACCGCGACGGGGCGACCTTCGACAAGCTGAAGAGCGCGCTCGGATCGGCGCGGCGGCCGCTCCACTACATGGCGGTGCCGCCGACCATGTTCGAGACCGTCGTCCAGGGCCTGGAACAATCCGGCACGGCGCAGGGCGCGCGGCTGATGGTGGAAAAACCCTTCGGCCACGACCTGCAATCGGCGCGCTGGCTGAACAGGGTGCTGCATCTGGTGTTCGACGAGCAGTCGATCTTCCGCATCGACCATTATCTCGGCAAGGAAGCGATCCAGAACCTGCTCTATTTCCGCTTCGCCAATTCCTTCCTCGAGCCGATCTGGAACCGCAATTTCGTCGAGAGCGTGCAGATCACCATGGCCGAGGATTTTGGCGTCGAGGGGCGCGGCCGCTTCTACGACGAGGTCGGCTGCATCCGCGACGTCATCGAGAACCATCTGCTCAACATCCTGTTGCTGCTCGCCATGGAGCCGCCGGTCGGCCGCTCGGCCGACGACCTGATCGACGAGAAGGTGCAGGTGCTGCGGGCCATCCGCACGCTGACAAAAGACGATGTCGTGCGCGGTCAGTTCAAGGGCTATCTCGCCGAGCCCGGCGTCGCGCCGAACTCCCCGGTCGAGACCTTCGCGGCGGTGCGCTTCTTCGTCGACACCTGGCGCTGGCAGGACGTGCCCTTCTTCATCCGCGCCGGCAAGAATATGCCCGTGCATGTCACCGAGGTGGTGGTGCGGCTGAAGCGGCCGCCGCTCGATGTTTTCGATCCGATCAAGCCGGCGGACCAGAACTACGTGCGCTTCCGCATCGACCCGCAAGTGGTGATCGCCATCGGCGCCCAGCGCAAGGACGCCGGCGACGACATGGTCGGCGAGCAGGTGGAGTTGACGGCACTCGACGACTCAAAGGGCGACATGCCGCCCTACGAACGGCTGATCGGCGACGCCATGAACGGCAACGGCCAATTGTTCACGCGCCAGGATGCGGCCGAGCTTGCCTGGCGGATCGTCGGTCCGGTGCTCGGCGACAAGACGGAGCCGCACTTCTACGAGCCGAAGACCTGGGGGCCGGTCGACGCCATGAACGGCTTCGGGCCACCTAATGGCTGGATCAATCCATCGAAATAGGTTCCGGAGCGACAAGATGGCCAAGACGGCAAAGCCGGCCGCGGCGAATGGCGAACAGATCGTGCTGTCGATCGACATTGGCGGCTCCCACGTCAAGATCCTGACCAGCACCGGCGACAAGGAACGCCGGGCCGATTCTGGACCTGGGCTGACGCCGCAACAGATGATCCAAACGGTGAAGACGCTGGCCGACGGCCTGCCGTTTGACGTCATCTCGATGGGTTATCCCGGCCCGGTGAACCACAACCGGCCGCTGATGGACCCCGCCAATCTCGGCAAGGGCTGGGCCGGCTTTGATTTCGCGGCAGCGTTCGGCAAGCCGGTGAAAGTCGTCAACGACGCGCTGATGCAGGCCATCGGCAGCTATGAGGGCGGCCGCATGCTGTTCCTTGGCCTTGGCACGGGCCTGGGCGCCGCGATGATCGTCGACAATGTCGCCCAGCCGATGGAACTTGCGCATCTGCCTTACAGGAAGGACGGCAGTTTCGAGGATTACGTCGGCGAACGCGGCCTGGAAAAGCGCGGCAAGAAGAAATGGCGCAAATACGTCTTCGACGTGGTCGATCGGCTGCGCGCCGCCATGCAGCCTGACTACGTGGTCATCGGCGGTGGCAATGTCGACAAACTCGACGAATTGCCCGTCGATTCCAGGCGAGGTGACAACACGCGCGCCTTTGAAGGCGGATTTCGACTGTGGCGCGACAAATCACTGATCGTCTGATATTGTGGTGGTGTGAGGTTTTATTTGAGCATGTCGCTGTACCAAAACCGCTGCTCACTTTTTAGGCAACATGCTCTGGAGGCCTGACCTGTTGATCTGGTCCTGCCGTTAGTATTATTGTTTCAAAATAATGTGTGACGTGGTGCGGCGTCATTGCATTGCGCGGATTTGCCGACTAGGAATTCTGCCACCCCACGGATGGAGAAATTAGATTGACCGACGATAGCAACAACGCTCGCAAGGACATTGACCTTCTCGAGCTGACCGCCCACATCGTGTCCGCCTACGTCGAAAAGAACCGCCTGCCCGCTTCCGGCCTCGGCGATCTCATCGCCAGCGTCAGCGCCTCGATAGGCGGGCTCGGACAACCCGCCATCCCGGCTCCAGTACCGCTGACGCCCGCGGTCAATCCCAAGAAGTCCGTGACGCCGGATTTCATCATCTGCCTCGAAGACGGCAAGAAGTTCAAATCGCTAAAGCGCCATATCGGCGTTCATTTCGGGCTGACGCCGGACGCCTATCGCACCAAATGGGGCTTGCCATCGGACTATCCCATGGTTGCTCCCAACTATGCGGCCTCGCGCTCGCAACTGGCCAAGGCCATCGGCCTTGGCCGCAAGGCCGCCCCGCCGCCGGCGCCCGTCAAAAAGGCAAGGAAGTCCAAGGCCACGGCCTGACCAAGGCGAGAGCGAATTTGGTCGTTCTGCCGGCGATCTCGCGTCGGCGGACGCGGGGAGCGCGGCCATGAACTACACCAGGATGGTGATCGAGAAAGAGGCGCCGGAGGAATACGGCTATGACCGTATCCGCTACAATCTCTCCGAAAGCTCGATCGCCGACCAAAAACTCTCCGATATCGGCCTGTCGCTGCCCGATCTCACGCTCTTCTATGGCGAGCACCGGGGCGACAAGGATTTGCGGGCGCTGATAGCGGCGCAAGACGAGGGGCTTTCGCCCGGCGACGTGCTGGTCACCGCCGGTGCCGCCGGCGCGCTGTTCATCATTTCGACCGCGCTTTTGTCCGAGCGCGATCACCTCGTCGTCGTCAGGCCCAATTACGCCACCAACATCGAGACGCCCAAGGCGATCGGCTGCGCCATCTCCTATGTCGATCTGGACTTCGACGGGGGGTTCACCATCGATGTCGGGCGCGTCGCAGCTCAGATGCGGCCGAACACCCGGCTGGTCAGCGTCACCTGCCCGCACAACCCGACCGGCACGATGATGAGCCAGGCCGACCTCGATGCCCTGGTGGAACTCGCTGAAAGCCGCAACTGCCATTTGCTGGTCGACGAAACCTACCGCGACCTCTCCTATGGACGGCGCCTGCCCTCGGCGGCGTCGCTGAGCGCGCGGGCGATCAGCGTCTCGTCGCTGTCCAAGGCCTTCGGCATTCCAGGCATCCGCATCGGCTGGCTGGTCACCAGGGATACTGCGCTTCAGGAACAATTCCTCGCCGCCAAGGAACAGATCGGTATCTGCGGCAGCGTCATCGATGAGACCATCGCGCGTAGCATGCTCGAACGCCGGGACGATTTCCTGAAAAAGCTGTTGCCGGAGATGGCGAAGCGGCGCGACATCGTCCAGGCCTGGATCGACCGCGAGCCGCTGGTCGACTGGGTGCGGCCGCAAGGCGGCGTTGTCGGCTTCCCACGCCTCAATGTCGATGCCGGCTTCGATCTCGACCGCTTCTATGTGAATCTGCTGGAGAACCATGGCACCTATGTCGGACCCGGCCACTGGTTCGACATGCCGAAGCGCTTCTTCCGCGTCGGTTTCGGCTGGCCGAAGGAGGCCGAATTGCAGGGCGGCCTCGACGCCATTTCGGCCGCGCTGAGGGAATGATTTTCCGCTTTGCTTTGCTTTGCTTTGCCAGGCAGGCCGGAAAACCCTTCATCCAGCACCGATTCTGGCGCACATCCCGACGCGAACTTTGCTAGAAGTCCCTTGGCCGGAACAGCGCCCATCTGGGAAGTGCCCCCGCCGGCCGATGTAGATGCAACGGGGCCTCTCTCCATGATACTTGAACAAACTTCGCCGGAGCAGCGCTATGCCGCCTTCCGGCACAAAGCCTTCCTCAGCTACTGGGCGGCGCGCTTCCTCACCACTTTCGCGACCATGATCGTTTCCGTCGCGGTCGGCTGGCAGGTCTATGACCTGACGCGCGATCCTTTCGATCTCGGCATTGTCGGCATCGTCCAGTTCCTGCCGTCGCTGCTTCTGGTGCTGGTCACCGGCGTCGTCGCCGACCGCTTCGGCCGTCGGCTGATCATGACATTGTCGACGCTGGTCGAGGGCGGCTGCGCGCTCGTTCTTCTGTTCCTGACGCTGCGCGGCCTCACCAGCCCGCTGCCGATCTTCATCGTGCTTGCCATGTTCGGCATCGCCCGCGCCTTCTATGGGCCGGCCTCGTCATCGCTCTTCGCCAATCTGGTGCCGCAGGAAGACTTCGCCAACGCCATCGCCTGGAACTCGTCCGCCTGGCAGACGGCGACCATTGTCGGCCCGGTCGCCGGTGGCCTGCTCTATGGCCTCTCGGCCGAAGTCGCATACGCCACCGCCGCTGTCTTGATGGCGGTGGCCGCCCTGTTGGTCTTCACCATTCCGAAGCCGACCCAGCAGACCGCCACCGACAAGCCGACGATGGAAACGCTGTTTGCCGGCTTCCGCTACATCCGGAGCGAGAAGATCGTGCTCGGCGCCATCTCGCTCGATCTGTTCGCCGTGCTTCTGTCCGGCGCCTCGGCGCTGCTGCCGGTCTACGCGCGCGACATCCTGCAACTCGGCCCCTGGGGCCTCGGGCTGCTGCGCTCGGCGCCGGGCATCGGTGCCATTTGCGTCGCCATCTGGCTGGCCGGACATCCGATCCGCAACCATGCGGGCATGATCATGCTCGGCGCCGCCGCGTCGTTCGGCGCCTGCACCGTGCTGTTCGGCCTGTCGACCATCACCTGGCTATCGATTGCGGCGCTCATTCTACTTGGCGCCACCGACATGTTCAGCGTCTACATCAGGGAGACTTTGATCCAATTGTGGACACCCGACAATGTCCGCGGCCGCGTCAACGCCGTCAACCAGGTCTTCGTCGGCGCCTCCAACGAACTCGGCGAATTCCGCGCCGGCACCATGGCGGCGTTGATCGGCACCGTGCCGGCGGTTGTGATCGGCGGCGTCGGGGCAGTGATCGTCGCCGGATTGTGGGCGGTGCTGTTCCCGCAATTGCGCAAGGTGCGCCATTTGAACGGGCGAAACTGACGCGTAGCGCCGCAGCTCTTACCGAGCTGCCGGCTTGCCGAAGATCGTTTGCAGGAACTCGCCAAGCCAGCGCTTGAGATGCATGTCCCAGATCAGCCGGCCGCCGAGATGGTCGCGGCCGGGTTGCGCGCCGGGCAGTTCGAAGCGATGCGCGCCGCGCACCACCCAGCGCTGCATCATCACCCTGGTCAATTCGCCATGGAACTGGATGCCCCAGGCATTGTCGCCATAGCGGAAGGCCTGGTTGGGATAGGTCTCGGCCGTCGCCAAGAGCGTCGCGTCCTTCGGTAGCGAAAAGCCCTCGCGATGGAACTGGTAGACCATCTCGGGCCAGTGCATCAGCTTGCGGCCCGCTTCGGTCGCCTTCAGCGGATACCAGCCGATCTCGACCAGTCCCTCGCCATGACCCTCGACCTTGCCGCCGAGATGATTGGCCAGCATCTGCGCGCCGAGGCAGATGCCGAGGAAAGGTCGGTTTTCCTTCAACGGAACGTTCAGCCAGTTAGTCTCGCGGCGGACGAACTCGTCCTCGTCATTGGCGCTCATCGGCCCGCCGAACACCACGGCGCCGGCATGGCCGTCCAGCGTTTCCGGCAAGGTATCGCCGAGCGGCGGGTGGCGCATGTCGAGGTCGAAACCTTCCTCGATCAGCATATGGCCAACGCGTCCGGGGCTCGAATTCTCCTGATGCAGCACGATCAGGATCTTTGGCCTTGGACTTCGCGGCATGCTCTGGCTCGTCCCTGTCTATTCGTCGCTCGACGTTCCGGTGGCGCCCGGCACCTCGGCCGCCGCCTTGCGGCGCGCCTCGACGCGATCGCGGCGGTCGACGCCGATCAGCTCGGCAACGCGCCAGACGATGTTGTCCTCGAGCTCGTGCAGCTCGCCATCGGCATAGACGATCTCCCACATCAGGCCGATGAAGGCCTTGCGCGCGTCCGCATCGAGATGGCGCTTCAGCACGCTGGTGAAGGCATAAAGGTCGATCGCCTCATTGTCGGCGCGCTCGCCGGCCGCGGCCAGCGCATCGAGTTCGTCGCCGCTGATCGAATAGGTCTCCGCCAGCACCGCCTTGAACCGCTCCCATTCGACGTCCTGGCGCACGCCGTCGGCGCTCATCACATGGTAGAGCAGGGCTGACGCGGCAATACGCGGGTCGTCGCCGTTGTTGCGAGCGCCGCCGGCCGGCAGATCCCTCAGAAATGACAGAACGCGTTCGAACATATGGCTATTCCCAACAGGCCAGAATCAATTTCGGGCCAGATCAAAACAAGCGAAACCGGCGTGGTGATTTTTCGTGTCCGGCGTCCGGATCGACGCCGGGATCGTCGGGAAGCCGATTGAGCTCTTCCGCCGGCTCGACAGCTTCGGCATTGGCCGGCACGGCGGCAAAGGCGGCCGCAGTGACCGGCGCGACCTTATCCTCGCTTCGTTCCGCCGTCGCCGTGGTCGCGACAGTCTGCTCTTCGGCCGGAACAGGGTGCGTCAGCTCGATCGCCTTTTCCTTCGCCGGCTTCTCCGGTGCCGCAATGACCGGCACCACGGCGTCCGGCCTATCCTCATCGCTGTCGATCAACTGGCCGAGCCGCTCCATCGGCGCGCGCCATTCAAAGGCATCGAGCTTGCCGGTGATCGGCGATACAGGCGCCCAGTGTTCGGAGATGACGCCATCGGCAACCCAGGCCGGATCGCGCGGCGCGCGCACCGCCTTGGACAAAAGCTGGCGCACCTTGCCCTGATCGCCGGTCTCGGCCTCCTCGATGTCGGCCAGCAGCAGATAGGCGCCTTCGCGGCGATCCATGCGGATGGCCGCCTCCGCCTCCCGGCGGGCGGTCTTGTAATCCTGCGCGTCGAGCGCGGCGCGCGCCACCGTCAGCGAGGATTCGGCGTGGTTCTTCTTCATCTCCTGCAGCTTCCTTGCCCGGTTGAGACGATCGAGCACGGCATCGGCGGGCCGGGCATGGGTGTAGAGCTCGGCGATCTCGGGATGCGGCTCGGCCTTCCATGCCGCTTCGAGAATCTTCGAGCCCTTGCGCATATCGTTTTGCCGAAACAGCGCCTTGGCGGCGGCAACCGCCGCCGGCGCGAAATCGGGCCGCAGCCGGTTGGCCTCCAGGGCAGCGGTCCTGGCAGCATCAGGATCGCTGTCGCTAAGCGCTTGCGCCTTGGCGGTGAGCAGCACGGCGCGGCGCCGGTTGGCGGCGTCGCGCTCGATCTGCCGCGTCGATTTCTGCGCTTCGACCAGTTTCAGCGCGCCGTCCCAGTCGCCGCGCCCGGTGAGGTCCTCCAGCGTCGATTCGGCCGCCCAGGCCAGTTGCGGCGCCATGACGGCGGCACGCCCGGCATAGTGCCTTGCCGCGTTGCGGTCGCCGAGGCGTTCGGCCTCGAGATAAAGCCCGCGCAGGCCGAGCAGCCGCATTTCGGGATCGTCGAGCATCGTCTCGAACTTCTCGCGCGCGCCTTCATGGTCGCCTTCGAGCAGCGAGGCCTGCGCTTCGAGCAGATGGATCAGCGGCTCCTGGTCCGAACGAATCAACTTTGCCGCTTCCTTGGTCTTCTTGCGGGCCAGCGCACCGTCACCGGCGCCGGCGGCGATCATGCCCGTCGACAGCGCCTGATAGCCGCGGTCGCGGCGGCGCACGCGGAAATAACGCGAGATGGTGTAGGGGCTGTTCCACAGCGACTTGATCAGCCACCAGACGATCATCACCGCGGCCACGACGGCGACCACGGTCACGGCGGCCACCATCAGGCTGACCTGGTACTGATAGCCGTTGAAGGTGACGACCATCTCACCCGGCCGGTCGGCCAGCCAGGCGAAGCCGAGCCCAAGCGCGAAGACGACGGCGAGGAAGATGAGAATTCGGATCATCTGGTTTTCCTCATGCCTTCATCGCGCCGGCGATCAGCGAATCGATCTGTGTCTCGACCTCGATGCGCGCCTTCAGTTTGCCGGCCAAATCGGCGCCGGCGGCCTTGACCGCTTCCGGCAGCGCGGCATATTCGCTGAGCGCCTTGGCGTAGTCGCCCCGGTTGACCGCCACCTCCATGCGCGCCACGATTTCCGGTGCACCAGCGCCTTCGACCGCGCCGATCGGCCTGACCTTGACCAGCGATTCGGCGCTCGACAAAAGGTTCTGCAGGAAACCGGCATTCTGATCGACGGGCGCCGCGGCAGTGACCATGGCATTGGCCGCGGCCTCCATTTTGGCCGCGATATCGGCGCGCGTCGGAACTCCCTTTTCGGCGTAGGGACGCAGCGTCGCGATCTCCGGCGCAGCCGGCGAGATTGCCGCGAAGGTCTCAAGCTCGGCGGCGAACGGCGCGCCACGGTCGAGCGCCGCCTTCAGCGCCGACGCAGCGATGGCAAGCGCGATCTTCGGCTGGGAGGCCTGCGCCTCGACCTTGCCGGAAAGCTGCGACACCGATTGTTCCAGCGCGCTGAGCCGGCCTTCCTGCGCCGTAGCCGCCTCGCCGGCGGATTTCAGCGCCGCGTCGAGCCCCGCCAGCTTTTCATTGAGCGGGCCTAGGTCGACCGGCACCGTATTGCCGGCCTGGCCAAGTGCTGCGACCGCTGTCTCGATCTGCTTGACCTTGTCGCCCAGCGCCGCAATCCCGGCATTGTCGCCTGCTCCGCCCTGCTCGACCGCCGATTTGAGCGCCGCGACATCCGTCTTGACCTGATCCAGCGCCGACGACAGCCCGTCCACCTTGGCCGACGCGTCGCCATTGCCGCCGGCTTCCTTCAAGCCGGCGATCTCGCTCTTCAACGAAGCGATTTCGCCGCTGACACCGTCGACCGACACAGTGCCTGCATTCGAACCCGGCGCGCCGAGCAGGCCGGCAAACTGCAGCCCTCCCGCGCCGGCCAGCGCGATGACGCCGCCGATGAGGCCTGCAGCGACGCCGTTGATGCCGCCACGCTTCGGCTGCGCTGCCATGTCCGCGCTCCTCGTTTGGGCTGCTTTCGGCGATTCTTCGGTACCGCGGGACGGCGATTCTTCGGTACCGCGGGACTCTGTCACGCCGGCTGTGGCGGTCGCGTCATCGAAACTATAGTCGAAGACCCGGTTCGGCGGTGCGTCCGAGCTGGCCGGATAAGGAGATTCCGGTTCTTCGGAACGTCTGGCGCTGGCCTCTGCCGGCTCCTCCGCTCCAGACTGCGGCGCCGCATCGGTGTGCTCCCACGGCTCGAGATCGGTCTGGTCGGCATGCACCGGCTCTTCGGGCGCCTCCGGCTGCGAGGTCGCTTCCTCGGCCTTCGTCTCGCCGGTCTGCGGCTCATCCTTCAGTACTTTGGCCGCATCCTCCTCGACGATGCGCGAGACAGCGCCGGGTTCGAGCTCGATGGTCACCGGCTCGCGACGGCTTTTCGAATGTCGCATCTTCGGCGTCTTGACCATGCTTGGGCTCCGCAAATTTGCTTCTGGATGGTTCAGGAAGGGTCTAGCACATCACCAAGCGGTGAAAAGGGGCGGCGTGATGACACGGGCTCAGCGCCGCCTCTGCAAAAGCGCCAGCAGCGCCTCTTCGCTCGGCTCTTTCGCAATCTGAATTCTTTCGCCGGAAATATCCCCAAGGGCTGCGGCGATACGTCCCGACAGGGCAAAAAAACGAGTGTTTTCAAAAAAGTCATGCAGCGTTGGCCGCCCGATCAGGGCCCGCGTCGCTGCCGCTGCCTTGGCCGAATAAAGCAGCACCGTCTCGACCGGCTGGCCGGCCAGCCGGCCGATGATATCAGCGTCGGAATAGTCCAGCGCAATGGTGTCGTAGGTCTCGACGGCGCGGACATGCATCGTGGCCGCCTCGAGCCGCTCCTCGAAGGTTGCAAAGCGCACGCGGCCGCAGAGATAGGCGATCGTCTTGCCGGAGAGGCTGCCCGCAAGCGCACCGGCCAGCGCTTCGGCATCGCCGGGACCTTCGCTGACGGACAGAAATCCGGCCTCTCGCGCGGCCGCCGCCGTTCTTTTGCCGACGGCATGGCAAGGCAAGGCGGCGAGTGCCGCAATCAGCTCCTTCGGCGCATGGCGCAGCGCATTGGCGCTGGTGACCGCAACGGCCACGGCATTGGCCGGAACCGCACCGCCATCGACCGGAACCGTTTCCGTCAGCGGCAGCAGGATCGGCTGAAAACCCTTGTCCTGCAGCCGCCGTGCGGTGCGCGAGGCGCCCGGTTCCGGTCTCGTCACCAGGACGCCGACCATGTCAGGCCCAGCCGTCGAAGAATTTTTCGCCGGCCTTGGCCCGCACGGTCCTGGCGGCGTCCGCGCCGATCAGCGCTGCATCCCCGGCCGGGCCTTGCGTCTCGACCTCATGCCAGTCCGTGCCATCCGGCGAGATGATCAATCCGGCGAAAGACAGGGTGCCACCTGATATCGTCGCATGGCCGGCAATCGGCGTGCGGCAAGACCCGTCGAGCGCCTCGAGGAAAGCGCGCTCGCAGGCCAGTGCCTGGCCGGTCGGCACATCATGGATCGCCGCCAGCATCTTTTCCACTTTGCGGTCGCCGATGCGGGTTTCAATGCCTATGGCGCCTTGGCCGGGCGCCGGTGGAAAGGTCTCGAGCGGCATCAGGTCGGTAATGACGTCTTCAAGCCCGAGCCGCTTCAGCCCGGCAAAGGCCAGGATGGTGCCATCGGCGACGCCCTCGTCCAGCTTGCGCAGCCGCGTCTGCACATTGCCGCGAAACATCACCACGTGGAGGTCCGGCCGCATCCGCCGGATCAGCGCCTGGCGCCTGAGCGACGACGAACCGACCTTGGCGCCTTGCGGCAGTTCGGCAATCGCCTTCGCCGCCTTGCCTATGAAAGCGTCGCGCGCATCCTCGCGCGGCAGGAAGGCGCTGAGTTCCAGCCCATCGGGCAATATCGTCGGCATGTCCTTGGACGAATGCACGGCGATGTCGATGCGCCGCTCAAGCAGCGCCTCCTCGATCTCCTTGGTGAACAGGCCCTTGCCACCGGCTTCCGACAGCGGCCGGTCCTGAATGCGATCGCCGCTGGTCGAGATGACGACGATCTCGAACGCCTCAACCGGCATGTCGTGCGCGGCCATCAGCCGCGCCTGCGTTTCATGAGCCTGCGCCAACGCCAGCGGGCTGCCGCGTGTTCCGATTTTCAAGGTTGTTTGCATGGCGCGCCGTCCGTGATAACCCCCGGCAGATTGAGGCCGTTTTCCGGGCTTTCTCCTAGCGGGGAAAGGCTGGTTGCACAATCATCGAGGACAGCGACGAATTGATCCGCGTTCTGGGCATTGAGACGAGTTGCGACGAGACCGCAGCCAGCGTGGTAACGCTGGAAGGCGATGCCGCGCCGAAAATCCTGTCCAACATCGTGCTCAGCCAGATCGAGGAGCATGCTGCCTTTGGCGGCGTCGTGCCGGAGATCGCCGCCCGTGCCCATGTCGAAGCGTTGGATGGCATCGTCGAAGCAGCACTTGCCGATTCGGGCGTGGGGCTCGCCGATATCGATGCGATTGCCGCGACCGCCGGTCCCGGCCTTGTCGGCGGGCTGATCGTCGGGCTGATGACGGCCAAGGCGATCGCAGCAGCAGCACACAAGCCGCTGATCGCCATCAATCATCTCGAAGGCCACGCGCTGACCGCAAGGCTGACCGATGGGCTCGAGTTCCCCTATCTCTTGCTGTTGGTGTCCGGCGGGCACACGCAGATCGTTGCCGTGCGCGGCGTCGGCGATTATCAGCGCTGGGCGACGACCATCGACGATGCGCTGGGCGAAGCCTTCGACAAGACGGCCAAGATGCTCGGCCTGCCCTATCCCGGCGGGCCGAATGTCGAGAAGGCAGCAGCGTCAGGCGACGCCACGCGTTTTGCCTTTCCGCGCCCGATGAAGGGTTCGGCGCAGCCGGATTTCTCCTTCTCCGGGCTGAAGACCGCGGTGCGTCAGGCAGCGACGGCGATTGCCCCGTTGAGCGACCAGGACGTCGCCGACATCTGCGCCTCGTTCCAGGCGGCGGTGGCGGATGCGCTGGGCGATCGTGTTTCGCGAGCGCTGAACCGGTTCCGTCAGGAGTTTCCGGGCAAGGCGGAGCCAGCGCTGGTTGTTGCTGGCGGCGTCGCCGCCAACCGCACGATCAAGGCGACACTGGAAGCTCTTTGCGCTGCGGCAGGCTTTGCCTTTGTCGCGCCGCCGCTGAAGCTCTGCACCGACAACGCCGCGATGATCGCATGGGCCGGCATCGAAAGGCTGCGCGCCGGCATCGCGCAGGAAAATGCCGCCGATTTCGTGCCGCGCTCGCGCTGGCCGCTGGATAGCATCTCCGCCCCGATGGTCGGTTCGGGCCGGCGCGGAGCCAAGGCATGACTGTTGGCGGCGAGGATAGGGCCCCAAGCGGCTGGCGCGTCGCCGTGCTTGGCGGCGGCGCCTGGGGCACGGCGCTGGCGCTGGCCATGCTGCGTGCCGGCCATTTCGTCCGCCTCTATGCGCGCGATCCGGAGACCGTCGCCGCGATCGACCACGGCGAAAATCCGCGCTATCTGCCGGGTATTGCGATCGAGCCCGGCATCGTGGCGACCAGCGACATCAAGGCCGCGCTCGACGGCGCCGATTGTGTGCTGGCGGTGGCGCCGGCGCAGTCGCTGCGCGCCATGCTGGCAGCCGTGAAAGACCATATGCCGCAGGGCGTCCCACTGGTTCTCTGCGCCAAGGGCATCGAGCGCGACACCGGCGCGCTGCTGTCGGCGATAGTCGAGGAGATTCTGCCGAAAAGTCCGGTCGCCGCGCTGTCCGGCCCGAGCTTCGCCACCGACGTCGCCAGGGGCCTGCCGACGGCCGTGGTTGTCGCCGCCCGCGACGAGGGTCGGGCGGCCGACCTTGCCGCCCGTTTTTCGGCACGGAATCTGCGCTGCTATTCGAGCGACGACCTCATCGGCGTCGAAATCGGCGGTGCGCTGAAGAACGTCTTCGCCATCGCTGCCGGTGCTGTCACCGGCGCCGGGCTCGGCGCCAGCGCCCAGGCCGCCATGGTGACGCGCGGCTTTGTCGAATTGCGCCGCTTGGGAGCTGCCTTCGGGGCGAAACCGGAGACGCTGATGGGCCTTTCCGGCCTCGGCGACCTTTTGCTCACCTGCTCGTCCGCCCAGTCGCGCAACTTTGCTTACGGGCTGGCGCTCGGCCAAGGCAAGCCGCTTGCCGGCCTGCCGCTGGCCGAAGGCGTGCCGACGGCGGCGATCGCCGCCCGCATCGCCATCGAGCGCGGCATCGACGCGCCGATCATCACAGCTGTATCAGCGATACTGGACGGCACCATCACCATAAGCCAGGCTGTGTCGGCGCTGATGACCAGGCCGCTGAAGACCGAAACCGACGTGTAATCTCGAACAATCCGGAGCTGGAAAAAATGCTGTTTGCGTGGATTTGCAAAGACAAGCCTGGAAAGCTGCAGGTGCGGCTCGATACACGGCCCGAGCATGTTGCCTTCCTGGAGGGGCTGAACGGCGAAAAGAAACTGGCCTTCGCCGGTCCGTTCCTCGACGCCGACGGCAAGCCGAATGGCAGTCTCGTCGTGGTCGAGGCGCCCGATCTGGCCGGTGCTCAGGCACTGTCGGCTGCCGATCCCTATGCCAAGGCCGGGCTGTTCGAGAGCGTCGAAATCCGGCAATGGAATTGGGCCTTCAACAAACCGGCGGCTAGCTGACCTCTGGCCGCGAGGAGGAACAAAAATGAACTACTGGCTGTTCAAATCCGAGCCCTCGGTCTTCTCCTTCGAGGCGTTGAAGGCGAAGGGCAAGGCCGGCACGCAATGGGACGGCGTACGCAACTATGCGGCGCGCAACAACATGAAGGCGATGCAGATCGGCGATCTCGGCTTCTTCTACCACTCCAATGAAGGGCTTGACGTCGTCGGTATCGCCGAGGTCTGCGCGCTGGCTCATCCGGATACCACCACTGACGATCCGCGCTGGGAATGCGTCGACATCCGCGCCTTCAAGGATGTGCCGAACCCGCCGACGCTGGAGCAGGTCAAAGCCAATCCCAAGCTTGCCGAAATGGCGCTGGTTCGGCTCGGGCGGCTTTCCGTCCAGCCGGTGACCCCGGCGGAATGGAAAGAGGTCTGCCGCATGGGCGGCCTGACGCCGGCTCCGTGACGGCGCTGACGCCAGACAGCGCGAAAAAGTTCATCCTCGACAGCACGGCGTTGATGGCGCCGCCGCATGTGCCGGAGATCCTGCTGCATCTGGCCGACGAAGCGCATGATCTGTGGCAGCGGACCGAGGACGAACTGACCGAAATCGGCCTGCCGCCCCCCTTCTGGGCCTTCGCCTGGGCCGGCGGCCAAGGCCTTGCCCGCTACATCCTCGACAATCCCGATACGGTGCGCGGCAAGCGTGTGCTCGATTTCGCTTCCGGCTCCGGCCTAGTCGGCATCGCAGCCGTGCAGGCCGGTGCGGTGGATGTGACCGCCGCCGACATCGACCCGTTCTGTGCGACCGCGATCCGCCTCAATGGAGAGGCCAATGGCGTCGGGATAAAGGTCCTCGGCACGGACTGTGTCGGGACCGATGCGGGCTGGGATGTGGTTCTGGCCGGCGACGTCTTCTACGACAAGCCGTTCGCCGACCGTCTGATACCGTGGTTCGCGATACTGAGAGCGCGCGGCGCCGAGATCCTCGTCGGCGACCCTGGCCGCGCCTATCTGCCGAAGACGGGGTTGGAGCCGCTTGCCGTCTACGAGGTGGCGGTGACACGGGCTCTGGAGGACGCCGAGGTCAAGCGCACCACCGTCTGGCGCCTTGCTTGACGGCAGCGCCGAACAGGCGTTCCATCGCGCATCGATTTTGAGAATACGCATGTCGCTGTCCCAAAAACCGCCGGGCACTTTTGGGCGACATGTTTCGGGGGAGGCAAATTCATGGATTTTTCAGCAGTGAACTGGCTGGCGGTGATCGTCGCCGCCGTGGTGGCGTGGCTGTTCGGCGCGGTCTGGTACATGGGTTTGAGCAAGCCATGGCTGAAGGCCGCCAGGCTTGATCCGGCGACCATGAAGAAATCGCCGCTGCCCTTCGTCATCTCCTTCATCGCGGAACTTTTGATGGCATTTGTCACCGCCCTGATCGTCGGCGCGGTGACCGGCGGCGAGCCGAGCCTCGTTGCCGGGCTCGTCTTCGGTTTCGTCCTCTGGCTTGGTTTCGTTGCCACGACGCTTTCCGTCAACCATCGCTACGAAGGCTTCGGCTGGGATCTGACCCTGATCGACACCGGTCACTGGCTTGGCGTGCTGCTGCTCATCGGCGCGGTGATCGGCTGGTTCGGCGTGCCGGAAGTCGCTGGCTGAGCGTTGCCGCTTAGAAAATGGGGCGACACTAAAGCTCGTCCCAGCTTCGACGTGTAGGATCTGGCTGCGGGTTGTGGACTTCGTTCAGGAGCCAGTCCTTGAACGCCACGATCCTGGCGTCATCTGCGGAGCCCTGGGGATAGACCAGGTGATAGGCGAAGTCGGGCGCGACCTTGATGCCCAGCGCGAATGGCCGCACCAGCCGGCCTTCTGAAAGATCGTTCGCCACCATGGCGAAGTCGGCGAGCGCCACCGCGTTGCCGTCGAGCGCGGCCTGCACGGCATCCGAGGAATTGCTGAAGACGACCGTCCGGCTGTCGTCGAAATCGTCGACGCCGGCCGCCGCCATCCACATGCGCCAGTTCGGCCAGGTCACGCCCTGCCGCGCCCATACGATATGGGCAAGCGTATGATGGAACAGGTCGCGCGGCTCCTTCAGCGGCGGCCCCGCCTTGAGCAGCGCCGGACTGCACACGGGAATGATGACATTGTCGAACAGGCGGTGGCTGCAAAGTCCGGCATATTTCCCGGTGCCGAAGCGGATGCCGACATCGACGTCGTCGCGGTCGAAGTCGCGCACTTCATAGGTGATGTCGAAGCGCAGCTCGATATCAGGCTGGTGCTTGCGAAAGCTGTCGACACGTCGCATCAGCCATTTTGTCGCGAACTGGGCGTCGAGAGTCACTTTCAGTTGCGCTGTGCCGCGCGCCATCTTGTGCGCCCGTGAAACGGCCCGGCCAAGCAGGTCGAGCGCGTCGGCCGAGGCCTCGAACAGCACCGCGCCCGCCTCGGTCAGCCGGATGGTACGGCTGGTGCGCGTGAACAGCACGATGCCGAGCTGATCCTCGATTTCCTTGATCAGGTGGCTGACCGCCGCCGGCGTCAGGCCGAGCTCATCGGCGGCGCGGGTGAAATTGAGGTGCCGGGCCGCCGCCTCCAGCGTTCTCAAGGCACGCGTTCCCGGCAGCAGGCGGGCCATCAGCGCGGCATGATTTTTGGCAGGATCATCGCTCTTGATCCACAAATAAAACTTGATGATCTGAAAAGAACTACTCGTTTCCCTCTTCAATTTCAATCCGTAATGATGTGGCCATCGAGAAACCATCAAACTGGATTTGATGACCGGATGGAACGGATCACGTCATGTCACACATCGTTTTGAAGTCTCCCGCTGCCGGGCCAATCTGGCTGCGCGCGGCAATTGAGTGGTTCCGCCACGCGAGAATCGCGGTCAACCTCCCGCATGGACCCAACCTTCCGCATGAAAATGTCGAGGATCTCCCGGATCGCCAACTGCGCGACATCGGCGCCGAGCGCAAGGATGTCGCCCGCGCCATGGACCGGGAGCTAGGCCGGCTGGGACTGCTCGACATTGGCTGGCAGAAGCCGCGACACTAAGGGAGTAAGGCAGTAGGGCAATACGGCAGTAGGGGAAAAGAGAGCGCCTACTGCCCTACTGCCCTTACCTCACCACCTTCACCACCGTGCGGTCCGACAGCAGCGGCAACAGCCGCGCCATCGCGCGCGCCGTCACCGCCACGCAGCCTTGCGTCGGCGTGAAACCGGCGTGCGCCAGATGGAAGAAGATGGCGCTGCCGCGGCCGCGTCGGCGCGGCGCGATGTTCCAGTCGAGCACCAGACAGGCGTCATAGAGCCGGTCGGCACGCCGCATGTGCTCATGGCTGGCGCCATAGGGGATCTTCACCGGGCGGTTGTAGTTGCGGTCGTCGGGCACTTCGCACCAGCCGAGATCCGGCCCGATCGGCGCCATCGCCAGCCGGGTTTTGCGGGCGTCGAAAAAATGATCCCCGCGAAAATATCCTGACAGGATCCGCATCGAGGCAAGCGGCGTGGCGCCGTCGCCTTCGCGCTTGCCGGCCGAGATGCCGCCGCGTCCCAGCGCGCATGGAAACACCAGTCCGGCGGCCTGCAGGAGCCCCTGGCTGGCATTGCCGGGCCGGGCGCGCACGGTGAGCACGCGAAGCCCTTTTTGCAAAAATGCGCCGGCTGCATTGCGCTGCCGTTTTTTCTTGTATGATCGTGTCACGGAACAAATCACTGTGATCGGCTGTTGTGCCGGTCAGCTTCAGCATAAACGGGGGGCGGTCAACTGAATTTTCTTTTCAAAACAACGGATTGATCCATGACCTCACGCACCATCCTGATCGTTGACGATGATGACGACCTGCGCGGCACACTCGTCGAGCAATTATCTCTCTACGAGGAATTCGATGTCCTGCAGGAATCAACCGCCGCCAAGGGCGTCGCCGCGGCGCGCGGCGGCCTCATCGATCTGCTCATCATGGATGTCGGCCTGCCCGACATGGATGGCCGGGAGGCGGTGAAGATACTGCGCAAGGGCGGCTACAAGGCTCCGATCATCATGCTGACCGGACACGACACGGATTCTGATACGATTCTCGGTCTCGAGGCCGGCGCCAACGACTACGTGACGAAGCCGTTCCGCTTCGCCGTGCTTCTGGCCCGCATCCGCGCCCAGCTGCGCCAGCACGAGCAGAGCGAGGACGCCACCTTTTCGGTCGGTCCCTACACCTTCAAGCCAAGCCAGAAGCTTCTGATCGACCAGCGCGGCACCAAGGTGCGGCTGACCGAGAAGGAAGCCTCGATCATCAAATATCTATATCGCGCCGACCAGAAGGTGGTGACGCGCGACGTGCTGCTCGAGGAAGTCTGGGGCTATAATTCCGGCGTCACCACGCACACGCTTGAAACCCATGTCTACCGGCTGCGCCAGAAGATCGAGCGCGATCCTTCCAATGCGGAAATTCTTGTGACAGAAAGCGGCGGCTACAAGCTGGTTCCTTAAACATTTCATCATCTATTAAGCGGTCGGGGCGAGGACTGCGTTCCGGTACGATCCTGAAACTGGAGGTGGTTCCGGGTCGAACTCTAGAGGGAGGCGTCGGACTGTCGGTTCGGGGACATAGCTAGATGGCGTTGGATGACGACATTCGCATCCTGTCCACCGTGAGGCTCTTCGAGGACTTCACGCAGGAACAGTTGCGTCTGCTCGCCTTTGGCGCCGAAACCACCATGCTGCAGGCCGACCACAAGCTCTACCGCGAGGACGACGTAGCGGATTCCGCCTATATCGTCGTCAGCGGGCGCATCGTGCTCTATCGCGAGCAGAATGGCGAACGCGTCCCGATCGGCACGGCCGGCCCCGGCACCATCCTCAGCGAGCTGGCGCTGATCGCCGACACCAATCGGCTGACCAGCGCATTCGCCGAAATCGATTCGGAAGTGCTGCGGCTCAGCCGCAAGATGTTCCGCCGCATCCTGGAGGAGTATCCCGATATCGCGGTGCATCTGCACCAGCGCATCTCCGAGGATTTTCAGGCAATGATCCGCCGTATCGAGAAGCTGGCGTCTCGTTTCGAGGGCTGAGCGGGCCGCGGTGATACGGAACTTGTGAAACGCCGGAGGGACAGCGCCCCCCTCTGTCCTGCCGGACATCTCCCCCACAAGGAGGGAGATTGGCAGTTCAGGCGCTCCGCCCACTTCTGCAGCGTTAGAGATTGGCGAAAGCCAAGGTGACGGCCAATCTCCCCCCAAGTGGGGGAGATGTCCGGCAGGACAGAGGGGGGCGCGAAGGATCGCTGCGGACTGCAGTCCGCACTACTACTCTAAATCAAACCGCGCGATGACAGGCACATGGTCCGACGGCCGTTCCCAGCCGCGCGCCAGCCGCAGGATCTCGTAGCCGGCGAAATTCGGCACCAGGTTTGGCGACGACCAGACATGGTCCAGCCGCCGGCCGCGATCGGATGCTTCCCAATCCTGCGCGCGGTAGCTCCACCAGGTGTAGAGCTTCTGCTCATGCGGCACGTTGAGCCGCATCAGGTCGACCCAGTCGCCGGCCAGCCGCATCGCCTCGAAACTTTCCGTCTCGACCGGCGTGTGGCTGACCACCTTCAGGAGCTGCTTGTGCGACCAGACATCGTGCTCTAGCGGCGCGATGTTGAGATCGCCGACCAGCATCGAGCCGGACACCTCGTCATGGTCGGCGCGGATGGCGTTCATTTCGGTGACGAAATCAAGCTTGTGCCTGAACTTGCGGTTGATCTCCGGGTCGGGCTCGTCGCCGCCGGCCGGCACATAGAAATTGTGCAGCAGGATCGCCTTGCCGCCGGCCCGCACGGTGACCGACAGATGCCGGCTGTCGTCGATCTCGCAGAAGCGACGCTTTTCGACCACTTCGATCGGCCGGCGCGCCACCGTCGCCACGCCGTGGTAGCCTTTCTGGCCATGGAAGGCGATGTGCTCGTAACCGAGCTTGCGGAAGGCCTTCTCGGGAAACAATTCGTCGGGAACTTTGGTTTCCTGCAGGCAAAGCACGTCCGGCGCCTGTTCCCTGAGCAGGCGCTCGACGATCGGCATGCGCAGGCGGACGGAATTTATGTTCCAGGTGGCGATGGAAAAAGTCATGCGCAGGTTCCAGCGGGCGACGCCGGAACCTGCCAGCCGCAGGCCTCAAAAACAAGCTGAGCCGCGCCCCGCAGGGCGCGGCTCGCTTCTATCCACAGCTATCGAAATGCCTAGCGGGATTTGGTGTTGAGCTCGCGGTTGGCCGTATAATCGATGGCGAAGGTGTCGGCGGCGAAGCTGACGCCTTCCTTGACGTTGAAGATCATCACCGTCGTGTCCTTGCCTTGCGCGTCGGTGATGGTCCACTGGCGCAATTCGTAGGATTTCGGATCGAACATCATGGTGATCTTCGAATTGCCGAACACCGATTTGTCGGCAAGCTGGATCGTCGTGAGGTCGTTCTCTTCCTTGACGCTTTTGACGCGACCGCCGGAGAGATCGATCCTGTTGTCAAGCAACAGCTTGAGCGGCGTCTTCGACAGCGGGTAGAGGTCGGACGTGTTCAGCCGCTTGTTGAGGATGACCACCGACGTGCCGTCGGAAATCACCCTGAAATTCGACGCGCCGTCATAGTTGAAGCGGATCTTGCCCGGCCGCTCCAGGAAGAACTTGCCGCCGGTCTGCTCGCCCTTGGGCCCGAACTGGACGAACTCGCCGCTCATCGATTTGACCGAGGAGAAGCGGTCGGCGATCTTCTGCGCCGTTGGCGGCACCGCCCCCTGCGCCGAGGCCAGCAACTGGAATCCGGGCATTACATTGACGGCCGCGGCGCCGGCGAGCACCAGGCCCAGGCCAAGCACCTGGCGACGGTTTGGGGCGAAAGATGAGTTGTTCATGCCGGTCACTCTCTTGTGGTTCCGGCGCATGACCCCGAAAATCGGGTTCGGAAAGGATCATGCGCAATTAAATGTAGTCGATGTCCTGGACCCCCAGTTGGGCTTAAGTTTGGCGGATCGATCGGGCTCAGCCCCATCAACGCGCCGCAAGGTCCGAAGGTTGCCGGGGTCGGCCGGCGCTCCGTCTTGGCGGATCAGAACTTGTCGTCCTCCGTTGGCACCAGGATCTCGCGTTTTCCGGCATGGTTGGCCGGGCCGACAATGCCTTCCTTCTCCATCTTCTCGATGATCGAGGCGGCGCGGTTGTAGCCGATGCCGAGCCGGCGCTGGATGTAGCTGGTCGAGGCCTTGCCGTCGCGCAGCACCACCGCGACGGCCTGGTCGTAGGGATCGTCGGAATCCTCGAAATTGCCGCCGCCACCGCCGCCGGCCCCACCCTTACCAGACGGTTCGTCGTCGTCCTCCTCATCGTCCTCGGTGATGGCGTCGAGATATTCCGGCACGCCCTGCAGCTTCAGATGCGCGACGATCCTCTCGACCTCGTCGTCGGACACGAAGGGGCCATGCACGCGCTGGATGCGGCCGCCGCCGGCCATGTAGAGCATGTCGCCCATGCCGAGCAGCTGTTCGGCGCCCTGCTCGCCGAGGATGGTGCGGCTGTCGATCTTCGACGTCACCTGGAAGGAGATGCGGGTCGGGAAATTGGCCTTGATCGTGCCGGTGATGACGTCGACGGAAGGGCGCTGCGTCGCCATGATGACATGGATGCCGGCGGCGCGCGCCATCTGCGCCAGGCGCTGCACGGCGCCTTCGATGTCCTTGCCGGCAACCATCATCAGGTCGGCCATCTCGTCGATGATGACGACGATATAGGGCATCGGCTCGAGATCGAGGTTCTCCGTCTCGTAGATCGCCTCGCCGGTCTGGCGGTCGAAGCCGGTCTGCACCGTGCGCGAGATCTTCTCGCCTTTCTTGTCTGCTTGGCTGACGCGGGCGTTGAAGCCGTCGATGTTGCGCACGCCGACCTTCGACATCTTGCGGTAGCGGTCCTCCATCTCGCGCACCGTCCATTTCAGCGCCACCACGGCCTTCTTCGGGTCGGTGACGACGGGCGTCAAAAGATGCGGGATGCCGTCATAGACCGAGAGTTCCAGCATTTTCGGATCGATCATGATCAGCCGGCAGTCCTGCGGCGTCAGCCGGTAGAGCAGCGACAGGATCATGGTGTTGATGGCGACCGACTTGCCCGAGCCGGTGGTGCCGGCGACCAGCACGTGCGGCATCTTGGCGATGTCGACGATGACCGCCTCGCCATTGATGGTCTTGCCGAGAGCCAGCGCCAGCTTGGCCTTGGTCGTCTCGAAATCGCGGCTGGCCATGATCTCCCTGAGATAGACCGTCTCGCGCTTGGCGTTCGGCAGTTCGATGCCGATGGCGTTGCGGCCGGGCACCACGGCGACGCGGCAGGCGATCGCGCTCATCGAGCGGGCAATGTCGTCGGACAGACCGATGACCCGCGACGATTTGATGCCGGGCGCCGGTTCGAGCTCGTAGAGCGTGACGACCGGACCTGGACGCACGGCAATGATTTCGCCCTTGACGCCGAAATCCTCCAGCACGCCTTCGAGCAGGCGGGCATTCTGTTCCAGCGCATCCTTGGAGAGGCTGGCGTCGCGTACGACATTCTTCGGCTCGGACAGGAAATGCAGCGACGGCATTTCGAACGTCTCGGAGCCGATCAGCGAGGTCTGCGCCTCGCGCTGGACACGGGCGCCCGGAACCGGACGCGGCGCCGGCGCCTCGACGCGGGTCGCCGCATCGGAGCGGAAGTTCTGCACCTTCGCATTGGGCGCGGCGCGGCGCTGGCCCATCGGTTCCGGCGCAAAGTCCATGTCATCGTCGAAGACATCGGCATCGTTGGGGTCGAGCGAGGCATTGCGATCGTTGACCATGGCGGCGAAGAATTCGGGTTCGACACGGGCGCGGCCATCCGGGCTCATCCGTGCTTCGGCGAACTCGGCCGACTCGACCCGCTCGGCGGCGCGCCGCCAGGCACTGGGACGCGGTTCCATCTCGGGTTCGAAATCGTCATGCTCGCGGCGCCGCGCGGCGCGGCGGCGAAGATAGCCACGAAACGACAGCCACCAATGGGTGACGGCGCCAAGCGCCAATATGCCTTCGTCGCCTTCGTCCTCGTCGTCGTCGAAGAGCAGCTCGTCCTGGTCGCGGGGATCGGACGCGGCTGGCTCCTCCTGCACGGCAAAGCCGTTCTTGCGCGCAATCAGCGCCGAACCATAGGCAAACAGCCACAGCGCCGGCGCGGCCAGAAGCACGGCGATCACGCTGGCGATGAGGCCGGTCGGATAGCCGCCGATGACGAGGCCAGGAATATTGAGCACCATGTCGCCGAACACGCCGCCGAGGCCGGTCGGCAGCGGCCAGGTCTTGGGCGGCACCACGCAGCCGGCGATCGCGGCGGCAGTGAGCGCGAAGCCGAACCAGGCGAGCCCGCGCTTCGGCAACCGGTCGACGCCGCGCGCCGAAAACAGCAGAAATCCCCAGATGACGGCCGGCACCAGGGCCGCGACGGCGGCGAGGCCGAAGAACTGCATGGCAAGGTCGGAAAAGACAGCGCCGGCATAGCCCATGGCGTTGGTGACGATGTTGCCGGTGGCGTGGGAGAAGCTCGGATCGGCGACGTTCCAGGTGGCGAGGCTGGCGACGCCAAAGGCGACCAGAGCAAACAGACCGGCGCCGACCAGCCGGCCGACCTGACGCCGCGCGAACGCCCGGATGCCCTGCCCCGTATCGGCCAGCGCGAGCGGTGCTGAAGCCCCTGAACGCATGCTCTTCCCCGTCTGTCATTGCCCGGCACGAGCGCATGACGCACTCCGGCGGATTCGGACACCAGACTATCGGCGGGAAGGTTAAGGCCGCATTAACTATAAGAAGTTGAGAGCGCTATTGCTCATCACCGGTGGTTGAACGGCACGTCCCAGCACGGCTGGACGAGGTGCGACCGTGCAAACAAGAAAGCCTCGCGAGCCGGAGCCAGCGAGGCCTTATCTTGAGCAGGCGAGAGTGGGATTTCGCCCTCAGATCGATCCGGGGGGTGGATCGGGATGGGTTCTACCAGCAAGCGGAGCCGGCGCGGAATCACGATCGCTTGAGACGTTCGTGAGCCGACGATGCTCTCTCCGAGGCAAATGCGGATGGCGGGCACGCTGGCCCGCCACCGTTCGGCTTGAAGCGAAATGATTCAGGCTTCAGCCTGGCCCCGCACTTAGTTGGCGCCGCCGAGCGCCT
The DNA here is from genome assembly GCF_000359125.1 of Mesorhizobium sp. STM 4661. Classification (GTDB taxonomy): domain Bacteria; phylum Pseudomonadota; class Alphaproteobacteria; order Rhizobiales; family Rhizobiaceae; genus Mesorhizobium. The sequence continues at coordinate 24,905 of NZ_CAAF010000016.1, read as the reverse complement.
GCACATTGGCGCAGAATTCAGCATACGGCTTGCTCATCGCCGCATCATTGCATTCCTTCTTCATCGCTTCCTGCTTTTCCATCGGCATCGCCATGAAGGCTGCCTTGAACTCCTCCATCGGTTTCATGGTTTTCATGCCGGAATCGGTGAAGAACGGCGACATATCGTCCGGCGAGTCGAGCGCGCCGGCAAAGGCCGTGCCGCTGACCATGGCAAAAGCAAGTGCCCCGAGGCAGGCCGACTTGAGGCAGATGTTTCTGATGTTCATGGAATGGTTCCTTCCCTGGTTTTCACGAGCGCCCAGACGACGGTCGCCACCACAGTTCGGAGCCGGCAGTGCCGATGTTTCATGCCTTCGGCCGATCGGACCCTGATCAAGCGATTGTGATCGGGCAGCACTCGCCATCGGCGCGCAAAAAAAGAGGCCCGGAACATATCCGGGCCTCAAGGCGTGAGCCCCTTTCGGGAGCGTCACGACGGGATGGGAGGATGCTGCGGGGCGCGGCCGAGACCGCCCCCCGGGAACAAGGCTTACGGGTGGTAAGCCGCTTCGCCGTGCGCGGTGAGGTCGAGCCCTTCGCGCTCGGCATCGGCCGTCGGGCGCAGGCCTACGATCATGTCGACGATCTTGTAGAGGATGGCGCTGCCGATACCCGACCACAGGAGGGTTACCAGCACACCCTTGAACTGCGCCCACAACTGGGTGGACGTGCCGGCATAGCCGGCGGCGAAGTCGGCCGTCGAATAATCGACGATGCCGGCGCCGCCGAGGGCGGGATTGACCAGGATGCCGGTGCCGAGCGCGCCGATGATGCCGCCGACGCAGTGGATGCCGAAGACATCGAGGCTGTCGTCATAGCCGAACTTGTTCTTCACCACCGAGACGAAGAAGTAGCAGACGCAGGTGGCGACGATGCCGAGCGCGATGGCGCCCATCGGCCCGGCAAAGCCGGCGGCGGGCGTGACGGCGACAAGGCCGGTAAGAGCGCCCGAAACGGCGCCAAGCATGGACGCCTTGCCGCGCAGCAGCGTTTCAAGCACGATCCAGGTCAGTGCCGCCGCCGCCGTGGCGACAAAGGTGTTGACCATGGCCAGCACCGCATAGGCGTTCGCTTCGAGGTTCGAACCGGCGTTGAAGCCGAACCAGCCGACCCACAGCAGCGAAGCGCCGACCATGGTCAGCGTCATCGAGTGCGGCGCCATGACGTCCTTCTGGTAACCGATGCGCTTGCCGATCATGAGCGCGCCGACGAGGCCGGCGATGCCCGCATTGATGTGGACGACCGTGCCGCCGGCGAAGTCGATGGCGCCGAAGCTGAAGATGAGCCCGGACGGATCGCTGTAAGCGCTCGGGCCGCCCCAGAACCAGACCATGTGCGCGATCGGGAAGTAGATGAACGTGACCCAGAGGATGGTGAAAAGGATCACGGCGGAGAATTTGATGCGTTCGGCGAAGGCGCCGACGATCAGGGCGGGCGTGATGCAGGCGAAGGTCATCTGGAAGAGGACGAACACCAGCTCGGGAATGGCGACGCCCTTGGTGAAGGTTTCCGACAGCGTCGTCACGTCGACGCCGGAGAGAAACATCTTGGAGAGGCCGCCGACGAAGGCGTTGCCGGGGGTGAAGGCAAGGCTATAGCCGTAGAACACCCAGATGATCATGACCACGCAGGTGATGGTGAAGACCTGCATCAGCACCGACAGCATATTCTTGGTGCGAACCAGGCCGCCGTAGAACAGCGCCAGGCCGGGAACGGTCATCAACAGCACCAGCACGGTGGAAACCATCATCCACGTCGTGTCGCCCTTGTCGACGGTGAAGGCCGGCGCCGCTGGCGCTGCCGCTTCGGCGGCAGGAGCTGCTACTTCCTGTGCGAAAGCGGCAATCGTGCCCAATGCCCCGAGCGTGAACGCGCCCAGCAGCGCGGTGCGCGCCGCTGACTTCAAGGTGGAAGGAATATTCATTGAACTCTCCATTGGAATACGTGTTCGCGGCTCAAAGCGCGTCGGTGTCTGTTTCGCCCGTGCGAATGCGCACGGCCTGGTCGATGCCGAAGACGAAGATCTTGCCGTCGCCGATCTGTCCGGTCTTGGCCGCCGCGGTGATGGCTTCGACGGCTTTGTCGACCATGTCGGCACCCACCGCGACCTCGATCTTGATTTTCGGCAGGAAGCTGACCGCGTATTCCGCCCCGCGATAGATTTCAGTGTGTCCCTTCTGACGCCCGTAGCCTTTGACTTCGGTGACGGTCAGGCCCTGGATGCCGACTGCGGTGAGCGCTTCGCGCACCTCGTCGAGCTTGAACGGCTTGATGATTGCCATCACGATTTTCATAAGGTTTCACCCTTTGCTGTTGCGGGTCCCCCGCGTTTGCACGACTTCGCCGATCCCATGAGAGCCGGAGAGTGCCCGCTAGGATTCAAGCTCCGTGCCAATTGCCGAAGCAGGTCATTAACCTGTTGTAACCAAAGAGATTAGCCGGCCACCAACAACTGACTGTTCAGAGTTGCGGCACTGTGCCTGATTAAAAAATAGGCAATTTTTGGAAAATGCCTATTCCGCAGGCGGGCGCTTCAGCCGGATCAGGCCTTCCTGCGCAACCGAGGCGATCAGCGTGCCGTCGCGCGCAAACAGCGAACCACGCGTGAAGCCCCGCGAGCCCTGCGTCGAGGGGCTGTCCTGCGTGTACAGCATCCAGTCGTCGAGCGGATGGCTGCGGTGGAACCACATGGCATGGTCGAGGCTTGCCGCCTGGATGTCGCGGTCGAAGATGGCGCGGCCATGGGCGAAGGTCGAGGTGTCGAGCAGCGTCATGTCGGAGAGGTAGGCGAGCACGGCCGCCTGTATGGCGCGGTCGGCCGGCACCGGGCCGGTGGTGCGGATCCAGATGTTCTGCTTCGGCTCCAGTTTCTCACGACTGGTGTAATGCTTCAGCATCACCGGCTTCATCTCGATCGGCCGGTCGCGCTCCCAGTAGCGCTTGATGCCGTCGGGCACGGCATCGCCGAACTTGCCCAGCAATTCGCGCTGCGACAGCAATGTGTCGGGCGCCGGCACGTCGAGCGGCATCGGCACCTGATGTTCGAGGCCGACCTCGTCCTGCTGGAACGAGGCCTCCAGCGAAAAGATCGCCTGGCCGTGCTGGATCGCCACGACGCGGCGCGTGGTGAAGGAGCCGCCGTCACGAATGCGGTCGACCTCGTAGATGATCGGCACCTTGGTGTCGCCGGGTCGCATGAAATAGCCATGCAGCGAATGCACATGGCGTTCGGGCTCGACCGTTCGCTGCGCCGCGACCAGCGCCTGGGCGATGGTCTGGCCGCCGAAAATGCGCTGCCAGTCGAGTTTGGGGCTGCGACCACGATACAGGTTGTGTTCGAGCTGCTCGAGGTCGAGAATGTCGAGAAGTTCGTCCGTGGCCGCCGTCATGTTTCGCGCCCTAGCGTCGTTTTGATTTCGAAGTTCGCTTGATTTTGATATCGCGCTCGGAGCGAACTTCGAAATCAAAACGACACTAGAAATCGTTAGTTTGCTAGTGTCAGGCGAATTTCAGAATCGGGACACTAGCCGCGGAAGTGTTATGGCGGTTTCCGACAGGAATGGCGGACAGTCAAGGCCGGAAGGGAATTTGCCATGGTGGACCGCAAGGCGAATGCAAAAACCTCGCTCGACGTTCTGGTCGCCGGCGCCGGCTATGTCGGGCTTGCCGCCGCGGTATCGCTGAAACAGGCGCGCCCAAGCCTCGCCATCGCCATCGTCGACGCGGCACCAGCCGGCGTCTGGCAAAAGGACGGCCGCGCCTCGGCCGTCGCCGCCGCCGCCTGCCGCATGCTCGACCAGCTCGGCGTCTGGGCCGAGATCGCGCCGGAGGCGCAGGCGATCACCGAGATGATCGTCACCGATTCGCGCACCGCCGATCCGGTGCGCCCGGTGTTTCTCACCTTTGACGGCGAGGTCGCGCCCGGCGAACCCTTCGCGCATATGGTTGCCAACAGGGACTTGAACGGCGCCTTGCGTGGCAGCGCGGAGAAACTCGGCATCGACATCATCGAGGGCGTTGCCGTCAGCGCCTTCGATCTGAGCGGCGCCGGCGTCACCGTGCACCTTGCCGACGGTGCGACGCTTAAGGCGCGGTTGCTGATCGCCGCCGACGGCGTCAATTCGAAACTGCGCGACATGGCCGGCATCAAGACGGTGAAATGGGAATACGGTCAGTCCGGCATCGTCTGCACCGTCGCCCATGAACGCCCGCACAATGGCAGCGCCGAAGAGCATTTTCTGCCGGCCGGCCCCTTCGCCACATTGCCGCTGAAGCCGGGCAAGGACGGGGGGCCGGGCGAGGAAGGCAACCGCTCGTCGATCGTCTGGGTCGAACGAACGGAGGATGCGCAGAAACTGGTCGACGGCGACGACCTCGTCTTCGAGCATGAGCTCGAACTGCGTTTTGGTTTGAAGCTCGGTGAAATCCGCGTCGCCGACAAGCCTCGCGCCTGGCCGCTCGGCCTGACGCTTGCCCGCGCCTTCGTTGCGCCGCGCATCGCGCTCGTCGGCGATGCCGCCCACGGCATCCATCCGATCGCCGGCCAGGGCCTCAATCTCGGCTTCAAGGATGTGGCGGCATTGGCCGAAGTGGTGGTCGAGGCCGATCGGCTCGGCCAGGACATCGGCGCCCTCGACGTGCTCGAGCGCTACCAGCAGTGGCGGCGCTTCGACACCGTGCGGATGGGCGTCACCACGGATGTGCTCAACCGGCTGTTTTCCAACGACATCGGCCCGCTGCGCGCCGTCCGCGACATCGGCCTTGGCCTGGTCGAGCGCATGCCACGCCTGAAGGACTTCTTCATCCGCCAGGCATCCGGATTGTCTAGCGACACGCCAAGGCTGCTGAAGGGCGAAGCCATCTAGCTGGCTCGGACGACGGACGCTCAGGATCCCGGCACGTCATAGATCGCCCTGACCTCGATGGTGCCGAGTTCCGCGAGCGGAATCCCGCCGGCGATCTCCAGCGCCTCGTCGAGGTTCTCGGCCTCGATCATGACGAAGCCGAGCAATTGCTCCTTGGTCTCAGTGAAGGGGCCGTCGGTGACCAGCCGCTTGCCCTTGCGCCGCCGCACTGTCTTCGACGTCTTCACCGACTGCAGCGCCTGCGCGATGATCAGCTTGCCTTGCTGGTCCAATGACCTGTCATAGGCCAGCGAATCGGCGTCGAGCTTTGCCGATCCCTCCGGAGTGAGCGCGTGGAGATCCTTTTCCTCGCCATAAACCAGCAGGACATATTTCATTTCCAGCTCCCTTGTTGTGACGGACCATAGGATGCGGTGACGAGGGTGTCAGCGGCGCCTTTGCCTGCCGCCGCATGATCGAGAACGCATACCGCGACCCCGATGATGGCGACCGCCACCAGAAGCCGGCCAACGCCGGAAGGCGGTGGATGCAACCAAAAATCTTCCCGCCGCACGGCCCTGCGGCCTGGTCTCTTCCACAGTGCGAAAAACAAACCATCCATGTGAACCTCCATCCGGCCGCGAAATCCGTGACCGCCCGCAGGACGGTCGAGGCCGATGGAAGTCGACATTTTTGCACGCGCATTTTTTCAAGAAAAATTCAACCCCGCCGCCGCCAACTTTGCGCCACGGCGCAAAGAGCCCGGTGGTCTTCGCCCGCGCCCGCGCTATAGTCATGAAGAACGCTGGCGCCGGGCCGGCCGTACAATCAAGGAGGATTTCATGGACCGCACCGCAAACGCCGTCTGGAAGGGCAATCTGAAGGAGGGCAAGGGCACGCTCGACACCCAGAGCGGCACCCTGAAGGCCACGCCCTATTCGTTCAAGGCACGCTTCGAGGACGAGAGCGGCAAATCCGGCACCAACCCGGAAGAGCTGATCGCCGCCGCCCATGCCGGCTGCTTTGCCATGCAGTTCTCTCACTTCCTGGCCGAGAACGGCACGCCCGCCGCCGAACTCGACGCCAAGGCGGTGGTCACGCTGGTTCCCGGCACCGGGATCACCGGCAGCGCGCTCACGGTGGTCGGCAAGGTGCCGGGCATCGATGCCGCGAAATTCCAGGAATTGGCCGAAAAGGCCAAGGCCGGCTGCCCGGTGTCAAAGGCGCTCGGCGCCATAAATGTCTCGCTCGACGCCAGGCTGGGTTGAACGCCGGCCTTCGGAGAGTCGGCGATCCTTCGCGCCCCCCTCTGCCCTGCCGGGCATCTCCCCCACGAGGGGGGAGATTGGCAGCTTTACCGCCGCTTCTTTCTTTCAACGCTGGCGATTGGCGAAAGCGACGGCGACATCCGATCTCCCCCCTCGTGGGGGAGATGTCCGGCAGGACAGAGGGGGGCGCTGTCCCTCCGACATCTCGAATGATTTGTTAGCGGCCTCCGCCGCTCAGCGCTTCCAGCTTCGCGCGCAGTGCCGCGACCTCTTCCTCCAGCGCACGCACCCGCTCTTCGAGGTCGGACACCGGCCGAGGCGCCTGCCAAGGCGCCGCTACTGCCGACACCTCCACCGGCCCACCGAGCAGATGAACATAGCGCTCCTCGCGCTGGCCTGGGGCCCGGTCGAGCAACTGAACCAGCGGCGGCCTGCGGCCGATCAAAAGGTCGAGGTCGCCACGAAGCGCCTCGATGGAGGAGAACCGCGCCATGCGCTCGGCTCGCGCCAGGAGTTCATGCGCCGTCTGCGCGCCGCGCAACAGCAACAGGCCGATCACCGCGATCTGCGACGAGGTCAGCGAAAAGTGCTGCGCGACAGTGTGCTCGTAGCGCTCGACGCGCGAGGCGAAAGCGCGCCTGACCAGACCTTTCTGCTCGAGCTGGCCGAATGCCCTTGCGATCTCGCCGAGCTCCAGCGCCATCACGGGCTCGCGCGCCGTCTTCTGGTTGGCGGCTTGATGCGCGGCATTGAGCGTCAGCGGATAGATGTCGGGCGTCAGTTCCTTCTTCTCGATCAGGCAACCAAGCACGCGCGCTTCGGCGGGTGAGAGAATGGGAAGGTCATCGCTCATCGACGTTACCGACTGCCTCTACCAGGTCCGGCGAACCGCCACGTAGTTTCAAACCCGCCGCTCCACCATCATCTTCTTGATCTCGGCGATCGCCTTGGCCGGATTGAGCCCTTTCGGGCAGGTCTGGGCGCAGTTCATGATGGTGTGGCAGCGATAGAGGCGGAACGGGTCTTCGAGATTGTCGAGCCGTTCGCCCGTGGCTTCGTCCCTGGAATCGATCAGCCAGCGATAGGCCTGCAGCAGCGTTGCCGGGCCGAGATAGCGGTCGCCGTTCCACCAGTAGCTTGGGCAGGAGGTCGAGCAGCAGGCGCACAGGATGCATTCGTAGAGCCCATCGAGCTTTTCGCGGTCCTCATGGCTCTGCAGCCACTCCTTTGCCGGCTGCGGCGACACCGTCTTCAGCCACGGCTCGATCGAGGCGTGCTGGGCATAGAAATTGGTGAGGTCGGGCACCAGGTCCTTGACCACCTGCATATGTGGCAGCGGATAGACTTTGACCGCGCCGGAAATGTCGTCGCAGCCCTTGGTGCAAGCGAGCGTGTTGGAACCGTCGATGTTCATGGCGCAGGAGCCGCAAATGCCCTCGCGGCAGGAGCGGCGCAAGGTCAGCGTCGGGTCGATCTTGTTCTTGATCCAGAGCAGCGCGTCGAGCACCATCGGTCCGCAATCGTCCATGTCGACGAAATAGGTATCGATGCGCGGGTTCTCGTCGTCGTCCGGCGACCAGCGATAGATGCGGTATTCCCTGAGATTGGTCGCACCCTCCGGCTTCGGCCAGGTCTTGCCCTGCTGGATCTTCGAGTTCTTGGGGAGCGTCAGTTCGACCATTACCTCAAATCCTTTCGGATGACGAGCTTCAGCGCCATGATCAATACACCCTGGCCTTCGGCGCGATCTTGGCGAGGCTTATGCCGCCGTCCTTTTCCGCCACCAGTGGCTCGGTATGCACCGGCCGATAGCTGAGCGTCACCTTGCCATCCTCGCTGAGCCGCGCCAGCGTATGCTTGCGCCAATTGGCGTCGTCGCGGGCTGAAAAATCCTCCCGCGCATGCGCGCCACGGCTCTCCTTGCGCGCCTCGGCGCCATGGACGGTGGTGATGGCGTTGGCCATCAGATTTTCCAGCTCCAGCGTCTCGACCAGATCGGAGTTCCAGATCATCGAGCGGTCGAACACTTTGATATCCCTGAGCTCGCCCCAGATCTGCGAAATGCGCTTGCAGCCATTCTCCAGCGATTCCTGCGTGCGGAACACCGCAGCGTCCTCCTGCATCGCCTTCTGCATCTTCTCCCGCAGCACCGCCGTCGGCGTCGAGCCGTTGGCGTGCCGCAAGCGGTCGAAACGATCCATGATCTTTTCGACCGAGGCTTCGTTGGGGGCGGGGATCGCCGATGTGCGGTCGATGACCTGGTCGGCGCGAATTGCCGCGGCGCGGCCGAACACCACCAGGTCGATCAGCGAATTCGAGCCGAGCCGGTTGGCGCCGTGCACCGAGGCGCAGCCGGCCTCGCCGACCGCCATCAGGCCCGGCGATACCTTGTCCGGGCTCCTCGCCGTCGGATTGAGCACTTCGCCCCAGTAATTGGTCGGCACGCCGCCCATATTGTAGTGCACCGTCGGCAGCACCGGGATCGGCTCCTTGGTCAGGTCGACGCCGGCAAAGATCTTCGCCGATTCCGAAATGCCGGGAAGCCTCTCGTGCAGGACCGCCGGGTCGAGGTGGTCGAGGTGGAGAAAAATATGGTCCTTGTTCTTGCCGACGCCGCGGCCCTCGCGGATTTCCAGCGTCATGCAGCGCGAGACGACGTCGCGTGACGCCAGATCCTTGGCCGACGGCGCATAGCGCTCCATGAAGCGTTCGCCCTCGGAGTTGACGAGGTAGCCGCCCTCGCCGCGCGCGCCTTCGGTGATCAGGCAGCCGGCGCCGTAGATGCCGGTCGGATGGAACTGCACGAACTCCATGTCCTGCAGCGGCAGCCCGGCGCGCGCGGCCATGCCGCCGCCGTCGCCGGTGCAGGTATGCGCCGAAGTGGCCGAGAAATAGGCGCGGCCGTAGCCGCCGGTCGCCAGCACCACCATCTTGGCCGAAAAACGGTGGATGGTGCCGTCGTCGAGGTTCCAGGCGACGACGCCGGTGCAGGTGCCGTCCGGCTCCATGATCAGGTCGAGCGCGAAATACTCGATGAAGAACTGCGCGTTGTTCTTGAGCGACTGGCCGTAGAGCGTGTGCAGGATGGCGTGGCCGGTGCGGTCGGCGGCGGCACAGGTGCGCTGCACCGGCGGGCCGTCGCCGTAATTCATCATGTGGCCGCCGAACGGCCGCTGGTAGATTTTGCCTTCCTCGGTGCGCGAGAACGGCACGCCGTAATGCTCGAGTTCATAGACCGCCGCCGGCGCCTCGCGCACCATATATTCCATGGCGTCGACATCACCCAGCCAGTCCGAGCCCTTGACGGTGTCGTACATGTGCCACTGCCAGGAATCCGGACCCATATTGGACAGCGAGGCGGCGATGCCGCCCTGCGCCGCCACCGTATGCGAGCGCGTCGGGAAAACCTTGGTGATGCAGGCCGTGCGCAAGCCCTGCTCGGCCATGCCGAGCGTGGCGCGCAGGCCGGCGCCGCCGGCGCCGACGATCACCACGTCGAATTTGTGATCGACATAGGTGTATGCGGAAGCCGTGTTGGCCGATTTCGCGTCCTTGGCCAAATCAGCCTCCGAATGCCAGTTTGAGCAGGGCGAGGAGCGAGGCGACGCCGACCGCTATGGTAAAGAATGTGTTGAGCGCGATCAGCGCCAGCTTCATGCCCTCGCCATGCACATAGTCCTCGATGATCGCCTGCATGCCGAGCCGCATATGGTAGAGGCCGGAGATCAGCACCAGCGCCAGGACCAGCGCCACGAACGGATTGGCGAGCGCGGAACGCACTTCAGCATAGCCGGCGCCGTTGAGCGCGATCAGGAAACCGACGAAGAACAGGATCAGCGGGATGTTGGCGATCGCCGTCAGCCGCTGGCGCCAGAAATGCCCCGTGCCCTCGCGGGCGGAGCCGAGGCCGCGGACCTTGGCAAGCGGCGTGCGCATGTCGGTGTTGGTGCCGCTCATGTCAGGCTCCCCGCGCCATATAGCCGGCGATCCAGATCAGCAGCGTCAGTATGATCGAGCCGGCGAGCGTCGCCCAGGCAATCCTGGAGGCCGTATTTTTTTCGAGACCGGCGCCGGTATCCCAGACCAAATGGCGCACGCCGCCCAGCATGTGGTGCATCAGCGCCCAGGTGTAGCCGAACAGCACAAGCCGCCCCAGCCAGGAGCCGAACGCCCAGTTGACCCAGTCGAAAGTGGCTTGCGAACTCGCCGCCGCCATCAGCCACACGGCGACCAGCAGCGTGCCGAAATAGAGCGCGCCGCCGGTGATGCGATGGATGATCGACATCGTCATGGTGATCGGCGGCCGGTAGACGGTCAGATGCGGCGAAAGCGGCCGTTCACGTCTGGCAGTTGCGCGGGTGGCTGGTGATTTGCTCATGGCTTCCCCAGTTCGGCGTCTCTGGAGCCGCAGGTGGAAATGCGGCATTGCCGCTTCCGGTTGCGACTTTGGACAGCCGGTTTCTAATGCTCTTTTTGCACTGCGTCAAAGCCGGAAAACCGTTTCGAAAACGTAATTTAGTCTGACAAAAGGGGCGGTCTTTGCTTCAATCGATTAGGGCGCGGCCACAAGCCGGCGCAATGTTTGCTGCAGTGCGGAAAACTGCAGTTATCTTGTGCAGGTCTGCGGTGTCGACCCTCTCTTCATCACCAGCGCTTCTCGTCCGTCGATCACAACTGCGTCATGTGTCGCCGGTTCTTGGTAGCGGCTGCTCTGGTTGGCGGGCGACGCCGCAAACTCCTCGGGGATGCCATCCGGCCCGACCACACGCAGCGACGAGCCGAGATTCTGGATGGTCATCCTGCCGCCATCGGCGCAATTGTAGGTCGCGGTGCGCGGCTGCGGCCCCGTCACATCGGCCACAGCGGGCGAAGCGGCAGCCGAGGTTCCAGCCTTCGGCGCATTGGTCTGCGGGACGCAGGCCGCGGCGATCAGCAATGGACAGAGAACAAGCGTCATCCGAACCGTCCGGTATAACGCCATACGCTGTCCTCCTCACGCGGCAACCAGCCGCCATACCAGATCAAGGTAGCCCGGCGATACGCTCTCAGCCGCCTCGACCCGGCCGCGATGGTGCGGGCAAGCATGGCCGAATGATGGCCGCAACCGTTCAAGCCGCAGGATATTAACCATGTTTGCCGAGACCTTGGGTCAAGCGAGCTTGCCCTCTTAACAAAGGTTAAGAAAAGGTTAATTTCTGATTCGAGGAGGCTTGCCTCTAACCAAGGAGCACGCCATGCGTTCGAATTCAGGCAAATCGCGCCTTCCGGCGCTCGTCCTAGTGGCGTTGGCCACCGGCTTCGCTGTGCCGGCGCTCGCCGGGGGCCATCGCGACCGCGTCTATGCCGATTCCTTCGGCAATCTCGTCATCGAGAGCGCCGCCGGTTACAAGCGAATCCTCGTCGGCGAGGGCAAGCTGGCCAAGGAATTGTCGGACTACACCAGCGCCGGCCAGCCCAGCGTGGTCTATGAAAACGAATCCGACGATGTCTCCAGCCGCGACTGCTACAGGCCGCCGGTTTTCGTGAAGGGCCGCAGCTACATGTACGGCCTTTCCGACGGCGAGATGCCCGAACTCAGCCCCTGCCGCTAAAAGGCGCTGTACCCTAGGCGCTGGCGACTGCCTGCCGGGCTGGGCCGAGCGAGATCCGCACGCGATCGCGTCCGCCGCGCTTGGCCTGGTAGAGCGCTTCGTCGGCGCGCTGCGTCAGGCCGGCGAAACCTTCGTCCGGCTGGAGTTCGGCAACACCGAAGCTCGCTGTGCAACGATGGTCCCGCGGCAGCCCTTCGACCGGCAGCGTGCAGAACGCATTGCGCGTGCCTTCCGCGAAGAGCCGGGCGGCGGCGAGGTTGGTTCCCGGCAAGATAATGGCGAATTCCTCGCCGCCGAGGCGGCCGGCAACGTGATGGTCGGCTGCCGCTTCGCGCAGCAAACCGGCAAAGGCCTCGATGACCCGGTCGCCGGATGCGTGGCCGAAATTGTCGTTGATATTTTTGAAATGATCGAGATCGGCGATGACCAGCGTGACCGGAACACCCTTGCGCGCGGCCTCAAGCATGGCGCGCTCGGCGTGGCTTTCGAACCCGCCCCGGTTGAGCAGCCCTGATAGCGTGTCGATCTCCGATCGCGACGTGACCTCGGCGAGTACATCACGGACCATGATGATCAGGATGAGAAGCGCGACCGCCAGGGCGAAGACGGTGCCGAGCGACTGCGACACCAGCGCGTAGTTGCTCTGCATATAGGCCTGCGGATTGGCGCCCCAGCCGCCCAGCGCGGCGGCAATGAACGGCTTGCTGACGAATTGCAGGGCGCTGGCGCCCAGAACGGCCATCAGCACCTGGTCGAGCCGGTCGCGTCTTTGCCTGGACGACCAGACGATGCCGAGGCCGACGAATTGCATGGCGGCATAGGGAAGCTGATAGGCCATCATGCGGGCGAGCGACTGACGCGGCAAGTCCTGCACGACATACACGGCGACAGTGGCCGCAACCAGGAAGACGAGCATCGGCAGCCACGGCGGCGCCACCTGGTATTTATGGGCGAGCCCGCCATTGAAGGCGATGGTGGCGCCAAGGAAAACTGAGAAGGCCGCGACGACCGCGGGCCGCGCATTGTCGAAAACCGGAATGGTGAATTCGATGGCGTAGTAGGCCATCCCGAGCAGATAGCCGAAGGCCAGCCAGCGCGCCGACGCCCGCCCCACATCGTAGAAATTGATCGTCATGAAGGCAGCAGCCAGCAAGCCCGCGACGAACAGGTTGATTGCAAGGATGAAGCCCGCGCCGCCCATGTGGTTTTTTTGCACTCCCTGCACGACAGGCGTGGGCGATCAGCCGGCCTTGAGCGTTTCCGCGACGAACACCGCTTCCGGCCGCTCGTAGGACAGGCGCACGCTGTCGCGGCCGCTCCTCTTGGCCTTGTAGAGCGCCTCGTCGGCGCGGCGCATCAGCGGCTCCAGCCCTTCGTCGCCGCTGCGGGCCGCCACGCCGAAGCTCGCCGTCACCCTGGTGCCGGGAGGCAGCCCGTCCACGCTGCCCGCCGAATAGAGCGTGCGAATGGATTCTGCGAACAGCCTTGCCGCGGCAAGGTCGCTCAGCGGCAGAAGCACCGCGAACTCCTCGCCGCCGATGCGGCCGGCAACGCCGTGCGCGCCGGCGCCGACACGAAGCTTGGCGGCGAAGTCGGCGATCACGCGATCGCCCGCCGCATGCCCATGCAGATCGTTGAGCGCCTTGAAATGATCGAGGTCGGCAAGCACCAGCGCGACCGGCAATTTGGCCGTGGCGCAGTGCTGCAGGACAAGCATGGCGCGCTCCTCGAAGCCACGGCGGTTCAGCAGGCCCGACAGCGGATCGGTGTGGGTCTCGGTCTTCAGCGCCTTCATCACGTCGAGCCCGGCCGCGCAGATCAGGCAAAGCGCGATCAGCAGCGACAGCAGCGCATGCGACAAGAGCGCCGTCGTCCAGTAGGACGAGGTGTAGAGCTCGGCATAGTTGTCGAACGGTCCGTGCGCGATGATGACGATCAAGGTGCGCACGAAGAAGTTGAGCCCCGAAAGCAGCGACAGCACGAACAGGATCATTTCCGTCGGGCCTTCGTTGCGCACCACGCGCAGCTCGGCGGCAACGAGCAGGCTGAGGCCGCCGAACGCGAAATTGATCACCAGGATTCGCCAGGTGAGATCGGGCTGGACGAACATGAACCAGCAGAGAGCGGCGAGCCCGCTGCTCGCCAGAACGCCGATCCCCACATAGGGCACGCGCCGCCCATGGCGCGCCACCACCGCGCTGCACAGGCAGCAGGCGGCAAGGCTGAAGCACAGGTTGGAGAGCAGCTTGGACGGCATCAGGCCGATGGGCAGCGTGAAGGCCTGAAACAGGAAGCCGGCCGCCGAGAGCGAGTAGCTTGCTGCCAGCACAGCCAGATAGGGGCGATGGCGTTGATAGAACCATAGAACGAGGAATGACGCGCTCAGCGCAAGCGCGATCGTCGGGTTGAGCAGCGCTATCAGCAGACCGGTGTCCAAAGGACTATGACTTCCCCTCGCTTACGTGAGGGAAGACCTTAAAGCGGAAGCCCAAACAAGCGGTTAAGCAAAATCGAATATGCGGCGTGCCGAAAATCGTCTGGCCATCGCGAAGAAACCCTGGCGAGGGATCGGGCCAAACAAAACCCCGAACCGCATCGCGGCTCGGGGTTTGGCGGATAAGAGAATCCGGACTGCGACAGTCCGAAGCTATTCCAGTCGCGCCCGATCTATTTCCACTCACGAATGTCGACGAAGTGGCCGGCGATCGCCGCCGCCGCCGCCATCGCCGGCGACACCAGATGGGTGCGGCCCTTGAAACCTTGCCGGCCCTCGAAATTGCGGTTCGAGGTCGAGGCGCAGCGCTCATGCGGCTTCAGCCGGTCGTCGTTCATGGCCAAGCACATCGAGCAGCCCGGCTCGCGCCAGTCGAAGCCGGCGGCGACAAAGATCTTGTCGAGGCCCTCGGCCTCCGCCTGTTCCTTGACCAGTCCGGAGCCTGGCACGATCATCGCATCGACATGCGGGCTGACTTTTTTGCCTTCGACCACCTTGGCGACGGCGCGCAGATCCTCGATGCGGCCGTTGGTGCAGGAGCCGATGAAGACGCGGTCGAGCGAGATGTCGGTTATCTTTGTTCCCGGCGTCAGCCCCATATAGTCGAGCGCGCGCTGCTTGGAGGTGCGCTTGTTCTCGTCGCTGATATCGTCCGGGTTGGGCACGATGCCCTGCACCGACACGACATCCTCGGGCGAGGAGCCCCAGGAAACGATCGGCGGCAGCTTGGCCGCGTCGAGCACGATCACCTTGTCGAAATGCGCGCCCTCGTCGGACTGCAGTGTCTTCCAGTAGGCAAGTGCTGCATCCCACGCCTCGCCCTTGGGCGCGCGCGGCTTGTCCTTGACATAGGCGAAGGTCGTCTCGTCCGCCGCGATCAGGCCGGCGCGCGCACCGCCCTCGATCGACATGTTGCAGATGGTCATGCGGCCTTCCATGGACAGCGCGCGGATCGCCTCGCCGGCATATTCGATGACATAGCCGGTGCCGCCGGCGGTGCCGATCTCGCCGATGATCGCCAGGATGATGTCCTTGGCGGTGACGCCTTCCGGCAGCGTGCCGTCGACGCGCACCAGCATGTTCTTGGCCTTGCGCTGGATCAGCGTCTGGGTGGCCAGCACGTGCTCGACTTCCGACGTGCCTATGCCATGCGCCAGCGCGCCGAACGCGCCATGCGTCGAGGTATGGCTGTCGCCGCAGACGATGGTCATGCCGGGCAGCGTGAAGCCTTGCTCCGGCCCAATGATGTGGACGATGCCCTGGCGGATATCGTTCTCGGAATAATATTCGACACCGAAATCCTTGGCATTCCTGGCCAGCGCCTCGACCTGAATGCGGCTTTCCTCGTTCTTGATGCCGAATTTGCGCTCCGGCGAGGTCGACACATTGTGGTCGACCACGGCCAGCGTCTTTTCCGGATGCCGGACTTTCCGGCCGCTCATGCGCAGCCCTTCGAAAGCCTGAGGGCTGGTCACTTCATGGACGAGATGGCGGTCGATATAGAGCAGGCAGGTGCCATCGTCCTGGCGGTCGACGACATGGTCGTCGAATATCTTGTCATAGAGGGTGCGCGGTGCGCTCATGTGCGTAAATCCGTCGATATGAAAATGGGAAGCGGCAGGCGCCGGGCCGGCCCGGCGAAACGGTTCAGCGAAGTCGGCTGGTCAGCGCCCCAGAAACGCGCGCCGAGAACCGCGACGGCAGGCGTTTTCTGTCCTGCAGCACGAAACCCTTATAGGCCGGATCGCCAAAAAGCTCTTCCATGCCGCTGCTCATACCAATGTTTTGGCTTTTCGGCAATTGCGCTGCTTTCGCAGAACCTGGGTTCCTCGCCCCACGAAGTGGGGAGAGGTGGCCCGGCGAAGCCGGGACGGAGAGGGGTCTTCGCGGCGTTGGAGCATTTTGGCAGATCTCGCATATGGCCGGTCTCTCGCTCACCCCTCATCGGGTTCTGGCTTCGCGGATGTCGTCCCCCCTCTCCGTCCCGGCTTTCGCCGGGCCACCTCTCCCCCGCTTTGCGGGGGCGAGGAACTGCCGCCAAGCTTACTCAAACCACCTCAAACACAAACGTCTTCACCAGCGCGTCCGGCTCGGCAATCGCATAGCAGCGGAACCACGAGCTTTCTTCGACCGGTCGCCATTTTTTGGCCTGCTCCAATTCGTCGAACACCGCCTGGAAGCCGCCGCTCGCAAAAACCTGGTCGCGGACGGTGAAGATGGCGTGGCCGCCTTTTTTCGTGATGCGCACCAGTTCATGCAAGCCGGAAGCCGGCGCGTGGCTGATGGTGAACACGCCGGTCGAGAAGAAGGCGCGAAAATGGCCGTCCGGCCAGGGCAGCGGCCCGCCGAGCATCGCCTGTTTCAGCTCGCTGTAGACCTGCCGGCTGCCGGCGATTTTCAGCATGTCGTCAGAGAGATCGAGCCCGGCAATGCCATCATAACCCAATGCCTTGAGCGATGGTCCCGACAGGCCGGTGCCGCAGCCGGCGTCGAGCAGCGGCCCTTCGCCCGCCGGCACATGACGCGTCACCCAGGCGGCGATCAGGAACGGCAGGAGATAACCGAGCGAGGCGGTCTCGCTGTCATAGGTCGCGGCCCACGCGGCATAGGCTAGCGCCAGCGCTTCCGGCGTCTCGGCGGTATAGACCGTATCCAGCGCGGCATTGGCCTTGTCGATGATCATGGAATTCTCCCGCATTGTGGCTTTCCCTGATGTAGCGCCGTGTTCGCTCGACTTCTATTCCTCGTGCTGACGGCGCAGCCGTTTCTCCAGCGCCCGCAAGGCCAGCGACAGGCCGACGGTCAGGATGAGATAGATATAGGCGACGATGGAATAGGTCTCGAAAAAGCGGAACGAGCCGGCGGCGTAGATCTTGCCCATCTGGGTGATGTCGGCGACGCCGAGCACCGAGACCAGCGAGGAATCCTTGACCATGGCGACGAAATCATTGCCGAGCGGCGGCAGGATGGTGCGGATCGCTTGCGGAAACACGATCAGCCGGAAGCGCTGCGCGCGCGTCAGCCCGAGCGCCTTCGCCGCCTCGATCTGGCCCTTCTCGACCGCCTGGATGCCGGCGCGGAACACTTCCGAGATGAACGCCGAATAGCCGATGGTCAGCGCCATGATGGCGCGCCACAGGAGCGACACATCGCGCACCATGAGTTCACCAAAGAGGCCGGCGCTTTGCAGCGGCGCGGTCACCGCGTTCCACGCCGCGACAAAGGCTGGCGCGCCGGCAAAGGCGATCCAGAACAACAGCACCAGGATCGGCACGCCGCGGATGATCTCGACATAGAAGCGGGCGATCTGGCGCAGCCACCGCGATCCTGACAGCCCCATCAGCGCAATGCCGAGCCCGATTGCCGAGGCCAGCGCGAAGGCCACGACGGTGACGAAGACGGTGATGCCGATGCCCTTGGCGACTGTGGCGAAGACCTGGGCGTAAAGGTCGCTTGCTGCGATGAAGATGGCTGCTGCCACGGCTAACGCGAGCGCTGCGGCCAGCCACCAGGGGAAGTCGGATTTGGCGGTGGAAGATGCGGGCGCGGGTGGCATTACGCGATACCGGTGACAGAGTCGCGAAGGCTGCGCTCTGTCACACCCCCCTCTGTCCTGCCGGACATCTCCCCCGCAAGGGGGGAGATCGGCTGTTCATTCTGCTTTCGCCAATCTCCAACGTTGGAGAAAAAGCGTTGCCCGCGAAGCTGCCAATCTCCCCCCTTGCGGGGGAGATGGCCGGCAGGCCAGAGGGGGGTGTCCAAGCGCAGAGTCAGCGCGAGTTCCTTCGCATCAGCCCACACCCGCCAAGACGAGCTCACTGCCCCATCTTGTAGTCAAGAAACCATTTCTTGTTGAGCGCATCCAGCGTGCCGTCGGCCTTGAGTGCTGCGATCGCGGCGTTGACCGGTTTCACCAGATCGGAGCCCTTGGGGAAGATGAACCCAAAGTCCTCGGTGCCGAGCGGCCCGCCGATCAGCTTCAATCCGCCATTGGACGCATCGACATAGCCCTTCCCCGCGGTGCCGTCGGTGAGCACGACATCGACGTCGCCGGCCTTCAGCGCCTGCACCGTCGCGCCAAACGTCTCGAACAGTTTTATCCGCGGGTTCTGCTCATTGCCGTCGAGCACGCTGTAGACGGCGGTGTAGAATGGCGTCGTGCCGGCCTGCGCGCCGATCAGCCCGTCCTTGAAGGCGCCGAACGTCTTGGCGTCGGTGAAGCGGCTTTCGTCGCCGCGCACCAGCATGAATTGTTCCGAGCGCATATAGGCATCGGAGAAGTCGACCTTCTGCTTGCGGTCGTCCTTGATGGTGATGCCGGTCATGCCGATGTTGTACTGGTTGTCGGAAACCGCCTGGATCATCGCGTCCCACGAGGTGTTCTGGTACTCGACCTGGAAGTTCAGCCGCTTGGCGATCTCGTTCATCGCGTCATATTCCCAGCCGATCTGCTTGCCGGTCTTGGCGTCGATGAACTGCAGCGGCGGATAGGCATTTTCCGTCACCACCACCACCTTCTTGCCGCCGAGGTCGGGCAGCGTCTGTGCCAGCGCGGCGACAGGCGCGAGAATGAGGGCCAGCAGGCCGGCCAGCAGCAGTTTCGATTTGGTCATGACACGCTCCCAGGACTTGAGCCGCCTCGACACGGCCGAGGCTTGCAGGAAGCGCCGACTTTAGCTTTCCGCAAGCGCCTTGCAAGCTGGCCCAATGCGCGGCGTGTCGGGAAAACGGATTCCGTTGCTTCCCGACTGCGAGATTCCGGAACGATCCGTGCCTAAATCAATCGCCGTCCGGCGAAGCCGCGGCCGCCTTGCGCAGTTCGCCGATAAACCGGGTCAAGGTGCCGTGCAGGGATTTCAATTCGCCCGGCTCGAGCGGCAACTGGCAAGCCAGGGCAGCGGGCACGCTTTTAGCCTGCTCGCGCAATGCCTGGCCCTTCGCTGTCGGCTCGACCAGCACCCGGCGCTCGTCGGCCGCATCGCGCCGGCGTGTGACCAGGCCGCCCGCCTCAATCCGCTTGAGCAGCGGCGTCAGCGTCGCCGAATCGAGGCCGAGCGCCTCGCCAAGCTCGCCCACCGTGCGCGGCGCCTTTTCCCATATCACCAGCATGGCGAGGTATTGCGGATAGGTCAGGCCCAGCGGTTCGAGCAGCGGCCGGTACAGCTTCGTCATCAGCCCGCTCGCCGAATAGAGCGCGAAGCAGAGTTGTTGGTCGAGCCTTGCCACCCCGGCGGGAACCGCCGGGGCTTGCGTGGGTCCGGTTGTCGTTTTTGCGGTCATGCTGCCTTAGGCTGAAGCGCCACTGCCGAAAGCGCCACCTCGACATTGCCCCTGATGGCGTTGGAATAGGGGCAGATCCGATGCGCCGCCGATACAAGCGCTTCCGCGGCCGCCTGATCAAGACCTTTCGTCTCCGCCGAGAGCGCCACGCCGAGCGCGAAGCCGCCCTGGCCGTTATCGTGCAGGCTGACATTGGCCGTCACCGCGGCATCGCTCAGCGGCAGTTTCTGCTTGCCGGCAATGAAGCGCATGGCGCTTTCAAAGCAGGCGGCATAGCCGGCGGCAAAGAGTTGCTCGGGATTGGTGGCGCCGCCCTTGCCGCCGAGTTCCTTCGGTAGAGCGAGATCGACGCTGAGCAGGCCATCGCTGGTCTGGACGTGGCCGGCGCGGCCACCGACGGCGCGGGCTTGCGTGGAATAAAGCGCAGGCATTTCGTATCTCCATTTAAATTGTACACGATTATTTAGTAGACAAGATAAATCGAGTCAACCGAGCCTTGGGACGAATTTTGCGGCGATGGGCCGCTCGAAACGAAAAAGGCGGCCGAGGCCGCCTTTCCGAAAACATGCGTGTCGAAAAAATTATTCGGCCGGGGTCGCTTCCGCGGCCTTGGCGGCCTCATCGGCTGCCTTGGCGGCCTCCTCGGCGGCCTTCTTCTCGGCGGCGTCCTGCGCTGCCTTCTCGGCGGCCAGCGCCTGCGCGGCGGCCACCTTCTCGGCCTCGATGCGCGCCTTCTCGGCATTCAGCGCATCGCGCTCCTCGTCGTTCAGCTTGCGGGCGCGCACGCCGGTGTTTTCCGAGATACGGGCCGACTTGCCGCGACGGTCGCGCAAATAATAGAGCTTGGCGCGGCGCACCTTGCCGCGGCGCACGATCTCGACGCCCTCGACCATCGGCGAGAACACCGGGAACACGCGCTCCACGCCTTCGCCGTAGGAAATCTTGCGGACGGTGAAGTTTTCCTGGAAGCCGGCGCCGGAGCGGGCGATGACGACGCCCTCATAGGCCTGGACGCGGGTGCGGGTGCCTTCGGTCACGCGGACCTGGACGCGCACGGTGTCGCCGGGCTGGAATTCGGGAAGCTTGCGCTTGGCTTCGATCTTGGCGGCCTGTTCGGCCTCGAGCTGACGGAGGATATCCATCTCAGTAATCCACTTCTTGTTCTTCCGACAGTCAGAGCGTCCGACACTCGCCTTGCAGTTCCATTGACCGCTCGGCTATGCCCTTTGTCTCCGAGACATCTGTCTTCGGGACATCGGGCAGGGGCGACTACACCGTCATTGTTGACGGGTCCGGCAGATTATTTCTTCCGGTTCGGGCGGGCACATACAGCTATTTCGACGCTTTGTCACGCCTTGGCCGCGTCTTTTTTGGTCACATGGCATCATCGCATTCGTCCGCGGCGGGTTGCGCCCGCCCTTCAAGCTTCCTAAGCCGGGCAAAGCATAGTTTTCTCCGGCGGCATCCTGATGTCTGTTTTCGACGCGGTCCTGCTCTTTCTCGCGGGTTTTACTTCAGGCGCCGCCAATGCGGTCGCCGGCGGCGGCACCTTTATCACCTTTGGCGCCATGACATTGGTTGGCCTGCCGCCGATCGTCGCCAACGCCACCTCATCGGTGACGCAGTTTCCCGGCTACATCACCTCGACGCTCGCCTATTCGGACGACATCAAGACCTTCTGGCGCGGCGCCTTGCTGCTCTGCGTGATCTCGGCTTTCGGTGCGCTGGCCGGCGCGCTCATCCTTCTGGCGCTCGACAATCCGTCGTTCCGCGTCCTGGTGCCCTGGCTGCTGCTATCGGCGACCGCCCTGTTTGCCGCTGGACCCTGGTTGAAGCCGGCCCCGAAGCCTGGACATGAAGCGGCGGTGGGTTCGCTCGTCGGCTCGCTGGCGCAGTTTGCCACCGCCGTCTATGGCGGCTTCTTCGGCGCTGGCATGGGCGTCATGATGCTGGCGACGCTCGGCCTCACCCAGTCCGGTGACTATCACCGGCTGAATGCGCTGAAGAACATGCTGGCCATGGTCATCGCCGCTGTCGCCATCCTGGTCTTCGTCTCGGGCGGCGTCGTCGCCTGGCCGCAGGCCATCGTCATGATACCGGGCGGTGCGCTCGGCGGCTATGCCGGCGTCTGGATCGCCAAGCGCGTGCCGCAAAATGTCGTGCGCGGCTTCGTCGTCGCCGTCGGTCTCTTTCTCGCTTTTTACTACTTCACCAAGGGCTGAGACGCGTAGCCGCGCAAATCCGGTCGCCGCTCTTGCGTCAACTTCTCCGCCTCCGCGCGCCTCCACGCGGCGATCTTCTTGTGATTGCCCGAAATCAGCACGTCGGGAATTGGCATGCCCTCGAACTCCTGCGGCCGCGTGTAATGCGGATGTTCGAGCAGGCCGTTCTCAAAGCTCTCTTCCTCGCCCGACACCGCGTTGCCCATGACGCCGGGCAGCAGCCGCACCACGGCGTCGAGCAGCACAAGGGTCGCCGGCTCACCGCCGGAGAGGATGAAGTCGCCGACCGAGACCTCTTCCAGCCCACGCGCGTCGATCACCCGCTGGTCGACGCCTTCGAAGCGTCCGCAGACGATGACGACGCCCGGCCCGGCGGCCAGTTCGCGCACGCGGGCCTGCGTCAGCGGTTTTCCACGCGGACTCATCAGCAGCCGTGGCCGCGGATCGCCCGGTGGCGAGGCATGGTCGATCGCCTTGGCCAAAACGTCGGCACGCATCACCATGCCGGCGCCGCCACCGGCCGGCGTGTCGTCGACGGTGCGGTGGCGGTCGCTGGCGAAATCACGGATCTGAACTGTCTCAAGCGACCAGGTGCCGGCCTCGAGCGCCCTTCCGGCGAGCGACAGGCCGAGCCCACCTGGAAACATCTCGGGATAGAGCGTCAGCACCGAAGCGGCAAAGCTCACCGGTTTCCCCCGGCGTCCCTGGGCCCGCGCGGCCTGCCCTTCGGATCGAAGCCCTCGCGGCCGGGAGCCTCGCTATCCTCATCGTCCACGAGGCCGGCGGCTGCCGGATCGACGCGGATAAAACCCTCAGTGATCGATACATCCGGCACCGCGGCCTGCGTGAACGGGATCAGCATGCCTTTGCGCCCCGCCAGCGTCACGTCGAGGATGTCGCCGCCGCCGAAATTGTGCACGGCCACGACCTTGCCGATGTCGGCGCCGGTATCGTCCCTGACCGCCAGCCCAACGAGATCGGCGTGGTAGAACTCGTCCTCTTCGCCATCGTCGGGCAGCATCGAGCGATCGACGAACAGTTCCGTGCCGGCGAGCGCCTCGGCGGCATTGCGGTCGCTGACGCCCTTGAAGCGCACCACGACGACGGTATTGGCGGGCCTGATGTCGATGATCTGGAAGGCGCGCCCGTCCGTGGCGTAGAGCGGTCCGTAATCGGCCAGCGCCAGCGGCTCGCCGGTGAAGGTCTTGACGCGCAATTCGCCCTTGATGCCGTGCGCGGCGCCGATCACGGCCATCTGGACGGGGTTTTGCGGCTTGCTCATCGGTGGAAACATCCTTTGTGCTGCTCTAACGCTCCCCGATTGTCATTTCAATGACGGCCTCTTCACCGCTTCCTAACCCAGCTGCCGGAAAATGATCTGGAGTTGGAAGAAAGCCATGCAGGAATTCCTCATCCCGGCGAAGCCGGATCTTCAGGCGGCCCGCGAAAGCTGGCTGAAGATGCTGGCGCGCGAGCGCCGGCTGTCGGCCGAAACGGTGGAAGCCTACGAGCGCGACACGCGCCAGTTCCTGCACTTCCTGACCGGCCATTGCGGCGGTTCGCCGGGCATTGCCGACATCGCCAATCTGCGTCCGGCCGATCTGCGTGGCTTTCTCGCCGCCCGCCGCGCCGATGGAGCCGGCGCCCGCACGCTCGGACGCGGCCTGGCCGGCATCCGCTCGCTGCTGCGCTTTCTGGAGCGGCGCGGCCTCGTCAATGCGGCGGGCGCGGCGGCATTGCGCGCGCCAAGGCAGCCGAAATCGCTGCCCAAGCCGCTGACCGCAAGCGATGCCAAACATGTCGTTTCGGTGGAAGGCCAGTTGGCCGGGGAACCCTGGATCGCCGCCCGCAACGCCGCCGTGCTGACGCTGCTCTATGGTTCGGGCCTGCGCATTTCCGAGGCGCTCGGCCTGTCGGGCGCCGAGCTGGCCTTGCCCAACGACACGGTGCTGCGCATCACCGGCAAGGGCGGCAAGACACGGCTGGTGCCGGTGCTGCCGGTGGCGTTGCGGGCCATCGCCGAATACCGCCGGCTCTGTCCCTTCGACATCGACCCCAAGGGTCTTCTGTTTCGCGGCGCCCGTGGCGGTCCGCTCAACCCGGCCATCGTCCAGCGCGACATGGCGAAGCTGCGCTCGGCCCTCAACTTGCCCGACACCGCGACGCCGCATGCCTTGCGCCATTCCTTCGCCACGCATCTGCTCGGACGCGGCGGCGACCTGCGCACCATCCAGGAGCTGCTTGGCCATGCCAGCCTGTCGACCACCCAGGTCTATACCGGCGTCGACACGGCACGGCTGCTCGAAATTTACGAAGCATCCCATCCACGGGCGTGAGCAAGGCCCCGAAAGGCTTTCTGCGAAAAACGCATCCAATTTTGCAGCGCCGGTTAACTTTTTCGCTGCTTTTTTGCGCCTAAAAATGAGGCATGAAACACGTTATAACCATCGCGGATCGCGCGGCTCTCAGGTCGCTGAAGCTGCTTGTCGCGCTCAACGTCCTGTTTTTCCTGTCTTTCCTCGTCGTCGCACTGCTTGCCGCCGGGCAGGCAGAAATCCCGGTTCGGACCGGCGCCGACACGCTGTCGGTCCCGCGGACGCACGATCCGGTCGGTTCTGCCATCACCGCCGCCGGCTGATTTGCACGGTTGAGTTGCAGGCTGGATCGCCGATGCCTCCTCCATGCCTTTGCCCGAATCACGAGCGCACAATGCTCGAACCGTATCGCTCAAGGAAGGTCGAAAGGGCTTGCTTTGGCTCGATCTCTGCGGAATTTGCCGGTTAAATGCTTGCAGCTAAACAATTTCAGGCGCAAATTGCCCTGCTTTCGGCGTTTTCGGGCCCTATGTGAAACCTGTTCAACGATTGCGCGTTGATGTGTGTTGATTGATATCTTTCATCCACGGAGGACACTTTTATGGCGAATCCAAACGACCCGTTCACCACTCCGAGCCCCACGCCCAAAGCGGGCGGCGGCAGCGGCTGGCTGATTGCCCTTGTCGTTCTTATCCTGGCCATTGTCGCCTATTATGTTTTTGGTAGAAGTGGCGAGGCGCCCGCGCCTGCCGAACCGCCGGCCGCCAGCACACCGGCGCCTGCCCCGGCACCGGCTGAACCGATGAAGCCCGCCGAACCGGCCCCTGCGCCGGCTCCCGCAGCGCCTGCA
>NZ_CAAF010000017.1 GCF_000359125.1 Mesorhizobium sp. STM 4661 | reverse complement strand
ACGAGGGGGAGATTGCAGCTCAGCCGTCGCGCCTTAAGCAGCCTGCGGTTCCGGATCGAAGGCCGGCCTACTGGTATTGATCAGCAGCGAGATGCAGGCGGCGGCTATGGCCGTCATCCCGGCGATGAGGAAGGCCAGTTCGTAATTGCCTTGCAACTCGCGCATGGTGCCGCCGAAGAAGGCGGCGGTTGCCGCCCCGACCTGATGGCCGGCGACGATCCAGCCGAACACGATCGGCCCGCTGCGGTCGCCAAACGCGTCGTTGGACAGCCTGAGCGTCGGCGGCACGGTGGCGATCCAGTCCAGTCCGTAGAGCACGGCGAAGATGATCAGGCTGGTCGCCGAGAAGCCGGAATAGGGCAGATAGATCAGCGACAGGCCGCGGATCGCATAATAGACGCCGAGCAATTTGCGCGGATCGAAGCGGTCGGTGAGCCAGCCCGACAGCGTTGTGCCGATCAGGTCGAAGATGCCCATCATCGACAGCAGGCCGGCGGCCTGAATCTCGCCGATGCCCATGTCGCCGCAGAACGCGATCAGATGCGTGCCGACCAGGCCGTTGGTGGTGAAGCCACAGACGAAGAAAGTGGCGAACAGGTACCAGAACACGCGCGTGCCGGCGGCGCGGCGCAATGTGGTGAGCGTATGCGTGAGGAAATTGCCTTGCGCTGCCGGCGGCGTCGGCGGCACGTCATCGGCATCGGCGCCGTAACGTACCATGCCGATCGAGGCCGGGCGCTCCGGCACCAGCATATAGACCAGCGGCAGCAGACAGGTTGTGGCGACCGCAATGGCGATGGCGACCGGCTTCCAGCCGCCCGACTGGGCGAGTGCCGCGAGCAGCGGCATGAACAACAGCAGGCCGGTGGCGCTGGAGGCCGACATCAACCCCATCACCAGGCCGCGATTGGTCTTGAACCAGCGATTGACGATGGTGGCGCCAAGCACGGTGGCGACAGCACCCGAGCCGACGCCGGAAAAGACGCCCCAGGTGAGAAACAGGTGCCACGGCTTGGTCATCAGCAGGCTGAGCGCGGTCGATGCCGACATCAGCACCAGCGCCGCCAGCAATGTGCGGCGCAAGCCGATCCGTTCCATCAGCGCCGCGGCAAACGGCCCGGTCAGGCCGTAGAGGAAGATGCCGATGGCCGCCGCGAGGGAGACGACATCGCGCCGCCAGCCGAAACTTTCCTCCAGCGGCAGCATCATGACGGCTGGCGCCGACCGAAGCCCCGCCGCGATCAGCAGGCAGAGGAAAATGACGCCGACCACAACGAAGGCGTAGCGCTGGCCAAAGGGACGGGATGGAGCTATCATGTTACTGACCGGTACGTTGCAATTGGACGGCGCTATCCATACGTACCGGTCAGTAACATTGTCAAGCGAGTCGTTGCATGTCATCGGACAAAAAAAATGAACCGTCCATCAAGGACCTTCACACGTCGGCCCTGCCGAGAGCCGGCGAGAAGATCCTCGACGTCGCGCGCGACCTCTTTTATCGGCAAGGCATCAGGGCGATCGGGGTCGACGAGATCGTCAAGCGGGCCGGTGTCACCAAGCCCAGCCTTTATCGCAGCTTTCCGTCCAAGGACGAGTTGGCCGCTTCCTATCTCAGGCAATACGATCTCGAATTCTGGGACCGCTTCGACGAGGCGGTGAACGCCCATCCTGGTAATCCGCGCGCGCAGATCGCCGCCTTCCTGACCCGTATCGGCAAGCGCACGCAGAAGCCCGACTATCGTGGCTGCGGCATGACCAATGCGGCGGTCGAATATCCCGAACACGGCCACCCGGCCCGCCTCGTGAGCGAGGCCAACAAGCAGGAATTTCGCCGCCGCCTGCGCGCGATGGCCGCGAGCATGGGTGCCGAGGATTCGGATATGCTGGGCGATGGGCTGCTGCTGCTGGTCGAGGGCGCCTATATCAGCGGCCAGTTGTTCGGGCTAGGCGGGCCGGCGCAGTCGGTGGCTCGTAACGCCGATCTCTTGATCGAAGCGAGCCTGAAGAAATAGCGTTCCGTTTACCAGATCGCTCAGAGCAGCCTGACTCGTTCTAATTTAGGCCGCTGCGAAATTTGACGATACGCTGCGGCGGCCCCGAAACGGAGATGTCAGCAACGGAGATGTCCGCCATGCGTGCTCTTTTGATCCCGCTAGCTTTCGCCGGCTTCTGCAATGCCGCTCAGGCCGGCGACATATCCAGCGCCTATACCGATCTCGACTCGAAGAAGGACTGCGTCACCTATGCGCAGGCCGAGGAAGGCGAAGGCGACTGGGCGAGCCTCACCTGTTCGGGCTATCGCGGCTACCCCGTGCTGATCGCTTACGACGATGCCCGCGAATCGCTGTTCTACGGTTTTCCCTCCAGCGACATCACCACTGTCTGGGAAAGCTTCGTCGGCTTCAATTCGGCTGGCCCCAGGCTCGAATGGCGCATCGAGACGAATGGCGATCGCGCCATTCCCTTCGCCGTCATCCACCGCCGCTCGATCAGCAATCCCGAGGATGAGAGCGAATCGACCGAGGTGCTGGTCGTCGCCAAGGTCTCCCAGCCGGAGAAGTATGACGGCTGCACGGTCGGACTGGTCCTGGCCACCGGCAATCCGGCCGCCAACGATGAGGCGCGCAAACTCGCCGACGAGAAAGCGCGCAGCTTTGCCTGCGGCAAGGACATGCGCGTGATGATCGGCAAAACACCGGACTTCGGCCGCGTCGACAATTAGTGGCAACGGCCGCCCTTCGGCGATCCTTCACGCCCCCCTCTGTCCTGCCGGACATCTCCCACAAGGAGGGAGATTGGCTGCCATCTTGGCTTTCGCCAATCTCCAACGCTGAAGGAGAGACGGGGCGGCGAAGCTGCCAATCTCCCCCCAAGTGGGGGAGATGCCCGGTAGGGCAGAGGGGGGCGCCGTCCCGCCGACGTCTCGAAATTTTTCGCACCGCCTTAACGCTTGGAAAGCGCTGGCCTACTTGCTTGCCTTGGCCCGCGCGATCGCCTCGACGATCATCTTCTTGGCGTAGGCGGCGTCGTGCCAGCCTTCGATCTTGACCCATTTGCCGGGCTCGAGATCCTTGTAGTGCTCGAAGAAGTGCTGCACCTGCTGGCGCGTGATATCGGGCAGCTGCGTGTATTCGGTGACGTTCTCGTAGCGCAGCGTCAGCTTGGGCGAAGGCACCGCGATGACCTTCTCGTCCTGGCCGGCATTGTCCTCCATCACCAGCACGCCGATCGGCCGCACATTGATGACACAGCCCGGCACCAGCGCGCGCGTGTTGCAGACCAGCACGTCGATCGGGTCGCCGTCGCCCGACAGTGTGTGCGGCACGAAGCCGTAATTGCCGGGATAGCGCATCGAAGTGTGCAGGAAGCGGTCGACGAACAGCGTGCCGGCCTCCTTGTCCATCTCGTATTTGATCGGCTCGCCGCCGATCGGCACCTCGATGATGACGTTGATGTCCTCGGGCGGGTTCTTTCCGATGGCTACGGCTTCGATACGCATGGCTTTGGTCCCTCTCTCGATTGGAGACCGATAGCGGGCGAAGGCGCATGGTGCAATGCGGCAATAGTGCTGAAATCGTACCGAATCATCGACGGCGAAGCCGCCTGACTGTCATTCCCAGACGAAGGCGACCTTCTTCAGCGCCTTCTGCTCGAAGATTTCCACGCCTTCGGCAACATCGCGGCCGCCGGCGCCGGCATAGAAGGCGAGCGCGTTCTGATTGTCCTCCAGCGCCCATACCACCATGCCTTTCAGGCCATGGTCGGCCAGTCGCGCCCTTGCGGCCGAGAACAGCCGGCTGCCGAGCCCTATGCCCTGATATTCCGGGCGCAGGTAAAGTTCGTAGATCTCGCCCTGCTGCCTGAGCTCACGGGCCCGGTTCTTGCCGATCGTGGCGTAGCCGGCGATCTTGCCGCCGATCTCGACGACCAGCACCGTGGCGGCGCGACGGATGGCATTGTCCCACCAGTCGGCACCGCGGCGGTTGATCATCGATGTCAGCGTGCGATGCGGAATGATGCCGGCATAGGCGCCGCGCCAGGCCTGCTGGTGCACGTCGGCGATGGCGCCTGCGTCGCGCGGTTCGGCTTTCCTGATATCGATGCTCAGCGTGTTCATGATTGGTTAACCATAAACCCGCATCGCCCGATTGCAAAGAGTCCGGTCAACAGGCGCCATGCTTTCGCACAGGTGATCGCACGCCGTGGACACGGTGTCGGGGCACGCTTTGAGCCGGGTTAAAGCGCGTCACGTTTGAACGGATTCATGCGACGCGCTTTAAGTTCTTGTTTTTATGCATGTCGTTATCGCAAAACCGCTGCACACTTTTGCGCGATATGCATTAAATCTCGACCAGATGGTCGTCGAGCTCATTGCTGTCGCCGGCCGAGACCGGAAAATGCTCGGCCAGCACCGCGCCAACCGACTGTATCGCCTTGACGAAGCCGTCGGCGAGGCGGTCGTCGCCGGCATGCGCGGTCAGGTCGCGGACGACGCCGTCCCAGACATGCTGGCCGACTTTGGCATCGATGCCGGCGTCGGCGACCACCTCGGCGTAGCGTTCCGCGATCGACACGAAGATCAGCACGCCCGTGCGCGCCGTGGTGCGGTGGACATTACGGGCAAGGAACTGCTTGACCGCATTGGCATGCGCGGCCTGGTAGCGCAGCCGCCGCGGCAGCAGATGGATGCGCAGGTCGGGCAGCACCCACAACAGGGCAAGCACGCTGGCCAGCGCCAGAAGCTGGGCGAGTACGAAATGCGGCAGGCGCATCGACAGCCACCAGGCCTCCAGCCCGTATGCGACAGCGAGGCTGACGACAAGCATGGCCACCGTCGCCATGAAGGCAGCCGGGAAGAAATAGCCGTCACTGGCATGCGCCACCACGCAGTAGATTTCGCCGTCGGTCTTTGTCTCGGCGGCGCGGATCGCGTCGGCGATGCGTTCGTGATCCTCGGGGCTGATCGGTCGTGTCGCCATCTTGTGTCTCACCAGCTTCCTGAAGAACCGCCACCGCCGGACGAGCCGCCGCCGCCTGAAAACCCACCGCCGCCCGACGACCAGCCGCCACCGGAACTTCCCGACGACCAGCCGCCGCCGGTGCCCGTTGTCCAGACGCCGCCGCCCGTGCGCGTGTAGCCCGACCTTTGGCCGTAGCGGAACGTCATGCCCAGCCATTTATACACGCCCGGCGACAACTTGGTGCCGAAGATCGGCGGCAGGAACGCCATCATCAGGCCGCCGAGGAACATCGTCGCCCACAGGATGATGAACAGTGCGACGATAGGGTCGACGGAACTGTCGTCGGCCGGATTGCGTTTGCCGCGCGCTTCCAGCTCTTCGGGATTGCCTTCCAGCACCATCACCATGTCGTCGACGGCCTTGGCTATGCCGCCGGAAAAATCGCCGGCGCGGAAAGCCGGCACCATGTCGTTTTCGATGATCAGCTTGGTGTGCAGATCGGTCAGCGTGCCTTCCAGCCCATAGCCGACCTCGATGCGCATCTTGCGGTCGTTCGGCGCCACCAGAAGCAGGACGCCGTTATTCTCCTTCGCCTGGCCGAGCTTCCAGAAACGGAACAGCCGGTTGGCATAGGGTTCGATCTCCTCGCCGTCGAGGCTGGGAATGGTCGCCACCACGATCTGGTCGGACC
Organism: Mesorhizobium sp. STM 4661; assembly: GCF_000359125.1. Classification (GTDB taxonomy): domain Bacteria; phylum Pseudomonadota; class Alphaproteobacteria; order Rhizobiales; family Rhizobiaceae; genus Mesorhizobium. The sequence goes on along the minus strand of NZ_CAAF010000017.1, from coordinate 74,302 downwards.
CCTTCGCCTCGAAGGCGGCGAGTTTCCGGGTCAGCGCTGCCTCGGTCGCGGCGTCGATGATGCCGGCATTGTCGACGACCCGCCCGGTCAGAGCCGGCAATTCGGCGGCAAGCGCCGCGAAGCCGACGAGCAGCAACACCGCCATGGCCATCAAGGCGGCGCCGATCGTGAAAGAGCGGCTTGATCCTGGCAAACTGACGCGTTCTGTCATGTCGTCACCAGCTCCCCGAAGAGCCGCCGCCGCCGGACGACCCGCCGCCGCCGGAAAAACCGCCACCACCCGAAAAACCGCCGCCGCCCGAGGACCAGCCACCACCCCCGGACGACCAACCGCTGGAAGATCGCCGGCTCGGCTCGAAGGTCATGCCCAGCCAGCGATAGCGGCCGGGTCCGATCTTCTGGCCGAAGATCGGCGGCAGGATGGAGGCAGCGATGCTGCCGAAGAAGATGATCGCCCAGATCGAGATGAAGACGGCGAAGAACAGATCGTCGGTGTTGAAGGGCGGCTGCTGGTTACGCTCGCCGCGCGCTTCCAGCTCCTCGGGATTGCCTTCCAGCACCATCACCATGTCGTCGACGGCCTTGGTTATGCCGCCGGAGAAGTCGCCTGCCTTGAAGGCCGGCACCATGTCATTCTCGATGATCAGCTTGGTGTGCAGATCGGTCAGCGTGCCTTCCAGTCCATAGCCGACCTCGATGCGCATCTTGCGGTCGTTCGGCGCCACCAGAAGCAGGACGCCATTGTTCTCCTTCGCCTGACCGAGCTTCCAGAACCGGAACAATCGGTTGGCGTAGGGCTCGATCTCCTCGCCGTCGAGGCTGGGAATGGTGGCCACCACGATCTGGTCGGACCCCTTCGCCTCGAAGGCGGCGAGTTTCCGGGTCAGCGCTGCCTCGGTCGCGGCGTCGATGATGCCGGCATTGTCGACGACCCGGCCGGTCAGGGTGGGCAGGTCGGCGGCGAAGGCAATGAGGGGGAGGAGAAGGCTTAGGAAGAAGACGAACAGGAATGCGAGGCTGGCGTTCCGTCGCGCCCCCCTCTGTCCTGCCGGACATCTCCCCCTCAAGGGGGGAGATCGGCTGTCACGACGGTTTTCGCCAGTCTCCGACTTTCCAGGAAGGGCGGTGAGGCCAAAGCTGCCAATCTCCCCCCTTGAGGGGGAGATGCCCGGTAGGGCAGAGGGGGGCGCGACGGAGTGCAAGGCCAATAGGGACCACGCTCACCAGTTGTTCTTCACCCGCCCTGTTTCGTGCCGAAATCGACCTTCGGCGTCTGCAGCTTGTCTTCCTCGATGGTGAAGTTCGCGAATGGCTGGTTGCCGCGGAACCACAGGGTCGCCCAGATGACCGACGGGAAGGTCCGCAGCGTCAGATTGTAGTCCTTGACCGCCTGGATATAGTCGCGACGGGCGACCGCGATGCGGTTCTCCGTGCCTTCGAGCTGTGCCTGCAAGGCCAGGAAATTCTGATTGGCCTTGAGGTCCGGATAATTCTCGACCACCGCCAGCAGCCGCGACAGCGCGCTGGTCAGGCCGGACTGGCTGTCCTGGAATTTCTTGAAGGCCTCAGGATTATTCAGCGTTTCGGGCGTCACCGTCACTTGCGTCGCCTTGGCGCGCGCCTCGACCACGGCATCGAGCGTGTCCTTTTCATGCGAGGCATAACCCTTGACGGTCTCGACCAGATTGGGGATGAGATCGGCGCGGCGCTGATACTGGTTCAGCACCTCGCTCCATGCGGCCTTGGCGTTTTCCTCCGCCGTCGGGATGGTGTTGTAGCCGCAGCCGGCGAGCAGCGGCAGCATGATCGCCATCATCAACAGGGCTGGCAGGTTGCGGAAGGCGAAAGGTGAGGAAAGGCGCTGCACGAGCATGGTAAGGTCCCTCGATAAGACTGACACGCGAAGCATTACCACAATCTGCGCGCGAGAACATGATTTCGACCGGGAAGCGTTACTGGTTCTTTATCATTGGCCGCGAGGCCCTGTGATTGACCGGGCGAAGGGGCTAAGGTCGCCACGAAACAGGACATTCGCAATGGCGGAGCGCCAGGACAATGACAGCGAATCGCGCCGCATTATCGAACGCGTAGAGCGCGAGACCGATCCCGGCGGCGCCTCGTTCATCGCGCGGACCGTGAAGGGCGCGCGCGATCACGTCGCAGCAGTGGACGCCGACCGGTCGGACCCGATCGAATATTGGGGCACCCGCATCGGCCGGGCGCTGGGGTTGCTCATCGCCATCGGCCTGTTGGTCTGGCTCGTGTATTTCGTCACCCGAAGTTAGGAACCCCGTGAGCACCGGACAAAGCGACGCGCCGCGCGCGGTCATCGTCATCTCCAGCCATGTCGCGCGCGGCTCGGTCGGCAACCGCGCCGCTGTCTTTGCGCTGGAGACGCTGGGCTTTCCGGTATGGGCGGTGCCGACCGTCATCCTGCCCTGGCATCCAGGCCATGGCAGGGCGACCCGCATCGTACCGCCGCTCGACCAGTTCAAGGCGCTGCTGGCCGATCTCGAACGCGCGCCATGGCTGGGCGAAGTCGGCGCGGTGCTGTCGGGCTATCTCGGCGAGGCCGGCCAGGCCGACGCCGTCGCCTCGCTGGTCGGCACGGTCAAGGCGAAGACGCCGGATGCCGTCTATATCTGCGACCCGGTGATGGGCGATTCGGGTGGGCTCTACGTGCCTGAACCCACGGCCATCGCCATGCGCGACCGGCTGATGCCGATCGCCGATATCGCTACCCCCAACCGCTATGAGCTGGAATGGATGACGGGAGCGCAACTGCCCGACCTGAAATCGGTGATGGCGGCTGCCCTTCATGCCGGGCCATCGACCATGCTGGTCACTTCAGCGCCGCCGATGATGGCTGGCGGCACCGGCAATTTGCTGCTCGACGGCAGCCAGGCGCTGCTTGCCGAACATCGCCTCATCGACAACCCGCCCAACGGGCTGGGCGATCTGACGGCGGCCGTCTATCTCGCCCGCATCCTGTCCGGCCAGCCGGCGATCAAGGCGCTGCAGTCGACCACTGCGGCCGTCTACGAGATCCTGGCGCGCACCGCCAAGCGCGGCGGCGACGAATTGCAGCTCGAAACCGATGCCCAGAGCCTGTCGCACCCGATGGCGATGGTGCAGCTTCGCCACCTCCTGCATCCGGGGCGGGACAAAAGGGCGTGACTTCGGACGGCAGCCGCGTCCTTGTCGGCGTCGACGGCTGCAAGGCTGGCTGGATCGCCGTCCACCGCGATCTCGGTTCGACACCTCGTAACCCCGGTTCGACACCTCGTAACCCCGGTTCGACACCTCGTAACCCCGGCGCTTCACCTTCGGTCGATATCTTTCCAAGCTTCGCGGCACTGCTTGACACCTTGCCCCCTGACGCGCTCGTGGCCGTCGACATGCCGATCGGCCTGCCGGATTTGTCGCAAAAAGGCGGGCGCGGGCCGGAAGCGCTGGTGCGGCCGCTGCTTGGTAACAGGCAATCCAGCGTCTTTGCCATTCCCTCGCGCGCGGCGCTTTATGCCGCGACAGATGCCTTCACCACGATCGAGGCCTGGTATGCCGCGCATCGCCGGGCAAGCGAGGTGGCGAAGTCAAGTTCCGATCCGCCGCGCGGTGTCTCGATCCAGGCCTTCGGCATCTTTGCCAAAATCCGCGAGATCGATGCCTTGCTGATCGCACGGCCGCAATTGCGCAGCCGCGTCTTTGAATCGCACCCGGAAGTCGCCTTTTGCCGGCTGAACGGCGGCCAAGCCATGTCCTTGCCGAAGAAGATCAAGGGCGCGGTCAGTCCAGCCGGCATGGCGGAGCGCAAGGCGCTGCTCTGCCGGCACGGTTATGACAGGGCGTTTCTCGACCGGCCACCGCCAAGAGGCGCTGCCGCCGACGATTTCCTCGACGCGGCAGTGATGATGCTGATTGCCGCCCGCATCGCCAATGGCGAGGCAAGGCCGTTTCCCGACCCGCCGCTCGCCGACCGTTTCGGCATTCCAGTAGCGATCTGGGCGTGAGGCGAGTGCTACAATTCCGGCTCGCGGGTTGGGAACGGGTCGGTGATCCTTCGCGCCCCCCTCTGTCCTGCCGGACATCTCCCCCACGAGGGGGGAGATTGGCTGTTTCGCCGACAGATCCCTTTTTCGAGGTTGGCGATTGGCGAAATCAAAGGTGAAGGCCGATCTCCCCCCGTGGGGACCCCTCGTGGGGGAGATGTCCGGCAGGACAGAGGGGGGCGCTGTCCCTCCGACTTATCAATCAATTGCAGCCACGCCTTCGCAATTCGGCATTGCTCGCGACGGCCTTTTGCCGTTAGAGCCTTCTCCCAGAGTTAGGTCTGTCGAGATTCAGGTCAGGCCGTGCCGCATCCAACCCGGAAAGGGTCCCGACGCCGCCCATGCCTCACCTCCCCGAACACCTTCTCGCTGGCTACCGCAATTTCATGAACGGGCGCTATCCCGCCGAAAGCGGCCGCTATCGCTCGCTCGCTCGCGAAGGACAGGCGCCCGAAACGATGATCGTCGCCTGTTGCGATTCGCGCTCGGCTCCGGAAGCGATCTTCGACGCCGGCCCGGGCGAACTCTTCGTGCTGCGCAATGTCGGCAATCTGGTGCCGCCCTATGCGCCGGATGGGGAATTCCACTCGACCTCCGCCGCGCTCGAATTCGCCGTGCAGAGCCTCAAGGTCAAGAACATCGTTGTGATGGGCCATGGTCGCTGTGGCGGCATCCGCGCCGCGCTCGACACCAATTCCGCGCCGCTGTCGCCCGGCGACTTCATCGGCAAATGGATGAGCCTGATCGCGCCGGCGGCCGAGACCGTGTCGTCCAGCACCTTCATGACGGCGACGGAACGCCAGACGGCGCTGGAGCGCATCTCGATCCGCTATTCGATCGCCAATCTCAGGACCTTCCCTTGCGTCTCGATCCTCGAAGGCAAGGGCCGGCTGTCGCTGCACGGCGCCTGGTTCGACATCTCGACCGGCGAGCTCTGGGTGATGAACAAGGACACCGGCGATTTCGAGCGGCCGGAGATGGCATAGGAGGCATAAATGTTGTGTCGTTCGGTCGCTTTTGCTCTGGCAACGTTGCTGCTTTCCGCCATCTCCGCCCGCGCCGACGATAGCGCGATCATCGGCCGCTGGTATTCCGCGCTGCTGGTCGCCGATCGCACCGAATTGTCGGACCTGCTTGCAGACGATGTCCGCATAAAACTCGACGACCTCGGCGTCGTGCAAAACAAGCAGGAATTCATCGCCTCGATCGATGATTGGCAAGGTGCGGTCGCCGGCGCGGCGATTCGGCACCGGATCGATAAGACCGAGGGCGGCGTCACCACGGTGATCGCCTGCTATGACTTCCCCAACAACGACATGCTGATGCAGGAGACCTTCGCGGTCACCAACAACCGCATCACCGCCAGTTCGCAGGCGGCGATCGCGGAAAACTGCGACGGCTACTGACTGGATCATTGGCCACCGCGATGTTGCGCGCGGTGGGCCAGCACCCTACATCGATGACGACCCTGCCTCTTCCCGCCAATCAGCGAAAGATTGCCCATGCCGTCCACAAACGCCGTCGACCTCGCCGCCCATCCGCTGACCGCATGGCAAGGACCGCTCGGCCTGCCCGATTTCGCCCGCATCGGCGACGGCGATTTTTCGCCGGTCTTCGATACGGCGCTGCAGGCGCACGAGGCCGAGATCGAGGCGATATCAGGCAATGCCGAAGCGCCGACCATGGAAAACACGCTGGCAGCCCTCGAACTTGCCGGCGAGGCGCTCGACCGTGTCTCGTCGATCTTCTGGTGCCGGGCCGGCGCCCACACCAACGAGGCGATCCAGGCGCTGGAGCGCGAAATTTCGCCAAAGATGTCCAGGCATTTCTCGGCGATCTCGATGAATGAGCGGCTGTTCGCCCGCATCGACGACCTCTACCAGCGCCGTGAAAGCTTGAAGCTCGATGCCGAGACGCTACGGGTGCTGGAAAAGACCTGGAAGAGCTTTGTCCGTTCCGGTGCGAAACTCGACGCCGACGGCAAGAAGCGGCTGGCGACGATCAATGAGGAGCTATCCTCTCTAGGGACCACTTTCGGCCAGAACGTGCTGGCCGACGAGCGCGACTGGGCATTGTTCCTCGACGAGGCCGACCTCGCCGGCCTGCCGGATTTCCTGAAAAGCGCGATGGCCGAAGCTGCCGAGATGCGCGGCCAGAAAGGCCGTTATGCCGTCACGCTCTCGCGCTCGATCTATGAACCGTTCACGACCTTCTCCGAACGCCGCGACCTGCGCGAGACCGCCTGGCGCGCTTTCACCACGCGTGGTCAGAATGGCGGCGCGACAGACAACACCGAAGTGGTGCGCGATATGCTGCGCCTGCGCGCCGAAAAGGCCAAGCTGCTTGGCTACGCCTCCTTCGCGGCGCTGAAGCTCGACGACACCATGGCCAAGACACCGAAGGCCGTGCACGCGCTGCTCGATCCAGTGTGGGAAAAGGCGCTGGAGAAGGCTGCTTCCGACCAGATCGAATTACAGCGTCTGGCAACCGAGGCCGGCAGCAATGAGAAATTCGCCGCCTGGGACTGGCGCTTCTATCAGGAAAAATTGCGCGCCGAGAAATTCGCCTTCGACGAGGCCGAGCTGAAGCCATATTTGCAGCTCGACCGCATCATCGACGCCTGCTTCGACGTAGCGACACGGCTGTTCGGCATTACCTTCGAAGAGAGGAAGGGCATCATCGCCTGGCATCCCGACGCGCGCGTCTTCGTGGTGAAAAATGCCGACGGCAGCGAACGCGGCCTGTTCCTCGCCGATTATTTCGCGCGGCCTTCAAAACGCTCCGGCGCCTGGATGAGCGCGCTGAAGTCCGGCTATAAGCTCGGCGATGGCTCGAAGCCTGTCATCTACAACATCATGAACTTCGCCAAGCCGCCGGCCGGTGAGGCGGCACTGCTGTCGGTCGACGAGGCAAAGACCTTGTTCCACGAGTTCGGCCATGCGCTGCATGGCATGCTGACCGACGTCACCTGGCCGTCGGTGTCCGGCACTTCGGTCAGCCGCGATTTCGTCGAACTGCCCTCGCAACTCTACGAACATTGGCTGACCGTGCCGGCGGTGCTGGAAAAGCACGCGCTGCATGTCAAGACCGGCAAGCCGATGCCGAAGGCGCTGCTCGACAAGATGCTGGCGGCGCGCACTTTCGGCGCCGGCTTCGCCACAGTCGAATTCACCGCCTCGGCGCTGGTCGACATGGCCTACCACGCGCGGCCGGATGCCCCGGAACAGCCACTTCGTTTCGAAGCCGAAACACTTGAAAAACTCGACATGCCCGACACCATCGCCATGCGTCACCGCACCCCGCATTTCGGCCATGTCTTTTCCGGCGACGGCTATTCGGCCGGCTATTATTCCTACATGTGGTCGGAGGTGCTCGACGCCGACGCCTTCGCCGCCTTCGAGGAAACCGGCGACCCGTTCAACCCGGCGCTGGCCGAGCGGCTGCGCAGGAACATCTACGCCGCCGGTGGCTCGAAGGATCCCGAGGAGCTCTACACCGCCTTCCGCGGCAAGATGCCCTCACCCGAAGCGATGATGGCCAAGCGCGGGCTGGTCTGAGCAGCGCAGCTGACGACTCAAGCACCGCTGAGCAGCTCAATGGTTTTCGCCAGCGCCGCCGCATCGCCTGAAATGCGCAGTGTCTTCAGTCGGGCAGTGCCGCCGGCAATGATCGAAACGGCTGATGCCGGCACATCCAGCGCCTTGGCGACCAGCCTTTCCAGCGCCTGATTGGCGGCGCCGTCTTCCGGCACGGCGCGGACGCGGGCCTTGAGGTGGCTTCGCCCGTCCGCCGAAATCTCGATGCCTTCCAGCCTGTCCATCGCAGCCTTTGGCGTCAGCCGGACGAACAGATCGACGCCGTCGTTACGTGTGCGAAACGGCGCGCTCATCGAACGGCTCAGACGACCAGCGACACCACCGTGGTGAGCAGGAACTGCCGGATGAAGAACAGGATCAGCAGCAGGATGATCGGCGAGATGTCGATGCCGCCGAGGTCGGGCATGAAGCGGCGGATCGGCCGCAATGCCGGTTCGGTCAGCCTGAAGAGCATGTTGCCGACGGTGCCGACGAACTGGTTGCGCGAGTTGACGACGTTGAAGGCATGGAGCCAGGAAAAAATCGCCGAGGCGATGATGATCCACCAATAAAGGTCAAGCGCCATGACGATGGTTTGAATGAGGGCGATCATGCCGGTCTCCAATTGTTGCCGACATGTAGCCATTGCGCGCCAAACCGGCAAGAGCCGCCTTCCGCCGCATGCCGGATCGATGGCTAAAACGAGGTCATTCGCGCAAAACGCCGCCTTGACAGCAAACCGCGGCGCCCGATAAATGCGCCATCCGCTGGACGGGGCTGTAGCTCAGCTGGGAGAGCGCGTCGTTCGCAATGACGAGGTCAGGAGTTCGATCCTCCTCAGCTCCACCAGCGGATTTGTCATAACATCATGATTTTGAATGGTTTTGCAAAGTGAGCGAAGCCTATTCCCACTTTCTTCCCCACTTCTACTGAGCGGAGCGAGCCGTTTACCGCGGCGATCCCCGGGCCAGCGAGCTTGGACCGCGAGAAAACAATGTGAGCTATGTCATAGATAATTGAAGGAGACAGGCTAGGCATAATACCCGTTCGTTCAGGCGGGAGGAAAAATCGGTGCTTAATCCCCAGCGCGATGTCCGTGGTTATCTAGCCAGCTTTGGCGGGGGAACCCGTGTTGAAATGTTCGAGGCCGACGGCGAATGGATCGTTCGCGTGAGTGAAGATGACGAAGAACGCACATACTCATTCGTGCTGAAATCCTTCGCCCTCGCCTTCGCCGAGGGCCAGAGGAACCGCGTAAGACCTCCTGCGATCGTGCAATTAGAGCGCAACCCGCCTCGCCTATTCGGCTATACCCGTGTCAGGGCCGCAAACGATCGGTACTAGGTATGCGCCTCAGCGATCGCCATACGCGCGCCGGCGACCTGTCCGCTGGCTTGTTCAAGCGGAGGGACTGAAATTGATCCGTCTGGCCGGCGCCAACCCCAGGCTTCCAACTGGCGCCAGCGAACTTTTCAGTGAAACTTCTGCTCTTCGCCACCGTATTTGAGAATGACGGCGGGCTGCTCAGCGCTCTCTGAAAAGATCGTTATGCCCGCATACTCTGATCCCTGTGCCAGAAATCCGATCACGCGTTACACAAGATAGAGTGCCGGGAAGCAAATCCGTCGAAACTTCGTTTGATTGACAGCATCACCGCCCATGCAACTTGACTGGACATCGACATGACCCGCCTGTCCATCGCCAAAGAACTGGAAAGCGCTGCAGATCGCGTCACTGAGGTCTCGCGTGGCGATTTGCAAATTATCCTTCGCCGCGCAGCATTGGTGCTCAGGAACGTCTCCGGTATCTCGCTTGAGCCCGCGGCAGGGGATGCGCTCAACGCCATCGCTGCCGAGATGAAGATCGGTCGAACGGAGCTTATTCAAATCGTGTTGCGCGAGTGGCTGGAAACCAATCCCTATCGGCCAGTCCGGACGCTGGAACAAGGAAAGTGAGACGGACGGGACCGCCTAAAGTTACAGGGATCTTCGCTTGTCGTATCTCAGGGCGCCGGCAAAATTGCTTGTCCAGTTCGCGATTTGTAACCCACACGCCATGCCGACACAGCCGGCAGCCCAGTCCCAGGCATCCCGGTTGCGTCCAATTGTCTGCAAGCCCTGAAGACCTTCGATCGCGGCGGCGGTCAGAACGAGGAGCACGGTCAGTTTTGCCCTGTGGTCCGGCCAGGCAAAATATCCGATGGTCGCCAGAACGGCAAACGCAGCGGCGTGATTGAGTTTGTCATGACCAAGGGTGATGGCGATGCCAAACATCTGCAAAAGCCACCCGGGCGAAAGGGTTAGCAGGAGAATGACGGCCAGAGTGGCCAGAAAAGCAGTTCTTGCTGTGATGATAGGTGATCCTACATGCGACAAGGTTTTGTCAGTCTTTCATCCAAAAAGATCGGGCCCAAAGATCTGGGCCATAGCCGAACTTGCTGATTGTAAATTCCACTGCCAACGACCCGGCGCATCAGTCGAACAGATGAAGGATAATGCTTCAAAGCAATTCCAGGAAAAGTGTGAACGGTTTTCCCGAGAAAAGCGCAAGAGATAGAACGCACAGTAGCGAGTGCCTGAGCTATTAAGTGGGCCGAATACTTGCGTCCCCTCGGCTGATTCAGATGTGGTCCGACGCTGGCCACCGCAGTCTCGATTACTTTCGACACGCCTCACACCACCCGGACATAGCTCGTCATTCCCGATTTCTGGTGCTCGATGATATGGCAGTGCAGCAGCCAGTCGCCGGGATTGTCGGCTACGAAACCGAACTGAACCTTCTCGTTGGGCTGGATGAGATAGGTGTCGGAGATCACCGGCTGAATCTGGCGCGTCGAGGACGACAGCACCTTGAAGCTCATGCCATGCAAATGCATCGGATGGGATTGCGGCGTCAGGTTTTCCATGTCGATGACATAGCTCCTGCCGAGCTTCAATTCGGCCAACGGTGCGGTTGGATCCGGCGTATCGCCCGGCCATGGCACCTTGTTGATTGCCCAGAAACTGTAGCCAAGCGAACCGCAGATGCCATCGCTCGGGATGTTTTCCGCCGTGGCGCTGAGTGCCAATGAAATGTGCTTTGCAGTGGTGAGATCCACCGCCTGCACCGGATTGACCTCCAGGGGCGCAAGGTCGCGAAGGTTCCGCTTGAGAGAGCCTCCCGTCGCGCGCAAGGTCGCCAAAACTTTGGGCTTGGTGCCCCTGACGTCTCTCAGGCTCACGATTGCCCCTTCGTCATCGGGCATGCGTATGGCGAGCTCCATGCGCTGGCCGGGTCCAAGCAGCAAGGCATCGGGTGAAAAACGTGGCGGCACCGGATTGCCGTCAAGCGCCATGACTGCCGCCTCAGCGCCCTCGACACGAAAGGCATAGATCCGGGTGACGTCGGTGATGGCGATCCGCAGCCGCACCAGTCCTCCGGCCGGCGCGTCATATTGCGGCTGATCGAGCCAGTTTGCGGTGCGCACCGTGCCGTAGGTGCCGGTCTTTGCGGCATCGCGCGGCCGGAACTGGTCGATGAACTGACCGTCGTCGCCGAGCCGCCAGTCGCGCAGATTGATGACCATTTCGGCATCGAATTTCGGATCGCCCGGGTTCTCCACCACGATCACGCCCGTCAGGCCATGGCCCATCTGGGTCAGCGTATTGCAATGCGGGTGATACCAGAAAGTGCCGGCGTCCGGCGGCGTGAATGCGTAGTCGAAATGATCGCCGGAATAGACATAGGGCTGGACCAGAAATGGAACGCCATCCATCTTGTTTGGAACGCGAATGCCGTGCCAGTGGATCGTCGTCGGATCATCGATGGCGTTGATGAGCCGGGCGGCGAAAGGCTCGCCCTTTTTCATTCTGAGCACAGGCGGCATTCCGGCTCCATGGATCGGCACATTGCCGTAGGTCCGCACATTCCTGGTTTGGTCGACATCCATCAGCTTCGCCTGGATACTGGCCGTCTGCAGCACCACCGGCTCGGGTTTAGCAGCGGCCCAGCCGGCAAATCTGCCGACGGCGGAGAGCCCGATCCCGCCCGCGCCGGCAATTGCGGCAGTTCTCAAAAGTCTGCGACGTGTGAGTGCCGCCATGTGCGCTCCGGCTGAAAAAGACGACTTGGGGCCGAACCATCGTGACCCAAGTCATGAGCGACGTAACCGGCACGGGTTCCTGACACCGGCACATCGGATCACGGCCATACCATGCCGACCAGCACCATATTGATCGAAACCTCGTGATCGAAGCAGGAGCTTCGTTCACCGGTGAAAGTCGGTGAAACAGTGCTGATCGTCCTTCACTCGCCAACCGCGATACGCACCCGACATGGCGAAGGACGTCTCCAACGCACATAAATGATGATATCAATAGGTGAATGGCCATGGCACAGGAAAATCAGGTGGTTTGCGGCAGTTGCGGCGGAAGCAATCGCCTGCCGTCGGCATGCAATGCCGGGGACGCGAAGTGCGGCAGCAAGCTGTTCTCGGGCCATCCGGACGTGGACGCCCGGATTTTCGATCATCAGATCACGCGCAGCAGCCTCCCCGTCGTCGATGTCTGGGCACCCCGGTGCTGCCCCTGCAAGATGATGGCGCTGGCCCATGAAGCTGCGGCAACCGAATCTGGCGCAACGGGGCAGATCGTCAGGTGGGTTGGCAACCATCTGCCGATGGCCGCCACCTGAAGGCCCGCCAGACATGGACTCGCTCATCGCCCGGCTCGGACTCGCGCTGGCAATAGGCCTGCTTGTCGGATTGGAGCGCGGCTGGCGCGAACGGGACGCGCCCGATCGCAGCCGGACGGCCGGAATTCGGACGTTCGGCATATCCGGTCTGCTCGGCGGTATTCTCGCAGCGCTGGCCGATGCGTTCGACGCCGTTTCCGTGCTGGTCGGCGGATTCATCGCCTTCGCCGCGATTTTCGCCTGGTACAAGGCGCGTGAGGCTGCCCATGACAAGGATTTCAGCGTTACGGGAGTCATAGCGGCCCTTGGCGTTTTCGCGCTCGGCGCCCTTTCCGTCTCCGGCGATTACCGGGCCGCGGCTGCCGGAGGGGCAGCACTCGCGGCGGTGCTTGCCAGTCGCGAGATCCTGCACGGCCTTCTGAAGCGATTGACCTGGGTCGAACTTCGTTCGGCGCTGATCCTGGCGGTGATGACCGCGATCGTTTTGCCCTTGCTGCCAAACCGGACGCTGGACCCGTGGGGCGGTTTCAATCCATGGGAGGTCTGGTTCCTCACGGTGCTGATGGCATCGATATCGTTCGCTGGCTATGTTGCCGTTCGCGTCCTCGGAACCACGCGCGGCCTGCTCGTCAGCTCGCTCACCGGTGCAATCGTCTCATCCACCGCCGTAACCGTGGCGCTTGCCCGCAACGCCATGTCGGCAAGCAATCCTCTGCCGCTTGCCGGCGCTGCTTCGCTGGCGGCGATGGTTTCGGTGTTGCGCGTTTGCGCCGTGGTTCTGATCATCGAGCCAAGCGTGTTCGTCACGGTCGGCATCCCCGCGATCGGCGCGGCGCTCGTCTTCGCAGCCTGCGGAGCGTTCCTGTTGGCTCGCGCCGGCGGGGATCGCAAAAGCGATACACTGACACGCAATCCATTCGAATTGGGACCGTTGCTGCTCTTCGCTTTGCTCTTTGCGGTCGTGGCGACCGCGAGCGCTGCATTGGCTGCTCAATTCGGCGGACGCGGCCTGCTGGCGAGCTCAGCGCTTGCGGGCACGTTCGATGTCGATGTCTCGGTGCTCAGCGCGTTGCGTCTGGTCAAGCATTCGGTCCCTGTCGAGACCGCGGGTCAGGCAGTACTCGCGGCGCTTGCGGCAAACGCGATCGGTCGCGTCTCGCTGGCAATATTTGCCGGCCCGGCCAGATTCTGGTTGCCGCTGGTTGTAGCGACCCTTATCGCCGCAGCCGCCGGCTACTGCGCCATGCTGCTGCTACCGAACTTCTGACAGCGCAGGAACTATCGAGCCCCCTCGATGCGGATCAAAGCCAACCAAACTCAGGAAAACAAGGCAGGCGTCCAGGTTCCGCCGGCGGAACTTGAAGCGACGGCCGCCGCGACGAACTTCACGCCGCGCGCGCCGTCTATGACGTCGGGCACCTGAGCGGCCTGCGCCGGATCGACCGCGCCGCCCGAGCGATGGACGCGGATGATGTCGGCGGCATCGCGGTAGAGATTGGCGAACGCTTCGATATAGCCTTCGGGGTGCGCTGCCGGCATGCGCGACACCCGCCGGCTTGCCTCGGACGAGCCATGGCCGCCGCGCACCAGCGTGCGTGTTTCCTCGCCATATCTGGAGAAGCGCAACTCTTCCGGTCGCGTGCCCGACCATTCGAGCCCGGCCTTGTCGCCATGGATGCGCACGGAGAGATCGTTATAGTGGCCGGGCGAGGTCTGGCTGGCCAGGATCGTGCCACGCGCCCCGCCCGACCAGCGCACCAGCACATGCGCATTGTCGTCGAGCCGCCGCCCCGGCACGGCGGTGAACAGATCGGCCGCGACCGCCTCAGCCTCGCAGCCCGAGATGAAACTCGCCAGGTTGAATGCATGCACGCCGATATCGGCCAGCACCGCCGATTGCCCGGCCCGCGCCGGGTCGGTGCGCCATTCCGCCTGCTTCTGGCCCTGCGCATCGATCGGCAGTGTCAGCCAGTCCTGGATATAGGCGGCATGGACGGAGACGATGCGGCCGAGTTCGCCCGCCGCCACCATTTCACGCGCCTGCCGCACCATGGCATAGCCGGTGTTGTTGAGCGTGACGACGAATTTGCGGTTTTTCGCCCGCGCCAGCGCTACCAGCGCTTGCGCCTCGCCCAGCGTCGTCGACAGCGGCTTGTCGCAGATGACGTCGATGCCAGCGTCAAGGAAAGCCGTGGCGATCGGCGCGTGCAGATGGTTGGGCGTCACGATGACGACCGCTTCGATGCCGTCCGGCCGGGCCGCCTCCGCTCGCGCCATCGTGTGGTAGTCGGCGTAGCTTCGATCCTGGGCGATGCCGATCTCGGCGGCGGACGCGGCCGCGTTTTCAGGATCCGAGGACAGCGCGCCGGCGACCAGCGCGATCTGGTCGTCGAGCCGCATGGCCAGCCGGTGCACGGCGCCGATGAAGGCATTGCGGCCTCCCCCCACCATGCCTACCCTGAGGCGCGTGCCCGTCGATCCGTCCGATGTTGCGTAGACCATTTCAAGCTCCTCCACCTATCGCTTCGTCATCCTGGGGCGTAGCAAGGAGCGCAGCGACGCGGCGCGGACCCCAGGATCCATGCCGTGACATCAGAGCGATTCTACGGTGCAGAATCTTCTCTTCCGCTGCTTTCCTCGACAACCGTCACGGTATGGATCCTAGGGTCTCCGCGACGGAGCTCCGCTCCTGCTTCGCCCTAGGATGACGACGTTGGAGAGGCTTCCGCCAATCCCTGCCGAACCCCCACCGCTTTCGAACACGATTTCCAATTTTCATATTGTAAAACGATCGTATCGCGCTAGCCTGAAATTATGAGTGGGGCAAGCAAGTCATCAGGACGATCCATCGCCGACGAGGCGGCGGCCCGCAAGCGTGGCCGTTCGCTCGCCGCGCTTGGCTACACCAAGCCGCGGACCTATGAGGAGCTACGCGCCGTGCTGTCGTCCGGCACGGTGCATTTTCCAAAGCGCCTGCGCCAGGTCGCCATCTTCCTGTGGCAGCATCCGAGCGACGTGGCGCTCGGCACCATCGCCCAGGTCGCCGAGCAGGCCGGCGTGCAGCCCTCGACGCTGGTGCGCTTTGCCCAGATCTTCGGCTATGCCGGCTTTTCCGATTTCCAGGGCCTGTTCAAGGACCATGTCAAGGGATCCTGGCCCGAAGGAAGGGCGCGCGACGGGCAGGAACAGGCGGCGGCCGAGCCCAACGCCAATCTGCATTTTCTCAATGGCCTGGTCGGCGCCTCGCAGGCCTCGCTCGGCCGCATCGACAAGGACTTCGACATCGCCAGTTTCGAGCGTATGGTCGATCTCCTGGCGAATGCCGACCTTATCTACGTGATCGGCAGCAAGCGCGCCTTTCCCGTCACCACCTATCTCTCGCTCACTCTGTCGCAGCAGGGCGTGCGCAATGTGCTGGTCGACAATGTCGGCTCCACGGCGCTTGACCAGGTCGGCTGCATCGGCAGCCGCGACGCGGTGCTGGCGGTCTCCTTCAGCCCTTACAATTCGATCACACCGGATCTCGTCGCCGTCGCCCATGAGCGCAAGGCGCGCATCGTCACCATCACCGACAGCACGTTTTCTCCCTTGGTTCAGCTCTCGGATACCTGGCTGGAGGTGGTCGAGCAGGATTTCGCCGGCTTCCGCTCGCTTGCCGCCTCGCTCGCCGTCGGCATGGCGCTCGTGCACGGCGTGGTCGCGCGCCGCACCGCCTGAAAACGTCACTGGCATAATCGTCACTGGCATAATTGACTATCGGGAACCAGCATTCCATATCTAGAAAACTAGAAACTTTGTTCCGGGAGGAGGAATGGAGCTTCGGCTTGACGACAAGGTGGTGCTGGTCACCGGCGCCACGCAAGGCATCGGCCGCGCGATCGCCGAGGAGCTCGCGCGATCCGGCGCAACCGGCCTGCTGATCACCGGCCGCGACGAACGGCGCGGCGCGGAGGCCGCGGCTCAGCTTTCCGCCATCGGCACGCCGACAGCCTTTGTCGCAGCCGAGCTCGCCGACCCTGCTGCCCCAGTGCTGCTGGTGGAAGCCTGCATTTCTCGCTTCGGGCGCATCGATGGGCTGGTCAACGCCGCCGGCCTCACCGACCGCGCTTCCTTCCTCGATGCCGATCTCGACGATTGGGCTTCCCTTTTCGCCGTCAATGCCCGCGCGCCATTTTTTCTCATGCAGGCGGCCATCGCCGATATGGTCAAGCGCGGGCAAGGCGGCGCCATCGTCAACATCCTGTCGATCAATGCGCATTGCGGCTCGCCGGAACTGGCCGTCTATTCCGCCACCAAGGGCGCGCTCGCCACGCTGACCCGCAACGCAGCCAACGCGCATCGTTTCGACCGCATCCGCGTCAACGGCATCAATGTCGGCTGGACCGACACGCCGGCGGAACGCATCATGCAGGCGCAAACGCTTGGGCTTGGCCCCGGCTGGCTCGACGCCGCGAACGCATCGCAACCCTTTGGCCGCCTGCTTGCTGCCGGCGACGTGGCCAACCTCGCAGTCTTCTTGCTTTCCGATGCTTCCGGACCGATGACCGGCGCGCTGATCGACCAGGAGCAATGGGTCGTGGGAGCGAACCGGTGAGGGCCGCTGCCGCGCCGGTAGAAACGCTCGGCCCGGAACTGCTTAGCCGGCTCCCTTCCGCCGTCCAGAAACCATCCTACGACCGGACAGCGCTTGCGCCTGGCATGGCTCATATCGGTGTCGGTGCCTTCCATCGCTGCCATCAGGCCGAGTACACCGACGATCTCTTGTCCCACCGTCCGGATTCCTGGGGCGTGATCGGCATCAACATCCGTCCGCCTCGCCTCGCCGAGACGCTGGGCGGCCAGGGCGGCCTCTACACGCGCCTGATCCGGCAAGACATTCATGTCGAAGCGCGCGTCATCGGCGGCATCGTTAGGGTTGTCGACAGCCAGGAAAGCGCTGCACCCGCGCTCGAGGTGCTGGCCTCATCCGGCATCGACATGGTCACGCTGACCGTGACCGAGAAGGGCTATTGCCAAATTCCCTCGAATGGCGCGCTCGATCTCGACCATCCCGATATCGTCCACGATCTCGCCAACCCCCAGACGCCGCGCAGCGTGCCCGGCATGCTGGCGCGGGCGCTGGAGCTGCGCATGGCCTCGCACGGGCGTCCGGTGACGCTGCTCTCCTGCGACAACATCCCAACCAACGGCGTCATCCTGGAGACTGTCGTGCAGGCTCTCGCCAGCCGTCGCAACAACGGCCTGGCCGACTGGATATCAGCCAACGTCGCCTTTCCCTCGGCCATGGTCGATCGCATTGCGCCGGCGACCACGCCGGCCGACATCGAGTTGGTGGCGCGGCGTTTCGGCTATCACGACGCCGCCGTCGTCGTCGGCGAACCGTTCCGGCAATGGGTGATCGAGCAGAAATTCGCCGGCCGCGTGCCGCGCTGGGATCTGGTCGGGGCGACTTTCGTCGGCGACGTCACCCCTTTCGAACACCTCAAGATGCGGGTGCTCAACGGCGCCCAGACGACGCTCGCCACGCTCGGCGTACTGGCCGGCCTCGAGCACACGTCGGATGCCATCGCCGATCCGCTGCTGGCCGCCTTCGTTCGCCGCATGCTGGTCGAGGAGACGCTGCCGACGCTGATGCCGGTGCCCGGTGTGGCGCCGCAGGCCTATGTCGAGCAGAGCCTTGGCCGCCTCAGGAACACAGCGATCCGCCATCGCAATCACCAGATCGCCACCGATGGCTCGCAGAAGATCGTACAGCGCCTGCTCAATCCGATCCGCGACCGCCTGGCGAAAGGCGAAAGCATCGCACTTCTATCGGTGCCCGTCGCCGGCTGGATTGCCTATCTGATCCAGGCCTCGGCAAGGTTCGGCAAGCGCTGGCCGGTATCGGACCCCTATGCCGGCAAGGTCGCTGAAATAGCCGACGCAACTGGCCGTGACCCGGAGATGCTGGCGGCCGGTATCCTCGCCATCGACACCATTTTCGACCCGGGCCTTGCCACGAACGGCGACTTCCGCGGGGCCGTCACATCCGCGCTCGACAAGCTGCTCTCGGACGATCCGATGGCCGCCGTCAGGCACAGTCTGGAACAAGGCGAGCCCGCACGGTTGAAGCGGCCGGCACAATCGGCATAGTAGAGTCGGTCGTGAATTCACGACCAGGGGAGGCAATATGAAGCTTGGACTGCTCACCGCACCATTCGCGGAAACGCCGCTCGGCGAGGTCGCCGATTGGTCGAGTTCGGTCGGCTTCGAGGCGCTGGAAATCGCCTGCTGGCCGAAATCTTCCGGCGCCAGCCGGCGCTATGCCGGCACCAGCCATATCGATGCCGCCTCGACCTCGCCATCCCAGGCAAAGGAGATCGTGGCGTCGCTGGCGCAGATGAACCTGTCCGTGTCCGGCCTCGGCTATTACCCTAATCCGCTGCATCCCGATCTGAGCCACCGCCGGACCGTGATCGACCATCTGAAGATGGTGATCGTGCTGGCCGCCAATATGGGCGTGCCTGTCGTCAACACCTTCTGCGGCGGCGACGCTTCCAAGACCGTCGACGTCAACTGGGAGGAAGCGCTCAAGGTCTGGCCCTCGATCGTCGCCCATGCGCGCGACCATGGCGTCAAGCTCGCCTTCGAGAACTGCCCGATGATCTTCAGCTATGACGAGTGGCCGGGCGGGCACAACATCGCATATTCGCCGCAAGTCTGGCGCCGCATTCTCGAGGCCTGGGGCGGCGATGTCGGCATGAATTTCGACCCGTCGCATCTGGTCTGGCAGATGATCGACCAGGCCCGCTTCATCAGGGAATTCGGGCCCTACATGCTGCATGTCCACGCCAAGGACCTGATGATTGATCATGATGGGCTCTATGAGCGCGGAATCCTTTCGGCTGGCATAGGCTGGCAGGTGCCGCGCATGCCGGGGCTCGGCGATGTCGACTGGAAAATCATCTTTTCCGGCCTCTACCGGGCCGGCTATGACGGGCCCATCATCATCGAGCACGAGGACCGGCGGTTTGAAGGGAGCGACGACAAGGTCAAGCGGGGATTTCTGCTGGCCCGCGATGTGCTGCGCCCCTTCGTCAAATGACGGGAGAAACGGCTTGGCTTTGATCTTGTCAGGGCCCTGGAACTGGAACTGAAATCAATGTGGAGGAGTACCAAAATGAAAAAATATCTGACCATGGTCCCGTTGCTTGCCAGCGCGGCCTTCCTGGCTTCGGTGGGCGTCTCGTCCGCCGAGGGCAAATACACGATCGGCATCTCCAACACCGTGCAGGGCAATGGCTGGCGCGAGGAGATGATCTGCGCGATGAAGGCGCAGGCGCTGGCTTCCGGCGAGGTGACGAAGCTGAACATCGCCCACCGCAACACCGATGCGGCCGGCCAGCTCGAGGACATCCGCAATTTGATCAGCGCCAAGGTCAACGCCATCGTCGTCAACCCGGCCGATCCGGCCGGCATCAAGGCGGGCCTGGAGGAAGCCACCAAGGCCGGCATCGTCGTCGTCGCCGTCGACCAGGCGGTCACCGAACCGTCGGCCTACATCATCTCCAACAACCAGGAGCAGTATGCCTATCTCGGCGCCAAATGGCTGTTCCAGCAGATGGGCGGCAAGGGCGAGGTGTTCTACATGCGTGGCGCCGCCGGCGCTTCCGCCGACAGCGACCGCGACAAGGGCTTCAAGAAGGCGCTGGCCGAATTCCCCGACGTGAAGGTCGCGCAGGAAGTTTTCACCGGCTGGCAGCAGGACCAGGCCAAGCAGCAGATGCTGTCCTTCCTCGCCACCGGAACGCCGATCAACGGCGTCTGGACGTCCGGCATCGACAACGTCATCGTCGACGCGCTGGTCGAATCGCAGGCGCCGCTGGTGCCTATCGTCGGCGCCGACAATGCCGGCTTCGTCGGCCAGCTGAGCTCGGTCAAGGACCTCGTCGGTGCCGCGGTCACCAACCCCGGCTCGATCGGTGGCGCTGGCGTGACGCTGGCGCTGCGGATCCTCGACGGCAAGAAGCCGGCGCAGCAGACCGTGCTGGTCGAGCCGCAGCTTTGGGAGAACGCCACCGAGGAAGGCAAGGCCAAGCTCAAGGCCGCGGCCGATCCGTCGCTCAGCCCGGAATGGCCGGTCTCGATCTCGATCCCGGACTGGACCACCTACACCAAGGAGCAGATCGTGGCGTGCAAGGGCCCGGGCGAGTAGGCTAGGCCTTGAGTTGCATGGCGAGGGCGGCGGGCTGCCGCCCTCGCTATGCAAAGATTTAATAGGTTGGCGCTCTACGGCGCCCCCCTCTGTCCTGCCGGACATCTCCCCCACAGGTGGGGAGATCGGCTGTCACTTCGGCTTTCGCCAATTTTCAACGTTGCAAAACGAGAGCCGGCGCCACAACTGCCAATCTCCCCCCTCGTGGGGGAGATGTCCGGCAGGACAGAGGGGGGCGCCGTAGAGCGCCAGCAAAGAGATTCTGAAGCGAGAACCACAAAATTTGACCACCAACCCACTCCTCGACGCCACCGGCGTCGCCAAGAATTACGGCGCGGTCGCGGCACTTCGCAATGCGTCGCTGTCCGTCCTGCCGGGCGAGGTTCATGCTCTGATGGGCGCCAATGGCGCTGGCAAATCGACACTCGTCAAGATCCTGACCGGCGCCATTCGCGCCGATGCCGGGCGCATCCTGATCCGCGGCGAGGCCCGCGACGTGCGCTCGCCCGCCGCCGCGCGCCGCGCCGGCCTGCTGCCCGTCTACCAGGAGCCGTCGCTGATCCCCGATCTCGATGTGCTCTCCAATTTGCGCCTGACCGGCACGCCGGTCGAGCCGTTCCGCGCCTGGGTGCGCGAGCTCGGCATCCCCGACCTCGACATACGCGACACCGCGCGCGACATCCCGCTGGCGGTGCTGCGCGTGCTTGATCTGGCGCGTGCGCTGGCCGTCGAGCCCGACGTGCTTTTGCTCGACGAGATGACGGCCGCACTTCCCGCCAACCTTGCCGAAAAAGTGCTGGAGGTCGTGCGCCGCCAGGGCGACAGCGGCCGCGCGGTGATCTTCATTTCGCACCGCTTCGTCGAGATCTCGGCGCTGTGCGACCGCGCCACCGTGCTGCGCGACGGCGAGACCGTCGGCGTCGTCGACATCGTGCCCGGCGTCGAGGAAAGGATCGTCGAGTTGATGCTCGGCGCCCGCATCGTCAAGACCCATGTCGCCGCCCGCACCGCCAGCCAGAACGCCGCGACGTCTGCCAGCCGTCCGCGCTTAGGCGTGCGCAATCTGCGCGTCGGCACCAAGCTCAACGACGTCTCCTTCGATCTCGCCGATGGCGAGGTCGCCGGCG
This sequence comes from Mesorhizobium sp. STM 4661, assembly GCF_000359125.1. Classification (GTDB taxonomy): domain Bacteria; phylum Pseudomonadota; class Alphaproteobacteria; order Rhizobiales; family Rhizobiaceae; genus Mesorhizobium. The sequence goes on along the minus strand of NZ_CAAF010000017.1, from coordinate 52,686 downwards.
TCGTCGCGCTCGAAGGCCAGGGTCAGGACGAGCTGTTCGCCGCCCTCGCCGGTTCGATCCGGCCATCGGGCGGCACCATCGAGGTCGACGGCCGGCCGGTGAAATTCTCTCACCCGATCGACGCCATCCGCGCCGGTCTCGCCTATGTGCCGGGCGACCGCGCCGAAGCGCTCGCCATGCAGCGCTCGGTGCGCGAGAACATTGCGCTGCCCTTCAGCGCCGCTTTGCGCAACTGGGGGCCAATTCACATGCGCCAGGAGCGCGCCAAGGTGGTCAGCGCCATCGAGCGGCTGCGGATCGACACCCGCGCGCAAGGCGAGGTGCAGCGCCTGTCCGGCGGCAACCAGCAGAAGGTGACCATTGCCCGCTGGATCGCGGCGGATGCCCGCACCATCCTGTGCTTCGACCCGACGCGCGGCATCGATGTCGGCACCAAGCAGGAGATCTACAAATTGCTGCGCGAGCTCGCCGGCCACGGCAAGTCGGTGCTGTTCTACACCTCCGAGCTCGAGGAAGTGCAGCGTGTCTGCGACCGCGTCATCGTCATCTTCGGCGGCCGCGTCGTCGATATCTTCCCGGTCGAGGAGGCCGACGAGCCGGCGCTGATGCGCGCCGCCTACGGCCTGCCGCGCGGCGCCAAGGCGGATGTCGGCATTCTTGCTGACCCCACCTCGAATTCCCCGGATTCGACCAAGCCGGGGGCGACGCCATGAGCCATCTCTTGCGCCGCCAGGGCTGGGTCGCCGGCCTGTTCGCCCTCCTCGTCGCCCTGTTCATCATCACCAAGCTGATCCAGCCGGGCTATGGCAGCGGCGATTTCGGCTCGCTCGCGCGGGCCGTTTTGCCCTACGCCTTTGCCGTCGCCGCCCAGACCGTCGTCGTCATCGCCGGCGGCATCGACCTGTCGGTCGCCGCCATGATGGCGCTGACCAGCGTCACCGCCGCCTCGATGATGAACGGCGCCTCGGAGGAGTACGCGCTTTTCGTGGTGCCCTTCGTGCTGGCCATGGGTTTTGTGCTTGGCGCCGTCAACGGCATCCTCATCGTCGTCACCCGTGTGCCCGACATCGTCGTGACGCTGGCCACGCTCTTCGTCCTGCAGGGCGCGGCCCTGCTGGTCCTCGATGCGCCCGGCGGCGCGGTCGCCGAATGGCTGAAGGGCCTGATATCGGGCACCGTACCGATACCTGGCCTGCCAGATACTATCGACGCCTGGCTGCCGAAGGCGCTGCTGGTGCTGGTCATTTGTCTGTGCGTCATCTGGATACCGCTCAGGCGCTCGAAGCTCGGCCTCTCCATCTACGCCATCGGCTCGAGCGAGCTGGCGGCCTTCCGCAGCGGCGTGCCGGTGGCGCGCACCCGCATCATCGCCTATGCGCTGTCCGGCCTGTTCGCTGCTTTTGGCGGGCTGGCGCTGACCATGAGCACCGGCATCGGCGCGCCCATCCCCGGCCCGTACCTGCTCGCCAGCGTCGCCGCCGTGGTGCTGGGCGGCGTGGCGCTCGGCGGCGGCAAGGGCGGCCTGCTTGGCCCGATCGTCGCGGTCTTCGTGCTGCGGCTGGTGCGCACCGATCTCACGCTGCTCGCCATCGACCCCAACGTCACCGCCATCATCGAGGGCGCCATCATGGTCGCCGTGGTGATGTTCGGCGCGTTTATTACGATGAGGGGGCGGCAGTCATGAGGGGCGCGCATCGTCATGGAGTCGGCGATCCTTCACGCCCCCCTCTGTCCTGCCGGACATCTCCCCCACGAGGGGGGAGATTGGATGTCATCGCGGCCTTCGCCAATCTCCGACGTTGCAGAAAAGAGTGGGACGCCAAAAACTGCCAATCTCCCCACCCGTGGGGGAGATGTCCGGCAGGACAGAGGGGGGCGCCATGGAGCACTATCCTCCCAGAACACCACCACCGGGCGAAACCAATCGCGAGCAATCTCATGAGCACAACCGCGATCCAGCCCGTCCCCTTCGGCCGCCGCGTAAAACGTTTCATGGCCGACCGGCCGCTGATCCCGCTGATCATCCTGCTGATCATCCTGGTGGTGATCCTGCAGATCCTGCGCCCCGGTATCGTCAACGAACGCTGGATCGCCAACACCATCAAATTCGCCATCCCGCTGGCGATCCTCGCCGGCTGCCAGACCATGACCATGCTGACCGGCGGCATCGATCTCTCGGTCGGCACGGTGGCGACGATGAGCGCCTTCATCATGGCCACGCAGGTCGTCAACCAGGACCCGGCGGTGGCCTTCCTGCTGGCGATGATGCCGGCGGTGCTGATCGGCCTGGTCAACGGCATCGGCGTCGGCGTCTTCCGCGTCCATCCGCTGATCATGACGCTGGGCACCAGCCTGATCGGCACCGGCTGCCTGCAGGTCTACCAGCGCACGGTGATCGCGTCGGGTGCGAAAATCCCCGACTTCCTCGCCTGGCTCGGCACCGGTGTGACCTTCGGCTTTCCCAACGCGCTGCTTTTGTTCGTGCCGCTGGCGGCCCTCATCGTCTTCACGCTCAGCCGCACCGGCTTCGGCCGCCTGCTCTACGCCGTCGGTGACAATGAGCGCGCGACGCGCCTGTCGGGCGTGCAATACTGGCAGGTCATCACCGCGCTCTACGTCATCTCCAGCGTGCTCGCCGGCATCACCGGCCTGCTCTATATCGGCCTGATCAAGGCGCCGTCGCTGTCACTCGCCGAACCGCTGGTGCTGCCCTCGGTGGCGGCAGCCGTGATCGGCGGCACCTCGATCTTCGGCGGCCGCGGCGGCTACACCGGCACCATCATCGGCGCGCTGATCCTCACCGTGCTGACGACGCTGCTGACCATCCTGCAAATGCCGGAGGGCGCGCGGCGGATTCTGTTCGGCCTGATCGTGCTGTTCGTGACGGCGGCGTATTTGCGGATTGTGGAGGAGAGATAGGGGGTGGTGCTATAGCGAGGCCCAAGGCAAACTTCCGAGTGAGCGCTCGTCGGCCGTGCCATCATGAAGCACGAGAAGTTGGGTGGGTTCCGATACGAACCAGGCGAATGACCCCCAGGCGAGTTGGGCGACAGTCTTCTTGAAGCCGGCGGATTGGCGATCCTGATAGGCTGTGAGGAACGCAATCTGTTTTCGGTCAAAACCAGCCGCATCCGTGACAGCATGGATGGCATCGCGTCGGCGATCCGTGATCGCGCCATCAGTCGCCACGACTTCAACGAACAGGATCAAGGGCTCCTTGTGGCCGAGATCGGCGAGGATGATGTCGGGCAGGTTCTTGTCAGCCTCGATCTTAAGACCGATCGCACTGGCAATGGCGTCATCGCGAACGACGACCTTGTTGCCACTCTCGCTCAGCCATAGCATGGCGGGAGCGGCTAGGAATCGCTTGGCGAACACCTCAATGACGGCTTGTGCAATGATCGAACTCGGCCCTGGCGCAAGCAGCCTCGTTTCGCCATTCGGAAAGGTAACGCGAGTGCCGGCGGCGTTGGCGGCGGCACCAGCGCGCATGATGGTCACGCGGGCCAGCGCGCCCTTGCTGAGGTGCGTTTCCTGGAAGTTCGCGATAGCAGTTTCTAGCGCTTCGCCTTCCAGCGCCGGATCGAACAGGGCAGAAAAGTCCGCTTTCAGCGCATAGCGGGGTTGACTTGAGGTTGTCGGCAAATCCTCGCGACGCAGGACGGCGCCGATCGCCACAAGGCCGTCTCGCAGCGTCTCGTCACGAATGGGCTCGCGCGTATTGTCCGCGTACCAGCGTGATCCCGCAACGATGCCGTTCTTCCGCAAGACGGTTACGGCGTAGGCATCTCGATCGGCATCGTCCGCCAGCGCTGCCTGCTCGCGGGTCATGCGATAGACATGGACAGGGCCAAGAAATCGTCCTGAACCCTCGACAGCGCCGATGTAGAGTGCGGCAAACACGGCGCTGGCGGCAAGTTCCCGGACGCAATAGATGCGGTTCGGTGTGCCTTCTGGAAAAATCAGCGGCAATCGCTCGGCGATAAGATCACGTGTCGCGTAAGGCGGCCGCGCCGTCATATAGACTTACCGTAGAGGCGGTTGCATTCCGCCTTGATCTGCTCCCGCGTTGCCCCCGCTGTGACAAGCTTCGCCAGCGCCTTGGTGCTTTCGGGTGACGGCAGCGGGAGCGCTTCGAGCTCGAAGGCCGAGACGGCGACGCTGCCGCTGATGCAGCGAAAAAGATCATCGACGACACGGCTGTTCAGCAGAGCCGCGACGACAGCCGCCGGCACCTTCGTGCTGCCGATCGCGCGAACCATGTTGAGATGGTTTTCGACAACGACGCCGCCATGTGCATCGATGAACTCTTCCGGAAGTTCCGCGGCGATCAGGCGGCGGGCCTGCTCCTTGGCGGTTGTGCGCTGAACGAGAACGCAGGGCTCCTCGACAAGCAGCCAGTCATCGCCAGCTTCCAGTTTGAAATAGGGGGCGTGGTTCTTCTTGCGCGCGCGATAGGTGAATTGGCCGTCAGAGGTAACAGACTCCGCCCAGATCAATGGATGCACGCCTTTACCGCCGACGCGGTCGCGCAATTGATCCTTGAAGCGATTCCAAACGAGCGGGCCGGTCGAGACCTCATAGCCCCAATCAGCAAGGCGATACGTCATCGTCTCGGCCTGGGCGATAAGTCGGCTGTGCTCCGGTGTGCGTGGGGCGAGCCAGGGCGCGGTGCGATCGGATGGCAAGGCTATCGTGCCATTGCGGGTAACCTTGGCTTCGGTTTCGGAGGCGACGGTCAGATAGTGTATCTGCGCGCGCTGCGGTTCAGCGCCACGCTTGTAGACGGCGAGCAGCGTCTCCTGCAGTACATCCTCGAAAACGCCGCGCCGCGCATGCACGAAGTCGATCGCGACGGGTGGTGCCTCCCAGGCGAGAAGGCTGCGCAGGGCAGAATAGTAATGGCCACCGAGAAAGCTTGTCGGCGTTAGAAAGGCGATGAGGCCGCCGTGCTTTGTCCAGCGCAGCGCGGCATCGGTGAAAACGCCGTAGAGATTGGCGTGCCCGTAAAGGCTGCGCGCATAGCGCTCTCGCAGTTCGGACGGCAGCGAGACTCGCCCGTAGGGCGGATTGCCGACAACAAGATCGAAGACGGGCTCCGGCTCGGCTTCAAGCGTATTGCGGGCCGTCACAATGGTAGGGGCAGCGCGGCCAGCTTTGGTCGCAACATCGGCGAGCGCGATTTCCATGGCGCCTTGTGCGAGCCTAGCCGCGTGAGGGTCGAGCTCGAAACCAGCAAGCCTCGTGCCGACGTGGCTGAGCGCGAAGGCAGGCTCGCACTCGCCGAGCGCGGCGATCATGCGATGCGCGGCATGAAACAGAAATGTCCCACCGCCGGCAGCGGGATCAAGAACCCGCGCAGTACGCCAATCGAGGCCTTCTTCTTCAGCCTGATCGAGAAGGCGATTGACCAAGGCCGGCGGCGTGTAGAAGGCACCGCGTTCGCCACGCTCCTTGGTTGGCAACAGGATCGGATAAAGACTGGTCACGAGATGGAGAGCTTCAAGAATAGGCAGCCGTCCGGCAGTTTCTCCGATGCTGTTGGCGAGCGCGGATGCGGGCTCGTCCAACTGCTCCGTGTCGAAGGCGAGCGAGGGGCATAATGCTGGGGAAACGCCGATGGACCTGGACAAAGCTTCCAGGGCCTGGCGGGTCAGCGAAACTGCATAGGTCTCGCGATCGCATCCGTCGATCGTCTCGGACCACGCGCGCGCCAGAAGGCGCGCTTTCGACAGGTCTCCGCGCGCGAATCTCAGTGTGCATCCGTCCACCACGGACGGCGACGTCGCACGCAACTCCGACAAGCGAATCTGTGAAACTTCTCCCATCCGGTCGACCGTAGCCTGCTAAACCCGTCTACGCGATAGCCTATCACATGTTCTTGTTATGTTCCATGTGGAAATCGTAGCGAACGCGCCCTTGTGGCAACTACTGGCGCATTAGGCGCACCGCCTCGATCCCCGCGACGTCGATCTTCGTCGTGTCCATCATCGCGTCGAACGCCCGCGTCTCGGTCAGCGTGCGCGGCTTGCAAGTAACCACCCTCGAAGTCTGGGGCATTTTCCACTCAGGGAAAGAATCACCGCGCCCGTCGAGGGGCACACGCCACCGGGCCGCATCCCCTTTCAAAACGAGATGCACGACCCAGCGACGCAGGCTATATTGCCCCCTCAACTGACGTCATCGGAGGGGAGGGCATGACATGCAGGCAGTGCCGATAGCTCATCAAGCAGCGCAACCAGTTGTCGTGCCCATATCCTCCATGACCGGCTATCCGGCCGCCGTGCTGTGCTGGCTGCTTTCGGCCGGTGTCTATATCGCGGCCAAATGGGTGGCGCCTGAAATGCCGCCCTGGGGGCTCTGCTTCTGGCGGCTGGCGCTGGCTTGCGCCATCCTGCTGCCGATCGTGCACCGTCATCACGAGGCGATGATCGGGCTTTTGCGGACGCGCGCCCTGGAGGTCGTCGCCGTGGGGGCGATCGGCCTGACGCTGTGCCAGGGCATGATCTATCATGGCCTCAACGACACCGACGCCACCACGGCCGGCATCATCATGGCGCTGTCGCCTGTGATGACGATGGTGCTTGCCCGTTTCGTGCTTGGCGAGCCGCTCGGGCTGTGGAAGTCGCTTGGCGCGGTTGTTGCGCTGGCCGGGATGGTTTTCATCGTCGCGCGCGGGGACCTGACGGCGCTGCTGCAACTCAAGTTCAACGCCGGCGAGTTGTGGATCGTCGGCAGCGCGTTCTGCTGGAGCCTGTACACTGTTCTGTTGCGCCGCGCCAAATTCGGCATCGAACTCCTGCCGATGGTCGTGCTGCTGCTCGGCGCCGGCGCGCTGGTCGCCCTGCCGTTCCATCTATGGGAATTGTTCAACGACGAACGCTCCACCATGGACGTCGACAGCGTGGTCGCGCTCGCCTATCTGGCCGGCCCCGGCGGCGCCTTGATGTACTATCTCTACAACAAAAGCGTGGAAACGCTTGGCGCGAGCCGGGCGAGCATGCTGCTCTATCTGCAGACGGTGTTCGTCGCCATACTAGCCTATCTGCTGCTCGGAGAGGGCTTGCACGACTACGATCTGGTCGGGGCGGCCTTCATCGTCGCCGGTATCGTGCTCGCCACCGTGGTCAAACCCAGGCCGGCTCAACCACGCGTGGCGTAGAAATCTTGCGCTTGACGGACGAGGAATTTGCCCGGATCTACTTGTGGGAAGAAGAGTTCTGTATAACTCTCCACAATGCTTGGGGAAGGTTTCGGGATGAGAATTGCGGTAGTCGTCGCCCTGGCCGCGACATTGGCTGGATGCGTGACCTCTCCGGTCGAGTACGAAGCGTCGCTTTCGCAGCAAGACCCGAAATGGCTGTCGCCGGAATGCCAGCAAGCCCGCATGGCGGCTTCGGATTACGACGCACGCGAAAAAGAGCACCCGGGGTGGGGCTTCGGCGTCTTGCTTGGCCCTTACTCGTTAGGGCTCGTGGCTGCCATCAAGGAGCACGAGCAGAAGCAGCGAAAGCTGTTCGCCCGCGAGATGCACTTGCAGTGCTCAGGCCTGCCACTGCCAAAGGAGTTGGAGGGCGATCCCCAGGACGCCCGTGCAAATCAGACGAAATATCCCTAGGCACCACGACCCGCCTTCCTTCGCCGACGAGGGGAAAGCCGGCTTCCGGCGCTAAGCGGACATGGCGCGTCAGCCGCGCCGTGCCGCGTCGATCGCGGCGACGTCGATCTTCTTCATGTCCATCATCGCATCGAAGGCGCGCTTGGCTTCGTCGCCGCCGGCCGCCATCGCCTCGGTCAGCGTGCGCGGGGTGATCTGCCAGGACAGGCCCCATTTGTCCTTGCACCAGCCGCAGGCGCTCTCCTGGCCGCCATTGCCGACGATGGCATTCCAGTAGCGGTCGGTTTCCTGCTGATCGTCGGTGGCGATCTGGAACGAGAAGGCCTCGCTCTGTTTGAACGCGGGACCGCCATTGAGGCCGAGACAGGGAACGCCGGCAACGGTGAATTCGACCGTCAATACGTCGCCCTTCTTGCCCGACGGAAAGTCGCTGGGAGCACGATGGACGGCACTCACCGCGCTGTCGGGAAAGGTCTCGGCATAGAAGCGGGCCGCGGCCTCCGCGTCCTTGTCGTACCAGAGGCAAATCGTATTCTTCGGGATCGGCATTCGCATGTTCCTTTCCGTTCAAGGCCAGATTTTTGTCTCGTGCGCCCTCGTTCGAGATAGGTCGCCGAGCGCTTTTCTCCACCCCGATGGTGAGGATTCGTAAATGGATCCTTGCGAAGAGGACCCCCACCCCTAACCCCTCCCCACAAGGGGGAGGGGGACTTCCGTTGGCGCTGACCTCGGCAATTTCCTGCCTTTTGGCGTCAAAGAGGAAGTAAAGGCACGCGGCAGCGTTCCCTCCCCCTTGTGGGGAGGGTTAGGGTGGGGGTCCTCTTCGCAAGAATCCATTTGCGATTGCGGAAGCAAATGGCAGGCGCAGCCGACCACTTCGCGTTACAGCCCAAAAATGTGTTCAGGGAATCATGGGCAGCCTTCCAAAGCTGATCCTTGCGTGGCGAATCGACGGGTTCATCACTAGATGACACCCACCTCTCACACAGACGCGGACCCACCCATGAAGAAAATCGGCTTTCTGTCGTTCGGACACTGGACCCCCTCGAACCAGTCGCAGACACGCTCCGCCTCCGACACGCTCCTGCAATCGATAGATCTGGCCGTCGCCGCCGAGCAACTTGGCGCCGACGGCGCTTATTTCCGCGTGCATCACTTCGCCCGCCAGCTCTCATCGCCATTCCCGCTTCTGGCCGCGATCGGCGCCAGGACCGGCCGCATCGAGATCGGCACCGCGGTGATCGACATGCGCTATGAGAACCCGCTCTATATGGCCGAGGATGCCGGCGCGGCCGATTTGATTGCCGGCGGGCGCCTACAGCTCGGCATCAGCCGTGGCTCGCCCGAACAGGTCATCGACGGTTGGCGCTACTTCGGCTACGCGCCGGCGGAGGGGGAAAGCGACGCCGACATGGCCCGCCGCCACACCAGCGTTTTCCTCGACATTCTCGGGGGAAAAGGTTTTGCGCAACCAAACCCGCGGCCGATGTTCCCGAACCCGCCCGGCCTGCTGCGTCTCGAGCCGCACTCCGAAGGCCTTCGCCACCGGATCTGGTGGGGCGCGGCCACCAACGCGACGGCGGAGTGGGCCGCGAAATTAGGGATGAACCTGCAGAGCTCCACCCTGAAATTCGACGAGAGCGGAAAGCCGTTTCACATCCAGCAGGCCGAGCAGATTCGCGCCTTCCGCGCCGCCTGGAAGGAGGCCGGACATGGACGCGAGCCGCGGGTGTCGGTAAGCCGCAGCATCTTCGCCCTGGTCGACGATCGCGACCGCGCCTATTTCGGCCGCGGCGACAGCCAGGATCACTTCGGTTACATCGAGCCCGAAAAACTCGCCGTCTTTGGCCGCAGCTACGCCGCCGAGCCGGAAATCCTCATCGAGCAGCTGAAAGGCGACGAGGCCATCGCCGAGGCCGACACGCTGCTGCTCACCGTGCCGAACCAGCTCGGCGTGGACTACAACGCCCACGTCATCGAGGCGATCCTGACCCAAATCGCCCCGGCGTTGGGGTGGCGGTGACTGCCGTGGCCCACATGCCCGCCCCGCCCGGCCTGCCTGGTTTTGCCGGCACTCTTTGGCTGAGCCTCCTGTTCGCCCATCATTTGGCAACGGCCGAACGTCGATGTTCTGCGTCAGAGTTTAGCCCATCAGCCCAGAAGGTTGCGCGCCGTGCGCATGAATATTCTTGATCCGATCGGTATCAGATCGTCCGGAAAGTCATAGTCGGGATTGTGCAATGCCGGGTGCCGCTCGCCCGCGCCGAGGAAGAACATGGCCGACGCTGCGCTGTGCCCGAACAGGCCGAAGTCTTCCGAGGCGCGCATCGGGAGGTCTTCCTCGCCTCGCGTAACGCCCTCCTCATCGAGAGCCTGCCACAGATGCTGCACGGCATCCGGGGCGTTGACGCTGGCAACAAATATCTCGTGATAGTCGTACCGGGCGGAAAGCCGATGCTGGTCCGCGATCCTTGTGACCAGCGCTTCCGCGGCGGCGCACAGGTCCGCCATGCGGTCATCGCGGCGGGTACGCAGTGTCGCCCAGACTTGCGCCTGACCGGGCGCGATGCCGAATACGGCTTCGCCCATCAGGGCATGGGTGACGGTCACCATGCTGAAGTCGTCGTCGGCAAAGGTTCCGCGCCCGAGCGCAGGCAGCGCCGGCATCAACTGACTGACCGCCATCATTGGCGAGATGCCCGTTTCGGGCATGGACGAATGCGCGGTCTTGCCGTCCAGCACGATCCGCATGCCGCGTGAAGCACAGTTGACCACGCCGGTTTTGACCCGCACCTCGCCGAACGGCACGCCAGGCAGATTATGCAGCGAGAACGCAAAATCCGGCGCGATCTCGCCGAAGCGCGGATCGGCGACGACGCCGGCAGCGCCATTGCCGGTTTCTTCCGCCGGCTGGAACATCAGCACGACGCGGCCACGGGCGGGTCTTTCGCGCCCGAGCTGCCGGCCAAGCGCGGCGAGGATCACGGTGTGTCCGTCATGGCCACACATATGCGACTTTCCCGGCACGAGGGATGAATAGGACATGCCTGAAAGCTCATGAATTGGCAGAGCATCGAGTTCCGACCGGAACATGACCGTCGGTCCCGCCTTGCCGCTTTCATATATGGCCGCCACACCCTGGCCGCCCAATCCGGTCAGCACTTTGTCCGGCCTTGTATCGGCGAGGAAGTCGATGACCTCCCTGGCGGTCTTCTCCTCCTCATTTGAGATTTCCGGATGCTGGTGCAGCTTGCGGCGCCATGCCGTAAGCTCGACAATGTCTCGATTGGTCAGGGTCACGTTTTTAAGACTCCGCTTGTGCTACAAAAATCTGGGAGCGTGTGTCGGGATGGCCAGGCCCTGTTCGTCCTTGGGGCATCGATACGCAATCAGAAAGGACATACGATATGCCAAGCACCGTACGTTTGCACCGCGTCCTGGCGACCAGCCCGGAGAAGGTCTACCGCGCATTCCTCGAAGCGGACGCGCTTGCAAAGTGGCTTCCACCGAACGGCTTCACCTGCACGGTTCATCACCTCGACGCAAAAGTCGGCGGCACCTTCAAAATGTCCTTCCGCAACTTCACGACGGGCGACAGCCACGCCTTCGGTGGCGAGTATATCGAGCTCGTTCCCGGCGAGCGCCTGCGCTACACTGACAGGTTCGACGATCCCAACCTGCCTGGCGAGATGGAGGTGACCGTGACCTTGAAGAAAGTGTCGGTCGGCACGGAACTCGATATCACGCAGGCAGGTATTCCGGACGCCATTCCGGCTGAGGCTTGCTATCTCGGCTGGCAGGAGTCGCTCAGAAACCTGGCAAGGCTCGTCGAACCCGAGATCAACCAATAGAGTCCGGACGCGCCCATTCCTGCCTCCGTTTTACGGTCTCACGGTGCGAGCGGCAGCGGTCGCATTGCGCGTGCCGAGTCCGATCAACGCAACCGGCACGCGACAAGGCTCACGGCTCCTTGCAGATCGGCACTGGCTGTGGCGGCGGTGTAGGATGATCCTTCCTGTACTGAGCGATGATCGGCTCGAGGATTTTTCCTGGCCAGAATTTCGGAGCGCCGATCTCCTTCAGGCAGGATGCATCCCAATAAGGCCCAGTGCCCGACAGCGAACCCCCGCTCACCACTGTTTTCGCGACGGCGGCGATATCGCGTGATTCAGGGTAGATGTAGAGCGTCGTCGGGTCGTCCTTCACCATCGGGATGATCTGCTCCGCGTCCGCCGGCGACCAGCTCGTGCAGCCATTGCTGCGGCCGGCGGCGTAATTCACCAGTCTGCCAAACGGCACGTAACCATCATGGTTGGCATAAGAGCTGTTCGGGTTTTTCCGCAGGCACATTCCCCTCAGCAACGCGGCCGCGTGCCCGCCGATCGCTCGTTGTCTGGCGTTCGCGGTCTCGCCTTCGCCGTCAAACTGCACGAAGGTGCGCAGCAACACAGCGTCCTGTTTCGCTCCTACCCGGTAATAGCCTTTGAACAACGTTCTCGCCTCGCCGGTCACATAGGCCCCGCCTGCGGTCAATTCAGAATCCATCGCATTGCCGAAGTTTTTCGCGCACCGTCTTCCGTTGGCGAAATCGACGACGCCTTTCAAATTGCGGCCGCCGCCATGGCCTGCCGAGACCGCGCGAAACGAGCGACTGGCTTCGCAGATGACGTAATAGCGGCGCCCCAGCACGCCATTGCCCAGATCGCCGGGGCGTGTCGCATCCATGGCGAAGTAGCAGGGGTTCTTGACGGCGCCTTCGCCCACCTTTTTCAGGTAAAGCGCGCGTGCCCTCTCCAGCACCACTTGGGCGATTTGACCTTCGCCCTCGCCTATATGCACCTGTAGCCAGGCCGGGACATCAGATCGTTGCAATGCGGCAAAGGATCGGGCCGACGCCGTCAAGGCGATGACGATGACGAGGAGGCTGAGGATGTTTACGATACCGAGAGGGACAGATCTCAACCGCACCGGGTCAATTCTCCCGCCAAAGCCGTTTTGCGATTCCTTGCGGGTGTTGCCGCCGGGAATCGATCATAGAGGGCCTCGCGCCATCAGGCGAAACACATCTTGTTCAGCGCCTCACCAGGAAACCTGCATGAAGGACCATGGTGTGGGCCGACACGGCATAGACTCAAGGCGACACCACCGTCGATCACACAGCCAGGCTCCCCTGCTTCGCCTCCTCGGCATTAGGGTCGCCCGGTGCCGTTGCCCAGGCGAGTTCCACGAGCGTCACGGTGCGCCGGCCGGTCCCGTCGAGCTGGCAGACAATGAGGCCTTGTTCCTCGATATAGGTCAGCAGGCGCCGGGCGCGGCGCAGCGAGTGCGAGCCATAGGCGCGGGCGATCGCCGCATCGCTTGGGCAAGGCCAGCCCTCCTTCGCCGCACGCGCGATCATCATGAACACGCCTTGCATGTCCTCGGGCAGAAGCGAGGCGCGCACCGAGACATCCTGCCAGGCGTCATCCCCCGTCATGTCGGAGCCAAGGCCGGCGCGGGCCCGCGTCAGCATGCGGCGGAATTCCGGCAGATCCGGCACGGCCGAGGCGAGGCCCTCGATCCGGCAGCGGACCACGAACTCCTGATAAAGCACGCCGATGACACGGAACCCCGCGTCGGGTTGCGCCAGAATGGCGCGCAGAACCCGGTCCACCCGCTCACGCCGCTGCGCCAAATCCTCGGCGCTGATCGGCGCCTCCACCGGTTCTGGGCGGATTTCCAGCGCCGCCGACTTCGCCGCCATCAGTTGATCGAGCAGGTCCGGCGACGACCGGCGCTGCGGCCGGACAGTTTCCGGCGGCGGCGCCGCCAGGATGATGGCGCGGGCGTCCTCGAGTGCTGATTCCGGCAGCGGCATCAGCCGCGGGGTGCCATTGCGCGGACTTGTGTCCGTCGGGCCGATGCGCACGCCGAGCGGACGGCGCGACAGCGCCGGGCCGAGCGCCATGAATTGCCCGCGCTCCAGGTCGCGAAAGGCCTCCGCCTGCCGCCGCTCCATGCCCAGCAGATCGGCCGCGCGCGCCATGTCGATATCGAGAAAGGTTCGGCCCATGAGGAAATTGGAAGCCTCGGCCGCGACGTTCTTGGCGAGCTTGGCCAGCCGCTGGGTGGCGATGATCCCAGCCAGCCCGCGTTTGCGGCCCCGGCACATCAAATTGGTCATGGCGCCGAGCGAGAGCTTGCGTGCCTCGTCCGAAACCTCGCCCGCCACGGCCGGCGCGAACAGCTGCGCCTCGTCCACCACCACCAGCATCGGATACCAATGGTCGCGGGCGACCTCGAACAGCCCGCCGAGGAAGGCGGCAGCGCGCCGCATCTGGTTCTCGGCGTCGAGCCCTTCGAGATTGAGCACCGTCGAGACGCGATGGATGCGCGCCCGCTCGCCGGCGCTCTGCAGGCCGCGCTCGGTATGCTCCTCGGCATCGATCACCAGATGGCCGAAACGGTCGCCCAGCGACACGAAGTCGCCTTCGGGGTCGATGATGGTCTGCTGCACCCAGGGCGCGCTCTGCTCCAGCAGCCGCCGCAGCAGATGCGATTTGCCGGAGCCCGAATTGCCCTGCACCAGCAGCCGGGTCGCCAGCAGCTCCTCAAGATCCAGCGCCGCCGGAGCGCCCGCGGTCGTATGCCCCATCTCGATCGCAACGGTCATGTCTCGACTCTCCTTGGCGGAGAGGGCTTATCAACCCGATCGCGGCCCGTCGAGCGCCCATGGCCGACCGCTCCCGTGTTGCGCACAAGCTGGACGCAGCTCGCCATTGTGACGTCGAGACTTCGCAGCGCCGGCGATTATGGAACAGACTCGATTCCCGTGGCTCCGGGCCGGAAAAGCAGCAGCGCGAGCCCGCCGACCAGCACCACATTGACCAATGCAAGTGCTGACAGCACGGCAAGCATGCCATGCGCACCGGCTTGTTCGATAAGCAGCGCGCCCATCGAAGGGGCGGCTGCTTGAGCAATCAAGCTTGGCATGGCCAGACGACCCATAAGCTTGGCATAGCCGGAGGCGCCAAATAGGGCTAGTGGCAACGTCCCCCGGGCAATTGATTCCAGGCCAATGCCGGCACCACAAAACGCCAAGGCGGCCGGGACGATCGGCATTCCCATCCAGAGAGCCGACACCCCGATCGCCACACACCCGACCGACACGAACTTGGTCCATATCGGGTGATGGAAACGGGCAATGACCATCTCGACTGCACGCGCGCCGACCTGCGACGGCCCGACAAGCGCGCCCAGTCCCACTGCGGCGGCCAACGCCATGCCGCTCGACTGGAGGACAGTCAGAAGGTGGACGGAGAGGGTCGAAGATATGACGGCCGCGAGCGATATGGTTGTCGCCAGGATGACCATGACCGGCGTCGATCTCGTCCCGAGGCCGGAGGGCGCAACTATGGTCTGATCAGGTTGGCTGGCGGAACCGGCAACGCCGCGCGGCAGAATGAGGAGATACAGCGGCAGAGCGATCAGCAATTGCACGGCGGCATAGACCAGACATGCTCCTCGCCAGCCGACCTCTCCCATCAAAAAAGCCGAGAGCGGCCAGCAGACGGTGCTTGCAAAACCGCCGAAGAGCGTGAGGCCGGTGATAGCGGATCTTGCTCCATGGCCATAAAGGCGACCCAGCGTCGCGAAGGCGGCGTCGTAAAGACCAGCCCCCATGCCAAGTCCGATCACCAGCCAAGCCGCTATGTAAACGATCAGGTTGGGAGCGGCAGCCAATCCAATCTGTCCGATCCCGATGAAAAGCGCGCTGATCGCCAAAACATTTCGCCCGCCACGCTTCTCGATGGCAATTCCTACATATGGCGAGATCAACCCGGCTATCAGCAGTCCGAGGGACAGCCCTCCAACAACCCATGCCAGCGGCCAGCCTGTCTCGGCCGCGACCGTCGGCGCAATGACGGCCGGGAGATAGTAGGACGATCCCCATGCCATGATCTGCGTTACGCCCAACGCCGCGACGATCGTGCGGCGGCTGCGCATTACGGCCGTGGAAGGCGGCACAAGGCTCATGCTGCGACGCCACAGCCGCATCCCGGCTTGCCGCCCGCCTTTGCCTCGGCATCCGCCACACAGCAGGCATCGACGACCGCCGACGCCGGCCTGCCGCAACAACCTTGGGATGAGGTATTTGAAACAGATACCGGCACAACGCAAACGCCGGTCTCGGGCAACACCAGTTGCACGGCGTCGGCGGCGGCCATGTCGCCGGCGATCGCCGCGGCGACCGAGCGGACCTGCTCGTAGCCCGTCAGCAGCAGGAAGGTCGGCGCCCGGCCATAGCTCTTGATTCCGACCGTGTAAAAATCCTGTTCCGGATGGCTGAGCTCACGGTGGCCATGCGGAGGCACGTCGCCGCAGGAATGTTCGTTGGGATCGATGAGCGGCCCCAGCGCCTTGACGCTTTCAAGCCACGGATCGAGGTCCAGCCGAAGCTCCCGGGTCAAGGCGAGGTCGGGACGCTGGCCCGTCGCGGCGATGATCCGGTCGACGGGACCGAGCGTGCGCAATCCGTCCTTCGTTTGCCCCTCGACCATCAGACGGCCGTCGACCTCACGGATGGCGACGGTGGCAAAACCGGTCACCAGCCGGACGCGGCCGCTCTCGACGAGATCGCGTGTATCGGAGCCAAGCTCGCCCCGCGCCGGCAAGGCATCGGCATCGCCACCGCCATAGATGCGCACAAGATCGGTGCCGCGAGTCACCCAGAGTGCCGAGGTGCCCGGTTCGGTTTCCGCTAGCCTGGCCAGCTCCAGCAAGGCATTGGCGGTGGAATGGCCGGAACCGGCAACCAATGTCGTGTGGCCTGCATAAAGGTGACGGTCCCGACCGAGGACGTCCGGTATGCCATAGGCAATCCGGCCGCCGAGCTCGATCTCGCCTTCTGCCGCAACACCGCCCGCGCCGAGCGGGTTCGGCGTCTGCCATGTGCCGGAGGCATCGATGACCGCGCGGGCCATATCGCGTCGCTGGCCATCTGCCGTCTCGACCACAAGCATGAAGGGTTTTTGTTCACGACCCTTGCTCGGAACCTTGTCGGCGCCCCACCGGGAAACGGCGACGACACGGGCACTGGTCTCGATCGATGGGGCCAGTTCGGAAAGCCTTGCGAGCGGAGCGAGATACTGCTCGACGATTTCTTCAGCCGTGGGGAATGTCTCCGGCTCCGGCATGTGCCAGCCATGGCTTTCGAGAAGTTTTCGGGCGACCGCGTCGACACAATAGCGCCATGGCGTGAAAACCCGCACATGGCCCCAATCCAGCAGGTTCGACCCGACCGCGGACCCGGCCTCATAGACCTTGACCGGGAGACCGCGGCTGATGAGCTGGGCGGCCGCGGCCAGGCCAACCGGACCGCCGCCAATGATGGCCACCGGGAGATTGCTGTCGACGACCATGGCACACCTTCTATCTTTCTAGGACTATGGAAATAGTCGGCAAAAAATTACGCGGCCGCCTCACCTGTAGCCGGACCGCATGCGGCGTCGGCGCAGCATTCGTCGGCGAGAAAACCAAGCAGATCGTTCATCACGGGATAATTGGCACGGCAGATCAGCGTCGTTGCCTGGCGTTCCTGGGTGACCAGGCCGGTCAGGATGAGCCGGTGGAGATGATGCGACAGGGTCGACGCGGCGATGCCGAGCGTCTCTTGCAGATATCCGACCGGTCGCCCGGCCTCGCCTGCCCTGACCAGCGTGCGATAGAGATTGAGCCGCGTCGGATTGCCGAGCGCCTCAAGCTGCTTTGCTGCTTGTTCGAGTTTCATGGAAATAAGCTAGCGCCGGCCGGCATGTGACGTCAAGCGCTATTTCCAGGATTATCGAAATACTAGGTTTCAGATGATGCGCCGCCCCGACGCATCGATCACCACTTCGCCGTCTTCCTTGGTGAACGGCCCGATATCGCGATTGGGCAGGATGTCGAGAACCGCTTCGGACGGCCGCGCCAGAACGACGCCGAGCGGGCTCACCACGATCGGCCGGTTGATCAGGATTGGATGCGCCAGCATGAAGTCGAGAATCTCGTCGTCGCTCCACTTCGGATCGCCGAGCTTGAGTTCGGCGTAAGGCGTGCCCTTCTCGCGCAGCAATTCGCGCGGCGTCATCCCCATTGCCGCGATGAGCTCGACCAGCCGTTCCCGCGGCGGTGGGTCCTTCAGATACTCGATCACCTCCGGCTCCTCGCCGGACTGCCTGATGATGGCGAGCGTGTTGCGCGAGGTGCCGCAATCGGGGTTATGGTAGATGGTTACGGTCATTGCGCGGCTTTCATCTATCTGACTGGCTTCGGTTCAGTGAGCAGCCAGCTGGCCAAGGCCATGGCGAGGAGCGCGCCCAAAAATTCGGCGAGGATGAACCCCGGCAGGTCGACGGGACGGATGCCCGCGAACGTGTTGGAAAAGGCCCTGGCGATGGCGACCGCCGGATTGGCGAAGGACGTCGATGCGGTAAACCAGTAGGCCGCGGTGATGTAGAGCCCGACCAGCCAGGGTATCGCATCCGAACGGAAGCGAAGACCCGCGAGAATGGTGAAGACCAGGCCGAATGTCGCCACCGCTTCCGCAAGCCATTGTCCGCTTCCCGTTCTGACGGTCTCCGATATCTGCACGATCGGCTGCTCGAACATGGCGTGCGCCAGAAACGTTCCCGCGATGCCGCCTGCGACTTGAGCCAGGAGATAGGCCAGCGCGGCGTTCGCCGCTATTTCGCGCCTGAGCGCAAAGACCAGCGTCACCGCTGGATTGAAATGCGCGCCCGAGATCGGGCCGAGTATGGTGATCAGCACCACAAGGATCGCCCCTGTCGGCAAGGTGTTGCCGAGCAGGGAGACGGCGACGTCGTCCGTCAAACGGTCCGCCATGATGCCCGAACCGACCACCGTGGCGACGAGCATCGCCGTGCCGAGCGCTTCCGCGACGATGCGACGGGAAAGATCAGCCGCCATGATCTCTAGCCGGCTATCGGAAGATTGCGGCCGATTTCATCCAGCCGTTTCTGCAGGGCGAGTTTGTCGATCATGTTCATCGGCAGGCTGACGAAGATCGAAATCCGGTTGTTGAGCATGCGATAGGCTTCGGCGAAGGCCAGATGCTTTTCTGCGTCCGTGCCTTCGACAGCGGCCGGATCGGGCACGCCCCAATGCGCCGTCATCGGCTGGCCCGGCCAGATCGGGCAGGATTCATTAGCCGCGTTGTCGCAGACCGTGAAAACGAAATTCATTTCAGGGGCGCCGGGAACCGCGAATTCCTGCCAGTCTTTCGAACGGGCGAAGGACGTATCGTGGTTGAGGGTTTGCAAAAGCTGGAGTGCGAACGGATGGACCGCTCCCTTCGGGTGCGATCCGGCCGAATAGGCCTTGAATTTGCCGGCTCCGACACGGTTGAGAATGGCCTCGGCGAGAATCGACCGTGCCGAATTGCCGGTGCAGAGGAAAAGAACATTGTAGGTTTCGCTCATGACGTGCCTCCCTTCTAGCACTTACAGGTCACAGCCTGGATGACGGGCTGGCAGAGCTCCGGCGCGCCGTTGCAGCAATCCTCCATGAGGTAGGCAAGCAGATCGCGAAAGCCGGTCATGTCGGCGACGTAGCGGATCGTTCGGCCCGCGCGCTCGGCGCGGACGAGGCCGGCATGGTCCAGCACTTTCAAATGCGCCGACATCGTGTTCTGCACCGCATCGAGGCGTGCGGCGACCTCGCCGGCCGGCACTCCGTCGGCGCCCGCCCGGACCAGCAAGCGAAAGACCTCGAGCCTGGTGTCCTGGCCAAGTGCTGCCAATGCAAGGAGGGCGGCTTTCTTATCCATGTATCCATATATCCACATATCCGGAGTCAAGGATATTTAGGATCAACATATGACAATCGGATGACACCAGGCAAGCGTCCCCGATCCAGATATCCAGATCTCGCCGATGTCCTATCTGAACGGAGGGGCGCCTCTCGGCCTGGGCCTCAAGGCTTGGACGCCAGCCGCGGGCCGGTCTTGACGTCGACGATCTCGGGCTTGGCTGCATCGATCGTGCCGTCCCAGCCACCGCCGAGCGCCTTGTTGAGCGCGATGTAGTCGGTGGCGATGGCGATGCGGCTTTGCAGCAGATCGTCCTCGGCCGAGTACAGCGAGCGCTCCGCGTCCAGCACCTCGAGAAGGCTTGTCTCGCCGGCCTTGTAAAGCGTGCCTTCGAGGCGCGCCGCGTCTGCGTAGGATTTCGCGGAAGCAGCGAGCTTGCCGCTCCTGATGCGCTCCTGGCGTAGCGAAACGAGCGCGTTCTCCACGTCCTCGAGCGCCGTCAGCACGGAGGCCCTGTAGGCGATGAAATACTGGTCGCGCTGGGCTTTGGCGACCTCGACGGCCGCCTTCAACTGACCGGCATTGAACAGCGGCACGCTGAGCGTCGGCCCGAACGACCAGCCGATCGAGGAGTTCTTGCCGAGATCGCCGAGCTTGAAGGCGGACGTGTCGATGTCTCCCGTCAGGCTGACCGAGGGATAGCGCGCCGCCTCGGCCTGGCCGATCCTGGCGGTATATTGCGCGTATTGCCGCTCGGCCATGCGCACGTCCGGGCGCGAGAGCAGGATATCGCCCGGAATCCCGGTCGGGATCGGCAGGCGTGGTGTCGGGATCGGCGCGCCGCGCTTCAGCCGCTCGTTCAAGACAGAAGGCGGCCGGCCGGTGAGCACCGAAAGACGGTGCACCGCTTCGGCATAGCTTGCTTCCAACGACGGAACGTCGGCTTCCGTGCTGCTTGCCTGTCCCATGGCCTTGGCGACATCGGCCGCCGTCGCCGTGCCGGCTTGCGCCATGGTACGGGTGAGCACCGCGGTTTGCGTTTGCGAGGCGGCCGCACGCCGGGCGAGCTGGATGCGAGCCTGATAGCCGCGAGCCTGCGCATAGGTGGACGCCACGTCGCCGACGAGGGTCAGCAGCGTCGAGCGCAGCTCCTCCTCGGCGGCGTCCAGCCCATAGCGCGCAGCCTCGATGCTTCTGCGGTTGGCGCCGAAAAGGTCCAGTTCCCAACTGGCATCGAAGCCGGCCTGGTACTGGCTATAGGCATCGCTGGCGGTTCCGCCTGATGTGGTCGCTGCCGTCTTGTTGCGTGTGGCGGCTGCCGAGCCGTTGGCGGACGGGAACAATGTGCCTGCGCTCTGGCGATAGCTGGCACGCGCTTCGCGGATCCTGGCCTTGGCGGTTGCGACGTCGAGATTGCCGGCAACCGCGTCCTCAATCAGCTTGTTCAACTGAGGGTCGCGCAGGCGCTGCCACCATTTCGACAGTTGCGCCGGCCTGGCGGCCTTTGCTGTCTTCTGGCCGCTCCAGTTCGCCGGCAACATCGGCAGAAGCGGCTTCTGATAGTCCGGGCCGACGACGCATCCCGCGAGCAGGACAGCGGTGAGAATAGGCACGATCGTCCGCCTCGCGGCCACCGAGCCACGTTCGAAACCTGTCATACGAAAAACCCTTATTGCTGGTTGGCTGTTACCGGTGGTGTCTCGCCCGTATCCTGCCCAGTATCCTGCTTGGCCGCCTTACCCCTAAAGATGCGCCGCACCGTGACGAACAGCAGCGGCACCAGGAACACGCCGATCACCGTCGCCGCGATCATGCCGCCCATCACGCCGATGCCGACGGAGTTCTGCGCGCCCGAGCCGGCGCCGCTGGCAATTGCCAGCGGCGTCACGCCGAGGATGAAGGCCAGCGACGTCATCAGGATCGGCCGCAGCCGCTGGCGCGCCGCTTCCAGCGTCGCCTCGACCAGCCCCATGCCGGCGGCCTGCCGCTCGATGGCGAACTCGACGATGAGGATGGCGTTCTTGGCGGCAAGGCCGATCGTGGTCAGCAGCCCGACCTTGAAATAGACGTCGTTGGTCTGGCCGAACAGGCTGGCCGCCAGCAGCGCGCCGAAAATGCCGATCGGCACCGAGAGCATGACCGCGAACGGGATCGACCAGCTTTCATAGAGCGCGGCCAGGCACAGGAACACGACCAGTGCCGAAATCGCGTAGAGCGACAGCGCCTGGTTGCCGGAAAGCCGCTCCTGATGCGATAGCCCGGTCCATTCGTGGGAATATCCCGCTGGGAGCTGCGCCACCAGCCTGTCGATCTCGTCCATGGCAGCGCCCGAACTGACGCCAGTGGCCGCCGCGCCCTGGATCTCGACCGCGGCCGAGCCGTTGTAGCGTTCGAGCCTGGGCGAGCCGAACGTCCAGTGGCTGGAGGCGAAGGCCGAGAACGGCACCATGGCGCCGTTGGAATTGCGGACCTGCCACTTGTCCAAATCTTCCGGCTGCATGCGGAAGTTCGCGCCCGCCTGCAGATAGACCGGTTTCACCCGCCCGCGATCGATGAAGTCGTTGACGTAATCGCTGCCCCAGGCGCTCGACAGCGTGTTGTTGATGTCGGCGAGGCTGACGCCCAGCGCACTGGCCTTTTCCTGGTCGATGTCGACCGAAAATTGCGGCTGGTCCTCCTGGCCGTTGGGGCGGGTGTTGGCGAGCACCTTGCTCTGCCCGGCAAGTCCGAGAAGCTGGTTTCGCGTCTGGATCAGCGCGTCATGGCCGGCGCCGTTGACATCCTGCAGGTAGAAGTCGAAGCCGTTGGTGTTGCCGAAGCCTTGAATGGCGGGAGGAGCGAGCGCGAAGACCTGGGCATCCCTGATCTTGGAGAAGGCACCCATCGCCCGGCCGGCGATGGCCTGTGCGGCCATGGCCGGCGATTTGCGCTTATCGAAATCCTTCAGCGGCACAAAAGCAATACCGACATTCTGCCCGGCGCCGCCGAAGCCGAAGCCGGAGGCGGTGAAGACACCTTCGACCGCGTCCTTTTCGTCGTTGAGATAGTGATTTGTCACTTCAGCCAGCACGCGCTCGGTGCGGTCCTGCGTCGCGCCAACCGGCAATTGCACGCTGGTGATCAGGATGCCCTGATCCTCTTCCGGCAGAAACGAGCTTGGCAGCCGGGCAAACATCCAGCCCATGGCAATGACGATGGCGAGGAAGACGACGAGGAAGCGCTTGCCCCGGTTGATGATGCCATGCGAGCCGTCGCGATAGGCAAGCGTGCCGCGATCGAAGACACGGTTGAACCAGCCGAACGGACCCGTCTGTGTCGCATGGTTCTTGGCCGGCTTGAGGATCGTGGCGCAAAGCGCCGGCGTCAGCACCAGCGCGACCAGCACGGACAGCACCATCGCCGAGACGATGGTCACCGAGAATTGCCGGTAGATGATGCCGGTGGAGCCGCCGAAAAAAGCCATCGGCACGAACACGGCCGAAAGCACGGTGGCGATGCCGATTAGCGCGCCGGTGATTTCGTTCATCGACTTGCGCGTCGCCTCTTTCGGCGGCAGGCCCTCTTCCTGCATCACGCGTTCGACATTCTCGACGACGACGATGGCATCGTCGACGAGCAGGCCGATGGCCAGCACCATGGCGAACATGGTCAGCGTGTTGACCGAATAGCCGAACAGGGACAGCACGCCGAACGTGCCGAGCAGCACCACCGGCACGGCGATGGTCGGGATGATGGTGGCGCGCAAATTCTGCAGGAAGACGAACATCACCAGGAACACCAGCACGATCGCTTCGGCCAGCGTCTTGACCACCTCCTCGATCGACAGTCGCACGAAGGGCGAGGTGTCGTAGGGATAGACGACCTCGACGCCTTGCGGGAATGTCGAGCTCAGGCGGTTGATCGTCGTGCGCACGGCCTCGGCGGTGTTGATGGCGTTGGCGCCGGTTGCCAGGTTGACGGCGACGCCCGCCGCCGGCTTGCCGTTGTAGTTGGCTTGCGTCGTATAGCTTTCGGCGCCGAGTGCGACGGTGGCGACGTCGTTGAGGCGAACCAGCGACCCGTCCGTCTGGCTCTTCAGGATGATGTTGCGGAACTGTTCGGCGGTTTGCAGCCGGCTCTTGGCAGTCACCGTGGCGTTGAGCTGCTGGCCCTTGCGCGCCGGCAGGCCGCCGAGCTGGCCGGCTGAAACCTGCGTGTTCTGCGCCTCGATTGCCGAAGCCACGTCGCTCGGCATCAGGGCATATTTGGCGAGTTGGTCCGGGTCGAGCCAGATGCGCATGGCATAGCTGGAGCCGAACAACTGCGTCGAGCCGACGCCTTCAACGCGCTTCAGCGTGTCGTTGATGGTGCTGTCGACATAGTCGGCAAGATCCGTCGAGTTCATCTTGCCGTCGCTCGAGACGAAGCCGATCACCATCAGGAAGCCGGTCGAGGATTTGGAGACGGTGATGCCGTTGCTCTGCACCACCTGCGGCAGCTGCGACTGCACCAGCTGCAGCTTGTTCTGCGTCTGCACCTGGGCAGTGTCGGGATCAGCCGCGGTGGTGAAGGTCAGCGTGATCGAGGCCGAACCGGTCGAGGTCGACGTCGCCGTCATGTAGTCGAGATTGTCGATGCCGGTCATGCCTTGCTCGATGACCTTGGTCACCGAGTTTTCCACGGTCTGGGCATCGGCGCCCGGATAGGTCGCGCTGATGTTGACCGTGGTCGGCGCAATCTGCGGATATTGCGAGATCGGCAGCGAGGTGAGCGCGAGCAGGCCGCCCAGCATGATCACGATGGCGATCACCCAGGCAAAGATCGGCCGGTTGATGAAAAAGGTGGACATCGCTCAGTTCCCGGTCGAGGCGCCAGGCGCCGGTTTCTGGCCACTATCGGCTGCTTGCATAGGAGCGGGCGCGGCCGAGGATTGACGCTCCTTGACCTCGCCGGTCGTCTCGTCGATCGTCACTTCGACACCCGTTGCATCGCCGCCGGGACGCACGAGCTGCATGCCCTCGACAATGACGCGGTCGCCGTCGCCGACGCCGGAATCCACCAGCCAGTTGTTGCCGACGCTGTTGCGCACGGCGAGTACACGCGTCTCGACCTTGCCCGCGGCATTGATGACCATTGCCGTCGCCTCGCCCTTGGTGTTGCGGCTGACAGCGCGCTGCGGCACCAGGAAGCTGTTCTGGGCGACGCCCTCCTCGACCAGTGCCCGCACATACATGCCGGGCAGGAGCAGGCGGTCCGGATTGGGGAACTCGGCCCTCAGCGCGAAAGTGCCGGTCGTCTGGTCGACATTGGCGCCGGCGAATTCCAGCTTGCCGGTCTGCGAATAGATGGTGCCGTTGTCGAGCTTCAGCTTGACGCTGACATTGGGGCCGCTGAACTTCAGCCGACCTTCATTGATGGCCTGGCGAAGATTGAGCAGATTGGTGCTCGATTGCGTGACATCGACATTGATCGGATCAAGCGCGCGTATGGTGGTCAGCACGGTGTCCTGGTTGGCGGTGAGGAGCGCCCCAGGCGTCAGCGAGGATTTGTCGATACGGCCGGCGATCGGCGCTGTGATATTGGTGTAGTTGAGATTGATGCGGGCGGTTTCGACGCTGGCCTTGGCCGACGCGACATCCGCGTTGGCCTGTGCCAGCGTTGCCGCGGCATCGTCATAATCCTGTTTGGAGACGACGTTCTGCTTCAGCAATCCGGCGTAGCGGTCGAACTTGGCTTGCGCGCTCGGCACTGCCGCCTCGGCCTTCTGCCGAGCCGCGACCGCGCTGTCGTAGGCTGCCTGGTAGCTTGCCGGATCGATGAGGTAGAGCGGCTGCCCCACCACTACCTCGCTGCCCTCCTTGAACAGCCGTGCCTGGATGATGCCGTTCACCTGGGGACGCACATCCGCGGTAAGCGAAGCTGACGTGCGGCCCGGCAGTTCGGCGGTGATCGCCACCGATTGCGGACGCAAGGTGACGACGCCGACCTCAGGTTTGCCGACACCGCCCATGCCTGCCGGGGCCTTGCTTTGCTCCTGCGAGCAGGCCGCCAGAAGAAGCGCCGCGCACAGCATTCCGGCCCAGGGCGCGAGTCGGGATGTCGGCTGAGAAGACTGGCTAGACTGTGTAAGCATGGCCTGGAGCATCTTTCGCTGGAGTTGCGGTCGAAGAGATGAGTACTCCGGTCTCGGCGACCGTTGTGATGGCAATGGGCCACGCCCACCTGCAGGCGACGTCGAGCAATACCTGGAAGCGGCTCATGCCACGCTCCTTTCGCGCGACAAGAGCGCACTTTTGGCCACGATGCCCATCGGCATCAGTATGCCGATCAGCGGTTAGATGCCAAGCGCCTTGCCGGAGAAAGAGGTTGCCATGGCGATCAAGGCAGTCAACACGACCACCAGGATATGTCCTACGCGATCTTGCGGTCATGATTTCCGTGGCTGTTGGGCCGCTCAGAAACTGGCAGCGACAGGCGCCACGCGGCGAAACTCAATCGGATCGCGCCCTTCAGCGTTTCGATCGGCAGGACCGGCGGCGTGGCGCGACCGGCATGGCCGAGCGGGAATTTCGGGCTGACCGATGCGATCAGCCGCAGCATTATTAGGGCTTCCCACATGTCGCGGTTCCATTCCATGATTTCGAGCAGTCGGACGGCGGGGCGCCCGCCGTCCGACGAA
Source organism: Mesorhizobium sp. STM 4661 (assembly GCF_000359125.1). Classification (GTDB taxonomy): domain Bacteria; phylum Pseudomonadota; class Alphaproteobacteria; order Rhizobiales; family Rhizobiaceae; genus Mesorhizobium. The sequence continues at coordinate 26,622 of NZ_CAAF010000017.1, read as the reverse complement.
GAGCCGGCCGGCCCGATAGCGGGGTAGGCCAACGGACCGGCCGGTGCAGCCGGTCAGAGTTGCTCGCCCGTCCGGGGTAGGGGTGGCGGGAGCGGCCTGCCAGAATCGGGCAGGCCTCCGGGGCCGGCTGCATCATCCGGCGGATTGCCCCATGGGCCGCGGGGTGGTCCATGAGGTCTGTCCGCCGAAGCAAGGATTTCGAGCTGTTCGGCCGTCAGCTTGGCACGAAGTGCGGCGATCGCATCCTTCAGCTTTGCGGCCGAGGCGGCGCGAGCGGTGACATCGTCGGCCAGTCTTTCCTGGAAAGCGAAAGCGCGCGGAGCCTTGGCGCCGGGCGCTTCCGCGTCGGCTACATCCGGGCCATGATCGGGCCGCGCCAGCACCGCTTGCAGCGCGCTGGTATAGTCGCGCCAGGCGTCGAGCTGTTCGGCCCTGACGCCGACGCGGGTCTCGAGCGCGGAAAGCCGGGCGGCAAGCCTGAATTCCGGCGGCGGCCCCATGCGGTGCGGCTCGCCGCCCTGCGAATCGAAGCGCTGCGGGCCGAAACCATCCGGGCCGGGCCGCATCGGTCCGTGTGGGCCGGGCCACGGCATCGGGCCGTCATCCGCCCCGCTCTGCATTGCTGCGACCCGCGGCTCCCCACCGGGTCCACCGGCAGGGTCGGTCGGCTGCGCCAGCGCCGGATGGATGAGCGCGATGGAAAAGAGGCCGAGAGCAAGAAGTCTGCTTTGCATGATGTAATCCTTTCCCGCATGCTTCGGATGGCAGCAGGATAGGAAGCGTCCTTTTCTCCTTTGCTTCGCTCTGTTGCCAAAGGTTTCCAGAAAAGGGAGATTTGTTTCCGAATGTTTCTGCCTGTCTGACGGAAACATTCAGTTGCAATTTTCCATGCCGCTCGCCCACCGCACTCCCTATAATCGGCACGGAACAGGCAACGGACTGACAATGCAGTCACCACCCCATATCCTCGTCGTCGATGACGACCGCGAGATCAGGACGCTTCTCCAGCGCTATCTCGACGGCCAGGGCTTTCGCGTCTCGGTGGCGGCGGACCGGCGCGAATGCGAGCAGAAGCTTGGCTCCGGCCAGTTCGACCTGATCGTGCTCGACGTCATGCTGCCCGATGGTTCGGGGCTCGATATCTGCCGCAGCCTGCGTGACCGCAAACCGCATATCCCGGTCATCCTGCTGACGGCGCTGAAGGAGGATGTCGACCGCATCATCGGCCTGGAGCTCGGCGCCGACGACTATCTCGGCAAGCCGTTCAATCCGCGCGAGCTCACCGCCCGCATCCGCGCCGTGCTCAGGCGCTCAGTGCCCGAGGAGGCGCCCGCTGCGCCGCGCCCGCGCATCTACCGCTTCGCCAGCTACAGGCTGGAGCCGGACACCCGCAAGGTGACCGATGCGCAAGGCGTGGCCGTCGATCTCACCGGCGCCGAGTTCGACCTGCTGCAGGTGTTCCTCGACCGTCCAGGCCGGCTTCTGTCGCGCGACCAGCTGCTCGATCTGACCCAAGGCCGCGAGCGCGACCCGCTCGAACGCTCGGTCGACGTATTGATGAGCCGGCTACGCCGCAAATTCGCCGACGCCGGCGACGGGTCGCTGTTCAAGACCGTGCGCAACGGCGGCTACCAGCTCACCGCGCGCGTCGACACGGTGGAGAGCCACGCGTGAACTCGCTGCGCCGGCGTCTCATCCTGTTGCTGGTCGCCTCGATCGTCGGCGTGGTTGGCCTGGCGACGGCGGCCGTCATCAGCGTCCGCGGCGGAGGGCCACCGCCGGAATTGACCATGCCCTGGGTTGCCCAACAGGTGGAAATCGTGATGCGGCTCCGCCCTGGCCAGATTCCGGACGTCTTCCCGGTGGAACTGAGCGACCATCCGGCTGGGGGCACGGTGGACCGCGCGGAAACGGCGATGCTCAACGACATCCTGCGCCGCCGGGGCCTCGACGTTTCGGCCGTCGTCAGCGAGAAAGCGGAAGAGCCCGGTCAGCTTGCATCGGTTCGCCTGCCCGACAACCGATGGGCGATCATGGAGGTTCCCCACATCACGCCGCCAAAACGCGAGTGGCTGGTTCTCGCCGGCTGGATCTCGCTGATCGTGGCCGGCGCCACGGCCGTCTCGGTCTATTTCACCGCCGTGCTGATCCGGCCGCTTGAAATGCTGGAGGCCGCCGTCTCCAAGATCGGGTCGGATGGCGTGCTGGCTGCGGTGCCGGAAGTGGGATCTGCAGAGGTCAAGGCGACGGCGCATGCACTGAACCAGCTCTCTTCCCGGCTGAAGACCGCCATGGAGAGCCGCATGCGCCTCGTCGCCGCGGCGGGTCATGATTTGCGAACGCCGATGACGCGCATGCGGCTGCGCGCTGAATTCCTGGCGGACGACGAGGAACGCGAGAAATGGCTGCGCGACCTCGAGGAACTCGACCGTATTGCCGACAGCGCCATCCGGCTGGTGCGCGAGGAGGTCGACCAGGATGCCGTCGAGCCGGTCGACCTTGAAAGAACGGTCCGCGACATCGAGGCCGAGATGGTTTCGCTCGGCCATGCCGTGTCGATCGGCCATCTCGACAAGGTCTCGGTCAGGGCAGGCGCGCTCGGCCTGCGCCGCGCGCTGCGCAATCTGATCGTCAATGCCGCAACGCATGGCAAGGGCTGCGGCATCTCCCTGTCCGCGGCCGACAACCGCGCCACCCTCACCATCGCCGATCGTGGACCCGGCATTCCGCCGGAGCTGCTCGGCAAGGCGTTCGAGCCCTTCTTTCGCGTCGATCCCGGCCGCCGGCAGTCCATTCCGGGCGCCGGCCTCGGCCTCGCCATCGCCAAGGAAATCATCGAACGCCACGGCGGCACCATCGCACTGGAAAACCGCGCCGGCGGTGGCCTTTCGCAAAGGGTGGCTTTCGACGCTGTTTCCGGTGTAGCCGTTCGACATTAGGATCGCTCTCAGCGACCGGCATCGTCATATTGCCTGACTACTGCATGCTGAACCTAAAAGGTACATCGACACGCGGATTAACGCCTTCCGGTGGCGCCGGTGCCGTGGCGCCTTGCAGTATGTTGCGTACGCTGCGGTCGAGATCGGGATCGCCGGAAGAGCCTGTGATGCGAACGGACGTCACCCGGCCGGAGGTGGCGACCGTGAAGGAGATCCTCATGGTTCCTTCCACGTGGCGGGCGTTCGCGGCCCTCAGACGGCGCTTGTGCCGATTGAGCCACGATGTCAGCTGCGAATTCCACTTCGACGAGTCCCCCCGGGATGCCGAGGCAGCAACCTTGGCCGATTTCGGGGCGACCGCCCTGGGCGCGGGCTTCGCAGCGACGCTGGCCGTCTTCGTCCGAGGCGGCGCCGTCTTCTCCTTCTTCGAAGGCTTCTTGACCTTTTCGACGGGCTTCTTGGTCTTGGCTTCAGCCGGCTTCTTCACCTTGACCGGCGTCTTTGCCTTGGGCTCGACCGGTTTCGCCACTTTGGTCTCGACGGGAGCTTCGACCGGCTTCGGCTGCGGCAACGGAATGACCACGTCCGGCGCGACGGTCTCGACGATATCGGGCACGACCTCCTCCAGCAGTGGCTGGTCGACCCGTTCAGGCATGGGCGGTGGGCTAGGCTCGATTGCGTCGGTCGCAGCCGCTTGCGATGGCTCGGCCGCCGGCTCCGCTTGCTCGACAGGCGGCTCGGCCACTGGCTCCGCCGTCTCGACGGGCGATTCGGGCTCCGTCACCGGCTTGGCTTCGGCTGTCTCGACCTCCTCGATCGGCTCCGCCGGATCTGGCGTCACCACATCCGACACGTCAGCCTCCGCCGGCGGCATGATCACCATTGGCGACAGCTCGATCACCTGCGCCGGCGGCGGCCCGCCATCCATCTCGGCTGGTCTCAAGTCTTGTACCGCATAGGCGATAACGACATGCGCCGTGAGGACCACTGCCGCCGCCGCCGCCCACAAGACGATCTGGCGCACGCCGAAACGCGGCAGGCCGACCATGGGCGAAGCGGTCGCCAGCGATGTCATTGACCCGTTCCGTCTTGCGGTGCCGGTGTCGCGGCATCGGCCGCAGGCAAGGTCTCGAGGCCGACCAGTGCGATCTTCAGATAGCCGGCGCCGCGCAGAAGGTTCATCACCTCCATCAGGTCGCCATAGCCGACCGCCTTGTCTGCGCGCAGGAAGATGCGCGTCTGCTTGTCGCCTTTCGTCCTGCCGTCCAGCGTGGCGGCGAAGGCGCCGCGCGGCACGCTGTCGTTGCCGATCGCCAGGCTGAGGTCGTCTTTCAGCGTCAGGAACAGCGGCGTCTCCGGCCGCGGCGCGGGCGTCGCCGTCGAGCCCGGCAGGTCGACATTGACGTCGACTGTCGCCAGCGGCGCCGCGACCATGAAAATGATCAGGAGAACCAGGATGACGTCGATGAAAGGGGTGACGTTGATCTCGTGGTTTTCCTCGAGATCGCCGTCGATATTCTCTCGAATTCCAGCCGCCATGGCACCGCTCCTTATTCCGCTGCCAGCGCCGTTTCCGGCGCCACGTTGCGGAAATCCAGATCCCGGCTGACCAGCCGTTCGACCCCGGCCGAGGCATCGGCGAGGATCTGCCGGTAGCCGGCTATGGACCGCGCGAAGACGTTGTAGATGACCACCGCCGGGATCGCCGCGACAAGGCCCATCGCGGTGGCGAGCAGGGCTTCCGCTATGCCCGGCGCCACGACGGCGAGGTTGGTGGTCTGCGCCTGCGAGATGCCGATGAAGGCGTTCATGATGCCCCAGACGGTACCGAACAGGCCGACAAAGGGCGCGGTCGAGCCGATCGTCGCGAGCACACCGGTGCCGCGCGACATGCGCCGCGCCGCCGCCGCCTCGATGCGCGACAGGCGCGAGGTGACCCGTTCCTTCAGCCCGTCGCCGGACACATGCTCGAGCGCGCCGGCCGAAAGTGCTGCCTCTTCCTCCGCCGCCCGCACCAGCAGGGCTCCAGGGCCGCCTGTATGGCCAAGCGCGCGCCTGGCCTGGTTCAGCGAGGCGGCGTTGCCGATCGCGCTGGCCGCGCGGCGGGCATTGAGCTTGCCGCCGAGGATCTCCAGCGACTTGGCCAGCCAGATCGTCCAGGTGACCAGGGAGGCAAAGGCCAGCCCGATCATCACCCCTTTCACGACGATGTCGGCCGCCATGAACATGCCCCATGGCGACAGATCGTGCGGCAAGGTCAGCGATATCGCCGCGGGATCCGCCGCCGCTTGCGTGGACACGCCGGCTTCGAGCGCCGCGGTCACATCGGGCGTCCCGGCAGGGGGCGAGGCGGCGGCAGGAGGCGAAGCGGGAGCGGGCGTCTCGATCGCCGGGGCGGAGCCTGCCGGTTGCTCCTGGGCAGCAGTGCCACCAGCCGACAGGATGACGGATGCGATCAACGCCGCGAACAAACCATGTCTGGACAAGGGCTTCTTCCTTATTCTCGCAATTCTCACAACTGGCCTCACTGCACATAGCCGATGGGCTGGCCGGTGACGGGGTGCGCGAACACGCCCATCTCGACGCCGAAAATGCCTCTGAGCACGTCGCCCTGCATGATCTCGTCGGGCGTGCCGCGCGTCAGCAGCCTGCCTTCCTTCAGCGCGATCAGCTCGTCGCAGTAGCGCGCCGCCATGTTGGGATCGTGCAGCACCACGACGACGCAGAGGTCGCGCTTGCGGCTGAGCTCCCTGACCAGCCCCAGCACCTCGACCTGATGGGCGATGTCGAGCGCCGAGATCGGCTCGTCGAGCAGCATGACACCGGCATTCTGCGCCACCAGCATGGCCAGCCATGCGCGCTGGCGCTCGCCGCCGGACAGTTCATCCACCAGCCGGTCGCCGAAATCCGCCATGTCGGTCAGGACAAGCGCCTCGTCGACATGGCGCCTGTCCTCGTGCCCGAAACGGCCGAGCGCGCCATGCCAGGGATAGCGCCCGAGGCTCGCCAGCTCACGCACGGTCAAGCCGGTCGCCGCCGGCGTCGTCTGCGGCAGATAGGCGAGCGCTCGGGCCAGTTCCCGCGCGCCCCACTGCGCCAGCGGGCGCTGCGCGAAGGTGATGCCGCCGGCACTTGCCGGCTGCTGGCGCGCCATGAGCTTGATCAGCGTCGATTTGCCCGAACCGTTGTGCCCGATCAGCCCGTAGACGCGCGAACGTTGCAGTTCGAGCGTAACAGGACCGAGCAGCGTCCGCTCGCCGACGGCAAAGCGCACGGCTTCCATATGGAAGGCAGTCTGATTTCCAGCCACGGTGTTGGCCTCTCTCCAGCTTCGCTCGCGCGCTTTCCACGGTTGACTATGAAACATGACTTTACTAGTCAACAATGAAGATGACTTTTTGAGTCAACAAAATGTCGTGACGGCGGCGAGAAGCTGGGCTGCGTGCCGGAACCTGCTGATCGCAATGGCTTCGCCGCCGGCGCTGCTTCACTGTGGCCATGCCCGTGGCGCGCGATTTTCCTTCGGTCTGATTTTAAAAGATCAAGTAGTCGCTTGCACCTGATCCGCACCAGCCCCGTGGCGTAAACAATCCATCAAGACGTCGGCCAGCATACTCAGATTTGGCTCTTGCATAATCGACACATGATCGCCGGGAATCGTATGAACTTGAATTTGGTCGCACAAGGCATCCCATCCGTTGAAGGGCTGCGGCGAGACGGTCAACTCTATCCAGTTGGGTTCGATACTGGCGCGAAAGAGTGTCATGACGCCTGGATAAGGTAGCGGACGATACACATGATACGCGTGCAATCTTGCAGCCACGGACGAAGGTCTTTCGGCACGGCACAGGCGATAGCGCAGCAGATGCAGGCGATAGCGCAGGCGATTGCGCAGGCGCCATTCAACGTATTTCCCAGCCTCACGTGATCCGAGAGTCGCGAATTGGCGGAGATACAGTGGCACGCTCCGGTGTAGCGGAAGAGACCGAGGAAAGCGAAGAAACCGGCGTGACTTCGGGAGACGTCCGTCGAATATCGCCAGCAGATCGACCAGCTCGCCTGCCGCAATCAGTTGGCGTGCCATCTCGTAAGCCAGCCCGCCGCCGAACGAATACCCGCAAATGCGGTAGGGCCCATGCGGCCTCAGCTGTCGCACATGCTCGACGCATCTGCCGGCAATCTGCTCGAAGCTTTTGCCGACGTCGTCCTCGCCATCGCCGTCAAATTGGACCGCATAGACCGGCTGATCGTCGTCCAACAGGCGGGCGAGCTGCAAATATCCCAGTGCTGACCCAGGGGCCGAGGGGACACAGAAGAGTGGAACGCGCCCACCCCCTTGCTTCAACATGGCCACGGGAGTGGACCCTTCGGGATATTTCTTCGCTGCATCAGCAGGCTGCGAAAGCGACATGGCCAGTCGCCTGATCGTTGAATCCGTCAACAAAATTTTGAGCGGTAGCGAACGGTTGAAGACGTCCTTGATCCGGAGCATCAACTGCGCGGCCAGCATCGAATGGCCGCCGAGATCGAAGAAGTCATCGTCGGGCTGGATACCCGTCCGGCAAAGTAGCTCCTCCCATATTTTGGTCAGTTGTGCCGTCGGCAAGTCCGCTTCCGTATCGGACGGTTGAGCAGCCTGGCTGCTTTTGGCGGGCTCGGCGTGTAAGTGCTGTCGAAGCAGCTGCCTGTCGATCTTGCCGGTCGGCGTCAACGGCAACGAACCTATCGCATGGATTTGAGCCGGAATTTTCCATTGCGGGAGGATCGACCGCAACTCCGACCTCAATCCTTCAGCCTGAAACAATGCTCCCTGCTTCATCGCCACGAAGGCAACCAGGGAGTTCTCCTCCTGACGAAACTCGGCGATCACAGCGGCTTCTTTCACGGCCGGCAGGGCCAGAAAGGCATGCTCGATTTCTTGCGTTTCGACGCGGTACCCGCGAACCTTCACCTGGCTGTCGCGCCGGCCCAGGAATTCAAAACTCCCGTCACTCAAGAACCGTCCCATGTCGCCAGTGTGAAACAGACGCTGGTGGGGAAGCTCGGGGTCTGCCTGGAAATGGTCGGAGACCTCTGGAGCACGGCGCCAATAGTCAGCCAGGAACGCGCTGCGGACGATGAGCTCCCCGGCTTCTCCGTCCTCGACCGCCCGGCCCTGCTCATCGACGACCGAGAGATGCTTGTCCGCAACCGGACGCGGCGCCGGAACCGTGCCCGACGCAAGCGTCACACCGGGCGCCACCGAGGCTACGGCGATATGACCGGCCTCGGTGGAGGAGAAGCGATGACGCAACGCACATGAAGTCGCGAACCGTTGACGCCACTGTTGAAGGTCCGAGGCAATGACCGTCTCGCCCGCGAGAGCCAACAACCGCACGGACGGATGCAGGCCAGCGCCTCTTAGCGTCGAAAGATACCTGCGAAACAGCATGACGGGGGGATGCAGCAGCGTGATCCGCCGCTCGTCGATCCATGCCCCCAGATCGGCAAGTCCGCGCGACGCGACGTCGTACAATTCCAGCGTGGCGCCGTTCAAAAGCGCTCCGAAGACATCCGCCTCCGATGAGGCAAAACTGCAATAGGTCAGCAGCGACTGCCGGTCCGTGCAATCGACCGAATCATATTGGGCACAAAGCCAAGCCCGATGAAGCACGGTACGATGGCTCTTGACGACGCCCTTGGGCCGCCCGGTGCTTCCCGAGGTATAGAAGATGGCGGCAGGCTCGCCAGGGGCAATTGTCAAGCGCAAGGCGTCTTCGCGGTAACGCGTGTCAATCTCCTCAAGAAGAAGGACCGACCGACCGTCACCGGCAAGACCATAGGCCGCCATCTCGTGGGACGCATCGGTGAGCAGCAGATCCGGCGCCGCATCGTTGATGATGTCCCGCTGGGCCGTGGGCGGCATTCCAGGGTGGATGCACAGGAACGCCTTTGCGGCTTTCAGCGCCGCCAGCGCGCAGATCACCATGTTTGGCGAATGATCGACAAGATAGGCGACGCACCCGCGCCCGGGTACGGTGCGTTCGAGGATGGCCCGGGCTACCTGATTCGTACGCCGGTCCAGCTCCTCATACGTCCATTGCTCTCCGTTGCCGCTGATTGCCACTTGCAGCGCATGCCCGACGACCACCTTCTCAAAGCGCGCCATGATGCTCTGCTCGAACTCGGCCCGGTCGAAGGCGATCATGCGATCTTTTGGATCGGTCGCCAGATCGTGCAATTGCTCTGTCATTCTGCGGGCACTCGGCCGGTCGGTGTCTTCGGCATCGAAACGACGCTCAATTCGGCATCGAGCCCTGTTCTCCGTGCGTAGGCGACAAGCGCTCGATAGGTTGAGGACCGTAGTCGCACGCCTTCCCTCAAGCTTTCCTCGCGAGCGCGCAGTTCCATCTCGCCCGGAATGAGGATTTCGCCGATGTTTTCGGCGCGCTCGCCGTTCTTTGTCTGTTCGATCAGGCGATCGACGCGCTCGGTGAATTCGGGCGCCGGCATGAACCGCCGCGGATCGAACGCCATGAAGAAATGGCCGTAGTCGGGGGAACCATCGTGCAGTTTATCCCGATGATGTTCGCTGCAAAAACCGGCGCCGCTGAGTACACCCGCAAACACTTCCATCACCAGGGCTAGGCCATACCCCTTGTGCCCGCCGATCGGCACTCCCAGCCCTGCCGCAAGATCGGTCAGATCTGTCGAGGGGCGTCCGAAGCGGTCGAGAATCCAACCCGACGGCACCGGCTTTCCTTCCGCGACCGACAGTCCGATCTTGCCACGAGGCGCAACGCTCATGGCGATGTCGAGAAGGATCGGGGAATACCGCCCTGCCGGGATGCCGACACCAAGCGGGTTGTTGCCGAATGTCGGCGTAACGCCGCCCGTCGGCGCCAGGATCAGCGGTCCGTTGGTCGTGCAAAGCCCGATCAGGCCATTCTTCGCAGCCTGCCATACATAGTGACCGGCGGCGCCGAAGTGATTGGATCGGCGGACGCTGACGATGCCGACGCCGTGCTTGCCCGCCTTTCGAATGGCGACTTCCATCGCAACCGTGCTGACCCACTGGCCTGGGCCATTGTCGCCATCGATCCGCGCGGTACTGGCGGTCTCATGCTCGATCTGGATTTGCGGGCGGGGGTTGATTTTGCCCGACGCGATCCGCGAGGCGTAACGCGGAATGCTGACCATGTCGTGCGTCGGCTGGCCGCGCAGGCTTGCTTCAAGCTGCACTTCCGTCACGATCGCAGCACCCTCGGGACTCAATCCCGCCCGCGTCAGTGCCTCGTGGCCGTAGGCGCGAAGGCTTTCGACCGTCACCACGATTTTCTGCTCATGCTCGCTCGATGCCGGTGCCACCACAATGGTTTGCCCAATGTCGTGTTCTGATTGGGCCACGGTGCGAGCAAGCTCGGCGATCGTCTGATGCTGATAGAGTTGACGGAGATTGACCTTCAGGCCGGCCTCTCTCGCCTCGAGAACGATGTTGATGCTCAGGATGGAGTTGCCGCCCAGGTCAAAGAAGTTGTCGTGGACTCCAACATTGTCCAGTCGCAGGATTTTTTTCCAGACCTCCACCAGGATAGTCTCGGCGTCGGTGTGCGCCACCATTTGCGGTGCAATCTGCTTCGACGAAAGCGCCGCGGCATCCGACATGGCGGGCGTCGGCTGCAGCTTTGCGAACAAGGCCTGACGATCGATCTTCCCGTTCGGCGTGCGGGGCAACCGGTCCAGCACGACGATACGTTGCGGCAGCATGTAGTCTGGCAGTCTCTGCTTTAGAAATTCGCGCAAGTGCTGAGAAGCCTCCGTTTCCGCGGCATGCTCATTGGCCGCAACGAAGGCCACCAGGCGCTTGCGATCGCTGATCCGATCATCTCCGACTGCATCGTCGGCAACGCCGACCATACACTCGCGTATGTCTGGGTGAGTGCGAATCACGGCCTCGATTTCGCCCGGCTCGATGCGGAAGCCACGAATCTTGATCTGTGCGTCGGCCCGTCCGACGATTTCGATTGTCCCGTCAGATCGACAGCGCGCCATATCGCCCGTCCGGTGGAGCCGTTCGCCGGTATGTCGGCTGAATGGATTGGGCACGAAGTTCTTTGCCGTCTGCTCCGGATGATTGATGTAGCCTCGCCCGATGCCGGCGCCGCCGATATACAACTCGCCGCAAATGCCAACCGGAACCGGGCGGCGCGCCGTGTCCAGCACATAGGCCTGCGTGTTCGCGATCGGCCGGCCGATCGGGACTGTCGTCGCCACGTCGCCGCCTGCCGGAATCGGGTAAATCATCACGATCCCTGTCGTTTCCGTCTGGCCAAACATGTTGACGAAGGCTGTCCCCGGTCTGCACAGGCACCGCCATTTTTCGATCAGCGCGGGGGGCAGCGGCTCGCTGGCGGAGAGCATCAGCCGAACCTGATTGTCAAACAACCCTGCCCGCACGGCTGGACCGAGCGACGTCAACACCTGCAGGCAGCCGGCTGAGAATGACGGCACCAGATCCAGCACCGACACGTGCCGCAGGCGCACCGTCTCGAACAACAATTGTGGATCACGGATCTCCTCCGCCGACGCGATCGACACGGCTGCCCCGCAAGAGAGCGGAACCGCAAACTGCCGTATCGAAGAGGAAAACGAGAACGAGGCCGTGTGGAGATATCGGTCGTCCGACCGGAGCCCGAGCGCCCGGACCATCGCCAGCGCGTAATGGCAGATGTTCGCTTGCGTGATCATCGCGCCCTTGGGGTTTCCCGTGGAGCCCGACGTGTAAATGACATAGGCAAGCGCGTCGGGCGCCGGCACCACGTCAAGATTCCGAGTATCTTCTTGGGCGACGGACGCCTGGCAGGCGTCGAGGCATATGGTCCGCGGCAGACCGGCCTGGTCAGGCGCCGACGACTGCAACGCGGCGGTGAATTTCGGTAGCTGGGATGTTTGCGTAATGAGCAGCGTCGCGCCCGCATCACGCAGCATGAAGGCGATGCGTTCGGGCGGATATTCCGGGTCGAGGGGCAGAAACGCGCCGCCGGCCTTCCACACCCCAAGCAGCACCGCCAACGTCTCGGCCGATCGAGGCAAGCAGACCCCGGCCAATGTCTCCTGGCCAACACCGAGGCTGCGAAAATACCGGGCAAGCTGGTTGGCACGGTCATTGAGATCACGATACGTGAACTGTCGGTCCCCGCCCAACGCGGCCGGAGCATCGGGGGTTCGCTCCACCTGCGCCTCGAACAGTTGGACATAATTGTGCCCGAGCAGATCGCGGGCTTCGGTACGGTTCCAATCAATTTCGATCTGGCGACGGTCGGCTTCTGGCAACAACGGCAGTTCCGACAATTTCTGCCCGGGATCGGTTGATATGCCTTCGAGCAATGTCTGGAAGTGCCGTGCCAACCGATGGATAGTGGCCGGCTCAAACAGGTCGGCGTTGAATTGCCACGTCGCCGACATTCCTTCACTGGTTTCCGACAGGTACAGTGTGAGATCGAATTTCGCCGTCATGGTGTCGGCCCGGAAAGGCTGTGCGGTCAGACCGGGGGCGAGATCGAAGGAAGGTCTCGCCGATCGATCGATTGCCGGCGACGCCGGTGATGCCGGGCCTCGCATCTCCGGGACGTTCTGAAACGCGAACATGACCTGGAACAACGGCGTGCGACTGGGATCGCGCGCGACCTTCAGCTCCTCCACGATCCGTTCGAGCGGAACGTCCTGGTGCGCGTATGCGCCGAGCGCCGTCGACCGGATGCGGCCGAGCAACTCCACAAATGACGGATCGCCGGCAAGTGTCGTGCGCAAAACCAATGTATTGGCGAAGAACCCGATCAGCGATTCCAGTTCTTTCCCCGGGCGGTTTGCGATCGGCGCGCCGACGACGCAATCGTCTTGCCCGTTGTAGCGGAACAGCAATGTCTTGAAGGCTGCGAGAAAAATCATGAACATCGTCACATTCTGGCTTCGACTGAGAGCCTTCAGCCGATCGATCAGTTGACGATCGATCAAGACCTGCTGGATCGCACCGCGATAGGGTTGAACGGCGGGGCGAGGTCGGTCCATCGGAAACGTACAGGCTGGTGGAAGCTTCTCAAGGTGACGGGTCCAGTAGATGATCTGATGTTCGAGCTCCCCTTCCTCGACGCCCCGCCGCTGCCAGGCTGCGAAGTCGCCGTACTGAACCGGCAATTCTTCGAGCGGCGACGCCCGGTGCTCGCGAAACGCTTCGTACAGTTGCTTGAGTTCCGCGTACAGGATGCCGATCGACCAGCCGTCGGAGACGATGTGGTGCATCGTCAGAAGGAGCACGTGCTCCTCCCGCCCCAATCGGATCAGCTTGGTGCGAAAGAGCGGGCCGTTCGCCAGATCGAACGGTTGGCCGGCCTCCTCCCCAGCAAGGCGTATCGCCTCGGCGGCGCGCTCTGCTGCTGGATGCGCGATCAGATCGATCCCCGCCAAGCGGGTCGCCTGCGGCTCTGAGATCACCTGTGTCGGTTGCCCGCCGCGCATATGAAAGGTCGTACGCAAGATTTCATGGCGGCGGCGAATTTCATCAAGGCCCAGCGCCAGCGCGGCCTCATCGAGTGGCCCCGTCAACCACAGGGAAGCCGACATGTTGTAGGCGCCGCCAGAGCCGATCTGATCGAGAAAATAGACGCGCTGTTGTGCGAACGAGAGCCGTGCGGGCGCCGCATCATGCCGTCGGGGAATGCGTGGTGCATCGGCCGTAATCGCGTCTGTCTTCGATCCTTGCTCCAACCTCGCCGCACCGTCCGCAACGAGGTTGGCCATCTGCGCGCCAATGCATTCTGAAAGTCCTGCGATTGTCGGACTTTCAAACATGCAACCGATCGGCAGCGTGACCTGGAATATCTGTTGCAGCCGGACGAGAACCTGCATGGCGGTAAGCGAGTGGCCGCCCAGATCGAAGAAATCGTCGTGGATGCCCGGCGGGCCGGTCCCCAATACCTCGGCAAAAACCGCCGCCACCCGGCGCTCGGCGGCCGTGCGGGCAACGGCCTTGTCAGTGCGCAACAGGCTGCGTTGACCATCATGTTCGGCCAGGACTAACGCCTGAGCCAGATGTTTGCGATTGAGTTTTCCCGTCGGATCGAGCGGGATTTGATCCACGAAAACAATCCGCTGCGGCACTTGGAATCGCGCCAGGCGCTTGGCCGCAAAGCTGCGGATTTGCTGATCGCGCTTCTCCGCCGATTTGAGCACGACCGCGGCGGCGATGTTCTCGCCGAGCACCGGATGGGGAGTTGCAAAAACAACGGCCTGTAAGATCGCGGGGTGCTCCAGCAGGACTTGCTCGACCAGCTGCGGCGAGATCTTCTCGCCGCCGCGATTGATGACGTCCTTCAAGCGGCCGGTAACGAACAAATAGCCGTCCGTATCAAGATGCCCCAGATCGCCTGTCCGCAGCCAGCCTCCCGAGAACGCCGCTTCGTTGACGGCGGGGTCGCCATCGTAGCCATGCATGATATTTGGGCCGCGAACGACCACTTCGCCGTGCCCGTCGGGCGGCAGGACGCGGCCAGCTTCGTCCATGATCGCAACTTCCGGCCCGGCGGCCGTGCCGACAGATCCCGGCTTGCGCCTGAATGGTGGCAGGCGGTTGCTGGCAATCTGCGGCGCCGCCTCGGTCATCCCGTATGCCTCGACGAACGGCACGCCGAACACGCTTTCGACATCCGTGATCAACTGCGGCGTCATCGGCGCCGAAGCCGAGCGGATGAAGCGCAGCCCACTCTCGCGCATGTTTCCACGACACATATGGATTTGATCGAGAATCATGCGATGGATCGTCGGCGAGGCCGAATACCAGGTCGGCCGAAGTTCGAGTAAACAGGTGAAAAAGCTCTCGGCGGAGAAGTCCGCCATGCTGATGTAGCTTCCTCCGGAAATCAGCGACGCGAAAAGGCTGCTGAGGCCATGGATATGAAACAGCGGCATCACGCCCAGGCTCCGATCCGAGCAATGGAGATGGAGCGCTGAACAAATGTCTTGCGCCGAAACGCAGAGGTTTCGATGTGTCAATGGCACCAGCTTGGGTCGCGCCGACGTGCCCGATGTGAAGAGCAGGAGCGCCGGATCTGGCGCCGGATCTGGCGCCGGATCTTTGGGCACTACAACCGGCTCACCATCGCCCGTCAGCGAGAAGAGCCCTGCGGCCGACGCCGTTTCCGGAACCAGTCGCAAAATACGCATGTTCAGCGACTTCGCCACGGCGATCGCCGGCGATTCACCACCGTCTGGCACGATGAGCACCTTGGCCCGCAACGCAGTCAGCCGTGATTCGAACTCGCGCGCGGAATAAGCAGGGTTCAAGGGAGCACAAGCCGCATTGGCCGCGACGGCCACAATCGCAACGGCAGCTTCCACCCCTTCTGGCAGAACGACCGCGACGCGACCCGTGGACCGAACGTCTGCAAGGCCTAGCCTTGCACCGACGTAGCGGATCTGGCTGCCCAACGCTCCATATGTCAGCGGCAGGCGCCCGGCGGCCAAAATAGCCACCGATTCCGCATTCTGTTCCGCGTGCCGATCCACATGGCCGCGTATCGTTTCCATTGGCGATGCTCCGGAATAGACGTTCATCGAGGAAAGCTGCCGCTCGACCCAAGAAACGCGGTCGGCAAGTACCCCATGCCCAAATACCCCATGCCGAGCCCCCATGCCGCGAGTAATTGAGTGCTTGTGGGTAGCGTTGCTGTCAAGGACCGGCGCGGACCAACTGATCTGGTTTTGTCGCAAACTCGCGACAAAACCTGCTTCTTCATTTAATGCGCAGGCACGTCAAAATATGAGAACACCGTTCCATTATAGCAGCCAAAGCGCCCTTCAAAGTATCTATGATTGGTGGCAGGAGGGTGATTTGATGAAGCGATCACGACTTTGGCAGAGGATTTCTCGACATCCAACTCAACGCAAACATCATGAAACGTCAAAAAACGCTGTGACAGTGGAAAATACATTTTGTAGAAAGCTTCTTTTATGACAAACAGAAGCTTGGGAAGATCATAGTCCAAGCGTATTTCAATGGCCTCCCGGTTTTTTAACTCCGATACATGCGAAATCAATTTCGTAAGGTCGTCAGAAAGCGGATTAGCGTCTTCAATATCAATGCCAACACTGAGAAAATCAGCAGATAATCCGGTCACGACACAGCACAAGCTTCGGGTATGAGAGATCGAACCGACAGTGCCCGCGGGCCAGATCGGCGCTCGCGCGGCTCCGATTGGGATAGTGCAGGCAGCAATGCCCAAACTTCGCAAAGCCTGCCTTGCGTAGATCCGTCCGGCGCGAAATTCAAGGCGTCGCGCCGGCACGGCTTTGCTCAGCGACAGTTCCTCTTCGATCAGGAAGTCACAGTCGGCGATCTTGAGATCGCCCCCCTCAACGATAACGCCGTCCGGAACCAATTGCCGAATGGCCGCCACGATGCCGGCAGGCGAGCGAGTGCCGCAGATCTCCAGTCGATTACGCAAGGCAGCACATCCTTCGTCGGCAGGCACGACCGCATGCGGGCGAGACAGAACCCGATCCTATAGCGCAGTTTGGCGACGAAGAACTGCATCCTTGCACAAGGCCGCGCTAGTGACACCGAAAGGTCTCACTGCTTAGCCGGCTCGATAAAGCGATGCCCCGTAAAACGACGCATGGTCATTTGCCGGACGCCCAGCCTGCCAATTGCCGCCACAGCGGCGCGTAGCCCTGCCATTCGACGAAAGCGGCCGGCGCCCAGTGCGGCGCGCAATCGGAGGTGAAGGCGACGCTCCTGCCCTTGCCGTACTGGCCGGCGACGATCAGCGGATCATTGCCGACCTTCGCGACCACCGTGGCGCCGCTTTTCGGCGTGACGCGGTTGTAGCCAAGCAGATGCGGCCACACCGACCCGAGGCCGGCGACGATCGGATGTGCTGTCTCCAGGATCTGCGGCGTCACGCCTTGCGGCGACTCCACGCGATCATCCGTCGCGGCGACGTTGACCGGCAGGATCTCCTCGATCGCCGTTCCGGAATACTGACCCTTGGCCTCGATGCCCTGGAACGTCATATAGCCGCCGACCATGACGAAGCCGCCGCCCGCCGCGACATAGTCGCGGATCGCATGCAGCCTGTTCGGCAAGGCGACCGAGCGGACGAATGTATCGGGATGGAGCAGCAGCGTGTTGGCGCCGACGTCGCTCAGCATCACGCAATCATAATGCGACAGCGCTTTCGCATCGAACGGGAAGTCGCGCGCGGCGACATGGGCGGGCTGGTAATCGACCTGCCAGCCGCCGGTTTCCAGCGCATCGCGCAGCCAGCGGATCCCTTCCGCATATTCAACCGTCGAAAAACTGTCGAAGCCCTTCTGGTGGGTGCTGTGTACCGTCCATGATTCACCGGCAATCAGAACGCGTCCTGTCGTAGCCATCCTTTTCTCCCTGTCGATTTCTTCGTGGCGGCGCTCACCGGCCCTGCCGATCTGGAGAAAAGGCGTAATTTATGAAACCGGTTTAGTAAAGCGGTTTACATCTAGCATTTCCTATGCTGAAATCTTGGTCAAAGGGAACATTGGCGAAACCGCCCATGAAGAAACCTACGGCATCGACGATCAGGAATGTGGCGCACGCGGCCGGCGTGTCGGTCACCACCGTCTCGCGTCACTTGAACGGCCGTATCAAGCTGCCCGCCGAAACCAGCGAGCGCATCCGGGCGGCCGTGGCCAAGCTGGAATACCGCCCCAACGCCATTGCGCGGCGCCTGAGCAAAGGCAGCAGCGAAACCATCGGCCTGATCGTCTCCGACATCTCCTATCCGTTTTTCGCCGCCATCGCGAGCGCGGCGGAAGAGGAAGCGAGTCGTCTCGGCTACAGCCTGGTGATGTTCAACAGCCGCAACATCGCGGCCAAGGAACTGGGCTTCCTGTCGCGCATCGACGACGCGCAGGTCGACGGCATCCTGCTGATGACCAACCATCCCGACGATGGCGCGCTGGTCCAGAAGATCAATGCCTGCAGCAATGTCGTCCTGGTCGACGAGGACGTTCCCGGTGCCATCGCGCCGCGCCTGTTTGCCGACAATCGTCTCGGTGCCAGGCTTGCGACCGAGCATCTTCTGGAGCACGGCCACCGGGCGGTCGCCTTTGTCGGCGGACCGCCGGCATTGCTCAGCAGCAAGGAACGGTTCGGCGCCTTCGAGGACAGTCTCAAGCGGCGGGGCCTTGAGGTGAACCCGGACTACGTCTTTTTCGGCGACTATGACGAGCAGTCCGGTCTTGACGCATTCCTGCGGTTCGCCGCCCTCGACAATCCGCCGACCGCCATCTTCGCCTCCGCCGACATGCTGGCGTTCGGGATTTTGCAAGGCTGCCGCACGCTCGGCATCACCGTGCCGGCCGATCTGTCGCTGGTCGGTTTCGACGACATCAGGAATGTCGATCTTCTCGATCCGCCGCTGACGGCCGTGCACCAGTCGGCGGAGGAATTCGGCCGCCGGGCGGTCGGCCTGCTGATAGACCATATCAACGGCGCCGAGATACCGAATGCGGCGCCGGTCGCGGTGAAGCTTGTCGTGCGCCACTCCGTGGCCGCGCCGCGCACAATAAAGTGGGAACCGGCTGGAAACGCCTCATCGGAAAACCGAACGCCAATAAGAGCGTAGCCTTGAGAAAGACGGATCAACTCCGCGAAAGTCTGCCATCAACATCAACAATGGGAGCCTGATAATGACAATCTCGCATTTCGCACAGGACGCGGCGCAGATCGCGCTGGAAAAATTCAACCGCGGTGAGATCGATCGCCGCTCTTTCCTCTTTGCCCTCGGCGGCCTCGGACTTGCGGCCGCCTTCAAACCTGGCGTTGCCCAGGCCGACGCCTCCGAAATCGTCGTCTGCAACTGGGGCGGTGCGGCGGCGGATGCCTTCGCCAAGGCCTATGGCGAACCCTTCACCAAGAAGAGCGGCATGAAGGTGGTGATCGATGGGGCTGGCCCCGCGATCGGCGCCATCCGGGCCATGGTCGAGTCCGGCAAGGTCATCTGGGACGCCACCGACGGCGGTATGATCGACTCGCTGACGCTGGGCAAGGGCAATCTGGTCGAGAAGATCGACTACACGATCGTCGACAAATCGCAGGTGCCGGAGAATTTCGCCGGCGAGTTCGGTGTCTCGAACTATGTCTATTCGAACGTGCTCGCCTATGACGCCGACGCCACCAAGGGGGTCGCACCGACCGGCTGGGCCGACTTCTTCGACACGGCAAAGTTCCCCGGCAAGCGCACCATGTGCAAATGGATCCAGGGCCAGCTCGAATTCGTCCTCATGGCGGACGGCGTCGCGCCCGCCGACCTCTATCCGCTCGATGTCGACCGGGCGTTCAAGAAGCTGAAGCCGATGCTCGCCGACATCATCTTCTGGGAGGGCGGCGCGCAGACCCAGCAATTGTTCCGCGAAGGCGAAGTCGCGATGGGCAATATCTGGCACACCCGCGCCAATCTGCTCAACAAGGAGACGCCCGACAAGTTCAAATGGATCTGGGAGCAGAACATCCTTTCGGCCAGCGCCTGGTCGGTTCCCAAGGGCAATCCCGCCGGCAAGAAGGTGTTCGATTTCATCAATTCGACGCTCGATCCGGCCGGCCAGCTCGTGCTGCTGCAGATCATGGGCAACGGGCCTTCCAATCCCAAGACCCTGGCCTTGATGACGCCGGCGGACGCCTTGGTGAATCCGACGACTAAGGAGAACGCGGCCTCGCAGATCATGCTCAATCCGGCCTACTACGCCGAACATGAGACCGAGCTCCAGAACAAATATCTGGATTTCATCTCGAGCTGACCGCACGCCAACAGAGGGAAGGGCTGCCGCCGGCAAGGCGGCGGCCCCCATCCGATTCGAATTTGATCCGATGCGAAATTTCAAGACAACAGCCCTGCTGCTGACGGTTCCCGCCAGCCTGGTGGCGATCGGGCTCTATGCGGCGCCGATCCTGCAGGTACTGGCGTTGAGCCTGACCGAGCCGAAGTTCGGCTTTGCCAACTACCAGAGCCTGTTCGCCAACGCCGCGGTCGGACGCGTGGTGATGACGACGCTCAAAGTGTCGGTCACGACGACGGTGCTGACCGTGCTGGCGAGCTATATCGTGGCCTTCGCCATCATCCATATGTCGGCCGGCTGGCGCCGCATCTCGCTGTTCCTTGTGCTGGTGCCGTTCTGGATATCGGTGCTGGTCAGGGCGTTTTCCTGGATCACCATCCTGCGCCGTCGCGGCGTCCTCAACAGCGCCCTGATGGAGACCGGTGTCATCTCGACGCCGCTCGACCTTGTCTACAATCTGCTCGGCGTCACCATCGGCATGGTCCACTACATGATGCCGTTCGCCATCCTTTTGCTCTACGCCAATCTGTCCGACATCGACCGCCGCATCATGCAGGCGGCCCGCTCGCTGGGCGCGCGCCCGGCAACGATCTTCTGGCGCGTCTGGCTGCCGCTCAGCCTGCCCGGCATCGCCCTTGCGACCCTGTTCGTCTTCGTCTTCTCGCTCGGCTTTCTGGTGACGCCGGCTTTGCTCGGCGCCGGCAAGACCCTGATGATCGCCGAATACATCTCGGTGCAGATTTCGAGCACGTCGCGCTGGGACCTCGCGACATCGCTGTCGACCATGCTGCTGCTGGTCGTCGGCATCATCGTCTTTGCCGCCATGCGCAGCCCGGCGCTGCGCGCCGCCTTCGTCGCGAGGCCGCAGCAATGAAGCCGCGGCGCATCATCGAGGTCGGCCTGCCGCGCCTTTTGGCCTGGTGCCTGCTCGGCTTCCTGTTCGTTCCGATCCTGGTGGTGATCCCGGTCGCGCTCACCGACCGCGATTACCTGTCGCTGCCGCGGGACGGCATTTCGATGCAGCATTTCGCGGCGCTTGCCGACTGGAGCAAGGGCTGGCTGCCAAGCATGCTGACCAGCGCCGGCATCGCTCTGGCCTGCGCCGCGATCGCGACGGCTCTCGGCGTCGCCTTCGCCGTCGGTGCCTGGGCGGCGGGCGGCTGGTGGCCGTCCCTGATGCGCATCCTCCTGCTGTCGCCGATGATCGTGCCGCCGATCATCTACGCCGTCGGCATGGTCAAGCTGTGGGCGCGGCTGTCGCTGCTCGACAGCTACACCGGCGTCGTCCTGGTGCATGTCGTGCTGGCCTTGCCGCTGACGGTGCTCGCTATCGGCGCGTCGCTCTCCAATCTCGACCAGCGGCTGGTACAGGCGGCGAGAAGCCTCGGCGCCAGACCGATGACCGTCTTCGGCAAGGTGATACTGCCGAACATCGTTCCGGGCGTTGCCGCAGGCGCGCTGCTCGCTTTCGTCGCGTCCTGGGACGAGATCACGGTGACGCTGTTCATCACCGGACGCGCCGTCGTCACGCTGCCGCGCCGCATCTGGACGAGCATCCAGGATGCCGTCGACCCGGCGCTGGCGGCGATCGCCACCGTCCTGCTCGTCATCACCGTGCTGGCTCTGATCGCACGAGCGCTGATCGAGCACCGGCAACAACAACGAAAATTCTAGTCAACACTCCCGAGCCTCGGGAACAATCGAAAGGAAAGGAATATCCATGAGCACCGCGATGAGCGACAACGAGTACCGGGAGAACAAGTTCTTCAGCATCTTCGGCTCCGTTCCGGAACCGGGCTTCGACACGGCTGAGGAGCAGATCCCGGTATGGGGCCGCCATTGGGGCTGCTCGAACGATGTCGGCAAGCTGCGCGCCGTCCTGATGCATCGGCCCGGCGACGAGCTTTCCGTCGTCGAGAACAAGCCGATGCCCGAGGTCGGCGGTTTCGGCGATCCGGAAAAGGGCTGGTACTGGATGGGCCGCACCATGCCGGACCTGCCCGCCATGCAGCGCGCCCATGACGAATTCACCGGCTTGCTGCGTTCGGAAGGCGTCGATGTCATTCTCGTCGACAAGGCCGCCCCTGGCGCGATGAAGCAGATCTACACGCGCGACAGCGTCATCGGCATTCCGGGCGGCGCCATCGTCACCCGCCTGGCGCGGCGGGTGCGCCGCGGCGAGGAGCTGCCGGTGACCCGGGCGCTGGCCAAGGCCGGCTGCCCGATCCTCGGCACCATCCACGGCTCGGCCGTCTTCGAAGGCGGCGGCTTTGCCTTCATCGATGCCAAGACCGCCGTCTGCACGGTCTCCATCGCCTGCAACCCGGAAGGCGTACGGCAGGTCGAAAGCATCCTCGCCGGCCTCGGCGTGACGCTGATCAAGGTGCCGATGCCCGGATACCGTATTCACATCGACGGCGCTTTCATTATGGTCGACGTCGAGACGGCGATCGTCAACGTCAACGAACTGCCCTACCCGTTCATCGAATATCTGGAGAAACGCGGCATCAAGATGATCGAACTGCCTCCCGAGGACAGCGCCATGTCGCTCAACTGTCTGGCCGTCGCGCCCGGACGCGTGATCATGCATGGCAGCCGCTCGAAGCGCCTTGCCGACAGGCTCGATGCCGCCGGCATCACCGTGCTGACCTGCAATTACGAGACCGTCGAGCTTGGCGGCGGTGGCCTGCATTGCTCGACGGCGCCGCTGATCAGGGACCCGATCTGATATGGCTCCATCCGATATGGCCACGAACTGATGGCATTGCTGGTCATCGACGATCTGGCAAAGACCTATGACAAGGTCACCGCCTTGACCGGGATCAACCTCTCGGTCGAGGCGGGCGAGTTCGTCACCTTGCTCGGACCCTCAGGGTCCGGCAAGACGACCTTGCTGATGTCGCTCGCCGGCTTCACCACGCCGAGCAACGGGACGATCAGCCTCGACGGCAAGGACATCACCCATGTCGACCCGGAGGACCGCAATTTCGGCTTCGTCTTCCAGGGTTATGCGCTGTTCCCGCATCTCACCGTCGCCAACAACATCGCCTTCTCGCTCAGGGTCCGCAAATGGGAGAAGGCGAGGATCGCGGCGCGGGTGACCGAGATGTTGTCGCTGGTCGGCCTCGACAATCTCGCCGAGCGCAAGCCGCGCGAATTGTCCGGCGGCCAGCAGCAGCGTGTCGCCATCGCCCGCGCCCTGGCCTTCGGGCCACGCATCCTGCTGCTCGACGAGCCGCTTTCGGCTCTCGACCGGATGCTGCGCGAGACGATGCAGAAGGAGTTGAAGCGGCTGCATCGCGAGACCGGGGTGACCTTCGTCTATGTCACCCACGACCAGGAAGAGGCGATCGCCATGTCCGATCGCATCGCCGTGTTCAACCATGGCCGCATCGTCGAGATCGGACCGCCGCGCGACCTTTACAAGAAACCCTCGACACGCTTCGTCGCCGGCTTTCTCGGCGAGAACAATTTTTTGAGCGGCCACCGCGCCGATGACGATCAGACGAAGGTCGAGGCGTTCGGCACGCGCTTTGGCTTTCCCTTGGCCAAAGACGGCGAACGGCCGGGCGACAGTCTGACCGTATGGGTGCGTCCCGAGGACATCCGCATCGGCCAAGCGACGGGGGACGAGATCGGCTTTCGCGCGACGGTGGTCGAGAACTCCTTCGTCGGCGCGCTCGAGCGCATCCTGCTCAAGGCCACGACCGGCGAACAGATGGTGGCGACGCTGCGTTCGGAAGCAGCCGTCGCGGCCGTGCCCGGGCAGATCATCGATTGCCGGATTGACCCGTCCGCCATCGGCGTGCTGCCCAACGAAGTTCAGAGGTCTTGAGCCGGCGAAACATATCTGGCTGCGGAAGAGAGAAAAATGATCAAGGCGACACCTTTCGATTTCCCCTACGATGGCAGGCTGGTTGCCGAAAACACCGCCCTGATCGTCATCGACCTGCAGGAGGATTTCCTGTCGACATCGGGCTATTTCGCCAGGCAGGGCTACGATCCAAGCCCGCTGCGGGCCATCCTGCCGACGGTCAACCGGCTGATCGCGGCCGCCCGCGCGGCAGGCCTGAAGATCATCCATACAAGGCAAGGCTACCGCGCCGACATGGCCGACATGACGCCCTATGAGAAATGGCGCCGCAAACGGGCGGGTCTCGAGGGAACCGATATCCTGCTGCGTTCGAGCCCCGGCTTCCAGATCGTTCCCGAGATCGATTTGGCGGCTGAGGACATCATCGTCGACAAGACCTGTAATGGCGCCTTCACCTACACGGATTTCGAGCATGTGTTGCGTGCGCGGGGCATCACCCATCTCATGTTTTCGGGATGCACGACCGATGTCTGCGTGCACACGACCTTGCGCGAGGCCTGCGACCGGAATTTCCAGTGCCTGACCATCTCGGATGCCTGCGCCAGCGGTGACCAGAAGGCACATGAGGCCGCGCTGCACATGGTGACGGTCGAAAACGGCATCTTCGGCGCACTAGCGGATTCAAGCGCCGTCATCGCCGCCCTGTCGCAACTCTCCGGCAAGGGACACTGAGATGCCTGACGAAACTGCTGGCACACCGGGTGCGACCAGCCGGCTTTACATTTCGCTGATGCGATTGACGGACAAGGGGCTGGCGGAGCTCGCCGGCAGTCCTGATCGCCGGAAGATCAGCGAGGAGCGGGTCGCAGCACTTGGCGGCAAATCCCTTACCTTCTATGCCACGCTCGGCGCTTATGACTTCGTCCAGGTCTTCGAAATGCCTGACAACGAGGCCATGCTGCAATATGTGCTGACTGCCCGGCGCGACGGCTTCGTCGAGCCGCTCATCCTGCCAGCATTCGACCCACCGACCTTCGGCGCAATTGTCGAGCGGGTCTTGAAATGACGCGATAGCCTTGCGTCAGGAGGGAGCGCGCGCCTCTCCTGTCACGCGCGAGGCAAACGCGCCCGGCTGCGGGACATCGGCCTCGCGACGCGCCAGCGAATTGCGTAGGAGTGCGATCGTTTCGCGGCCAGCCGTCGCGATCTCGCGCGGCCTGTCGACGCCGACGATCATGAATTCGTGGATCCCCAGGGCCGCATAGGGAAGCAGCGACAGCGCGATCTGCGCCGGCGGCCCGGCAATGTCGGCTGCCTTTTGGCAGGAGGCGGCAGCGTTGTCCTCCGAACGGATCCGGACGGGAAGCGCGAAACGCACCTTGCTGGCCCGGCCGTGTTCGGCGGCGGCGCTGCGCACCCGCTCCATCAGCTGCCGGATCTCGTCGAACGAGCCCGGCGTCAGCTCAAAGACATCGGCATGCCGTCCGGCCACTTTCAGCGCAGTTCCGGACTGTCCGCCCATGCGTATGGTCAATTCGGCGCCGTGCGGTCCCTTGCGCGGCACATAGCCGCTCTTGATGCTGTAGAAGGCGCCCTCATGGTCGAAGGGCCGGTCGTTCGACCACAGCCGTTTCAAAAGCACCAGATATTCGTCGATGCGCTGCCAGACGACGGTGTGGCCGATCGGGCGCGTCTCGGCATCGTCATCGTTCAACGGCTCGCTGAGCATCCTGAGCGACAGCCGCCCGCCGCTTTTCGCGTCGAGGGCCGCCAGTTGCCGTGCCGCGACCGTCGGCTCGATCACGCCGGCCCAATGGGTGAGGACCACCACCAACGAGGAGGTGCGGTCCAGCGCCTGGGCGGCAAGATCCATATTGGTCAGCAGCCCGGCCGGATCGTCGACGACGATCTTCTGGAATCCGGCATCCTCGATCAGCGACAGCTTTGTCGCGGTCTCGACGAAATCGTAGAAAAAACTGGCGTCGGCGGGGTGCGTTTTACCGGGAACATGCGTGAACTCGATCGGCATTGCCATCTCCTCCATCACGTTGGAAACATGGACATCACGTTGAATCACAGGCGCGCGAAAGCGCGCCGGCATTCGGCTCATTCAACTCCGGTATTCCTGAAAGCGGCTATTTCTGAAACGGCAAGCTGCTGACCGACGGGATCAGGGCCCCAGGAATCAGGGAATCAGACCCAGAACGACTGCCCCGGTGAACACGAACGCAAGGGCAAAGACGAGATAGGCAAAAGCGCCCGCATAGGCCGGACGAAAGGTCTGCGCATTGGCCAGCCTTTGGCCGTTGCGATCAGTCTGGGTGTTCTGGATATAGGACATATCGGCCTCCGTATTGCCTATTAATCTATAAAATCAGTAGACTTTGTCGAGTGCTATTTTTGGGCTATTTCTAGAATGGATTTCTCAAATGCTTCCCAAAATTGGTCTGGATTACCGCGATCTGCCCTGCCGAAGACATCAGGCACGAAGGACCGCCAGACCGCGCCATGGAATCGGCACGGTCGGAAGGTGGCGGCTGGCGAGGTCAATGGGCATTCACTTGGCGGCCCGGTGCGTGAGGAATAGCATCGCAGTGCAAGCGGAATGCCGCACCTCGTCGATCTCGGCAGTGGCGGCGGCGCCGATGGAGGTGCTTTACGACACGACCAAGGGGCGCCCGCCACATGTTCGCGCGCGCCATCGCGGTCGAATTCCGCGACCATAACATCCGGTACAACGCCGTCTGCCCCGGCTTCATCAGGACGCCGCACGGCCTGCGCGAAGTCGCTGATCTCGGCAAGCTCGGCGTCGATGTCTCCGACGCGGCACTTGCCGCCCAGCAGGGGCGGATCGGCGAGCCGGAAGAGGTGACCAAGGCAGCACTTTACCTGGCCAGCGATGAGTCCAGCTTCGTCAACGGGCACGCATCTGTTCGTCGACAACGGCTTTACCGCGATGTGATGCTATCGAAGTCGGCGCCGCGCCTCATCTGCCTGCCGGCATCTTCTCCCCGTAAACGG
>NZ_CAAF010000018.1 GCF_000359125.1 Mesorhizobium sp. STM 4661 | reverse complement strand
AGCGCTCTCTTTCGACAGCGACGGCATCGGCGGCGCATCTCAAATACAGTTCGCCACGCTTTCCCCGGGTCTCTCGATCACGGCAAACTCATTCTTTGTGACTTGAGCACCGGGCAGGGACAACGTCCCGCGAGGGCTGCCGAACAGCTTCGTTGCCTGCCTCAGCCTCTCCTGCGAGAGTAATTCCAGGAAAAGTGTATGGCGGTTTTCCGTCCGGAATTGCGTAAAACAACACTTAGAGCGGGTCAGCGCTCTATCAAAAGCTGAACCGCTCTAAGTGTTGTGACTGGCGCTTTCCGCTATCATCGCACTCTGCCTTAGGTTGCCGCTGGGCGATTTTGACGCAAGAATGGCCCTGTGGCCGGCCGGCGATGAAACCGGGCTGGAGGCAACGGGCAGGGAACCAACGCTTTGCGCAACATCGACTTCATCTCGTGGCAGAGCGTGCTCGTGACGCTTATCGGCCTGGCGCTTTTCACGCTTATCAGCATCGGCATTCGACTGTTGATGATGTTCACGATCCAGCAGCGCCGCGAACGCACTAACCGTCAGATCAACGAGCGCCTTCGCGACCGCCAGCGACTGGCGATGCGCTTGCGAGCGAAAGGCGGGCGCACTCACGTCCGGCATCCATATCTGTATGGGGCGCAGACCTTGCCGGCGCAGACGTTCACGATGTTCCCGCACCTTCATGCCTGAGGACTTGGGCTTCGATGCCGAGGCCATGACACCCGAAGTCCTGATATCGACGCAATCGACCGCATGCAGAAATCCGTCGAGACGCCGCCGGTCGATCAGTCGCTTCGGCAGGCGGACCATCAGGCGGTGCGTGCCCCAATTGGCCAGATAAAGATGAAGATCGAACCAGCGCTCCATGAACTCGACCGGGTCGCCCTTGAAGTCGCCCCACTCGTAGGAGTTCGTGAAGCCAGTGGCCGTGATCCGCGCCCGCGTCGAAAACTCCCGCAGCGCCCGGCGATCCGCTTCGCTGAGTGGGCGGTCGACCGCCCGAAAATCGTAGTGTTGGTATTCGCTCATGCTGCCTCTCGACCGGCTATCCGAATGCTGTTGCCGACGTGGATCACGCAGCGCTTTTCAGAGGACGAGCACGTTCGATCCGATCGCGTTCCCTGGGTGTGTGCATCGCTTCCCAAAGATCGCCACGCCGCTGCACGTTCAGCCAGAAATCCGGGCTATTGCCGAACACGCGGGCGAGGATGAGTGCGGTTGCCGCGGTCACGCCCCTTCGATCGTTGCACAGTTCGTTGACATGCTTGCGCTGAACACCCATCGCCTCGGCCAACGCGGCTTGCGTCAAGCCCATCGGCTCGATGAACTCCTCGGTCAGTATCTCGCCGACCGTCGCCGGCTTGCGCTTTGTCGTCAGCATGATTTTGCCTCGCTTCATCTGTAGCTGTGGTCATCGAGATAAATGCCGATCGCCTCGCCCCGATCGCCATCCCAGTGGAAGACTAACCGCCATTGCTGGTTGACCCGGATCGAATGGAACCCTGCCAGACTGCCACGCAGCTTCTCAAAGTGATTGCTGGGCGGCACGCGCAAGTCCCGATCGGTCGCCGCATCGTCGATCATCTGGAGCTTGCGGAACAGCCGGCCTTCAAGGTCGGAAGGAATGTTCCGCGAACGGACATCATCCACGAAGAAGGCACGCAGCCACTCATCCCGAAACCCGGCGATCATTCCAACACCATGGTTGTGAGATAATGTACCACTCTATAGGTCACAAGGCAAACTCGCTTCCGTTGCCAGCCCGGACCTTTTGCACGAGAATCTCGCCCCTGCCCAAGATCAACTGTTGAAAGGCAGGCGGCCTGGCGTAGATTTGGCAAGAGCGAACGAATGAGGATGGCATGAAGAAGGAAGAACTCGAAGCAATCCTTGGCGATGGCCAGCCCGATTTCGATCTGGGCGCGATAGAACACCACCTGCATGCCGTGGCGACCGAGCGGCCGGTGCCGGATGTCGCGATTGGGCTTTGCACCATCAGGATCGAAGAATCCGCTCCGGCACTGCTGGCAATCCTCACAAGAGCAGCCGATGGAGCTGCCCTGTCGGACGACGAGGAGATGCTGCTCTTCAGAGGCCTGCATATCCTGGGCGGCGCCCGCCACAGCGACGCATGCCAGCCCTTGCTGCGCCTGCTGCGCCGCCCGGACGACGAGCTCGACAGTCTGATCGGCGACACCGTCACCGAAACCCTGGCGAGCATTGTCGCCGGCGTGTTCGACGGCGATGTCGATGCGCTGTTCGGCATCATCGCCGACCGCTCCGTCGATGAATTCATCCGCGACGCGGCGCTGGGCGCGGTGACCTTTCTAACCTGGGACGGTCGTATCGAGCGTGGCCGGACACAGCAGTTTCTGGAGCGGTTCCACAAGGAGAGGCTGGCTGACGACGACGATTACGCCTGGATTGGCTGGCTGGAGGCAATCGCCATGCTCGCCTTGCGCGATCTCGCACCGCTCGTCCACAGCGCCTGGGACGAAGGCCGCGTGCCGTCGGGGGTGCTTGATCGCAGCCATTTCGAAAGCGACCTCCTGGATGCCGAGCAACGGCCGGACGACATTGACCGGTTCAAGGACGCCAATCTCGGCTACATCGACGATGTGCTCGTGGCGCTGGACTGGACCCGCGGCCTTCATCTTGACGAAGACATTGGGCTTGACGAGGAAGATTGGCAATCGCCCTGGCCAGACAGAGACTGGTCCAATATCACGCCGGCCACAAACCCCTTGCGTGATATCGGGCGCAACGATCCATGTCCTTGTGGAAGCGGCAAGAAATTCAAGAAATGCTGCCTCGCAAACTGACAATCATGGCGAAGACACCAGCAAAATCCATTCCGATTTTCGAGATCATGCGCTGGTTTTGATCCTTCTTGATGGAGGCTTCACACCGACGCTCCAGACAGATGCGCGGCGATTGCGCCAAGGAATATCTCGCCGAATTCCCTGAGCTTTGCGGCGCCGACGCCATTCACCTCGGCGAAAGCGTCGAGGTCGCGCGGGCGGCGTTCGGCCATGTCGATCAGCGTGCGGTCGGAAAACACCACATAGGCCGGCACCTGGCGTTCCTTGGCAAGGCGCAGCCGCAGCGCCTTGAGCGCGGCCAGCAGCGAAGCATCGAGGCCTTCGCTATCACCAGCGGTACCTCCGGCGGAGCGCAGCTTGCCGCGCGCGGCGCGATGCCGCATCTCGACGCGATACTGGAACGGAATCTCGCCACGGCCGAGCGCATGGCCCTTTTCGGCGATGGCGAGACCGCCATGGCCGGACGGATCCGGCTCCAGGAAACCGCCCGCGACAAGCTGTCGGATCAGCGACAGCCAGAAATCCTTCTTATGCACCACTCCGCTGCCGAAGCCGGCGAGCCTTTCATGGCCTCTGGCCAGCACCTTCTCGGTTTCATGGCCGAGTAGAATGTCGATGACATGGGCCGCACCGAAGCGTTCGCCGCTCTGCGCGACCGCCGCCAGGATGATGCGCGCCTCGGCAGTACCATCCGCGCGCGGCACCTGATCGAGGCAGTTGTCGCAATTGCCGCACGGCGACGCTTCCTCTCCAAAATAGCCGAGCAGGACCCGGCGGCGGCACTCAGCCGTCTCGCAATAGCCGATCAAGGTGTCGAGCCGGCCATGCGAGCGCCGCTTGTGCTCCGCCGATGCGTCCTCGTCCTCGATGAAGAGCCGACGCATGCGGATATCGCCGAGCCCGAACAGCATATGCGCCACCGCCGGCCGCCCGTCGCGGCCGGCACGGCCGATCTCCTGGTAATAGGCTTCGAGGCTGCCCGGCATATCGGTGTGGAAGACATAGGCGACGTCAGGCTTGTCGATGCCCATGCCGAAAGCGATGGTCGCCACCATCACCACGCCGGACAAGGTCATGAAGGCGTTCTGGTTGGCCTCTCGCGCCTCCTTGCTCATGCCGGCATGATAGGCGAGCGCGGTGACGCGGTTCTGTTCGAGGAACGCCGCCGTCTCTTCCGTCTTCTTTCGCGACAGGCAATAGACGATGCCGCTGCGGCCGGCATGACGCTGCACGAAATCCAGCAACTGGCGCTTGCTGTTCTGCTTGGCCTCGATGCCAAGCTTGATGTTCGGCCGGTCGAACCCCAACACCAGGCTCTCGACGCGCCCCGCGAATAGCCGCGCGGCGATGTCGTCGCGCGTGGCCTCGTCCGCGGTCGCCGTCAGCGCGATGATCGGCACATCGGGGAAAATGCCGGAGAGCCGCGACAATTCCTCATATTCGCGCCGGAACGCCGGGCCCCATTGCGAGATGCAATGCGCCTCGTCGATGGCGATCAGGCTTACATCGAGCCTGGCCAGCGCTTCAAGCATCCGTTCGGTCATCAGCCGTTCGGGCGCGAGATAGAGCAGGCGTGTCTGGCCCGCCGCGACACGGCGCCACGCCGCGACATTGGCATCGCGGTCGAGCGAGGAATTGATCGTGTCGGCCGCCACGCCGGCAAGCCGCAATGCCGCGACCTGATCCTGCATAAGGGCAACCAGCGGCGACACGACAATGGTGAGCCCGCCCAGAACCAGCGCCGGCACCTGGTAGCAGAGCGATTTGCCCGCACCCGTCGGCATGACGGCCAGCACATGACCCCCGGCCAGCAGCGTTTCCATCACGGATGCCTGGCCGGGACGAAAATCATCGAAGCCGAACACGTCCTTCAGGACGCGGCGCTTGGGATCCTCTGCCCGGACGCTCGCCGCCGATATCTGCATCAGGGAATTTCTGTAATCGGCGCCGCCCGAAAGGGCGGCGCGGGAACGGTCGAACACGAAATCCATGCCGGTTTGCAAGAGGTCTCGACCCCGAAGCAAAATAGACTGGGATTGATTTTCCGCGGATTGGAGAAGACGTGGGAACCGATCAAACTACCCTCCGCGTGCCACTTTGCATTAGCGCAGCTGTCATCGAACCACAACAGGAACAAGTCGCAGCAGGACCAGATCAACCGCCCATTCAGAGGCGGCCAACCGGTTCGCGATCTTATCGACCCGGATCGGCCGGCATGTCATAGCCGAACGCGCCGCAGAAGCCTTCCACGCGGCTGAGAAATGTCGGCGGCAGGCTATGCAGATAGGTCAGGAATTCTTCGTTCCTTTCCCATTTTCTGAGCGAGGTTGCCCGGATCGGGTTGTTCGGATTCTCGCTGAAGCGAATCCGCAGCGCCAACCCGAACGACCGCGCGATTCTTTCCTGCACGGCATCCGGCTCGCCGATCATGTCTTCGTAGCGAACATAAAGGATCTGTCGATGCGGCTGCGCCTTTTTCAGCCGTATCAGCGCGTCGTATTCGGCCAACCAGCGCTCGGGCGTGACATGGAACCGGCGCAACCCCCTTGTTTGCGGATGCGAACTGGTGAGCACGTCGAAGGGATGGCGCACGCAATAGATCAGCCCGATGGCAGCGGGCAGTTTCGCGAGATGGGCATAGCTGCGGGAGGCGCGCTTGACGACGAGATTGGATTCCGGCCGATCCAGCATATCCAACATCGCATAGCGCGCTTCGGGCGGATAGACGAAGGTGTCCCCGAAACATCCCATCAACTGCTGTGTCAGGGTTGTTCCGCTTCGTGCGCAACCCGCGATGAAAATTCTGTTGGGAAACGTGTCGTTTCCGTTCGCCTGTGTCTGCTTTCGCCTTTTCAAGGACAGCGGCGACACGACCCGCCGAAGTTCCCTGGCGAATCGCGAGGTGACTGCCTTGACAGCAGATTCGAACATTCGAACGCCCTTCAAGTCCTGTCTCCGTCGGCGCCGCCTGAAAAAACATCTCCCTCATTGGCTGATATGGGACCGTAATTCCAGCCCTATCCTTCTGGGTACGGATATCGCACCAGCTCTGGCCGATTAATCCTATCTTCACCAAGATTGGGCAGGTTCAAATCCTGCGGTGATGTTTCGAGTACCGCGGCGCCAAAAGCGCCCAGGCAACAGCCCGCGCCTCTCCGGAGGCGCGGGATTTTCGTTCGCGCAAAATGCCGTCAGTCGAGAAAATCAGCGCGGTGCGGCGTGAAGCTGTCGACCAGACGACCCGCTTCGAGCGCCTTGACGCCATGGACAAGGTTGGACGGGACGATGAAGCTGCTTCCGGCTTCCAGGATTTCCGTCCTGCCGTCGATGGTGACCTCGAAGCGGCCCTCCGCGATGTAGCTTGCCTGGACATGCGGGTGCGAATGCAGCGCGCCGACGCCACCCCTCTCGAAGCCGAACTCGACCATCATCAGTTCGTCCGTGTGCAGGAGCACACGCCTGCGGTTGCCATCCGGGGTCGGCGTCCATGCGCCCTCGCCGGCATGCGCAAAAATCTTGGTCATGACCTGCTCCTCATCGCGCCAGCCAGCCGCCATCCACCGGCACCACGGCGCCATGCATGTAGTTGGACGCCGGCGCCAGCAGGAAGACGGCGGCATCGCCGATATCTTCCGGGCCGCCCCAGCGCCCGGCCGGAATGCGCGCCAGGATCGAGGCGCTGCGGTCTGGATCGGCCCGCAACGCCTCGGTGTTGTTGGTCTCGATGTAGCCCGGCGCAATGCCGTTGACGTTGATGCCTTTTGGCGCCCATTCGCAGGCGAGCAGCCGGGTGATGCCGAGCACGCCATGTTTCGAGGCGGTGTAGGAAGCAACGCGGATGCCGCCCTGGAAGCTCAGCACGGAGGCAATGTTGACGACCTTGCCCTTGCGTCCGCCGGCAAGCACGCGTCTGGCGAAGCTCTGGCAGAGGAAAAAGACCGTCTTCAGGTTGATGTCCATCACCTCGTCCCAATCGGCCTCGGTCAATTCGACCGCATCGGCACGCCGAATGATGCCGGCATTGTTGACCAGGCCGTCGAGCGGCCCCTTCTCGTCCCAGACGCGATCGAGCATGCTGGCGGCGGCAGCGGGATCGGCGAGGTCGGCGGCCACGGCCGCGAACGCCCCGCCTGCCGCCGCGACCCTTGCAGCCGTGTCGTCCATCGCCGAGCGACCGACGCCGACCACCGCGCCGCCGGCCCGCGCAATCGAGACGGCGATGCCCTGGCCGATGCCGGTGTTGGCGCCGGTGACCAGGATGCGCTTGCCGGCCAGGCTGAACGCGGAGTTCACCGCAGCTCTTCCATCGCCACCGGGTCGACATCGGTATAGTCGACATTGTCGCCGGCCATCGCCCAGATGAAGGCATAGTTGGAGGTGCCGGCGCCCGAGTGGATCGACCAGCCTGGCGACAGCACCGCCTGCTCGTTGCGCATGACGAGATGGCGTGTCTCGTCCGGCTCGCCCATGAAATGGAACACGCGCGCCGCTTCCGGCAGATCGAAATAGAGATAGGCCTCCATGCGCCGGTCATGCACGTGGCACGGCATGGTGTTCCAGACCGAACCCGGCGCAAGTTGCGTCATGCCGACGACCAGTTGGCAGGTTTTCACGCCCTCGGCATGGATGAACTGGAAGATCGAGCGTTCGTTGCAGGTCGCCTGGCTGCCGAGATCTAGCCGTTTGGCGTCGCCGATGCGGATGACCCGGCTGGGATGGCTCTGATGCGCCGGCGCGCTGAGCAGATAAAATTTAGCCGGCTCTGCCCGATTCACGGAAGCGAACGACACATCGCTGGCGCCCATGCCGAGATAGAGCATGTCGCGCGCCTGCAATTCGTAGGACTGGCCGCTAGCCTTCACCGTACCGGCGCCGCCAATGTTGACGGCGATCATTTCGCGGCGGTCGAGAAAATTCTTCGTACCCGTCGGCTTGATCGCTTCGAGCGGCAGCGCTGTTTCGGCGGGCATGGCGCCGCCGACGATCATGCGGTCATAATGGGAATAGGTCAGGCTGATACGGCCTGATAGAAACAGGCCTTCGATCAGGAAATTGTGACGAAGCTCGTCCGTTCCCATCGCCGCTGCGGCAACAGGGTCGATGGCGAAGCGCGATGTGAAGTCCGTTTGATTATGAATCTGATTCATTGCTGCCCCGACTTCGAGAGGATCATTCGGTTGCCGCGGCCTTGACCGAGTCGGCGTAAAAAACCTGGCGTGCGTGCAGGCGGTTGCTATAGCGCCGCTGGCTGGCGGTGAGATGCGCGCGCATGGCCTCGCGCGCCGCCTCGGCATCGCCCGCCGAAATCGCGTTCAGGATCACCAGGTGCTCGCGTTGCAGCCCGCGCTGATAGACATCGGACTGGGCGAGTTCGGTGGACCACGGCGAGGTCACGTCGCAAGGGATGGCGCGCCGTCCCAGCACGTCGAGCATCTCGACATAGAACGGGTTGTTGGTGGCGCTGGCGATCGCCCGGTGGAAGGCAAGGTCGGCCGGACCTGTCGGCTCGCTGTTGAGCAGCAGCCGCTCGAACTCGAAGAAGGCTTCCTGGATCGCGGCTTCCTGCGCGGCGTTGCGGCGGATGGCGGCGAGCCCGGCGGATTCGATCTCGATCGCCAGCCGCACCTCGAGCACGTTGAGCGCGATCGAATCCTTGGCTCCCATGTCGGCGGCCAGCGCGCCGAACATCGTCGAGATATGCTCGGTGACGAAGACGCCGGCGCCCTGGCGCGGCTCGACCAGGCCGTCGGCGGCAAGCTTGGCCAGCGCCTCGCGGATGACGGTGCGGCTGACCCCAAAGGTTTCGGTCAGTTGGCCCTCGGTCGGCAGCTTCTGCCCCGGCTGGATCTCGCCCGCATGCAGCTGCTTTCGAAGCGCCGCAACCACGGTTTCCGAAAGCTTTGGCTTGCGTTCGACCTTCAGGCTGGTCGCCATGTCCGATGCCATTGCCAACCCCTATTTGAACACGCTCGGCAGCCAGAGCGAGATCGCCGGAATGTATGTGACGAGCCCCAGGACCACGAGGCCCGCCCCATAGAACGGCCAGATCGAGCGCATCGCCTCCCAGACGGATATCTTGCCCACCGCGCACGCCACGAACTGGACCGCACCCACCGGCGGCGTATTCAGCCCAATGCCGAAGTTGAGGATCATGATGACGCCGAAATGCACCGGATCGACGCCGTAGGCCTGTGCCACGGGCAGGAAGATCGGCGTGCAGATGATGATCGTCGGCCCCATGTCCATGAAGGTGCCGAGGAACAGCATCAAGACGTTGAGCAGAAGAAGCACGATCAGCGGATCGTCCGAGATCGCGTTCATTGAGGCTATGAGCGCTGCCGGCACTTTCAGGAAGGCCATCAACCACGAGAACGACGCCGCCATGCCGATGATGAGCAGCACCATGGCCGTGGTACGCACGGCACCATGGGTGGCATGAACGAAACTTTCCCAGGTCATCTGCCGGTAAACGAAGACAGTAACGAGCAACGCATAGATGACGGCGATGCAGGAACTCTCGGTCGCCGTGAAAACGCCCGATCTTACGCCGCCGAAGATGATCGCGATCAGCAGCAGGCCGGGCACGGCGACAGCGAAGAGATGCGCAACGGCGGTGAAGCCCGGAAACGGCTCGGTCGGATAGCCGCGGGAGCGCGCCACGAAATAGGCGGTGATCATCAGTGACAGGGCCAACAGCAGGCCCGGAATGATGCCGGCCGTGAACAGGTCGGCGATGGAGATCTTTCCACCTGCCGAGATCGAGTAGATGATCATGTTGTGCGACGGCGGCAGGAGCAGCGCGATCAGCGCTGCCATCGACGTGACGTTGACGGCGTAATCCGCTCCATATCCACGCGCCTTCATCTGCGGGATCATCAAGCCGCCTACCGCCGCTGCCTCGGCCACCGCGGAGCCCGAAATTCCCCCGAACAGTGTAGCGGTCGCGATGTTGACCTGCCCGAGGCCGCCACGCAAATGGCCGACGAGCGAGCCGGCGAAGGCAACGATCTTGCTGGCGATGCCGCCGCGCACCATCAAGTCGCCGGCGTAGATGAAGAAGGGAATGGCCAGCAGCGAAAAGACGCTCATGCCCGAATTCAGGCGCTGGAACACGATGAGCGGCGGCAGGCCCATATAGAGCACGGTGGCAAAGCTTGCGACGCCGAGGCAGAAAGCGATCGGTGTGCCGATAAGCATCAGAAGGGTGAAGACGCCGAAGAGGATCCAGAGTTCCATGGCGTCAGACCTTCACGTTCGCCGTGTCGAGTTCGGCTGCGACTTCCGCCGGCGGCAGTTCATCGAGCACATCGTCGATCGGCGCACCGGAGAGGCGAAGCACGATGCGCTCCAGCGTGAAGAGCACGACGAGTACGCCTCCCGCGACCAGCGGGACGTAGTCCCAGCCCCCCGATATGCCGAGCGACGGCAAGGTAGCGCCCCAGGTCAGTGCGACCAGCTGGCTGCCATACCAGATCATGCCGATGCCGAAGGCGAGCGCGACCAGGTCCGAGATCATCCTCAGCCAGCGCTTGCCGCCCTTCGGCAGCACGTAGAGCAGAACGTCGAAGCCGAGGTGATAGTTCTCGCGCACCCCGACGGCAGCGCCGAGGAAAATGAACCAGCTCATCAGCATCACCGAGCCCTGCTCGGTCCAGTTCGGCGAGCGGTTCAGAACATAGCGGCCGAACACCTGCCAGGCGACGAAGCCGGTCATCAGCACCAGCCCGATGCCGGCGACCCACAGCGCCACCGTGCTGACGCGCGACATCATGCCCGCAACGCCGGACAGGGACGGTCTCTGTTCTGGGCTGGAGGTCACAGGTTCTCTCCGCAAGAGGATGGCGGCGCGAGAATGCCCGCGCCGCCGCTTGATCACTGCACGGCCTTGATGGCCTCGACCATGGCCTTCAGCTTGTCGTCCTTGACGTGCTTCTCGTAGACCGGACCCATCGCGTCGATGAAGGGCTGCTTGTCCGGGTTGGTGATCTGCGAACCGGCCGCCTCGACCTTGGCGCGCGATTCCTTGACCTTGGCGGTCCACAGTTCGCGCTGCCTGGCAACGCTTTCCTTGGCGGCCGCCTTGAAGATCGCCTGGTCTTCCGGCGTCAGCTTGTCCCAGCTCGATTTCGCCATGACGAAGGCTTCCGGCACCATCGTGTGCTCGTCGAGCGAATAGAACTTGGCGACTTCCGCATGCTTGGCGGTGTCGTAGCTCGGAAAATTGTTTTCCGCGCCGTCGATGACCCCGGTCTCGATCGCCGAATACACCTCGCCATACGG
Organism: Mesorhizobium sp. STM 4661; assembly: GCF_000359125.1. Lineage (GTDB taxonomy): Bacteria > Pseudomonadota > Alphaproteobacteria > Rhizobiales > Rhizobiaceae > Mesorhizobium. The sequence goes on along the minus strand of NZ_CAAF010000018.1, from coordinate 55,874 downwards.
CATCGGCGTCGCGTTGGCGCCGAGTGCCGCTACCATGTCCACGAAGATGTCGGACTGGATGACGCGGAACTTCATGCCGGCCATATCGGCCAAGGAGTTGATCGGCTTCTTCGAATTGTAGAAGGAGCGCGCGCCGCCATCATAAAAGGCGAGCAGCACCAGCCCGACCGGTTCGAACGCCGCCGCGATCTGGTCGCCGACCGCTCCGTCCATAACCTTGCGCATATGCTCTTCCGAGCGGAAGATGTAGGGCAGCGAGGGCACGGTGGTTTCGGGGATGAGCCCGTTGAACGGCGCCATCGAGATGCGGTTGAGGTCGATCACGCCGCTGCGCACCTGCTCGATCGTGTCCTTTTCCTCACCGAGCTGCGCGGAATGATAGACCTCGACCGCATAGCGGCCGGCCGTACGCTCCTTCACAAGCTCGCCGAAATATTTGACCGCCTCCACCGTCGGATAGCCGTCCGGGTGCGTGTCGGACGAGCGCAGAACCGTCTGGGCGCTTGCCGTTCCGGCCATCAGTGCGGCGGCAAGCAGCGCAGCTCCCGCCAGTCTTGGAAAATGCAACATGGTTTCCTCCCTTTGCATTGCGGGCGAGTCGCCCCTTCAGAGCCGATAAGCTTTTTTCGCAAGCGTATAGGCAAGTTCCTTTGCCAGTTCATGCGCTTCGTCTTCACGCAGCCGATGCTCGGCGACGAGGCGGGCCAGATAGGCACAGTCGACCCGGCGCGCCACATCGTGGCGAGCGGGGATGGACGGAAAGGCGCGGGTGTCGTCGTTGAAGCCGACGGTGTTGTAGAAGCCGGCGGTTTCCGTGGTCATCTCGCGGAAGCGGCGCATGCCTTCCGGGCTGTCATGGAACCACCAGGCCGGCCCGAGCTTCAGCGCTGGGTAGACGCCGGCAAGCGGTGCCAATTCGCGGGCATAGCTGGTCTCGTCGAGCGTGAAGAGGATGATGGTCAGCTCGCGCTCCAGCCCGACGCAATCGAGCAGCGGCTTCAGCGCCGTCACATAGTCCGTCCGTGTCGGGATATCGAAACCCTTGTCCCGGCCGAATCTCTGAAACATGGAAGGCGAATGGTTGCGCCAGGAGCCGGGATGGATTTGCAGGACCAGCCCGTCGTCGCGGCTCATCTTGGCCATCTCGGTCAGCATCTGGGCGCGAAACAGTTTGCGCTCGCGCTCGTCATCCGAACCGCGGCGAATGCGGTTGTAGAGCTCCTCGGCGGCGGCAGCCGACAGGTTGGCCGTCTCCGCCGTAGGATGACCATGATCGGACGCGGTCGCGCCGAAACTCTTGAAGAAGTCGCGCCGCTGGCGATGCGCGTCGAGATAACCGGCCCAGTTGCCCGTATCGCAGCCGCTGATCTCTCCAAGCCGGTCGAGATTGGCCGAAAACCCCTCGAAATCGGGATCGATCACTGCATCCGGCCGATAGGTGGGAATGACGCGGCCTTCCCAGCCGCTGTCGCGGATCATCTGATGCCATCCGAGATCGTCGAGCGCCCCGTCAGTCGTCGCGATGACCTCGATGTCGAAGCGCTCGAACAGGGCGCGCGGCCGGAAATTCTCCCACCGCAGCAGCTTCGCAATCATGTCGTAGTGGCGGTCGGCCGTCGCCGCGTTCAGCGGCTCCTCAATACCGAACAGATGGGCAAGCACATGGTCGAGCCACAAACGGGTCGGCGTGCCGCGAAACAGATAATAGTGCTCGGAAAAGCGCCGCCAGATCGTCCTTCCGTCGGCTTCCACCGGCGAGCCGTCCAGGTTGGAAACGCCGAGATCCTCGAGGCGCACGCCCTGGCTGAACAGCATGCGGAAAATGTAGTGATCCGGCACGACAAGCAATTGCGCCGGATCGGGAAACGCCTCGTCCAGCGCATACCAGCGCGGATCGGTGTGGCCATGCGGGCTGACGATGGGCAGATTCTTGATCCCGGCATAGAGATCGCGGGCGAGCGAAAGCTGGCGCCCTTCGGCAGCAAACAGCAGATCCGGATCGGTCAATCCTGCCACTTCGGCCTCCCAGGGTCCTATCGGTAGGGACGGTAAGAAATAATGTCAACATACAAAAACTGGATTGTTGTATGATGACTTCGCGTGAGGTTGCCCCATTGTGTGGAAAGGAGCCGGATGTTACGCCGCCCGCCTATCATCCCTTATGACAATCCGCGCAATCCAACTGGACACGCCGCCCATGACGAGCAGACGCCTTTCCAACAGCACATGGCAGGCATTGCCGGCTTCGGTCGCGGTCCCCTCGTATGACCGTACCCGCGTCGCGCCCGGCATTGTCCATCTCGGCGTCGGCGCCTTCCATCGTGCCCACCAGGCAGTTTATGTCGATGATTGTCTGGCGGCGGGAGAGGCGGATTGGGGCATTGTCGGCGTCTCGCTGCGCAGCGCAGACACACGCGACGCACTGGCGCCGCAGGACGGTCTCTACACGCTGGCGGTCAGGGACAGTGGCGGCGAAAGCTTGCGCGTCGTCGGCTCAATCCTCTCACTGCTGGTGGCGCCGGAAAATCCCAGCGCGGTGCTGGCCGCACTGACCGATCCGCGCACCCGTATCGTCACTTTGACGATTACCGAAAAGGCTTATCTCCGGGCGGCCGGCGGCGACCTAGACGCGGCTCATCCCGACATCGTCCACGATTTGGCGAACCCGCAAATGCCGAAAACGGCGCATGGTTTCCTCGCCGAATCGCTTGCGCGCCGCCGCATCGCCGACTCTCAGCCCTTCACTGTGCTCTGCTGCGACAACCTCCCTGCCAATGGCGCGACGCTGCACCGGCTGCTGGTCGAATTCGCCGCGCTGCGCGAGCCAGGTCTCGCAAGCCATATTGCCGACACCGTCGCATTCCCGTCGAGCATGGTCGATCGCATCGTGCCGGCGACCACCGATGCCGACCGGACGCGGATATCAGACCAGCTCGGCGTCGAGGACGCCTGGCCGGTCATGACCGAGCCGTTCCGCCAGTGGGTGATCGAGGACGATTTCCCGGCCGGCAGGCCTTCCTGGGAAAAGTTCGGCGTCACCATGGTCGGCGATGTCGGACCCTTCGAGGACATGAAGCTCAGGCTGCTCAACGGCTCGCATTCGGCGATCGCCTATCTCGGCCTGTTGAGCGGCCATGCGACGGTCGACCGCGCCTTCGCCGATCCGGCGATCCGGCAATTCGTCGACCAATTGTGGGCCGAGGCCATCCCGACACTGCCGCAGGACGCAGGGCTCGACACGGCAGACTACACCGCGCAGCTCGCCCGGCGCTTTTCGAACACCGCGCTCGCCCACCGCACGGCGCAGATTGCCAATGACGGCAGCCAGAAACTGCCGCAACGTATCCTCGCATCCGCGATCGAGCGGGCCGAAGCCGGCTTGCTGTCCGAGCATCTGACGCTGGTGATCGCCGCGTGGATCGCGGCGTGCGAGGCACGCGGCAAGACCTTGCCGGAAAACCATTTCACCGATCCGTTGGATGTACCGCTGGCCGTGCTTTTCAGCCGGAACCTGCCGACGGACGAGTTGGTGGCGGCTGTATTCGACCTCGCCGGTTTCGCCAAGGACCACGCCGAGCGCCAGCCGCTGATCGAGTCCGTGGCCACCCACCTCGTCCATTTCAGGCAGGGTGGGCCGGCTCTTGCTCTCGCTGCGCTTGGGATACCGGGCGCTAGGCCGTAGGGTGACCTGGCGCCGGACGGCGGCGGGACAGCGCCCCCCTCTGTCCTGCCGGACATCTCCCCCACGGGTGGGGAGATTGGCTGTCACTGCGGCTTTCGCCAATCTCCAACGTTCCCGAATTAGCGCCGGCATCACAGCTGCCGATCTCCTCCTTGTGGGGGAGATGTCCGGCAGGACAGAGGGGGGGGCGCGAAGGATCGCTACAGAACGCTCATTCTGCGCCGCCAATGTCATAGCATGGGTGCCAGGGCCTGCGCTCCGCTTCGCCCCAGGATGAGTACCTGCCTCAGGCCGGCAGGATCGCGCCTTCCAGCGTGGTGAGCTGGCTAAGGAACTGCTCGGCCTTGCTGCGGGCCTGGTCGTCCTTGGCGTCGGCGGCGTCTTCCTTGGCTTCCTGGATGCGGCGGGCAAGGTCGGCGCGGTCGATGTCGCCGACGGCAACCGCCGATTCGGCGAGCAGCGTGCAGCCGGCCGGAACGATGTCGGCAAAGCCGCCGAACACCACGTAGCGTTCTTCCTTGCCGACGGCGGTCTTCACCGTGACGACGCCCGGCTTGATCGTGGTCATGACCGGCGCGTGATGCGCCATCACGGTCATCTCGCCTTCGGCGCCCGGAATAACGACGGCCTCGACCTGCTCGGAGACAAGCAGGCGCTCCGGCGAGACAAGTTCGAATTGGAAAGCTTCAGCCATGTCAATTTAGTGAGTAGGGAATAGGACCTAGGCAGTAGCAAGTGGCCCTAACCGGCCCACATCACGCAGCTGCTATTCCCTACCCACTACTGACTACTCCCTATTCCCTAAATTAAGCCGCTTCGGCCGCCAGGCGCTGTGCCTTCTTGACCGCTTCATCGATGCCGCCGACCATGTAGAAGGCGGCCTCCGGCAGATGGTCGTAGTCGCCGTTGCAGAGGCCCTTGAAGCCCTTGATGGTGTCGGCGAGGTCGACCAGCTTGCCCGGCGCGCCGGTGAACACTTCGGCGACGAAGAAGGGCTGCGACAGGAAGCGCTCGATCTTGCGGGCGCGGGCAACCGTCTGCTTGTCCTCTTCCGAGAGTTCGTCCATGCCCAGGATGGCGATGATGTCCTGCAGCGACTTGTAGCGCTGCAGGATCGACTGCACCTGGCGCGCGACGCCATAGTGCTCTTCACCGACGACCAGCGGGTCGAGCATGCGCGAGGTCGAATCGAGCGGATCGACCGCGGGGTAGATGCCCTTTTCCGAGATCGCGCGGTTGAGCACGGTCGTCGCATCCAAGTGGGCGAACGAAGTCGCCGGCGCCGGGTCGGTCAGATCGTCGGCCGGCACGTAGATCGCCTGCACCGAAGTAATCGAGCCCTTGGTGGTGGTGGTGATGCGCTCCTGCAGCGCGCCCATGTCGGTGGCGAGCGTCGGTTGGTAGCCCACGGCCGACGGAATACGGCCGAGCAGCGCCGACACTTCCGAACCCGCCTGAGTGAAGCGGAAGATGTTGTCGACGAAGAACAGCACGTCCTGACCCTGGTCGCGGAAATATTCGGCGACCGTCAGCCCGGTCAGGCCGACGCGCGCACGCGCGCCCGGCGGCTCGTTCATCTGGCCATAGACGAGTGCTGCCTTGGAACCTTCGCCGCCGCCCTTCTTGTTGACGCCGGATTCGATGAACTCGTGGTAGAGATCATTGCCTTCGCGGGTGCGCTCGCCAACGCCGGCGAACACCGAGAAGCCACCATGCGCCTTGGCGACGTTGTTGATCAGTTCCTGGATCAGCACCGTCTTGCCGACGCCGGCCCCGCCGAACAGGCCGATCTTGCCGCCGCGGGCGTATGGCGCCAGCAGGTCGAGAACCTTGATGCCGGTGATCAGGATCTGCGCTTCCGTCGACTGCTCGACATAGGACGGCGCAGGCTGGTGGATGGAGCGCATCTCGATGCCGTCGACCGGGCCTTCCTCATCGACCGGCTCGCCGATGACGTTGATGATGCGGCCGAGCATGCCCGGTCCGACCGGCACGGTGATCGGCGCGCCGGTGTCATAGACATCCTGGCCGCGGACCAGGCCTTCGGTCGAGTCCATGGCGATGCAGCGCACGGTGTTCTCGCCGAGATGCTGGGCCACTTCGAGGACGAGGCGATTGCCGACATTGACCGTCTCCAGCGCGTTCAGGATCGCCGGCAGCTGATCGCCGAACTGCACGTCGACAACGGCGCCGATGACCTGCCGCACCTTGCCGACCACACCCGTCTTCTTGACGGCCACGGTCGCTGCCTTCGTTGCGGCAGCCTTGGCGGGCGCGGCCGCCTTCTTGGCCGGAGCGGCCTTCGCCGCTGCTGCCGGAGCCTTTGCCGGTGCCGCCTTCGCGGCGGTCTTCGGGGTCGCTGCTTTCGCCATCGTCTTTGCCCTTTTTCGTCTTTCTGTTTCCGACACGATCTGCTTGAAGGTCCCTGACCCCAAGCAAAACCGCGCCTAGAGCGCTTCGGCGCCCGAAATGATTTCGATCAATTCCTTGGTGATCTGCGCCTGCCGCTGGCGGTTGTAGGTGATCGACAGTTTGTTGATCATGTCGCCGGCGTTGCGCGTCGCATTGTCCATGGCGCTCATCTTGGCGCCCATCTCGCCAGCTGCATTTTCGAGCAGCGCGCGGAAGACCTGGACCGAGATGTTGCGCGGAATGAGGTCGGAGAGGATTTCGCCCGGCTCCGGCTCATACTCATAAACAGCGTTGCCGCCATTCGTCGTCTCGGTGGCGGCGGCCGATGGCACGCCGGCCGGAATGATCTGCTGCGCCGTCGGGATCTGGCTGATCACCGACTTGAACTGCGAATAGAACAGCGTGCAGATGTCGAAGCCGCCCTCGTTGAAGAGGTTGATCACCTTCTTGGCGATCGCGTCGGCATTGACGAAGCCCAGCGTCTTGACCTCGCGCAGATCGACGCGGTCGAGCACCAGCGACGCGTAGTCGCGGCGCAGTATGTCGAAGCCCTTCTTGCCGACGCAGATGATCTTGACCTGCTTGCCGTCGGCCAGAAGCTTGCGGATATGGTCGCGGGCGAGGCGGGCGATCTGCGAATTGAAGCCGCCGCACAGGCCGCGCTCGGCGGTGCAGACGACGAGCAGGTGCACGTCGTCCTTGCCGGTGCCGGTCATCAGCGCGGGAGCATCGCCACCGTCGCCGATCGCCTGGGTGATGTTGGCCAGCACCGCGCCCATGCGCTCCGAATAGGGGCGCGCGGCTTCGGCGGCTTCCTGCGCGCGACGCAGCTTCGCCGCGGCGACCATCTGCATCGCCTTGGTGATCTTCTGCGTCGCCTTGACCGAGGCGATACGGTTACGAAGGTCTTTTAATGAAGGCATGCTTCAAACCTGATCCCGTCCGTTCGGCTTTTCTCAAGCAAAGGTCTTGGCGAAGGCGTCGATCTCCGCCTTCAGCTTGGCGCGCAGATCGTCCGACAGCGCCTTCTCCTTGCGGATGGCCTCAAGCACGTCCTTGCCGGCCGAGCGCATGTGGCTAAGCAGCCCGTGCTCGAACTTGCCGACCTGGTTGACCGGCAGCTTGTCGAGATAGCCGTTGACGCCCGCGAAGATAACCGCGACCTGCTCCTCGACCTTGAGAGGCGAGAATTGTGGCTGCTTCAGCAGTTCGGTCAGGCGCGAGCCGCGGTTGAGCAGGCGCTGCGTGGCGGCGTCGAGATCGGAGCCGAACTGCGCGAAGGCCGCCATTTCGCGATACTGCGCGAGCTCCCCCTTGATCGAGCCGGCGACCTGCTTCATCGCCTTGATCTGCGCCGAGGAACCGACGCGCGACACCGACAGGCCGACATTGACCGCCGGGCGGACGCCCTGGAAGAACAGATTGGTTTCCAGGAAAATCTGGCCGTCGGTGATCGAGATGACGTTGGTCGGGATGTAGGCCGACACGTCGTTGGCCTGCGTCTCGATGATCGGCAGCGCGGTCAGCGAACCGCCGCCATTGTCGTCATTGAGCTTGGCCGCGCGCTCCAGCAGGCGCGAATGCAGGTAGAACACGTCGCCGGGATAGGCTTCGCGGCCTGGCGGGCGGCGCAGCAGCAGCGACATCTGGCGATAGGCGACAGCTTGTTTCGACAGATCGTCATAGCTGATCAGCGCGTGCATGCCGTTGTCGCGGAAATACTCGCCCATGGTGCAGGCGGTGAACGGCGCCAGGAACTGCATTGGCGCCGGATCGGACGCGGTGGCGGCGACGATGATCGAATAGTCGAGCGCGCCGCGCTCTTCGAGAACTTTCACGAACTGCGCGACGGTCGAGCGCTTCTGGCCGATAGCGACGTAGACGCAGTAAAGCTTTTCCTTCTCCGGCCCGTGGTCGTGCACCGACTTCTGGTTGAGCATGGTGTCGAGGATGATCGCGGTCTTGCCGGTCTGGCGGTCGCCGATGACCAGCTCGCGCTGGCCGCGGCCGACCGGGATCAGCGCGTCGATGGCCTTGAGGCCGGTCGACATCGGCTCGTTCACCGATTTGCGCGGGATGATGCCGGGCGCCTTGACGTCGACGCGCTTGCGCTCCGTCGCCTTGATCGGACCCTTGCCGTCGATCGGATTGCCGAGCGCGTCGACGACACGGCCGAGCAGACCCATGCCGACGGGCGCGTCGACGATGGCGCCGGTCCGCTTGACGGTGTCGCCTTCCTTGATGTCGCGGTCGGCACCGAAGATGACGACGCCGACATTGTCGGCTTCGAGGTTGAGCGCCATGCCGCGGATGCCGCCGGGGAACTCGACCATCTCGCCGGCCTGGACATTGTCGAGGCCGTAGACGCGGGCGATGCCGTCACCGACGGACAGAACCTGGCCGACTTCGGAGACCTCGGCCTCCTTGCCGAAATTCTTGATCTGGTCTTTCAGAATTGCGGAAATTTCCGCGGCGCGGATGTCCATCAGCCGACCTCTTTCAGTGCAAGCTTGAGCGAATTGAGTTTGGTTTTGAGCGACGTATCGATCTGGCGCGAGCCCATCTTGACCACCAACCCGCCGAGCAGCGACGGATCGACGGTGACGGTGATCGCCACATCCTTGCCGGCAACGCTTTTCAGCGCCGCCTTCAATTCATCCTGTTGGGCCGCCGTCAGGTCGTGCGCCGAGGTGACCTCGGCGGCGGCCTCGCCGCGATGCTCGGCGGCGATCTGGCGGAACGCCTTGATCATGCCCGGCACCGCGAACAGCCGGCGATTCCCAGCGACGACGCGCAGGAAATTACCGGTCAGGCCGGTGATCCCGGCCTTGTCGTCGATCGCCGCGATGGCCCTGGCCTGATCCTCGCTGGAAAACACCGGGCTCTTGATCAGCCGGGCAAGGTCGGCGCTGCCGTCGAGCATGGCTTCGAAGCTGTTCAGGTCGGCCTCGACCTTGGCGACCGAATTTGCCTGCTGGGCGAGTTCGAACAGCGAACCCGCATAGCGCTCTGCGACACCTGAGATTGGCGATGACGATTGGGCCACGGACCGTCTTTTCTCTTGTCTGACAGGCCGCAGATTGTTGGCGCGAGCAATAAACTCTGGCTAAATCTTTGACCTTACTGCATTTTTTAAAGCACGGAGGCGCGGCTTCCGCTATCCCCGGCCGAAAGTCGATTGCCCTCTAGCACAGGCATTTTAAGACCGCAATGCGTCGTTCCGCATGGTTTTCAGGCACTATTGTCGCATCCGGCGGCTGAGTTCACCCGAAGCCCTTGGATTAGCCTTTGGATTCAGGGCAAAAAGCCGAAGGCGAAGGCAAGCGGCAGCGCCGCCAGCACTAATTCCACCACGATCGAAACCCAGTTGAAAGGTGTGTTGGCGCCGTCCGACATCATCGACAGCAACCGGCCGAAAGCGGTGAACAGCCAGGAAAAGCCAAGCGCCATGTAGAGCAGCGGCTGCGCCAAGAGGATGCAGCACAGGCTGACCCCGAGATAAAAGCCCGACATCCGGCCGCGCCCTTCCGCGATGGCCGCCGCCTTCTCGGGCTTGACTTGCAGCCTGAGTATCCGGAAGGCCAGCCCCGGCGCCAGGAACAGCAGCAGGCCGAGCACCAAGGTCACGACGGCGCTAGACCATGCCAGCCACTCGCCCTGGCTCATCGGCCACGGAAACGCAAATTCCATCCTTGTCCCCTCGTAACTGCCTGTTTCGAAATTTCGGGCATTCTAGCGAAGGAAGAGACATGCGCCAGATGGCGGCCGGCACTTTAGGAAAAGCGCATCAAGAGAGCGCGAAGTCGACCGCCGCCTCGGCATGGATGCGCGTCGTATCGAATACCGGAATGTCGAAATCCGGCTGGCCGATCAGCATGGTGATCTCGGTGCAGCCCATGACGACGCCGTCGATCTTTTCATCGCGCCGCAGGCGGGCGATTTCGTCGATATAAGCCGCCTTTGATACGGCGCTGACGATGCCCTGGCAGAGCTCGTCGTAGATCACGCGATGAACCATATCCCGCCCGGCTTGATCCGGCACTACCGGCTGCAGCCCGTACTTCTCGATAAGCCTGCCCTTGTAGAAGTCCTGCTCCATGGTGAAGCGCGTCGCCAACAAAGCCGGGCGGCTGACGCCGGCCTGGCTGACCGCGGCAGCCGTGGCGTCGGCGATGTGGATCAGCGGCATCGACACCGCCGCCTGCACCTGATCGGCCAGCTTGTGCATGGTGTTGGTGCAGATCACCAGCCCCTCCGCACCGGCTGCTTCGAGCTTGCGTGCAGCCTCGGTGAGAAGCGTGCCGGCACCTTCCCAGTCGCCAGCATGCTGGCGATCTCGGCGAAGTCGAACGACCAGAGCAGCAATTTCGCCGAATGCAGCCCGCCGAGCCGCTCGCGCACGATCTCATTGAGCAGCCGATAGTAGATGGCCGTTGATTCCCAACTCATGCCGCCAAGAAGGCCAAGGGTTTTCATAAAGACTGTTCCTTTTCCTCCACGGTTCCTATATTGTGACCACATGAGACCACAAGGAGTTTCACACATGAGGACAATGCAGGTACGAGAGGCAAAGGCGAGCTTGTCTGCGCTCGTCGAGGCGGCGGCGAATGGCGAGCCTACTACCATCACCAAGCATGGCAAGCCGACTGCCATGGTTGTACCGATTGATGAGGGACGGAAACTTTATCCGCAAGGTAGCCAAAAAGACTTCGTGGATTTCTTGCTTCAGTATCCAGGCGGTATCGAGCTAGAGCGGAACCAATCGCCGTCGCGAGAGGTCGAATTTTGAGCGACTATTTGCTTGACACGTCTTTTCTCTCGGCCTTTGCACCTGACCGCCCCCTGCTTCCATCGCATGTGCAGAAGTGGGTCGCCGATCAAAGGGAGCGCGGCTCCTGGCATATGTCGTCAATCGTTGTTTTAGAGGTGGAAAGAGGCATCGCGAAGCTGAACCGGTCGGGTGGGCATGCGAAGGCGGAACGCATCCGTCGCTGGTTCGAAAGTTTGCTTATCGAGTTCGACCAGCGCATCCTCCCGGTCGATGTTGCAATTGGGCGAGAGGCCGGGCGATTGGAGGACAGCGCTAACGCCAGGGGCGTCAATCCTGGCCTGGCAGATGTCCTGATCGCAGCGACTGCTCGTTTGAACGGCCTGTCTGTCTTGACAGCCAATGTGCGGCATTTTGCGACTCTCGATGTACCTTACCTGAACCCGTTCGTTGAGGCCGGCCCAAAAGCGTAATTCTTCGAGCTCACAAAAAGCTCTGCGGATCGATATCGACCTGCACCCTGACCGAACCGCGCTGCTTCGGCCCTTCGGCCAGCATGGCGCGGATGAAGCCTTGCATGTCGGCGCGCCGCTCGCCCTGGACCAGTAGGCGGAAGCGATGGCGTCCGCCGAGCAATGACAGCGGCGCCTCGGCCGGTCCCAGCACGAACAGGTCGGCGGCCTCGGGCGCGGCGCGGCGCAGGCCCCTGGCGTGGCCCTCGGCTTCCGCCCGCGTCACCGCGCTGACGATGACGCCGGCGAGCCGGCCGAACGGCGGCAATGCCGCCCGCTCGCGTTCGGCGATCTCGCGCTCGTAGAAGGCCTCGGCATCGCCGGAGACGATCGCCCGCATCACCGGGTGGTCGGGCTGGAAGGTCTGCAGCAGGCCAAGGCTCTTCTTGCCGGTGCGGCCGGCGCGGCCGGTCACCTGGCTGAGCAGTTGGAACGTGCGCTCGGCGGCGCGCGGATCGCCATTGGCGAGGCCGAGATCGGCATCGACCACCCCGACCAGCGTCATATCAGGGAAATTATGGCCCTTGGCGACCAACTGCGTGCCGATGACGATGTCGGCCTCGCCATTGGCGATGGCTTCGAGCTCGAGCCTGAGCCGCCGCACCCCTCCCATCAGATCGGATGAGAGCACGATGGTGCGGGCGTCGGGAAAATGCGTCACCACCTCCTCGGCGATGCGCTCGACGCCCGGCCCGCACGCCAGCAGATGATCGAGCGTGCCGCATTCCGGGCAGGCTTCGGGGCGCTTCTCGTTGTGCCCGCAATGGTGGCAGACGAGCTGGCCGCGAAAGCGGTGTTCGACCAGCCAGGCCGAGCACACCGGGCAGCCGAAGCGGTGGCCACAGACCCGGCACAGCGTCAGCGGCGCATAGCCGCGCCGGTTGAGGAACAGCAGCGACTGCTCCTTCCTCTCCAGCGTCTGGCGCATATGGCCAAGCAGTACCGGTGACAGGAAGCCGCCGCGCGCCGGCGGCGCGCGCCGCATGTCGATCGTCTTCAGGTCGGGGAGAGCCGCCTCGGCGAAGCGCGCCGAAAGCACCGCCCTGCTGTAGCGGCCCTGTTGCGCATTGACCCGGCTTTCGACCGACGGCGTCGCCGAGGCGAGCACGACCGGGAAGCCACCGATATGGCCGCGCACCACCGCCATGTCGCGGGCATTGTAGAAGACCCGGTCCTCCTGCTTGTAGGCAGGGTCGTGCTCCTCGTCGACGACGATCAGCCCGAGTTCCTTGAACGGCAGGAACAGCGCCGAGCGCGCGCCGGCGACGACGCGCACGCCGCCTTCCGCCACTTGCCGCCAGACACGTTCGCGCATCCTTGGCGGCAGGTCCGAATGCCATTCCGCCGGCTTGGCCCCGAACCGCTCCTGGAAGCGCTCTAAAAAGGCATGCGTCAGCGCGATTTCCGGCAAAAGGATCAGCACCTGCTTGCCCCGGTCGAGCGCGGCGGCCACCGCCTCGAAATAGACCTCCGTCTTGCCGGACCCGGTCACGCCGTCGAGCAGGGTGACGCCGAATGCGCCGGCCGCGACATTGGCGCGCAGCATGGCGGCCGCATCGCTCTGGTCGGGCATCAGCGAAGGCCGGGCATAGTCAGGGTCGGGTGCCGCGACCACCGGCCGCGGCGGTATCATGACGGTCTCGAACACGCCTTGAGCCTTCAGCCCGTCGATGACGGTCGACGACACACCGGCCGCGTGCGCCAGTCCGGACCGCGTCCAGGCGAGTCCGCCTTCGGCCGTCTCCAGCACGCGCATCCGCGCATCCGTCATGCGGTCGGGGTTGGCCAGGGTGCGTTGCAGTCCCTCGATCCACGGTTCCGGATCGAAGGCCTCCGGTGCCCTGAGCAGCATGCGCGCCACCATGCCGGGCGGTGACAGCGTGTATTGCGCCAGCCAGTCGACGAAGCGGCGCATCGCGCGGTCGATCGGCGGACAGTCGAACACCTGCTCGATCGGGCGCAATTTCTTCGCATCGACCTTTTCCACGGCGCCGTCCCAGACGATGCCGGCGACCTGGCGCGGGCCGAGCGGCACGCGCACGATAGAACCCGGCACCACGCGCATGCCGGCGGGCACGGCATAGGTGTAGGGTCGCTCGACCGGCATCGGCACCAGCACCGGTGCGGCCGCGACAAAGGGCGAATCTTCCATCATGAGACGTGACCTTGCCCCGACTTTGGTCTAGAGCAAAGGCCGACCCCAAATGTGCATGGCATGCACATGAAAATCTTCAGGAGACCCCCATGAAATTTTTTGTCGACACCGCCGATATCAAGGAAATCCGCGAGCTGAACGATCTGGGGCTGCTCGACGGCGTCACCACCAATCCCTCGCTGATCCTGAAGTCCGGCGGCAAGATCGCCGACGTCACCAAGCAGATCTGCGATATCGTCAAGGGCCCGGTCTCGGCCGAGGTCGTCGCCACCGAATACAAGGACATGATGGCGGAGGCCAAGATCCTGGCCAAGATCGCCGACAATGTCTGCATCAAGGTGCCGCTGACGCTGGATGGGCTGAAGGCCTGCAAGACGATCCGCACCGAGATGAACCGCATGGTCAACGTCACGCTCTGCTTCTCCGCCAACCAGGCGCTGCTCGCCGCCAAGGCCGGGGCCTCCTTCATCTCGCCCTTCGTCGGCCGCATCGACGACACCGGTTCGGACGGCATGGAGCTGATCCAGGAGATCCGCCAGATCTACGATAATTACGATTTCCAGACCGAGATCCTGACGGCTTCGGTGCGCACGGTGAACCACGTCAAGCAGGCAGCCCTCATCGGCGCCGACGTCATCACCGCGCCGCCGGCGACGCTAAAGGCGCTGGTCAAGCACCCGCTGACCGACAAGGGCCTGGAGCAGTTCCTGGCCGATTGGGCAAAGACCGGCCAGAAGATCGGCTGAAATCAAGACACCGCGTTCGCGCAAAAAAGGCCGAGCAATCGGCCTTTTTTGTGCGCTGTCGGCGATAACCAGAACGTCTCAACCCAGGCCGGATAGGTTCTAACCCGCCACTGTCTTTGTGTATTTGGCCAGATCCTGGGCGATCGACAGGCGCAGCAAATCCGCCAGTTCGCGCGCCGCGCGGTTCTCGGCGTCGATCTGCGCCCTGTAGGAGGCGAACTCCTGACGCGGCTTGTCGAAGGACGACGATATCGAGCGCTTGCGGGTGGCGATCGTCGTGCCGGTCTTGGCGTCGGTCAGCACATAGTTCGCGGTCAGCGTCACCGTGCCTGCTGTCGGTTCGTCCTCGTCGGTCTGGATCTGCACGATAGCAGCGGATTCGACGAGTTCGGTGACGCCGAGATCAAGCGAATAGACCGGCGAAGCCGGCTCGCCCGCACCCTGGCCGAGCGCGAAGATCAGATTGTTGCGGACCTGCTGGGCATAACGGGTCTTGACCGGCTTGATCGAGATCGATGACAGTTCGGCGGCGGCGCCGACTTGCGAGCCGGCGGTGAGCGGCGCGCTCGAATAGAGCGGGCGCACCGTGCAGGCCGAAAGCAGCGCGGCCGAGACGACCAGGCCGCAAAGTGCCGCGCGGCGCAGCAGACGCGTCACATCTGTCTTTTCCGGATCAGGCAACGACATTGACGATCCTCTGCGGCACGATGATCACCTTGCGCGGTGCCTTACCTTCGAGCGCTTTCTGCACGAAGTCGAGAGCCAGAACCGCCTTTTCGACCGCACCTTGGTCCGCGTCGCGGGCAATTGTCAAATCGCCGCGCTTCTTGCCGTTGACCTGGACCGGCAGCACAA
Source organism: Mesorhizobium sp. STM 4661 (assembly GCF_000359125.1). GTDB lineage: Bacteria > Pseudomonadota > Alphaproteobacteria > Rhizobiales > Rhizobiaceae > Mesorhizobium. Next base: position 40,744 of record NZ_CAAF010000018.1, on the reverse strand, counting down.
TCTCGCTGTCGACGACGAGCGCCGGATCATAGACCGGCCACGGCCGTTCGGCGACAAATCCTGTCCCGCCCAAGGTCGACCAGCATTCGTCAGCCAGATGCGGCATCATGGGCGCGATCATGATGACCAGCATTTCCAGCGCCTCACGCAACGCCGAAGCGTTTTCCGGGTTCAGACTTCTGCCACCCAAGATATTGGACCCGCTGAGCTCACTTTGGCTGGCCATGAAGGCGCCGGCGGGCGCAAGCGCCTGGATAGCATTGACCAATTCATAGAGCCGAGCGATGCCTTTGTTGAAAGCGATCCTCTCGATATCCTCCGCCACCTGCTTGGCGGCACGATGCGCCATACGCGACAGTTCAAGCGCGGGACCGGAAACGCCTTGTGCAGGTGATACCCCTGCCAGCGCGAGCGCTGCCTCCGACACCTGACGCCAGACGCGCTGCACGAAGCGGTGTGCGCCCTCGACGCCAGCTTCCGTCCAGATCACGTCGCGGTCGGGCGGCGAGTCGGACAGCACGAACCAGCGTGCGGTATCAGCGCCGTAGTTTGCCAAGATATCGTCGGGATCGACGACATTCTTCTTCGACTTCGACATTTTCTCGATCGCGCCGATCTCTACCGGCGTGCCGTCGCTGATCAAAGCCGCCTTTCGCTCCCCATCGATCATGTCAACCCTGACCTCCGCCGGAGTGACGTACTGGCCGTTGGCGCCGCTGCCGATACGGTAGGTCTCGTGCACAACCATGCCTTGGGTAAACAGGCCATCGAACGGCTCTTCCACCACATTGAGATGGCCGGTCGCCTTCATGGCGCGGGTGAAGAAGCGCGAATAGAGCAGGTGCAGGATCGCATGCTCGACACCGCCGATATATTGGTTGACCGGCAGCCAGCCGTTCTTGCCATCGACCACGGCCATCGTCGTCGGCGCAACCTCGTTCCACGGGTCTGTGAAGCGCGCGAAATACCAGGATGAATCAACAAACGTGTCCATCGTATCGGTGTCGCGTCGCGCCGGCTTGCCACATTGCGGACAGTCGACATGCTTCCACGTCGGATGATTGTCTAGCGGATTGCCTGGCTTGTCGAAGGACAGGTGATCCGGCAACTCGACCGGCAAATTCTCGGCGCGCACGGGCACGGCGCCGCAATCGTCGCAATAGATCACCGGGATTGGCGCGCCCCAGCAACGTTGGCGCGAGACCAGCCAATCGCGCAGCCGGAACTGCACCTTGCGCTCAGCCTGCGGCCGATTGCCGATAGCGATGCCTGACAGCCTAGTGGCGACCTCATCGAATGCGGCCTGTGGCGTCATACCATCAAGGAAGCGCGAATTGATCATCACGCCGTCGTCGGTATAGGCCTCCTCGGTGATCTGGAAGGTCCTGGCGTCGGCGCCTACCGGCATCACTACCGGAATGACCGGCAGTCCGTATTTATTGGCGAAGTCGAGATCGCGCTGATCGCCAGACGGACAGCCGAAGATGGCGCCGGTGCCGTAGTCCATCAGCACGAAATTCGCGACATAAACCGGCAGCGTCCAGCTCTCGTCAAACGGATGGACGACTCGGATGCCGGTATCAAATCCCTTCTTCTCGGCGGTCTCGATCTCGGCGGTCGCCGTACCGCCGCGCTTGATATCCTTGATGAAGGCGGCCAGCTCGGCGTTGTCTTCCGCAGTCCTTTTCGCCAGCGGATGGTCTGCCGCAATCGCCATGAACGAGGCGCCGAAAATAGTGTCGGGCCGGGTCGTGTAGACCTCAAGCTCGTGCTCGCCGGCGGGCGCCGTAGCGGCGGCCAGCGGCCAGCGTATCAGTAGGCCTTCCGAGCGGCCGATCCAGTTGGCCTGCATCAGCTTGACCTTGTCCGGCCAGCGCTCCAGCGTCGACAGGCTGTCCAGCAATTCCTGCGCCATCGAGGTAATCTTGAAGAACCATTGCGTCAGGTCGCGCTGCTCGACCAGTGCGCCGGATCGCCAGCCGCGCCCGTCGATGACCTGTTCGTTGGCGAGCACCGTCATATCGACCGGATCCCAGTTGACCTTCGCCGATTTGCGCTCGGCCAGCCCGGCCTTCCAGAAATCCAGGAACATCTTCTGCTGGTGCTTGTAGTAGCTCGCATCGCAGGTGGCGAACTCGCGGGCCCAGTCCCAAGACAGGCCCATCGACTTCAACTGGCCCTTCATCGTTTTGATATTGGCGTAGGTCCAGTCGCGTGGATTGACATTGTTGTCGCGCGCCGCGTTTTCGGCCGGCAGGCCGAAGGCATCCCAGCCGATCGGGTGCAGAACGTTGAAACCCTTGGCCCGCTTGTAGCGCGCCACCACGTCGCCCATCGTATAGTTGCGCACATGGCCGATATGGATGCGCCCCGACGGATAGGGGAACATCTCCAGCATGTAGTATTTCGGGCGCGGGTCGTCATTGTCAGCTTCAAACAGCTTCTCGGCGTCCCAGGCCTTCTGCCATTTGGGCTCTGACGCACGCGGATTGTATCGTTCGGTTGCCATCGGATGTTTTTCACTTAAAAGCAGGCTCGGAGCGCCGGACAGTGCCCGGCGGCCAGGAAAGTGTCGTCGCGGTGTTCACCATGGATTGCCGGACCCGTCAACTGCGGCGAGGCGGCCGAGAACGATAAAGACAGGCAGGATATAGGGATGGCGAGCCCCGTCGAACAGCTTTTCACAGTCAAGGCGAAGATCGCCGCCGCCGAGCAGGAGACTGGACGTAACACCGGCGCCGTCACGCTGGTCGCGGTGTCGAAAACCTTCGACGCCGCCGACATCCGCCCGGTCATCGAGGCCGGCCAGCGCGTCTTCGGCGAGAACCGCGTGCAGGAAGCGCAGGCCAAATGGCCGGCACTGAAGGTGGCCTTCCCCGACCTCGAATTGCATCTGATCGGCCCGCTACAATCGAACAAGGCCAAGGAAGCGGTCGCGCTGTTCGACGTCATCGAGACGGTCGATCGCGAGAAGATCGCCGCCGAACTCGCCAAGGAAATTGCCAGGCAAGGCCGGACGCCAAGGCTTTACGTCCAGGTCAACACCGGCTCCGAACCGCAAAAGGCCGGTATCGAACCGCGCGAGGCCGTCGCTTTCGTCGCCCGCTGCCGCGACGTCCATGGCCTCGCCATCGCCGGCCTGATGTGCATCCCGCCGGCCTACGAGAACCCCGGCCCGCATTTCGCGCTGCTGGAAAAGCTCAGCACGGAGGCTGGCGTCGCAAAACTGTCGATGGGGATGTCGGGCGATTACGAGACAGCGATCGCCTTTGGCGCCACCAGCGTCAGGGTCGGCGCGGCAATCTTCGGCAGCCGCTGACACACACATTGATCCTCGGCAGTTCTCGCTCGTATGCGCCAAGCCTTGATGCAGGCGCACTTTGTTTGTATATCTAGCCAAGCTAGCTAGGAGCATTGCTGATGAACTGGCACCTGCAGGACGCAAAGAACAATTTTTCCAAAGTGGTGCAGCGCGCGCGTAGCGAAGGGCCGCAAACTGTAACGCTCCGCGGCGAGCGCGCGGCAGTGGTGCTTTCCGCCGAAGACTATGACCGCTTGTCGGGAAAGAAGAAGACCCTTGCCGAATATCTTCTAACGGGCCCAGTCTGGGACGATGATTTTGCTGAGGAGGTCAACCGTCGCTCGGATACGATGATCCGGGACATCGACCTCTGATGTATCTGCTCGACACAAACGTCATCTCGGATGTGGAGAGGCGCTTACCCAAACCCACCGCTTGGTTGGCTTCGGTGGATCCGGCCTCGGTCAATCTCAGCGTCATTACCCTCGGCGAAATCGAGCGTGGGATCGTCAAGCTGCGCAAGGTCGATCCCGAAAGGGCAACGCGCCTCGATCTGTGGCTGCGAGAGCTTCGGCGTGACAATGCCGATCGCATCCTTGCGATTACTGAAGATGTCGCTTTGACTTGGGGCCGCATTACCGCCGGCCGCACACGAGGCAGCGCCGACACCCTCATAGCAGCGACCGCGCTTGTCCACGATCTCATTCTGGTAACACGTAACGTTGCTGACTTTGACGATACAGGCGTGACGGTACTCAATCCCTGGGAAATCTGATCCTTCGGATTGCGCCGCCAGAGCCTCGCGGCCCTTAGCCCAATTCGGAAGGGTCGTTGCGCCAGAGGCTGGAAACGAAACGTATCGTTCCTATTTCCTGGGCGTCATCACCAAATCCTCTGGAGCCGCACCATGCGCTACAATCAACTTGGAAACACGGGGATGTTCGTCTCCGAACTGTGCCTCGGCACCATGACCTTCGGCGCCGCCGGCGAAAATGCCCAATGGGGCCTGATCGCCAGCCTCGATCAGAAGGGCGTCAACGAGATCGTCGCCCGCTCGATCGCCGCCGGTGTCAACTTCTTCGATACGGCAGACGTCTATTCGTTTGGCGAGTCCGAGCGCCTGCTCGGCCAGTCGCTCAGGGATCTCGGCATTGTCAGGTCGAACGTGGTCATCGCCACTAAGGTGCACGGCGCCATGGGCGACGGCCCGAACCAGCGCGGCTCCTCGCGTGGTCACATTATGGATTCGGTCGATGCCAGCCTCGAACGGTTGCAGCTCGACCATATCGATCTCTACCAGCTGCACGGGACCGATACGGTGACGCCGATCGACGAGACGCTGCGAGCGTTGGACGATCTCGTTGCCAGCGGCAAGGTGCGCTATGTCGGCGTCTCGAATTGGGCAGCATGGCGCATCGCCAAGGCGCTGGGCATCGCCGAGCACAAGGGCTTTGCCCGCTTCGAGACGGTGCAATCCTATTATTCGATCGCCGGCCGCGACCTCGAGCGCGAGATCGTGCCATTGCTCAATGAGGAAAGGCTCGGGCTGATGGTCTGGTCGCCAATGGCTGGCGGCCTGCTCTCCGGCAAATACGGCCCCGGCGCGCCCGGCAATGGCGAGGGCCGCCGCGCCTCCTTCAACTTCCCGCCGGTCAACGAGGACCGTGCCTGGGCCGCGGTTGCCGTCATGCGCGACATCGCCAGGAAGCACGGCGTCAGCGTCGCCACGGTGGCGCTCGGCTATGTCTTGGCCAAGCCCTTCGTGATGAGCGTCATCATCGGCGCCAGCCGCATGGAGCAGCTCGAACAGAACCTTGCCGCCACCGCGCTGAAGCTCGATGCCGACGATCTCGCCAAGCTGGACGAGGTGAGCGCGCTGCCGGCCGAATATCCCGGCTGGATGGTCGAACGCCAGGCGGCGGGCCGCCGTCCGGCGCCGTTCACGCCGAAGAAGTAGCGGCGTCCCCGCCCCAATAGTCGGGAGCCGGCGGCTCCCGATTTCGGCCTCAGCCCAACCGCGCCGTCTCGACCAGAAAATCGAGAAAGGCCCGCACTCGCGCCGGCAGATGCTTGCCCTGGCCGACATAGACGGCGTGAGTGAGTTCGGCGTCGCCCGGATTGTAGTCCTCCAGCAGCGGCACCAGTCGCCCGGCGGCGATGTCGGCCTCCACATGCCAGCGCGCCAGCCGGGCGATGCCGACGCCTGAAAGCGCCATCAGCCGCATCGCCTCGCCGTCGCTGACCAGCGCGTTTCCTGTCGCCGGCACGACGGTGGGCCGGCCGGCCTTGTCGACAAATGGCCAGCCGTCGATATGGCGCGAGAAGCGGAAGCCCATCCGGTTGTGCCGGTCGAGATCGGCAGGCGAACGGGGCGTGCCATGCGCTTCGAGATAGGACGGCGCGGCAACCACGACCACCCGGCTCTGCCCGAGCTTGCGCGCCACCAGCCGTGACTCACCAAGCGGCCCGGCGCGAATGGCGACATCGGCGCGCTCTTCCATCAGGTCGATGACGCTATCGGTCAGGACCAGGTCGACCGAGATCTCGGGGTAGCGTTCGAGGAAACGTGGCAGCAGCGGGATCAGCCGGTGCTGCCCGAATGGCACGTAGCTGTTGACGCGCAGCAGGCCGCGGGGCGCTGCACCCGCTGCCGCCTCGCGCTCTGCCGCCGCCATATCGGCCAAGATGCGCACGCCGCTATCGTGGAAAGCGATGCCCTCAGGTGTGAGCTGCAGCTTGCGCGTCGAACGGCTGACGAGCCGTGCGCCGAGCCGCGCCTCCAGCCGCGCGATCAGCTTGCTCACCGCCGATGGCGTCATCCGCAGCGCCCGCGCCGCCGCCGAGAAGCTGCCGGCCTCGACGACGCGGACGAACACCTCGATCTCGCCGGAGCGGTTGATATCTGGTCTCGCCATTCGTGAATCTATTTCACAGAAAATATGCCTGGGGCAAGTCTGGTTCACAGTTCGCCGCAACACGATCTTTCGGTCGGGACGCGGGGCAAACAGCGTCCTTTGCCACGAACAGGACGACCGCCATGCCTCTTGCTCTCTACGCCCTCGCCGCCGGCGCCTTCGGCATCGGCGTCACCGAATTCGTGATCATGGGTTTGCTGCTCGATGTCAGCAAGGATCTGGGCGTCTCGATCTCGGCAGCCGGCCAGCTCATTTCGGGCTATGCGCTGGGCGTCGTCATCGGCGCGCCGCTTTTGACCATCGCCACCGGAAGCTGGCCGCGCAAGACCGTGCTGCTGGCGCTGATGGCGATCTTCACGCTTGGCAATCTCGCCTGTGCGCTCGCTCCCGACTACTGGACGCTGATGGGCGCCCGCGTGATCACCGCCTTTGCCCATGGCACCTTCTTCGGCGTCGGCTCGGTCGTCGCGACCGGGCTGGTCGCGCCCAACAAGAAGGCCTCGGCGATCGCGCTGATGTTCACCGGCCTGACCATCGCCAACATCCTCGGCGTCCCCTTCGGTACCTGGCTCGGCCAGGCCTTCGGCTGGCGCGCGACCTTCCTCGCGGTGACCCTGGTCGGGGTCGCGGCCTTCGCTATTATTCTCCTTCTGGTGCCGCGCGGCCAGGCAGCGCCGGAGAAGAGCGACCTGCGCGCCGATCTTGCCGTGCTCGGCCGCACGCCCGTCCTGCTCGGCTTCGCCACCACCGTGCTCGGCTATGCCGGCGTCTTCGCCGTCTTCACCTATATCGCACCTCTGCTGACCGAGATCAGTGGCTTTCCGGAAGCGGCCGTGTCGCCGATCCTGCTCGTCTTCGGCGGCGGCCTGATCGCCGGCAATCTGCTGGGCGGCAAGTTCGCCGACCGCTGGCTGGTGCCGTCCGTTCTCGGCAGCCTTGTCGTGCTGGCGCTGGTACTCGGCACGATGACCTTTGCCTTGCACAGCCAGACAATGGCCGTCATCTATGTCGGCCTGCTCGGCGCCGCCGCCTTTGCCACGGTGGCGCCGCTGCAGATGTGGGTGCTGGAAAAGGCGCAAGGTGCCGGCCAGAGCCTGGCCTCGTCCTTCAACATCGCCGCCTTCAATCTCGGCAATGCCGCCGGTGCCTGGCTCGGCGGCGTGGTCATCGCCAATGGTCCCGGTCTTGGCTCCGTCACCTGGGTCGCCGCCTTGCTGCCGCTTTCGGCACTCGGCGTGGCGGCGCTGGCACTGCGTCTCGACAGAAACAGCGAGCGATTGGCACCGGTCGCCGTCTGCCCCAGCGCCGCGGAGTGACCGCGACCCCGAAAGCCGCCGATCCCGACAGAAGCCATGACATGAACCCAACAGGAGAGACCGTTGTGACCAACAGCAGACATCCGGTTCATCGCGCCATCATTGCTTTTGCGAAGCGGCTCGTTCCGCTCGCTTTGGCGGCGTCGTTCGTATTCGCTCCGGCCATCGCTGGCGAAAAGCAGGCGTGGGTCGGCACTTGGCTGGCCAGTCCGCAATCGAGATGGAGCGCCGATTTTGCCTTGCCGGTGAAGATACCACCGAAGCTTGAGAACCAGACCATCCGCCAGACGGTCAAGATCAGCCTTGGCGGCGATAGGTTTCGCATCGTCCTGTCGAACGAGTACGCCGGCACGCCGGTCCAGATCGGCGAAGTCCATGGCGCGGTCGCCGGTGACGGGTCGAAAATCGTCTCCGGCACCGATCGCTTGATAACCTTTGGCGGGCAGGCGAAGGCGACAATTCCACCGGGCACATCCCTGATCAGCGATCCGGTGGACGTACCCCTCGATGCCTTGAGTCGCCTTTCCGTCTCGGTCTATCTGCCGCAGGAAACCCCGCTCTCGACCTTTCATTGGGATGGCAAGCAGACCGCCTATATCGGCGACGGCAACCAGTCGGCTTCGAGCACATTCGCGGCCACGGGAACCATCGACGCGCGCATCCTGCTCACCGAAATCCTGATCGATGCGCCCGCAAATGACGGCGCTGTCGTCGCCATCGGCGATTCGATCACCGACGGCAATGGCGCTACTCTGGATGCCGATAACCGCTGGCCCGATTTCCTCGCCGAGCGCCTCGCCTCAAAGCAGATTGCGGTGCTGAACGCGGGCATATCCGGGGCTAGGCTGCTGGACGACGCCATGGGAGTGAAAGCATCCGCCCGCTTCAGCCGCGATGTCCTTGCTCAGCCCGGTGTCAAGGCCGTGATCCTGCTCATCGGTATCAACGACATCAGTTGGCCCGGAACGCCATTCGCGCCCGAGAAATCCCTGCCTTCGTTTGAAACCTTGATCGGCGGATACCTGCAACTCGCTGCCCAGGCTCACGCTCACAATCTCAGTATTGTCGGCGGCACGTTGACCCCGTTCGAGGGTGCGTTGAGCGGCACGCCGCTCGATGCTTACTACACGCCTGAAAAGGAAGCACTACGCCAGAAGGTCAACCACTGGATCCGGACCAGCGGCGCCTTCGATGCCGTGGTCGACTTCGACCTCTTGCTCCGCGACCCGGCGCACCCGACACGCCTGCTGCCCGAGTTCGATTCCGGTGACCATCTTCATCCGGGCGAAAAGGGAAACCGGGCCATGGCCGACGCCGTCGACCTCGACATACTGGTCAAAAACTGAGTGGCACATCCGCTGCTTCAGTTCGCAACTCAAAAGGATAAGATCATGGACTATCGACGTCTTGGCGCATCGGGCCTGAAGGTCCCGGCGCTCTCGTTCGGCGCGGGAACCTTCGGCGGTTCCGGCCCACTGTTCGGCGCCTGGGGCAACAGCGATGCCAAGGAGGCACGGCGGTTAATCGACATCTGCCTCGAGGCCGGCGTCAACCTCTTCGATACCGCCGACGTCTATTCGAACGGCGCTTCGGAGGAAGTGCTCGGCGAAGCCATCAAGGGCCGGCGCGACGCCGTGCTGATCTCGACCAAGACATCTTTGCCGATGGGCGACGGGCCGGCCGACTACGGCTCCTCGCGTTCGCGGCTGATCAAATCGGTGGAAGACGCGCTGAGGCGTCTCGGCACCGACTACATCGACCTTTTGCAGTTGCATGCCTTCGACGCCGGAACGCCGATCGACGAGGTGCTGTCAACGCTGGACGACCTCGTGCACGCCGGTAAGCTGCGCTATGTCGGCGTCTCCAATTTTTCCGGCTGGCAGGTGATGAAATCGCTCGGCCTGGCGGACAGGCATGGCTATCCGCGTTATGTCGCCCATCAGGTCTATTACTCGCTGGTCGGCCGCGACTATGAATGGGAACTGATGCCGCTCGGCCTCGACCAGGGCGTCGGCGCCCTGGTGTGGAGCCCCCTCGGCTGGGGCCGCCTGACCGGCAAGATCCGCCGTGGCGAGAGGCTGCCGGAAAAAAGCCGGCTGCACGACACCGCAAGCTTCGGACCTCCGGTCGAGGACGAACATCTCTACCGGGTCGTCGACGCGCTCGATGCGGTAGCCGAGGAAACCGGCAAGACCGTGCCGCAGATCGCCATCAACTGGCTCCTGCAACGCCCGACCGTGTCGTCCGTCATCATCGGCGCCCGCAACGAGGAACAGCTTCGCCAGAACCTTGGCGCAGTTGGCTGGACGTTGACGGCCGAGCAGATCAAGAAGCTCGACGCGGCGAGCGAGGTCACCGCGCCCTATCCGTACTTTCCCTATCGCCGGCAGGAGGCCTTTGCCAGGCTCAGTCCGCCGGCGGTCTGATCGTGCATGGGCCGGCAGGACAGAGGGGGGCGACGTAGAGCGCCGACCTCAGCAGCCGCACGGCAAGCTGACTTCAGGCATCGGCGCCGCCGCCTAGTGCAACACGAACTCGCCGTCGACCTTGCGCCACTCATTCGGTGCGATCAGCTTCTGGTGCGTATAGCTCACCGAATGCAGCGGCCCGTCGAGCCTGGTCTTCCAGAACTCGATGAAGCGGATCAGCACCGGAAATTTCGGCGCGATGTCGTAGTCCTGCCAGATGTAGCTCTGCAGCAGATGCGGATGGTCGGGAAAGTGATAAAGAATCTTGGCCGTGGTCAAGCCATAGCCCTTGAGCATCAGGTCCATTTCTGAATGGTCGCGCATTGCAGCCCCCAGGTTGATTCTCCTTTCCTCCCAAAGTGAAATTGTGCGCGCTATTTGCTTAATCGTCTATTGATATTTCGTGATTTAGACCGAGTTTACTACGCAAAAACATGTAGTTAGCAGCGACCCCGCCCGAGTGCTGACAGCCGCCGCAAATAGACGGCTGCGGCATCCCGCCGCGCAAACCCCCAATCTTCCATCAAACCCAACGTCTAATGTTGCCGTCACGGCGGAACTGTTAATAATGCGCGCGAATTCGCGGCTGCAATGCCGCGAGCCCGCGGGTGCGTCAAGCCGGCGGCATGGTTTGGGAGGAAAGCGAAGAAATGTCCGATGTTCATGTCCATCGCGTCCAGCCGGCGTGGAAGAAGAACGCGCTGATCGACAACGACACGTATCTCAAATGGTATGCCGACAGCGTCAAGAACCCCGACAAGTTCTGGGGCAAGCACGGCAAGCGCATCGACTGGTTCAAGCCTTTCAGCAAGGTCAAGAACACCTCCTTCGACGGCAAGGTCTCGATCAAATGGTTCGAGGACGGCGAGACCAACGTGTCGTGGAACTGCATCGACCGGCACCTGAAGAAACGCGGCGACCAGACCGCGATCATCTGGGAAGGCGACAACCCCTACGACGACCGCAAGATCTCCTATAACGAGCTCCATGCGCATGTCTGCCGTTTGGCCAACGTGCTGAAGAAGCACGGCGTCAAGAAGGGCGACCGCGTCACCATCTACATGCCGATGATCCCGGAGGCGGCCTATGCAATGCTTGCCTGCACGCGCATCGGCGCCATCCATTCGGTGGTCTTCGGCGGCTTTTCGCCGGACGCGCTCGCCGGTCGCATCGACGACTGCAAGTCGACCTTCGTCATCACCGCCGACGAGGGCCTGCGCGGCGGCAAGCCGATCCCGCTCAAGGAAAACACCGACAAGGCGATCGAGATCGCGGCAAAAGCCGGCACCAAAGTCGACAAAGTGTTGGTCGTGCGCCGCACCGGCGGCAAGACTGGCTGGGTCGCCGGGCGCGACGTCTGGTATCACGACGAGATCGCCACGGTTAAGGCCGAATGCAAGCCGGAGAAGATGAAGGCCGAGGATCCGCTGTTCATCCTCTACACGTCAGGTTCGACCGGCAAGCCGAAGGGCGTGCTGCACACCACGGCCGGCTATCTCGTCTACGTCTCGATGACGCACCAACATGTCTTCGACTACCATGACGGCGACATCTACTGGTGCACCGCCGATGTCGGCTGGGTCACCGGCCACAGCTACATCCTCTATGGGCCGCTTTCCAACGGCGCCACCACGCTGATGTTCGAAGGCGTGCCCAACTATCCCTCGCAGTCCCGCTTCTGGGAGGTCATCGACAAGCACAAGGTCAACATCTTCTACACCGCGCCGACGGCGCTGCGCGCGCTGATGGGCGCCGGCGACGCCCATGTGACGAAGACCTCGCGCAAGTCGCTGCGCGTGCTGGGCTCGGTCGGCGAGCCGATCAACCCGGAAGCCTGGGAGTGGTATTTCAACGTCGTCGGCAACGCCAAGGTACCGATCGTCGACACCTGGTGGCAGACCGAGACCGGCGGCATCCTGATCACGCCGCTGCCCGGCGCCACCGACCTCAAGGCAGGCTCGGCGACGCGGCCCTTTTTCGGCGTTAGGCCGCAGCTGGTCGACGGCGACGGCAAAGTGCTTGAAGGAACGGCCGACGGCAATCTCTGCATCACCGACTCGTGGCCCGGCCAGATGCGCACCGTCTATGGCGATCACGAACGCTTTGTGCAGACCTATTTCTCGACCTACAAGGGCAAGTACTTCACCGGAGACGGCTGCCGCCGCGACGCCGACGGCTATTACTGGATCACCGGCCGCGTCGACGATGTCATCAATGTCTCCGGCCACCGCATGGGCACGGCGGAGGTCGAGTCGGCGCTCGTCAGCCACGACAAGGTCTCGGAAGCGGCCGTCGTCGGCTATCCGCACGACATCAAGGGCCAGGGCATCTATTGCTACGTCACGCTGATGGCCGGCGAGACGCCGAGCGAGGAGTTGCGCAAGGAACTCGTCGCCCATGTCCGCAAGGAGATCGGCGCTATCGCCACACCCGACAAGATCCAGTTCGCGCCGGGCCTGCCGAAGACCCGCTCGGGCAAGATCATGCGGCGCATATTGCGCAAGATCGCCGAGGATGATTTTGCAGCACTTGGCGACACCTCGACGCTGGCCGATCCGGCGGTGGTCGACGATCTCGTCGCCAATCGCCAGAACAAGAAAGCTTGATGCCGGTCTCGATCGAGATCGGCACTGTCAGCGAGCTCTGGCGCTATCCGGCGAGCTCGCTCGCCGGCGAACGCCAGGACGCGATCATTGTCGGAAAGGAGACCATCGATGGCGACCGCCTGTTCGGCCTTGTCGATGCCTCGAATAACGAGATCGCGCAGCCCGATCGCGAGGCGAAATGGCACAGGGTGCCGCTGATCCGCACCCGGCTGACCGGTGACAGAGCGCTCGAGATCGCCGTTCCCGGCGGCGACTGGCTGGCCGCGCCCGGCGCCGAAAGCGACCGCGCCGTTTCGGCCTATCTCGGCTTCGAAGTCTCGATCCGGCCGTTTCGCCGGGAGAACGCTGCGCCTGGCTACGCCGGCCCGTTGACCGCGGAGCGCTACCGCAAGGCTCCCATCCACCTCCTGACCACCGCCTCGCTGGCGCGGCTGAGGGCGCTGCATCCGCAGGGATCGCCCGATCCGCGCCGCTTCCGCCCCAACATCGTCGTCGACATGGCGGCGATCGAGGGATCGTTCCCGGAAACGGAATGGATCGGGCGCAAGCTGGCGATCGGCGACCTGCTCTTGACCGTATCGGAACCGTGCCGGCGATGCGGCTTCACCATCATCGCCCAGGACGGGTTCGACCACGACCCGGCAATCCTGCGCAATCTGGTTCGCCACAACGCCCACAATATGGGCGTCTACTGCACGGTCGACCGGTCGGCCCGCGTCGGAATCGGTGCGCCGATGCGCTTCATTTAAATTACCCATACAAATCCGCCCGCGTCGGCGGCAGGCCGCTCGGGCCTCGCGCCCGCCTGGTGACGACGGTCTGGAAAATCTGCGCCGAGGCGCGTTCGAAGGTGATCGAACAGCCGGTCAGATAAAGCAGCCAGAGTCGCGCCTTGGCCTCGCCGACCTCGGCGATCGCCTCGTCGAAGCGGGCATGCAGGCGCTCCGCCCACAGGCGGCAGGTGCGGGCGTAATGCTCGCGCAGATTCTCGACGTCGTGGACAAGGAAACCGTGCGCCTCGAGATTGCCGAGCGTCATGCCGATCGTGTCGACCTCGCCACCGGGAAAGATGTATTTGATCAGCGCCTTGAATTCCGGCCCCTTGCGCAAGGTCTTCTTCCTGTTGCCCTTATCGCGCCGGGTGATGGCATGGTGCAGGTAGATGCCGCTCGGCTTGAGCAGGCGATGGATGCTCGAGAAATAGGTGGCGTGGTTGGCAAGGCCCAGATGCTCGAACATGCCGATCGAGGATATCTTGTCGAAGGAGCCGGAGAGCTCGGCATAGGATTTTATCTCGATGGTGATGCGGTCCTCCAGCCCCTCGGCGCGGATGCGCTCGCGAGCAAGCTCGGTCTGGGCTTCCGACAGCGAGACGCCGTGGCCGATGACGCCGTAATTTTTCGCCGCATGGATCAGCATCGCTCCCCAGCCGCAGCCAATGTCGAGCAGCCTCTCGCCAGGCCTCAGCCTGAGCTTGCGGCAGATATGGTCGAGCTTGTCCTTCTGCGCCTGGTCGATGCCGTTGGCGAAATCGGTGAAGTAGCCGCAGCTATAGACCATGCGTTCGTCGAGGAAGAGCCGATAGAAGGCGTTCGAAATGTCGTAGTGGTGCTGGATCGCCTCCTTGCTGGAACCGCTGACGAAGGGATCGCGCCCAGCAAGATCGGTCCGCGCCGCCATCTGCTTCCGCGAAAATAGCACCGCGGGAAGGTCGCGCAGGATCGCCAGCTTCGGCAGTGTTTTCAGTTTTGCCTTGAGATTGCCGCGCGAAGGCAGGGCATAGAAATCGAACAGCGATCCGTCCTCGACGTCGACGGCCTTGGAAATCCACATCTCGATCAGCGTCGAGAAGGTGGGGCGGCGCACCATTTGCCAGACGATGTCCTGGTCGTTGATGGCGAGCACGGGGCCGGTGGCGGGGCCGATCCGTTCGCCGGTCCATAGCTTGACCGCAAAACCCGGCTTCAGCGTTTCGATGACCGTTCGAACAACCCGTGCGGCCCTGTCAGCTGCTTCCATGTCTGTCTATCCCCGCCCGAGAACACCGACAAGACTTTGCCTGTCCGACCGGCTGGCCGCAATCCACTCCATCGACCGACCGGCCGGCCTTAAGATCGGCGAGCCGCCGCGGTCGCTCCAGATCACCGATAAAGATCCGCCCGCGTCGGCGGCAAACCGCTTGGTCCGCGCATCCTCTTTGTCGCCACCGTCTGGAACAGCTGCGTCGAGCCATTGCTGAACATCTGCGAACATCCGGCGAGGTAAAGCAGCCACAGCCGCGCCTTTGGCTCGCCCACTTCCGCCACCGCCGCGCCGAACCGCGCCTGCAGCCGTTGCGCCCACAGGCGGCAGGTTTGAGCGTAGTGCTCGCGCAAATTCTCGACATCGTGGACGAGGAAACCGTGCGCCTCGAGATTGCCGACCGTCATCCCGATCGTGTCGAGTTCGCCGCCCGGAAAGATATACTTGATCAGAGCCTTGTATCCGGGGTCCTTGCGCAGCGTCTTCTTCAAGCTGCCCTTGTCGCGTTTGGTTATGGCGTGGTGCAGGTAGATGCCACCTGGCTTGAGCAGGCGATGTATGGTCGAAAAGTACGCCGCATGATTGACGAGCCCAAGATGCTCGAACATGCCGATCGAGGAAATCTTGTCGTAGCTGCCGGTGAGCTCGGTATAGGATTTGATATCGATGGTGATCCGGTCCTCCAGCCCTTCGGCACGGATGCGTTCGCGGGCAAGTGCCGTTTGCTCCTCCGACAGAGAGACGCCGTGTCCGATCACACCATGGTTCTTGGCGGCATGGATCAGCATTCCGCCCCACCCACAGCCAATGTCGAGAAGGCGGTCGCCCGGCTTTAGCCTGAGCTTGCGGCAGATGTGTTCCAGCTTGTCGGCCTGTGCCATGTCGATATCATTGGCAAAGTCGGTGAAGTACCCGCAGCTATAGACCATCCGCTCGTCCAGGAAGAGCCGGTAGAAGGCATTCGAGATGTCGTAGTGGTGCTCGATCGCCTGCTTGCTCGAGCCGCTGACGAAGGGGTTGCGGCCGGCGAGATCGGTCCGCGACGTCATCTGCTTTCGCGAAAACAGCACGGCGGGCAGATCGCGCAGAATCGCCAGCTTCGGTAGTGATTTCAGCTTGAGGCGCAGCTTGCCTTCGAAAGGCATTGCGTAGAGATCGAGCGGAGAGCCATCTTCGAGGTCGATGGCCTTCGACACCCACATCTCGATCAGCGTCGACAAAGTGGGCCGGCGGATTACCTGCCAGACGATGTCCTGGTCGTTGATGGTGAGCACGGGCCCAGTTGCAGGGCCGATCCGCTCGCCCGTCCACAGCCTGACCGCGAACCCCGGCTTCAGCGTTTCGATGACCGTGCGAACGATTCGCGCGGCCTTGTCGGTGGCGTCCATACCCCTTCCCCGATGCGCCGGGTGCCGGCAGTCCAATGTGACATTGTTGTCCGGTTGGCCAGTCGACCGCAACCCGCTCCGGTGCCGAAAAACATCATACGCGGCTTTTTCAGCAAGGAGCCTTGCCATTTGCTGCGGCGCACACCATCATGAGGGTGTGTTCAACAAATCGAAAGGAGGTGATCCGATGTCGAGTGATTTCGTTTTCCAGAACGTGGCCTCAGCGGATTGCACTTTCGGGAAGCAGTCTTCCCGTTAAGGCGCGAGATGCGCGGCGGGTGACGCGAGGCGTCGCCGCCATGGGCCGCGCCACGGACGGAAACACGGAAGGCCGCCGGCTTCGTGAAGAAGCGGCGGCCTTTTCCGTTTCTGCCCGATCAGGCCCCCCAGTCGTCATGCCCTACTTGGCTATCGTCAGGGTTTCGATATTGCGCGCTATGTCCTGGAACGCTTGGTTGAGCTCGGCTCCATCGGCCGCCTGGTAGAAGTGCTTGATTTTGGCGGTGTCCGGGCTCGCGCAATCCTGAAGCGTCGCCATGGCATTTTCCTCGTTGAGATCGAAGCCGATGGTGAAGATTTCGATGCCCTTGTCGCGCATGGCGGCGCACAGCGTCTTGGCCGCCGTGCGGGTCGGTTCCTTGCCGGCGTCGTTGTAGACGTCACCGACGGTGCTGGCGTCGAAATAGGAGAGATTGAACTCACCGTCGGTCATCAGGATCGCGATCTTGGCGACCTTTTTCGGATTCGCCTTGGCCGGCCGCTCTGAAGCCTTCATCACGCTGCCCCAGTTCTCCGAAAGCATATACCAGGCCCACTGCACGCCGATATGGCCGGCGGTGCCGCCCGAAGCGACGAAATTCTTGATGACGTTCTTGAGCGCATCGGCGTCCGCCGTCAGCGGCTTCAACGCGGCGGCCGGGCAGGCAGCGGTGTTGGTCTGCCTGGCAAAGGACGACAGCAGATAATCGCGATTGACCATGCTGACGTCGGGACCTGCATCCGAATATTGATAGGTCCCCTTGCGCTCGGTGGCGCAATTGTCCGGGCGCGTGAAGCCGGCGGCATACTGTGCATCGCCATTGCCCGGCGCCTGTTTGCGCTGGCTGTCCTTGGTTTCGACATAGACGCTGCTGGCGGCAAGCGTGCCGGCATTCACCGAATTGGCGTAGGGCACGATGGCCACGCGCACTCGTGGCTTGGTGGGATCTTGCCCACCCAGAAAACTGTCTACGGCGTTTGCCGCGGCCGTCCTCAGATCCTTGATCTTCTGGCCGGCCATCGACCCGGTTACGTCGAGCATCATCGCCACCTCGACCGTCTTGTCCGAATAGAGGGCAGTGGTGGAAGCGGTGACGCGCCGTGCGCTGTCCAGGCCGAAGATCGGGAAATAGAGGCCGACATCGACATGGACGTCCGCCTGGACCGTCATGGCCGTCCTGTCGACCGTCAGCTTGTCGAGCACGATCTGATCGGCCTGCAGGATGCCGGCCGTGCTGTTGGCGTCGAGGAAGGCCTGCACCGATTTGTTGGCATCGGCCTCCGTGATGACACCGGTCGTCAGGTCGCGCGCCGTCGAGGTCACCGCCGCATCGACCACGCCTTGCAGGCTCGATCTGGCGTTGTAGAGCTGCGAGACGTTGACGGCAAAGCCGGCGCCCAGCGCCAGAACCGACCCGACAACGCCGAAAAGAACCGCGAAGTTTCCGCTGCGATCCCTGCCGAAGCTGCCGATCGCCTGAACAAAACCCTCAAAATGCCGCATGCGTTCCGCCTCCATCGTCACGGCCTTAGGGCCTGTGTGAAGGCGCATCGCAGGATTCCGGCCGGATGGCGTTGCCATGCAACGGAGAGCCGGCCGCTCACTGCCAAGCCATTGTTTCTGCTTGGTTTCGAAATGCGGCATGGTGAACAATCGGTAAACGAGGAGGCCCAGCGGCCGTTTCGTTTACGAAGCGCTTACCATGATCCGCTCGCTGCCGCGCCGCCCGGGAACCAGGTCCCGATCCGGCACAGAGATGCTGTGCCGAAGCGGATCAGGTGCAACCGACCTGGAGCGGCCACAAAGGCGTCGCCTGCGAACCTATGCCAGCATCCGCGCGCTGACGGTCCTGTCGATGCCATGATGGGGAGGATTGAACAGATTGCTTTCCTGCTCGTAGGTCCACACCTTGAACAGGCTGAGCCGGTGCGGCCCGAAACTGTGCAGCAGCGGCACGTCGGTTGCGTCGCGGCCGCGGGCGATGACCACGCGGCCGATTCTCGGCGCATTGTGGCGAGGGTCGAACGTGTACCATTTGCCGTCGAGGAACACTTCCACCCAGGCCGAGAAATCCATCGGCGCCGGGTCGGCCGGCACGCCGATGTCGCCGAGATAGCCATTCACATAGCGGGCGGGGATGTTCATGCAGCGGCAGAGCGTGATCGCCAGATGGGCGAAGTCGCGGCAGACGCCGACCCGCTCCTCATGCGCCTGCGCCGCCGTGCGGGTCGAACGCGCATAGCCATAGCCAAAGGACAGACGATTGTGGACGTAATCGACGATCGCCTGCACCCGCGCCCAGCCGGATGGAACATGACCGAAACGCTGCCATGCGAGATTGCTGAGGTGGTCGGTCTCGCAATAGCGGCTACCCAAGAGATAGCCGAGCACCTCGTCCGGCAACTCCGCCACCGGCAGTTCCCTGGCCAGCGTGTTGACCTCATCCGGCTCGCCGCTGTCTTCGACAACCGCGTCGTAGAGGATACGGAAGCCGCCGGCCGGCGCGGTGAACCGGCGGCAGGCGTTGCCGTAAAGGTCATGGTAGACCGCGGTGGGCACCGAAGGCGACGTCAGCACGCGCGTCTGCCGCTTGATATCGGCCTGGCGATCCCGGTGGATATCGAGCAGTGAAATGACCGGCGTGGCTGCAACACAATCAATGGCAATTTCATAGCCGAGCCTTATCAGCATCGCCGTTCCCCCTTCGATCGTCGTGGAAGACAGTGTCGCTCAACGCCAGAAGCCGGCCAACGGTTCCCCGCGCGGTCGTCAAAAACGCAAGCCTCACGCCTTCCCATGCCGACGCGGCAGCGTTACGGTCGATCGATATGCTCCCCCTCGGGCATCCCTCCGAGACGACCTCAGGAAAACAGATGTTCGCAGGCAGAAAATTCGCAGCCTTCCTGTTCGATATGGACGGCACGGTGCTCAATTCGATTGCCTCGGCGGAAAGGGTCTGGGCGGCGTGGGCGCGGCGGCAAGGTCTCGACGTGGCCGCATTCCTGCCGACGATCCACGGCGTGCGGGCGATCGAGACCATCGCCGGGTTGGCGCTTCCCGGCGTCGATCCGGCGCATGAAGCCGATGTTCTTTTGCAGGCGGAAGCCGCCGATGTCGAAGGCATTGTTCCGATTGCCGGCGCCGTGGCGTTCCTGGCCTCGCTGCCGCCGGAGCGCTGGGCGATCGTCACCTCCGCGCCGCGCGAGCTGGCGCTGCTGCGCATGAAGGCCGCCGGCATCCCGCTTCCCGCCGTCCTTGTCGCCGCGGAGGATGTTTCGCGCGGCAAGCCGGCGCCCGATTGCTTCCGGCTGGCAGCCGGGCGGCTCGGTGTCGAGGCGCGCGACTGCCTCGTTTTCGAAGATGCGCCCGCCGGCATAGCGGCGGCCGAGGCAGCGGGCGCCGCCGTCATGGTGATCAGCGCCACGCACCGGCACGAATTGCAAACGCCGCATGCCGCGATTGCCGGTTACGATATGATTGGCATTGCTGTCGACGACAGCGGCTGGATCGCCCTCGAGCCCGCGCGTGCGACCGAGACAGCCTCCGGCTAAAAGTCGCTGGTCAGGCCCTTGACCTCCCAGTCGCCATAGCGGCCGGGTTCCTTGCCGCCGCGGCCGCCGATCTCCTTTGGCAGCGCTGCCTCCTTCGCGCGATAATTTTCGCGCCGTGCTTGCGCCTCCGTGAGCGCGCGCTTGGCCGCCGGCGTCAGCGTCTTTTGCGGCGCCTCGTCGGCCGGGCTGGCATTTATTTTACTGGTTTCGTCGATCATGCGATAATTCCGGCGGATTGAAACAGCGGCAGGCGTTTCCCATCATATAGCGATGGACCTACAACGATCGACCCCCTTTCCGCAGCGCGGGCAGAAACGGAGCAGACAATGAACACCCTTCGCACCGCCATGCTTCTGGCCGCCATGACCGCGCTCTTCATGGGCGTCGGCTTTCTGATCGGCGGATCGGGCGGCATGATGATCGCGCTGCTGATCGCCGCCGCCACCAATTTGTTCAGCTATTGGAACGCCGACAAGATGGTGCTGTCGATGAACCGCGCCGTCGAGGTCGACGAGAAGAATGCGCCCGAATACTACGCCATCGTGCAGACGCTCGCCAAACAGGCTGGCCTGCCGATGCCGAAGACCTATCTGATCGACAATCCGCAGCCCAACGCATTCGCCACCGGCCGCAACCCCGAGAATGCCGCGGTGGCGGCCTCGACCGGCCTTCTCCAGCGGCTCTCGCATGAGGAAGTGTCGGCGGTGATGGCGCACGAGCTCGCCCATGTGCAGCACCGCGACACGCTGACCATGACCATTGTCGCCACGCTTGCCGGCGCCATCTCGATGCTCGGCAATTTTGCCTTCTTCTTCGGCGGCAGTCGCGACAACAACAACCCGTTCGGCTTTGTCGGCGTGCTGGTGGCCATGCTCGTGGCGCCCTTTGCCGCCATGATCGTGCAGATGGCGGTGAGCCGCACGCGTGAATACGAGGCCGACCGGCGCGGCGCCGAAATCACCGGCCATCCGCTGTGGCTGGCATCTGCCCTTGACAAGATCGCCCGAGGCGCCGAACGCATTCCCAATCCGGATGCCGAGCGCAATCCGGCCATGGCCCATCTCTTCATCGTCAACCCACTTTCCGGCGAGCGCATGGACAGTCTGTTTTCCACCCATCCGAGCGCCGACAACCGCATCGCCGCCTTGCAGGCGATGGCGCGCGAGATGGGTGGCAGCGAAACCCAGATCCCCCCGCGCCAGGCCCCGTCGCCGCGGCAGGCGGACGAAGAACAGCCGTCAGGTCCGTGGGACCAGGTCGCGCGGCCCGAGCAGCCGGCAGAGCCGGCCAAGCCGAAAACCAATCCATGGGGACGCAATCCGACCGGGCCCAAGGGCCGGTGGTCGTGAGCGTGGCCGACAGAGCACCTAGACGCACAATTTCAGGCGATCATCAGCAAAATGCCGGTGACCAATTCGTTGCCGGCCTTGCCGCCCGCAAGGCCGCGGCCCGTCTGCTTGCCGCCGTCATCGATGCCAGAACGCCGCTCGACGGGCTGACCGACCACGAGAACGGCCACCCGCAATACAAGGCGCTCGACCTGCGCGACCGGTCGCTGGTGCGCGCCATATTGGTCACCGCGCTGCGCTATCGCATGACGATTGCGGGGCTGCTGGCGCGCCGGCTGGAAAAGCCGCTGCCGCCCAACGCTACCGCCTTGTCGCATATATTGCATGTTGCGGCGGCGCAGATCCTGTTCCTCGACATTCCCGACAGCGCCGCCGTCGATCTTGCGGTCACCCACGCCAAGTCCGATCCGCGCACGCTGCGCTTTGCCGGTCTCGTCAACGGCGTGCTGCGCACGCTGGCGCGTGCCAAGGAAACGGAATTGCCTGCCGCCCTTGCCGCGACCGACGAAGCGCCAAAATGGTTTTCCGACCGGCTGGAGGCGACCTACGGCGTCGACAAGGCCAGGCAGATCCTCGCTGCCCACCGCGTTGAGGCGTCGGTCGACTTTTCGGTCAAGGCCGATCCGGCCCTCTGGGCAGAAAAACTCGGCGGCATCGTGCTGCCGACCGGCACGGTGCGCGTCGAAAAGCTCAGCGCCTCCGTCACCGAACTGCCCGGCTTCATGGAAGGTGCCTGGTGGGTGCAGGATGCCGCGGCCAGCCTTCCGGCCCGGCTGTTCGGCGATGTGAAGGGGCTTCGCGTCGCCGATCTCTGCGCCGCGCCCGGCGGCAAGACGGCCCAGCTCATTCTTGCCGGCGCCCACGTTACCGCCGTCGACACATCGAACAACCGCTTGGCCCGGCTGGCGCAGAACCTTGAACGCCTCGGCCTCTCCGCCGAGATCGTCCAGGCCGATCTGCTCGCTTTTGAGCCGAACGAATTGTTCGATGCCGTTCTGCTCGATGCGCCCTGCTCCTCGACCGGCACGGTGCGGCGACATCCCGACGTGCCCTGGACCAAGACACCGGCCGACGTCGAAAAGCTTGCCGCTCTGCAGGCGAGGCTGCTTGCCCGCACTGTGACCCTGGTCAGACCGGGTGGACGCATCGTCTTTTCCAACTGTTCGCTCGATCCGCTCGAAGGCGAGGCGCTTCACCGCGCCTTCCTCGCCGGGACGGCTGATATCGTCGACGACCCGCTGCGCCCAGGCGAAGTCGCCGGCATCGATCCGTTTCTGACGCCGCAAGGTACGCTGCGCACCACGCCCGCCGACATGGAACTCGAATCCCCCGAGGTTTCCGGTCTGGACGGCTTCTTCGCCGCCCGCATGCGCAGGGCCGGTCAAAGCGTCTGACCCTGAAAATTTACCGACTTTTTTGGGGAGAACCATGCGGAAACCGGGCTGAACTCCAGGGCTTCCATGGAATTCGCCTTCGCATAAGTTCTTGAATCATATAATCTTGTCTTCGGGTTGAGGGCGATGAGGAGGGGTTTTGGCACTCGCTGCCGGCAGCACGACGCGTCTATGGACGCTTGTCGCGAGGGAGTTCTGGCGCAAGGCGCGCCGGCGCCTGCGTGCCGGGCCTGTCTATCGCTGGCGCTATTCCGGCCGCACGCCGGAACGCGTTCTGATCGCTCCGCCGGACCTGCGCCTCGCCGACCCGCAGATCGCGCTTGAGATCTACTATGGCCGTTATCCGCTGTCGGGACATCTGGTCGAGACCGGCGGCAAGTCGCCCTTCCAGATCGAGGTGCCCAATCCCGGCTGGCAAAAGACACTGCATGGCTTTCGCTGGTTGCGCCATATGCGCGCCGCCGGCACCGAACTCGCCGCGGCCAACGCCCGCGCGCTGGTTTCCGACTGGATCACGATGCATGGCGGCCAAATTTCCGGCGTCGGCTGGGAGCCCGGCACGACGGCCAAGCGCGTCATCGCCTGGCTGCAGCACTCCTCGGTCGTGCTGCAGGGTGCTGAATTTCCCTTCTATCGGGCCTTCCTGAAATCGCTTGCCGTCCAGATCCGTTATCTCAGGGCGATGGCGCGCGAGATGCCGGACGGCAAGGAAAAGCTGCGCGCCCGCATCGCGCTCGCCTTTGCCGCTTTGTCGCTGCCGGCGCCGGCGTCGGCGCTGCGCAATGCGACACGCAACCTCGCCGAGGAGCTCGACCGCCAGATCCTGCCCGACGGTGGCCATATCTCCCGCAATCCGATGGCCGTTCTCGAACTCCTCGCCGACCTTCTGCCACTGCGCCAGACCTATGCCAATCAGGCGGAGACGCCGCCGGCAGCCCTGATGGGAGCGATCGACCGCATGCTGCCGGCGCTGCGTTTCTTTCGCCACCAGGACGGCAGTCTCGCCCGCTTCAACGGCATGGGCGCGACCATCCACGACCGTATCGCCACCATCCTGCGCCACGACGACACGGCCGGCGCGCCACTGCTGCACGCGCCGCATTCGGGCTATGAGCGCCTCTGCATGGGCGGCGTGACGGTCATCGCCGATACCGGCCCGTCGCCGCCCGTCGATGTTTCCAACGCCGCGCACGCCGGATGCCTGGCCTTTGAACTGTCCTCCGGCCGCCAGCACTATATCGTCAATGCCGGCGTCGACACCTATGGCGCCGCCGAATTCCGGCCGCTTGCCCGCGCCACGGCCGCCCACTCGACCGCCACCGTCAACGATACCTCGTCGGCGCGCTTCAGCCATTCGCTGCGCGTCAACGACCTGCTCGGCACGCCGCTGATCGGCGGTCCACAGCATGTGCCTTGCAAGCGCACCGACCAGCCGGGCAGCCAGGGTTTTCTGGCCCGCCATGACGGCTATGTCTCGCGCTTCGGCTTCCTGCATGAACGCGAGCTGACATTGTCGACCAACGGTAATGTGCTCGCCGGCAGGGATCGCTTCCAGCGGCCGGGCAATGCTGCCATCCGCAACAATGGCCGCGATTTCGTCACCGTGCGCTTCCACATCCATCCCGACATAAGCCTGCTCCAGGACGAGCATGACCGCCTGGTGCTCACCACCGACCAGGCCGATACCTGGGTGTTCACCTGCACCGAAGTGGCGCCGGACGTCGAGGAATCGATCTATTTCGCCGGCCTTGGCGGGCCGCGCCGCAGCCGCCAGATCGTGCTTGCCTTCAAGGCCTCGGAGATATCAGAAGTTCACTGGCAACTGACGCGGACCGTGATCGCCCGTTATCCCGAGAAAAGCTGACGGTGTCTGCCGTGATGCGCCCGGCTGATTGAGCTTCCACCTTGATTTCCAGGCGTCATATGCTACGGCGCGCGGACGCTTTCCAAACCGAAAGGCCGCCAGCCCATGGCCGTCGCCGCCAAGAACATTCCAGCGCCCGACCTCGTTCCCGTGCGTCGCGCGCTACTCTCCGTTTTCGACAAGACCGGCCTCATCGATTTCGCCAGAGCGCTGGCCGCGGCCGGCGTCGAGCTGATCTCCACTGGCGGCACCGCAAAGGCAATCGCCGAGGCCGGCATGACTGTCCGCGACGTGTCCGAGCTGACAGGCTTTCCCGAGATCATGGATGGCCGCGTCAAGACGCTGCATCCCTCAGTGCACGGTGCGCTGCTCGGTGTGCGCGACGACCCCGACCACGCCAAAGCCATGCACGATCACAACATAGAGCCGATCGATCTCCTCGTCTCCAATCTCTACCCTTTCGAAGAGGTTCGCCGCTCCGGCGCCAATTACGCCGCGATCGTCGAGAACATCGACATAGGCGGGCCGGCGATGATCCGCGCTTCGGCCAAGAACCACGCCTATGTCGCCATCGTCACCGACCCCGGCGACTATCTCTCGGTGCTCAATGCGCTGGAGATGAATTTCGGCTCGCTGTCGCTGGATTTCCGCAAGAAGCTGGCGGCCAAGGCATTCGCCCGCACCGCCACCTATGATGCGGCGATCTCCGGCTGGTTCGCGGAAGCACTGGAGATCGAGCACCCGACCTGGCGCGCCTTTGGCGGCAGGCTGGACCAGGTCATGCGCTATGGCGAGAACCCGCATCAGGGCGCCGGCTTCTATGTCAACGGCGACAAGCGGCCGGGCGTCGCCACGGCACGCCAGCTTCAGGGCAAGCAGCTTTCCTACAACAACATCAACGACACCGACGCCGCCTTCGAACTGGTGGGCGAGTTCGACCCGGCCCATTCGGCCACTGTCGCCATCATCAAGCATGCCAACCCGTGCGGCGTCGCCGAAGGCGCATCACTGAAGGCGGCCTATGCCAAGGCGCTGGCCTGCGACCCGGTCTCGGCCTTCGGCGGCATCGTCGCGATGAACCGCACCCTCGATGCCGAGGCCGCCGAGGAGATCGTCAAGACCTTCACCGAGGTCATCATCGCGCCCGACGCCTCGCAAGAGGCAATCGGCATCGTCGCTGCAAGGAAGAACCTCCGCCTGCTGGTCACCGGCGGCCTGCCCGACCCGCGCGCCGCGGGCACAACCGTCAAATCCGTTTCCGGCGGATTGCTCGTCCAGGGTCGCGACAATGCGGTGGTCGACGACCTGGAACTCAAGGTCGTGACGAAGCGCGCGCCGACGCCGGCCGAGATGGCCGATTTGAAATTCGCCTTCCGCATCGCCAAGCACGTCAAATCGAACGCCATCGTCTACGCCAGGGACGGCGCCACCGTCGGCATTGGCGCCGGCCAGATGAGCCGCGTCGATTCCTCGCGCATCGCCGCGCGCAAGGCGCTCGATGCGGCCGAGGCCGCCGGCCTGGCCGAGCCGCTGACCAGGGGCTCGGTCGTCGCCTCCGACGCCTTCTTCCCCTTCGCCGACGGGCTTTTGTCTGCGATCGAAGCCGGCGCCACCGCAGTCATCCAGCCGGGCGGCTCGATGCGCGACGACGACGTCATCGCCGCCGCCGACGCGCACGGCATCGCCATGGTGTTTACGGGAGTGCGGCACTTCCGGCATTAAAGCGCGTCGCGCTGAAACGGATTCAGCCGACGCGCTTTAAGTCTTTGTTTTCATGCATGTCGTTGTCCCAAAACCGCTGCACACTTTTGGGCGACATGCATTAGGCGCTTTTTGCCTCCCCACAAGGGGGAGAGTAAGCTCACTCCGCCGGCTGGTCCGCCGGATAGGGCGTGCGAATCAGGATCACCAGGCCGACGGCCAGGAACAACACGATCGCCGCCATTCCGAGCCGCGCCGAGCCACTGGCCAGAGTGATCGTCGACACCATGAAGGGTGCGGCGAAACTGGTGGCCCGTCCGGCCAGGGCGTAGATTCCGAAATAGCGGCCGGATTCGGCCGGGGTAACGCTGCGCGCCATGTAGGACCGCGACGACGCCTGCACCGGCCCGAAAGCCAGGCCGATCAGCAGACCGTAGAGAATGTAGGCCTTTTCCGCCGCTGTACCGAACAACCCGCCGCTATCCGCTCCAGGCATCATCCAGGCGCCGAACAAGGTGTAACCTGGCCCGGTCGACACGATCCCAATCGTGGCGACAGTCAGCATCACCAGCGAGATCATGACGACAATCTTGGAGCCGAGCGCTGTGTCGAGACGGGCAGCAATCAGGCAACCCGCGATCGCAACCACGTTGAGTATGATGCCGAACACGCCGATCTCGGTAATCGACCAGTGGAACATCGCTGCCGCAAACGTGCCGCCCAGCGCAAGCAGTGCATTGACGCCGTCCTGATAGATCATGCGAGCAATGAGAAAGCGGAAGATGCCGCTGCGCTGACGCACTTCAGCCAGTGTCGATTTCAGTTCCGATAGCCCCTCGCGCACTGCCGGCCCCGTCTGGATGCCCTTTATCGCATCCGGTGTGAAGAAGAACATTGGCAGGATGAACAGGAGGTACCAGGCCGCCGACAGCGGTCCGGTCGCGCGAGCGTCCTCGCCGAGTTTCGGGTCGAGCCCGAACACCGGATTGAAGCCGAAGATCGTCTTGCCGGTCTCCGGCAAACCCGCCATGAAGGCGACAACGAAGATCAGCGCGATCAGGCCGCCGAGATAGCCGAGGGCCATGGCGATGTTGGAGATCCGGCCGATCTCGCTCTTCGGCACCAGCCGCGGCATCATCGAATCGTTGAACACGGTCGAGAATTCCGCAGCCACCGACGCCAGAGAGAAGAACGCCACGATCAGAAAAAGGTTCGAGCCGGGAGCAGCGAGCCAGAGCAGGCAAAGGCTGACGATCTGGATAACCGCGAAGAACGCAATCCACGGCTTGCGCGGTCCGGTCTGGTCGGCGATCGAACCGAGGATCGGCGACAAAATGGCAATCACAAATCCGGCCGCCGCGATGCCGTAGCCCCAGGCCGCCTGCCCTGTCTCCGGATCGCTTGCCATGCGCGAGACGAAATAGGGCCCGAAGATGAAGGTGGTGATCACCGTGAAGAGCGGCTGCGCCGCCCAGTCGAACAGCATCCATCCCCAGATGCCGCGCCTCGACGTACGCTGCACTGCTATCTCGGTCATGTCCCCTCCAGGAAGTGAAAACCCCGAAGCAGGGCGTCCCTCGCTCTATAGCGCAGTTCTTGCCGGCAATCTCGCGCGATGTGGAGACCGTCATATCCCCGTCAGATCGCTCATCAGCCCCGAGGCCACCGACAGCCTGGACACCGTGATGTCGCCGCCTTCGGTCAGCGCCTGCAGCCGTTCGCGGATGCGTGCGACCCGCTCGCCGCCGGCCTCCAGCCATGCCGCGACCGGGTCCGCCACCTTGACGTGGCCGGTGAGCGCCGCCACCGCGATGCCGCGCCTGGCCGCACCGATCGTGTCGGTGGCGCGGGAAAGCGCCAATTGATCGTAGTAGTCCGACGGCGAGATCGAGCGCGCCGCTTCCTCGACACGCGGGATGCGGAAGGCATCGCTGACCGCGAAAAACGCCTTCGCGGTGGCAACGATGTCGGCATTCGCCGTCCGTGCCGCCAGCGCGATGTCGGGGATCAGCTCCGCCACATCGGTCAGCGCCAATTGTTCGGCCAGCCTTTCCGGCGCGCCACCCTTGAACAGGCTGTGCCGCCGCTCCTCGATCCGTTCGCGCGAATAGACGGGCAGCAACGAAACGAGTTTCGGTTCGAGCGCCTTGCGTGCCTCCCGCAGCTCGGCGATCCGCTGGCCGAGCGCAGCAGTGCCGGCATCGTTCTTCAGATACCAGCCGCTGGTCACATAAATAAGCCGGCTAACGGACTGGTAAAGGTCGAGCTGCGTCTGGCCGTCGATCTGGTTGTCGAGCGCGTCGATCTCCAGGTAGAGCGCCGGCAGCGCAAAACCGTCGCGGACAACCGCGAAGGTGCGAACGACATCCGCCGCCGTGCGTCCGGTCGCTTCCTGCAGCCGGTTAACGTAGGACGGGCCGCCACGATTGACCAAATCGTTGGCGACGACACGGGCGATAATCTCGCGGCGCAGGCGATGGCCGTGGATCTCGGCCGCATATTTCTTCGCCATGCGATCCGGGAAATAGCCCATCAGGTCACTGTCGAAATGCGGATCGTCCGGGACGTCGCTGGCGACGATGTCGGAGAAGAGAACGATCTTGGCATAGGCGAGCAGCACGCCGAGTTCGGCCCTGGTCAGCGGCTCGCCGCGCGCCTCGCGCTCGGCAAGGGCGGCCGGAGACGGCAGCGTCTCGACAGCGCGGTCGAGCAAGCCGCGCGCTTCCAGCGCCGTCATGAAGCGGCTCTGATGCGCAATATCGGCGAGGCCGCGCTTGCGGGCGACCGACAGCGCCAGCGTCTGCTCGTAATTGTTGGACAGCACGAGCGAGCCGACCTCATCGGTCATCTCGGCCAGCAATTTGTTGCGCGCAGGCCGGGTCAGCGCTCCCTTGCGCATGACCGAGGCCAGCGCGATCTTGATGTTGACCTCGACGTCGGAGCAGTTGACGCCGCCCGAATTGTCGATGGCGTCGGAATTGCAGCGACCACCATTCAGCCCGAACTCGATGCGGGCCCGCTGCGTCACGCCGAGATTGGCGCCCTCGCCGATGACCTTGGCGCGCACGTCGAGCGCGGTCACCCGAATGGCATCGTTGGCGCGGTCGCCGGCGTCCGCGTTGGTTTCGGTCGATGCCCGCAGATAGGTGCCGATGCCGCCGAACCACAGAAGGTCGACCGGCGCCTTGAGGATGGCGGTCATGATCTCGACCGGCGAGGCGGTCGTCTTGGCAAGGCCGATCGCCGCGGCCGCTGCCGGCGGCAGCGTGATCGACTTCTGGCTGCGCGAGACGATGACGCCGCCTTCGGAGAGCTTGGTCTTGTCGTAGTCCTGCCAGCTCGAACGCGGCAGATCAAACATGCGTTTGCGCTCTGCCATCGAAGCCGCCATGTCAGGATCCGGATCGATGAAGATGTCGCGATGGTCGAAAGCGGCGATCAGCCTTGTCTGCTCCGACAGCAGCATGCCGTTGCCGAACACATCGCCCGACATGTCGCCGACGCCGACGACGGTGAAGGGCGAGGTCTGGATGTCGCGGTTCATCTCGCGGAAATGCCGCTTCACCGCTTCCCAGGCGCCCTTGGCGGTAATGCCCATCTTCTTGTGGTCGTAGCCAGCCGAACCGCCGCTGGCAAAAGCGTCGTCGAGCCAGAAGCCGTGTTTTTCGCTGATCGCATTGGCGGTGTCGGAGAAGGTCGCCGTGCCCTTGTCGGCGGCGACGACGAAATAGGGATCGTCCTGGTCGCGCCTGACCACGCCGGCCGGCGGGATGACGCCGTCCAGGCCGATATTGTCGGTGATCGACAACAGGCTCGAGACAAAGTTCTTGTAGGCCGAGGTGCCGGCTTCGAAGATGGCATCGCGGCCGGCGCTCATCGGCAGCTTTTTCGGGTAGAAGCCGCCCTTGGCGCCGACCGGCACGATCACCGCATTCTTGACCTGCTGCGCCTTGACCAGGCCGAGCACCTCGGTGCGGTAATCCTGGGCGCGGTCCGACCAGCGCAACCCGCCGCGCGCGACCGGGCCGAAGCGCAGATGCACGCCCTCGACCTCGGAACCGTAGACGAAGATCTCCCGCCACGGCCGCGGTGCCGGCAGGCCGTCGACCGTCTGCGAGTCGAGCTTAATCGCCAGCGACTGGTCTTTCGCCTTCGTATCGGCAACGAAATGATTGGTGCGCAGCGAGGCTTCGATCAAATTGAGATAGCGGCGGATGATGGTGTCGTCATCGATGTTGGGCACCTCTTCCAGCGCATCCCTGATCTTGGCCTTGAGATGCTTGGCCGCCACCACGCCTTCGCCCTCGGCCGTCGGCCCGAGACGGGCGACGAACAGCGCATGCAGGCCGCGCGCGATGTCGGGATAGCGGTTGAGTGCCGCGGCAATGAAATCCTGGCTCTGCGGAATGCCTGCCTGCTGCAGATAGCGGCCATAGGCGCGCAGGATGGTGACCTCGCCCGACCACAGGCCGGCCGTCTGGGCAAGTCCGTTATAGCCGTCATTGTCGATGTCGCCGCGCCATACCGACAGGAAAGCGTCCTCGAACAGCGCACCGCCGTCGCTAAGGTCGATCGGCGTGCCGTAGCTGTTTTCGAGCTCCATGTCGTGGATGAAGACCATACCTGAGCTATCGTCGCCGACCTCGAAGGTGCGCTCGCTGATGACGCGGAAGCCGATGTTTTCCAGCACCGGCACACGCCGGGACAGCGCCACCGGGCTGCCATGGTGATAGATCTTGAGCGCCGCCTGATACGGCTTCTGGTCGGCATGACGGTAATAGTCGATGGCGATCGGATGGGCGGCGCTGATCTTGGCGATGCGCCCGGCATCGGCCAACGCCACGGCGGCGCTGAAGGAATCGCGGTAGCTTTCCGGAAGCCGTGCGGCGACGCTTTTCAGCGATTGATCGCTGCCGCCGGCTTCCGCCGCCTCGGCCAACGCGTCGTCCCAGGTGCGCACGATGTCGCGGATCGCCGCCTCGATGGCCGCTTGTTCGACCTTCGGCGTCTTGCCGCCGGAACGGCCTATGATGAAATGGACGCGCGCCAGCCCGCCCTCCGGAAAGGCCGGGTAATAGGCCGACAGCCGGCCTTCGAACGCGGTCTTGAGATAGGTGCCGATCTTCTCGCGCACGACGCTGTCGTAGCGGTCGCGCGGCACGAAGACGAGGATCGAGACGAAGCGGTCGAACTGGTCGGCGCGCACCAGCGCCCTGACGCGCGGCCGCTCGATCAGGCCGAGAATGGCTGCGGCGTGCTTTTTCAGGATCGGAATCGGGACCTGGAACAGTTCGTCGCGCGGATAGCTCTCCAAAACGTTGATCAGCGCCTTGCCGGAGTGGTCGTGCCTGTCGAAGCCGGACTTGGCGATGACGGTCTCGGCCTTCGACCTGAGATAGGGGATCTTCATCACCGAGCGCGTGTAGGCGGTCGAGGTGAACAGGCCGACGACGCGCAGCTCGCCGGCAAGCGCGCCCTTGGTGGTGTAGGTCTTGATGCCGATATAGTCGAGATAGATGCGGCGGTGCACGGAAGATTTGGCATTGGCCTTGGTGACGATCAGCGGCTCCGGACCATGCAGGAAGGCGCGGATTTCCGGCGTCGTCGTCACCGCTTCGGTGCCGCGCCTCAGCACCAGCACGTCTGGGTCGGAGAGGATGCCGAGCCCGGGCTTTTCGGCGCGTTCCAGCGTGCCGCTTTCCTCGCCGCCGGTGTATTTGAATTCGCGCATGCCGAGGAAGATGAAATTGTCGTCGCGCAGCCACTCCAGAAAGGCGATGGCTTCGGCGACGCTCTTCTTGTCGAGCGGCACCGCAGAATAGCGGAATTCGGAAATTGCCTGGTCGAGGCGGGCAAGCATCGGCTTCCAGTCGCTGACGGCGGCGCGGACCTGGTTGAGCATCTTGCGCAACCGCTCCGCCAATGCGTCCGCCTGCTCCGCGGCGAGGCGGGGAATGTGGACATGGATCACGCTCAGCCGGTCGTGATTGCCGTCGTCCTTGGCGACGCTGCCGTCGCCGAGGATTTCCTCGACACCGTCCTTGCCATGGCGCACCACGATGACGGGGTGGGTGACCAGGGTCGGCTCGCCGGCAGTCTCGGTGATCTCGCCGAGGATGGAATCGAACAGGAACGGCATATTGTCGTTGACGACGGTGATGACCGTGACCGGACGGCCATCGCGGGCAACGCCGGAATCGGCATCGACGGCGACGACGCATTCGCCCTTCTTGTGCCGGGCGACCGCGTGGCCGGCCAGATCCGCGGCGCGTTCGAGATCGGCGCCATCGTAAGCGGCAATGTCTTCCGCTGGTGCGCGGGCAAGCAGATAGTCGGCAAGCCTGACCGGGCTTTCCTCCATTTTCGCCGCTACGGTGGCTTTTTTCTTCGACTTAGCCGCGGATTTCACGCCAGCCATGATGCCAATCCCTCCCGTCACATGCTTTTGCAACTATGGTAGCAGATGACCGGTGTTTGGCGACAAAGGTTTGACGGCTTGCGACGAAATGTCGGAAATCGGCGCCAAACCGCCAGTGAAAGAGGAGAAATGCCCGATGCCCGGGAAAATTACGGCGCTTGACCTCGCGCAGGCGGAATTGAGCGAAGCGACGAAAGCCTATTTCGCCAAATGCGAGGAGAAGCTCGGCCTCGTTCCCAATGTGCTCCTGGCCTACGCCTTCGACGAGAAGAAGCTGCGCGCCTTCACCGACATGTACAATGACCTGATGCTGGGCGACTCGGGCCTGTCGAAGCTGGAGCGCGAGATGATCGCGGTCGCCGTCTCCTCCATCAACCACTGCTACTATTGCCTGACCGCCCATGGCGCGGCGGTGCGCCAGCTTTCCGGCGATCCGGCCTTCGGCGAGATGATGGCGATGAATTTCCGCGCCGCCGACCTTTCCGACAGACAAAAGGCGATGCTTGAATTCGCGGTCAAGCTGACCGAGGAGCCGGCTAAGATCGTCGAGGCCGATCGGGCAGCACTTCGCCAGGCCGGCTTTACCGACCGCGACATCTGGGACATCGCCTCGACAGCAGCCTTCTTCAACATGTCGAACCGGGTGGCGGCGGCGATCGACATGCGGCCGAACGACGAATACCACGCCATGGCGCGATAGGGGATCGTCAGGCTGGATGACTGGCTATCGTCATCAGACTTTGAAGAATCTGCAGAAATTCGCCAGCCTCATCGGCGGTAACCCCGACATCAAGCTCGCCATGAATGAACCTATTACGAAAACTCGCTAACGATCGCAGGCGGTGCGCCTCACTATGTGTAAGTATTCCCTGATTGGCCATAATTTCGATAAGGCGTCCCGGAGTCTGCGGTCGACCAAATCGATCTGCGAGAATTCTACGAGCGATTGCCTCGAAGATTGCCCACGACAACAGGAAACCTGCAGAGGTGTGACTTTCGGCAACAAGCGTTTGCGCCTGACCGAGCGCTTCTTCGATGTCGTTGATCGATTGTGCCCGGAGTGGCTCCTCGATGTCCGACTTAGAAGCCCAATAAATCCGAAACTTCCAGCCTTTTTGACCATCAAACAGCCTGGCGATGTCGTCCAGTTTTCGACTTTCTGGATCGGCCTTAGACACGACTTCTATAGCTAGGTTACCGTCCTCCCTCAATGCGATTAGATCGGGGAGATATGAGCCGAGAAAGGGGGGGACTATTGGGCGTCGGGGCTCTCTGATGACCTGATACCCATCGGCTTCCAACTCGGGGAGCAAACTCTCCAAAACGGTCTGTTCAAGAATGTCCGACTTCATTGTAGTTCCTCATGCGGATCATTCGAAATCCGAACATACAGAGCTGGCTTGGCACCTTCAAAGGCGTGCACGAATGTAGCAGAAGGATTGCCGAAGCTGAACAGGTGGTCTGGTTCAAACTTCTGAACGACGACGCGCTCGACCTGTGAATCATCGAGATAGATGTGGGGGCAGCACGCATCGAGAACAAGCTTGACGATATTGTCTATATCGCCCTGCATCGGTTCGGGTGGGAAATAAAATAGTGTCACGGCGATCCGATCGGTACTAGCAAAATGCGGATCCGGAAGCGCTGGCTGGCTTGAATTGCGGACCTCGTCCTTCCACTGCTCCCGAGATTCAGGACGTTTGGCTTGGTGAGAGACAGGCGTTCCGCAGACAACGAACTCGATCGGAAACACGATCTCCATTTTCTGCCCTGATATTCCCCACCTCTGCAGTTGGATTACCACATGTAGGGGCATGGGGAATATAGTGACCTTCCAAAGCCACTCCTCGACTTTACCGCACCGCGATGGCTGCGGCGGCACCGGCCATCGACGGCCGGCGTGCTGCCCAATTAGAACGCGACCGAAGGATGCCTCACGCGATGCCACGATGGGCATCGCGGTTGCGAATCCCCCGCGCCTTATATTAGCTGCTTCGCATTCTCGTTGCTTGTTTGCCGGTTTGGCCCGATGATCGCCATGCAGCATGACCGCATGCCGGTTCGATGCCGTGGATCAAGGGAGGAGAACATGGCGAAATTTCTCTACGTCTATCATGGCTCGGGCAAGATGCCGACCGACGAGGCCGAGCGGAAAGCAGCGATGGACGCCTGGAACGGCTGGTACGCCAAGCTTGGCTCGGCCGTTGTCGACGGCGGCAATCCGGTCGGCATGTCGAAGACCGTGCTGCCGGGCGGCAAGGTCGAGAACAATGGTGGCAGCAATCCGACCGCCGGCTATACGATCATCGAAGCGAAAGACATCGACGATGCCGTCGCCAAGGCCAAGGATTGCCCGATCCTGACGGACCCGGGTTTCAGCGTCGAGATCGCGCCGATCGTCGAAATGATGTGACGCGCCGTTAGTTTGAGCATGATCTCTGGACAAACGAACCGTTTGTCCGAGAAAACCGGTTCCCACTTTTCGGGATCATGCTCAGGATCGCGCCGCGATCGCCGCCGCAGCACCTGCCATGGTGCCGGCGCTGATGCGGTTAGCAACCTTCATCGCGCGTTTGCTCCTGAGCAGTTTTCGCGCCTGCGAGGCAGCGAGTACCCATGCCAGGTCGATGGCGATGAGAACCACCGCCATGGTAGCCGTCAGCTCGACCCAGCCGACAATGCTGACCGAAGCGAGGTCGATGATGGTCGGCAACAGCGCCAGATAGAACATCATGATCTTGGGGTTGCCGAGCGTCACCGCCATGCCGGCGAAGAACAGCTTGACGGCCGAATCTTCGCGCGGCATCTCGCCCTCGCGCGCCTCGACAGGGGCCGTCCACATCTTCCAGGCGAGGTATGCGAGATAGGCGACGCCGACCCATTTCACGACGACGAAAGCGAAGTGAAACGTCTGCGCCACCACGGCCAGCCCGAACACCGCCAGCGACAGCCAGATGCCCTCGCCGATCCACATGGCGAGCAGGAACGGGAACACATCGCGAAAGCCTTTTGAAATGACGCGCGCCACGAGCGCGGCGATCGAAGGGCCGGGTGAGCCGGCAGCGACAAGCAGGGCGCCGGCAAAGATGAGAAGCGAGGTGAAGTGCATGACCGTATCTCTGTTTTCGGGCGTTGGCTCTCACGCAAGACTAGCCCAACTGGCCGGGCAACGGTAGCGCCAGCCGAAGAAGAGCCTTGTCCGCCAAACATGTCGCGGCTAGAAGTTCCATCCCGACACCCATTTCGAGCTTCACTTTGCCCCAGTAACCGCCGGTCTCGTCAACTCCCCCGACACAATGCGAGGCATTGCATTCGCGATGCCCCTCTAAATTCAATGTGTTCCTCAGGGTGGCGTTCGAGACCGGTTTGGCATTACTGAACCGCCGTCGCGCTCCCGCGACGCCTGATTTCCAACTGCCGCAGCCTCTCGCCACGCCGTGCCCGCATGGGCATCTCGACATCGCCGATCTGATGAACTTCCCGACGGGAAGGGCTTTTCGGCATGTCTGCACTGCTGCGTATCCGCTGGACGATCGCGCCCAAAACCGCGCCTCGACCGCTCATCAACTGCAATCGCTGCGGCGGCACCAAGCCGTATCAATGCAGCGAAAAATTCCGTGTCAATGCCAACGGCAAACGCATCGACGCCTGGCTGATCTACCGCTGCATCAATTGCGAGAATTCCTGGAATTTCGGGATTCTGGAGCGGTGCAACCGCCGCGACATCGAGCCGGCGCTGCTGGCTGCACTCGAAAGCAACGATCCAGCGCTTGCCCGCCGCCACGCTTTCGACACCACCGCGATCAGAAGCCGGATCGGGCGAGTAGAGGAATTTTCCGAGGTAGCCGTCCGCAAACAGGTGCTGGATGGCGGGCAGGAAAATACGGTGGCCCTGGAACTCCAACTCGAACTGGAAATGCCGACATCGTTGCGCCTCGACCGTCTGCTGGCCGTTGAACTCGGCATCTCCAGGTCGAGGCTTCAGGTCTGGGAAGACAAACGATTGCTGGTCGTGGCACCAGAGGGGCCAAGGCCCTGCGCAGGCCGGCCCGCGAGGGCACGGTGATCCGCATCGATCTGGCCGGCGAAACCGACCGCGACGCCATCGTCTCGGCCGCCGGCGGGTAAAGCAAAAGGGAGGGAGCAGTGCTCCCTCTCGATTATTGTTTCAGGAGAAAGAGGTTTACGCCGCGCCAACCACCTTGGCCGACTTCTCGAAGCGCTTGCGCTCGTTCGGGTCGAGATAGAGCTTGCGCAGCCGGATGGTCTTCGGCGTCACCTCGACCAGTTCATCGTCCTGGATCCAGGCCAGCGCCCGCTCCAGCGTCATGCGGATCGGCGGCGTCAGCTTGACCGCTTCATCCTTGCCGGCGGCGCGGATGTTGGTGAGCTTCTTGCCCTTCAGCACATTCACTTCGAGGTCGTTGTCGCGGCTATGGATGCCGATGATCATGCCCTGATAGACCTTGACGCCCGGATCGATGACCATCGGTCCGCGGTCTTCCAGGTTCCACATGGCGTAAGCCACCGACTCGCCCTGCTCGTTGGAGATTAGCACGCCATTGGTGCGGCCCGGCAATTCGCCCTTGTAGGGCTCGTAGGCATGGAACAGCCGGTTCATGACGGCGGTGCCGCGCGTGTCGGTCAACAGTTCCGACTGGTAGCCGATCAGGCCGCGCGTCGGCGCGTGGAAGACGATGCGCTGGCGGTTGCCGCCGGACGGGCGCAGTTCGACCATTTCGGCCTTGCGCTCCGACATCTTCTGCACGACGACGCCGGCATGTTCCTCGTCGACGTCGATGACGACTTCCTCGACCGGCTCCAGCAATTCGCCATTGTCGCCCTTCTGCATGACGACGCGCGGCCGCGAGACGGCGATCTCGAAGCCCTCGCGGCGCATCGTCTCGATCAGCACGGCAAGCTGCAATTCGCCGCGTCCGGAAACGAAGAACGAATCCTTGTCCGGCGATTCCTCGATCTTCAGCGCGACATTGCCTTCGGCCTCACGCAGCAGGCGGTCGCGGATGACGCGGCTGGTCACCTTGTCACCTTCGGTGCCGGCCAGCGGCGAGTCGTTGACCAGGAAGGACATGGTCACCGTCGGCGGATCGATCGGCTGCGCATGCAGCGGTTCGCTCACCGCCGGGTCGCAGAACGTGTCGGCGACGGTGCCTTTCGACAAGCCGGCGATGGCGACGATATCGCCCGCCTGCGCTTCGTCGATCGGCTGGCGCTCGAGCCCGCGGAAGGCGAGGATCTTCGAGACGCGGCCGGTTTCGATCTGGGTGCCGTCATGGTGCAGCACCTTGACCGCCTGATTGGATTTCAGCGTGCCGCTCTCGATGCGGCCGGTGATGATGCGGCCGAGGAAGGGATTGGCCTCCAGGATGGTGCCGATCATGCGGAACGGGCCGGGATGCACGGTCGGCGCCGGCACATGCTTGATGACGAGGTCGAACAGCGGCGCCAGGCCCTGGTCCTTCGGACCTTCGGGATTCTCAGAGACCCAGCCGTCGCGGCCCGAGCCGTAGAGGATCGGGAAATCAAGCTGTTCGTCGGTGGCGTCAAGCGCTGCAAACAGGTCGAACACCTCGTTGACCACCTCGACATGGCGGGCGTCGGGGCGGTCGATCTTGTTGATGACGACGATCGGCTTCAGGCCGACCTTGAGCGCCTTGCCGACCACGAACTTGGTCTGCGGCATCGGCCCCTCGGCGGCGTCGACCAGCACGATGGCCGAATCCACCATCGACAGGATGCGCTCGACCTCGCCGCCGAAATCGGCGTGGCCGGGCGTGTCGACGATGTTGATGCGGGTGTCCTTCCAGTCGACCGAGGTCGCCTTGGCCAGGATGGTGATACCGCGTTCCTTTTCGAGGTCGTTGGAATCCATGGCGCGCTCGGCGACGCGCTGGTTGTCGCGGAAGGAACCGGACTGCTTCAAAAGCTGGTCGACGAGGGTGGTTTTTCCATGGTCGACGTGCGCGATGATCGCGATATTACGAATTTTCATGTTGTGGTCTCGGGAGCGTTGCAGGCAGCAGGCCAAAAGGCGCCGCCTCTTTCAGTTGCGCGGCTCATACAGGGTTTTTCGCATTTGCGAAAGAGGATGCCGCTACCCAAATATCTGGTCACCAATTCTTAAGCCTCTTCGTGTCAAATGTTTTTTGTTAACCAAGGCGGAACCTTGCCGGCTCCGAGCAGTTCAATTTTCATGATCGATCCCCTCAGCAGACTGCGTCCGATCCTGGCATGGGCAGCTCTCGCCGTGATTCTCGCGGCGGGCGCCGCGCAGTCGGCTGCGACGGTCAAGGATGCGGGCGCTGCCCTGAAGTCCGACACACAGACGGCCGAGCGGCTTTTCGCCGACGCCCCCTATGGCGTCGACCCGGTGGTGACCGGGCCGGTCAGTGCCTCCTTCAAGCAGAGGCAGCAGGCCGCCGGCTGCGACAGCGCGGTCTGGCCCAAGATTCCGTCCGTCTGCTACCCGGACTGATCAGCAGTCCTCACGCCGACCGCACCGGATCGAGCGTGACCTTGTAGAGTTCGTTGTCGTCGCGATCCATCAGCCGCACCGTCATTTGTTCGGTGGCGCCGTCGATGTCGACAAGGCCGAAGAACTGCAGGCCGGCCGACGGCGGCAGGTTCTGCCCTTGCTCGGCGGTCGGCGCCTTGATGAATTTCAGCTCCGGACCGAAGGTCATGTCGAAATCGTTGGGACCGAACGTGCCGGCATGGATCGGACCCGAAACGAATTCCCAGAACGGGTTGAAATCCTGGAACTGCGCCTTGTCGGGATTGTAGTAATGCGCCGCGGTGTAGTGCACGTCGGCGGTCAGCCACACGGTGTTGCCGATGCCGGCATTCTTGATGTAGCGCAACAGGTCGGCGATCTCGAGCTCGCGTCCCTTGGCCGGGCCGTTGTCGCCATTGCTGACCGCCTCGGCGCCGACCTTCTTGGCGCCGTCATCCCAGACGACGAGACCGAGCGGCATGTCGGCGGCGATGATCTTCCAGGTCGCCTTGGAGTTTGCCAGTTCGCGCTTCAGCCACTTCGTCTGCTGCTCGCCTAGGATGCGCGATTGCGGCGTCATCGTATCCTGCATGTCCGGACCGTTGGGACCGCGATAGGAACGCATGTCGAGGAAGAACACATCGAGCAGCGGCCCATAGGCGATCTTGCGATAGACGCGGCCGGGTTCGGACGGTTCGTAGCGGATCGTCGTCATCTCGTGGAAGGCGCGCGCCGCGCGGGCCGCCAGCACATGGATGGATTTTTCCGAGTAGCGGCTATCAGCGCTCAGGTCCTTCGAATCCGACCAGTTGTTCAGCACCTCATGGTCGTCCCACTGGTAGAAGGTCGGACAGATGGCGCTCAAGCCCAGCACGTTCTTGTCCATCATGTTATATTTCCACTGCGCCCGATACTCGTCCAGCGTCTCGGCGACCTTGCGTTTTTCGTCGATGAGCACGGTGTTCTTCCATTTGCCGCCGCCGGCAAGGTCGACCTCATCTTTCATCGGGCCGTCGGCATAGATGGTGTCGCCGGAATGCAGGAAGAAGTCGGGCGTGTGCTTGCCGATCGTGGCGTAGGTCTTCATGCCGGTCTCGTCGATGCCCCAGCCCTGGCCGGCAGTGTCGCCCGACCAGGCGAAACGAATGTTGCGCTTCGAGGCCGGCGCCGTCCGGAAACGGCCGACGATCGGCTCGGAAACGGCATTGATGTCGGCGAGGTCGGCCGCTGTCATGCGGTAGAAGATGTCCTGGTCGGAGGCGAGGTCGGTGAGCAGCCGCTTCACCGTGTAATCGCTGGCCGGCGACGTATCGAGCGGCGCAAGGCGGATGGCGTTTGCGAAATTTTCCGTCGACGAAACCTCGAACATGACGCGCGACGGGCGATCGGTGCGCGTCCAGACCATGCCGCTGGTTTCATCGACATCGCCGGACTGGACGCCATGGGTAAAAGCCGGCCGCTGGCTGGCACGCGAATAATAGGGAAGCGCAAGTCCCGAGGCGCCGACGAGGCCAACGGCGCTTGCGGAGGTGACGAACGCGCGGCGTGAAATTGTGTTCATGGCTGTCTCCTGGGTGGCTTTGAACGTCGCCACCAAGCTCCAGCCTCAATGTTTCAGCCGCATCTCGAAACCATGAAGTTTTCGTTACAATCGACAGGTACGCTGCCAATCTCCCCC
>NZ_CAAF010000019.1 GCF_000359125.1 Mesorhizobium sp. STM 4661 | reverse complement strand
CGGCGTGGTCAGGGCCGCGACGGATTCGCCCTCGCCGATGCCGCTGTGTCCTGCCGCGGGGCCAGGATCGACCTCGCCGCCCTCGGGCGTCAGGCGCTGGGTGAACTTGGCGCTTTCGGCGGCGTCGGTGGCGGCCGGTGTGGCCGGCGGTGTTGCCGCTGCATCGGTTGCCGGCTTGGCCGGAGCCGGCTTCACCAGCGGTTCGGTGGTTGCGACCTTGGTGTCGCTGAGGCCCAGCATGTCGCTGAACGCATCCTTGTTCAGCCAGATGCCATAGCCGCCGCCAGCAACGACCAGCAATCCGACGACAGCGGCGATCAGACCGCCATAGCCGCGCTTGCGCTCTGCAGGGCGCAAGCGCTGGAAGGTGTCCGTGGCCGGCTCTTCCTCGTTGGAAAAGGCGTCGCTCCTGAAGACATCGTCCCTGGAGACATTGCTTTTGCCACCCGCCGCTTGAAAATCCATGTCGGTGGACACCGGATCGGAGCGGTTTGGGGGAACAGGCGCGGGCGGCGGTTTTTGCCAGTTCGGCGCCGTCTTGGCGGCAGGCGCGGGCTGCCACGCCGGTTCGCTCTTCGCCGGCTGCCGGACATGGCTGGATTGGTTCTTGTTGCGGTCGATGGAGGAGAAGATGTCTTCCAGTTCCGCCAGCGGATCGGACGCCGGCGCAGGCTTGGCATAATCGCGCTCGATGCTTTCGATAGCGTCTTCCAGGGTCCGCTTATGCTGGGCGATGGCCGCAGGCGCCAGCGGCGGTACACGCTCGGCAAGTTTGTCCGCGATGGTTGAGCGAGCCTTGTCATAAACTCTCGCGCGTACCTCCGGCGTCGGGTCAACGATGCCGGCGAGCGTCTTTTTTAGAGGACTAACAAAATCTACCATGCTTCAGTCGACCTGCATTTTGTTCCTGGGCCGGCCCCCGCAAATCAGCCGCGATGCCCGGAAAGGCTGAGAAACTAATCTTGAAACGGATCGGTCACAAGTATTGTGTCGTCCCGTTCCGGGCTGGTGGAGAGGAGCGCGACCGGCGCGCCGATCAGCTCCTCGATGTAACGAACATATTTGACGGCCTGGGCCGGCAGATCGTTCCAGCTTCTGGCGCCGGCGGTGGTGCCTTTCCAGCCCTCGAGCGTCTCGTAGACCGGTTCGACGCGCGCCTGCGCACCCTGGCTGGCAGGCAGATAGTCGATCGTCTCGCCGTCGAGCCGGTAGCCGGTGCAGACCTTGATCTCGTCCAGCCCGTCGAGCACGTCGAGCTTGGTCAGGGCGATGCCCTTGATGCCGTTGACCGCGACGGCCTGGCGAACCAGCACGGCATCGAACCAGCCGCAGCGGCGCTTGCGGCCGGTGACGACGCCGAATTCGTGGCCACGCGTGCCCAGGAACTCGCCGATCTCGTTCTTCTGTTCGGTCGGAAACGGGCCTTCGCCGACACGCGTCGTATAGGCCTTGGTGATGCCGAGCACATAGCCGATGGCGCCCGGGCCGACGCCGGAACCGGCTGCGGCTTGGCCGGCGACGGTGTTGGACGAGGTGACGAACGGATAGGTGCCGTGGTCGATGTCGAGCAGCGTGCCTTGCGCGCCCTCGAACAGGATGCGCTCGCCGGCGCGCCGCTTGTCGTCGAGGATCTTCCAGACGCGGTCCATGTAGGGCAGGATCTCGTCGGCCACCGAACTCAGCTCCTGCATGATCGCGTCATGCGTGACCTCGGCATGGCCGAGCCCGCGGCGCAGCGCATTGTGGTGCGTCAGCAGCCTGTCGACCTTCAGGGGCAGCGTTTCCAAATCCGCCAAATCCATCACCCTGACCGCGCGCCGGCCCACCTTGTCCTCATAGGCGGGGCCGATGCCGCGACGGGTCGTGCCAATCTTCGTTCCGGAATTGGAAGCCGCATCCTCGCGGAATCCGTCCAGTTCCCGGTGCAAGGACAGGATAAGCGCGGTGTTTTCGGCTATTTTCAGGCGCTCCGGCGTCACTTCGACGCCTTGCGCCTTCAACTTCGCCACTTCCGCGACGAAGGCGTGCGGATCGAAGACGACGCCATTGCCGATAATGGACAATTTGCCTTGCCGCACCACGCCGGACGGCAGCAGCGACAACTTGTAGACCTTGCCGTCGACGACCAGCGTATGGCCGGCATTGTGGCCGCCCTGGAAGCGCACGACGACATCGGCGCGTTCCGACAGCCAGTCGACGATCTTGCCTTTGCCTTCGTCGCCCCACTGCGAGCCGACGACCACCACATTGGCCATGTTTCATTTCCCTTGAGACGCCGCTAGACGCGGCTTGAAATGGTTCGAAACGACAGGCCTCTATCGCATCGGCCGGAAAATCGGAATCGATTTCCCGAAATCACGATGCGAAGGTTCAAAGCCTTGAGACGCGTACTTTGTGCGCCCAATTGGACGCATGTCGCTCTATAGCGTCTAGAGCAGGCTGACGCGACCATTCTTTGCCGCTGAAAACGCCCTGAGGCACAACAATTTTCAGCTTTGCCATCATTTACTTGGGCAGACCGTGGCAATAGGCCGACCCAGGTCCTTGAAGCCCCCGCCGGCCGGAACTTATCGATGCATCGAACCGCCTATCTGTTCCTGCTGATCACCACCTTGCTGTGGGGCGGCAACTCCGTGGCCGGCAAACTGGCGGTCGATCATATTTCGCCGATGACGCTGGTCTTCCTGCGCTGGGTTCTGGCGGTTCTGATCATGCTGCCGATCGGCTGGCGGACGCTGCGCGAGGACTGGCCGGTGGTGCGCAGGCACTGGCTGGTACTGGCGGCACTGGGCGCCAGCGGCTTCACCTTCTTCAACGCGATCTTTTATACGGCGCTCAACTACACGACCGCCATCAACGTCTCGATCGAACAGGCGGCGATGCCGATCCTGATCATCGTCGCCAATTTCATATTTTTTCGCTTGCGCGTGAATTGGGCCCAGATTGTTGGCGTGGTGCTGACCATCGCCGGCGTGATCCTCACCGCCTGCCACGGCGATCCGCGGCGACTGCTGACGCTGGAGCTCAACTTCGGCGATGCGATCATGCTGGTCGCCGTGATTCTCTACAGCGGCTATTCGGTAGGGTTACGATTGAAGCCGGCCATGCGCTGGCAGAGCCTGATGCTGGCGCTGTCGATTGCGGCCCTCGTCACGTCGCTGCCTTTCTTCCTGTGGGAAATCGCCGCCGGCAAGGTAATCGTGCCCGATGCGCGCGGCTGGGCGGTTACGATCTACACCGCCATCGGCGCCTCGATCGTTTCGCAGATCTTCTACATCAGGGGCAACGAATTGATCGGCGCCAACCGGGCCGGCCTGTTCATCAACCTGGTGCCGATCTTCGGGACGCTGCTTTCGGTGCTGATCGTCGGCGAGACGTTCCACCTTTATCAGGCCCTGGCGCTCTTACTGGTGCTGGGCGGCATCAGCCTGGCCGAATACAATGGAAGGAAGATGGCGATATAATGCATGTCGCCCAAAAGTGTGCAGCGGTTTTGGGGCAACGACATGCATAAAAACAAAGACTCAAAGCGCGTCGCGTGAACCCCATCACACGCGACGCGCTTTGGCCTGTGCTCGGCACCGGTTGAGGATCGGGTAAATGCGCTGTTCCCAATCGCGATCGACCGGAAACTTCTGACTTCGTCTCACGCGATGCCCACGTCGAAATGCAGTCTCTTGGCCGAGTCGATCGACTTGTGCGAGCGCACCTGCTCCAGCACGTTTTCCGGGAACGGCGCGTCGAGATAGAGCAACGCGATGGCATCGCCGCCCGGCCGGTTGCGGCCGAGCTGGAAGTTGGCGATGTTGACGCCGTTCTCGCCGCAGACCGTGCCGAGCAGGCCGATAATGCCGGGCGCATCGGCATTGGTCGTGTAGAGCATGTGCTGGCCGACCTCGGCGTCGAGATTGATGCCCTTGATCTGGATGAAGCGCGGCTTGCCGTCCGAAAAGCAGGTGCCGGCGATCGAACGCGTCCGGTGCTCGGTCTTGACCGTCAGCTTGATGTAGCCGTCGA
The DNA here is from genome assembly GCF_000359125.1 of Mesorhizobium sp. STM 4661. GTDB lineage: Bacteria > Pseudomonadota > Alphaproteobacteria > Rhizobiales > Rhizobiaceae > Mesorhizobium. The sequence continues at coordinate 101,558 of NZ_CAAF010000019.1, read as the reverse complement.
ACACGCCCGACTTGTCGCGCTTGACCTCGGCGACGATGATGCCGCGCTCCTTCACCATGATCGGCGCCGACACCATGTTGACGTCGGAGACCTGCGGTCGGATCAGCCCGGCAAGGGCGGCACTGATCAACGCGCGTGTGTTCATCGTCGCGGTCGAGCCATCGAACAGGATCTCGACCTCCTTGATCGGGTCTTCGGTGACTTGGCCGACAAAGGCGCCGAGCACTTCGGCAAGCTTGACGAAAGGTTTGAGCCGCGGCGCTTCCTCGGCGGTGATCGAGGGCATGTTGATGGCGTTGGAAACGGCACCCTTGATCAGATAGTCGGCCATCTGCTCGGCGACCTGCAGGGCGACATTCTCCTGCGCCTCGGCCGTCGATGCGCCGAGATGCGGCGTCGCCACCACATTCTCCATGCCGAACAGTTCGTTGTTTTCCGCTGGTTCGACCTCGAACACGTCGATACCGGCGCCTGCCACCTTGCCGCTCTTCAAGCCCGCGATCAGATCGGCCTCGACGATCAGCCCGCCACGGGCGCAGTTGATGATGCGCACCCCGGTCTTCATCTTGGCGATCGCCGCTGCGTCGATGATGTTGCGCGTCTTGTCGGTCAGCGGCGTATGCAAGGTGATGAAATCGGCGCGAGCGAACAACTCGTCCAGTTCGACCTTCTCAACGCCGAGCTCTTCGGCGCGGCTATCCGACAGGAACGGGTCGAAGGCGACGACGTGCATCTTCAGCCCGACACCGCGCGTGGCGACGATCGAGCCGATATTGCCGCAGCCGATGACGCCCAGCGTTTTGCTGGTGATCTCGATGCCCATGAAGCGGTTCTTTTCCCATTTGCCGGCATGGGTCGAGGCATTGGCTTCCGGTATCTGGCGGGCCAGCGCGAAGATCATGGCGACGGCATGTTCCGCCGTGGTGATCGAATTGCCGAAGGGCGTGTTCATCACGATGATGCCCCTGCGGCTCGCCGCCGGGATGTCGACATTGTCGACGCCGATGCCGGCGCGGCCGACCACCTTCAGCTTGGTGGCGGCGTTGATCAGCTTCTCGGTGACCTTCGTCGCCGAACGAATGGCGAGGCCGTCATACTGGCCGATCACTTCGAGCAGCTTTTCCTTGTCCTTGCCGAGGTCCGGCAAATAGTCGACCTCGATGCCGCGGTCTTTGAAGATCTGCACGGCAGTGGTGGAGAGTTTGTCTGAGACGAGAACGCGGGGCATGAGCTTGGTCCTTTGCGATTGGCGTCCCTCCCCCTTGAGGGGAGGGTCGGCGCGAAGCGCCGGGGTGGGGTCGGTGCGGCCGGACGCGGCCGAATCTTTCTGGATGGTGGCTCGTTGAGCTGGGTGGAGGGAACCCCACCCGGCCCTTCGGGCCACCCTCCCCTCAAGGGGTAGGGATCAGGCGGCCGCCTTGAGCGACGCCTTCTGCTGGGCGAAGGCCCAGTCGAGCCAAGGCAGCAGCGCTTCAATGTCGGAGGTCTCGACCGTCGCCCCGCACCAGATGCGCAGGCCGGGCGGCGCGTCGCGATAGGCGCCGATGTCGTAGGCGATGCCTTCCTTGTCGAGCGCGGAGACCAGCCCCTTGGCGAAGGCCGCCTGCCCGTCGGCGTCGAGTGCCGCGACATCCGGGTCGGTGAAGGAAAGACACACGGACGTGTTCGACCGCGTCGCCGGATCGATGGCGAGATGGCCGAGCCACGAGGATTTGCCGACGAAGCCGTCGAGAACGGCGGCATTGGCGTCTGCGCGGGCAATCAAGGCGTCGAGCCCGCCGATCGACTTCGCCCAGAGAAGCGCATCGAGATAGTCCTCGACGCACAGCATCGACGGCGTGTTGATGGTCTCGCCCTTGAAGATGCCTTCGATCAGCTTGCCGCCCGAGGTGAGGCGGAAGATCTTCGGCAGCGGCCAGGCCGGCTTGTAGCTCTCCAGCCGCTCGACGGCGCGTGGGCTGAGGATCAGCATGCCGTGTGCGCCCTCGCCGCCCAGCACCTTCTGCCAGGAGAAGGTGACGACATCCAGCTTGCTGAAATCGAGCCTTTGTGCAAACGCCGCAGAGGTCGCATCGCAGATGGTCAGACCTTTGCGAGTGGCCGGAATGAAATCGCCATTGGCAACGCGCACGCCTGAGGTCGTGCCGTTCCAGGTGAAGACCACGTCGCGGTCGAAATCGATCTTTGTAAGGTCCGGCAGCGCGCCGTAGCCGGCCTCGATCTTGCGCATGTCGGCGAGCTTCAGCTGCTTGACCACGTCGGTGACCCAGCCGGAACCGAAGCTTTCCCAGGCGACCATGTCGACGCCGCGCTCGCCGAGCAGCGACCACAGCGCCATCTCGACCGCGCCGGTATCCGACGCCGGCACGATGCCGATGCGGTAATCAGTCGGAACCTGAAGTATCTCGCGCGTCAGCTCGATCGCCTGTTCGAGCTTGGCCTTGCCGATCTTGGCGCGATGGGAGCGTCCGAGCGCCGCCTTGGTCAGCGCCTCGACCGACCAGCCGGGGCGTTTTGCGCAGGGACCTGAGGAAAAATGAGGATTTGCCGGACGGAGTCCGGGCTTCGTATGCGTCGTCATCGTGGTCTATCCTTCCAGATAGTGGCCCCTCGTTGGGGAGGGGTGGCCCACGGACGGCGATATGCGTTCAGGCTTCCGGCGTCAAGAGGAAAGTTTTTGTCGCGGGCAGGACATTACAGCGCAGCAACCGAAAACGGAACGGCGGGCCGAAGCCCGCCATACGGATTTTTCGGCCTTCGCCTGTCCTACCACAAATCGTAGCGCAAGCCGAGCTTGACCGTCTGGTAGTCTATGCCCTTCTTGATGTTGAACGCGCCATCGTCATAGGCGACGAATTTTGCCCCGGGCACCGCGAAATATTCGTAGCCGAGGTCGAGCGATACGTTCTTGGTCACCCGATAGGAAAGGCCGGCGCCGATCGAATAGGCAAGGTTGAACTGGGCTCCCGTGTCGGTCTCGCCCTCGTAGCCCGCCGGGTCATCGCAAATGAAGCCTCCGGTGCCGGAGGGGTTGGCCTCCACTTCCTTGCAATCGCGCGCGCCGATGCTCTTGTAGTACTTGTTGTAGGCGACACCGAGGCCTCCGCCGATATAGGGCGTGATCCCGACATAGGTGCCGAGATCGACATAGCCATTGGCCATGACGCTGTAGCCCTTGTTGGTGGCGTTATCGAAAAGGTCGCACTCCTGCGAGGTGGGGACGGTTATGATATCTCCGGAGGCGTTCTTGGCATATGTCGAACCATCGCAAGTGGCGGCCAGCTTATCACGGTCCGCGAACTCGTTGGTGGGCAGGATCCCGCCGTTCAGCTCGAGCCGCAGATAATCATTGAAGTGATAGCCCATGCCGATGCTGCCCGTGAACAGGCTGGCCTCCGATGTAAAACTCTCCATTGGCCCGGTCACAGTCGACTCATTTTCGAACGGATGGCTGAACGCATAGCCGACATCGCCGCGCAGATACCATCCAGAGCCGACCTCGACCGGCACATAGTCCGGCGCCTGGTCGACATAGATCGGCGGATCGTAGTCGGCGCTGAGCGCCTGCGACAGCGGCGTAAGCATGATTGCGGCAAGCGCCAGCGCTATGCGCGTTTTGAATGTCATGGTCCCCGACTCCTGAACTTGGCGCCATTCGCGATCGCAGGCGCCGTCTCAGGAGGCATTGTTAACCATAGTGGTTAAGTGGCGGTTAAGGATAACAGGTGGTTAGCGAATTGATCTGAGCGGCTCTTCTTTAGAGCAAGCTTAGATCGGTTCTCACCTGGAATAGCCCAAACGAAAGCGCCCGGCTTTGGCCGGGCGCTTCGCAAATGCTTGGCTTTCGACGGGTGCTTACTTGGTGTAGACCGGCTCGGGTTCCGGTTCGTAGGGCTCCGGGGCTGGAGCACAATCCGACTTGCCAAACTGGTAGCGCAGGCCGCCGCGCACTTCGTGCACATTGATGCCGTTGTCATAACCTGGGCCGACATTGCTGTCTGAAGCATAGTCGAACATCTTGCCGCCATTGATGTGGCTGAACCGGTAGCCGACATCGAGCTTGACGCGGTCGGTCAGGCAATAGGATGCGCCTGCCATGGCGGCATAGGCAAAGCGCCAACCCTTGCCGCCGCGATGCTCGAAATTGCCGTCATCGTCGCTGTTTTGCAGCGTATCCCACTTTACCCAGGCCCCGCCGATGCCGGCGCCGACATAGGGCGTCACACCGCGCCAGGTGCCGATATCGACATAGGCATTGGCCAGCAGCAGCATCGCCGAATAGGACGAAGTATCGACTGATGTGCAAGGGGTCTGCAATTCGCCGCAAAACCCGCTGGTCGAGCCGCGGAATTTGGATTTGCTCATCCAGTCCGCGGTGAGATCGGTGCGAAAATACTGGTTGATCTGGTAACCGACGCCGGCGCCGGCCGAAAAGGCACTCTTCAGCTTGCCGCTGTCGAAGCTGCCGGGATTCTGCGGCGCATCCGCGCTGTAGGTGGTGTAGTCGGCGCCGCGAAACTTCGACCAGTGATAGTCGATGTCGCCGCGAATATACCAGCCGCCATATTCGGCCGGCTGTTCATAGACGGGCGCCGGCGGCGCCTGCTCGACCACGGGCGGTTCCACGAAGTCGGCGGCAAACACCGGTCCGGCTACGCCCGCGAACAGCGCGGCAAAGAGGGCCATTCTTGCTGTATTGAACATACTTGTCACCCCTAAGAACCCTCGGAACGGCGAACGCGTCCGGCTATGGTTGATTTCAGCGTGGATAATGAATCGCAAAGGTTAAAAGGCGTTTAACCCTGTCGGTTAACCACGAATCTTTTGAATTCTAGGGAATTGGGCAGCCGTTTCTGGCGGCCGCTGCTGCAGGCAGGTGGACGCGCAGATCCGACGAAAAAGCCCGCCGGGAGGCGGGCTTTTGTAACGCTCTGGTGAGTAGGATCAGGCGGCGCTGCGCGCTTCCGAAATGACCTCGACGATATCGTTGACGACCGCTTCGACCAGTTGCTGGTCGTCGCCTTCCGCCATGACGCGGATGAGCGGCTCCGTGCCAGACGGCCGGATGACCAGGCGCCCGGCCTTGCCGAGGCGGTGGCGTGCATCTTCGATCGCCGCCTTGACCGGGGCCTCCTCGAGCGGCTTGCCGCCGGAAATATGGACGTTCTTCAGAAGCTGCGGCACCGGTTCGAACTTCTTCGACAATTCGCTGACCGGCCGGTTCTGCCGCTTGATGCAGGCGAGCACCTGCAGCGCCGAGACGAGGCCGTCGCCGGTCGTGGAAAAATCGGACAGCACGATGTGGCCCGACTGTTCGCCGCCGACATTCAAACCATGCGCGCGCATGTGCTCGACGACGTAACGGTCGCCGACCTTGGTGCGGTGCAATTCCAGGTTCATGTCGCCGAGGAAGCGTTCGAGGCCGAGATTGGACATCACCGTCGAGACGACGCCGCCGCCGGCCAGCCGTCCGCTCTGCTGCCAGGACTCGGCGATCAGCGCCATGATCTGGTCGCCATCGACGATGGCGCCATTTTCGTCGACGATGACGACGCGGTCGGCATCGCCGTCGAGCGCGATGCCGATATCGGCGCGCACTTCGTGCACCTTCTTCTGCAGGCTCGCCGGATGGGTCGATCCGCATTCCTTGTTGATGTTGAAGCCGTTGGGGTCGACATTGAGGGCGACGACATCGGCGCCGAGCTCCCACAGCGCCTCGGGCGCCACCTTGTAGGCGGCGCCGTTGGCGCAATCGACGACGATGCGCAGTCCCGAAAGCGACATCGAGCGCGGCAACGTGCGCTTGGCGAACTCGATATAGCGGTCATGCACGCCGTCGACTCGCTTGGCGCGGCCGAGCCCATCCGAATCGGCGAGCGCCAGTTCGATGTCCTTGTCGAGCATCCCCTCGATGCGCTCCTCGATCTCGTCGGAGAGCTTGTAGCCGTCTGGGCCGAACAGCTTGATGCCGTTGTCGTAGTAGGGATTGTGCGAGGCCGAGATCATCACGCCGATATCGGCGCGCAGCGAGCGCACCAGCATGGCGACCGCGGGCGTCGGGATCGGGCCGAGCAGGAACACGTCCATGCCGGCGGCGCACAGGCCAGCCACCATCGCATTCTCGATCATGTAGCCGGAAAGCCTGGTATCCTTGCCGAGCACGACGCGGTGGCGGTGGCTGCCGCGCTGGAACGAAAGGCCGGCGGCCATGCCGACCCTCATGGCGACCTCCGCCGTCATTGGAAACCTGTTTGCGCGCCCGCGAATGCCGTCCGTGCCGAAATAACTTCCTGCCATGCTAGCCACCTTCCTCGATGGTTCTTCGCGAAAACTCATGCCACAATTGGCCTAAGCCCCTATCATCACATTGAATGATTGTGCGTTACCAATCCTTAGAAAATCATTGTTTTGTGTGTTTTGTATCACGCTGCAATGAGATTCAGCCGCCCATCGCCTGAATCTCAACAGGCGTAGTCATTCCTTATCAGGTCGAAAAGCAAGCTCGCAATGGGCTTCAATCCCTCTGCTCCATCCACACGTCCGGCGAGTTCGAGATCGATTGCTCCAGCCAGATCCGCAATAGTCGTTTTCCGTTCCGTCGCTCCAGCGAATTTCTCGCTGAACGGCCTGCGACTGACGGTCCCGACAGGGGTGGCCTGGAATAAACAACAGCCAGATTGGCTCTATGTCACCAAACTGACATCCGTCCTGGTGCAGCTTCCAGATACGTGAGCAATACTTCTCTGATCGGGGGGCAAAGACTGGAACCGCCAATCAGCACGAGACCGAGTGTCGCCTGGGCCGCGGCCTTGTCCGTTGCGACAGCCATCATCGTGGCGTTGGTCGCCTGGTATTTATACGACAACCGGCCAATGCCGGTTTCTGGGCCGGTTTCTGGGCCGGTTTCTAGCGGTTCACTGCAGATAATGGGTTCCGAAACGATGCGGCCGGTCGTCACGGTCTGCGCCGAGGCATTCATGGCGGACAACCCTGAGGCCGACATCATCGTACGCGGCGGCGGCTCCGGCGACGGCATGGCGGCGCTGCTCCACGGCATGATCGATATCGGCATGATCTCACGGCCTCTGTCGCCGAAGGAGATTGGCTTCGCAAAAGCGAAAAATATCGATCTGACGCAGTTCGAGCTGGCGTTGGATGGCGTCGCTGTCGTCGTGCACCAAACCAACCCGCTGCGCGAAGTCGATGTCGATCAGCTCCGCGCCATCTGGTCCGGACATTTATCGCAGTGGCGGGAACTCAGCGGCGGTTCCGGCGAGATCCTTCCACTTGCCCGCGCCAAGGGGTCTGGAACCGAGGAGGTATTCGCCGAGCGGGTATTGAAGGGACAACGGGAGGGTGTGGTGGCAAAGGAGTTGCCGACAAACGAGGCCATCGTCGCCGAGGTCGCGGCGCAGCCGAATGCGATCGGATACACCGGCCTCGGAGCGCTTCGCGGTGCCTCGGACCGCGTGCGTGTCCTGGCGATCCGCACCCAATCTTCCTTGGTCTTGCCGACGGCCGATGCCGTGCGGTCAGGCGGCTACCCGCTGACCCGCGCCTTGCTGTTGGTCAATCCGGGAACGCCGTCGGGACTTGCCGCCTCCTTCATCGCCTACTGCACCGGCCCAGCCGGACAGGCCTTGGTGAAGCGCGCCGGCTATGTCGAGATCGCGGCGGGCGATCCATGAACGCGCGCCGTCTCGTATGTTTGGCGGTCGGCATGCTCGCCTCGGCATTCTTCATGCCGGCGCGCGCCGAGCCGCAGGTCGAGGATTTCCGCGCACGCAAACTCGTCGTTGGCACGATGCGAGTGCCACCCTTTGCATCGCGCGGCGATGACGGCGTATGGAGCGGCCTGAGCATCGAACTCTGGCAAAGAGTGGCCTCGCAGCTGAACCTTGCCTATGAATTCCGCGAGTTCGACTATGATCCCGATGCGATGGTTCAAGCCTTGCAGGTCCGCCAGATCGACCTGGCGGTCGCCGCCATACCGGTCACGACGGACGGTGAGCAGCAATTCGATTTCTCGCATGCCTACTTCGCCGCGGGCGTTGGCATCGCGGTGCGCAGCGAACCCAACCCGGGTATCCTGGCGACCTTGGGCAGGCTGTTTACCTGGCAGTTGCTTGTCCCAATCAGCGGCCTCGCGGGTCTCCTGCTCCTTGTCGGCACGACGTTGTGGCTGATCGAACGGCGCCGCAATCCGGGCCATTTCGATCCCCGCATGATGCAGGGCATTGGCGACGGCATCTGGTGGGCCGCCGTGACGATGACGACGACCGGCTATGGCGACAAGACGCCGATCACCTGGCGCGGCCGCGCGATCGCTCTTGTCTGGATGTTCACCAGCATTTTCTGCATCGCCACCTTTTCGGCGACGCTCGCCTCGTCTTTGGTAGTTGGCCGGCTGAAGAGCAGCATTGACGGCCCCGAAGACTTGCCGCGGGCGCGTGTGGGGACGGCGGCGGGTACGGCGGGCGAGTTGTGGACCAAGGCGCAGGGCCTGAAGGCACAGACTTACCCTTTCCTGATCCAGGCCAGCAAGGCGCTCAAACGCGGCGAGGTGGAGGCGCTGGTGGTGGAGCGCGCCATCCTTGGCCACATGATCCAGGAATACCAGTGGAAGGACTTGCTTATCCTGCCGCAAACCCTGGCGGTCCGCGACTACGCGATCGCCATTCCAAGCGGCAGCCCGCTGATGGAGGACATCAACCGTGCCGTGCTGACGGTGACCCATCATCCCGATTGGAAAGAACTCGTGCAACGATACGTCGGCCAAAGCGAACCCTGAACGCGGAACGACCGGCGCGGCTTGCGTGGAACCGACGATCGGCAACGATTTCATCACCTTGTCGCAAAGAACGCGTTTTCTTTACGTTCCCTGCATTACTTAGCATCTGGCGCAACCGCCCGTTGAGCGCTATTGATTTGCCAGGGACATAATATGGGCGGCAGCAACGGAGAAACGCCATGCTCATCCATCGACTTGCCACTATGACGGGACTTGCCGTCGCGACCTTGTTCCTGGCAGCGCCGGCCAACGCGCTGACCATGGCCGAGTGCAGCACCAAGTATAACGCGGCCAAGGATGCGGGAACACTGAATGGGCAGAACTGGAACCAGTTCCGCAAGGCCGAATGCGGCACCGACGCCAGCGCCACAACCACTGATACCAAGCCGGCCAAGAAAACGGCAAAGGCCACCGATACCACCAAGGCCGCTGCCTCGGACGACGCGGCACCCGGCCTGACGGCAAAGGAATGCAGCACCAAATATCAGGCTGACAAGGCGGCTGGTACGCTGAATGGCTTGACCTGGAACCAGTATCGCAAGACCGAATGCGCCGCCGGTGCTACGGCTGCGGTCGATACCCAGCCTGCCAAGACGACCACGGCGGCGGCGACCACCGACGACACGGCCCCAAGCCTGACGGCGAAAGAATGCAGCACCAAATATCAGGCTGACAAGGCAGCTGGTACGCTGAACGGCCTGACCTGGAACCAGTATCGCAAGACCGAATGCGCCGCCGGCGCCAGTGCCGCGGCAGCACCTGCCAAGGCGACAACCGAGGCAGCGACGACCACTGAGGCGGGCAAAGGCCTCAGCATGGCGGACTGCAGCTCCAAGTATCAGGCAGCCAAGACCGGCAACACGCTGAACGGCATGAAATGGAACGACTTCCGCAAGAGCCAGTGCGGTGCCGGTGCATCCGACGACGACACCGTGCCGGCAGCCGATGAGGCAAGCTACAACAACGATCCGGAAACACCGACTGTCACCGCGCCGAAGGGCGTCAAGTTCCCGAAGGCGATCTCCAACAAGTATAGCAGCGAAACCCCGGGCAAGGCGCGGTTGCACACCTGCCTCGACCAGTACTACGCCAACAAGGACGCCAACGCGCTGGGCGGCCTCAAGTGGATTCAGAAGGGCGGCGGCTTCTACAGCCTGTGCAATGCCGCGCTGAAGAGCTGATTTCGCAACAACATCCGAAGACAAGCCCGCGCGCCGCAAGGCTCGCGGGCTTTTTTATTTTGTTGCCGCCGGCGGCGGACCGTCCTGCGCGCGCCAGCGACGACGCTGCCAATCTCCCCCGCAAGGGGCGCAAGGGGGGAGATTGATCCTCCTCATCACGGCTTTCGCAAACCTTCAGCGCCTCCCCATGTGGAGGAGTTACCCTGGCAAGGGAGAAGCGACGGAGTTTTCGCGCCGCGACCGACTGTCGGCAGCCTTCCAAACAAAAACGCCGCGGTCCAAGCCGCGGCGTTTCTTCAATCAGTCTCTCTCGCGAAGCTCAGCTCGACGGCTGAGGCTCCATGCCGCCTTCGGGCTCCGGACCCTTCTTGCGGCGGCCGCCGGACTTCGGCACGGCCGAGCCACGGCTGTTCGGCGTGTCGTCGCCAAGGTCGCGCGCCGGCTTGTGGCCGGCGATCAGCTGCTTGATCTCTTCGCCTGACAGCGTCTCGTATTCGAGCAGCCCTTCAGCCAGCACGATCCATTCCTTCTTCTTCTTGGTCAGGATGGACTTTGCCGTCGAATAGGCCTCGTCGATCAGCCGGCGCACTTCGGCGTCGATGATCTGAGCGGTCTCTTCCGACACGTTTTGCGTGCGCGCCACCGAGTGGCCGAGGAAGACTTCCTCCTGGTTGTCGCCATAGGCGACGTGGCCGAGCTTGTCGGAAAAGCCCCAGCGCGTGACCATGGCGCGCGCCAACTTGGTCGCCTGCTCGATGTCGGAGGAGGCGCCCGAAGTGATGTTCTCCTTGCCGAACTTGAACTCCTCCGCGACGCGACCGCCCATCATGATGGCGAGGCGCGAAATCATGTATTTGTAGCTCATCGAATAGCGGTCGCCTTCCGGCAACTGCATGACCATGCCAAGCGCCCGGCCGCGCGGGATGATGGTCGCCTTGTGCAGCGGATCGGCCGACGGCACGTTGAGCGCCATGATGGCGTGGCCGGCCTCGTGATAGGCGGTGAGCGCCTTCTCGGCCTGGGTCATGGCCGACGAGCGGCGCTCGGCGCCCATCATGATCTTGTCCTTGGCGTCCTCGAATTCGGCCATGGTGACGAGACGCTTGTTGCGCCGCGCCGCCATCAGGGCGGATTCGTTGACGAGGTTCATCAGGTCGGCGCCGGAAAAGCCGGGCGTGCCGCGCGCGACCACCTTGAGGTCGACATTGGGCGCCAGCGGCACGTTGCGCACATGCACCTTCAGGATCTTCTCGCGACCGACGATATCGGGGTTCGGCACCACCACCTGGCGGTCGAAACGGCCGGGCCTGAGCAGCGCCGGATCAAGCACGTCGGGCCGGTTCGTGGCGGCGATCAGGATGATGCTTTCGTTGGATTCGAAGCCGTCCATCTCGACCAGCAACTGGTTCAGCGTCTGCTCGCGCTCATCGTTGCCGCCGCCGAGACCGGCGCCGCGATGGCGGCCGACCGCGTCGATTTCGTCGATGAAGATGATGCAGGGCGCGTTCTTCTTGGCCTGGTCGAACATGTCGCGGACGCGGCTGGCGCCGACACCGACGAACATCTCGACGAAGTCCGAGCCGGAAATGGTGAAGAACGGCACATTGGCCTCACCGGCGACCGAGCGGGCAAGCAGCGTCTTGCCGGTTCCGGGAGGGCCGACCAAAAGCACGCCACGCGGAATCTTGCCGCCGAGCCGCTGGAATTTCTGCGGATCGCGCAGGAACTCGACGATCTCTTCGAGGTCTTCCTTGGCTTCGTCGACGCCGGCGACGTCCTGGAACGTGACGCGGCCATGCGCCTCGGTCAAAAGCTTGGCTTTCGACTTGCCGAAGCCCATGGCGCGGCCGGAGCCGGACTGCATCTGGCGCATGAAGAATATCCAGACGCCAAGGATCAGGATCATCGGCAGCCAGGAGATGAGATAGCCGAACAGCGAATTGGAGCCGTCGGATTCGGGGCGCGCATTGATGGTGACGTTCTTGTCCTGCAGCCTCGAGACCAGCGACGGATCGCCCGGCGAATAGGTCTGGAAGCCGGTGGAGCTGTCCGTATAGGTACCGGAGATGCGGGCACCCGCGATCGTCACCGTCTTGACCCGGCCTGCCGCGACGTCCTGCAGGAACTGCGAATAGGGGACATCGCTCGATGCGCCGCGCGTCTGCGGCGTCTGGAACAGATTAAAGAGAGCGATGAGCAGGACCGCTATGATCGCCCAGAGCGCGAGATTGCGATAATTCGGATTCATCAATTGTCCCGTTGGTGTCCGCTGGCGGACACGCGTCATGAGAGGAAACTTGGGCCTAACATAGGGAGAGCGCCGCTCCTTGCCAAGCGGAACAGCGCGTCTCGGTTAAGCTTTCGACCATCATGGGCCGGCATTGCGGCCGCCGAAAGGAAGGACCGGAACGGGCGGCGCGCCGATCAGCGCCGCGACAGCCCCGGCCGGCTCCAGATCGAAGGACGGCAGGAAGCGGGCAAAGGGCGCAACGGCCGGCTGGACGGCGATCGTTGCCGAAACCTGGCTGTTCCCCGGCAAACCAAGGCATTCGCCGCCACGCCACAGTGCCGGTTCGGGGCCCAGCGCGGCGCGGACAAGGCTTGATGGCGTGCCGTCCGCGGCAGTTGCGCGCTTTGCCGCAGAGGCCGCCCCAAGCGGCGCAATCGACAGCGATGCGATCAACAATGCATCTGATTTGTCGCTCAATGTGATCCGCCGGCGGCCGTCCCAAAAGACATTTTGCTCCGCTGGAGCCGCGGGCGGCAGGTTGCGGTTTTCGCGGCGCAGGAAGACGCCGGTGCGCCGCGCATCGACTGCTGTCCGCGACAATGTGGCGCGAAACGGCTCACCCCTCAGCCGGTCGAACAAAACTTCGCTGCGGGCTTGGTCGGGTAGGAAGGCAACGCCGCCGACGGTCGCCAGCAGAACGCGCAACGCATGGACGGCAGCCTGGTCGTCGCCGGATGCCACTAAGTCTGGATCGAGGCGGATGAGGCCGGCGGCCGGCTGGGAGGCGTAACGGCGGATCAGTGCGGCCGCCCGACGGCCAAGCTGTTCGCGCTCGGCCGCGGCACGGCTGGCCAGTGCCAGCGCGCCGTCCATTCGCTGCCCGCCGTCCCCGGCCGCGAGCGCTGCGCGGATACGCGGCCGCTCGAAAGTGTCGTCTTCATTGGTCGGATCTTCGACCCATCCGATCTTTGCGCGCCGCAGGATTTCACGCAGCGCTGCCCGCCGTGTGCCGAGCAGCGGCCGTATGATCCAGGTTTGCCAATCATAGAGGGTTGAGGGCGCCATGCCGGCAAGGCCGCGTCCTTCCTCTCGCGGCCCCTCGTCACGTGCTTGCCGCATCAGCACGGTCTCGGCCTGGTCGTCGGCGGTGTGGCCGGTCAGGATCAGGTCGATGCCTTCCCCCTTGGCGGCCTCGGCCAGCAGCCGGTAGCGTGCTTCGCGCGCGGCAGCGGGCAAGCCGGTCGACGGCTTCGGCCCTGACCAGACCAGGATGCGATGGGCAATGCCGCGTTCGGCGCAGAGCCTGGCTACCGCTTGAGCTTCGGCTGCCGCATCCGGCCGCAAGGCGTGATCAATGGTCACCGCCAGCAGTTTCGTTGCGGGCGCGGTACGGTCGAGATGGTCTTTGAGGAGAAGAAGAAGGGCGGTCGAATCGCTGCCGCCGGACACGGCTGCAACAGCGCCGTTGGTAAAATCGATCTCAGAAAAAAGGCGTTCCGAAAGGTCAGGCTCGGTTTCGAGCATCAATGCATGTCGCCCAAAAGTGGGCCCGGTTTTGGGGCGACGACATGCAAGAGAAAAACTAGCACGCCGCCAGCGCCCTTTCCTGCTTGACGCGTTCCTTGAGCGCGCCTGAAATGTCGGGATAACGCTTGCCGATCTCGCCGAAGGTGGCGCAGGCCACGTCGCGCTGGTTCAATCCGACCAGCGACACGCCGAGCTTCAGCAGCATGTCTGGCGCCTTCTTGGCCTTCGGATAGTCCTTGCTGGCGGCAAGGAAGGTCTCGGCCGCGTCGCGGTATTTCTGCTGGCCGAGCAGCGATTCACCCAGCCAGTAATGCGCGTCCGCGGCCTTGGCGTCCTTGGGGAAACGGGCGATATGATCGCGAAATCCCTGTTCGGCGGTGCTGTAGTCGCCGGACAGGATGAACTGGTAGGAGTTGCGGTAGAGCTCCTCCGGGTCGTTGGTCGAAGGCAGCGCCGCAACCACTGTGCCGTCGGACTTGCCGGTATTTGCGCCAGCGGCCTGGGCGCCGGTGGCCGGTGCCGTAGTCTCCGCCTGCGTGGTGCCGTCGGCGTTGACCACATTGCCGTTCTTGTCGACGGTGATCGTGCCGAACGTCTTCGGCGGTGCGCCGGTCACCACCTTGCCGGGATCGCCCGTGGGCGATTCGACGATGACCTCTCCGGCGCTCTGGCCATCGGCGGGTGGCGTGCCCGCGTCGGCCGGTGCCTGCGTCGCCGGCGCCTCGGCGACGCTGCTGTCGGTGTTGTTGTCCTGAGGGGCAGCCTCCGACTTCTTCTGCTCGGCTGGCTGCTGCGCGCCCTGCGAACCGCCTTCCAGCTGCTGGAAGCGGAATTCGTTGTCTTCCTGCTGCTTGCGGATCTGTTCCTGCATCTGCAGGATCTGGAAATTGAGCTCCTCGATCTTGCCGTTCATCTGCCGGAGCTGGTCTTCCAGGCCGGTGACGCCGGCCCCGTCCTGTTGCGCGAGCTGCTGCTGCTGCTTCTTCTTTTCACCGAAAATGCCGAGCGTTGGCAGGCGGAAGGAGAACCCGCTCTCTGCTGCCTGCCCGGTGCCACTCGCCCCGGTACCGCTAGCAAATGCGGCGGAGCTTGATACGAGCAGCAGCGCCAGCGTGCCGCTCAAGATCGATCTGAAATACATGTGCCTCTCGTCGTGAAGATTCGTTAGCCTTTTGCGCCCTTCCGGTCGGAGTGGGACCAGGCGCTCTCGGCTCTTAGCAGGACGCGAGACTTCGGCCAAATTTTGTTTCAGGAGGTCACATATGAAAAAGGCGGCCGAGATGGCCGCCTTTCGCATCGAGGTGTGGCATTTCTGCCGACCACAGCGCCGCGCGTCCCTGGACGCGCAAAGGACGCTGTAGCACTTCTGAACCTAAGAGCCCGCGCCGCCGAGCGTGGTGACGGCGCGGCGATTCTGCGACCAGCAGGAGATGTCGTCGCAGACCGCGACCGGACGCTCCTTGCCGTAGGAGATGGTCTTCAGGCGGCTGGCCGAAACGCCCCGGCCGACGAGGAAATCGCGGGTGGCCGCGGCGCGGCGGGCGCCGAGCGCCAGATTGTATTCGCGCGTGCCGCGCTCGTCGGCATGGCCTTCGACGACGATGGCATACTGCTTGTACTGGTTCAGCCACTGCGCCTGGCGCGAAAGCGTCGTCTGCGCGTCGGCGCGGATCGAGGACGAGTCGGTGTCGAAGAAGATGCGGTCGCCGATGTTGACGGTGAAGTCCTGGGCCGAACCGGGCGTCGCCGCGCCGGCGCCGTTGAGGCCGAGGTCGGCGGCGCTGTTCGGGGCCTTCTTCGAGGCGCAACCGGTGATGGCCAGCATCGCGACAAGCGCGATCATCACGGGGTTTGTGGTAAGTCTTGCGATACGGCCCATGCCGCCTCTCCTTCGCATTTCGAGTGATTTCGTTGATCACCCAGTAACCACGTTTGGGTTAACCGGCGTTCAAGAAACACGGTTAAGATTTGGTTTCGGCCACCGTCCGCAGCCGTCTGGCCCTATCGAATAACAGGGGCACAATGGGCGCGGACCGTAGGCGGAAATGCGGCCAAAACATGAAGAAAGAGGGAATTGAAGAGTTGAGGAATTGAGGAATTGAGGAATTGAGGAAAGAGATCACCTCAGCTTCTCTCTGAGGTTCACCAGCATTCCATAAATCTGGGCATAGGATTGCAGCCACTCGTCGAGCTGTCTCTGAGTAATGTACCCAAGGTCGAACGCGTACGAGATCCATGTCTCCACCTCACTGCATGATCCCATGGCCATAGAAATGAAGCGTGCGAATTCGGGTTTGGAATGGCTCTGTTTCGCAAAGCCTTCGGCCAAATTGGCACAAATTGCCTTGCTGGAACGACGCAACTGATCGGCCAGCGCGAATTGCTCCAGCTTGGGGAAAGCGAGCGTGGCTCTGTGAACCTCAAGAGAAACCGCATAGGCGCGCCGGTAGACCTCTAAATCCTTCGCGCGCTTAATGTAGCCTGTCGCCTTCTCCATTCTTCAGTTCTTCAATTCCTCATTTCCTCAATTCGTCAGTTCTTCACTTCCTCTATTCCAGCAGCGGCGACCATGCCGGGTCCGACGCGAAGTTCGCGGTCGGGATCGACTGCTCGTTGCGGCCGGTCAGATCGACCGAAATCAGCTTCGGCCCACCGGCCGAATCCCGGAAGAACATCAGCACGCGGCCATTGGGCGCCCAGGTCGGCCCCTCCTGCTGGAAGCCGGAGGACAGGATGCGCTCGCCCGAACCGTCGGTTTTCATGACGCCGATCTGGAATTCGCCGCCGGTCTGCTTGGTGAAGGCGATGAGGTCGCCGCGCGGCGACCACACCGGCGTCGAATAGACGCCGTCGCCGAAGGAGATGCGGGTCTGGCCCGAACCGTCGGCGCCCATCGAATAGATCTGGGCGCGGCCGCCGCGATCGGACGTGAACACCACCTTGCTGCCGTCCGGCGAATAGGATGGCGAGGTGTCGATGGCGGTCGAATTGGTCAGCCTCGTCGTCGAGCGGCTTCGCAGATCCATGGCGAAGATGTTGGAATTGCCGTCGTCGCGCAGCAGGCTCATGATCACCTTCTGGCCGTCGGGCGAAAAACGCGGTGCGAAGGTCATGCCGGGGAAATTGCCGACCAGCTCACGCTGCCCGGTCTCGATCTGCAGCAGATAGACCTTCGGCTGGCCGCTTTCATACGACATGTAGGTGATTTCCTGACGGTTCGGCGAGAAGCGCGGCGTCAGCACGATCGACTTGCCGTTGGAGAGATAGCGGACGTTGGCGCCGTCCTGATCCATGATGGCGAGGCGCTTCTTGCGCGCGTTCTTGGCGCCGGATTCGTCGATGAAGACGACGCGCGTGTCGAAATAACCCTTCTCGCCGGTCAGCCGCTCATAGATGGCGTCGGCGATGATATGGGCGACGCGCCGCTGATTGGCATCGTTGGCAAAGAACTGTTCGCCGGACATCTGCTGGCCGGCGAAAGTGTCCCAAAGCCGGTATTGGGCGCGGATGCGCCCGTCGGCCTCCTTGGTGACGCTGCCGGTGACCAGCGCCTGCGCGTTGATGACCTTCCAGTCGTCGAAGCGTGGTGTCGCATCCGGACTGGAGATCTTCTCGATGAAGGCGCTCTTGTCGATCGGCGCGAACAGGCCGGAGCGTTTCAGATCGGCGCTGACGATGCCGGAAATCTCCGCGCCCAGCGCATCGCCGCCCTGGAAATCGGTGATAGCGATCGGCAGCGGCTCGACATTGCCTTTGTTGACGTTGAGCTCGACCAGCGCATACGCGGGCAAGGTGGCGGCAGCGGTCATACCCAGCGCCATCGCTGCGATCGTCAGGAG
Organism: Mesorhizobium sp. STM 4661; assembly: GCF_000359125.1. Classification (GTDB taxonomy): domain Bacteria; phylum Pseudomonadota; class Alphaproteobacteria; order Rhizobiales; family Rhizobiaceae; genus Mesorhizobium. The sequence continues at coordinate 83,990 of NZ_CAAF010000019.1, read as the reverse complement.
CGGCTTGAGAATGGATTTCATATCTTCTCGCTTCTCTTCCTTGATTGCGTGGACGCCCTGGCCTAGAGGCCAAGCATCTCCCTTGGATCGAACGTGACCCGGATGTCGGACCAGATGTCTTGCTTGCCGGCCGGAACTTGCAGGCCGGCCACATCGCATTTCTGAACCGCGCGCACGGCACTTTCGTCGAACGGTCGGTTGCCGCTCGATTTTTCGACGGCCGGCCGGCCGGTCAGCTTGCCGGAGGCGTCCAGATTGAACCGGATCACGACGACGAAACTCTCCGAACCCTCGAGCCCGACCGGAAGGGTCCAGCAACCGCCGAGCTGAGACTCCAATGCCCCCTGCTCCGACCTGGAAAGCTTCTGGCCCTGGTCCTTTTCGCCGCCGAGCGAGGCCTGCTGGGTCGAACGTTTCGCGCCGCCGCCGGACGGCTTCTGCTTGTCGAGCAAGGCGGAAATCTCGTCGGCATTGAACTGCTTGTCGTCCGATTTCGGTCTCGACGAGGCTTCCTTGACGGGCTTGTCGGCGTCCTTGCGGGCTGGCGCCTTGGCGCTTTCGGCCTGGGCCGGCTGCGGCTTCGGGCGCGCTTCGGGCGCGGGCGCGGAGTCTGGCAGCTGCGTCGTCTCGGTCGGCGGCTCCTGGGCAATGGCTTCGGCCACCGCATCGGGCTTGACCTCAGGCTTCGGCTCGATCGCGGCGGTCTTGTCCTCCGGAGGGGCCGGTGTCGGCTCCTTGGCCGGTGTCGGCTTGGGATCCGCCTGCTTGACCGGCTCGGGCTTGACCTCTTCCTTCGGCTGCGGCACCGGCGCCACCTCCGTCGCCGGAACCGGCTTCGGCTGTTCCTTCGGCTTCGGAATGTCCTCGGGTTTCGGCTTTTCGACCGGCGTCGGCGCGGGCGGCGGCGCCGAGGCCAGATCGACCGGCTTCGGCTTGGCTTCCGGCGTCACCGGCTTGTCGGTATCGACGCTGTTTTCGCCGACCTTCTGGGCATCGGGAACGATATCCGGTCGCTTGGTCGGCGTCGGCGCCGGCTTCTCGCGCATCACCGCTTTCTTGTCGCCCTGCAGCGTCTGCGCCGTGGCCTCCATCGGCACGATTTCGACCGAAATCGATTCAGCGTCGGACGCGGGCATGGCAGGCGGCGACGACAGCGTGAACAGCCCGAAGGCTAACGCTACCGTATGCAAGATCACCGATGTTGTGAGGCCCGTCCTCATCTTGGCGTTACTGATCCTGTTGCTGCAGTGAAATCAGGCCGATGTTCTTGTAGCCAGCGGCCTGGATGAGGCCCATCACCTCCATCGCGGCGCCATAGTTGGTAGTCTTGTCGCCGCGGATGAAGATGCGCTCTTCATAGCCGGTCTTGGAAATCGCCTGCAGCTTGGCGACCAGCTCTTCCTGCGGGATTTCGGTCTCCTGCAGGAAAATCTTGCCCGTGGCGTCGATCGTAACCATGATCGGCTGGGTGTCGGCGTTCATCGCCTTGGCCTTCGTCTCCGGCAGGTCGACCGGCACGCCGACCGTCAGCATCGGCGCCGCGACCATGAAGATGATCAAAAGCACCAGCATCACGTCGACCATCGGGGTGACGTTGATTTCCGATATCAGCGCGTGATGGCGGCCGCGCCGCCTGTGGCCGCGCCCGCCGCGTCCCGCCATGCCTACGGACATACCCATCTCGTTACTCCTCAGGCCTTGGGCGCTACTTTTTCATCGATTTGGCGCGAGAGTATGGCGGAGAACTCGTCGGCGAAGCCCTCCATGCGCACGGCGATCTTGTTCGCGTCCGATGACAGCTTGTTGTAGGCGATGACGGCCGGGATGGCCGCGAGCAGGCCGATGGCCGTGGCCAGCAGCGCTTCGGCAATGCCGGGCGCCACCACCGACAGGCTGGTGTTCTTCGAGGCGGCGATCGCCTGGAACGAAGTCATGATGCCGATGACCGTGCCGAACAGGCCGATGAAGGGCGCGGCCGAGCCGGTGGTGGCGAGGAAGCCGAGGCGGCCTTCCAGCCGCTCCATCTCGCGGGTCAGCGCCAGGTCCATCGCCTTGTCGATGCGGGTCTGCAGGCCGAGCGGCGATTTGGCACCCTTCTCGAAGCTCTTCTTCCATTCGCGCATGGCGGCGACGAAGATAGCGCCCATGCCGGTGGTCTTGCGGTCGGCAAGCGTGCGGTAGAGCTCCTCCAGCGACTGTCCCGACCAGAACACCTGCTCGAAGCGGTTGAGCGCCAGCCGCATGCGGGCATAGGCCACGAGCTTGTCGACGATGATCGCCCAGGTCCAGATCGAGGCGCAGAGCAGGCCGATCATGACCAGCTTGACCACCCAGCCGGCCTGCATGAACAGCGCCCAAATCGACAGATGCGCGCCCGGTTCGGCGAGTGCGATGTTTTCCATGGTTACGTCCTTAAGATTTTCCGGGCATCGCTGGCGGCTGGCCCATGGGCATCCCTTGTGGTCCGTGCGCGCAAAGCTCGCGGAACAACCCCAAATGCACCGTTGGCGGCCTTTTCGGGGCAAATATTGGTGAAAGGAAGGCGCGTGGATTCTTCCAATCTTCACCAGTCTCTTCATGAACCGTTATGGTTAAGGATGGGTTAGGACCCATGGCGCGGCGCATTGCCGCGCCTCCGGCGCCAGCCGCCGTTCAGGGAATGCGTTTTAGCCAGCGGCTCGGGGCATGAAGGCCGCGATCCATTCCCTGGGGAAGCGACGCGGCCGGCCGTTCTCGCCGATGATCGCCGCCTCGACCCGCGCCTCGACCAGCACCTCGCCGCCGCGCTTCAGTTGCTGCGCCATGAAAATGCGCGCGCCGGAAATATTCTCGGTGTGTGTATCGATAGTCAGGATGTCGTCCATGCGGGCCGGCGAGCGGAAATCGATCTCCATGCGCCGCACCACCCACACGATTCGTTCGCCATGCTTGCCGTCCGCAAGCTCGGTGTGATGGACGCCGGCGAGCCTGAGATAGTCGGAACGGCCGCGCTCGAAGAATTCGAGATAGCGCGCGTGGTAGACGACGCCGGAGAAATCGGTGTCGGCGTAATAGACCCGCGCCATCAGCCGGTGGCCGAACTCGGTCAGTGCCCCGGAAAGCCCGGCGGAGAGCGCCGCCGATTCACCATGATCGTCCATCGCGCTTTCCTTTTCTGGCCCGAGCGGGCACCTAAAGCGCGACGCGCTTTAGGTGATTGTTTCCATGCGTGTCGTTGTCCCAAAACCGCGACACACTTTTGGGCGACACGCATTAGTGTGGGCGCAGGAACCCGATGGCACTGTTGACGGCGATGATCAAGACCTTGATGGCGGCGCTGCTGGCGCTCGGCGCACTGGCGTTGCCCGGCCAGGCCGCAAGCTTTTCGATGAAGCGCGGCCTCAACCTCGACCAGTGGACGACATGGCCGGGCGAGGACAAATGGGGCGACCGTCAGGCCATATTGCCCTATCCGGAATGGCGCAAATTCCTCGACGAGAGCGATCTCAAGGCGCTGAAGAGCGCCGGCTTCGATTTCCTGCGCATGCCGGTCGACCCGTCGCCCTTCCTGTCCGGCGAGACGCTGGCCCTGCGCGACGACCTCTATGCCAGCGTGCTGGACTCGGTGCGCATGATCAATGGTGCCGGGCTGAAGGTGATCGTCGACATGCATCTGGTCCCGGCCGGCGGCAGCCGCAAGATCGGCATGGGCCAGGTGATGGAAGACCCGCGGACCTTCGAAGCCTATGTCGATATGGTACGCAAGATGGCGCGCACGCTGGCCGCGGAAGACCCGACAAAGGTCGCCTTCGAGCCGATGAACGAGCCGATCGTCGACTGCGACAGCGACGGCACCAGCCTCTGGCCGGAGCGTCAGCAAAAACTGTTCGCGGCGGCGCGTGCGTCGGCGACGAAGCTGACCCTGATCCTGACCGGCGCCTGCTACTCTAATGCGGCATCACTGGCCAGGATCGATCCGAAGGCGATCCCCGACGACAACATCATCTGGACCTTCCATTCCTACGATCCGTTCCTGCTCACCCATCAGGGCGCGACCTGGGCCGGCGATTTCATCCCCTATGTCACCGGCCTGCCCTATCCGCTCACCGCCGTGCCGCGTGCTGAGCTCGACGTGACGCTCGACACGATCCGCGCCAGGATCAAGGCCGAGGCGCCATGGGCGCGCCAGAACGGCCTGCTCGCCTATCTCGACGAGCAGGTCGCCAGCATGGATACGGACGAAAAGCTGCTCGCTGTCATGGACGCGCCGTTCAAGACCGTCGAAGCCTGGGCGAAGGCCAATGGGATAAAACCGGAAAATATCACGCTGGGCGAGTTCGGCATGATCCGCCAGGAATACGGCAATGCCTATGTGATGCCGGGCCAATACCGCGCCGCCTATGTCAGGGATATGATCGCGCGGGCCGAGGCGCATGGCTTTTCATGGTCGGTGTGGAGCCATGGCGGCGCCTTCGGCATCGTCGATGCCTTTGATGGCGACAAGGCCGAGCCGAACGTGATGGACGCGATCAAGTCGCTTCATTGAAGCGGTTCACACTGAGCCCAGTTCGATCGAAAGAATCTCCGGACTCATCCCGAAACGCACCGGCAGGATGCTGAAGCCGAGCCCGCCGGACACGATCAGGTTGCGGTTCTGCTCCACGACATGGCCATAGGCGAAGCGGTTGCCGAACCGGGATGGCACGACCGGAGAATAGCCGAACAGGCGCACCTGCCCGCCATGGGTATGGCCGGAAAGCGTCAGTGATATGCGTGACGGCACTTTCGGGAATATGTCGGGCTCATGCGCGAGCAGGATGACCGGAGCCTCATCGCTCACCTTTACCAGCGTGCCTTTGAGATCGTCCAATCCCTTGAATCTGCCGCGGCTCCAGGCTTTGCCTGGCCGCAATGCTAGCTGATCCGCCAGCCCGGCGACCCAGAAGCCATGCCCGTCCTTTTCCAGGCGCACGACATCGTTCTCCAGCACCGGGATACCAGCGCTTTCGATCGCCTTGCGCGCCAGCGTTGGCCCCACTCCGGCCCTTTGCGCCGAGAGATCCTCCCACCAGTCGTGATTGCCAAGGATCGCCCACACGCCGAGCGGGGCCTTCAGCCCTGACAAAGCTGGCGCCCATTCCGACGCATCCACCCAGTCCGACACCAAGCGTGTCCCGGCGGCATAATCGCCAAGCAGGACAATCAGATCCGGCTGCAACGCATTCGCCTGTTCGGCGAGCGAAGCGATCCGCTCCGGCGTCATCCACGGCCGGCAGGCATGGATGTCGGCAAGGGCAACGACCCGCAGCCGCAAGCCTGCCGGCCAGTTGGGTGGCGTCAGTGAATATCGCTTCACATGGGTCAAAAGCATCGGCTCGATGCCGACCGCATAGGCGCTGAGCGACACCATCGAGAGGAACGAGCCACCGACGAGGCGCAGGAAACCACGTCTGGAGATCATCAGTCAGCTCCGGCTGTTCCAGGAACCGGCGGTCCCACAGGGCGAGACTTCGCGTTAAATCCTGAAATTGCGCCGGCACGCTGGCCGAGATGAGGAGATTTTGCGCAGGAACCAAGCAGGAAAGCCGGGAGCTTACTGGTCCTCCTGGAACAGGCTGATCTGCTGCTGCGCCAGATCCTTCGGCGCGTCGAGGCCGAGATGCCGCCAGGCATTGGCCGTCAGCACGCGGCCGCGAGGCGTGCGCTGGATGAAGCCTTGCTGGATCAGATAGGGCTCGATGATGTCCTCGATGGCGTCGCGCGGCTCGGAAAGCCCCGCAGCGATGGTCTCGATACCGACCGGCCCGCCGCCGAAATTCCTGGCGATCATCGAAAGATACCGGCGGTCGAGCGCGTCGAGGCCGAGCGCATCGACCTCCAGCCGCGTCAGCGCCTCGTCGGCGATCCTGCGGTCGACATGTCCGTCACCGGCGACGGAGGCGAAATCGCGCACGCGGCGCAAGAGCCGCCCGGCGATGCGCGGCGTGCCACGGGCCCGCCGCGCGATCTCCAGCGCGCCGTCGTCGCCGAGTGGCATCTGCAAGATGCGGGCGCCGCGCCGCACGATCTGCTCAAGCTCCTCGACCGAGTAGAAATTGAGCCGCACCGGAATGCCGAACCGGTCACGCAGCGGATTGGTGAGCAGCCCAAGCCGCGTGGTGGCGGCAACAAGGGTGAAGCGGGCGAGATCGATCTTGACCGAACGCGCCGCCGGCCCCTCGCCGATGATCAGGTCGAGCTGGAAATCCTCCATCGCCGGATAGAGGATTTCCTCGACCGCCGGATTGAGCCGGTGGATCTCGTCGATGAACAGAACGTCGCGGTCTTCGAGATTGGTCAGCAGTGCCGCCAGATCGCCTGCCTTGGCGATGACCGGGCCGGAGGTCGAGCGGAAATTAACGCCGAGCTCGCGCGCCATGATCTGCGCCAGCGTCGTCTTGCCGAGGCCAGGTGGCCCGACGAACAGCACATGGTCGAGCGCCTCGCCGCGCCCTTTGGCGGCGTCGACGAAGACCTTGAGATTGGCCCGCACCGCCGCCTGGCCGACAAACTCGCCAAGCGTTTGCGGACGCAAGGTCTGCTCGGCGTCCTCGCCGCGCTTGTCGGGGGCAATCAGGCGGGGCGAAAGGCTCATGCGGCGCCCTCTTGTCCATGTGGTTCATCCCCGACAACATGGTGGCCAACCGCATCCCTTACAGCGGTGTCGATTTCCTCCAGCGTGGCGCGACCGCCCGGCGGATCGCCCAGAAACCCGGCGAGATCGGCAAATTCAAGATTGCGCGGCGTTCCGATCAAATGACCATCCATGACCGTCCAGGCGATCGTGTCGCCCGTCTTGAGCGAAAGCACGCTGCGAACATCCCTTGGAATCGTGAGCTGCCCTCTGGAAGTCAGACTGGCATATGCGCCCATATTCTTGCTCCTGGCAAATCTCACCGCGCCAGTTCCTTTAGCCCGAAGCGGATGAGCTTCGAAGCATCCGCGCCCTCGCCCGCCGCCTTCAGCGCCGCGGCAACCGCATTGGCGGCGGTATCGCGCGAATAGCCGAGATTGACCAGCGCCGAGACGGCGTCGGTGATTGGCGCTGGCGCTACGCCCTCGCCGAGCTCCTGCTTCAGGCCGATGGTGCCGGAGGCAGCGCCGGCATAGGCCGGCGCCTTGTTCTTCAATTCGGTGACGATGCGCTCCGCCACCTTCTTGCCGACGCCCGGCGCGCGGCTGACCATGGCGATGTCCCGCAACGCAATCGCATTGGCGAGGTCGGCCGGCGCCATCGTCGACAGCACCGCCAGCGCCACCTTGGCGCCGACGCCCTGCACATTGTTCATCAACAGTCGGAACCATTCGCGTTCCAGTACAGACTGGAAGCCATAGAGCCTGATCAAGTCCTCGCGCACATAGGTCTCGATGAGCAGCACCACCGCCTCGCCGGGTGCTGGCAACGCCGCCAGCGTGCGCGCCGAACAGTAGGCGACATAGCCGACGCCATGCACGTCGACGACGCAGAAATCCTCGTCGACTTCGTCCAGCGTGCCCTTGAGCTTGCCTATCATTTGAGCTTGCCGATCATGCCCGGGCCTTCATGGGTGGGTTTCAGGAGAGATGATATCGAGGTCCGGAAAGTAGCTTCGGTAGCGCACGGCGTCGCGCGTCAGCAGACGATGTCCGGCAACGACCGCGTGGGCTCCAATGAAGAAATCGGGCAGGGTTCGTTCGCGAAGACCGCCGGCGCGACGGTATTGGGAATGAGCGATACCGGCGAGGAAGGCTGCCTCCCAGGGCAGCAATTCGCGATCCATCTTGAGCGTTTCAACCGCCTTGCGAAGTGCCGCTTCCGTCGCCAGCGGCGCGAGTTCCGACCAGACGATCGTGTTGATAATCAACGCGCCGTCACGCCGGCATGCGGCGATCACTGATGCCGACCACTTCGTCTGCCGCCCGGCTGGTCCCCAAACGTCGATCAGGACATTTGTGTCAACCAACGTCGAGATCTTCACGGGAGCCCCTCAGCCACTCCATATACTCGTCCGTCGTCATGCCACCCAAGTCCAGTGTCCCGGCCAGCCGGTCGAGCGCCTGGCTGAACCGATGAGAAGCCTCTTCTTCGGAAATGTTTTCGTTCACGGCCACAACCCGGGCGCCATCGTCGGTAGCCACGAACTCAACCTCGGAGCCCGGGCCGATTCCCAGATGGTCCCGTATTTCCTTGGGAATGGTCACTTGTCCTTTGGTTGTCACGCGCATGGTAATACCTCAGAAGTATTACTTACTGCCGTACCGTGAACAAGTCAAGAACAAACCTATCCGGCCAGCGCCAGCCTGTAGGCGACGCTCTGCCGGTGATGCGCATGGCAAATGGCAATGGCCAGCGCGTCGGCGGCATCGTCGGTGTCGAAGATGGCTTTCGGCATCAGCACCTTGACCATCATGTGGATCTGCTTCTTGTCGCCATGGCCGACGCCGATCACCGCCTTCTTCACCGCGTTGGGTGCGTATTCCGCGACCACGAGCCCCGCACGCGCCGGCACCAGCATGGCAATGCCGCGCGCCTGGCCAAGCTTCAACGTGGCTGCCGCATCCTTGTTGACAAAGGTCTGCTCGACCGCCGCTTCATGCGGCATGGCGGAATGCAGGATTTCTGTCAGCCCGTCATGCAATTGGCAAAGCCGCGTCGCCAGCGCCGCCTTGTCGTCGGAACGCACGGTGCCGGAGGCGACGAAGCGCAGCGAATTGCCGAGGCTCTCGACGATGCCCCAGCCGGTGCGCCTCAGCCCCGGATCGATGCCAATGATGCGAATCGCTTCCCCCATCCGCCAAGTGTACCCACGGCGGAAAGCGATGCCAGCGAAATGTGAACAAACCAGAAACGGGCTCTGGCAAACATCCCACAGGCTGTTTGAGAATTCGCTCTGACGAGGCAGATGGCGTGGTTTTCGAGAACCGGAGCGGAGCGGACATTTGGTCCGTGAGCGTCGGAAGCGCAGAAAACCGCGTCAGGTGTCCGTCAGAGTAGAATTATCAAGCAGCCTGTCAGCCGCGGGCAAAAGCCGTGTTGAGCAACGTGATCTGGTCGGAAACCGGGTTGACGCGGCGGCTTGCCGGCGGCATGTCGGCTATCGCGCTGCCATAGACTTCCTCGTCCATGCGGCGCACCAGCGCCTGCAGGCGCAGCGAACGATTGACGAGCTCGACAAAGTCCTTGGGCAATTCAGCCCAGCCTGCCGCTTCATCATGGGCGGAGGCGGTGTCGAGACGCACCTTGGATTTTTCGGAAGCTACCTGATCGCGCGTCATCTCGCCGGAATTGGCCGCCCGCTGCAGAAGCAGCCAGGAGGCGACCTGCATCAGCCTGGTGGTCAGCCGCATCGATTCGGCCGCATAGAGCGTAGCCGCCAGTCTGGATAGTTTCCTTGCCTCGGCCCGGCCCTTGCCGTCCAGATATTCGGCCGCCTGCTCGACCAGGCCCATGCCTTCCTGGTATAGCGGCTTGAAGGACTGGGAGAAAACCCGGCGTTCAGCCAGCTTGATGGTTTTCGCACTTCCCCTCGAAATCTCGTTCATCGATACCCCTGCACTTGCCTTACAGCCGGCCGATTCGGCTTCCTTGCCGTCACGCCGCACCCTATATGACCGAGGCTTGAAAATGCGCTTCGGGGCCGACGAAGGCAAGCACATGTTTAACAAACGGTTAACGGCGCCGCGAGGACAAAAAAAGAGCCGCGGGTAAGGCGGCTCTCAGGAGTTTAACAGGGAGGCGTCAAACAAAGTGGCTCCAACCACTCGGTAAGAATCCAGATCACTGGATGCACATAGTAAACGCCTGTAAAGCTTAATGAATCCTTAACAGCGCGAATATTTTTTGACCGAGCGCCGCCCGTCTGTGCCGTAACAGCACAGGAATCCGGCCTGTCAGGATCGTATCGGGAGTTCCCTCTTCCACAATGCCGGCAAGGCGATGAAAGCGAACAGCAGCATCCCCGCATAGAAGGCCATCGAGGATACCGCCACCAAGGGCTCGATCGCCGGGTTGCCGGCAAGCAGGAAATAAAGGCCGAGCAACAGGCCGATACCGCTGATGGCCGTCAGCCAGAAATGGACGGTGGCGAGCTTCTTTTGCCCGATTGCCGGAAACAGATGGTAGAAAAAAGCAAACACCGCCGACATCAGCCACCCCGCCACCATCGTGTGGGCATGGGTCGGCATCTGGCCATGGTCCTGGCTGATCGCCATGTACAGCCCCAAGGCCATGCCGCACAGTGAATAGATGATGGCCAGCGTAAAGAAATTTCGTGCCGTCCCTTGCATAGTATCCCCCGAATTGCCTTTTCCCGTCACGGGAATGGGTTCTAGTCTCAGACGGTTGGCCCGCCACCGGGTCCCCGGAATCGACGCATTATCATCGACAATGTTTCCAATTGATGCCGCCCGACTCCTTCCGGTGGTGTCACAATAGCAAGAAACAGCGTGGTGGGCTCGCACAATTCTGAGCGATCCCTGCCGCGTTTCGCCGCCTGAAGTCTGTGCATTAAGTCACAGAAGGCCGGCGATCCCGTCCCACAGAAGCTTGGCCGCGACGACGGCTACCGTCGCATAAGTGAACGGATAGAACAGCTCCGGCCGCATCCGCCGCACCAGCCAGGCGCCGGCGATGGTCGAGAGCGGCGCCAGCGGTATCAGCACCACCGAGGCGGTCAGATTGGCGGTGTCGAACTGGCCGAGCGCGAAATAGGGGACGAGCTTCAGCGCATTGGTGGCGGCGAACAGGATGGCGCTGGTGCCCGACAGCACCTTGGGGTCGAGCCGGATCGGCAGCGCGTAGATCTGGAACGGTGGGCCACCGACATGGGCGACGAAGCTGGTGAAGCCGGCGATCGTGCCCCAGAAGGCGGCTGCCACGCGATTGGGCTGCGCCGAATGCGTTGCGCCGTGGCGGATCTGCACATAGATCCAGCGCAGCACGAAGACGATGGCAACCGTTCCGACGATCAGCCTGACCATTTCTTCCGTGACGAAGGCCGCCGTCAGCCAGCCAAGGCCGATGCCGGCGACGGCGCCCGGCATCATGTCGACCAGCATCTTGCGGTCATAGACACCCCACCACGTCCACACCGAGACCACGTCCATCAGGCACAGGATCGGCAACAGGATGGCCGCCGCCTGCACTGGCGGCATGGCCAGCGCCATCATCGGCACGCCGATGAGACCGACGGCGCCGCCGAACCCGCCCTTGGACAGGCCGGTCAGGATGACGGCCGGGATGGCAGCGGCATAAAACCAGGGATCGAGAAGAAGACCTGACATGGGGAAAGGAGGCTGGAGGGGGAAGGAGGCTGGAGGGAAGGTCGGATTCTGGAATAGACCAGAAATGGTCACGCCGCGACCGCAAACATGTGCGCCATGCCACCGGAGCCTGTCACATGTCTGGCATGTCGAGCGGCGGTGGACGTCGCCGGATCGGCTGCGCCTTGATGATGGCGGTGCTCGTTTCGGCCTTGTCGGCGATACGGTCGAGGAGCCGGTCCAGTTCGCCGATCGAGCGCACGAACAGCCGCGCGACAAAGCAGTCATCGCCGGTCACCTTGTCGCATTCGCCAAACTCGGGGATTTCCTCGATCAGCTTCTGCACGATATGCAGCTTGCCGGGCAGCGGCCGGATGCGAACGATCGCCTGCAGGGGATAACCCAACGCTTCCGGATCGATCTCGATGGTGAAGGCCCTGATGACGCCGCGCTCCTCTAGCCGCCGCAACCGCTCCGAAACGCTCGGCGACGACAGCCCCACCTCTCGGGCCAGTTCCTTCAGCGAGGTTCGCGAATCCTTGATCAGGATTTCGAGAAGGCGTCGGTCAAGATCGTCCATCATTTGACATTTTCCAGGCAATAGGCGGCATCAGCCTTATTTAATTAGGCAACAACCAGATATCACCTGCCGAAACACATGGAAAGCCTCTGAGCCGCATGAGATTATCCGCCGTCACGGCTCACGGGAGTATCATTATGGACAGCACAACGCGCGGCACCATCGAAATGACGGCCGCGATGGCGATCCTCGGCACGATCGGCTGGTTCGTCGTCATGTCGGGCCAGCCGATCATGGACGTGGTGTTCTGGCGCTGCGCCTTTGGCGCCGTCACGCTGCTGATCATCTGCGCGACCATGGGACTGCTGCGCGGCAGGCTGTCGCTTCGCATCGTCGCGATTGCCGCCCTTGGCGGCGCGGCGATCGTCATCAACTGGCTGCTGCTGTTCAGCTCGTTTTCCCGCGCTTCGATCTCGATCGCCACGGCCGTCTACAACACGCAGCCCTTCATGCTGGTCGGCTTCGGCGTGCTCTTCTTCTCGGAGCGGCTGACCATGACCAAGCTGACCTGGCTTGGCATCGCCTTTGCCGGCATGCTGCTGATCGTGCAGGCCTCGCCCGATGCAAGCCCCGGCGCAGGCAGTCTCGGTGCCGATTATTTCATCGGTATCGCGATGGCGCTGGCAGCGGCCTTCTTCTGGGCCGTCGCCGCCATCGTCACCAAGAAGCTCAAGGGCACGCCGCCGCATTTGATCGCCCTGATCCAGGTCTGCGTCGGCGTCGTCATGCTGGCGCCTTTCGCCAATTTTTCCCAGCTTCCCGCCGATGCGTGGAGCTGGGCCATGCTGGCGACGCTTGGCGTCGTTCATACCGGCCTGATGTACATATTGATGTATGGCGCCATCCAGAAGCTGCCGACCCATCTGCAAGGGTCGTTGTCCTTCATCTATCCCGTGGTCGCGATCCTGGTCGATGTCGTCGCCTTCGGCCACAGGCTGCATCCGGCCCAGATCGTCGGCGCCGCCGCCATCCTGATCGCGGCGACCGGCATGAATCTCGGCTGGACATTGTGGAAGCCGAAGGCGCCGACCGAAACCGTCAGATGAGCCACCGATTGGTGGCAACCGACGATCGTAAACCAAGCCCCTCGCAATGATCCCGGCCCGCCTGTTCAAGGCGGGCGCTTTGCTCTATGCCGCAATGCAACCATCTTCGCCCGGCATAGGCGAAAACCGGGATCGAAGACCAATGAACGACGCAACGCCTCCAAATCGCTGCCGCATCGTGCTGATCGCGCCGCCCGGCGTGTCGGCCGAGCGCATCGGCGCGGCGTTAGAGGGCGGCGACATCGCCTCGCTGATCCTGCCCGAAAACGGCATGGACGAAGCCTCCTTCCAGGCCTTCGCCGAGAAGATCGTGCCGGCGGCGCAAGCGGCGGGCGCCGCCGTGGTCATTGCCGGTGACACCCGTATTGCCGGCCGCGTCCAGGCCGACGGCATCCATGTCGAGGTCGGCAAGCAGGAACTCGCCGAGACGATCGAACACTTCCAGGCCAAGATGATGGTCGGCTGCGGCGGCGCCAAGACCCGCGACGACGCGCTGGAGCTCGGCGAACTCAGGCCCGATTATATCTTCTTCGGCCGCTTCGGTTACGATAACAAGCCGGAGCCGCACCCGCGCAACCTGTCGCTGGGACAATGGTGGGCGGATGTGATCCAGATCCCTTGCATTGTCATGGCCGGGTCGGACATTGCCTCTGTCGAAGCAGTGGCCGCCACCGGCGCCGAATTCGTCGCTCTTTCCAGCGCCGTCTTTGCCGATGGCGTCGATGCGAAGGCGGCGATCGCCAGCGCCAACGCTCTGCTCGATGAAACCGCGCCGCGTTTCGAGGACTGACGTGCTGCTCCGGACAATCCTTTTCAACGTCTTTCTAGCGGCGCTCACGGCGCAGGCCGCCGCGGCCGAAACCATCCCTTTGCCACAGCCCAAGCCGGACGTCGGCGCGCACGCGGACAAGCCGATCGACACGCCGTTGCCGCAGCCCGCCACCACGGCTCCGCTGCCGTCGGCCGACACCATCAATCCCGAACGTTTCGGCGCCAAACCGTCGGACCCCGCCTATGGCGCCTTTCAGCGCGGTCTTTACAAGACGGCCTATAACCTCGCTTTGGTCCGCGCCCAGAAAGGCGACCCGGCAGCGCAGACGCTGGTGGCCGAGATACTGTCGCGCGGTCTCGGCGTGCCGCTCAACGCTGCGGAAGCGGCAAAATGGTACGCGCTGGCCGCCGAGCAGGGCATACCGGAATCGCAGTTCCAGTATGCGCTGATGCTGCTCGACGGCCGCTACGTCAAGAAGGATGAAAAGGAAGCGTATGCGCTGATGCAGTCGGCCGCCGAGGCTGGCAATCGCCTGGCGCAGTTCAACTTCGCGCAGTTGCTGGTCAAGCAGGATCCCGGCGACGCCGGCCTCGCCAAGGCCGCGTCCTACTATGAACGCGCCGCCGCGACCGGCCTTGCCGACGCGCAATATGCAATGGCGCAGATCTATGCCAATGGCGCCGGCGGCAAGCCGCGTGACGATGTCCAGGCACGCGGCCTGCTGGCGCGGGCCGCACGGCAGAACTACGATACGGCGGAGATCGATCTCGCCGCGTGGATGATCGAGGGACGTGGCGGTCCACGCGATCTGAAATCCGGCTTCGGCTGGATGAAGCAGGCCGCCGAGGGTGGCAATGTCGCCGCCCAGAACCGGCTCGCCAAACTCTACATGGAAGGCATCGGCACCGATCCGGATCTGATCCTTGCCGGCGCCTGGTACATCGTCGCCCGCCGCGCCGGGCTCATCGATCCGCGGATGGACGATTTTCTGCAAGGCTTGGACGACGACCAGACCAAGCAGGCGCTGCAGAGGGCCAATCGTCTGCCGTGACGCCGCGAATTGTAAGCACTTGGCCGTAGCGCGGATAAGAGATTTGCTTGGAAAATAGCGGCGCCGCGGTTCAGACCTCTCTTGCCGCGCTCCCTTGCCTCTTTTGGCGATTTGTGGTCTTGGGGGCCGAAATCGCCCATTCGGCGAACATCTCATTCCGGATCAAGATCATCATGGCCAAGATCAATGGCAACGAAATCCGTCCCGGCAACGTCATCGAGCACGATGGCGGCCTGTGGGTGGCGGTCAGGACCAATACCGTCAAGCCTGGCAAGGGCGGAGCCTACAACCAGGTCGAACTGAAGAACCTCATCAACGGCACCAAGCTCAACGAGCGCTTCCGCTCGGCCGAGACCGTCGAGCAGATCCGGCTCGATCTGAAGGATTTCTCCTTCCTCTACGAGCAGGACGAGGCGTTGGTGTTCATGGACACCCAAAGCTACGAGCAGCTCGAACTGCAGAAGGATTTCGTCGGCGACCGCGCCGCCTTCCTGCAGGACGGCATGATGGTGACCGTGCAGCTCTATGACGAAAGGCCGATCGGCATCTCGTTGCCGGACTATGTGACGCTGACCATCACCGAAGCCGACCCGGTGGTGAAAGGCCAGACGGCGGCCTCGTCCTACAAGCCGGCGATGCTGGAAAACGGTATCCGTGTGCTGGTGCCGCCCTTCATCGGCTCGGGCGAGCGCATCATCGTCGACACCAACGAAATCACTTACGTGCGCCGCGCGGACTGACGCGCGGCGGCAGGAAGAAGCACAATGGCGCGCTCAGCACTTCTCAATGTCATGGTCCAGGCTGCCATGAAGGCCGGCCGCTCGCTGTCGCGCGACTTCGGCGAAGTACAGAACCTGCAGGTCTCGATGAAGGGCCCGGGCGACTATGTCAGCCAGGCCGACCGCAAGGCCGAGGACATCCTCTTCACCGAGCTGTCGAAGGCGCGGCCGGGCTATGCCTTCCTGATGGAGGAGCGCGGCGCGGTCGCGGGCGATGACGGCCAGCACCGCTGGCTCGTCGATCCGCTCGACGGCACCACCAATTTCCTGCATGGCATTCCGCTCTTCGCCATCTCGATCGCGCTGGAACGCCAGGGCCAGATCGTCGCCGGCGTCGTCTACAATCCAGCGATGGACGAGCTTTACACCGCCGAGCGCGGCGGCGGCGCCTTCATGAACGACCGCCGGCTGCGCGTTGCCGGCAGAACGAAGCTGAACGATGCCGTGATCGGCTGCGGCGTGCCCCATCTCGGGCGCGGCCAGCACGGTAATTTCCTCGTCGAACTGCGCAATGTGATGGCCGAGGTTTCGGGCGTGCGCCGCCTCGGTTCCGCCTCGCTCGATCTCGCCTACGTCGCCGCCGGCCGCATGGACGGGTTTTGGGAAATCGGCCTCTCGGCCTGGGACATCGCCGCCGGCCTGCTTTTGATCCGCGAAGCCGGCGGCTTCGTTTCCGACTTCGCCGGCGGGCAGGAGATGCTGGAGGGCGGCTCGGTCGTCGCCGGCAACGAGATCATCCAGCGCGCGCTGCTGAAGACAGTGAAGAAGCCGATCGCGTCACGCTGACGATCTTGGATCGCTGGCGATTTGGGCCCGCCGATTTAGGCCCATCGATTTGGGCATTGACGAAGTTGGCGCGCCGAAGCGCCGCAGTCGCAAAACCGCAACCGAAACTTGAAATACTGTCCGGCGTCCACCCAGATAAGGGAGACGCAGGATCTTTTATGACGAACGCCGGCCCCGAATCCCAGATCGAAATCCCTTTTATGGGACGCTGGCACTATTCGCGCGCCGAGATAATCGCCGACGGCATCGTCCATGCGGTGGGCATCGTGCTGGCGATATCGGCCGGTTCGACGTTGCTGGCGCTGGCCGCCTTTCATGCCGGTCCTGGCGAGTATATCGCCGCCGCATTCTATGTGGTCTCGCTGCTCACCGTGCTCTCGGTCTCGCTGGCCTATAATCTTTGGCCAATATCCTCACCGGTGAAGTGGATATTGCGGCGCTTCGACCACGCCGCGATCTACCTTTTGATCGCGGCGACCTACACGCCCTTCCTTGCCCAGCTCGACGGCTCGCCGCTGACCGTCTCGATGATCGTCCTGGTCTGGGTTGCCGCAGCGATCGGCATCGCTATCAAGGTGCTTCTTCCCGGCCGCTTCGACCGGCTGGCCGTCGTCTTCTATCTGGCTATCGGCTGGAGCGGCATCGTCCTGGTCGAGCCGCTCGTTCAGACATTGCCGCCGACATCGATCGTGCTGATCGTTGCCGGCGGGATCGTCTATTCCTGCGGCGTCATCTTTTTCGCCTGGAAGGGCCTGCGCTTCCACAATGCGCTGTGGCACGGCTTTGTCGTCACCGGCGCCGGCCTGCATCTGGCCGCCATGGTCGACTGCCTGGTCATTAACCGACTCTGACCCAAGGGTTGCAATCGGCAGCCAATATTGCCGAGCGCCATTCAATTTCGTCACAATTCCGTTTAGAGTCGCGCTCAACGTGATCGGCGGTGGCATCGGAAACGGGGCACGGATGGCTTTTCTCAGATCCCTCGGCATAGGCAGGCGCTCCGACGTCCTGGTCTACGACCCCCACAAATTGTCGAGCCCGCAGGTCTTTCTGCTCACCATGGTCATCTTCCTGGTGATCGTCGCCTTCATCGCCGCCATCCTGACCCGTCAGATCTCGACCGCTTTCGTCACCAATCCCGGCCTCAATGGCCTGATCATCGGCGTGCTTGCAGTCGGCATCCTGCTGGCCTTCGCGCAGGTCGGGCGGCTGTTTCGCGAAGTGCGCTGGGTCAACTCCTTCCGGGCCGGCTCCGAAACCACCGAACCGGTGCTGCTGGCGCCGATGAAGGCCATGCTCGGCCGCTCGTCGTCAATGGCCTTTTCGACCAGCTCGATGCGCACCATGCTGGATTCGATCGCCACCCGCCTCGACGAAAGCCGCGACACCTCGCGCTACCTCGTCGGGCTGCTGGTGTTCCTTGGGCTGCTCGGCACCTTCTGGGGCCTGCTCAACACGATCGGCTCGATCCGCGAAACCATCGAGTCGCTTGATCCCGGCACCGGCGACGCCGCCGCCGTGCTGGATTCCTTGAAGCAGGGGCTTTCCGCGCCGCTGGCCGGCATGGGCACCGCCTTCTCGTCCTCGCTGTTCGGCCTGTCCGGCTCCCTGGTGCTCGGCTTCCTCGACCTGCAGGCCGGCCGCGCCCAGACGCGCTTCTACACCGAGCTTGAGAACTGGTTGTCCTCGGTTACCGACCTGTCGTCGGACATCGTCGTCTCCGACCCGGCCAAGGCCGAATCCTCCGACGAGATCCGCGTCCTTTCGGAAAAGCTGCGCAGCCTCCAGGAGAATGGCGGCAGCCCCAACCCGCGCGTCGCCACCGCCATGGCCAACCTTGCCGACGGCATTTCCGGCCTGGTCAAGAACATGCGCTCCGAGCAGCAGATCATGCGCGACTGGGTCGAGGCCCAGTCCGACGAGCAGAAGGCGATGCGCAACACGCTGGAGAAGATCGCCGACGCCCTGAAGAAGCCGGGAGTCCACTGACGTGGCGCTGGCGCGGACACGGCGCAGCGATCGCCGCATCGACTATTGGCCGGGATTCGTCGACGCGCTGTCGACGCTGCTGCTGGCGATCATGTTCCTGCTCACGGTCTTCGTGCTGGCGCAGTTCCTGCTCGGCCGCGAAATCTCCGGCAAGGATACGGTGCTCAACCGCCTTAACTCGCAGATCAACGAACTGACCCAGCTTCTGGCGCTGGAGCGTTCGACGACGCAGGACAAGGAAGATTCGCTCGCCAATCTACAGGCCTCGCTGTCGGTGTCGGAGGCGGAAAAGAGCCGGCTCGAGCAATTGCTGGCGCAAGGCGCCGGCGCCGGCGACGCGGCCAACCAGCGCGCCACGGCACTTTCGGGCGAACTCGAAGGCCAGCGCCAGATCAGCCAGCAGGCGCTGAGCCAGGTCGAAATCCTCAACCAGCAGATCGCGGCGCTGCGCAAGCAGATCGGAGCGCTCGAAGACGCGCTCAACGTGTCCGAAACGCGCGACCGCGATTCCAACACCAAGATCGCCGATCTCGGCCGCCGCCTGAACGTCGCGCTGGCGCAACGGGTGCAGGAGCTCAACCGCTACCGGTCCGACTTCTTCGGGCGCTTGCGCGAAATCCTCGCCGACCGCGAGAACATCCGCATCGTCGGCGACCGCTTCGTCTTCCAGTCGGAAGTGCTTTTCCCGGCCGGCTCCGAAGTGATCAACGATGCCGGCAAGGTCGAGATGAAGAAGCTCGCCAACGCCATCATAGAGTTGCAGAAGGAGATCCCGCCGGAGATCAGCTGGGTGCTGCGCGTCGACGGCCATACCGACAACACGCCGTTGTCGGGCACCGGCCGCTATCGCGACAATTGGGAACTGTCGACGGCGCGTTCGACCTCGGTGGTGAAGTTCCTGATCGAGAACGGCGTGCCGGCCAACCGGTTGGTCGCGGCCGGCTTCGGCGAATTCCAGCCGCTCGATCCCGCCGACACCGAAGAGGCGCGCAACAAGAACCGCCGCATCGAACTGAAGCTCACCGAACGGTGATCCCGCATCACGCGAATTTATTCGCCGGCTCACCGCTAGGGCGCGGATATCAGGCCGGCAAGGCCTGAAAAGATTATCTTTTTTTAATTAACACTTTGCCGCCGGGCGCTTCTAATTTCCATTGCGGGGGCCGAGAACCGCCGGCGATGACTCCCGTCATCGCGACGCGACGGAACCGGACGGCCCGCGGCCGGAAGTTAGGCGTAACGATCGCCCCTTCCACAGTAAGAGGAGGACGCAATCATGCGCTCTTTCGCTCCTAGACCCCTCAGGACTGCAACCCTCACCGCACTTCTCATCGCTGTTCCGTTCGCCGGCGCCTACGCCGCGGGACATCACAAAGGGAGCGCGCTCGACGAATCGGCTCCGCCCGCCTTCTACGGTCCGCGCGAGAAAGGCCTTATCAATCAGATACAAGGTGTGGACAGTGGCATCGCGGACGCCAGGCAGGCGGAAACGATCGCGCCGGCCGAGGCGCAAAAGCTGCATATGCGGGCCGCCCACATCAGCCAGGCCGCTGAACGAACGGCCGCGGCGAACCATGGCCGGATACCAGTCCCGCAATATCAGCAATTGCTGCGCCGGCTCGACAACGTCGACCAAGCGCTCCGGATTGACAGCGGCACGGGCTTCCTGATCGGCGACGGCGCCGATGGCGGCCATTATCCAAACGGCTGACATCAACAGCTGACATCATTAGAAGCAAGGAAGGGACTGCCTGACGCCTCGGGGCCTTTGCCCCGCTGGCGTCCCTTTCGATCGTTGGCCCGCGTTACCAGCCAAGCCCGAGCGCGATCAGCGCCAGCGCTGCCGGCACAGTCTGGATGAACAGGATTTTCCGGCCGACCGTCACCGCGCCGTAGAGGCCGGCAATAGCGACGCAAAGCAGGAAGAACATCTTGATCTGAAAACCGGCCTCGCCGAGATAAAGCCCCCAGATCAGTCCGGCAGCGAGAAAGCCGTTATAAAGCCCCTGATTGGCGGCAAGCACCTTCGATGCGCTGGCGAATTCCGGCGTCAGGCTGAACGCTTTGTGGCCGCGCGGCGTATCCCACAGCACCATCTCCAGATAGACGATGTAGAGGTGGATCAGGGCCACCAGCCCGACCAGCACATTGGCGATCATGTTTCGTCTCCCCGTCGCGGTCTTGCGCGCCGCCAAAGGACATTGACCACGCAGACCGCCGCTTCCGCAAGGTGTGTTGCTCCTGGCATGGCGGATCGCGATCCGAACACCCGTGGCGGTGCACCGCTTGAGGGTTGCCAATTTCAGCGCATTGGTATCTTTTCCCCGCCGTTCAAATTCACCGGAACCCGCCATGTCCTTTCAAAAACTCGACGACCTCGGCCACAAGCTCGAAGCGCTGGAGCATGCGCTCGCCATCCTCGGCGCCGACGAGGCGACCCATATGGCCGTCGGCGGCGGCGAGAAGCGCGCCGAGGCGATGTCGGCGCTTGCCGGCATGCATCATGCCCGTGCGACGGCGCCGGAGATCGCCGACTGGATCGCGGCGGCCGAACAGGAAACGCTGAACGAGGAACAACAGGCGGCGCTCAAGGAGTTCCGGCGGCAATACACCAACCTGACCTGCCTGCCCGTCGAATTCGTCGAGCGCCAGACCACCGCGCGCATGCGCTCCGAACAGCTCTGGCGCGACCTGCGCGCGAAGAACGACTGGGCAGGGTTTTTGCCGGCGCTCGAAGGCGTCGTGACCCTGGTGCGCGAGGAAGCTGCACTGCGCGCCGATGTCCTCGATCTCGATCCCTATGACGCGCTGATGGAGCAGTACGACCCCGGCAATCGCGCCGCCGACATCACGCCGGTCTTTTCCGAGCTGAAGGCTTTCCTTAGGGCTTTCGTGCCGGAAGCACTGGCCGTGCAGGAAGCGCGGCTGACAAAGCGCCCGCTGAAACCGCTTTCGGGCAGCTACGCGATCGACAGGCAGCGCGAGCTCGGTCTCGCCATGATGGCGGCCGTCGGCTTCGACCTGACCCACGGTTCGCTCTCGGTGTCGCATCACCCGTTCTGTGGCGGCGTGCCCAGCGACGTGCGCATCACCACCCGCTACAAGACCTCCGACTTCCTGTCGGCGCTGATGGGGGTGCTGCACGAGACCGGCCACGCGCTTTACGAGCAGAACCTGCCCAAGGCATGGTCGCACTGGCCACTTGGCAAGGCGCGCGGCATGGCGGTGCATGAAAGCCAGAGCCTGTTCGTCGAAAAGCAGCTCGGCCGCAACCCGCAATTCTGGCGCTGGGCGCTGCCGGTGGTCGAAAGGCACCTCGGCGAGGCCTGGTCGATCGACGACATCCTGCCGCATGTGCACCGGGTCGAGCGCGGCCTGATCCGCGTCGACGCCGACGAGGTGACCTATCCGCTGCACGTCATCCTGCGCTATGAGCTGGAGCAGGAGCTGGTCTCGGGACGGCTGGAGGCCGCGGACATCCCCGAAGCATGGGACGCCAAGATGCGCGACTATCTCGGCCTGTCGACCATCGACAACCCAGCCGACGGGCCGATGCAGGACGTGCACTGGCCAGGTGCTGCCTTCGGCTATTTCCCCTCCTATACGCTGGGCGCCATGATGGCGGCGCAGCAATGGGCGGCGCTGACGCGCGACCATCCTTCGGCCGGCGAGGATCTCGCCAAGGGTGACTTCAGCGCCATCAACGACTGGCGCCGTGAAAGAATCTGGTCACAGGGCTCGCGCTGGTCAACACCGGAACTGCTCGAACGCGCCACTGGCGAGAAGCTCAACGCCGCGTATTTCACCGATCATCTGAAGAAGCGCTACGGGAGAGCGTGATGCCACGAGCATGTCGATAGCGAATTAAAGTTGTCCGGTTTAGGTAGCACACGAGTTGTCCGCTGCTTCTGCTTTTGTTCTCGCGACCGCTGAGCGGATCCAGCGCCAAAGGCGAAAGCACCACCGATTTCCTACGCCTGCAGAGAATGAAGTGGGATGGTCGCCCGTTCGACGTGCTTGAAGGCACCAAGGAATGATCGTCGTGGATGCTTCCGTTTTCGTGAAGCTTCTCGAGCAGGAAGAGGACAGCAACATCGCGCGCGGTTTAGTCGACCGCATCTTGGAAGACGGGCAAGGCTATCTCGCGCCATCAATAGTACTGTATGAGGCACTTTCAGCAGCCTTGCATCTCGAATTGCCGCTTACCGTGGTCGGCCAGCTTTTCGATCAATTTCGAGAACTGGGGCTGACAATTGAAGAACCAACCATCCAGGACCTGGCAACAGCCGAGAAGATTGCAACGTCAGCCGGACCTGACAAAGGCCATCCTACCTTGTTCGACAGCATCTATCACGCAATGGCGATCGAGCGTGGCGGCACTTTTGTCACGGCCGACCAACGCCATTTTGCCAAAGCCAAACAGTTTGGCAGTGTCGTCCTGCTCGCTGACTGGAAGCCGGACTGAGGGCTACTCGGCGGCACCCCTGAATGCACTCGCCCCGGTTTCGAACTGCAGCTTGGCCAGCCGCGCATAGATGCCGCCCTTGGCGACGAGGCTCCGATGCGTGCCTTCCTCGACGATGCGGCCGCATTCCATGACCAGGATGCGGTCGGCCTTCAGCACCGTCGCCAGCCGGTGGGCGATGACGATGGTGGTGCGGCCCTGCATCAGCCGTTCCAGCGCCGTCTGCACCAGCGTCTCGCTTTCGGCGTCAAGCGCCGAGGTCGCCTCGTCGAGCAGAAGGATCGGCGCGTCGCGCAGGATGGCACGCGCGATCGCCACGCGCTGGCGCTGGCCACCGGACAATGTCACGCCGCGTTCGCCGACCTGGCTGTCATAGCCCTTCTGGAGTTTCAGGATGAACTCGTCGGCAAGCGCATCCTTGGCGGCCGCCTCGAGCTCGGCATCGCCGGCGCCCGGCCGGCCGAAGCCGATATTGTCGCGCGCGCTTGCCGCGAAGATGGTGACATCCTGCGGCACGATGGCGATGCGTTCCCGGATAGCGGCGGGATCGGCCTCGCGCGCATCGACGCCGTCGATCAGTATCCTGCCGGTTTCAGGGTCGTAGAAGCGCAGGATCAGCGAAAAGACGGTGCTCTTGCCCGCGCCCGACGGACCGACGATCGCCACCGTTTCGCCGGGCTTCACCTGGAAGCTGAGGCCGTGGACGGCGGCGCGGTCGGGCCGGGCCGGATAGGAGAAGGACACGTCGTCGAAACGGATCGCGCCCCTGGCCGTCGTCGGCAGCGGCTTCGGGTCGGCGGGCGATTGGATTCCGGGCTTCTCTGCCAGGATCTCGGTCAGTCGTTCGGCGGCACCCGCCGCCTGGGCAAGCTCGCCCCAGACTTCCGACAGCGCGCCGAGTGCGCCGGCGGCGAACACCGAATAGAGCAGGAACTGGCCGAGCGTGCCGGGCGACAGCGTGCCCGTAAGCACGTCGCGCGAGCCGAACCACAGCACCGCCACCACCGAGGAAAAGATCATGAAGATGGCAAAGAAGGTGAGGAAGGAGCGGGCGAAGATCGAGGAACGCGCCGCTTCGAACGCAGCTTCCACGGCGGATGAAAAATGCCCTGTGACCAGCTTCTCGTTGGTGAAGGCCTGCAGCGTGCGCACCGCGCCGATCTGCTCGCTGGCATAGGCCGTGGCACCGGCCAGCGTGTCCTGCGCCTGCCGCGATTTGCGCCGCACCGAGCGGCCGAAGGCAACCAGCGGCAGCACGATGACGGGAATCGCGGCAATGACCAGGCCGGACAATTTCGGGCTGGTGACGACCATCATCGCCACCGCGCCGAGGCCGAGGATGACATTGCGCAGCGCCACCGAGGCGGTCGCGCCGACCGCCGATTTCACCTGCGTCGTGTCGGCGGCGAGCCGCGAAACGATCTCGCCGGACTGGGCCGTGTCGAAGAAGGAAGGCGACAGCGTCGTGACATGGGCGAACACATCGCGGCGGATGTCGGCGACGACACGCTCGCCGAGCGTGATGACGAAATAGTAGCGGCCGGCCGACGCCGCCGCCAAGAGGGCGGCCATCGCCACCAGAGCGGCGAAATATTCGGCGATGAAAATGGTGCTGGAAGCGGAAAACCCGTGGTCGATCATGCGCCGCACCGCCAGCGGCAAGGCCAGCGTGGTCGCCGCCGCGACGACCAGCGAGATGACAGCGCCAAAGACCATTTTCCGGTAGCGGGTGAGATAGGGAAACAGCTGGCTGAGCGGCCTCAGCGAGCGCCGGCGCTCGTCTGCATCGCCACTGATGTCCGCCATGACCGTTTCCTCTGGCCGCCTTTTGCCATGCGCCTCAATATGCGCTTGCCGCGGCCTTGTGATTCAATTCCGGCTGATGTATAGGCTCGCCGACCGTTTTAGAAGCCGTGGCTCCTCAATAGCTGCGGCTTCGAGTTTTAAAAAGGGGCGCATCGACGCAGGCTTTGTGCCCGTCAGCAGCGTCGGCAAGCCAGAGCTCAGGAATAAAACCATGAAGACCGACATCCATCCCGACTATCACACCATCAAGGTCGTCATGACCGACGGCACCGAATACATGACCCGTTCGACCTGGGGCAAGGAAGGCGATACGATGAACCTCGATATCGACCCGACCACCCATCCGGCCTGGACCGGCGGCCAGCAGACCCTGCTCGACCGCGGCGGCCGCCTGTCGAAGTTCAAGAAGCGTTTCGAAGGTTTCGGCCTTTAAACCATATCGGCCTTGCAGATAAAAAACCCGCCCTCGAGGCGGGTTTTTTGTCATCTGGACTTGGCACTTGGCCAAGCTGAGGCTTCGGAATGGGACAGCTTTACTCGGTCAGCAACTCCCTGAGCGCCATGCGCTTGTAGGCGGCGACCAGCCTGTCGCCTTCTTCTCGCCCGACCGAGATCGCCAGCCGCATCGCCGTCTCTCCCATCTGCCAGACGAGAAACGCAGTCGTCTCCAGCGCCGCCGGATCGGCGGCGGGCCGCAGCCGCTTCAGCACCACGGTGAGGAATTCGGCGTTGGCCCGGCTGTCGGCGAGTTCGAGCTCGCGCAGCGCCTTGTCGGCCTGCGTGCCCGACCAGATGTCGCGCATCACCGGCTCCGCCAGGAACAGCCTGTAGTAGATTTCCACCAGCTCCGAAAATGCCCGCCGCAGGCCTTCGGCATCGCTGACATCAGCCAGTGCCGCGGAAATGCAGGCCTGGCTCTCGGCGGTGTGGCGCTCGGCCAATGCCCAGACGATCGCTCGCTTGTCCGGGAAGAACTGGTAGAGCGAGCCGATCGACACGCCGGCCCTTTCCGCCACCTCGCCCATGCGCATGGCGTCGCTGCCTTGCTCGGCGATCAGCGCTGAAGCGGCGGCCAGCATGCGTTCGACCCGCTCGCGGCTGCGCTGCTGGCTAGGCGCCCGGCGTGGCGAGGCAATCTGTCCATCCTGCGAACCAGGTCTGCCTTCCATGAACGTCTCCCCGACGGATTCTCGACAAAATTGGCTTGACTCGCAAAATACGAGGGTTTATCACGTTTTGCAAATGTGAGGATTACTCATATTTTTAAACAGAGGACAGCCACCATGAATGACGCAAGCAAACCGACTTTGATCCTCGGCGGCACCGGCAAGACCGGCCGTCGCCTGGCGGAACGATTGACGGCGCAAGGCCTGCAGGTGCGGATCGGCTCGCGCTCGGTCACGCCGGCCTTCGACTGGCGGGACAGGACGACCTGGCCCCGGGCGCTCGAAGGCGTCGGCGCCGTCTACATCAGCTACTATCCCGACCTTGCCGTGCCGGGCGCCGCCGAAGCGGTCGGTGCCTTCGCCGAACTTGCCGTGCAGCGCGGTGTCACCCGGCTGGTGCTGCTGTCGGGGCGCGGCGAAACGGAGGCGCGGCGCGCCGAAGAGATGCTGAAGGCTTCTGGCGCCGACTGGACGATCCTGCGCTGCGCCTGGTTTTCCCAGAACTTCAGCGAGGGCTTCCTTGTCGAGTCGTTGCTCGGGGGTGAAGTTGCATTACCGGTTGGCAATGTCGGCGAGCCATTTGTCGATGCCGACGATATCGCCGAGGCGGCATTTGTCGTGCTGACCCAGCCGTGCCATGTCGGCCAGCTCTATGAGCTGACCGGGCCGCGGCTGCTGAGTTTCGCCGACGCGGTCGCCGAGATCGGCAAGGCCGCCGGTCGCGACATCCGTTTTATCAGGATTTCGCATGCCGAGTTCACCGCCGCGGTGGCAGCCCAGCAGTTGCCGGCCGAGTTCGTCTGGCTCATCAATGAGCTGTTCACCGAGGTGCTCGACGGCCGCAACGAGTCACTGGCTGACGGCATCCAGCGTGTGCTCGGCCGTGCGCCAAAGGACTTCTCCGCCTACGCGACCGAAACCGCCGCTTCTGGCATCTGGAGCAACTGACATGATCGCGAAACTTCTTCCCACCCTCATCTTCGCCGCCGCAATCGGCTCGGGCGTCGTCGGCGGTGTCTTCTTCGCCTTCTCCAATTTTATCATGCCCGCGCTTGCCCGCCTGCCTGCCGCCGGCGGCATCGCCGCGATGAATTCGATCAACATCACCGTCATCACCCCATTGTTCATGACAGCGCTTTTCGGCACCGGGCTGGTCTGCATTATCATTGCCGTCGGCGCGGTGATGGGCTGGAGCCAGCCGGGCTCGCTCTGGTTGCTCGCCGGGGCGCTGATCTACCTCGTCGGCAACCCGATCGTGACCATGGTCTTCAACGTGCCGCTCAACAACGCGCTGGCAGCCGTCGATCCGGCCAGCGCCAACGGCGCCACTGTCTGGACCACCTATCTCAGGGATTGGGTGATGTGGAACCACGTCCGCACCATCACCGCCATCGCAGCTCTTGCCTGCTTCATCTTCGCGTGGCGGTGAAACGCAGGGCGGAAATACGAAAGGACCCGCTTTTACGCGAGGTCTTTCGACTTGTGACCCTTTCGGTCGGCATGGCCGAGGTCGCGGTCCGGATCGACCACGTCGCGGACCATTTGCTTGAGCTTCGCCGCATCCGGAAAGCCGCCGTCGCGTTTGCGGTCCCAGATGAGCTGGTCGTTGCAGGAAATGGTGAAGATGCCGCCGGTGCCGGGCACCAGCGTCACCTCGCCGAGATCCGTGCCGAAGGTGGAGAGCAGTTCCTGCGCCATCCAGCCCGCCCTGAGCAGCCACAGGCACTGCGTGCAATAGGTGATGCGGATGGTGGGCAGTGGCTTCTCAGTCATGTCAGTTCCGCTCATGTCAGGGCTCACGCCGCGCTCAGCTTGGCCAGTGTCTCGTCGTCGACCTCGAAATTGGCGTAGACGCTCTGCACGTCGTCATCGTCCTCGAGCGTGGCGACCAGCTTCATCAGCGACCGCGCCCGCTCTTCGTCGACCGGGATGTTGTTCTGCGGCCGCCAGATCGGCTTGACCGATTCCGCCTCGCCGAGCGCGCCTTCCAGCGCCTTCGACACTTCGCCGAGATTCTCGAAGGCGCAATAGATCGTGTGGCCTTCCTCGTCCGACTGGACGTCGTCGGCGCCGGCCTCGATCGCCGCGTCCATGACCTTCTCGGCACTGCCGACCGAGGCCGGATAGTAGATCTCGCCGGCACGGTCCCACATGAACGACACCGAACCGGTTTCGCCCATCGCCCCGCCGGCCTTGGTGAAGGCGGCGCGCACATTGGAAGCCGAGCGGTTGCGGTTGTCGGTCAGCGCCTCGACGATGAGCGCCACGCCGCCCGGCCCATAGCCCTCGTAGCGCACGGCTTCGTAATTCTCGGCGTCGCCCATCGAGGCCTTGTT
This sequence comes from Mesorhizobium sp. STM 4661, assembly GCF_000359125.1. GTDB lineage: Bacteria > Pseudomonadota > Alphaproteobacteria > Rhizobiales > Rhizobiaceae > Mesorhizobium. The sequence goes on along the minus strand of NZ_CAAF010000019.1, from coordinate 55,955 downwards.
GATGGCGCGCTGGATGTTGTCCTTCGGCATCGACACCGCCTTGGCGTTCTGCACGGCAAGGCGCAGGCGCGGGTTCATCGCCGGATCGGGCTTGCCCGTCTTGGCGGCGACGGTGATTTCGCGCGCCAGCTTGGAAAACATTTTCGACCGCACCGCATCCTGACGGCCCTTGCGGTGCATGATGTTCTTGAACTGTGAATGGCCAGCCATGGCACCCCTGTCGTCTTCGGCTAGAGCATTTGCAACCAGGTGGATTCACCGGCGTTTTAGCAAAAAATGCTCGAATTCAAAATTTCAGAACGTCCCTGGTGGTCCGGATGGACGCACGGCGCTCTCTGTCGGAATGGCCGGCTTATAGATAAATCGGCTCAATTCGTCCAGCCGCGCCATGGCGATGCGCGAGCGAGGCTCTACGGCATGGAACCCCGGTGGGCCGCAGCGACCAATCACCCTTCGAGATCGGACTTCAGCCGGTCGATGATGCTGATCGCGTGGCCGGCATACTGGCTGATCCAGCGGTCGTGGATCTGCTTGATCGGCAGCGCGTTGAGATGGTTCCAGCGCTCGCGCCCCTCACGCCTTGCCACGATCAGGTCGGCCTCTTCCAGCACCTTCAAATGCAACATGACGGTGCAGCGATCCATGTCGGCAAAGGCAGCGCAGAGCATGCCCGTGGTCTTCGGCTCATCCCTCAGTTCGTCCAGCAATTCGCGCCGGCGCGGATGCGCCAGCGCCTTGAAAACATTGTCGTCTTGCGATCGGCTTAACATGTTATGTTTCTATAACATATCATCGAGCCGATCAAGGAAGGAGCTGTGGATATGTCTCTTGGGTTCAGGGTTTCCGGACGCATCGGCAAGCCGGTTGCCGAAGTCTTCGACGCGGTCGTCAATCCGGACAAGCTGAGCGGCTATTTCACCACCATCGGCGGCGCCAGCGCACCGCTGGCGGAGGGCGCCGGCGTCGTCTGGTGGGGCAAGGTGCCGGTCGAGGTCGACGAGGTGACGAAGGACAGCCGCATCGTGCTGCGCTGGGACGCCACCGACGCCGACGGAAAACCTGCCTACAAGACGCGCATCGAGATGAATTTCGAGCCGCTGGACGATGGCGGCACCTTCGTCACCATCGCCGAGACCGGCTGGCACGAGGACGCGATCGGCCTGAAGAAATCCTACCTCAATTGCGAGGGCTGGTCGCAGATGCTGGCCTGCATGAAGGCCTATGTCGAATACGGCATCAACCTGCGCGACGGCTATTACCGCGGCGAGATGAAGGGCGAGCCCGCCAACGAAGACAATATTTGAGGAGGGGCCTGCAATGACGACGAAGATCACCGGCGGTATCAACATCGCCATGAAGGTGCCCCCGCACCAATACCAGGAGACGATCGCCTTCTACCGCGACGTCGTCGGCTTGACGCCGTTCACCGCCAAGGCGCCGGCAATCGGCTTTGAGCTCGGCCCCAACCGCCTGTGGATCGATGAAGCACCGATGCTGAGCCAGGCCGAGGTCTGGCTTGAACTCTTCACCGACGATTTTCCGGCCGCCGCCGGTCATCTCGCCAAGGCCGGTGTCGCGCGTTGCGACGCCATCGAGCCTTTGGGCGAGGGCTTCCGCGGCGGCTGGATCACCAATCCGGCCAACATCGTTCACATGGTGCGCGAACCCGACGCCTGGTGAGCGTCAATGCCTGAAAGGAGCATCCCATTGGAGATCCGCGAAAACCCGGCAGCCGAAGCCGGCATGCTGATCCGGCGGCCGGTCGCGGAGGTGTTCGAGGCCATCGTCGATCCGGCGATCACCACGAAATTCTGGTTCACGCACGGCAGCGGCCGGCTGGACGGCGGCAAGCAAGTCCGCTGGGAATGGCGCATGTACGACGTCTCGGCGACGGTCGATGTCAGCGAGATCGTCAAGGACAAGAAGATCGTCATGCAGTGGAGCGAGCCGCCGACCACCGTGGTCTGGACCTTTACCGAAATGCCCGGGAGCGCCACCTTTATCGAGGTCCGAAATTTCGGCTTTGCCGGCAATGGCGACGAGCAGGTGAAAGAGGCAGTCGGCTCGACCGGCGGCTTCACGCTCGTGCTAGCCGGCGCCAAGGCATGGCTTGAACAAGGCCTGACGCTTGGCCTGATCGGCGACCGCCACCCGAAGGGCGTGCCGGCGAACTAGAACCGGCTCAGGATCGCCGCTTTTCCTGCCCACGGCGAGCTTGAAGCCAATTCTCGGCCGGAGCTTCCGGAATGTCCGAAGTATCGATCTCACGGTCAGGCAAATCGGCCAGCCTCGCCAGCTGATCGAGCTGATCCTGGCTAAGATCCTTGGTGGTCATAGCTCAATGCCCGCCGCCGGACTTTGCCTTCTTCCGCCGCCGGGACAGCATGTTGAGCCCCTCGACCAGCGCCGAAAAACCCATGGCCGCGTAGATGTAGCCCTTCGGCACGTGGTAGCCCATGCCGTCGGCGATCAGCGTCATGCCTATCATCAGGAGGAAACCCAGTGCCAGCATGACGATGCTCGGGTTCTTGGCGATGAAATCGGCGAGCGGTCCGGCCGCCAGCATCATAACGGTCACCGCCACGATCACGGCGATGTACATGATGGCGATCTCGTCGGTCATGCCGACGGCGGTGATGATCGAATCGATCGAGAAGACGAGGTCGAGCAGCAGGATCTGGAAGATGGCGCCGGCGAGCGAGATCTGCAGCGTCTCACCCATCATCGTGTCCTTATGATCGTCAGGATCGACCGTATGGTGGATTTCCTTGGTCGCCTTCCAGACCAGGAACAGGCCGCCAGCGATCAGGATGAGATCGCGCCACGAATAGCCGTGGCCGAAGGCCGTGAATACCGGCGTGGTCAGCTGGACGATGATCGAGATGGTGGCCAGCAGCACCAGCCGCATGATCAGCGCGGCCGAGATGCCGAGCCGCCGGGCCTGAGCCCGCTGCCCTTCCGGCAGCTTGTTGGTGAGGATCGAGATGAAGATCAGATTGTCGATGCCGAGCACGACCTCCAGCACCACCAGCGTCAGCAGCGCGACCCACGCGGTCGGGTCGGAGACAAAGGCAAAATGCGGCGCCAGGAATTCGATGAGCTGCATGGAGGTCGTCCCCTCTACGATCTAGAGCAGTTTCGTCGGCAATTAGGTATTGCAAGCGTCTATATCAATGTCACGACCAGAAGGACGGCGCGGTTTCTTCCAGCCGCGGACCGCGGCGAAACGGCGCGATCCGTTCGGTCAGGCCGGTGCGGTCGGAAATCTCGGCGCCGACGCCGCACAATGTCGCCGGTCCGGTCGCCGCCTCGAAACGACCTTTGGGCACCTTCGACAAAAACCGGTTGAGCGGCTCCTCCTTGTCCATGCCGAGCGAGGAATCATAATCGCCGCACATGCCGGCGTCGGAAATATAGCCGGTGCCGCCGTTGAGGATCTGGTGGTCGCCGGTCGGCATGTGTGTGTGGGTGCCGACGACCAGGCTGGCGCGACCATCGACGAAATGCGCAAAGCACATTTTTTCCGAGGTCGCCTCGGCATGGAAGTCTATAACGACAACATCGGCCTGCTCGCTGAGCGGGCAGGCCGCCAGTTCGCGCTCGCCGGCCTGGAACGGATCGTCGAGCTCGGGATGCATGAACACCCGGCCCATGATGTTGGCGACCAGTACGCGCGCGCCGTTCCTGGCGATATAGACGCCTGAGCCGCGCCCGGGCGTGCCCTTGGGAAAATTCGAGGGGCGCAGAAAGCGCTCCTCGCGCGGCGCGAAGATCAGCGCATCGCGCTGGTCCCAGACATGGTTGCCGGTGGTGACGACATCCGCACCAGCCGCAATCGTCTCGCGAAAGATCTCCTCGGTGATGCCGAAGCCGCCGGCGGCGTTCTCGCCATTGACGATGACGAAGTCGAGCTTGAAATCGGAGATCAGGCCGGGCAGCTGTTCCCAAACCGCCGTGCGTCCCGTCTTGCCGACCATGTCACCGAGGAAGAGAAGTCTCATCTAGTTCCTGAAAAAGCAGCATGACTTTCTGAAAGATCATGCGTTCAAAGATTCTATCTACAATCCTGACGCGAAGCGGCGCAACCCGCTCTCGGTGAGTATTTCCGGTATGATCACGTCATGGTCCTCATCCGGGACCAGCGCCACCTCCTGGCAGTCGAAGGCGATGCCGATCAGCCGGGGCGGCCGCCCCTTGTCGACCAGCCTGGCGATCGCACGGTCATAATAGCCGGCGCCGTAGCCGATGCGGTGGCCGCGCGCATCGAAGGCGGCGAGCGGCACCAGCATCACCGAGGGATCGAGCACCGCAGCTTCCTCATGCGGCCCGACGGTGCCGAACCCCATATCGACCATCGGCGCACCACGCACCAGTTCGCGAAACACGATGGTGGTCTTGTCGAGTATGGCCGGCAGGCAGAGCCGTGCGCCCTTCTCGCGCAAGGCGAACAACAACGGTCGAACATCGACCTCCGAGCGCATCGGCCAGAAGCCGGAAACGACCTGACCCGGCTCGACATCGAGGTGATCCCGCGCCGTCTCGGCCATTTCAAGCGCAACTTCCACACGCCAGAATTCGTCGAGCGCATCGCGGCGCCCGAGTGCTTGCTTGCGCAGCTGTTTTTTGAGGTCTTTCGAGGATGTCATGCGCCGACGATAGAAAAGGTCAGATTTGGATGGAGTCTTAGGAGCGACGTTTTCTACAGCATGATCCACCGAAGTGTCAGCAGTTCGGTGAAAAGATCATGCAAAATGAGATCGGCGGAGCGAACTTTTCGTTCGTGAGCTCCACACAAACGGCGCGACGACAAAACCAGCCAAATATGGCCTTTCCGATGGTGACGATCCACACAACCGGTGGAGAAGTCGATCCCGGGTGCCTACAAAGTAGGTGGGCGCCGTGTGAGAAAACCCACGGGTCTTCCCAGGGACAGCTCCCTAAGGATCGTTAAGGCCCCGGGGAAAAGTGTCTCCTGCCGGGAAGCGCAGACCGTCACCACCAATATAGGCCGATGGCCGGCCAAGCGCCAGAGAACGGCAGGGCAATTCGCTGCAAATCCTTGGCTGATAGGCAGCATCGCCACGAAGTTCCGCCACGCCCTTGGCCGCGGCGCTTGCACTGGCTAGGTCGTCTCCTTACGGTCGCCGGAAAACCGAGGAGCAGAAATGCGTTTTGAAGGCACGGCGGCCTATGTCGCCGACAAGGATCTGATGGTGGCGGTCAACGCGGCGATCGCGCTGGAACGGCCATTGCTGGTCAAGGGCGAGCCCGGCACCGGCAAGACCGAACTTGCCCGCCAGGTGGCGGCCGCGCTTGGCCTCGACCTGATCGAATGGCACGTCAAATCGACGACCCGAGCACAGCAGGGTCTTTACGAGTATGATGCCGTCTCGCGATTGCGCGACAGCCAGCTCGGCGACGACCGCTTCAACGACATCAAGAACTACATCAAGCGCGGCAAATTGTGGGAGGCGTTCGCGGCTGGCAAGAAGGTCGTGCTTCTGATCGACGAGATCGACAAGGCCGATATCGAGTTCCCCAACGACTTGCTGCAGGAACTCGATCGCATGGAGTTCTTCGTCTACGAGACCGGCGAGACCATCCGCGCGGCAGTCAGGCCGATCGTCATCATCACCTCCAACAACGAGAAGGAACTGCCGGATGCCTTCCTGCGCCGCTGCTTCTTCCACTATATCCGCTTCCCCGATGTCGACACGCTGCACCGGATCGTCGACGTCCACTATCCCGGCATCAAACAGAACCTGGTGCGCGCCGCCCTCACCCAGTTCTACGCGATCCGCGAAGTGCCGGGCCTGAAGAAGAAGCCCTCGACCTCCGAGGCGCTCGACTGGATAAGGCTGCTGGTCGCCGACGACATCGCGCCGGAGGATCTGCGCGCCGACCCTAAGAACGCGCTGCCCAAGCTGCACGGCGCATTGCTGAAGAACGAACAGGACGTGCATCTGTTCGAGCGATTGGCCTTCATGGCAAGACGGCAGCAATAGCGGTTTCTCCCGCTGTGGACCGTTGCCGCAAGGCAAACGGCAAGGCAGCCTCGGACCTGAACTTCACAGGAGAGCGAAATGACCGAGATCACCATCCGCCCCTTGGCGCAATCCGACCATGCCGACTGGCAACGTCTGTGGACCGCCTATCTCACCTTCTACGAAACCAAGCTGCCGGAAGAGATCTACGCCATCACCTGGAAGCGGCTGTTCACGGCGGGCGAGTTCGAGCCGAAGGGGTTCATCGCCACCCTCGACGGCAAGGCGGTCGGCCTCACCCACTATCTCTATCATCGCTCCTGCTGGTCGCAGATAAACAACTGCTATCTGCAGGACCTGTTCGCCGACCCCGAGGTGCGCGGCAAGGGCGTGGGTGCCGCCCTCATCGAAGCGGTCAAGCAGGAAGCCGGCAAGATCGGCGTCAAGAACGTCTACTGGATGACCCACGAGACCAACGCCACCGCGCGCAAGCTCTACGACTATGTCGCGCGGCGGACCGGCTTCATCGAGTACGATCTGCTATAATGGCAGGCGCGGTTGAAGTAGCCTGGGAACGAGCTGAATGATCCGCTATGTCGCAATTCTGGATGGCGCAGATGACGTCTGGGGAGTGCGGGTGCGCGATCTTCCCGGCTGCCACGGTGGCGGCGCAAGCCCCGGGGAAGCAATTGCCGACGCTACGTCTGCCATGCGCGAATGGGCCGAAGCGCGTACTGCAAGGCACTTGCCCATACCCGATCCAAGTACGGTAGCGGATCTGCTGCGATCCGGTGAAATCGACAGTGCCGGGGGTGAATCCGCCGTGATCTTGAGGCACAGATAGCAATTGTTCATCCCCTTCTTCCTCGAACTGAAGGCAGCACGCGTTCCCGTTTCGCTGCGGGAATATCTGTCGCTGCTGGAAGGTCTGGAAGCAGGATTGGTCGATTATGACGTCGAGGGTTTTTATTACCTCGCGCGCACAGCCCTGGTGAAGGACGAGCGCCACATCGACCGCTTCGACCAGGTCTTTTCGCACATCTTCAAAGGCGTCGAGGCGCTGGCAGGCGAAAACGCGGTCGATGCCGCTAACATCCCGGAGGAATGGCTGCGCCGCCTAGCCGAAAAGCATCTGACCGACGAGGAGAAAAAGCTGGTCGAGGCGCTCGGCGGTTTCGACAAGCTGATGGAGACGCTGAAAAAGCGGCTGGAAGAGCAAAAAGGCCGCCATCAGGGCGGTTCGAAATGGATCGGCACCGGCGGCACCTCGCCCTTCGGCGCCCATGGCTACAACCCCGAAGGCGTGCGCATCGGCCAGCACGAAAGCCGCCACCGCCGCGCGGTCAAAGTCTGGGACAAGCGCGAGTTCAGGAATTTCGACGACGCCGTCGAACTCGGCACCCGCAACATCAAGGTCGCGCTGAAGCGGCTGCGCCGCTGGGTGCGCGAGGGCGCCGAGGAAGAGTTCGACCTGCCCGGCACCATCCATGCCACCGCCGAGCATGGCTATCTCGACGTCAAGACGCGGCCCGAGCGGCGCAACGCGGTGAAACTCCTGATGTTCTTCGATGTCGGCGGCTCGATGGACGATCACGTCCGGAGCGTCGAGGAGCTGTTTTCGGCCGCCCGCGCCGAATTTCGCCAGCTCGAATATTTCTATTTCCACAACTGCCTCTACGAGGGCGTATGGAAGGACAATCGCCGCCGCCATGCGGAGGTGATTGCGACCTTCGACCTCCTTCACAAATATGGTCCCGACTACAAGGTGATCGTCGTCGGCGACGCCTCGATGAGCCCTTATGAGATCGCGCATCCCGGCGGCTCGGTAGAGCATTGGAACCCCGAGGCCGGCGCCGTCTGGCTCGGCCGCCTGCTGCAGCAATGGCCGAACGCGGTATGGCTCAACCCGGAAAGCCAGAAGAACTGGGGTTACACCCATTCGATCGCCATGATCCGCGACATCTTCGGCGGCCGAATGTTTCCGCTAACGCTCTCCGGCCTCGAAGCCGCGACGAAGCAGCTTTCGCGAAAGCACTGAGCGATTTCCCATCACTGGAGCCATCATGACCTGCTTCCTCTGCCTGCAATGCGGTGTCCAATTCGCAGCGAGCGAAGCGCCCCCAGAACGCTGCCCGGTCTGCGAAGACGAGCGGCAATATGTGCGCTGGGAAGGCCAGGCCTGGATCACCCCGGAAGCGCTCGCGGCCGGGCATCGGCTTGTGATGAAGGACGATGCCGGCGTGCTTGCCTTAGGCATCGAGCCACGCTTCGCCATCGGCCAGCGGGCACTGCTGGTCGAAACGCCGCACGGCAACGTGCTGTGGGACTGCATCTCGATGGTCAGCGATGAGGCGGTCGCCGAGATCAACTGGCGGGGCGGCCTCGCGGCGATCGCCATTTCGCACTGCCACTTCTATTCGGCGATGGTCGAGTGGAGCGAGGCGTTTGGCGGCGTGCCGATCTATCTGCACGCCGATGACCGCAAATGGATCATGCGGCCACATCCGGCGATCATCGCTTGGCAGGGCGAGACGCGGGCCATAAACCCTTCGCTGACACTTATCCGCTGCGGCGGCCACTTTGCCGGCAGCCAGGTGCTGCACTGGAAACGCGACGGCGGCAACGCCATGCTGACCGGCGACACGGTGCAGGTGACGCCGACGCGCCGCCATGTCAGCTTCATGTACAGCTACCCGAACCACATTCCACTGAACGCAACGGCAGTGTCCCGCATTGCGGCGGCGCTGGAGCCGTTCGAGTTCGACCATATCCATGGCGCATGGTGGCACCAGAACGTCATCGGCGACGCAAGGACAGCATTCAATGCATCCGTCACGCGCTATCTCGCGGCGATCGCTTGAGGCACGATCGAAGTGCGGGCAAACGCCGTAACAAATGCCTATCTTCGTGCGAATATCACTGCAACCAATAACGAGCCGCCAAGACTGAGGAGATTTCGATGGACACCCACACTTATCCCGTCACCCGCACCGACGCCGAATGGCGCGCCCGGCTGACACCGGAGCAATATGCCGTCATGCGCAACCACGGCACCGAGCGGCCGGGAAGCTGCGCCCTGCTCTACGAGAAGCGCGCCGGCACCTTTTCCTGCGTCGGCTGCGACCAGCCGCTGTTCGAATCCAGGCTGAAGTTCGAGAGCGGCACCGGCTGGCCGAGCTTCAACGACCCGGTGCCCGGTTCGGTCGAGACCACGAGCGACCGCGGCTATGGCATGGTTCGCACCGAATGCCACTGCGCCCGTTGCGGCAGCCATCTCGGCCATGTCTTCGAGGACGGCCCGCCGCCGACCGGTCTGCGCTACTGCATCAACGGCGTGGCGCTGAAATTCGAGCCGGCCGCCTGAGCCCATCGTTTGATCGTCACCTTTGTAAAGGGCGGCTGCGGCCGCCCTTTTTCATGCGTGACCGCATCGTGTCAGACCACCACCACCAGGACCAGCCACAGCACGGCCCCGATCATCATCAGCGAGGCCTTGAAGCCGCCGGACTTTTCCGCGGTTCGCCAGACGGCAAGAGTGAGAAAGATGTTGTAGGGCACCAGCGCGAAATGCACGGCGAGAACGAGGGCAAGCGGCATTTTCAACCCGAGCAGGATGAGTGCCAGCACCGACACTGCAATGTTGATCGCCGTGCCAACCAAGACCAGATCGCGCCAGAACAGCCGGTCGAGCGGCGCCGCGCCCTGCCAGCGCGAACGGAAGAAGCCGGCTGGCTGGCTGACCTTTTTCGGCGCCGTTTCGGCCTGATCCGAATCGCCCATCGATTGAGCCTCGCTTGCGCTCGTGGAACGTCGAAAATGCCGAACCTCACCGGCAAAGCAAGACCCGGCGAAATGTGACACGTACATGACACAGAAATCTGTCATTAATACTTTCACAATCCGGAACTTGTTGTCCGCATCGCCATTCTGTCACAGCAGCGCCAACACGGAGGAGTTCTGAATGAGCGATCATGCCTATAATGTCCTCTTTCTCTGCAACGCCAACTCGGCCCGGTCGATCATGGGCGAAGCCATTCTCAACCGCATCGGCGACGGCCGCTTCAAGGCCTTTTCCGCCGGCTCGCAACCGAAGGGAACCGTCAATCCCTATGCGCTGCAGCTGCTGGAAAGCCTGAAATACGACACATCCTTCGCCAGGTCGAAAAGCTGGGACGAATTTTCCAAACCCGGCTCACCGGAGATGAACTTCGTCTTCACCGTTTGCGACAGCACGGCCAATGAAAGCTGCCCTATCTGGCCCGGCCACCCGATGACCGCGCTATGGGCGGTGCCGGACCCCGCCAAAGCCGACGGCACCGAGGCCGAGCAGCATCTCGCCTTCGCCGAGGCCTACCGCATGCTCAACAACCGCATCGCGGTATTCACCAATTTGCCGATGGAGTCGCTCGACAATCTGGCCCTGCAGCAACATCTCGACGAAATTGGGCGCGACGCCTCGAAGCCAAACTGAGGGCGATGCGTTTCGATTGCCGTGCGGTCAGTGCATGACTGGCGACCAACCTCACGATCGGGCTTCGTCTCCCAAAACCTCGACGACCGCGCGTTCGATGCGCGAAGCCTCCGTCACCAGCCAGTCGGCCATCGCCGGCCAATTGTCCTCGGCAAAGCAGTTCACCCGCCACAGCGAGTTTATGCCCAGCCCTTCGGAACGCTGCTCGGGCCTAAGTCCCAGTCTGTCCTCGATTGCCGCCTTGAAGGGCCGGAGGCGCGTCCATGCTTCGGTGGCGCCGAGCTTCTCGTTGCGACCGAAGAAGACACCGACATGGTTCTGCGCCGGCGCGACATACATGGAAACGACCAACGCGAAGTCGGGCAGCCCGCGCTGCCAGAACCAGGGTCCGCGCCTCGCCATCAGAGCCCTTTCTTCCGGATGCCGTTCCGCGAACAGCGCCCAGAAGCCGCGTTGGCGGAATTCAGAAGCGCGACGGGCGCCGAAATCGAATTCGCTCATGGTTCACCCGTTGAGGGCGCCGCAACCGGCGCCCAAGGCTGTTACCAGCCTTACACCATGCCGAGCGCGGCCTTGTAGAGGTCGAGGATGGTTTCCTCTTCCTGGCGCTCGGCCTGGTCCTTCTTGCGCAGCCGGATGATCGACCGCATCGCCTTGGTGTCGAAGCCGGTGCCCTTGGCTTCGGCGAACACTTCCTTGATGTCGTCGGAGATCGTCTTCTTCTCTTCCTCGAGCCGCTCAATGCGCTCGATGAAGGCGCGCAACTGGCCGGCGGCAACAGTCTGGCTGGTCTCGGCAATGTCGTCGGCCATTTTTTCTCCGCTTCGTTTTTCATGCCGCGACTCGATGGACAAGCGGCAAATTTGAGCGGGTTCGATGCCCGACCGGGCGCCGCGGGTCAAGCCGTTATCGATGCGGCATGAAGGGGCAATCACTTCAGGTTCGAATTTGCATCTTGCCAGGCGTTTGCGCTGCCCCTCACCTGCCTGCCGGCATCCTCTCCCCGTATAGCGACGGGGAGAGGGACGCTCTCATTTATGGTTTCGCCAATCACCAGCGTCGCAAAAAGGGCGCCAGCGTTGCGGCCATTGTCCCTTCTCCCCGTCGCTATACGGGGAGAAGGTGCCGGCAGGCGGACGAGGGGCAGCGCCAAGATCGGCGATTGACCTGGAGCGATTGCCCTGGATATCCCATGAAGGGTCGCCTCGTCTCACCCGAAGGCGATCAGCAGATCCTTCGCATCGATCTGGTCGCCGGCCTTGACCAGCACTTCGGCGATCGTGCCGTCACGCTCGGCATGCAGCGCGGTTTCCATCTTCATCGCCTCGATCGACAAAAGCACGTCGCCGGCCTTGACCGCCTGCCCTGCGGCAACCGCAAGCGCGGAGACGACACCCGGCATCGGCGCGCCGACATGTGCCTCGTTGCCCGGCTCCGCCTTGCGCCGCGCCTTGGCGGCGGATGCGCCATGCGCCCGGTCCGGCACCTTCACCCGGCGCGGCTGGCCGTTGAGCTCGAAGAACACGGTGACCATGCCCTTGTCGTCGACATCGCCAATGGCGAGACAGCGCACCACCAGCGTCTTGCCCTTTTCGATGTCGACGAAAATCTCGTCCTCCGGCTTCATGCCGTAGAAATAGGTCGGCGTCGGCAGCACGCTGACCGGCCCGTAGGTCTCCTGCGCGGCGGCGAAGTCCGAGAAAACCTTCGGGTACATCAGCCACGAGGCGAACTCGAACTCGCTGAGCTTGCGCTCGAGTTTTTCCTCGATTTCGGTCCGGCTCTTCTTGAGATCGGCTGCTTTCAGCAGCGAACCCGGCCGCACCGTGATCGGCCTGTCGCCCTTCAGCGCCTTCTTCTGCAGCGCCTCCGGCCAGCCGCCGGGCGACTGGCCGAGATCGCCGCGCAACATGGAGACGACCGAGTCCGGGAAGGCGATGTCCCTGGCCGGGTTCTCGACGTCGGCGACGGTCAGGTCCTGGCTCACCATCATCAATGCCATGTCGCCGACCACCTTCGACGACGGCGTCACCTTGACGATGTCGCCGAACATCAGATTGACGTCGTGATAGGTCTGCGCCACCTCGTGCCAGCGAGTCTCCAGCCCGAGCGAGCGCGCCTGTTCCTTGAGATTGGTGAACTGCCCGCCCGGCATCTCATGCAGGTAGACTTCCGACGCCGGTCCTTTCAGGTCGCTCTCGAAGGCGGCGTACTGGTTGCGCACCGCTTCCCAGTAGAACGATATCTTCCGGATCCATTGCGGGTCGAGGCCGGGATCCCGCTCGGTGCCCTTCAGCGCCTCGACGATCGAGCCAAGGCAAGGCTGCGAAGTGTTGCCCGAGAAAGAGTCCATCGCCGCATCGATGGCGTCGACACCGCTCTCCACCGCCGCCAGCACTGTCGCCGCCGACAGGCCCGACGTGTCATGCGTGTGGAAATGGATCGGCAGGTCGATCGCCTCGCGCAGCGCCTTGAACAGGACGCGTGCGGCCGCCGGCTTCAACAGCCCGGCCATGTCCTTGACCGCGATGATATGAGCGCCTGCCGCCTGCAATTCCTTGGCCAGCCCGACATAATATTTGAGATCGTACTTGGCGCGGGTCGGATCGAGTATGTCGCCGGTGTAGCAGATCGCCGCCTCGATCAGCTTGCCCTCGGCGCCGACCGCGTCCATGGCGACGCGCATGTTGTCGACCCAGTTGAGGCAATCGAAGACGCGAAACAGGTCGATGCCGCCTGCGGCCGCTTGGCTGACGAAATGCTGGACGACATTGTCGGGATAGTTGGTGTAGCCGACGCCGTTGGCGCCGCGCAGAAGCATCTGCAGCAACAGATTGGGCGCGGCGTCGCGCACCAGCGACAGCCGCTCCCACGGGTCCTCGGTGAGGAAACGCATGGCGACGTCGAACGTCGCGCCGCCCCAGCATTCGAGCGACAGCAGCTGCGGCAAGGCACGCGCGTAGGTGCCGGCAATGCCGGCGATGTCATGCGTGCGCATGCGGGTGGCGAGCAGCGACTGATGGCCATCGCGCATCGTCGTGTCGGTAACGAGCACTTGGCTTTGCTCGCGCATCCAGGCCGCGAATTTCTCCGGCCCAAGCACGTCGAGCTTCTGCTTGCTGCCACCAGGCACATTGCCGTTGAGATAAGGCACGATGGGTGCGGCGCTGTCGGCCTTCGGCTGCGGCCGGCCGCGTGTTTCGGGATGGCCGTTGACCGAGACGTCGGCCAGATAGTTGAGCAGCTTGGTCGCGCGGTCCTGCCGCTTCACGCTGGCAAACAGTTCCGGCGTCGTGTCGATGAACTTGGTCGTATAGGAATTGTCGGCGAAACTCGGATGGTTGATGATCGCTTCGAGGAAGGTCAGGTTGGTGGCGACGCCGCGGATGCGGAACTCGCGCAGCGCCCGGTTCATGCGGGCGATGGTCTCGGCCGGCGTCGGCGCCCACGCCGTCACCTTTTCCAGCAGCGGATCGTAGAAGCGGGTGATCACCGCGCCCGAATAGGCGGTGCCGCCGTCGAGGCGAATGCCGAAGCCGGTGGCGCCGCGATAGGCGGTGATGCGGCCATAGTCCGGGATGAAATTGTGCTCGGGATCTTCGGTGGTGATGCGGCACTGCAGTGCATGGCCGTTCAGCCTGATGTCCTTCTGCGCCGGCACACCCGATTCCGCCGTGCCGATGGCGAAACCGTCGAGTATGTGGATCTGCGCCTTGACGATGTCGATGCCGGTCACCTGCTCGGTAACGGTGTGCTCGACCTGGATGCGCGGATTGACCTCGATGAAGTAGAATTTGCCGGTATCGGCATCCTGCAGGAACTCGACCGTGCCGGCGCCGACATAGCTCGTCTCGCGGGCGATCTTCAGCGCATGGCCGCAGAGCTCCTCGCGCAGTGACTGCTCGAGATAAGGCGCAGGCGCCCGCTCGACCACCTTCTGGTTGCGGCGCTGGATCGAACAGTCGCGCTCGAACAGATGCACGGCATTGCCATGTGTGTCGCCCAGCACCTGCACCTCGACATGGCGGGCGCGCTCGATCAGCTTTTCAAGATAGACCTCGTCCTTGCCGAAGGCCGCCTTCGCCTCACGCTTGCCTTCCGTGACTTCTCGGGCAAGGTCGGCCTCGGAGCGAATGGCGCGCATGCCGCGCCCGCCGCCGCCCCATGATGCCTTCAGCATCACCGGATAGCCGACCTCCTTGGCCAGTTTCTTGACCGACTCCATGTCATCCGGCAACGGATCGGTGGCGGGGATCACCGGCACGCCGACCTCGATGGCCAGATTGCGCGCGGCGACCTTGTTGCCGAGCCTGCGCATCGTATCCGGCTTGGGGCCGATGAAAATGATGCCGGCCTCGGCGCAGGCCTCGGCGAATTCGGGGCTCTCCGACAAAAGCCCATAGCCCGGATGGATGGCGTCGGCGCCCGAAAGCCTGGCGACACGGATCACCTCTTCGATCGACAGATAGCTTTCGATTGGCCCCATGTCCCTGTTGAGGTGCGGCCCGCGTCCGACCTGATAGCTTTCGTCGGCCTTGAAGCGGTGCAGCGAATATTTGTCTTCCTCGGCCCAGATCGCCACGGTTTTGAGGCCGAGTTCGTTGGCCGCGCGAAAGACGCGGATGGCGATTTCGGACCGGTTGGCGACAAGTATCTTCGTGATTGCCAAGGACAAGGTTCCAGACGTGGAGAGGATGGGGACTGAAGCAATGATTAGCGCGAAAATGCTGCAGTGCAAACAAAATCACGAGGCGATTAAACCGATTTAAATGGATTTCTTCGTCGTCAAACGAAAATGCCCGGCGCTGGCGCCGGGCATTCCAAAAATGTCGTGGCCGACAGGCTTACATCTTCTGGATGTAGGTGTACTTGCCGTCGTCGCCCTTCTTCCATTCGTACATGACATAGCCCGGCAGCTTCGGATCGCCCTTCTCGTCATAGGAAAGATCGCCAAGCACGGTCTTGAACGGGCCGTTGGCCTTGAGAGCCTTGGCGACTTCCTGCGGGTCGTTCGACTTGGCGGCCGTCGCGGCAGCCGCGATGGCCTGCATGGCGGCGTAAGAGTAGAGCGTGTACGCCTCGGGTTCGAAGCCCTGGGCGCGGAACTTCTCGACGAGTTCCTTGTTGGCGGGGATCAGGCGCGGATCGGGGCCGAACGTGTTCAGCGTACCCGCGACCGCGTCGCCCGCGATCGAGGCCAATTCGTTCGACACGATGCCGTCGCCGGAAACCAGTGTCGCCTTGAGGCCCTGATCGGCCGCCTGGCGGATGATCAGGCCGGCTTCGGTGTGCAGGCCGCCCCAATAGATGATGGAAACGCCGGCTTCCTTCATCTTGGCGATCAGCGCCGAGAAGTCCTTGTCGCCGACATTGACGCCTTCGTACATGACTTCCGTCACGCCCGCCGCGTTCATCGCCTTCTTGGTCTCGTCGGCGAGGCCCTGGCCGTAGGTCGTCTTGTCGTGGATGACCGCGATCTTGCCGTCCTTGAAGTTCGCCGCCAGATAGGCGCCGGCGATGCTGCCCTGCTGGTCGTCGCGTCCGCAGGTGCGGAACGTGTTCCACAAGCCACGCTCGGTGAACTTCGGGTTGGTCGCGGACGGCGTGATTTCGAGGATGCCGTTCTCCGCGTAGACTTCCGACGCCGGGATCGAGACGCCCGAGTTGAAGTGGCCGACCACGAACTTGACGCCGTCGCCGACGAACTTGTTGGCGACCGAGATGCCCTGCTTCGGATCGGAGACGTCGTCGCCGATCGAAAGCTTGATCTGCTCGCCGTTGATGCCGCCAGCCGCATTGATGTCGGCGGCCGCCGCCTCGGTGCCCTTCTGCAGCTGTGCGCCGAAGGCGGCGTTCGGACCGGTGATCGGACCGGCGACGCCGATCAGTACGTCAGCCCACGCGCTGCCGCCGAACGCGACAAGCGCGGTCAGGGCGACGGCGGACAAAAGTGATTTTCTCATGTAAAACGCTCCCATTTACGGAGTGGGCGTGAATGATGCTTCCATGCGATGCCCACTCTTACTCGCAGAAAGCGTACTTTGCCGATTTTCAGGCACTTGTCACGCCGATTCATTTCCGAAACGGCGTTAATGATGAACGTCAACCTTTTGGTTTCCAGCTCAAAAGCGAGGCTCTTTCGTAGAGCCAATTATACTGTGTCACCATCTGGTTGGTGCGCGTGTATTGATAGCCGATGAAGCCCAATATCATCAGCACGATAGTGTCGACGATATAGTAATGCAGCGAGAACATCGTGCCGTTGAACAGTGCATGATGGATGAACCTTACGCCGAGGCCGAGGCCCAGCATGTAGGCGAACAGCTGGAGAAAGCTGCGCCATGTCTGGGCGCTGGCCTTGCCCGTCATCCAAGCCGCCCAGCCGCCGAGCAGGCAGGTGACGAAGAAGAACTGCCAGATCGAGGGTTCCTCGTAGAGAATGCCCTGCATGACTTTAAGACTCCTGAACTCAGTGATGGCCGCCTTCGAGATAGGCGGCGCGCACTTCCGGATTGGCGAGCAGCTCCTTGCCGGTGCCGCTCATCGTCACATTGCCGTTGACCATGACATAGCCGCGCGTGGCGAGCTTCAGCGCGCCGAAGGCGTTCTGCTCGACCAGGAACACGGTCAGCCCCTGCGTACGGTTCAGCTCGCGGATGGCGTCGAAGATCTGCTTGACGATCAGCGGCGCCAGGCCGAGCGACGGCTCGTCGAGCAGCAGCAGCTTCGGCCGTGCCATCAGCGCGCGCCCGATCGACAGCATCTGCTGCTCGCCGCCCGACAGCGTGCCGCCGCGCTGGGCGATGCGTTCCTTCAGGCGCGGGAACAGCGTGAACACCTTCTCGACGTCCTCGTCATAGTGCTCGAGGTTGTCGAGGCTGGCGCCCATCTGCAGGTTTTCCATCACCGTCATGCGCGGAAATATCCGCCGGCCCTCCGGCGACTGGGCGATGCGCATGCGCGCGATCTCATGGGTCGGCAACTGGGTGATGTCGGTGCCGGCGAAGGTGATGGTGCCCGCGCGGGCGCGTGGCGCACCGAAGATGGTCATCATCAGCGTCGACTTGCCGGCGCCGTTGGCGCCGATCAGCGCCACGATCTCGCCCTGCTTGACGGTGACATCGACGCCGTTCAGCGCCCGGATGTTGCCGTAGTAGGTCTGGACACCCCTAATATCGAGCAGCGTTGTCCCGGCCATCACTTGCGCCCTCCGCGCTTGCCCGCCGCAGGCGTGGCGGCGGCCGTCCCGGAAACTGCTCTTGCAGTCTTCCCGGAAACTGCTTTAGCAGTCTTCCCGGAGGCATGGCTTGTTTCCACCTTGCCCGCATCGACGCGGCGCGAGAATTCCGTCTCCTTGCCCTGGCTGAGAAGCTTGGCCTGCTTGACCCATTCCTCGCGCGCGATGCGCCCGTCGAAAGCGAGATAGGCTTCGGCCGCCTCGACGTCGGATTTCTTCCATGCCGCGATCTGGTCGAAATGGAAGATGCCGTGCTGGTTGAGCTTCTTCTCGTTGACCGTGCCGATGCCCTTGATGCGGGTCAGATTGTCGGCTGTGCCGCCGCGTGGCGCTGCGAGCCGGTTCGAAATCCCTGATGTCTTCGGCGTCGCCGGAGCCTTGGCGGACGGCCTTGCTGCCGGGGATTTGGCAGCGGAAGATTTCGCGGCCGGCCTGCCTGTCGGAACGGCGGTCAGCGAGGCGGGCTGGCTTGCCGCCATCTTCGCGCGCGCGTCGACCTGCCCCGCCTTGGAGGCGCCTTTAGATACCGTGACGCGTTCACCCTCGCTGTGGCCGACCGTGTCGGTCACCGGCCCGGCGAGATAGGAAGCCGATGTGCCGGGGCCATGCGCCGAGTCCGGACCGATATCCAACTGCTCGATCACGTCTTCGTCGCCGACCTCGGTCAGCACGGTCTCTACCTCTTCGTCGTCGACGCCGAGATAGGCGGCGATGACGCGCGGGTCGGTGCGCACCGACTGCGGATTGCCGTCGGAGATCTTGCGTCCATATTCGAGCACGACGACGTGGTCGGAAATCTGCATGACCACCGACATGTCGTGCTCGATCAAAAGGATCGACGTGCCAGTCGTGTTCTTGATGTCCATCAGCAGCGCGTTGAGCGCCATCGATTCCTTCGGATTGAGGCCGGCGGCCGGCTCGTCGAGACAGAGCAGCTCCGGCCCGGTGCACATGGCCCGCGCGATCTCCAGGCGCCGCTGCGCGCCATAGGGCAGGTCGCCGGCCGGATCGTCAGCGCGGTCGACGAGATCGGCCTTCTCCAGCCAGTGCTTGGCGAGCTCGATCGATTCGGCCGAAGCCTTGCGGTAGCCGCTGAAGCCGAACAGGCCGAGGATGGTATAGCCGGACGCCTTCATCAGCTTGTTGTGTTGGGCGACCAGAAGGTTCTCCAGCAGTGTCATGCCGGAGAACAGGCGGATGTTCTGGAAGGTGCGCGCCACCTTGGCGCGCGCCGGGATTTCATGGTTCGGCAGGCGTTCGAGCAGATAGGCGCTTCCATCCTGCCGGTTGAGCGTGATCATGCCTTCCGACGGTTTGTAGAAACCGGTGATGCAGTTGAACACGGTGGTCTTGCCGGCGCCGTTCGGCCCGATCAGCGCGGTGATCTCGCCGCGCCGGGCCTGGAAGGAGAGATCGCCGATTGCGACGAGGCCGCCGAACTTCATCGACAGATGCTCGACCTGCAGGATGGCGTCGTTCATGCCCGGGTTGGCTTTCTGAATCGAGCTCGCATTCATCAGCCGTGACCCTCCTTGGTGAAGGAACTGGAGACAGCCCTTCGCTCCTTCAGGAAGGCGGTAGGCTCGCGGCTGCCGACGAAGCCGCGTGGCTTCCACAGCATGACGATGACCATGGCCATGCCGAACAACAGCATGCGGTAGAGTTCCGGCGTGAAGTCGGGACCGAAGACCTGCTTGAGGAAATCGAGTTCGCGCAGCACCTCCGTGCCGCCGATCATCACCAGCGCGGCAACGGCGATGCCGACCAGCGAGCCCATGCCGCCGAGCACGACTATGGCAAGGATGATCGCCGATTCCAGGAAGACGAAGGATTCCGGGCTGACGAAGCCCTGCCGCGCCGCGAAGAACGAGCCGGCAAAGCCGCCGAACATGGCGCCGGTGGCGAAGGCGGTGAGCTTGGTGGTGGTGGTGTTGATGCCGAGCGAGCGGCAGGCGATCTCGTCCTCGCGCAGCGCTTCCCAGGCCCGGCCGACCGGCATGCGTCGCAGCCTGATGGTGACGAAGGCGGTGAGCAGGCAGAGCCCCAGGATCAAATAGTAGAGGAAGATCTTGTAGTAGGCGCTCGACGTGGCGATGTTCAGCACCTTGGCGATATAGTTCGGGTCCGAGACGTTGAAGGTCATCAGGCCGAAGAAGGTGACCTTGGGAATGCCGGAAATGCCGGCCGAGCCGTTGGTGACCTCACGCCAGTTGATCAGCACGAGGCGGATGATTTCGCCGAAGGCCAGCGTCACGATCGCCAGATAGTCGCCGCGCAGGCGCAGCACCGGAAAGCCGAGCAGTACGCCCCAGAAGGCGGCCATGGCGCCGGCCGCCGGCAGCAGGATCCAGAATGACAGGCCGTATTGGGTGCCGAGCAGCGCATAGGCATAGGCGCCGACGGCGTAGAAGGCGACATAGCCGAGGTCGAGCAGGCCGGCGAGGCCGACGACGATGTTCAGGCCCCAGGCCAGCATCACATAGATCAGGATCTGGATGCCGAAATTGTCGACCCATTTCAGCGAGCCCTGGAAACCGGCCGCCATCGACCCGCCATAGAGAGCAAGCGACACCACGACGATGATCGGGTAGAGCGCCAGCGCGGCTATGCCGAGTGCCGAGAAATGCGCGTGAATGAACGCCCGGAAATGAAACAGCACCGAGGCCAGGGCGTAGATGATCGCCAGCGCCCGCACGAACCGTGCATAGCCGGCAAGACCCGGCCCCAGCAGCCCGTCAAGCGAACTGGCCAGGACAAGCAGCAGGGCCGCGATCACGAGGGCCGCGATGAAATAGGGCAGCCGGAAGAACCGCGTCGCCACGCTGTCCGGCAACAGGCCGGTGGCAACGTCGGTTATCTTCTGGCTGGCCATGAAGGGCTGGCCATAGGCGACATAGAGGAAGCGTCCGACAGCCGTGGCGATCACCACGGCGGCGAGCAGGCCCCAGCGCGTAGTCAGGACCAGTTCATTGGAAATGTTCTGACCGGTCTTCAGCCCGATGAACAGCACGAACAGGCCGAGCGCGATGGCGCCGGCATAAAGTGCCTCGCGCGTGGCGCGCTGCACGGGGGTGGCGACGACGTCGCGCTCCGGAGATACGGTGACGGCCATGATCTCAGACCTTTTCGACTTCTGGCCGGCCCAGAATGCCGGAAGGCAGGAAGATCAGTACGATCGCCAGGATGGAGAAGGCGGCGACATCCTTGTAGTCGATCGAGAAATAGGCCGACCACATGCTCTCGATGAAGCCGATCATCAGCCCGCCGAGCACGGCACCGGGCAGCGAGCCGATGCCGCCGAGCACCGCCGCGGTGAACGCCTTCACGCCGGGCGTGAAGCCGTCGGAGAAGGCAATGACGCCGTAATACATCAGGAACAGCGTGCCGGCGACGGCGGCCAGGGCGGCACCCATGACGAAGGTGATCGAGATGGTGCGGTCGACGTCGACGCCGAGCAACGCCGCCATCTTGCGGTCCTGCTCGCAGGCTCTTTGCGCTCGACCGAGCGACGTCTTGTTGACCAGGTACCAGAACAGCGCCAGCAGCAGTGCGGTGACGACGACGATGATGATCTGTTTCAGCGACACGCTGATGCCGTTGATGTCGTAGACCTTGGACACCATCGGCGGGATCGGCTTGTTGCGCGGCCCTTGCGTCACCTGGACGAAATTGGAGAGCGCGATCGACATGCCGATCGCGGTGATCAGCGGCGCCAGCCGGAATGAGCCGCGCAAGGGCCGGTAGGCCACCTTCTCGATCGTCCAGTTGTACAGGCTGGTCAAAAGCATCGCCACGATCATCATGACCAGGAGTGCGATGACCACCGGCACCGAATAGAACAGCGCGCCGAGGATGAGGAAGACGATGAGGGCGGTGAAGGCGCCGACCATGAAGATGTCGCCATGGGCGAAATTGATCATGCCGATGATGCCGTAGACCATCGTGTAGCCGATCGCGATCAGCCCATAGATCGATCCCAGCGTCAGCCCGTTGATAAGCTGCTGGACAAAATACTGCATGCTGTCGTTGCTCCCCTGGAATGTCGCCCATGCAGACGCATTCCTTTTCGTATTTCCCCTAGTCGTAAAGTTTCGAGCCCGGATTGCAACGTGATTTTTCAACCGTCATGCGTGTTTTGCCGACACGCCATCGGATTGTTCCGTTTTTTCCAATCCAGCCTCTGGACTATCGCGGACCCTATCATTGGCATAACGCAATGTCTTTGACGATTCGGCCGCATCATGCACCTGGTTTCGAAGAAATCGCCGTCAAAATAAGTTGATGAGAAGGATCGTTGCGCCGGCGAGTGCAATCCTTTTCACATCTCCTTGCTTTCCCCTGGGTCAGGATTCCCCTTATTTGACGACAAATCCGTGTGCGAACGGGTCGCGGTCGTCGATGAAGATCGTGTTCAATCCCGTCATGCGCGCCCAGCCGCCGATCGAGGGAATGATCGCCGGCTTGCCCGCCACCGCGACCTCTTTCTCGACCCTGCCCTTGAACAGCGAGCCGATGATCGATTCATGGATGAAATCGTCGCCGGCCCTGAGCTTGCCCTTGGCGTGAAGCTGCGCCATCCGCGCCGAGGTGCCGGTGCCACAAGGCGAGCGGTCGATCGCCTTGTCGCCGTAGAAGACCGCGTTGCGGGAATGCGCCTGGCTGTTGGTTGGCTTACCTGTCCACAGCATGTGCGACAGCCGGTTGATGCCGGGGTTGTCGGGATGCACGAAGGAATATTTCTCGTTGAGCCGTTGCCGCACCACCGGGCTCCAGGCGATGAAGTCGCCCGCCGAATGGTCGGCCATGTCGCGAAAATTCTTCTGTGGCTCGACGATGGCGTAGAAATTGCCGCCATAGGCGACGTCGACGCTGATCTCGCCGAGCCCGGGGCATTCGACCGTCAGCCCTTCGGCATGGAGGAAGGACGGCACATTGGTGATGCGCACTTCTTCGACATACTCGCCGACCCGCTTGTACTCGGCAATGACCAGGCCTGCCGGCGTGTCGAGCCTCAGCACGCCCGACGTTTTCGGCTTGATCAGCCCGTGCTCGACGGCAAAAGTCACCGTGCCGATGGTGCCGTGACCGCACATTGGCAGGCAGCCCGAGGTTTCGATGAACAGGATGGCGATGTCGCAATCCTCGCGCGTCGGCGGATAGAGGATCGACCCAGACATCACGTCATGGCCGCGCGGCTCGAACATCAGCCCGGTGCGGATCCAGTCATATTCGGCCAGGAAATGCGCCCGCCGCTCCATCATCGTCGAGCCATCGAGCAGCGGGCCGCCGCCTGCGACCAGCCGGACAGGATTGCCGCAGGTGTGGCCGTCGATGCAGAAGAAGGTATGGCGCGCCATGTCTGGACCCTATCGGAAACGGTTCGGAGAGAAGGACGAAAGATCAAGCGCCGGATTTTGCCCGAGAACGAGTTCGCGGATCAACCTTCCGGTAGCCGCCGCCTGGGTCAGGCCGAGATGACCGTGGCCGAAGGCATAGACGATATTGCCGGCCTGCCTGGCGCGGCCGATCACCGGCAGCGAATCCGGCAGCGACGGCCGGAACCCCATCCATTCGCGGCCGCCGGCCGGATCGAGCCCCGGCAGGAAATTTTGCGCCTTGCGCAGCAGCGCCTTCGCTCGGGCAAAGTTGGGCGGCCGCTCGATACCGCCGAGTTCGACGGCGCCGCCGACGCGCAAGCCCGCTTCGAGCGGCGTGATGACAAAGCCGTGCCCGGAAAAGATCAGCATCCGCTTCACATCGAAGGCGCTCTTCGGCAGCGTCGTGTTGTAGCCGCGCTCGGTCTCCAGTGGGATGCGGTCGCCAAGCTGCCTCGCCAGTAGATGCGACCATGCCCCGGCAGCGACGACCAGATGCCTTGCCTGCCGCGCGCTGCCGTCGGCCAGCGTCAATGTCGCGCCATCCTGGCCCGCTTCGATATGATCGATCCGCGCTCTTTCGAAACGCGCGCCTTTGGTTTCGGCATAGGCCCAGATTGCCTTGCCCAATGATTCCGGATCGGCAACCGTCTTCCAGCCCGGCACGAACGTGCCCTTGACGAAGCGCGGCGACAGGCCGGACTGCAAGGCGGCAAGGGCATCACCTTCGACATGGCTGAAGCCGATGCCGAAGCGCTGCCTGGCCATCCAGCCCGGCAGCGACGCCCTGAACTCGGCCTCGCTCTCGTAAAGTTCGAGCGAGCCGTCCTCGCGCAGCATGTCTGTCGTACCCGAACGCGCCATCAGCCCGGCCCATTCGACCTCGGTAAGCCGCATCAGCCCGGCCTGCGCCGCGAGGCTGGTCTCGTAGCGGTCGCCGCGCCCGGCGCGCCAGAAGCGGACCAGCCAGGGCATGAGCGTCGGCAAATAGGCCGGTGGGATGCTGAGCGGGCCGAGCGGGTCGGCAAGCCATTTCGGCAATTGCCTGATCATGCCCTTGTGGGCCAGCGGCAGGACATCGGAAAAGGCAAAGGCCGAGGCATTGCCGGAACTCGTTTCCTCGCAAATGCCCGTCCGATCGAAGATCGTGACGTTTCGACCCGCCTCGGCCAGATAGGCAGCCGCGCAAATGCCGATGATGCCACCGCCGATGACAGCGATGTCGAGCGTCGCTTCGTCATTCATGGCCGCGCGCCTCGCCGCATGTCGGCCTCCAACTCGCTCCACTTTGTGGCCAGCGACATTGCCCTTCCTCAGAACTGCGGCAGCTTCGGCCTCACCGCCAGCGCATCCCGGACGATCTTCTCGACCGCCTTGCGGCGCTCGCCCGATAGCGGCTGGCGCGGCATGCGCACGCGGTCGTTGGTATCGATCGCAAGAACCTCGGCAAGTTTGATGTTCTGCACCAGATAGGTTGAGACGTCGAGGTCGAGCAGCGGCCGGAACCAGCGATAGATGCTCAGCGCCTCCTCGCGGCGGCCCTGCTTCATCAGCTGGTAGATGGCGACGGTCTCGCGCGGGAAAGCGGTGACCAGCCCGGCCACCCAGCCGATTGCACCGACCGACAGCGCCTCGAACGCCAGATTGTCGACGCCGGTGAACAGGCCGTAGCGGTCGCCGAAGCGGTTGATGATCTCGGTCGAACGGCGGATGTCGTCGGAGGATTCCTTGATGGCGACGAAGCGCTTGTCCGAGGCCAGCTCCTCCATCTGGTCGACGGTGACGTCGACGCGATAGGCAAGCCGGTTGGAATAGATCATGACTGGCAGGTCGCCGGCCTCGGCGACGGCGCGCAGCGCGGCAACCGTCTCCTGCGGATTGGTATGGTAGATCGGGCTCGGCACCACCATCAGCCCGTTGGCGCCTGCCTTCGCCGCACGGCGCGCGATGCTTGCGGCCTCGCGGGTGCCGGCTTCGTTGACCGTCAGCAGGACCGGCTTCTTGCCGGCGACCTTCTGTGCGGTCTTCAGCACCTCGATCTTTTCGTCATGCGACAGCATCGGGCCTTCGCCGAGCGAGCCGCAGACGATGATGCCGTCGCAGCCGGCCTCCATCTGCAAGCTATAGCAGCGCTCCATCTCGGCATGGTCGAGGCGGTCGTCCTCGGTGAATTTGGTCGTGACGGCGGGAAAAACTCCGGTCCACATAGCGGTCGCTCCATCTGATATATCAGTGGTATATTTGCCGAGAGAGCGGCTGTCAATGTTGAATCTTTTATGATATATCAAAAATATATCAGGAGGCGGCGCATTGGTATATGAGAATTCGAGTTCCGAGCCGGCGGCGGCGAAAGCCTACCGTGTGCTCGAGCACATGATCGTAACGCTCGAGCTGGCGCCCGCAAGCTTCGTGACCGAGGGCGCGCTGATCGACAGGCTCGGGCTCGGCCGCACGCCGGTGCGCGAGGCGATCCAGCGGCTGGCCTGGGAAGGCCTGCTCGATGTACGCCCGCGGGCCGGCATCGCGATTGCCCCGCTTCATCCCGGCGACTGGCTGCGCGTCCTCGATGCTCGGCGCGGGGTCGAGGTGGTGCTTGCCCGCTCGGCCGCTCGCTTCGTTACCCGCGAGGCCGCCGACTTGTTTCACGACGCCGCGCTGGCCATGCAGAGGGCGGTGATATCGGGCAATGTGCTGGCCTTCATCCAGGCCGACAAGGCGCTCGACGAAGCACTTGCGCTGGCCGCAGATAACCCCTTCGCCGCCCGGCTGGCGGCGCCCTTGCAGACCCACAGCCGCCGTTTCTGGTTCCGCTACAAGGCCGACACCGGGCTGGCCGAATCGGCCGAGCACCATGTCGCGCTGATCCGCTCGATCCTCGCCGGCGACGAGGAGACCGCCGCCAAGGACGCCAAGCGGCTGATGGCGCTGCTGCGCGGCCACGCCGAGGCCGCCGCCACTAGGTAATTTACGGCCCGAGCGAGCCTTCGGCTGGCTCCTTCCGCGCCGCCCATTTCAGCAAGGCGTCGAGCGCCGGGCACAACGCCTGGCCCCAGTCGGTCAGACAGTACTCGACCTTCGGCGGTACCTGGTGGTGCACGATGCGGCGCACGATCCCGTCGGCCTCCATCTGCCTGAGCTGCTGGATCAGCATCTTCTGCGAGATCGCCGGGATCGCCCGTTCGAGATCGGAAAAGCGCAGCACCTTGCCGCCAAACAGATGGAACAGGATCACCAGCTTCCAACGGCCTTCGAGGATGCGAAGCACATTTTCCACGCCGCTCGCCGCGGACAATGGCGTCAACGGTTCACCCTTACTTTCAGGTAAGTACCTAACTTTTTCGTATGTTCTTGTCATTTTATCAGCATACCTCATTTTAGAGGCCGGACAAGCGCCGCGGACCTCAAGCCGACGGCAGGAACAGGAACCGGAGACGAAACCATGACCGTAAAACTCCCTCAGCCGCTGGCGGATTATTTTGCAGCCAAGAACCGCCACGACGTTGACGGAATGCTTATCCCCTTCTCATCGGACGCCACGGTTCGGGATGAAGGCGAAACCCATCAGGGTTCGGCCACCATCCGCGGTTGGATGGAAGCAACGACAACCAAATACCGGGTAACAGTCGAAGTCGCCGACGCGACGGTCAATGGCGATGCGTGGCGGATCGCCGGCATCGTCTCGGGAAATTTCCCGGGCAGCCCGGCAACGCTCCACTACCACTTCACGCTGGCCAATGACCGGATCACGCGGCTGGAGATCGGCGCATGACCATCCGCCACATTCGCTCACGCGTTCAGACCGTCATGCGTCATGACCGACTGGGGCCACCACGCTTTGCCAACTGTCGCCGGCAGCGACGATGCAGCTCCTGCCGGCGACATCGGTGACGGCGATGGTCCAGCTTCCCGTCTCTGCGACAAAGATTTCCATGATCGCCACCTGGCCGATCAGCCCGAAAGCAAACTGTCTTTCTTGGTACTTCTCGCTCAAATGGGCGACAAGGTCGCCATGCTCGACGCAGAATTGATATTGGGCGCTTGCGGCATTCGTACCCACCGCCAATGCGCCGGCAAGAGCCAGGGTTTTCACCCATCCTAACAGCGATTTGCGTGCCATAGGGCACCTCCTTTGCCATCACGTTCCGGCAAGGGAGGCGCCAAAGAGATAGGTACTTGACGGCCTCATTTTGCCGGAGCGATCCAGGCCGGTTCCGACGTCATCATCGCGTCGTTCCTTTCCGTATTCCGGTCTGCCATCAGTGGGAGCGATTCCAGATGTTCCCACTATGTTCCATATATGGTATCGGCAACAAAAAAGCGCAAGCGGGCGCCCAAGCGCCCAAGCGGGTGCCAGCAACTTCGTTTCGGAATTGTCATCGAAAGAATGAGACCACAGCCCGCGCGGCCATGCCGAGGGCGCTGCCACGCGATAGCTGGTGAACATTCAGCAGCCAAGAGCGGCAACGTGGCCTAGCTCCGCGTAGTCGAGAATAGGCTTGTCACGTGTAACAATCGTCAAGCCGAACTGGCGAGCTGTCGCCACGACAATCCGGTCGGCGGGATCGCCGGGAGGGTCGGCGGGAAGGAAGGAGGACTCGATCAGGATCCCGTGATGCAAGCTCGCCAATGTAATTGCGGGATGATCCACGACTTTGGAGAACCACAGCGCCGGCGGCATGGTAAGAGCGATCTTTCTCTTGCGGACCAGCATTCCGATTTCCCAGCCGGAAAACGGCGAAACATGGAGCTGGCCTGCCGTGGCGGCTTCCGAAATGGCCGTCCGCGAGCCCTCGGTGAGCGGCGACCTGTTGAACAACCAGATCACCGCACACGTATCGAGTAGCAATGGTATGGAGTTCATGCGTCACCGGCTTCGGCGTCCCACATTTCGTCAACCGGAGATGTCAGGGCATTTTCGTCATGAACAGTCACAGTACCTGCCAGCGCGCCCCATGGATCAAGGGAGAGCGGGGCCGTTGGCGGAGTTGCCAGCACTATCTGCGTCGACTCGGAAACGCGCGTGAACGTCACGCTGCGACGGGTCAGGTTCAGGTTTTCCGTCTTCCATCCGGCGTCGAGCCATGACTTGCCTTGGCTATGACTGAGGTCGTTCGCCCACCAAGCCTGATAGTCGTAGGCGCTTCGGGGAAGTGACGCGCCCAAAATTTCTTCAATCTTCTCAAAATCCAGACTTAACTCGTCCAGAGCCTGCCTCTGCAGAAAATCAGAGATCGGAGCATACTTTGTCATGACGGGCATCCTTTTTTGAATTTAGGATACCCTTAGTGTATCATATTCAACCGATGGGACAAGCGATATCCGAACGCAACGAAAGAAGCGCGCGGCAAACGCCACGCCCTTCCTACTGTTCAATAGCACCATCCTTCACGCCTGCCCGTGCGCCCGCTATCGCCTCGTGGCGAGGACGCAAATTGGATTCCGTCCGGCTAGCTCGTCCCGCCTCAGTTCATCGTCGGGATGACGAACTCGGCACCGTCCTTGACGCCGGACGGCCAGCGCGAGGTCACCGTCTTGGTCTTGGTGTAGAAGCGGAACGCGTCCGGACCATGCTGATTGAGGTCGCCGAAGGAAGACCCCTTCCAGCCGCCGAACGTGTAATAGGCGATCGGCACCGGGATCGGCACGTTGACGCCGACCATGCCGACCTGGACCCGCGAGGCGAAGTCGCGCGCCGCGTCACCATCGCGGGTGAAGATGGCGACACCATTGCCCATCTCGTGGTCGTTGGCGAGCTTGATCGCGTTCTCATAGGTCGGCGCGCGCACCACCGAGAGCACCGGCCCGAAGATCTCTTCCTTGTAGATGCGCATGTCGGCGGTGACGTTGTCGAACAGGCAGCCGCCCATGTAATAGCCCTTCTCGTAGCCCTGCATCGAGAAGCCGCGACCGTCGACCACCAGCTTGGCGCCTTCCTTGACGCCGGTGTCGACATAGCCCTTGACCCGCTCCAGCGCCTGCGCCGCCACCAGCGGACCGAAATCGGCGGACGAATCCGTCGAAGGACCGACCTTCAGGCTTTCGACGCGGGGGATCAGCTTTTCCATCAGCCGGTTGGCGGTGTCGTTGCCGACCGGGACGGCCACCGAGATCGCCATGCAGCGCTCGCCCGCCGAACCGTAGCCGGCACCGATCAGCGCGTCGACGGTCTGGTCCATGTCGGCGTCGGGCATGATGATCATGTGGTTCTTGGCGCCGCCGAAGCACTGCACGCGCTTGCCCGAGGCTGTGCCGCGCGAATAGATGTAGTGGGCGATAGGCGTCGAGCCGACGAAGCCGATGGCCTTGATATCGGGATCGTCGAGAATGGCATCAACTGACTCCTTGTCGCCGTTGACGACGTTGAGAATGCCGGCGGGCAGGCCGGCCTCGATGAACAGTTCGGCGATGCGCATCGGCACGCCGGGATCACGCTCGGAAGGCTTCAGGATGAAGGCGTTGCCGCAGGCGATCGCCGGCGCGATCTTCCACAGCGGGATCATCGCCGGGAAATTGAACGGCGTGATGCCGGCAACGACGCCGAGCGGCTGGCGCATCGAGTAGACGTCGATGCCGGGGCCGGCGCCGTCGGTGAATTCGCCCTTCATCATGTGCGGCGCGCCGATGCAGACCTCGACCACTTCGAGACCGCGCTGGATGTCGCCCTTGGCGTCGGCGATGGTCTTGCCGTGCTCGCGCGCCAGTATGTCGGCCAGTTCGTCATAGTCCCTGGCGACCAGTTCGAGGAACTTCATCAGCACGCGCACGCGCCGCTGCGGGTTGGTCGCCGCCCAGCCGGGCTGCGCCGCCTTGGCGTTTTCCACCGCCGCGCGCAGCTCCGCCCGCGAAGCCAGCGCCACCGTGCCGCGCACCGTGCCGTCCATCGGCTGCATGACATCCTGCTTGCGGCCGCTGGTCCCGGCGACACGCTTGCCGCCAATGAAATGACCGTACTCGATCATGGTTTCTCTCCCTGGATTTGTGATGAGGCATTGTCCGCCTTTGCGTGGCTGATGGCAACGCGAGCCAGAACGCAACCGTTGTGCGGAAAATAGATAACGATTGACGGAGGAGCATCAATTCTCGCAAATGGGAGGTCCGCTTGTCGTCACAGGAACTCTCAAGGTTGAGCTTCGTCACACCCCCCTCTGTCCTGCCGGACATCTCCCCCGCAAGGGGGGAGATCGGCAGCTTCGCTGATGGCGCCTTCTCTGCAGCGTTGGCGATTGGCGAAAACGGCGGCGACATCCGATCTCCCCCCTTGCGGGGGAGATGTCCGGCAGGACAGAGGGGGGTGGGCGGGAACGCGGCGCTCTACTCTAGAATTGCGGACATCAGCCATGAACTGGGATGACGTCCGCATCTTTCTCGCCGTGGCGCGCGCCGGCCAGATCCTTGGCGCGGCGAGGCGGCTGGAGCTCAACCACGCCACCGTCTCGCGCCGCATCGCCGCGCTCGAGGATGCGCTCCGGACGAAACTCTTTCGCCGGCTCACCACCGGCAGCGAGCTGACGCCGGCCGGCGAACGCTTCCTCGATATCGCCGAGCGCATGGAGGGCGACATGATTGCCGCGCGCTCCACGGTTGCCGGCGAAGGCGACGACGTCTCGGGCACCGTGCGCATCGGCGCGCCGGACGGTTTCGGCGTCGCTTTCCTGGCCGGGCGTCTCGGCGCGCTGACGGCCCTGCACCGCGAGCTCACCATCCAGCTGGTGCCGGTGCCACGCTCCTTCTCGCTGTCCAGGCGCGAAGCCGACATCGCCATCACCGTCGAGCGGCCGACGGAAGGCAGGCTGGTGGCCGGAAAGCTGGTCGACTATACGCTCGGCCTGTTCGCGTCGCGGGCCTATGCCGAGGCGCATGGCCTGCCCCAGACGCCCGCCGAGCTCGGCCGACACAGCCTGATCGGCTATGTGCCGGACCTCATCGTCAGCCCCTCGCTCGACTATGCCGCCGAGTTCAGCGCCGACTGGCGCACCAGCTTCGCCATTTCCTCCGCGCTCGGCCAGGCCGAAGCGGTGCGTTCGGGCGCCGGCATCGGCATCCTCCACACTTTCGTCGCCCGTTCGATGCCGGAACTGGTGCCAGTCGACATCGTCGCGCCCATCCGCCGTGCCTACTGGCTGGTCTATCACGAATCGGTGAGGCCGCTGCGCCGCGTGCAGATCGTCGCGGGCTTCATCAACAAGGCGGTGGAAAAGGAACGGGGATTGTTCGCGTGAGGCATGTCGCCCAAAAGTGGGAACCGGTTTTGGGACAACGACATGCATCAAAGGCAACCGTGCCTTTTCCTCGCCATAAAGTCGGCGAGTGTGGCGATGCGCTGTTGCCGACGCCTTGTTGTGCCGCCGCGCCGGACAGGGCATTTTTCGGAAAGCTGGCGCGGGTAGACATGCGAGCCGTTCTTGCAATCCTCCTGCTGGCGCTTTCCGCCTGCGCCAACCCATGGACGAAGGTGCCGGAAACGGAACTGCCCAAACCGGTCCGTTATGCGATGGCGCGTCCCTCGCCTTTCGTCTTCGGCAATTATTGCGGGCCCGGCACCCGCACCGGCGACCTCTCGGCCCGGCCTGTCGACCGCCTCGACACCGCCTGCCAGGCCCATGATGCCTGCTACATCGCCCGCCGCAACCATTGCGACTGCGACGGCGCGCTGGTCGCCTCGGCGAAAGCGATCCGCGACGAAAAGACGGCGCCACGAAAGATGCGCAGGCAGGCAGAGCTTTTGATCGCCACCTTCGCGCTTCCCGTCTGCAAGGTCTTCCCGCAAGGGTTCATGCCGCCGCGCGATCCCGCCCAGCTGAAGGCGATGAACGGAGCGACCGGGTGAGCCGGCGACGTGCCGGATCAATAGCGCTGCTCGGACTGGCGCTCGCCATCCTTGCTGGCTGCGCGGGGCGCCCCGTTGGCAGCTGCGATGTCCTTCCCGGCGAAAGCGCCTGCGCTCGCCCCTCGCTGTCGGCCACGACATCGGGTGCAAAGGTCGCGGCGGCGCAGTTTTTCGGCGATGCGGGTGGCGACTACGAGAAGCGTTTCCTGGCGCTGCTCGCCCACCACCAGCTCGGCGCCATGGACCGGGCGAACGGCACCGGCCCTTTCGGGCATGACCGTCACGACATCGCCAACAGCGACTTCCAGGCGACCTACCGGACGCTGGAACGATTGGCCAAACCGGTCGCCGCGGGACAGGTGGCGCCGTCGAATGGGAAAAAAAGCGAAGGCCATTTCGACGGACGCTGGCGGGTGTCGCGGCAGACGCTTTATATAGACGCAGCGGCGCGGCCGTCCGGGTCGAAGACATTCAGCTTTTCCGGCCTGCAGGCGCGTTCGGTCGAGATCGTGCTGCGCCAGGCGGGCAGAGAACCGGTCGACATCCGCGGCGCCTGCGACGGCACGCTGGCGATCCGGCAGGCCGGCAGCGTACGCAGCTTTCCGGCAGGCACGGCGTTTCGCATCCGCCTGGCGAGCAACGACACCAGCCTGTTTCCAAGCGAGGCCCTGAACCGCTGCGATCTCGATATCAGCTCGAGCCTTGCCCCGGCTGGCGCGCCGCTCACCATCCTGCGCGAAGAGGTCGCCGATCCGGCGCTCACCGCCCTGGACAGCCGCTATGAGCGCTGTCCTGTTCCCGATCCGGCCGGCCTCGATGCGCTCGAACGCGCCTTCTACGCCAGCCGCTGGCTGTCGCAGACCTGTACGCTGACGCTCGGGCAGCCGCGCCTGCTGCGCAAGTCGCGCGACGGCTTCAATGCCAAGGTCGAAGCGATGATGGGCGCCCCGCTGCCCGACAGCGCGTTCGACAAGGGCGATCCCGAACTGCCGCTCGATTTCTCCCGAGCGCCAAAACTCAAGCTGATCTACCTGTCGTCGCTGGAGTTCAAGGCGGACTTTTCCGGCCGCATCATCGAGCGGCTGATCCGCCACCATGCCGCGCTGGGCACCAAGGTGCGCATCATGGTGACCGATGTGCTGGAGCGCGCCAAGGACGACGCCATGCTGCACCGGCTGGCCGCCGAGTTTCCCAATGTCGAATTGCAGGAATACCGCTGGCGAGCCGACCATGGCGCGCCGATCGACGAACAGCTGTCACAGCTGCACAAGACCCACCACGTCAAGATGCTGGCCACGCTGGCCGAGGATCCCGGCCGCTCGCGCGTCATCATCGGCGGCCGCAACATCCATGACGGCTTCCTGTTCCACAAGCCGGTCGACCTGTCGCGCTATCCCGATCTCCAGCAGTACGGCAGGACCGACGGGCTGTCGCTGAACTACTATTCGAACTGGAGCGACTTCGACATCGAGATATCGGACCGGCCCACCGTCGAGACGCTCGCCGCGCATCTTTCGACGCTGTGGCTGCGCGACGCCGATACCAACATTTCGCGGCCCTTCTCCATCCCGGTCCGTTCGGATGGCCGGCGTCCGCCTGGCACGGCGCGGCATTTCATCTCCGTGCCCTATGCCGACGGCGACGCGCTGGAGAGCTATTTTGTCGAACTGATCGACACGGCCCAAAACCATATCGAGATCGTCAATCCCTATCTCAATCTGACGCCGAACCTAGCCCAGGCCTTCGACCGGGCGCTGGCGCGCGGCGTCAAGATCGACATTATCGGCCGCATCGACCTCAAGGGCGACATTGGCGGCAAATTCCTCACCGCGCTCAACAAGCTGTTCGTCGAGAAATATGGCGACCGCATCGACATCCGCGAATTCAAGGCGCCGGATGTCGTGCTGCATTCCAAGATCATGATGATCGATCAAAGGCTGGTGACGATCTCGTCGGTCAACCTCGACAACCGCAGCTTCTTCCACGACTCGGAGAACGGCATGATGGTGCTCGACCCCGCCTTCTACGCCAGGATGAAGCCGATCTATTACGACTACGTCGCCCATTCGAACCCGGTCGCCACCAATGTAACGGTACCGTGGGCCTACCGGCTGCTGTTCTCGGAGGGCTGGGTGAAGGAAGCGTTTTGAACATCAGCGGCGCAGAGGAAACGCCGTTCTGCAGCGATCCTTCACACCCCCCTCTGTCCTGCCGGACCGGCAGGACAGAGGGGGGTGCTGTCCCTCCAGCTCTACTTCAGATACCGTTCCGGCCCCAGATCGCGCACGTTGATGTCGGGCACGCGGCTGGAGATGATGTCGGCCAGCACTTTGGCCGAACCACAGGCCATGGTCCAGCCGAGCGTGCCGTGGCCGGTGTTGAGATAGAGATTGGAGAATTCGGTGCGGCCGATCAGCGGCGGCCCGTCGGGTGTCATCGGCCGCAGCCCGCACCAGAAACTTGCCGCGCGCATGTCGCCGCTGCCTGGAAAAAGATCGCCGACCGAGTGTTCGAGCGTGCGGCGCCGCGATTCATGCAGCCCGAGGTCGAAGCC
This sequence comes from Mesorhizobium sp. STM 4661, assembly GCF_000359125.1. Lineage (GTDB taxonomy): Bacteria > Pseudomonadota > Alphaproteobacteria > Rhizobiales > Rhizobiaceae > Mesorhizobium. The sequence goes on along the minus strand of NZ_CAAF010000019.1, from coordinate 21,507 downwards.
GGAAATCTCCGCCGTGCCGCCGACCCGGATACGGTCGCCGAGCCTGGTGATCGCCACCTTGTAGGTTTCGTCCATCACCGTCGACACCGGTGCGGCGGCGGCATCCTTGATCGGCACGGTGATCGAATAACCTTTGACCGGATAGACCGGGATCGGCCGTTTCAGCTGGCGCATGAACCTAGCCGAATAGCTGCCCATCGCCATCACATAGGCATCGGCGGCTCTCCAGCCCTTGCTTGTGTTGATGTTGGCGATGCGGTTGCGGTTCCTGATGATGCGCCTGATTGACACATCGTATTCGAAGGTAACGCCGCGCGCCACGCAGAGCTCGGCCAGGCGGTCGGTGAACATCTTGCAGTCGCCGGTCTCGTCGCCCGGCAGCCGCAGGCCGCCGACAAATTTTTCGCGCACCCCGGCCAGCCCCGGCTCGGCCGCGATACAGCCGTCTGGATCGAGGATCTCGTAGGGAACGCCATAGCTCTTCAGGACCCCGACATCGCCTGATGTGCCGTCGAGCTGCTGTTGCGTGCGGAACAGTTGCAGCGTTCCCTTGGCGCGCTCGTCATAGGCGATACCGGTCGCCTCGCGCAGCGCCTTCAGCGTATCGCGGCTGTACTCCGCCAGCGGCACCATGCGCGCCTTGTTCACCGCATAGCGCTCGGTGGTGCAGTTGCGCAGCATCTTGACCAGCCATATCCACATATACGGGTCGAGCGTCGGCCGCACCACCAGTGGGCCATGTTTCATCAAGAGCCACTTGACCGCCTTCAGCGGAACGCCGGGCCCGGCCCATGGCGAGGCGTAGCCCGGCGAGATCTCGCCGGCATTGGCGAAGCTGGTTTCGAGCGCCGGACCTTTCTGGCGGTCGATCACCGTCACCTGATGGCCGGCCTCGGCCAGAAAATAGGCAGTTGTGACCCCGATCACGCCACCGCCCAGCACGAGGATCTTCATCGCATAACTCTCCGCAACGATTTTTTGTCAGGGCCGGGCCATCATTGCCTGTCTGCCGGATTTCGCGGCGCCCGCCAAGTGCCGCTATCGATTCACGTAGCGCCGGTGGAAGCGATGGCCGAGGCTGGTCAGGATTTCATAGCCGATCGTGCCGGCATGGCCGGCCGCCTGGTCCACAGTCTGCGATGGCCCGATCAGTTGGACGAGGTCGCCGGCCTTCAGCCTGCCGGGCGGCAGCGCGGAAATGTCGAGGATGATCGAATCCATCGAGACCCGGCCCAGGAAAGGCAGGCGCACGCCATCGAGGAACGCCGCCGCCGCGGCGCGCCGATGCCAGCCATCGCCATAGCCGAGCGAGATCGTCGCGGCGGCCATCGGTTCGGTGACGTGAAATGCGTGGCCGTAGCCGACGCCGGTTCCGCTATGGAGATTTCGCGTCTGGATGATCCTTGCTTCAAGCCGCACCACCGGCAGCATCGGGTTCGGCTCGGCCGGTGTCGGATTGATGCCGTAGAGTGCCGCACCCGGACGGGCGAGGTCATAGTGAAAGCGCGGTCCAAGAAAGATCCCGGATGAGTTGGCGAGCGAAGCCGGCGCCTTCGGCAGCATTTTGCGCAGCCGCTCGAATTCCAGCCGCTGCTGCTCATTGGCCGGATACGCGGGCTCATCGGCGCAAGCCAGATGGCTCATCACCAAGGTCACGTCGATACCGTCGAAAGCCTGCAAATCCCCGGCGACGGCCTCCACTTCCGCCGCCGCCATGCCGAGCCGCGACATGCCGCTGTCGACCTGGATCGCCGCGGGCAATTTCCGGCCGGCACGGCGGGCCGCCGCGTGCCAGGCCGCCAGTTGCTCCACACTGTTGATGACGGCGGTGAGCCCGGCCGCCTCCGCTTCCCCTTCCGCGCCGGGCGCGATGCCGTTCAACACATAGATCGCGGGACGCCAACCGAGCGCCTTGCGCAGCAGGGCGCCTTCGGACAGCAGCGCGACAAAGAATATGTCGCAGCCTTCCTTGGCCAGCGCCGCTGCCACTTGCCCGGCGCCGAGGCCGTAGCCATCGGCCTTGACGACCCCTGCGCAGCGAGCGCCACCCAGCCGCGCCTTCAGCCGCCGGTAGTTCTCGCGGATGGCACCAAGGTCGATGGTCAGGATCGCGCCGGCCGCCGACTCGCCGACCGTGGCGCTTTCGGCAGCGGCCCCTTCCGGAACGGATTTCTTGAGGACGTCGTTCATGCCGACCTTGCTCGCAGCGGATTGGCCATCAATAAGGCCATGATAGCGATGCAGCAACCATGGCCGGCACGGCAGATAGCAGGCAGCTAGGCTACCAAATGCCGGAACGCCGCCACCACGTCCTCGTAGACCTTGCGCTTGAACGGTACGATCAGGTCGGGCAACTCCTGCATCGGCCGCCACGCCCATTTGTCGAACTCGGCGGTGTGGCCACCCGGCGGCGGATTGATCTGGATTTCGTTTGCGTCGCCGTGAAACCGGAAGGCAAACCATTTTTGCGTCTGGCCGCGATATCGGCCCTTGAAGGCAACGCCGACCAGATGCGCCGGCAGGTCGTAATTGATCCAGTGCGGCGCCTCTGCCAGCAGCGAGACCGAGCGCATGCCGGTTTCTTCATACAGTTCCCGCTCCGCCGCCTGCAGCGGCTCCTCACCCTTGTCGATGCCGCCCTGCGGCATCTGCCAGAGCAGCTTTGTACCGGCGAATTCGCTGTCCGGTTCGGCAATGCGATGGCCAACCCAGACCAGACCCTCGGAATTTAGGATCATCAGCCCGACGCAGGGGCGATAAGGCAGCGTCTCGGGATCGATCTTTTCTTTTGCCTTCGCCATGCTCAACCTTTTTGCGGATCTATCGCCACTGCCGAAATCGGTACGATCTCGATGCCGCGCTTCTTGGCCTCGATCACCCAGGACGCCACCGTGTCGACGGTCAGGTCGAAGGCCGAGCCGATGCCGACGGCGGAGCCCTTCGCGCGGGCGGTCGCTTCGAGCTGGTCCAGCTTCTTGAGGATGGCGCCACGGTCCTGCACGGCATCGATCGCCGTATCGCCGGCCACGAACGGCACGCCGTCCTTCAGCGCCAGTTCGGAGGCGAGGCTGCGTGCCGACGAGCCGTCGTCGACATAGGCCAGGCCGCGCTTGCCGAGCTCGGCCATGAACGGACCCATCGCCGTCGCATCGGCCGAAAAGCGCGCCCCCATATAGTTCATGACGCCGGTATAGTTGGTCGTCCGCGACAGCGCCCAGCGCAGGCTCTTCAAATTCTCGTCCGGGCTCGCGGCGATCGTCAGCGTGTTGCGGCCTGGATTGACATTCGGATAGTCGAACGGTTCGAGCGGCACCTGCATGACGATCTCATGGCCGCTCTGCCGCGCCGCCTGCATCCAGCGGCCAATGCTGTTGCCTTGCGGCGCGAACGCCAGCGTCACCTCCGCCGGCAGCTTGGCGATGGCCGCCTGCGTACCGGTCTGCGACACGGCGAGCCCACCGATGACGATCGCAACGCGCGCGCCGCGCGCCCCGGACCACGGCCGCGCATAGACGTCGAACGGCCGCCTGCCATCGACGGCGCGGACCGGCAACGGGCCGGTGTCGCTGGCTTCGATCAGCGCTCTGTCGGGTAGATGCGCGATTTTCAGGTTCTGGCCGATGGCCGAGGGGTCGCGAATGACAATGGCTGCCTTGGGCGGGCCGTCGCCCTCTTCGGTCTCGACAAGGATGATCCGCGGGCCGCCGGTCTTGGGCGCTGCTTCCGCTTTCGGCGCCGGCGCCGGCTCAGTGACCGGCGCGGCGGCCGTCACCTTCGGCGTTGAAACGGCTGTTACCTCCGGCTTTCGAAACGGCTTTTCGCGCAACGCGATCGCGCCGGAGACGCTAATCACGGCCAGCACGACAAGCGCGGCCACGACCGCGCCGGTGCTGATCCTGTTGGCCGCGCGCGGCGGCCGGACAGCCTGTCCGAGCGGGCGTTCGATATCCTTGCCGATGTCAGCCAAGCCGCATCCCCGGGCGCATGATCCGAAAAGTGAAAATCACTTTTCCCGCGAAATCCTGCGCGAAGTCCATAATCGCTGGCGCGTTACTCAGACGCGTGGCGCTCCAGCCACGGTCCCCCGAATCAAACTGCCGGAACCTCGCGGCCCCGGCAGCATCGCATCGCTTCGATCAGGCGGCCAGACCTGTTTGCCCGGCCGATCGACCCTTACTGGTTCAAGACAGCCTTGTCCGGATTCGGCGGGAACGCCGGATCGGTCTTCTGGCCGCGCAGCAGCTGCTCGGCATAGATGAGCTGCAGGTCGTCCTTCGGATCCGGCGGCACATAGGCCGCCGAGCCCGAACCGGTGGTGCCCTCGTCGGCGCCCTTGATATGGCCCTTGAGGTCCGATTCGCCGCGCGTCAGGTCCCTGCCCTGCAGTTCGGGCGGCAGCGGCTGGTCGACCTTGATGTCGGGCGTGATGCCCTTGCCCTGGATCGACTTGCCGGACGGTGTGTAATAGAGAGCCGTCGTCAGGCGCAGCGCACCGTTCTCGCCGAGCGGGATGATCGTCTGCACCGAACCCTTGCCGAAGGACTGCGTGCCGACCACCGTGGCACGGCGCAGATCCTGCAACGCGCCGGCGACGATTTCAGAGGCGCTGGCCGAGCCGCCATTGACGAGCACGATCAGCGGCTTGGCGCCGATGTCGTCGCCGGGCCGGGCGTCGAAGCGGGTGACGTCCTTGGGATCGCGGCCACGGGTCGAGACGATTTCGCCGCGGTCGAGGAAGGCGTCGGACACGCTCACCGCCTGGTCGAGCAGGCCGCCCGGATTGAGCCTGAGATCGAGCACATAGCCCTTGAGCTTGTCGTTCGGCACCTGCTTCTTGATGGTGTCGATGGCGTTCTCAAGGTCGTCATAGGTCTTTTCGGTGAAGGATGTGATCTTCATATAGCCGATGTCGTTCTCGACCCGGAACTTGACCGCCTTGACCTTGATGATGTCGCGCACCACCGTCAGCTCGATCGGCTTGTCGGCGCCCTGGCGCAGGATGGTGAGCTTGATCGGCGTGTTGACCAGCCCGCGCATCTTCTCGACCGCGTCGTTGAGGCTCAGACCGCGAACCTCCTCGCCGTCGATCTTGGCAATATAGTCGCCGGCAAGCACGCCCGCCTTGGCGGCCGGCGTGTCGTCGATCGGCGTGATCACCTTGACCAGGTCGTTCTCCATGGTGACCTCGATGCCGAGGCCGCCGAACTCGCCCTTGGTCTGCACGCGCATGTCCTGCGCCTCTTCGGCATTCATGTAGGAGGAGTGCGGGTCGAGCGAGGTAAGCATGCCGTTGATGGCGTTTTCGACCAGCGACTTGTCGTCCGGCGGCGTCACATATTGCGCCCGCACCCGTTCGAAGATGTCGCCGAAGATCGCCAGTTGCTTGTAGGTTTCGGAGCCCGCAGCGTTCGCCGTCGAGCTTGGCGCGCCATGGACCAGGCTCATCGCGGATGCGCCCATCAGCGCACCGGCAAACAAAAGCGACAGTTTCCGCATCATCTCACGTCCTTCCAGAGAAACGGTCCGCCCACCATGGGGTCGGATCGACGGGTTTTCCATCCTTGCGGAACTCGACGTAGAGCTCCGGCGTGGCATTTCCATTCTTCGATGCCGAGGTGCTCGCCACCCGGGCCTCTCCCATCGCGCCGACCGGCTCTCCTGCGAGCACCGACTGGCCAGACGCGACGCTGATTCTGCTCATCCCCGCCAGAACGACATGATAGCCGTCACCCGCGTTCAGGATCAAGAGTTGACCATAGGAGCGAAAAGGTCCCGCATAAAGCACATTTCCGTCCGCCGGCGCGGTGACGATGGCTCCCGATTGTGTCGCAACCATGTCGCCGAGCATCACCGCGCCGTTACCGTCATCGGCCCCGTAACGCCGCTTGATCTTGCCGATGACCGGCAGCGCGATCTGCCCCTGGAGCGCCGAAAACGGCGCCGCGGCGGTGAGCCGGTTGGCTTCCGGCACCGGCAGGGACGCCAGTTCCGGCTGCGCCGGGACCTTGTCGGCATCCGCGGACTTCTGCTCGGCGGCCTTCGCCGCGTCCGCCGCCTTGCGCTCCTTGTCGGCCTCGAGCGACGCGATCAGTTCCTTTAGACTGCCGGCCTTGGCCGCAAGTGCTTGGGATCGCTGCTTTTCGGCGACCAGCGCCGTTTGCGTGTCGGCTTCGAGCTTCTGCTTGGCTTCGAGCAGCATGCTTAGCCGCTTCTTCTCCGCCGTCTGCTCGCCGACCGCCGCCGTCAGCCGTGCCCGCTCCGCCTCGATCGAGGCCGTCACCCGCGACTGCTCCTTGAGGTCGGCCAGCAGGATCTCGGTCTGCTGGCGCAATTCCGGCACCACGGCGCCGAGCAGGATGGCGCTGCGCACCGACGACAGCGCGTCCTCCGGCTTGACCAGGATCGCCGGCGGCGGATTGAGCCCCATGCGCTGCAGCGCGCCCAGCACCTCGGCCAGGACGTCGCGCCGCACCGCCAGAGAGGCGCGGATCTTCTGCTCCTCGCCTTTCAACCCTTCCAGCTTGGCGCCGATGTCCTCGATATCCTGGCCAAGCTTTTGCTCGGTCATCGCCGACTGGATCAGCGCCGCGGTGATCGAGGCATGATCTTTCTTGATCGTCGCTATGTCGGCGGCGAGCTTGGCCAGCCGCTCGGACGACAGCGTGATATCCTTCGACACCTGTTCGTATTCGGCCCGGCTCTGATCCGGATCGGGTGCCAGGTCGAGCGTGTTCTCGGCCCTGACGGCACTGAGCGACAGCACGAACGCCACCGCCGCAATGCCGCAGCCGCGCAGAATGCTCAATCTCGATCGTCCAATTTCAGACATTGAGCCCCGACTCTATGCGTGGCTTCGTTAACGAACAATCAACCATGTTCGATAGCTTGCCAACGTAGCACAATCTCACGGTGCATTGGGGCGGAAATCCGTGTGATTCGCAACGATACACGGCCAGGCTCACGACCGATGATAGGGATGCCCCGAAAGGATGGTGGCGGCCCGGTAAAGCTGCTCGCCCAGCATCACGCGGACCAATTGGTGCGGCCAGGTCAGCGCGCCGAACGACACCAACAGATCGGCTTGATCGCGCAGCGATTGATCGTGGCCGTCGGCGCCGCCGATGGCGATGACCAGTGCCTTGCGCCCACCATCGCGCAGCAGGCCGATGCGACCGGCGAAATCGTCGGAGGAAAGGTTCCTGCCGCGCTCGTCGAGCAGCAGCAGCGCGGTGCCCGGCTGCAAATATGTCTGCAACCTCTGGCCTTCCTCGCGCCGCCGCTCGTTAGCGGTCTGGGCGCGGCCTTCCGCGATCTCGGCAATGCCGGCAAATTCGAGCCCCACAGCGGGACCGCTTTTGGCGAAGCGCTCGAAATAACGGTCGGCGAGCTGCTTCTCGGGGCCGGCTTTCATTCGGCCCACGGCATGAACTGATATCTTCATCCTACCTCAAAGAGCCGCCAATGCATGTCGCCCAAAAACGTGCCCTCGGGCTTGAACCGAAGGTGCGCGCCGGTTTGGCACAACGACATGCATCAAGACAAATACGGCTCAGTGCAGGGTCTCTTCCTCGAGATCCGGCGCCTGCCACATCTTTTCGAGATTGTAGAAGTCACGGACTTCGGGACGGAAGACATGGACGATGATGTCGCCCGAATCGATCAGGACCCAGTCGGCGCCGGCCAGTCCCTCGACGCGCGCCGTGCCGAGCCCGGCATCCTTGAGCGCCTTGAGGAGATGATCGGCGACTGCCGAGACATGACGGTGCGATCGGCCCGATGCGATGACCATGTAGTCGCCGAGGCTCGATTTCCGCTGAATGTCGATTGAGACGATATTTTCGGCCTTGGAGTCTTCCAGACTGGCAAGGACTGTCGTGATGGCGCGGGACACGGCGTCGTTTACGCTGATCCCGGCCGGCGAAGGCACGATGTCGGCCCTCTTCCGCAGTGCTGTTCTCAGTGTAGTTCCTTTCGCAGCAAGAACAACCAAATCACCCCTTCAAATCAGGTGACATCGCTTAGATAGGCAGAGTTGCGTTGCAGTTTCAAGACGGCAGGTCCTGCCAGCGCCAACGCAGTGCCGTTCTTCCGGTTCCACAACGCAAGAAAAATCGGAACTCTTGCCGCCCTGCCGGGGTTATCGGCGCATCGACCAACCGGATTTCCATCATGCCGATCGATCCCCAGAACGCGCTCCTCAGCGTGCAGGCCGGGCTTGCGCAACTCAGCACGCTGATCGTCTCCTATTCCTTCTCGGCCATCGGTGCCGTCATCCTGCTGGTCGTCGGCTATACCGTCGCCGGTCTCGCCGAGCGCTCGCTCTATGCCGGCCTCGGCCACATCAACGGCTTCGATGCGACGCTGCGTCACTTCTTCTCGAAGATCGTCCGCTACGCCATCCTGGTCCTCGTGGTCATCATGGTGCTCGGCCAGTTCGGCGTGCAGACGGCTTCGATCATTGCCGCCATCGGCGCCATCGGCCTGGCCATCGGCCTGGCGCTGCAAGGGACGCTGCAAAACATCGCCGCCGGCATCATGCTGCTGGCGCTGCGGCCATTCCGCATCGGCGAATATGCCGAAGTCGGCGCCATTTCCGGGACCATCGAGGAAATCGGTCTGTTCGCCACCAGGTTGAGGACGGTCGACGGCGTCTACATCCTCGCCCCCAATTCGACGCTGTGGAACCAGCCTGTCCGCAACTATTCGCGCAACGGCGTCCGTCGCGGCGACATCACGCTGACCATCGGCTCGTGGAACGACATCGATTTCGCGCAAAAGACAATGCTCGGCGTCGTCGCCGCCGAGCGACACGTCAGGCGGGAACCGGCCCCGATCGCCTTCGTCGCCACCGTCGGCGACAGCACCGTCGCCATCACCTTGCGCTACTGGACCTCGGCCGCGGATTTCTTCGCCACCCAGATCGACCTCACCAAACGCGCCAAGCAGGCCTTCGACGCCGAAGGCATTTCGGTTCCCGCGCCGCCGCCGGAAGCGCCTCGGCCGGAACCCTCCGCCACACGGCAATAGCCGGGACGGTTAGACTCGGCTCCAAGGACGGGCACACCCCACGCTTCGCCTGGCGACAGGCACAAAAAATTTGGCGTGCATGTCACACCGGTGGATCCTGTCTCGTCATGATGTCGCAACCAACAGAAGGAAGCCTATCATGACCGCAAAACTTGATCTCTTCGCCGCTGCCCCTTCCCTGATGAAGGAATGGCAGCGCGCGGCCCTCGCCATTTCCTCCAGCCTCGAGCCCAGCCTGAGCGAGCTTGTGAAGATTCGCGCCTCCCAGATCAACGGCTGCGCCAACTGCCTCAATATGCACACTGTGTTTGCCCGCGAAAACGGCGAGACCGAGCAGCGCATCAACCTGCTGCCGGCATGGCGCGAGGCGCCTTGCTATACCGGCCGCGAGCGCGCCGCGCTCGGCTGGACCGACGCGCTGACGCGAATGTCCGAAGGACATACGCACGAAAGTGCCTATGACGCCCTGAAGGCCGAGTTTACGGAGGAGGAGCAGGTGAAACTCACATTGATGATCAATGTCATCAACGGCTACAATCGCCTTGCGGTTGGCTTCAGTGCCTGGGCCGATCCGGCGGTTGTAAGGTCCGCCGCCAAGGCGGCGGCCGCCTGATGATGAACGCGGAGTCCGAGCATGCGGCGGCGAATTTCGAGCTGCTGCGTCCAAAGCTTATGCGCGTCGCCTACCGCATGCTTGGCTCCGTGGCCGACGCCGAAGACATGGTGCAGGAGGCCTTCATCCGCTGGATGAGGGCCGACCGCACAGAGGTGCGCGAGCCCGAAGCGTTCCTGCGCCGCACGGTCATGCGCCTCTGTCTGGACCAGCTCAAATCGGCACGACGCCAGCGCGAGACCTATATTGGACCCTGGCTTCCCGATCCAGTCGTGGAGGACAACGAAGCAGAAGACGTCACCTTGCCACTGATGCTCGCGCTGGAACGCCTTTCTCCGCTCGAGCGCGCGGCCTTTCTGCTGCACGATGTGTTCGGGCTGGAGTTTGGGGAGGTCGCGGCCGCTATCCAGCGCGACGCGGCGGCCTGCCGCCAGCTCGCTGCCCGTGCGCGCGCCCATATGCGTGAGGCGCGACCTCGCTTTCAGGTGGAAAAACAACGTGGCCTTGAACTTGCCGAGGCCTTTTACGCCGCCTCGCGCAGCGGCGACATGAAGGCGCTTGGCGCGATGCTGAAGGCCGACGTCAGCGCCCATGCCGATGGCGGCGGCAAACGTCCGGCAGCCACGGAGCCGGCCCTGGGATTCGACGCCGTTATGAAGCAATACGAGCAGGTGGCGGCCTGGTTGCGCGAGAATGGCTCGACACTTGTCCGTGTCGGTTTCGTCAATGGATTGCCAGGCTTCGTCACGCTGGAAGCCGATGGCGAACTCCAGACGACGGCGCTCGAAATCGAGGACGGCAAGATCGCGGCGATCTATGTCGTGCGTAACCCTGACAAGCTCAGGCATCTGCACTAGATCCTCAGAAACCGACCTCAGCCTTCGGAGCGACGGCGCTGCTCCTCCGGCGCGAAGGCCAGCTCCACCGGCAACGGCGCCTGTGCGCTCATCGGCGCGAAATTGCCGGTCTCGGCGGCTGGAACGGCCAGCGTCGTCATCACCCGCCACAGCACGAACAGGCAAAAGGCAGCGGCGATCGCGATGGCCACATAGATGAAGGTCTGCGTCCCATAGATGACGGAAAGCCCGGTCACGATGCCGGGCACGATGAAGCCCGCCAGCGACCACGCAAACAGAAGCGAACTGGACAGCGCCACCATGTCGTCCTTGCCGGCGCGGTCGGCGGCATGCGCGCTGGCCAGCGAATAGATCGATTCCGATGCGCCGTCCCAGACTATGTAGATGACAACGAGCACAGCCAGCGCGCCGCCGTCAAAGCCGAGCGCAAACAGGCCCGCCGCCAGGGCCAGCGCGGAGGCTGCGATCAGCACATAGCGCCGGTCGGTGCGATCGGAAATCCAGCCGAGCGGAATCTGCAGGATCAGTGTGCCGACCGGCATTGCCGACAAAAGCAGCGCCACATCCGCCTGGCTGTAACCCTTGGCCGTGGCATGGATCGGCGCGAAGCCCGAAATCGCCATCGACAGGCCGCCGACGGCGAGCATGCCGGCAACGCCCACCGGCGAAATCCGCCAGGCTAGGCCAAGCGCGACCGATGCAGCCTGCGGCGGCGGCGGCTGGGCAAGCCGCGTCAGCCCCACGGGCAAGATCGACAGAGCGGTGAAGGCGATGCCGATCAACGGGGCCTGCGCAGTCCCGATATCGACCGCCGCCAGCGTGGCGTAACCGACTCCGAGCCCCGCGACATAGGCGACGTAAAATACCGCCATCACTCGGCCGCGTATGGCGTTGGCGACGGCATCGTTCAGCCAGCTTTGCGCGACGATGAACAGGCCACATATGGCAAAACCGTAGAGTGCGCGCGCCGCGATCCACAGCAGCGGGATCGTCCCGGCCCCGACGGCGGCATTGGACAACACGATCAACGCCGACAGCACCATGAACGCGCGGGCATGGCCAACGCGCCGCACCAGCGGTCCAGTCAGGATGCAGCCAGCGAGGCCGCCGGCCGAAAGGCCGGTGATGATCAGCCCGGCCCAGGTCGGATCGAAGCCCTCGGCGCCGAGCCGGACCGGTATGTAGGCGAACATCAGCCCATTGCCGATGGCGACCAGCGCCATCGACAGGATGACGCTGGCAATGGCGATCGCCGGCGCCGACGGGCTGCCCTGACGCGGGTCTGGTCGGGTCTGGTTTCGCTCGAGTGTCGTCATGCCCGCGCAGGATCGCCCATGGATCAGGGAAATGCCGCCGCAAAAGCGACATCAGCGGTCTTCCCTTCTCACCCTTGTGGGAGAAGGAAACTCCTATCCTTTCGCCATCTTGCGGATGGCGCTCGACGACAGCGATGAACGCGGGCCGTGGATGAAGGTCCAGGCCGGCGCCTTCATTCGGGCGAGACGCGGCGTATCTCCCTCGTCGACGCGGGCGTAGTCGAAGGTTTTGGCGACAACCGACGACAGGAAGGACAGCGTCGCACCCGGGCGGTCGATCACCGCGATCGGGAAGGTCATGACGATCTGGCGCCAGCGCTGCCAGCGGTGGAAGTCGCGAAGCGAATCGGCGCCCATGATCCAGACGAAGTCGACGCCGGGATTGCGCGCCTTGACCAGCGCCAGCGTGTCGGCGGTGAAGCGGACATGATGCGCGGCCTCGAAGGCGGTGACCTTGATCTTCGGGTTCCTGGCAGTCTGCTCAGACAGGCTGAGCCGCTCAGTCAGCGGCGCCAGTTCCCGCGTGTTCTTGAGCGGATTGCCGGGGGTCACTATCCACCACAGCTGGTCGAGCGCCAGGCGTCTCAGCGCAATCTCGGCGACCAACGCATGGCCGGCATGCGGCGGATTGAACGAACCGCCGAACAAGCCGACGGCCAGGCCTTTTTCGGCATGCGGCATGTGCAGGTAGGGCGAGGAGGCAGATAGGGAGGATAGCATCGCGCTACGCACCCCCCTCTGTCCTGCCGGACATCTCCCCCGCAAGGGGGGAGATTGGCAGTTTCATTGGCGGCGCAAATTCTGCAAGATTGGCAATTGGCGAAAACAGAAATGACAGCCAATCTCCCCCCTTGCGGGGGAGATGTCCGGCAGGACAGAGGGGGGTGGCTGGGCGCAAAACTTCAGGTTCTTTGAGCAAAAAGCTTCAAGGCCGCACCTGTCCCGATCCGCGCACGCGGTATTTGAACGACGTCAGCTGCTCGACGCCGACCGGCCCGCGAGCATGCATCTTGCCGGTGGCGATGCCGATCTCGGCGCCCATGCCGAACTCGCCGCCATCGGCGAATTGCGTCGAGGCATTGTGCAAAAGGATCGCCGAATCGATCTCGTTGAAGAATTTTTCGACGGCACTAGCATCCTCGGCGACGATCGCCTCGGTGTGGTGCGAGGAGAACGTCTCGATATGTTCGATCGCGCCGGCAACGCCGTCGACCAGCTTCACCGCGATAATGGCGTCGAGATATTCGGTCACCCAATCAGCGTCGGTGGCGGGCCGGGCATCGAAAAACAGCTTCAGCACCTCGGCATCAGCATGGATTTCGCACCCAGCCGCGCGCAGCGCGTCGAGAATCGGCACGAGATGGGTGGTGGCGGCAACGGCACGGTCGACGAGCAGCGTTTCGGCGGCGCCGCAGACACCGGTGCGCCGCATCTTGGCGTTGACCGCGATCCTGACTGCCATGTCGAGATCGGCTGAACGGTCGATATAGAGATGGCAGATGCCTTCGAGATGGGCAAAGACCGGCACTCGCGCCTCGCTTTGTACCCGCCCAACCAGGCTCTTGCCCCCACGCGGAATGATCACATCGAGATTGCCGCCGAGGCCTTTCAGCATTTCGCCGACGGCGGCGCGGTCGGTGGTCGGCACCAATTGGATGGCGTCCTGCGGCAGACCGGCCGCCTTCAGCCCCTCGACCAGGCAGGCATGGATCGCGGCGGAGGAATTGAGCGAATCCGAACCGCCGCGCAGGATCACCGGATTGCCGGCCTTGAGGCAGAGCGCGCCGGCATCCGCCGTCACGTTCGGCCGGCTCTCATAGATGACGCCGACGACGCCAAGCGGCGTGCGCACGCGCTCGATATGCAAGCCGTTCGGCCGGTCCCACGCAGCGATAACGTCGCCGACCGGATCGCGCAGGTCGGCGATCTCGCGGATGCCTTCGGCCATGGCCCGGATGCGAGCGGGATCGAGCTTCAGCCGATCCATGAAGGAGGCGGAGAGCCCTGATTCCTCGCCATTCGAGATGTCGATGGCATTGGCGTCGAGAATATCCTGTTCCCGGGCGACAATCGCCTCCGCCATGGCGACAAGCGCCGCGTTCTTGGCGGCGGTCGCAGCAATGGCCAGCGGTCGGGCGGCGGCACGGGCGCGGCGGCCGATATCGGCCATCATCGCCACCGTGTCGTCCCGGGATTTTTCATGCAGCTTCAGCATGGCTCATCCTCCGCTCGTTACTTGGTCGCTCACCCGTACTTGGTCACCAGCCCCTACTTGGTCACCCGCATGGCTCACCACAAGGTCGTCGCGGTGGACCATCGCCGAGCGCGCCTCGTAGCCGAGCACGGTTTCGATCTCGGCGGTCTTCAGGCCAGCGATCCTTACGGCATCGGCGGCATCATAGGCAACCAGTCCGCGCGCGATCTCGCGGCCCTCTGCCGACAGGATCGCCACCGTGTCGCCGCGCGAGAAATTACCGCTGACCAGCTTGACCCCGGCCGGCAGCAGCGACTTGCCCGACTTGAGCGCGCCAATGGCGCCGGCATCGACGGTCAGCCGCCCCGCCGGTTCGAGTTGCCCGGCGATCCATGTCTTATAGCCCTTGACTGGATTGGCGCTCGGCCGGAAGAAGGTCGCCCGCTCGCCGCGCTCGATCGCCATCAGCGGCGACAGCCGCGTACCGGCGGTGATGATCATCGCGGTGCCGGCGGCGGTGGCGATCTTGCCGGCGTCGAGCTTGGTGCGCATGCCGCCGCGCGACAGCTCCGAAGCCGCGGCGCCCGCCATCGCTTCGATGTCGGGCGTGATGCGGTCGACAACCGGAATGAACTTGGCTTGCGGATCGCGCGCCGGCGGTGCCGTATAAAGCCCGTCAATGTCGGAGAGCAGCACCAGCAGGTCGGCGCCCATCATGGTGGCGACGCGCGCCGCCAGCCGGTCGTTATCGCCATAACGGATTTCGGAGGTCGCCACCGTGTCGTTCTCGTTGATGACCGGCACCGCCTTCATCTTGAGCAGCGTCGAGATCGTCGCGCGCGCGTTGAGATAGCGGCGGCGCTCTTCGGTGTCGCCGAGCGTCAGCAGGATCTGTCCCGATTTCAGGCCGCCCTTGCCGAGCGCATCCGACCAGGCGCCGGCCAGCGCGATCTGCCCGACGGCGGCCGCCGCCTGGCTCTCCTCGAGCTTCAGCGCCCGCTTGCCAAGGCCGAGAATGGTGCGGCCAAGCGCAATGGCGCCGGACGACACGACGAGGATTTCGGCACCGCCTTCGGCCAGCACGGCGATGTCGTCGGCGAGCGAGGCCAGCCAGTCCCGCTTCAGGCCGCTCGTGCGGTCGACAAGCAGCGCCGAGCCAATCTTGACGGTGATGCGCCGGTATTTTTTCAGCGACTGCGCGGCCATTGCTATTTTTCCCAGCGCGTCTCGACCGGGGCGGCGACAGCGGCGCGTGCTTCCGCCACCACCGCCATCAGTGCGCGCAGCACCGCCTCGACGCCTTCGCCGGTGACGGCGGACAACAGCATCGGCGCGCGGCCGGCGGCGCGCTTCAGCGAGGCGACCTTCTTCTTGCGCTGCTCGGCATCGAGAATGTCGACCTGGGAAAGCGCGACGATCTCGACCTTCTCGGTCAGCCCGTTGCCATAGGCGTCGAGTTCGGCGCGCACGGTCTTGTAGGCCTTGCCGGGATTTTCTTCTTGCGCCGAAACGAGGTGCAGCAGCACGCGCGTGCGCTCGACATGACCGAGGAAACGGTCGCCGATGCCGACGCCCTCATGCGCGCCTTCGATCAGGCCGGGAATGTCGGCGATGACGAATTCGCGCCCGTCGATGCGGGCGACGCCGAGGCCGGGATGCAGCGTGGTGAAGGGATAGTCGGCGATCTTCGGCTTGGCCGCGGTGACGGCGGCGAGAAAAGTCGACTTGCCGGCATTGGGCAGGCCGACCAGGCCGGCGTCGGCGATCAGCTTGAGCCTCAGCCAGATGTTCATCTCTTCGCCCGGCAATCCCGGATTGGCGCGGCGCGGCGCCTGGTTGGTCGAGGTCTTGAAATGCTGGTTGCCGAAGCCGCCATTGCCGCCCTTGGCCAAAAGAAAGCGCTGGCCGACCACGGTCAGGTCGCAGATCAGCGTCTCATTGTCCTCGGCGAAGACCTGGGTGCCCGCCGGCACTTTCAGCGTCACGTCGGCGCCCTTGGCGCCGGTCATGTTGCGGCCCATGCCATGCGTGCCGGTCTTGGCCTTGAAATGCTGCTGGTAGCGGTAGTCGATCAGCGTGTTCAGCCCATTGACGGCCTCCAGCCAGACATCGCCGCCACGGCCGCCATCGCCGCCGTCGGGACCGCCGAACTCGATGAATTTCTCGCGCCGGAACGAAACCGAACCGGCGCCGCCGTCGCCGGAGCGGATGTAGACCTTGGCCTGATCGAGAAATTTCATCGGATTGTGGTTTCTGCTATTGGCTTTGCGGGATTGCTCTAAACCAAGGCGGGGCGAAGGGCGAGGCCGTTTTGTGACCTTGGCCGGGGAGATATCGCAATGAGGCTTGTAACCTACAACATCCAGTATGGCATTGGTCTCGATGGCCGCTACGATGTCGGGCGCATTGCCGACGCCGTGCGCGGCGCCGACGTGATCGCGCTGCAGGAGGTTACCCGCAACAACCCCAAGAATGGTGGCCGCGACATGGTCGCCGAACTCGGCGACGCCTTGCCCGACTACTTTGCCGTCTATGGCAGCAATTTCGAGGCCAACATCGGCTCCGGCATCGAGAACGGCCGCGCCATCACGAGAACCTTCCAGCTCGGCAACATGGTGCTGTCGAAAACGCCCATCCATCTGTCGCGCAATCTGCTTTTGCCGCGCAGCCGCAGCTTCGAGGCGATGAACTTCCAGCGTGGCGCGCTGGAAGCGCTGATCGAGACGCCGCTTGGCTTCACCCGCTTCTATTCCATCCATCTCGATCACCGCAGCCCCGTCGAACGCGTGAGCCAGATACAGTTCCTGCGCCAGCGCCTGTTGAATTACGCGCTTGAGGGCGGCGCACTGTCCGGCGTCGCCGAGATCGGCCTGCCGGAATTGCCGCATCCCGAAGCCTTTGTCGCCATGGGCGATTTCAACATGCTGGCCGGATCGCCCGAATATGTCGAACTCGCCGGCCGACCGGACCATGAATTCGGCATGCCGCTGACCGCCGACTTTGCCGTCGATGCCGCCATGCGCCTCAACGTGGCCGGCGCCGATCTCGTTACCTGGGTCGACCCCAAGCGGTCCGACGACACCAGCCGCCACAAGCGCATCGACTATGTCTTTTCCAGCGCCTCGCTCGCCAGAGCGCTGAAGCGGCTTTGGGTCGACCGGCAAACGGTCGGTTCGGATCACTTGCCGGTCTGGGTCGAAATGGCCTGACCGGAGCCGCTTAGGCAATCGCATATGGGCAAGAGCCCCCCTCACCCGGATTGCCAACCGAATCGCGAAGGGCAATTCGGGGCAATCCGACCTCTCCCCGAGGGGAGAGGAAGTCGCGGCGCGCCAGCCTCTTCTCCCCCACGGGGAGAAGGTGGCCGCGAAGCGGCCGGATGAGGGGGGACTCCCATATGCGATTGCCCTGCAGGGCAGCTCATTAAAAATGCACCCAGTTCCTGAGGCTGGTCCAGGTCTTGCGGTCGAGACGGTAGCGCTCGACCGGCACCTGGCCGGCGACGATCGAGTTCAGCATGCCCTGGCCGGCATACTGGAAGCCGCATTTGTGGATGACCCGGCGCGAGGCCGGATTGATGACCCGGGTCGACGCATGCAGCACCTGGATCGACGTCTTCTGGAAGGCGAGGTCGACCAGCGCGTGCGCGGCCTCGGTCGCATAGCCGTGCTTCCAGTAGGGCTCGCCGATCCAGTAGCCGAGTTCCAGCCCGCGGTCGGTGGTGTTGAGGCCGGCGCAACCGACGAAGGTTTCGGTGCCGGCCAGCATCAATGCATAGGCGATGCCTGCCCGGCGCGATGCCGCCATGGCGAGGAAGGCGCGGGCTTCGGCCTCGCCATAGGGGTGCGGCATGCGGGCCAGCATTTCGGCGACATGGCGATTGTCGGCAAGCGTCACCAATTGCCCGATATCGCTTTCACGCGGCGGCCGCATGACCAGCCGCTCGGTCGCGAGCACCGGGCAATCTATCGCGTAACTTTCGTCTTCCGTGTCTTCCGCTTCGGCAACCATGTCAGTCCTCCAGGCACAAGAAAAAGGGGAGATGGAAACCCATCTCCCCTGATCCTTTTCCTGGCTTGGCCAGACACCGGTCCCGAGATGGGTGCCGGTGTTGTGGTGCGGAACCGGCTACTCCGCTGCTTTGGTAATCGGGTTCACCGATACGTAGGTTCGGCCGTTGGCTTTTTTGTTGAAGGTGACTGCGCCGGCTTCGAGCGCAAACAGCGTATGATCCGTGCCCATGCCGACATTGACGCCCGGATGCCACGAGGTACCGCGCTGACGAATGATGATGTTGCCCGGAATCACGGCTTCGCCGCCGAACTTCTTCACGCCGAGCCGCTTGGAATGGGAGTCGCGACCATTGCGCGACGAACCGCCAGCTTTCTTGTGTGCCATCTAACTAACTCCGATGCGCCGTAAGGCGCCTAAAGGGTCTTATGAACGCGTTCGCGTTCCGTTTCAAGTCCGATCCGGCGACGATCGCGCCGGCTGGTTTTACTTCTTCGCCAATTCCTTGGCCTGCTCGCGCCAGTCCTTGATCTGGTCGGCGCTGAACGGCATGTGCTCGTCGATCTTGGCGACATCCTTGTCGGTGAGCTTGGCGATCTGCGCGAAGGTGGTGATGCCCTGTTCGTTCAGCTGGCCGGCCGCGACCGGGCCGATGCCCTTGATTACGGTCAGGTCGTCCGGCTCGCCCTTCGGCGCCTTGAACAGCGTCGCGGCTGTCTCGGCCTTGGCTTCTTCCTTCGGGGCAGTCTCTGCCTTGGCTTCCTTCTTGGCCTTGGCCTCCTTCGGCGCGGCCTCGGCTTTCGCCTCAGGCGCTACCTCGGCCTTCGCCTCGGTCTTCGGCGCTTCCGTCTTGGCGGCGGCCTTCTTCGACGGCTTGGCTCCATCCAGCAGGATCTCGGCGATCCGCACGGTGGTCAAAAGCTGACGATGGCCGATCTTGCGGCGCGAATTCTGCCGGCGGCGCTTCTTGAAAGCGATGACGGTGCGGTTCTTGCCCTGTTCGACGACTTCCGCAGTAACCAATGCGCCGTCGACGAACGGCGCGCCGAACGTCACATTCTCGCCCTCGCCATGCGCGAGCACATGGCCGATCTCGACGATGTCGCCGACCTGGCCTTCGACTTTTTCGATCTTCAGGAGATCGTTGGCGGCGACGCGATACTGCTTGCCGCCCGTTTTGATGACTGCGAACATTTTTTGCCTTTCGCTGTTCGGTCGGCCTTGATGAACCGCATCACGCGGTTCGGCCGTCTTTTTGTCAGTCTGCGGGTTCAAAAAACAAGCGGCGCGGAAGAACCCCCCACGCCGATTGCGCGCTGTCCCTAACCGAAGGTTGCGTCGAAGTCAAGGCAAACACCCGAAAGCAAGCCGGCGGCATTGGCATAGGCGGCGGCAGGTATCGAAGGACGGACCGTACGGCCCCGAGAGAAGCCCGATATCAGGCAGATTGGGCCTTGTAACCTGCCTGTCCAGCCGTTATCTAGTGCGCCGCGCCGGCAACGGCGGACCATGACCGCGGAGAGGTGGCAGAGTGGTCGAATGCACCGCACTCGAAATGCGGCATGGGTGCAAGCCCATCGGGGGTTCGAATCCCTCCCTCTCCGCCACCCTGGCTTTCGAAAAGCCCACCTCTCTCAAACTCTTAGTGCAAGCCTTTTGCATATTGGGCTGGGGCACCGAAAGGTCAACTTTCACCGTAATGGCCAGCTGTCACGACAGGCTTCGGCAAGATCTCTGGTGCGCTTGTCGATAGGCGCCGTTGGTGGTTACCTCTCCACGTTTTGTTTTGAACTCCAGGGAGGAACATCATGGCGGACAGTTTCAAGACCGGAGATGTCGTCAAACTGAAGTCCGGTGGCCCGAACATGACGATCAACGATCATGCTGCCTCCGGCATGTATCTGTGCAATTGGTTCAATCGCGAGGGCGACATCTGGACCCCTCAACACGCCGCTTTCAAGCCGGACCAGTTGATAGCGGTCGATCGATCTCAATGACTTGAAGACGCAGCGGTTTGGGTTGATTGAATCGTCAGCTCGCGGCGCCAGCTCGGTGCGCGGCGATTGCGCTGAGGATGATCTCGCCGAAATCCCTGAACTTCGCGGCGCCGACGCCAATCGCAACAAGAGAACAGCTCTAGAAGCGTCAGGAAAGCCAAGCGATCCGAACCCGGCTGGCTGCTGATTATCCAACGCATTGCCGCCGTTAAGATTCTGGTAACGGCGTACAATCAAATCACATGGCGATCAGTATCCATCGAAGATCAATGATTCTATCAACGCATGTCGCTAATTGATTTGGCGCTAATATAGAGCCTCGCGTAGGCAGGGGTCGGGGCGCTACCGAATCATACGAAGGATGTTCGCATGGCTACGATGCACTACACCTGGGGCGCCTCAGCTGCCCAGGCCAAGGCCAACGGCTTCAACCTGGTCGATCTTCAATACGCCTCATCGGTCAACGCCTTGCCGGATGGCTCGAAGGCCCTGATCTGGCTCGGCGAGAGCAATGGCGTAACCCAGTCGTTTATCGACAAGGTAACGCCTCTCATCGGCAATTCGAAGGTTTTAGGGTTTTTTCTGACCGACGAGCCTGATCCCACCGGCAAATACCACACCAAGGTGAGCGCCGCCAATCTGAAGGCGGAATCCGACTGGATCCATGCCAATTTCCCGGGCGCCAAGACTTTCATCACCCTGATGGACATGGGGCCGTACACAGATTCGAATTATGCCAATACCTACAATCCCGCCAACACCGGGATCGATTATTACGGGATAAACCCCTATCCGGTGCGCACGACCGCGGTGGACTTCAACTACATCGACAGAGCCGTGGCCGCGGCTTTGGAGGCAGGCATCCCGAAGAGCGCGATCATTCCGGTCTATCAGACGTTTGGCGGCGGCGGCTGGACGACCAATACGGGCGGGTCGTATGTCATGCCGACGACGTCCCAGATGCAGACCATGATGGACCGCTGGGAAAAGCTGATTCCCGATCCGGCCTTTGACATGGCTTATAAATGGGCCTCGCAGAACGGCGAAACCTCGCTCGGCAACACGTCGTCGATGCAATCCTTTTTCCGGGACCACAACACTCAGACCGGAACGACCACCCCGCCACCTACCAACAACCCGCCACCTACCAACAATCCACCTCCGACCAACAACCCGCCACCTACCGACAACCCACCTGCTACGGCCGATAAACTCAACGGCACCAGCGGAGCCGATATACTTGGAGCAACCGGTGCCCACACGATGACCGGCCATGGCGGCAATGACGAGTACTATGTCGACAATGCCGGTGACAGGGTGGTCGAGTCCTCTGGCCAAGGTCAAGACCGAGTGTGGACCTCCGTGAGCTATGCGCTCTCAGCCGGCTCGTCGATTGAAGTCCTTGGCACCACCAAGGACGCCGGCACCACGGCAATCAACCTGACCGGCAACGAGTTGGCCCAAACCATCCAGGGCAATGCCGGCGCCAACA